>NZ_BCVE01000017.1 GCF_001591585.1 Niallia circulans NBRC 13626 | reverse complement strand
AACCGAGCGAAAATGTACATATTTGTGTTGACATTTATAGTATTGTATTAAACTAAATTAGGGGTGTTCAAAATATTGATAAAATTCTTTGAATATAACTGGCAAGTAAGAGATGAATGGTTTGACTGGTGTAATCAATTAACAATTAAAGAGTTATTAAAAAATCGTATTGGCGGAGTAGGAAATATTTTATTTACACTTTTCCATATAATTGATGTGGAATATAGTTGGATTCGTGGTATTAAAGGGAAAGAGGATGTAGTATTTCAGTTTGATGACTATAATACACTTGAAAAGGTTAAAGCTCTTTCAGATAAATTACGGAAGGAAATCGCTGAATATTTGAGAAACATAGATGACTTGAAGGAACAGAGTGTCAGTGTCCCTTGGGATGAAAAGAAATACGCTGTAAATGATATAATTCACCATATTATTGCACACGAAATTCATCATATCGGACAACTTTCAGTTTGGTCGAGAGAATTGGGACTACAACCTCCGTCTTCTAGTTTTGTTGGCAGAGATCTAAAATTTGTTCATTTTTCTTGAACTATCAGGCACATTTTTTTCTTTTTGTTATTATCAGGAGCTGTATTTCTATAATAAATGTATTATGTGACAAACGGGATTAACTTAGGAAATTTAGTTATAAAGGAAAATGGAGAAGGAGGGAATTGTTATTTTCGGAATAAAAAATTACAATCCCAAATTGTATGAAGAATCGTTTGGAATCATAGCTGAATATAAATGTAAGCTGGAATCTCTGAAAGGGCAAACAATAGAAGAACTATGGGTGTCCTGGGATAGTATTAATGATGAATGGTTTAATGACCTGCCAGTAATATTAAAATTTAAAACTTGCCAGTTAGAACTATGTGCATACAAGACTAATCAATATGCTGTAACTTTTGACCACATTGACCTGTTACAAGAGATTAATTACTTTGGTAGAAAACTAGTTTGGAAAAAGAACAAATTGGTAGAGCTTAATAAATTTTTAAAGAAAGAAATAAATACTGTTGAAATTATTCAATGGATGGAACAATTGATTGGCGTCGGTTTTGAAACTAATGAAGGTTTTTTTGCAATATGTAATGGCTTAGATGAAAATGAAATTGTTACAAGAAAGCATATAGATCAGGATTATAATTATATCAATATATAGTTTGCTCAAAGGGTAACTTGCTTAATATAGGAAAAAAGAGGCAGCATGATTGGAATAAATTAAAGTAAGGGAAGAATTGTACTTAGACTAGGGGCATTGATCCAAGACGGATGAATGCTTTTTTATCCATTATGGTACTGAAGCGGCAGGCTGCTTGGTATTAAACTTATGAATACAAAAAAGGTGTGATCCATATGAAATTATACGATAAACCGATTAGAGCATATTTACACAACGAATTAAGTGCTATAGAGGAACATGACGGTGAACTCATTTATCATTTTGAAAAGGGGTACGTGACAGTTCTTGGTGAGTTTGAATGTGAGAAGTATGTTGGAGGAACAGCTTGTATTATTTTTAATCAAGAAGATGTTATATCTGTTGGAAAAGGAATGCTACGATTTATTGACAAAGGAGTCAATGAAAAAGAGGGAGCCTTTTTTTAATGACTAATAGATACTATGAAGCAACGGCACTCTTTCTTGATCTTGCTATAATGGCAGATTAGTCAGTAAAGAATTTATAAATATTGGTTTATTCTGCATTTTATAAGAAAATAAAATGATTATTGAGTTAATAGGGGGTAATTTATGAGTATTGAAATGATAAAAATTTACGATGAACAAAAAAATCCATTAGGCATAACTAGTCGTGATATCGTTCACCAAAAAGGTTACTGGCACGATACCTTTCATTGTTGGTTTTTAAAAAATGAAAATAATATAGATTATATATATTTTCAATTACGTAGTAAGGTTAAAAATGATTTTCCTAATTTATTGGATATTACGGCTGCTGGTCATATCTTGGCCAATGAAACTGTTGGAGAGGGTATTAGGGAAATAAAAGAAGAATTAGGCATGGATGTATCAATGGAAGATTTAGAATTAATAGGTGTTATAAAGGATTGTATTATTACTGAAAATTTTATTGATAAAGAATTTGGCAATGTATATATGTATAGAGTAAATGAAGAACCTGTATATAAACTTCAAAAAGAAGAAGTATCTGGCATTGTAAGAACCAAATTCAAAAATTTTTATGATTTTGTTTTTGAGAAGAGAACTGAAATTACTGTAAATGGTTTCATAATTAATACGTATGATGAAAAGTTAGAAATTACAAAAAGTGTTACAAAAGAAGATTTCGTACCACACTCTGGTTCATATTTGAAAGATGTTGTAACAATAATTAAGAATGTTATGGATTGCTAAAGAGAGGTATAGTTGTCAGGGATGCATTTCCTTAATAAATAAACAAATTTTATTTAAAAAGGCAACCAAGTTTGTAAAGAAATGTACTTCAACTAAAGGGGGCATTAGCTCGATAAAACGATGGTCAGTTTTTTGCGGACTTTCAACTCGAAGTAATAAATGTTCCTAATCGTCGTTATGGGAAAGTTACTTAACTTTATTCCAAATCTTTAAATATCTATTGTGAAATTCATTATGATAATCTGATTATATAGTATACTGGGAATCTTATTACAATAATATACATAAGGATTTTTGCAATGGAAAAGTGGGATTTATTTGATAAGTATCGTAATAAAATAGAGAAACAAATAGCTCAGGGAGGATGAAATGAAACCAGGAGAGTTCTATTTAATAGTACACATATGTATATTTAATTCAAAAGATTCAGCAACGTCAGCCCTTTAAGCAAGGGTGGTCGAACCTTTGGAATATCACTTGTGGTGGTAGTGCTGTTGCAGGTGATACAGTCAGCAGGCTGCTTCAAGCGAGCTATTCGAGGAATTGGGGAATTCATAATAACTTTGAAAGGATTCGTCTACAATTTACTATTAACTTTGAACATGGCTTTGATGATTATTATTTAATTGAATATGAATTAGATTTGAATGAATTGACAATACAGACTGAAGAGGTACAAGCAGTCAAATGGGCCTCTAAATAAGTACAAAGAACTTTTTAAGTTAGTAAATAATGTAGAAATCGATGAATGGATTCTCTATCCTATTAAAACCCAAATAAATTCTAAAAAAACATGGGACGATGTTGTTAGACAAAATAAGGAAGCAAGAGATGAAAGAATGTCTGAAGACCTTATTGCAATTGGTGATGATGGTTCGGGAGATCTACTGTGCTTTAAAAAAGTGAACAGAAAAATTGAAGATACCATTTTTCTCTGGAATCACGAAACAAGGGAATTAGACGAATATGCAGCTAGTTTAGAGGAGTTTATTAATTAAATATCTGAAGAAAATGATGAATTAAACAGTAACACCCTTATTCAACGAATGCTTTCGTTAAAGATGGAATGGCTGTGGCGCTCCCGTTTACTTCTTGTGCTAACTTGCAGTTTAATCGTTCATAGCTTTTTTTAGAGCCAGATATTATTCAAGAGAGACGAAACCGGCGCTCCCCTTTTGTTTAGGATAGAACCGGTTTAGGCATAATGAGTTTATAACTAGTCATAATGGATAACAATTTTAGATACCAGGAAAACCGTCTTTAAACATACATTCAACTTAGCTTTTTTCACTCTTTTTTTTACCTTTTTTCAAAAGCCATTTAATAAAAAAGTTTGGCTCTTTGATTCGACAGTTGTGAAAAGCAGAGATCTTCCATTCCCCATTTTGTTTGGCTATTACATTAGTATTGATAGATTCTCTTTTCTTATTATAATTTTTTTGGTTTGACATTTTTGTATTTCCTATACAGTGAACAATTGCTAGTTCATCATTTAGGAAACGAATGCTCGTAATTCGTCCTTGCATTTGTGATCCCTTTAAGACACCATTAAATAAATCCTGATGTGATCTCTCTACTTCTTTTTTTCCTTTTAAATGCTGTCCGAAAAAAGTAACATAGTCAACATCTTCCGTAAAGCAATTCGCAAATGCTTCGCCATCTCCATGACTCCATGCCGAAAACATTTCATTAAATAAAAAGTGTATGGCTTCTTTATCTGTTTTCCATTTTTGTGTCATTTGAATGTTCCTTTCTCTTATCGTTTTTTATGCTCATCTTAATCTGTTCTTTAAAATTAGTTGCCCATTGTTTTTCTAGATTCCATTGCTCTGCATTTAGGTGCATTAAACTTTCTATGGTCGTATAAAATGAGGTACGATGCATTGACTTAACATGCTCAGGATTTTCATCAAATTCTAATTGTTGGGCCTTGATATGATCAATTGCTGTTTGACAATATTTTATATAGTGATGAACCAAATAGAGTTGATCTTCTTCGTTTAGAAATTCAAAGTAGATGGCCTTTATGTGAAAAATTTTTTGGTAATTTCCAAGATTTTTTTTTGTATCCATCATCAACTCAAAAAAACGTGATTTACCTTTATTCGTTATTTCGAAAGTACGACTTGGCCGATCGGTAGGAAAAGGGACAGTGGCTGGATCAGATTCTTGAATCAGACCAGCTTTCTCTAATTTATTAAGCAATGTTGAAAGAGTTCCTCTGCTCACCTGCTCCCATGGACCAATGGTGTCATTTGATATTTTTGAGATAAGATATGCATGTAATGGAAATTTCATTAATAACGAAAGTACAAGAAGTTCATACATTCATTATCAAGCTCCCTTCTATAGTTTTGTTAAAACTAATTTAATAAAACTATATTCAATACTTTAACTTTTGTCAATGAAATATGAAAAAAGTACGTATTGCTTATTAAATAAACTGGCTCGTTTCTAATGTAAGAAGTTGTCTTTTTTATACTCTAAACAAAAGATTGTGAGGTTATTCACTTAAACTAACATGTGCTTTAAAGCTTGAAGTTAGATCCTACTTTTATAAAGCTGGATTTCAAAAATACATATTACAGACGCCTTTCTAGTCATGGCAGCTAATGTATCGTTCGTTGGATTGTACTTATTGTATTAATGCTTAAATCATTAAACGTCTAAACCTTGCTAAATAAGGATTAGACGTTTTCTTTATTATTCAATAATCTAGTTAATAGAAAAATGAACACTACTTCTTATATAATACTGTGCAATAGTTTAAATTAAATAGAGATTCTAGCTAGAGTTAGTACAAGCTGAATTATTTTTCCATTTTCCAGCATTGCATTAATTGGTGTATGCTTTCCTCGATTTTTTCTAATGGAATGCCTCCAAACCCTAACAGGAATGTTGGATACTTATATTCAATTGGTTTTATAAGATAATCGCTTAATGGATAAATGGAGATATGGCTTTTTGCTGCGATAGCTTTTAGCTCATTTTCACTTTTGGGCAAGGGTAGGGAAATTAAAATATGCATCCCGGCTTGATCTCCAGTGATGATGACTTCTGGATAATCTGTTTTAAAGATATGGATCAGTTTATCAAGTTTTTTACGATAAATTTTCCGCATACGATTTAAGTGTTTTGAAAAATAACCGTCTCTCATGAAGCTGGCTACTATATGCTGGTCAAACCTTGGTACAGTTGCCGAATAATAACTGAATGTTTCCTTATATTTCTTCAACAATGTAGAAGGCAAAAGAAAATAGGCCAATCGCAATGAAGGCATTAATGACTTGGTGAACGTACTTAGATAAATCACCTTATTGTTTTGGTCCATCCCGTGTAAGGCGGGAATGGGTTTACCAGTGTAACGAAACTCGCTGTCGTAATCGTCTTCAATAATGTAGCGATTTTTACTTTTGGCTGCCCACTGCATTAACTGTGTTCTCCTTGTGGCGGAAAGAACGGCACCTGTCGGAAATTGGTGAGAAGGTGTAATATAGACCACATTCGCCTTTGTTTTTTCCAGTTGATCCACCATCAATCCGTCTTCATCAACTGGAATAGGGATGGCTTTATTTTGCAGTTGAATTCTAGGGCTTGCTGAATAGCCAGGATTTTCAAGGGCTAAGGTTGAATCTTTTTCAAGCAACTTTAAAATCATAGGAAAGAGTTGTTCTGTTCCTGACCCAATCACAATTTGCTCTGGTTTACATATTATCCCACGCGATTGATATAGGTATTTGGCTATTTCCGCCCGTAAAGTGTATTCCCCTTGTGGTTCTCCAATCTGTAGCAACTCCTTTGACGGTGTATCATATAAATTTTTTGCATACTTTCTCCACTGGGAAAAAGGAAAGGAATCTGTGTCGATTTTTCCAGGATGAAAGTCAATTCGGATCATTTCTTTCTCTATATCCTCCATAGGCAACTCAACATTTTCTGTTTCAATATAAGGTAATTCGTTTATATCCTCTACAAAAAAACCAATCCGTGGTTTTGAGACAATAAATCCCTCTGCAACCAGCTGAGCATATGCCACTTCGATAGTTGTTTGGCTGATGTTTAAAAAATCGGCCAATTTTTTTTTGGAGGGGAGTTGCGTTCCAACTTCAATTTGTTGGCTTAAAATAGCAGATTTGATTCCCATATATAGCTGCTCATATAAGGGTTTTGTTGTGTTTTTATTCAATTCAAACATAAGCATATCCATTCGGGAAGTATCCTTTCTGACCACGTTATTTTTATAAAAATTGACACTTTTTATATTGTCAGATTTTATTATACTAGTAATCATGAAGAAGAGGATATTCTTTTTTTAAACTGAATAACAAATACTTGAAGGAAGAGGAGAATTTTGCATGTTTACGACAAAACAAAACAAAACGAGAATCCTAGTTCTCAATGCACTTTTTATTACTTTAACGTTTCTTGCTACAATGTTTATCAACATCAGGCTGCCACTGATGGGAAATGGGGGACTAATCCATTTGGGTAACGTGCCGTTTTTGATTGCTGCATTTCTTTTTGGCAAGAAATCTGGTGCGATTGTAGGCGCTTTTGGAATGGCTTTATTTGATATTATGTCAGGCTGGACATTATGGGCTCCATTTACATTTATAATTGTTGGTACTATGGGATATATAGCAGGACTTATTGCGGAGAAGATGCCTGGCAAAAAGTCTTTTGTATATATAATGGCAGTTGCTGTTGCCATGATCATCAAAGTTGTCGGCTACTATTTTACAGAAGTAATCCTTTATGGCAACTGGATCCAGCCATTCGGCTCCGTGCCAGGTAATATCATGCAACTTGTCATCGCCGGCATCATCGTCGTGCCACTTACAAAAGGGTTTGAACAACGAATTATTAAAAGTGTCCATTAAGAGTGCCTGGCACCACAAAAAGACAAAAGGGATTAAAATGTCCTTGCTGAGAGTACATTTTAATCCCTTTATTTAGTGTGGAACTAATCAACCAATTTGTTTACATATTAAAAAAATTCATACAACCCTTCGTCAAAATATCGAAATTCATCCATGGTAATCTGATAATGTTTATAGCGTGCATAAAAGGCTTCTATAAACCTGTTATTATGAACAAAGCTTCTAATGGCTAATGCTTCATCATAGCGGGGATCACCAACTGTCATGCCAGCGACATCAATGAACTTTGTTGCAGCGCCATTCACAACAAGAACATTGTCTGTTGTGCAATCTCCATGTATAATCGTTTGGTTTATTGGCGCTGGCTTATTATTTTTCAACAAAGTGAGAAGGTCATTGGATCCTTCTGTCCATCCTTTTTTAACATAATACTCCGCTTTTAGGAGACGTTCAGATAGCCATTCACCTACATGATGAAATGGATCCATTATTTCTGTAGTATGCAGATTATGTAAAAGTTGACCAAAGCTTTGGATTAAAGCACATTTCTCTGTGTCTGTTTTTGCTTGGTTTAAAGCAGCTGTTAAGGTAATCCCTTGTTCATAAGACATGATCAAATGACTGCTGGCTTGTTCCTTTATAAATCCATAGTAATACGGAACAGGAATAAATTCTTTCCCGATTAATTTTTCTAAAACACATGCTTCTGTCTGAAGCCAATCTCGATATTTTTCATCAAAAGCGCTTTTTAGTATGTAGGTGCCACTTCTGGCCAGCATTTGATACACGGTAGAAGTACTGCCTTGTTCAGCAACAAGAGAAATAGATAGAAGCGATCCAATTATTTTCTCTAACTGCTTTAGTGGTAATTCGTTCAATTCTTTCACCAGCTTTCCATTATTCTATTTTTATATGGCCAAGAAAAGAGTAAAGAAAGAATCTTGATGAGATAGGTCACTAGAATAATTTATAATAATATTATTATGTTAACTAATGATTTTGGGACATTTTTTTCAAGCATATCCTCTATAATGATAGAAGAGTGCAATAATTTATTGCTTTCGACCATTATCCTTTTTGCGATACATATTTAAAAGCAAATCATAGATAAGATAGACAATGACAAATACAATAAAAATGTTATACCAGATAGTATCAATGTTTGTTAAGATTAATAGAAGACCTAAACCAGTAATCAAAATTTTTATCAATACATGTAACTTATTCATCATGACTCACTCCTAACCATTTTTTTAAATAAACGTAACCCCATTCAAACAAATTAATAGTAATAACTCTATCAAAGAAAAAACATAAAGAGCTAAAAATAAATCAAAGTAGAATTCTCCTATAGAAAAAAATCCGCTTTATCTGTTATCAATGCCTTAAATAGAAAGTATATAAGGGAAACTAAGGGAAATTAAGGTTCATTCCAAAAAATTGAAGTAACAAACGGTACTATACCGTTAAGAAAAAGATAAGGACATTGCCGATAAGGCGCTAATTTGAATGACTCCTTTTTTTAAGAAACCAGAGATAATCCCAATGAGAGGAAGAAGCCATATGAGTATGATAGAAAGAGTATTGGAATAGAGACACGCATAAAAAATACAACGATAAAAGCCATCAGCGATATAATAAAAATAACAAAAGATCCAACACCAAAGAAATTCCGTTTTACATAATCTCTTATCCTTTTTTGTTTAATATTACCATATTGCAGCTTTTTCAGAAATAGAAGAAATGAAATGCCCTTTATTCGATGGCTGTATTTACAGCTTTTATAATAAAGAAAAGGAGCTTGATAGATAAATGCCTATTTACTTCACCAACCAAGAAATCGAAGTGGTAAATCAATTAAATAAAACTGGCTATTTAACTGGAAAAGCAGAATTTGTGGATATAGACTTTCTCCCTTCTTATAGATGGATGATAGAACAAATGGGTAAGAGGCTGAATCATAATGGCTCCTATCCTATTTGGCTGTGGACGACAAAACCAAATTTACAGTCGGAAGGACATTTTAATAAAGGAACAAAAGCTGTATGTTTAACAGTCGAGATACCAGAAAACCAAATTCTGTTTTCTGATTTTTCTGCTTGGCATTGTGTGCTAAATAACGGTTTTTGCCCTATGAATGAGGAGGAAGATACTTTATTCGACGATGGTAAATTAACTATTACAAAGGAGCAAAGCTGGGAAAGAATTTTCGATTTAGCAAAATTGCGTAATTCAGAAATGTGGAATAACGGGGATCAAATAGTTCAAGGGGTGACACCTATAATTCAAAAAGAACAGATTGTAAATATAGAATATTTTATTGCAAAATAATAGATTTATTGAAATAATATCGTGAATGAAAAAGAGGAATTAGCTCCTTTCTATGGAATTTTTAAATTAATGTCATAGATTAGGAAAAAAAAGATGAAAAATATATTAGTGCTAGGCGGCACGCGTTTTTTTGGAAGGAAGCTTGTGGAATTGCTGCTGAAAGAGGGACACCGTGTTACGATTATGACTCGAGGGACTGTAAGTCATCCATTTGACAACGAAGTGAAACATATTATCGCTGATCGTTCTAAAAAGGAACAATTACAACATCATTTCGCAGGTCAAACCTTTGATATTGTTTATGACAATATCTGTTATACACCTAATGAAGCAAAAGACTTTTGTGAAGTATTTAATGGGAAAATAGGAAAGCTTGTGTTTACTTCCTCTTTATCTACTTATCCTGTAGATGGAAACGAAAAAAGAGAGGCAGATTTTCATCCATACAACTATCCAATACAACTAGATAAGAGCGAATTTGTTTATGATGAAGGAAAGCGGCAGGCAGAAGCAGCATTTTTCCAGTATGCGGATTTCCCCGTTGTAGCGGTAAGATTTCCAATTGTGTTAGGGGAAGATGATTACACGCGCCGGCTGCATTTTCATGTTGAGCGAATTCAACAGGATAGAACGATCGGCTTTGTTAATATGGAGGCAGAAATGTCCTTTATTCTTGCTTCGGAAGCGGCCGCATTTTTAAAGTGGGCAGGTTTTTCAGAGGTGGAAGGGCCATTTAATGCGACAGCAAATGGGAAAATTACAATGAAAAAATTAATCCAAATAATCGAAAAGATTACAGGACATACTGCAAAAATTACCCTTGACGGAGATGAAGAAGATTTCTCTCCGTATGCCATTCCTGCATCATGGTATATGAATACGGAAAAGGCAGAAAAAGCAGGATTTACGTTTACGAATTTGGATGATTGGCTGCCAGCTTTGATTAAGAAGATTGCAAAAGATAATAAAAAATAATCTGTATTACTGAGATTTTAAGATAAAAATGTAACGAAGAAGAAATCCCCCGAGAATTAGACCATATTTAGTGTATGTCTTATTCTCTGGGGATGTTTTTGTGGAAAGGAGAAGTATAGTCTTAGAAAGAGAAAAGAAACTAAAGGAAGATACCTATTATACAAATGTTTTGTCAGATGGATAACAACGGAATTATCATTAACAAAAAAATTAGTTGATATGATAAGTCGTATACAAAAGAATAAATAGCTCTACAAAGCAATTTTCGGGAGACTGGCAGTTGTTTTATTAACGAAAGAATAGATGTTGATTATTTATAACACTTCCCTCATCTGTAAAATTCAATTAAATACAAATTGACATATCGTATTCTTTAGATATAATAAAAAACATGAAACCTATTGAAATCTTTAAAGCCTTATCAAATGAATCAAGGCTGCAAATTTTACACTGGCTAAAAGAACCTGAACGTCATTTTGTACCTCATGAAGGGATTGATATGAGAAAAACAGGGGTATGCGTTAGTCAAATAACAGAGCAATTAAAAATGACGCAATCAACAGCTTCTCAATACCTAAATATACTTTTGCGAGCTGGGCTGATTAAGACAGAGCGTATTGGAAAGTATACGTATTACAAAAGAGATGAAGAAGCAATAAAAAATATTGCAGCTATTTTGGAGCAAGAGATCTAAAGTAAATGTAACTGAATTCTCTCTAAGAATTCAGCTTTATTTACACCTAACATATCGATATATCACGATATGTTTATATTTATCATTTACATATCGTCTTTTCTAGATATGTAAATATAATATGCGAAGGAGAGATTATTTTGTCTAACACATTTAAAATTTATATTTTAGCACTTATTAGTTTTTTAGTTGGAACATCGGAGTATATTATCTCTGGTGTATTGGATAACATTGCAGATTCACTAGGAATCACTTTGGCGGCTGCAGGACAATTAATAACGATATTCTCGCTTGTCTATGCAATCTTTACACCCATTCTTATGGCACTAACATCAGGCATGGATAGACGAAAGCTTATGATTGTATCACTGGGCTTGTTTGTGATAGCAAACATATTTGCATTCTTATTGCCAGGTTACACCTTATTTGTTTTCTCAAGAATTATAATGGCACTAGGCGCTGGAATGGTCGTCGTTACAGCTCTGACTATCGCGGCAAAAATAGCACCTGAAGGTAAACAAGGTAGTGCAATAGCTACTGTAGTGATGGGATTTACAGCATCTTTAATCATTGGTGTTCCACTAGGACGAATTATTACAGATGCATTCAACTGGAAAGCAGTATTTGGCGGAATTGCGTTCCTTGGGTTATTAGCAATGATCATCATCTCATTCGTAATACCGTCAACAAAAGGAGATGAATCGGTTCCGTTGAGACAACAACTTGCTCTCCTAAAGGATCGAAAAGTAGCGATTGGTTTATCCATCACCTTTTTCTGGCTTGGCGGGTATTCAGTTGCTTACACATACTTATCTCCTTATCTTTTGAACATCTCAGGTATCCATGAAAAATTATTAAGTGGAGTTCTGCTTATATTCGGTGTTGCTAGTTTATTCGGCTCAAAATTCGGTGGTTTTAGCACAGACAAATGGGGTGTGTCACGTACATTAATAGGTTCGATGATTCTGCACATTGTCATGCTTATTCTTTTATCATTAATCACTCACACTTATGTTGGTGTTGTAATCATACTAATATTGTGGTCCTTTGCTGCGTGGACATCAGCTCCAGCACAACAGTTCAATTTGGCAACCATAAAACCAGAATCATCCGGAGTACTTCTAGGACTAAACCAGTCAATGATGCAATTATCGATGGCTGCAGGGGCAGGAATTGGTGGGATATTTGTAGAA
Source organism: Niallia circulans NBRC 13626 (assembly GCF_001591585.1). Classification (GTDB taxonomy): domain Bacteria; phylum Bacillota; class Bacilli; order Bacillales; family Cytobacillaceae; genus Niallia; species Niallia circulans. The sequence continues at coordinate 89,287 of NZ_BCVE01000017.1, read as the reverse complement.
AAGGTATCGCTAGGTTCCATCACCTGGGTAGGAGTACTTGGATTAGCTATAGCTATTTTTATGGTATTAAAGTCTTCTCGTGGCAACTTACATAAATAGTTGAAAACAAGGTAAAAGGAACAAAAGATTTCAAGTATAATAGGTTTCTCTCTAAGTTGTTAATACTAAATGGAAAGTTTTTAAAAGGTTGCTGGTGGATTATAACGGGTTCTTTTTTGGAGTATAGAGAAAACAATCCAATTAGATATGTAATTAACATGAAAACGACCAGATTTTTGTCTGGCCGTTTTTCATATCCTTATTTCTTAAAGTAAATACACTAATCATAAGAAATAAAAATCGTATAGTAACGACTAATAAAAAACTTTATGACCATTCTTTCTGCTTATAATATTGGCGTATTTTGCAAGTGGTTTGTCACAGTTCGCTAGTTACAAGACTCTATTGGAGAGGTATTATTAAACAGTACCATTTGTAAAAAAGGACATAATTACATTTAAAATTAGTAATGTAAATAGAGAAAGGAGGACCATATATATGACGTTTTATGCCTCTGACCGTATTAAAATTCCGGCAGGATTTTGGACAGGATTACGTCAATTGGGGATAGACGCCATCGACATGGTTGGAAAAGCACAATTGCCAATCACCATTGTTTCTGATCCAGTTGTCACCACAGCCCAATATTTTGCGATTTGGCAGGCTTATTCCGATCTCGTTGACGACACTGCGAAAGGAATCATCAAGCTTGCGACATCCTTTGAAACAGATCATTTCCCTCCGACTGTCTTAGCAACTTACCATGCTCGTGACTACCGTGATGCCTTAAAGCGGATGGCTAGGTACAAACAACTGTGCCCTCCTGAAAGCTTACATATTACCGAGGAAGGGGAACACTGTACAATTGAAATAAAATCATTGCATAGTGAACATCCCGGTCTGACCATATTAATTGGTATTACGATGGCATTTCTTCTCGAACTGGGACGTCGGGGTACAGGTCAACCTTTGACAGCAAGATTCGTAGAATTTTCTACCCATTCAATTGGCGACCTACAGTTACTTGAAGATTACTTTGGCTGCCGAATTCAGCTCGGTACAAATTGTAACAGGTTAACTATACATCGAGCAGATCTGAATCGTCCCTTTGTCTCATACAATGCAGAATTGCTAGAAATATTGACTCCCGTACTGGAACAGTCGTTGAATGAGCAAGTACGCAGACCTTCTATTACTGAGACAGTCAAGTGGATCATGAAACGCAGCCTAACAGGAGGTCGCCCTGATATTCCGGCTATTGCGAGCGAGTTAGGGTTAAGCGATCGTACTTTGCAGCGGCGGCTTACGGAAGAAGGCACGAGCTTCAAGCATTTGTTAACAAAAGTTCGACATGAGCAGGCAAAAGAGTACCTGGCAGACCCCTCACTTGATATTAAAGAGGTCGCCTTTTTAATTGGATATGAAGATCAAAGCTCGTTCTATCGAGCCTTTCATCTTTGGGAAGGTACTACTCCTTTAAAATGGCGCACTGAATATCTCGGTTTAAACTTGATTAATTGATCGTTTACTTTTGGAACTGTATTATCAGTCGGATAATTATTAATAATAACTAGAATTCACTTAAAACTAAAAGGAGCAATGGATTATGCAGCTAGATTTAAAAAATAAAACAGCTTTAGTCACTGGATCATCAAGAGGGATCGGCAAAGGAATTGCCATTGAACTAGCAAAAGAAGGTGTTAATGTACTAATTAATGGCCGAAATTACGAGGAGGTGGAACAAACCGTAAATGAAATTAAACTAGAGTTCCCTGATACCTTCCCTCAAAATGCCACTGCTGATATAGTAGATATTCAACAAAGGGAAGCATTATTTAAAAAGCATCCTCAAATTGATATTTTAGTTAACAATACGGGGATTTATGAAAAAATGAAATACGAGGACGTCAACGATGAAGTATGGGAAAAGTATATCCATACTAATGTTCTTGCCGCAAATGGATTATCTAAATTTTACTTACCGAGAATGATAAAAAATAATTTTGGTAGAATTATTTTTATTGCGAGTGAAGAAGCAGTTATGCCTTCGGGACAAATGCCGCAATATTGTATGACAAAAACAATGCTATTATCATTGTCAAAAAGTCTATCTAAATTAACAATAGGAAAAGAAGTCACTGTTAATACGATTATGCCAGGTCCAACACTCTCCGAAAATGTTCATCAAATAATTGAGGGGATGTATCCTAATGAAGATATGACATTTTCAGAAAAAGAGAAAAAATTTATGACCACAAATCTACCTCAGTCTGAAATCCAGCGATTTATCAGACCAGCCGAGATAGGTAGATTAGCTGCCTTTATATGCAGCCCTTATGCATCCGCCTTCAAAGGTTCTCCGATCCGTATGGATGGAGGTATGGTACCGACTATTTTCTAGTACTTTTATTAAACAAATCTTCGTCAAAAATGAAAAGCGTACTTTCTTATTCTGTTTAGTGTTGTTTACTGAAAATCACTCTTTTACTATTTATGCGAACTGCGCACCACTATTATTTTAAAGCATAATATTTATACATAGTGCTTTTGTGAATAAAAAATAAACAATTAAAATGTTCTATTTGTACTAAATAAATTGAAACTAATGAAAGTCTTGAGGTTGAACTAAAATTGTCCAACCCAGCTAAAATGCTTATGAAGTTTTTGAATGCATCACTGTGCAAGCATACTAATATTACTCTGTTCAGTATGAAAAAAGGTGAGTTTATTAACTCATCTTTTTCATCTCATTATGTCGCAAATTTATTAATTCAATGTATTCTAAAGCACAAAAGAACATTTTTCATTGTTCCAGAAAGGCGCTCTTAACGTAAGATTTGATTAAAAATATGTTTTTCTGGACTCTTCGTTCCGAAAGCTTTATACTACTTTATATGAATGGGGGTGTTATAAATTGGGGAGAAGGATTAGTTTTAATAAAGAACAGGCTATGAATAAAGCTATGTATTTATTTTGGGAAAAAGGCTATGATGCTACATACATATCAGATCTTATTGAAACGATGGGAATAAGTCGATCAACACTCTATGAGAGTTTTGGAGATAAGGATGAACTATTTAAACTGGTTTTAGAACATTATAAAAACTATGGCCGCCGAAAAAGAAATTTACTTTTTAGCGGAATAGACACTAAAGGATCACTTAAATCTTTTTTTTATCAACATATTGAAAAATGCTATTCAGATGACAATCCAAAAAGTTGTATTATAACTAATTCTTCACTGCTTATTGGACATATTGATCCTTCCATAGAAGAAATACTTATAAATGATTTTAATGAATTAGAAAAAGTATTTAAGCAAGTCATTGAAGAAGGAAAAAAGAAAGGAGAAATTTCACAGGAGGCTGACTCTGAATTAGTTGCATATTCTTTATTAAGTTTAAATCATAGCATTAATTTAATGTCCAGATACAAAAAAGAGAAAAATCTAGCCTATAATCTAGTGGATAAGACTATTGCAGACCTATAGTCTTTCTTTTTTTAGTATTTCGGAACGATCGTACCAAAATAAACAAAAGGATTGATAAAATTGATTAAAAAAACAAATTTTCTAATTTTCATTTTGGCAATTAGTTGCGGATCACTTGCTGCTAATATTTACTATGCTCAACCAATCGTACAGTTCATTGTAAAAGATCTAAACATCTCTTCTAATTTATCAGGATTGCTCACTACTTTGACCCAAATTGGATATGGATTGGGATTATTTTTTATTGTTCCAATGGCTGACTTATTTAAAAGCAAAAAAATAATTACTATTCTGATTGGGTTTACCGTTATTTCATTAATTGGTACACTGATTTCATCTAATGGAATTGTCTTTTTGTTATTAACAATCATCATTGGTATTGGGGCTTGTGCAGCTCAAATATTAGTTCCGCTAACTATGAGGATTGTATCTGTTGAAGAGACAGGTAAATATGTTGGCAAAGTGATGAGTGGCTTATTGATTGGAATTATGATTGCTCGCCCACTATCTATCGGAATAACTGAATGGTACGGCTGGAGAATGGTTTTTCTATTTTCATTAATAATCCTTGTTGCTGTATTACTGATCATTTTAAAATTTTTGCCTAATTATGAAGTTGTATCAAATAGTAATATGTCATATTCCAATTTAATTGCTTCTATGGTGAAGCTGCTAATAAATACTTCTCCTTTACAACAAAGAGCTTTTTATCACGCATGTTTATTTGCAGCATTTAGCCTTTATTGGACGGTACTCCCAATTTTATTAAGGTCTGAACCATTAGATTTTTCAAATAACGAAATTGCATTAATTGGATTTGTTGCAATTGCTGGTGCTTTATTAACTCCTACTATTGGTAAACTAGCAGATAAAGGCTATATTTTTTCAATGACTAATGTATCAATGGCACTCGTTCTATTATCTATCGTTCTATTATTTTTTGTTCAAGATCATTCACCATTGAGTGTGATTTTGATCTTAATCTCAGGCATTAGCATCGATGTTGGGGTATCAGGAAATTTATTATTAGGTCAAAAAGTTATCTTTAGTTTGAATCCCGAGGAAAGAAATAGACTTAATGGATTATATATGACTATTTTCTTTTTAGGAGGAGCATTTGGTTCATGGATTGGAAGTTATTCATACTATAAATTTAATAGTGAAGTACCATTGCTCATTGGAACAGCTTTGCCTTTAATCGCGTTATTAGTTCATTTAATAAAAAATAATACAATCAATATATCAAAAAACAATAGTAAAAATATATCCTGATTATCAATGCCTCCAAAAGCTAGAGTCAGATTCTAATTTTAGGACGGTAGTAGCAATATCTGCTGACTCAGGAGCATATTATTACTTATCTTTATTCGTTAGATTAAGGAATCCTTAAAGAATAAGGATCGTATTAACTAAGGGAAATGAAAACGCCCGAATTTCTATTTCTCCTTTTGAGGCGGGTGCGAGAGCCAATTAATCGGTCACGCCTCAAAAGCTGAAATTAGAAATGATGGCCAATAACGAGTTTAATAAATATCCTCAAGGAATCTGGTTTGCATATAAACTTTAGAAAACTTTTTAAAACAGCTGCATTCAGATAGATCAATATTAACATTTGCTATAGGAGAGGATTATTTTATTTACTGACCATGCTGTTGAACATATAGTTTATAAGTATACTAAATCATTTGTACAAGCTGGTGAGGATATCCCTCTTGTTATGGAATCAATTAGTCTGATATATTACTCTACATAAATGCGACTTGGGAAAGTCAAGACTTGCTGGAGACCGACTATTTTTAGTTAGATAAATTTTTTCAAATCATTAATCGCCTGTAAATGCATGCCTTCGTGAAAAATCGTACGAATCAGCACTTGTTCGATTGTCTGCATTCCCATATCAATTGGGGGATATTCTTTTTCCAGATCAGCGCCGTACTTCTCTAATATGGCTTGTGGTTGTGACTGCAAAAGTACTTTTAATTCCGTAAAAGAAGGTGTTTCTTCTGTAAAGTTGGCTGGTGTAGTACCGAAACCAAACCATTGATTGAATTGTTTTGAGATAGCAGTGGGTACTTTAGTCAATGCCTCAATCCATAATAACTGATCAAGATATAGGTGACCAAGATTCCAGCGGATATTATTCCTAAACCTCGCTGGAATGATTTCTGCCTGTTCTTCTGTCAACGATTCAACGGCCCCTAAAAGTTCCTTTCGATAGGTTTCTAATTGTTTAAACAAAACTTCCTGACGTGGTTCCATTTTATCCACTCCTTTAAACATTAAATTACTATAAACATTCGCTATATATTTGTCTTTTTCCTGCACTGAGAGAATAGAGATCTGTCTAACGGAAATAATAGAAAAAATAGAATTACAGTCAGGAGGAGAACAATGCCTCGCAAGGATGTAGAGATTAGTGAAGAAGTAGAAAAAAAAGAACCGACGAATATGAAAAAGGAGGAAGGAGAAGAAGATAAATTAAACCGGATGCTGGCAGCAGTAATGGAGTATATTTCCGATGATGAAGTGGAAGAAATCGACATTGAATACATATTGGATCAAACAGAAGGACTTCGCGACTGGTGGAATCAATACCGGGAGAAAAACCGCAAGCGCATGGAAAAAGAAATTAAAGAGTCATTAGGGGAATTGTCCCTTGAAGAATTGGAGAAGATTCGGGAACAAATAAAGGCAAAGCAATAGAAAAAAAGGTTTTCATCGTCGCTGATGAAAACCTTTTTAAATTTTTTTATTAAAAAAGCAGAAAAATGTGGATGTGATCAGCATATTCCTTTGATAGAATAAGAGAATCGAATTGGTAGATAAAATATTAAGAAATTCTTAAGAATTTTGCTTGGCAGATGTTAAGAAATTTTTTCTATGATAGAGACAGCGAAGAGAGAGAAAGCAGGTGGTTTTAAGGTGGAGAATGTCAATGTGCTCGTGGTGGATGATGAAAAAGAAATAAGAGATGCTATTGAAATATATCTTAAAAACGAAGGAATTACGGTGTTAAAAGCCAGTGATGGAATAGAGGCGTTGGAGATTTTAGTGGGAGAGACAGTTCATTTAATTTTAATGGATATTATGATGCCTAATTTAGATGGAATTTCGGCTACTTATAAAATTCGTGAGCAAAAAAATATTCCGATTATTATGCTGACAGCTAAAAGCGAGGATACAGATAAAATATTGGGATTACAAATAGGGGCAGATGATTATATCACCAAGCCATTTAATCCAATGGAGCTAGTTGCCCGAGTGAAATCGCAGTTGCGAAGATATGTAACACTTGGCACCTTTGATGGGGTGAAGAAAAAAATAGACCTTCATGGATTAACATTAGACCAGGAGGCGAAAGAAGTCGCCGTAAATGGAGAAAGTGTAAAGCTGACTCCGATCGAATATAAGATTGTTGTTTTGTTGATGAAAAATGCAGGCAGAGTATTCTCCATTGCAGAAATTTATGAAAGTGTTTGGAAAGAACCTGGATACAATGCCGAAAATACGGTAGCAGTACATATACGAAAAATACGTGAAAAAATTGAAGTGGATCCAAAAAATCCTCGCTTCTTAAAGGTGGTGTGGGGCATTGGCTACAAAATCGAGAAGTAAAGGCCTTTTTATTGTCTGGACACTGCTTATTACACTCGCGCTGAGTGGAATTGTATCTGTAGATATGTGGTTTAACCGTTATTTACACACGGATTTTTATCAAACATCGATATTTCAAGAAAGAATGCACTATTATAAGGATCTTCTAAGTGAAAATGAGTTATATTATATTCCGATTGAAGAGGCAAAGAAAAAAATAACCGTATCAGCTAAAGAAATAAATGAATATCGTTATTATTATGGTGATTTAAATGAACAAATTCAAAACATAAAAAGTCAGTATGAAGAGCAAATTCAGACCGCTAAAGAAACAGGAAGCTCAGAAGCAGAACAGCTATATACAGAAGAAAGAGATAAGAAAATCGCTGATATTACGAAAAATTTCCAAAGTGATGAATACGTAGAAGATAAGATTAAGAAAGAAAAAGCAAGACAATTAGATGAATACTATCAAGAATTACAGAATAGAGAATATGAGTATAAAGACTGGACTGATTCCTTCCTTTATTATTTTGAAAATAACAAAACAGGAGAAAAAGTAACAAATGTTAATCTTGCTCCGGGCGAAACAATTGAGAATAAGCTGAATCAGAAAAATACAAAATTTCTTGGCGATATCCATATAAATCCAAAGGATGAGTGGGAACAGCATTATATTTCTTTAGATTCTCCGTGGTATGAGTTTGGCGATCCCGATGCGGTTGCTATAGAAGTGTCTATTCTAAATAACATCAAGAAAAACATCGGCAGCTTTGAAGGAGTTATTGCTGTTCCTGACAATTTAAGTACTAAGAGTATGCTGCATAAAGACATGGATAATTATAAAACGCAACAAAAGCAAGTGATCTACTTTAGTGTTATTAGTATCATCAGCCTAGTTGCCAGCTGTATTCTCCTTTTAACTAAAAGAAGTATTTTAATACAATGGGAATACCCATTTTATAAGAAAATTCCAATTGATATCGGTATAATTTTTCTCCTTATAAGTTTAGCTGTTGCTATTATAGTTGTATGGGGAGTAAATGATCAAATAGAATTAAATTTATATAATGACGGCTCCTATTGGAAGGAAATTATTTTATTTGGCTGTTTAGCTTGGCTGTTTATATTCTTGTTCTTTATCCAAATGTCTCTATTATATAAGGAAATAGTAAAAGGCGATAAATCAATTTGGACAAAAACATTTGTTGGAAAATGTGTTAAAACAATCGGAAAACCAATGCTGCTATTATTTTCAAGTAGAAGTCCATTGACTAAATTAATCCTTTGTTTAATGATTGTTTTCGCGCTAGGATTTTGTTTAATGGCAGTGATTGTGGAACCATTTTTTGTGTTGTTCTTTCTTATTGCGGTCATAATTATCGGCATCCCAGCCATCCATTATTTAGTGAAAAATGCAAAGTCTCTAGGTCAGTTAGTTCTATATACAAAGGAAATCAGGAGCGGTCGAAAAGTAAGTGACTTAGATATAAAAGCATCTAGTGAACTTTCAGCATTAGCAAAGACAATCAATACACTAAAAAATGGCGTGATTTATTCTCAAAATGCTCAAGAAAAAAGCGAACGCCTAAAAACAGAGTTAATTACGAATGTTAGTCATGATTTGCGAACACCTTTAACATCAATCATCAATTATACGGAATTATTGAAGAATAAAAATCTATCTGAGGAAGAAAAAGAGGGCTATCTAGGTATTATCGATCGGAAATCCCAACGATTAAAAGTACTAATTGATGATTTATTCGAGGTTTCGAAAATGGTCAGCGGCAATGTGGAATTAAAGAAGGAAAAGATAGACTTAGTGCAGCTTTTACAGCAAGCGTTAGGTGAATATGATGAAACAATTAAAGCCACAACACTTGATTTTCGTGTAACCAATCAAGAACCGTCGATTTATGCAACTGTAGATGGGCAGAAGCTTTGGAGAGTATTTGATAATTTAATAGGCAATATTTTGAAATATTCTTTAGAGCATTCACGTGTCTATATTTCCATTAAACTAGAAAAAGACCAAGCTATTTTTCAGTTTAAAAATATATCTAAGTATGAGCTTGACGATAATCTTGATGAATTATATGAGCGTTTTAAACGCGGGGATACATCGAGGCATACAGAAGGATCAGGTCTAGGACTTGCGATTGCGAAATCAATCATGGATCTACACCAAGGCATGATGAAAATCGAGACAGATGGCGATCTATTTAAGGTTACGCTCGCATTAAATCTAAGCGATTTGTAGTGAAAAGAAGTATGAATAAAAAACAAGCAGCCAAGCTGTATGCCTTAATATTTCCGATTACTCGCAATAAAAAGACAGCAACAAAAATAGTAATGGAAATGCTTCAGGCCGATGATAACCTAGGAGAGAAAGAATTAGCCCGCAAAGCAGTTAATAGAGCCATTGAAATGGTGAAAAAATAAATACGAAAAAGTACTTTCTTTTCAACTAGAAAAGGAGGTATTTTTTCGTAGGAGAAATTTATGGTAAAATAATGGAAAGATTGCAAAAAATCGCAAAAAGAAGGGATGGGGGAAAGCAATTGACTCAAAATACACAACCGCAATATGCGCCGCCTAAACATATTGTTTCGACTGCTTCGATAGTCATCAATGAACAAAAGGAAATTTTATTAATCAAAGGACCCAAAAGAGGCTGGGAAATGCCAGGTGGCCAAGTGGAAGAGGGAGAGTCACTGAAAGCTGCTGCGATAAGAGAAACAAAAGAGGAATCAGGAATTGATATTGAAGTAATAAAATTTTGTGGAATCTTTCAAAATGTCAATGGTTCTATATGCAATACATTATTCTTAGCTAAACCGGTTGGCGGGGAATTTACTACATCACCAGAAAGTTTAGAAGTAGGATTTTTCCCTATTGAGGAAGCGCTCAACATGGTGAAATATAAGAATTTTAGACAAAGAATAGAATACTGTTTGGATGAGAAGCGACAACCTTTTTATGTGGAATTTTGAGAATGACATCGAAATAGATATAAATGGTGTCAAAATGCCCATAAAAGGTGGATGGTTTACTCCTCGCAGGATCAAGAAATCCCACCGAGATTAAACCATTTGCCGAAATTCATTCTTTTGATCGTTTATTGAGTTATTTTCCATAAGATAATAATCGTTATTTCAGAAATTAGAAGTAGACGTTTACTTACATAAGGATTCACACACCTTTTTTGAGTGAACCTGCTTGAATAAGCGGATATTTAAAAAAAGCTGAACCATCAGGTATGGAAAAAGGGGAATTGATGATTTCCCTTTTTCTATACTCTATTTACAATAAACTATTATCTATTTACCTATAAAACAAACACAAAATAAGCTTCTTCTTGCTCGGTATCCTCGAAATATTTAATGCCCATATATTGAAAACCAATTTTGCCAAGTACATCTAAGGAAGCCTTGTTCGCAATACTTGCAGAAGCATTTATTTTTTGGATATTCCCTTGCTCTTTTGCGAAGGTTAAACAGGCAATGCCAGCTTCTGTAGCGTACCCTTTATTCCAATTAGGTTTGGAGAAATGGAAAATAAGCTCAGCTTGATCAACGGAATCTTCCATATTAAAGCCTGCTGCTCCAATAACTTGATTGGTTGCCAAATCAATAACACCATAAACGGAGAGTCCAAAATCTTCTTGGCATTGCTGATAAAAGTCAATAACTTGAGGCAGTAATGCAGAGGAAGTGCTGCCGCCACAATATTTCATTACTTCCTCATTTCCCCAAAATTGTTCACATGCATCTATATCTTCTTTTGTTAATAAACGAAAACCTAATCGCTCACTTGTAAAAAGTAAATCCACTATAAAAACTCCTTTAAAAAATTCTATTGTCATTATAATCATTTTAGCGTATGGGAACCAATTCATGCAAAAGTAAATAAAAATACCAGAAGACCGCACAAGTGAAGATATCATTGAACGAAAAATAGAGGATAGGAAAAGTCACGAGGATAACAGATTATATACAATTAGAAAGATAGAATGGGGAAAGGAATTTTATCCTTCTTTTAACGGTTAGCAAGCATCAAACTATTGGAGGGAATTAGATGGGGAATTTGCTGTTAAATCAGAAAGTTACAACCAAACCATCAAGTGGGCGATGAACTTCCACTTGATGGAAGTTTTGATTTATTATGAAGTTTCATATTTACTAATAGAACTTGTGATACTTTCAGCTAGTTGGGAACAGTCACCTTCAAACATGTGAAAAGTTAAGGAATGTAGTAAATGGTCGAATTGATTGTGTGGAGATTCTGCATTGCTTATTTCGGTAGACCAATTAATTTTAGGGATGGAAATAACAAACGAATCAGTTGTTTTCATGATGTATAATTTCGTATCTTTTAGTCCATGTTGGGCAATATCTTCTAATAAAGTAATCATTTCAACAACCTCCCCCTATTTTTATTTCCATTATACTCCTTTTTTTCGACGTTTTTTTCCAATAATAGAATATTTAATAAAATTGTTAAAGAATTGTTATTTTTGAAATAAAAAGAGCAAGGTTCATTTACCAGTTAGTAGACAAAAAGATATTGGGGAAGTAGAATTGCATTTTTATGTATTGCTTGGAGTGAAGAGGGAAGACTCCCTATGGGAAAAGGGAGTTTCAGTCAGAGACCCTGCAGTTTAGCAGGCAAATCGCGGTTCATTCAGATTCAAAGAGATTAATAAATATACTTTACTCAAACTTTCATTTCCAAAATACAGGAGTTTGTCTACAGTTCTGGGTTGATTTTCATATGCTTTTTTCTTTTCATCGTAATGGATAATTAATTAGTTAAATTCCCATTATTTAAAAAACGGGATATTTTGGAAAAATGAAACGGTAAGAATTATTGTCAATAAAGAACCAGCAGATGTTAATAAAACGATTTTGCGATTGTTTTGTTCTTTTGATGGCTTCAAAAACTCATATATTTGTATAGACCATATAGCTATTGCTACTAATGCTATAATCAAGATAACGGTACTATTCATATTTTTCACTCCCCAAGATAGTTTTTTATTATATAATTTATCATTCGTAGAAGAGATGACTGTCTTACACAACTTATTACGTTTAGACCATTCTCGTCTTCATAAAAGTCATCCCCACCATGTTCTACGGATTTGATAGAAAAAAGGTTTCATTTTTTAGTGTCATGCTCGGCTATTGGGAAAACGTGTAAGTTGTAGGGAAGAGAAAGCACCAGAAATAAACTCTTGAAAAGGTTAATGTTTCAAACAATAGCAGACTGTTATATACTAATAGTTCATTATGTACGTTTTTTACCAGAATAAAAGGATAAGACTAATTAATGTTACGTAATATATTAGAAAAATCGGAGTTGATTTTATGAGTAAAGCAAAGGCTAAAGGTAAAGGCGGTACAGGCAGAGGAACAGATAAAAAAGGCTGGAATCGTTGGCAGGCTAGTGCCAATAAAGCAAAGAGTAACAAGCCTTATAAAAGCAAAGGGGTTAAAAATCGTAAAAATGCAGAAAATACTAGCAATCCTGCTTCAACCGAAAAAAATAATTAATCTCCATATTAAGAATTTTTTACTGAATAGATAAAGTAGCGATGCTTCCCTTAGGAAGGATCGCTTTGTTTTCTTGTCCAAGAAAATTCTCTATTGGAAATGTCATAACCATTTTGCTTTAATAATATGTTTGACGGATGGCATCTCAATAATTCCTTCTCCAGAAGTAAAATGTCCGCCAAAAGGTAATAAAATAAAAGGAATTTCAAGTTTTGTCCACTATTTGTATATGGAAGAGTTCTTAAAGTCTTTTTTTATATCAGAAAGCCAATTTACTTTAGGTGACCCTCCATATCCATCAATTAAGTATAATCTTTTCATTTATTTTTCCTAAACCATGATGTTAGAGTAATAAAAATAGCATGGAAAGTGCATAACATAGTGTATTGTTCGATCAAGTCTTTATTTATAATTTCAGTTCTTCATTTATGATTGTTAAAAACCGATTATTCCAAATAGATTCATGGTGGTTAATAATATCAACTGCATTTAAAATGGAGCTGTTAATGGTGCTATGAGTGTTTTGATAAAGGAGATTCTGCTGAAATCCCAAGCTATAGGCTGCTCTGATAGTAGTATCAAGACAAAACTCCGTTTGTGCACCAGCAAAAATAAGCTGTTCGATTTTCTTGCTTTTTAAATAATCCAAAAGTTCTGTTTGGTAAAATGCATCCCATTTAGATTTTCTAATTATCTTATCAGTAGTGGATAACAATAGATTATGATGGAGGTTCCAATCGTCCTTCCCCTCATAAAGCTCGGACTGTTCATTTGGATCTGTATGTTAGATAAAGATAACCTGAATATCTTTTTCGTGTGCTTGATTGATTAGTATATTGATGTTTTTTACTAGTTGAATTCTATCGAATAAATAATTTTCACGATGGTTAAAGAAAATTTCTTGCATGTCGATGATAATAAGTGCCTGTCTCATATAATTACACTTCCTGTTCGTTTCTTTTAAAGTATAGCAAATCGAAAAGGAGCTGGACAAGGACATTTAAGATGGAAGCGATCTAATAGACTTAAAACTTTGGATGGTTTGAATTTTTTCTTGATCAAAAAGTCGGAATTAACGAATATTTATATTGAACTTATGATAGATTCGTCTATAATATAAAAGCGAACATATATTCGTTGTAAGGAGGGAGTTAGTAGTGAATACCTATATTAATAGTGCACTAAATCAAATAGAAATAGCTTTAAAAACAACAATCCAAATGGTTGAAGTTATTGAAGAGGCGGACTTACAGAAAAAGCCAGCAAGTAATAAGCGCTCGATAGGTGAGCTTTTAGAGCACATAGCCGTTATTTGTAAGGCTGATTTAATGATATCGAACGGTGCAACACAAAAAGAGATGTATCAATATTATTCGAGTGTTGCATTATTAAGCATACAGGATGTCAAGAGTGCTATTGCAGAAAATTATAAAACTTTAAAAGATATTTATATGAATCTTACAGAAATAGAGTTACAAGAAAGGACTACAGCTTATTGGGGAGCGACCTATACAAGGTACGAGTGGTTGTTAGAAATAGTCGCACATATCTATCATCATAGAGCTCAATTACACACACTGCTTGTCTACTGTTATGAGAAAAACCTGAATATATCATTATTTGAGTAAGGAACTTCCATAGATACATACATTTTATTAATAGGGAGGAAGAAAGATGCCATACTGCAAAGTGAAAAATGCAAACATATATTACGAAGATATAGGAACTGGAATTCCCATTATCATGCTACATGGATTTACGCTAGATCATAGACTCTTGAGTGGGTGTATGGAGCCTGTTTTTAGAGAGAAAGATGGATGGAGAAGGATATATTTGGATTTACCTGGCATGGGGAAAACCATGGATTATGACTTAATCAGTAATTCCGATGAAATGTTAAAAGCAGTAGCAAGCTTTATAGAGACAAAGATTGCTAATCAACCTTTTCTGATTATAGGAGAATCCTATGGCGGCTACTTAACTAGAGGAATCAGCAAGCTTTATAAAGAGCAAATATTAGGCGCAGCATTCATTTGCCCGATGATTTTACCAGAAAAAGAAAAGAGAACACTTCCAGAACACACGATTGTTTATGCAGATAATGAATTTTTATCAAACTTAGTAGAAGAAGAACGTAACGATTTCAAAACCAATCAAGTAGTTTTAGATGAATACAATTGGATACGATATAAGGATGAAATTTTATCAGGATGCAATATAGCGAATACAGCATTTTTGAATAAAATTCAAAAGAACTACGGATTTTCCTTTCCAGTCGATGATGTCCTATTTCAAAAACCAACTGTCTTCTTACTAGGAAAACAAGATTCGGTAGTCGGATATGAAGATGCGTTTGCAATTTTAGGGAATTATCCCCGAGCAACATTTGCAATTTTAGATCGAGCCGGGCATAACTTGCAGATTGAACAGGCAAAGTTATTTACTGCGCTTATGAATGAATGGTTAGATAGGGTAGAAGAGGACATGTAGGAAAAAATAGTTTGATAGAATGGAAATAAAGTATAGTAAAAAAAGTAGTTATGTTTATGTAAAACTTAACTGCTTTTTATGTACTTACTTATTTTTTTAGGTAAGAAATAATCCCCCCCTGATTGAAAAATAGTAGAAACGGGTAGAAAAACAGATAATATAAAAAAACAAAAGGAAGAAATCTGTAGAAAATGAATCATCTAAGTGTACCACTCTTTAGAATATGACATATAATTTATGAAAAAGGTGATTTATATAAAACATTTTTGGAAGCCATTTACGTTTTTTGTGACAATCAGCCTCTTTATTA
This sequence comes from Niallia circulans NBRC 13626, assembly GCF_001591585.1. GTDB lineage: Bacteria > Bacillota > Bacilli > Bacillales > Cytobacillaceae > Niallia > Niallia circulans. The sequence goes on along the minus strand of NZ_BCVE01000017.1, from coordinate 73,809 downwards.
TCTTTTTCCGATACACTGATATTTTTCAGGCGATTCGTGAAGGGGAGTTAAATTCAGTCACATCTGCATTTAAAGAGAATATTTCTTATGCACTTATTGTCAGTTTATTCCTTATGATTATTCAAAATAGCTTTACCGTTATTCCTTTAATTTTAGTAATTACCCTCAATTTTTACTCATTTGGCTTCATTTATGGCTTTCTATGGAGCTGGTTTTCTAGCATCATTTCTGCAATCATTATCTTCTTAGCCATTCGTTTTTGGTTCCAAGATTTTGTGATCAAAAAAGTGCAAAATCACCAAGAAATGTTAGATAAAATCGAACAAAAAGGGATGCGCTATGTGTTCTATGGAAGGGTTTTTCCGTTTTTTCCGACAAGTATTTTAAATATCATTGCTGGTATAAGCAAAATATCGATACGTCCTTTTACTATCGGTACAGCAATAGGTAATTTCTTTTACTTTTTTATCCTTGCGTTAATTCCTTATGGTGTATTCTCTACAGATATTAATCCATTAGCATTAATTGTAATTATTCTACTGATAACAGGGATTTTCTATTATTTCAGTAAAAAGAAGCCTTCCGTTATGGAAAGAGTAAAGGAAATAAGGAAAAGAGCATAAATTAATCTATCCGAAAGGTAGTTTGCTACTTTTCGGCTTTTTTAATTGAAAAAATATGAAACTATTTCCAATCAGCCTACGTATATAAAATAGAACAGCAAGTGAGGGAGGAATAAAGTATGTTTGGAATTATTATGTTGGTATTTGTGGCAATCGTCGTGGCTCAAATTTTTTCCCGCAAAGAAAAGACAAACAATATAAATAACCATCATTATCCGCCTTTTCAGGGAAATCCAGGAGATAGCTCACAAGCGTCTTTCTTTGATGGAGGAAATGACTGTGGATCCTCGTTTGATAGTGGAGGAAGCTGTGGGGGAGAATAAGAATAATATCGCTGGAATTTTCTATTTATAAAGAAAAATCGAAACTTTTCTGCAATATCAATCGTCCAATATATAAAAGAGGAATGAAAGGGGACAAAAAGGTTCACATGTTTATGGTGGTAACAATAATTGCTTTTATTTTTGCCTGTATTTGGGTTCTAATGGATACGATTTATTTTTCCAAGCCACCAAAACCTGAGGTATTATGGAAGAATAATAGAATTCCGACAACAATTGGTTCTAATTGCTGGCAAGGTTCATTAAAAGGATCTTGTGTTGATTATGTCTATGCATCTCCATGGGATATGGGGTTACAAAATGGTTCTGTGAAAGTGGAACCGAATTCAACGATTACCATCGATTTTAATAAAAAGCCATTAGCTGGATCTTTACAGGTTGCAGAAGTGTTTGAAGATGGAGAAGAGGAATTTATTAAAGTAGATAAAAATAAAATGACAGTGCCAGCCAAAAAAGGAACATATGTTTATATGATTTATGCTAAATGGGATCAAGGAACTCCCAATTATACGTTTTCTATTAGGGTCGAATAAGGTTGTCTAAACCTAGAGCTAGGGATAGACAGCCTATTTTATCGTGACGATACATATTTTATCTATAAAAAAGGAAGGGAAATGAATGAAAAATCATCCAATATTCAATTTGTTGATCACACTAGTGTTTTTAATATTATTTATTGCCAGTAAGAAGCTATTTGCCAATTACTTAGCAGCACTTATTATTTTGGTGCCTTTTTTTGTATTTACTTAGGGCGGTATATCCTTTCTTTAATCCGATATATTGATGAGAAGAAAACCAAGGATATATCTGTCAAAAGCAAGCATAAATGAACAGGAAAACCAACAGTAATCCATGTATGCTATTTTTAAGGATGTGATGAATGTGACATGGTTGGAAGGGTTACAAAAGGCATTAATATATATCGAAAATAATTTGGAAGAAAAGCTTGAAATTGAAGCGATTGCGCGTGTCGCAAATGTTTCAATATTTCACTTTCAACGAACATTTACAATCCTTACGGAAATACCAGTGGGAGAGTATATTAGGCGACGCAGACTATCAATGGCTGGTCAAAGCTTGCTTCATTCAAGAGAAAAGATAATCGATATTGCATTAAGATATGGATATGATACACCAGAAGCATTTACGAAAGCATATCGCAGACAGCATGGAGTTACACCAAGTGAAACGAGACGAGGAATTGGTAGTCTAAAAATATACAATCCACTAGTCATTCAAGTACAGCTGAAAGGGGCAGAACCAATGAAAGTAAAAGTAGTGGAGAAAGAGGCATTTACGATTGTCGGGATGAAAAAATCTTATACTTTTAAGGAAGATGAAAATCTCCGTGAGATTCCAAAACTCTGGGATGAAGTTAATAAGAATGGAACAGTGAACGAGCTTCTGATGCTGACTAGGGGAGAAATTCCAGGTGTTCTTGGCGTTTGTGTAGAGGAGTCAGAAGCAGCGGGTAAGGATATGGATTACTGGATAGCGGTTGCAACAGAGGATAAATCTGAAAAATATGCTCAGCTCGTTATTTCAGCATCCAAGTGGGCAGTTTTTGAGGTGCATGGACCAATGCCGCAAAGTATGCAGAAGGTTTGGAAGCAAATATATTCGGAATGGATGCCGTCCAGTGGTTATCAACAAGCAGGATTTATTTCCTTTGAACGCTATACAGATGATGATCCGTCAAGCGAAAATTGCTACTCTGAAATATGGATTCCAGTTAAATAACAAAAAGCGATGGAATGACTATGCGGGCATAGTGTCAAATTCCATCGTTTTTTTGATATTTAAGGATGATTGTTATAGGGGGGGATATGTCAGTTAAGAGAGAGGGATGCTAGACTTGGAGTATAGCAAGGAGATTCAGTATTTTAATAGATTGAAAACCATTTTATAGAGGAACCTAGGGGAAAGTGGTGTTCATAAAGGGGATGAAACCCCATAATTTTGAGGAAGCAAGGGAAAAAATGCGTTCATAAAGGGAATGAACACCATTATTTAAAGAAACCGGGGAAAAAAGGTGTTCATAAAGAAGATGAAAGCCATTATTTAGAGGAACCAAGGAAAAAGTTGCGTTCATAAAGGGGATGAACACCATTATTCAAAGGAACCAAGGGAAAAGTAGCGTTCAAAAGCACAGTAGTTTAGCCGACAAAACTAGATGCACCTCCATTGTTCCCGATAGGTGCATTTCCCTTTGCCTCCATGCACTACTCGTTATCTGTTGTAAAACTATTATTTGCTGATGATTGCCGCCAGTATCTGTATCTGCTGATGCACTGGCATTAGTAGGAGCTTGTCCTAACAAAGCTCTTTTCTCGGTAGGAGCGTCTCTATAAGATTCTTTCCCATGATGGATTAGCAGTAACCTTCGCAATCTGGCGAAAAAATAAACAAATAAGCATAGCGGAATAATATCAACAGCATAAAAAGGCAGCAACTAGAATTTCTCTAAATGGATGGAATCTAGTTGCTGCCTTTTTTCTGAAATCAATAATAGGGATAATATCCGTAAGTAGAATAAGCGGGATTATAGCCATATGGTTGTGAGTATGCTGGGAAATGCTGACCATAATTCCAATGGTGTTGAATAGCAGGGCTATGATGAAAAGGCGTATAAAATAGAGGGTTGCCTCCAGCAAAGCTAGCTGATGGTGTAACTGCACCAAGGGGGATAGCCCCGATTCCCACTGCGCCATGCCCCACGCCTGCAAAACCACCGGCTCCAACAGGACCAACTGCACCAATAGGACCAACGGCCCCAATATGTCTGTCAAAAGCTCGATTTTGAGTATTCATAAATGTTTCACCTCCTCCATTACTATATGTAAACGGAAATGATTGGCGCTTGTCTTTCTTTTATAAAAATAAAAAAGTATTGGATTCTTCCGAAAAGTGTGTGTATAATAAGAAAAAATATAGAAAATCGTAGAAAAAGAGAGTAGCTGGTTGTAAAGCAATAGCGAATTAGGGATGGTGGAAGCCTAATGTGGAGCAAGCAGTGAAACGCACTTTGGAGATATCATGCTGAAAAGGAGTAGGCATGATCGGTAACAGGCCGTTAACTGATTTAAGTGGTTATGAAAATAACAATTAGAGTGGTACCGCGGGAATTATAAGCTCTCGCCTCTTCGTATGAAGGGGCGGGAGTTTTTTTATTTTATTAAAATATCTAATATAGAAAAGGAGAATATAGATGAACATCAAATCAGAACTAGCAAACGTATTAGCAACACAATTAGATGTAGAATTATCACCAGAAACGATTGAACAGTTATTGGAAAAACCGAAATATGATCATTTAGGAGATCTCGCTTTTCCTTGTTTTACACTTGCCAAAAAATTGCGGAAAGCACCTACGTTAATTGCGGAAGAGTTTTCTCAAAAGATAGAATCTCCGCTGATTGATCATGTCGAAGTGGTAGGAGCTTATATTAATATTTTTTTAAATCAGCAATTAATTGCCTCTAAAGTAATCAAGGAGGTTCTCGAACAAAAGGAGCATTATGGGGATTTACCTACGAATAAAGGAGTCATGACAATTGATTTGTCTTCACCTAATATTGCAAAGCCGTTTTCCATGGGGCATTTGCGTTCCACTGTTATCGGCAATGCTCTTGGCCTTATTGCCGAGAAAAATGGCTACACACCGATTCGCATTAATCATCTTGGTGATTGGGGGACCCAGTTTGGTAAATTAATCGTCGCCTATAAACGATGGGGAAACGAAGAGGAAGTGCAGAAGAATCCTATTAAAGAATTATTAAAGCTGTACGTGAAGTTTCATGAAAAAGCAGATGAAGACCCCTCGCTAAATGAAGAAGGGAGAAAATGGTTTAACTATCTAGAACAGGGAAATGAAGAAGCCATTAATCTTTGGAAATGGTTTCGAAAAGAATCGTTAGAAGAGTTTAATAAAATCTATCAACTATTAGGAATTACATTTGATTCAAATGATGGCGAAGCTTTTTTTAACGACAAGATGGGAAGGGTTGTCGAGTTATTAAAGGAGAAGCAGCTTTTAGTAGAATCAGAAGGGGCACAAGTAGTAGAGCTTGAAGACTTCCCACCGTGTTTAATCAAAAAGAGAGACGGTGCGACACTTTATGCCACACGGGATTTAGCTGCAGCGATCTATCGTCAAGAAAACTATCATTTTGTGAAAAGTTTATACGTAGTAGGAAATGAACAAACTCTCCATTTTAAGCAGCTATTTCAAGTGTTAGAGAAAATGGGCTATGATTGGGCAGAAGGGATGGCTCATATTCCATTTGGTATGATGCTGAAAGACGGCAAGAAGATGTCAACGAGAAAAGGGAAAGTTGTTTTATTAGAAGAAGTGCTTCAAGCAGCTATTCAATTAGCGGAGAAAAATATCGAAGAAAAAAACCCTTCTCTTGAAAATAAAGAAGAAGTGGCAAAACAAGTAGGAACAGGAGCAATTATCTTTCATGACTTAAAGCATTATCGCCTAACAGATATTGAGTTTTCTCTAGAAGATATGTTGAAGTTTGAAGGAGAAACAGGACCATATATCCAATACACACATGCAAGAGCCTGTTCCTTACTGCGGAAAGGTAATTTCTTCCCACCAGCTAATATAGACCAATTACAATGGGATCAGCTAAGTTTTCCAATTGTAAAGCTTTTAATGGACTTTCCGACAATTGTGGAAAAGGCGATTGTGCAATATGATCCTTCTGAAGTGGCAAAGTACGTTATTGATTTAGCAAAAACATTTAATAAGTATTATGCGCATGTTCAAATTTTAGAGGAAAATAGCGGAAAAGAAGCGAGACTTTCTCTCGTATATGCTGTAACACTTGTTTTGAAAGAAGGCTTAAGATTACTAGGAATTGCCGCACCAGAGGCAATGTAATAGAAAGATAAACCCCTTGATTAAAGATGAATTATTTTGGCTAAAATGGGGAATAGGTCATTTAAAAGTACATTTGTCATAAAATGTTCACAGAATAGACATAATCCAAGCTGTTTTTTCTTTGAACGAAGTATCTCTATTTGATATGATGAAAGAGGTTAACACATTCAAAGTAGTGTTAACCTCTCTTTTTGCAAAACTGCAGAAATAAGGAAAGGAGATTTGAAATGATACATAAAAAGAAATTTTTATCTGGATTAGTAGCATTAGCGGCTGTCTTCTTTATAGCATTACCAGTCAGCGCCCATGTTACCGTGAATCCATCCCAGTCTACTACAGAGGCTTGGGAAACGTATACTGTAAGAATTCCAGTTGAAAAAGATGTGGATACAACAAAAGTGACGATTAAAATTCCAGATAATGTGGAGTTTAAAATGTATGAACCTGTCGATGGCTGGAAAACGACTACAACTACCGATGATAATGATAAAGTGGCAACTGTAACTTGGGAGGCAGAATCAGAAGAGACTGCGATTAAGGCTGGTCAATATCGCGACTTTACCTTTAGAGCACAAAATCCCAAAGAGCCTGGCGATATTGCATGGGATGCATTCCAGTACTATACAGATGGCAGCATTGTGGAATGGACTGGAGACAGTGATGCAGAACTGCCTCATTCTATCACTAGTATTGCTCAATCCAATGAAACGGTTGACAGTCATGGACATAGCACAAAAACGGATGATGCAGCAGATGATCAACAGGAAGACAAAGATGCCGAGCATGCAAATGAAGGTACTAATATAAATACGATATTATCAATTATCGCTATTGTTTTATCTCTAGCTGCGATTGTAATAACTTTTATAAGAAAAAAATAAGAGATAGCTAAAGAGTTCATTCCTAAGGAAGAGATTAACTTCAAGGAATGGACTTTTTCTTTTTTTTGGAGAATTTAAGGACATCGGCATGTGCTGAATGTACATATTGGTTCGATTAGTTTCATAGCGAAAAGTAATAAAAAATATTTTATTACACATAATAAGTTCATACTAAACAGAAAAAGGAATGATTATGCAAAATACATTACGATATATATCCATTGTATATCTAGTTCTTCTATCAGTTGGCCTATTTGCCCATGTGGAAATAATTCCAGGCATTTTAACAATAGTTAGAAGAGATGCGTGGATTAGTGTCTTATTAGCGCTGATTTTTGTGCCACTTTGGGTGTTCTTACTAAATAAAATTAATACCATTATACATACGGACTCTTTCATTAAAATAGTGAAACAGTATAGCAGCACCTTACAATACTATTATTTTTTAGTACCATTAGGTATATATATGTATATTAGTGCTTTTATTACGGCGAAAGATATTGTTTTCTGGTCGCAATTAACTTATATGAAAGACTATAGTATTTTTTTGCTTGGAGGCACTTTGCTTTTTTTTATGTTTGCTGTGCAGTAATTTAGGATTATTCTCTATGGGGATATTGAGCACTATTCTATGCCCAATTGTGATTTTCTTAGGCTTCTTTATTTCCTTTGCAAATACGGAGAATAAAAACTATGAATTATTATTACCGATATTAGAAAACGGATTTATCCCTGTTTCAAAAGGGCTTGTATATACGTTTTTACCAATAATAGAGCTTTTTGTTATTCTTTTTCTATCCTCAATCTTAAAAAAATCAATCAAAAAGAAGCAGCTCATTGTTTTAAGTGTTTTCATTATAGGTTTAATGATAGGTCCGACAATAGGGGCAATTGTTGAATTCGGACCAGAGCTTGCTTCCCAATATCGTTATCCAGCATATGAACAATGGCGTTTAATAGCTATTGGAAAGTATATTTCACACACCGATTTTTTTGCAATTTATCAATGGTTATCTGGTGGGGTCGTCCGAATCAGTTTATTTGTTTTACTTACAAGTCTTATTTTTACAAAGGATGAAAAGAACAGCAAGCTGTTAACTTTACTTTATGTTTTTTTATTTATCGCACTGCTTATTCCTGTGGATCAAAGTATATTTTCAGAAGTTGTTTTCCTTTATTTTAGACCAATATCCTTGGTGTTATTGATCATCCAGATAGTAACCTTAACTCTATTTATAGGGAAAAGAAAAAAAGCGACTAGGAGTTGAAGTTTGTGGATTATCCTCTTTTTACGTCAGAAGCGTTAAAACAATTATTTAATGAATCCTCTGATATTATAGTGAAAGAGGATAAGGGAGAATTACAGATTATCATGGTATATTGTGTACCACTGACGGATACAAGCATGATTAAAACTATACATCTTCCAGAGTTTGGGGCGGAAGAGTCGGATATCTATCAATATGTCCAGATGGAAAGCTTTAATAAAAAAGAATTTAATCGAGAAAAAATTCAAGAAGAAGTTTTCTCCGGAAAGCTACTAGTAATTCCCCCAGGAGAGAAACTTTATCTTTATGATATAAAGAAATTTCCCAGCAGACAGCCTGATGAATCTGTCGTGGAGGTATCAGCGGTCGGACCAAAAGATGGATTTGTAGAAGATATAAATACAAATATAGGCTTAATTCGTAAAAGACTACGTACCTCTTCTTTCGTTATAAAGGAATATACAATTGAAAAAAGAACAAATACAAAAGTGGGTCTTCTTTATATGAATGATATTGTGAATAATGAAATTCTTGCAGATATTAAGAAGCGCCTTTCTCAGGTAGATATCGATGTTTTAACTAGTTCCAATATTTTAACGGAATATCTAGAACCACGTAAGTTTTCCTTAATTCCGACTATCCACTATTCTGGAAGAGCAGATTTTATCGTTCAGGCCCTAAATCAAGGAAGATTTGCCATTGTGGTGGATGGTTCACCCACAGCATTAATTGCACCTGTTGATTTATCCCTTTTATTTAAATCGGCAGAGGATGAAAATTCAAGTTTTTATTATACTTCCTTGCAAAGAACTTTACGGATTATTGGAATTTTTACAACCATTTTGCTTCCAGGTTTTTATACAGCAATAATTACCCATCATGTAGGACAATTGCCATTACCAATCCTAGCAACAATCTCTGTATCTAGACTAGGATTGCCTTTTTCCCCTTTAATTGAATCGCTCCTAATGGTTGTAATGTTTGAATTGTTTTTTGAAGCGGGCTCTCGATTGCCCAAAGGGATCGGACAAACAGTTTCTGTCCTTGGTGGCTTAATCATCGGTGATGCTGCGATAAGAGGGGGAATCACTTCTCCATCGATGCTTGTAATAATAGGAATAACCGCGCTAACAAGCTTTACATTAGTAAATCGCTCTTTGGCAGGAAATTTATTTTATTTTCGTGTTTTTGTCTTATTAATAAGTTATTTTTTGGGCATTTACGGTTTTTTCTTAAGCTTTATTTTCATCATCCTGTATATAGCAAGGCTAGATTCCTTCGGTATTCCGATGTTTTCGAATATAACGACCCCATATGGGAAAGATATATTGTTTACGTTTCTACGTATACCTAATAATCTTCTAAAGAAAAGAAATGCTGGTTTATCCATTAAAGATGGAAAAAGAAAAGGTGACTAAATGAAAAAAATAGTTATTGCTTTCGTTTCTCTTTTCTTCCTTGCAGGATGTACAAATATAAAAGAAATTCAATATCAAGCATATGCAGTGGGTTTAGGGATTGACTTTAAAGATAACCAATATATTGTAACTGTTCAGTTCTTGGATTTTTTAAATGTTGCCAAATCAGAACAGGGCAAGGGGGATCAACCTAGTAAGGTGTGGTTAGGAAATGGGACTGCTAAGTCGATTGAAGATGCTATCGACCAAATAAATAAAGGAATTCAATTACCTTTGAATTTTGACCAAGTGAAAGTTATTGTATTCGGAAAATCACTGTTGAAAAGCAAATTAAAACCAACATTAAATGCTCTTGATTCTAGCTATAATATTAGATTGACAGGGAAGGTTTATGGAACAAATCAGGCTATTGAGGATATATTCACAGCTAAGATTCCTTTTTATTATCCATTTAATGAGTCGCAAATAAGTTATCCAGATGCCATGCAGCATCAAAGCTCTACGGTTCCTCCTTTAACTTTACAAAAATTCATGTATCAATTTAACGAAAAAATCAATACCATTCTTTTGCCATCTCTAGTGGTGAATAAGGAAATAATTAAAGAAGATGAGCAAGATTATGTTGTCCCAACTATTAACGGAGCCCATCTCATTAAAGAGAAAGATTGGAAGGGCTTTTTAAACACCGATGACTTATCTGGATATATCCGGGTAAACAATGAAACTGTCCGTACTAAGCTAAATCTCGATATTGATAATAATGAAATGGAGATCGAATTGATTAAACCGAAATTAAGACAGGTAGTAAATAAAGATAAAAAGAAATATTCTTTTGGGCTGAAAATAAATATAGATGCAACTGTTCTAACTTCGAATAAAAGAACAAATGCTAATAAAATGAAAAAGCAGCTAAAGAAACAACTTGTAGAAGAAATATACACTTCTTATGAAAAAAGCAGGGAAATTGACGCAGATATATCAATTTGAGAATTACCTTTACCGATATCATCGGGATATTTGGAAATCATCTAAAGAAGAGGCGTTTCCGACGCTGGATACTGATGATATTGAAATCAACGTGAAAAACTTTAAGAGTGTTCCTAAACTCCAATCAAAATATCAATCTTAAGAAACAAGCTGCTGAGAAGTAGCTTGTTTTTTTGAATCATAATATCGTTTGACATAGGAATGAACTATGATTTTGATAATCAAGTTTAAGTAAATGAATTATCCTAAATGTTGGGATTGTCCACATATAAGGCTACAATGTAACCGCAGTGAGCACAATATTCTGCTGATATGGGAGAGGGTTTCTTCCTAAGGTTTTTTTCGGAATACATATGAACTTGTCCAACAGTTGCTGCCATTAGCCCTTTTTTTATTTCTTCGCTATTGCATTTTGGGCATACTTTATTTTTCATCCGAAAGTCCTCCTTGTATATTTTGTCTATATACTTTTATTGTAACATAGCAAAATCCCTTCCTGAAAAAACAAATTTACGAAAAGGTTGCTGTCAGAGGTTTAGCGGAACTAGATTAAAATTATCTGATGCTATCCAGAGCATATGAAAAAATCTCAAATGTATAAGTAAATAAAGTCGGAGTAATGAACGTTAAGATAAAAAAGGTATGTTGTATCGAAAGAGTTCAATGTTGTTTAAAGATGAGAAATTAAGCTATAATGAAACAACATAAAAATGAGACAGCTGTCTTTATGGAGACAAAATATAGTAAAGAAGTGTGGAAACAATGGAGTGGAAACCTAATCGACAAGTAAAAAAAGCAATATATAAGCAGCTGGCGGAGTATATAGAAAATGGTATCGCAGATGGATCCTTTCCCTTAGATAAACCGCTGCCATCGGAAAGAAAGCTAGCAAAACTGCTAGAATTAAATAGAAGTACAGTAGTTGCAGCATATGATGAGTTAGAGTCAAATGGATTAATTGAAAGAAAACGCGGCAGCGGAACAATGATAAGTAAAGATATATGGGGAATAACCAAAAAACGTGTACCTAGCTGGAATCGTTATATAGAAGCGGGATCTTTTCTTCCTAATCTACCCGTCATGCAGCGGATACGAAAAGAAATGACGGAACATGACCTGATTAATTTAGCAAGCGGGGAACTTTCCGAAGATCTTTTCCCCTTAAGTTCATTGCGGAAAATTACTTCTGACCGAGCTTACATAGGATCATTGGGATACGATCATCCACAAGGAAGTGAAGTGCTAAGAAAGACCATTGCAAATCATATGGAGAAATATCGTGGTTTACAAACAACGCCTTCTTCTATATTGATTACATCTGGAGCCCAACAGGCTTTACATTTGGTTATTCAATGCTTGCTGAAACCTGGCGATGCGGTAGCAATGGAAGATCCATCTTATCATTATAGTCTTCCGCTATTTGAATCAGCCGGAGTTAAACCTCATTATTTGACTGCAGATGAAAATGGCATAAAACCTGACGATTTAATCTTATTATACAGAAAACACCGAATTAAGATGATATTTCTAAACCCAGCTTTCCAAAATCCATCTGGAGTATCTCTCGGTCAAAAAAGAAGAAGAGAGATTTTAGAAATTTCTTCTCAATATGGTATTCCCGTTGTAGAGGATGATCCATATAGCTTAACTTCTTTTAGCGGAAAGCCATTGCTTCCGCTAAAATCGATGGATCAAAATGGCAATGTATTATATATAAGCTCTCTCTCCAAAATTGTCGCCTCTGGTCTGCGAATTGGCTGGATTATAGGACCTAAGCCAGTGATAGAAAGGTTATCCGACGCTAAGCAGCAGATTGATTTTGGCCATTCTAGTTATTCTCAATGGGTAGCAAACGACTTCTTAGAATCACCCTCCTTTGCAGTCCATTTAGATAATTTAGTTAAACAACTTGAAAGCAGAAGAAATCAAATCATCGAAAGCTTGAATACCTACTTAAAAGGAGAAATGGAATTTCTAACACCAAATGGTGGGATTCATCTGTGGTGTAAAATAAAAAACGCAGTCAATGAAAATCGCTTATTAGAAGAGTCGTTAAAAAATGGTGTTATTTATGCGCCTGGATCTACAATGGGTTCAAACGCTAACTATGTTCGTTTTACGTATGCGAAAGAAATAGAAAAAAATATTGATGAGGGGATAAGGAGATTTGCTTCAGCGCTTAAATCCAGTAGAGAATAATGAGGGAAGGATGCAAGGATAAAACTTGCATCTTATTTTTATAGCGTGAGCTAAAAAGTGGATGGTCAACTTATATGAGAATTGGATGGTCTATTTAGAAAGGAAATTTAGTACTATTAATAATGTAGAAATATTAATTGAATAAGCAATGGAGTGAATGGAATTGACTTGGATTACTATTATAGCATTAGTGTTCTTTTGTATAATAAAAATTTTAATGACGTGCTTGCCAACAGGAGTAGTGGATTGGCTGCTGGATAAATATAAATTGCATTTAAAACTTAATAACATTGAAACAGAAATAATCTACAATGAAATGAAAATAGATGGAGAGAATAAAGAAGCAATTATTAAGATATTCAACGAAGCGATTGTTAGAGAAAAGTATAGTTTATATCCAGGAAGTGAAGAAGCATATCTTAATGCTAAAAATGCGGAGTATTCTCTTGTTATTCATACCAAAAAAGGGAATAAGAACATAAACTTATTTTTGAATAGTTATCAAGACCATGTAGATATTGTGAAAAAGTACAAAAATAAAATGGTTGCATATAGCACCTATCCACTTCAACTAGATGTTTTAACTAAAAAATAAAATATATTTTTACAAATTTATAAAAAGCTATTAAAGGGCTAAGCCATTTGCTGCTGCCACTTTAGTAGTTTTTTTATGCATTTTTTTAAAAATTAATTTATTAAGCAATAATGACAAGGGAATTGGCAAAAAATGTCGAATTTAATACGTATAATTTTATTTTGGAGTGTTGCATATAATGGAATTTCTTGTTGAAAGTGAGTACTTTAATAGAGCGATAACAGATGTGAGCAAAGCAGTATCTCAGAAAACGCCATTTCCTATTCTTTCAGGTATCAAAATAATGGCTACTAAAGAATCATTAATTGTTATAGGAAGTAATGCTGATATCATTATTGAACAAGTAATTCCGATGGAAATAGATGGAGTACAAGTGCTAGAAGTAAAGGAGGTAGGCAGTGTTGTACTATCAGCAAAATATTTAAGTGAACTTGTGAGAAAATTGCCAGGGAAAATTCATCTAACAGTAAACGAAAAGCAAATAGCTACGCTTAAAGCGGATGAAATCGTGACAACACTTAATGGTTTTCATGCAGAAGAATATCCCACGCTTCCAAGTATGGAAGAAACAACACATATTAGAATGCAAAGCACCGATTTAATCGAGATGATCAACCAGACAGCTTTTGCTGTATCAAAAAGTGAAGCGAGAGCCGTTTTGACTGGCGTTAATATGTTATTCGAAGAAACAAAACTTACATGTGTAGCTACTAATTCTCATCGACTAGCATGGAGAGAGCTTCCGATTGAATCTGGTGTAAGTGGTGCATTCATCGTGCCAAGTACAAGCCTCCATGAGCTTACTAAGTTAATGCAGAAAACAACGGGAATGATTAAAATATTTGCTACAGATCGCTATATTGTATTTAAAACGAATTCAACTACTCTTTATTCTCGATTAATCGAAGGGAATTATCCAAATGTTGCTGGATTATTCTCCAAAAATGCAAGGACAATGATTACTGTTAATACAAAACAGCTGTTAAAAGGAGTAGATCGAGCTTGTCTTTTTGCAAGTGAGTGGAAGAATAACAATGTCCATATGGAAATAAAAGATGGTTTGAAATTAAAAATCACCTCTAATTCTTCAGAAATAGGAAAAATAGAAGAAACGCAACCGATCAATAAGCTTTCTGGAGAAACAGATTTAAGCATTTCTCTAGATGGAAGCTTCCTTATGGATGCATTAAAGGCAATTAAGGAAGAAGAAATAAAAATCAGTTTCGGAGGTACAATGAGACCAATATTGATGGAACCAGTTGGAAACAATTCATATATGCATTTGATTTCTCCTGTACGCTCCTATTAGAGATTATGGATTGCTGATATGTATTGGATTTTAAATTTTCTGAAACCTTTGTGATGTTACATTCGTAATTAATCAAAAGGGGAGGGGAATATATGCAAAAACTTGGAGCTGTTGTTATTCTGTTTTCTTTCCTTCTATTAATCTCTTGTGAACTGAAAGAGACGATAAAAAAAGAGAGTGAATCAGATAATATTTATTTTACTTTTAAACACCCTGAAACCGACCAAGAATATGAGATTGTGCATGCTTATAAACTTTATAAAAAATATGAGAAGAGAATGAAAGAAGATTCAGCTACGCCGAACTTTTTGCTGTTTGATGAGGAGGTGATAGAACCAATTGTAGATGCATGTTATAAAAATGCAGAATTTTTTGTAGGTAATTTTGATCTTACTGTAAAAGCACCAGAAAATATGGAGGAAGTTAATAATATTATTAAAACAATGGATGAGAAGCAGCTTAATAAGGCAATTCAAGAGGCACTCCTTAAATCATCAGATTACATCCCATCAGAAAAGAAGACGAATATATGTATTTTCCCTATAGAAGAAGATCACATTACCCAAAGTATGGATACTTGGGGCGCTGGAAAGATAAGTTTTTACTATAATAATAAGTTTTATACCGAAGAGTTTATCAAGACAACGATTGCTCATGAATATAATCACAGTGTATGGTTTGAGAAATATTATAAAAAAGAAGAGGAAGAAACAGTTTTAGATCGATTAATTTTGGAAGGAAAAGCAGTTATGTTTCAGAAATTAGTCTACCCAGATATTGACGTAGATAATTTATATTACAACTTTAAACTAGATTTTTGGAATAAAATTGAACCAGATTTGCAAACGTACGATTTAAAGAGAGCGCAGGAAATATTGATTGGTGGAAACGGATTACCATACAACTATGGTTATAGTGAGGGCTATAATATGGTAAGAACATATTTAAATAAGCATCCTGACATAACACCAGAAGAATGGACTGGACTTACTAGTAAAGAAATATATGAAGAGGGAAATTACATAGAGAACTACCAGTAAGTAATTTGTATGGAGATAAACGTTTCTTCATTGAAAGAAATAAAGAATTGGAAGCGTATTAAGAAGAGACGTTATGTCATCAGTTTAGATAACTTTTTTTAGAATCTTGATGTTAAGTAAAAATATCCATTTAGATAATAAAAAGAGAGTAGTGGTGTATTTATGGAGTTTATTATAGCGATGGGGCTGATAATATTAGCCATTACGTGTTTATCTATAGAAGTAAAGCTAAGAAAATTAACGGAACAAAACAAGGAAATTTTAGAATTGTTGAAAAGGAAAAAGGAAAAATAATCTGTTTAGTAGAAGCGTTTTTGTAGCTATTGTACTTTTGTTTTAGCGACGTATTTTTGTGATAAAAAGACCACTTCTAAATAGAGGGATTTTTTCAAAAAGAAATCAGGAGGAGAACTGTTCTTAATTATATGCCCTAACATGATATTTTTTAATTTAAGGAGATAGTAAAATGTGTAAACGCAAGATTGGAATTTGATTATATGACTATGTTGATCTTTAGATTTTGCCGGTCCTGCGGAGGTTTTCTCGTTAACAACTGAAAGTAAAGCAGAAAAAGGGTTAACTCTTTATAAAAAGAAAGCTAATGCCAACGAGACCTTTTGAAGTATATATGATTTCGGAATCAGGGAAGACAATAAAAACACATATTGGGACAAAAGTGACACCGGATTATAGTATAAATGATAGTCCAACATTTGATATATTGCTTGTTCCTGGTGGCCCATTAAGAGCAATACAATCAATTAGCAAGAATAAAAAGATTATTGAATGGATTAAGAGTCAGAAAAGTATAGAGTATATATGTTCTGTTAGTACCGGTGCCTATTTATTAGGATAAGCTGGCTTATTAGCTGGAAAGAAGGTGACAACTCATCACCTAGCATTAAAATTGCTCCAGGATAAGTATCCAGATACACATGGGATATCTCAGGAAAAAGTTGTCCATGATGTCAACATTATTTCATGTGGTGGAGTGTCTTCTGGAATCAATATGGGATTATATCTTGTCGAGCAATTATTAGGAGACTCGTTGCAAAAAGAATTGCTAGAACGATTGAATTTACAAGATGAACATTTCAATAAATATATAGATTTCAATTCAATATTTATAGTAAATCGTTCCATTTTATATATACAGGAGAGGAAAGAATGAAAGAGTTTACTGCTTATCATCTAGTTACTAATCAAAGAATGTCTCGTGGACAGGTTATTCACTTTGAAGAAAAAAAGATGAACACATTATATCGCTTTTTTTTGGAAAAGGAACACCTTAATGCACAGGGCGAAGATTATATGGGGATTTTAGATAATCATTATACAGATGAAGGTTTGCACTTAAATAAAGAGAACGCCGATGTGGTTGTTCAGTATGCAGGGCACACCATGAGAGCAATTAGAGAAGTAATAGCAGAAATGGTGAGACTCCAGGATTTCCCCAATCATCCGTCTAGATTATCCTGTCTGTATGCTGCGAAAAGCTATGAGGATGTCTTAAAATGGAAAGCACTTTTTGATTCCTATAAGCGCAAAGTATTACAAATTGTGAAACTTCATGTGTCTGGAAATTATTTTGAAGGAGACGGAGAGCTTCTGCCTAATTTAGAGGCTGTTCCTTTCCATAAAAAAATGGAACAAGCGCGGGAGTATTGGAAGGGGAATGTAAAAAATGAACTTCCAGAGCTTTTGATAAATGGAAGAATAGAAGTAATGGAGATTATTCATGAATATTTAGATGAAAGTAAGTCGTAAAAATTTGATAGAAGAATGTTTTAGTAACCTTCGTGGACGGCAAACGTATTAAGGAAAAAATAAAGAGGGTTTCATAAAGGGAAAATGTATTGTTTGCAAAAAATACATTACATCTATTAATGGCATATTCTTATTATTTATTTGTTAATTTTATAGGAGGGCTTGAAATGAAAAAAGAAAAAGATGCTCCTGAAATAAGAAGGGAAAAAATGCGACAAGAAGAATTGAAACATCCATCTAGCAGTGTGCACGGCAGCAATCTTGCTGATTTAGTGGGCGGGTTAGGGTGGAAAGGTACTGGAATACTCATCCTTATCATAATTGTGGGGGTAATCATTTATGCTGCCTTCTTTCAATAAGGCTCTCCCACACATATAATGGGAGACCGCACTTTTCTATATTAGTTAAGAAAAAATAATAATGAAAGCTGGAATCAGTCGTAAGAAAAGAAACTTGTGCGAAAAGGGGGAGTATTAACAGTGATTAATTTAACTTTAATGAATGCAGATGAATATCAAAGATATCTGTCTAGTGCGATAAAAACGTATGCGGAAGAAAAGGTTATCGCAGGAAATTGGAAAGAAGAAGAGGCGCTTAAGAAAGCAGAGGAGGAATATACAAGACTTTTGCCACAAGGGGAGAAGACAGAGCAGAATTTCTTATATACCATTCAAAAGGGTGACGAGGCAGTTGGTGTAATATGGCTTGCGCAAAAGTCTGAAGAACTAGGGTTTATTTATGACATTTATATACTAGAAAAATACCAAGGAAATGGATATGCTAAGGAAGCTTTAAAGAGTATAGAGAATGTTGGTCAGAAACTAGGATTGAAGAAAATAGGTCTCCATGTTTTTGGCCATAATAAAGTAGCTAGAGGATTATATGAAAAATTAGGATATGAGACTACAAATGTATTGATGGAAAAAGACATTTAATATAAATCCATGCATGGTAGGAGTTAATGGATTCATGTCCTGAACAGGCTGTGAATAATAAGGGTTTTGAAAGAAGTAAGATGCTTGGTAAGCTATTTACAAATAATTTGAAATAGCTTACTATTATACATAGTTTTACTATATACATAGATTATCTTTGTACTATTGTAAAGTTTAATTGATTTAATAAATAGAATTCAGAGGAAGGAGAGAAAGGAAAGAATTGAAGTATTCTGTCATAGGATTAATTTTTCAATTAATATTTGTTTTCACAATAACTATCTTTAATCCAATTCGAGTTTATGTAATGAATCAATACTCCGTTTATCCTGTAGCATTATTTGAGTTGCTTTTAGGAGTTATAAGTCTAATTTGTGCATTAGTGGGGCTAATAAAGAAAGAGGTTAATGGTCTTTCACTCTTTGTTTTCCTTTTCAGTTTACTAATCTGTTTTTATTTTGTATTTGTATATCTATTAGGAGAAGCAGGGAATCCACCTGAGATTCCCTGGTTGTATAAAAAGTAAAAAAATGTATAAGTTAGTTTTCTTAAAAAATATTTTTTGCAGGACCAAAATTGTTTCTTAAAAAGTTAATGAGTGTAATAAGAGGAAATTAAAGAGGAGAGATGTTTTTTATGAAATTTTTACGAGATGATAATTGGGATAATGACGGCTATTGTGAATATTTAAAATCTATCCAGCATGTCTTTGATCCATATACGGGCGAATTCCTTGTGACAAATTCATTCCATGATGGAAGGTTTAAAAAAATGGAGTTAATCAATCATTATGAAGGAGATATAGATGAAACAATGGATGATCCAACATCAATTAGAGTGGTCATAGAGCACTGGAATGGTTCTATATATGAATTGGTTTGGGATAAAGTGAGAAGATTTTACTTTGATTATGATATTACACGAAATATTGTCGTTAATACAAAGGAAATAGTGGACAATGGAAGAAGTGGGATTAATGATTGGGGTATGACGAAATTTTAATAACAGAAGATAAGATGTTTTCACATGAAATAGAGCTGCTTTCAAAAACACGGATGTTTATCAACTGTAGACAGTTTCAAATCAAGTCATATTCGGCATAATTAGTTCAAAGTGCTAGACAAAGTTATAAAATTGATACATAGAAAAAACTTTAATTAAAAGAAGTCAGGAACTTTAAGCTATAGTTATTAAATATGTAGTTTTGTAGGGGGGGACTATGTTTAAAGTAAAACCCCAATGTTCTAATTGTGGTAAACTTATTGAAAAAAATAAAGTGGTTATTGTCAAAATGCGCTATCCAGAGCGAAAAGGGATGACGGAAATAAAGGCTTTTATCCAAAATGAAGGAATAATAATTTGTGAAGATTGCTTTCATACTAAGCAAGCTTAACGAAAGACAAATGTAATGGGATTGGGTGTTTTTCGTCATTACCGTTATAGAATCATTAATTTTTTAATAATTAGGAGACTTAAATAATGTATGAAACTAGATGGGCAACTTATAACGAACTGAGTATTGTGGCAGAATGCTGGTATCAAATGGCTTGTGAAATGGGAGAAATAGACAGTATTCCAAAACCAAGTCTTCAGCGGCTGGAAGAAGTGAAAAATCTATTTCGGAAAGAATTTAAATTAGGAAATTTAATGTTTCAAGTTGCTTTAGACAGTGATGAAAAGATTGTTGCTTGTGCTGGAGGGTTAATTAGAACAGAGTATCCTTTTCCACTAGCGGAAGAACAAAGTCTCTTTGGGTGGATCATAGCTGTATATACAGTGAAAAACCACCGTAAGAATGGGTTAGCTTCTCAATTAGTTGAGGAAATATGTTTATGGCTAAAACAAAAAGGGGCTAAACGAGCAAGATTATGGTCCAGTTCATCTGGCCGATCTGTTTATGAACAGCTAGGGTTTCATAATATGATGGATTTAGCAAAACCTCTGTCTTAAATGAAAGAAATGATAGGAAGGAAGATATAGATTTCACATATTGATTAAAGAATTCATCATTATGATGACATAGAGATAATTATTTTGCAAAAGGTGTTGTAATATGATTAAGGTACCAATAGATCAGTATTCTATAATAAAAAAAGAGATTAGGGAAGCTCCAACATTTGCCCATAGTATATTAGATTTCATGATAGAGGGTACTGTATATAGTGACTGTACGAATTATCATTCATTGCTTTTTCAAACAGCTTCAGGCTTGTTTTTTGTGACAGGTTGTCCTTCGAACGAGCTATTTATGGAGCATTTAATTGATCTTTTTGAGAAAACAGTTTTAAAGGGTAATAGATTTACGTTATTTTCCAATGGAATCGTATGGGAGCAGGCAATAGAGAAGTTTCTAAATAAGCGAGTAAGAAGAATCGACCGTATTGCTTATTCCTTTGATTTAAAAACGTATAGTAATAGGACAACAATAGCTAGTCCGTATGATGTTTATCGAATTAATTCTTGCTTAATTGAAAATAGTTTAGAATTCAATGAAAAATATTATGAGGAGTATTGGGATTCTAAAGAGAATTTTCTTCAAAACGGAATTGGTTTTTGTGTGAAAGATAAAAATCGGATAATTGGGGAAGCAGTTTCTATTTTTAAATCTAATAACTATGCAGAAATAGATATAATAACAGACCCAGCGTACAGAGGAAAAGGGGTTGCAAGTCTTGTTTCGCAACGATTTATCGATTATTGTCTTTCTATCAATATTCAGCCGCGATGGGATTGTGATGTTGATAATCGTGCGTCCGTAAATTTAGCTAATAAATTTGGGTTTAACAATCCTAAAAAATACGCTATTTATATAAAAGCATAGTTGTGAAAATAATATCTCTACACCTATTAGAGAGAAAATTAGAAGGACTTTGGCAGCCAGCTATTCAAAGAGAGCGAGGAAAACCTTCTCTCTCCTCGCTAGACTTTATTATTCTTTTACGCCAATTACTCGAATCCTTTTATAGTCAGCCATCCATTTTCCATCAATATATAAAGTATCCTTTACATTTTTTTCAGCCTTCGCAATAATTTCGTTCATAGCTTCTGATGGAATATCATGAAACAGTTGGCTTCCAAACATGTCAATCCAATTTCTTAAGCCATTTTCCCCAACTAATGGAGTTGGTCGATCAAAGTGTTGTGCAAAGGTAACCCGGAATCCGACTTTTTCCATTAAATTTGAATACTCCCCGACACTTGGGTAAAACCAAGGGAAATGCTCTGCGCCGAACGGGAATCCTGCTTGCTTTATTTGCTTTATCACTTCATTTGTTATTGTTTCTACATTGCCTTTTCCGCCAAATTCAGCTACAAATCTTCCACCTTGTTTTAAACATTGGTAGATACCTTTTAATGCTTGGATAGGAGGGTGTACCCAATGGAGAGTGGCATTAGAGAATACAGCATCAAATTCATTTAGATAATCCAAGCTTGTAGCATCACGAACCATAAAAGTTAGACTAGGGTATTTATTAAGGGCTTGGTTTATCATATTTTCCGATTTGTCGATACCTAATATTTCTACCCCATATTTGTGGATGGTATTCGTTAAATCACCTGTCCCACAGCCAAGGTCAAGAATTTTTTCGCCTTGCTTTGGAGCTAATAGCTCGACTAAATTATTACCGAATTTTGAAACAAAAGAATGTTTATTATCATATAAATCCGCATTCCAATTATCGGATTCACTTTGATAGCTTCCCATTTTCCCCACTCTCCTTTGTATATATTTGTAAGTAGAATTATAATGGAAAAAAAGGATAAAGGGAATTATAAAAAAAGTATTTAACAACGAAAGTTATGAATAGAGAAGCTAATATGGATGTGCTTTTGATGATGTTTTTCCAAGTTAAAAGTGACGCTGGATTTATTATAGAATAACGGTGCCTGAAAAGGAGAAGAAATTATAAGAAAAGAAGCAGCCATTAAAAAGAGGAAAACAATAAATTCCTCTTTCTAATGGCTTAATAGCCAGCCCAAAGGCTATAGGCATATTTGTTTATGTCCATGTTGTGTTGCAAATGTTTTTGGAAAAAATCCAATTGGCCTTCGTTAATAGCAAAAGTTCCAATAACGGGATGTTCGCTTGATAAATTAAAAAGGCTTCGATACTCATCAAGTGGGATAGCTGGAAGTTGTTCTTCTCCTGCAATTATCATGGAGGGATCGTCGATTTCATACCATTGTACTTGCCTGATCGTTTCTTCCTCGGAAAAATAGTAAGGGGATTGAAATGTCTCAACAAAAAGTCCGTTACTTGTCGCATAATCGATAGCAGATGGGCAATTAACGTAAGAACCTATGTACATATAGTAATCCCATCCAAAATGCACAAAGAATTTATCTTTAGCATATAACTGACATCCAAGGAAATTTCGCAAAACCATTTTGCAAATAAGGCGAATTTCCTTCCTCTCTACACGCA
Organism: Niallia circulans NBRC 13626; assembly: GCF_001591585.1. Lineage (GTDB taxonomy): Bacteria > Bacillota > Bacilli > Bacillales > Cytobacillaceae > Niallia > Niallia circulans. The sequence goes on along the minus strand of NZ_BCVE01000017.1, from coordinate 51,129 downwards.
TGTCTTCTTGCAGTACTAACTGATCAAATGCATCTTCATATAAGGAAGCGGTCAAGTCCTCTTCTGAGATTCCCTGTTTTGTTGCGTTTAAAATTCTTAATGAATGAACCCCGCTTTCTTCCAAGAATTTCATAACAGCCTCAACATAAGCATTCTCGACTTGAAGATATTCATCTAAAGTGAATTTTTTACCGTTAATGATCTCTCCAATCTGGGTAGGGGAAGTCCATTCCTCCGTTAAAGTAAAATAGCCATTTTCATCCCGAAACGCTGGATTGTATTTTGTCACACGCCACTGAAATTTTATGTGATTAGTCATACTGCACCTCCTCAACTAATTCTTATAATAACAGTAAAGCCAATAAAAGTTATTTATTAGTTACTAATATATAGCCTTTTCTAAAAAGGAATAAACAGTAGGAAAGGAAATAACTCTTCCTTTAACAGCAAAAAGACAGACCATACTTTGTTAGTTGGTCTGTCATTTAGATATAATTTATTTTTCTGTAAAAAAAGAAACTTCCCTATCCTATTTCTGTTCCTTGCTGGTTTTAGCTGCTTCTCTATTTGGAACAGACTGAGGCGAATGATGTTTTTCACTTCCACCATTTGGCGGCCCATATGTATGAGCATCATCCGTAATTTTGGCACCTTCTAGAAAATTATCCTTAGTTTTCATGTATTTCACCTCCGTTTATAGTATGTGTCTTGTCTAAAATATTATTTATATGTGAGGAATCCACTTAGTACTAACAGGGGTTTATTCTCTTTTTGAGTGAAACTAATTCCATTCTGCATCGTACTAAAAGATAACAAGTGGAAGACAGGAGCGTGATTATGGTGGAGCAAATTTTATCAGTTGTATTTGTAATTATTCTTGTTTTTTCTATAATTAGTGTGATTAAACAAAGAAAAAAAGCAGGTGTAACTGGATTTAAAAGTGTGTTAACACCAATTTGCTTTTTTCTTATAAGTATAAACTGCTTATTAGCTATTTGGTTTAAGTATGGGGGACTGGCTGTTTGGCTCATTAATGGTGTTTTGTTATTACTGGCAGCTTATTTCACAAAATATTTGCCGAAAACTAAAAATTGAACGGGAAGGTTCGGTAATCAAAAGCAAACAATTTCTTACAAAGAGCTTATGTTGATAATCTAATGATCGCATAAGCTCTTTTTTTCCTTTATTCACTTAGATAACAAGAAAATTCATTTTTGGATTAGCCTAAATGTAGGTGTTTAAAAATTCGTTAATTCTTAGTAAGTGGCCATATAACATAAATAATGTAAATGGCGGTTGCACTATAAGGTGATTTTGTATATAATGTATATATAGTATATATACATTATATTAAGTATGAAAGATAAAAAAAGAGGGATAAGCATGCAAATAATTATTTCGAACAGTTCAAAGGAGCCGATTTATGAACAAATTACCAATCAAATTAAATCGTCTATCTTAGCAGGGGAACTAAAGGAAGGAACAGCGCTGCCTTCCATACGCAACTTAGCTAAAGACTTGCAAATAAGTGTGATTACAACAAAACGAGCATATGAAGAATTAGAGAAAGCTGGTTTTATTTACTCGATTGTTGGTAAAGGATCGTTTGTAGCCGAGCAGAATTTAGATGTAATCAGAGAGAAGAAATTAAAGGTTATTGAAGAACAGCTAAGTGCTGTTATCGCCAATAGTAAAGAAATCGGCTTGCCATATGAGGATTTACTGCAGTTATTCAATATTTTGTATGAGGAGTGAGAAGGATGGAAAATGTGGTGGAGTTAAGGAATGCCACGAAGAAATTCAAGGGTTTTTCTGTTAATAATATAAATTTAGAAGTGAAAAAAGGCTTTATAACGGGTTTTATTGGCGAAAATGGAGCTGGGAAATCAACTACAATTAAGATGATGATGAATTTATTAAAACCAGATGCTGGCCAAGTGAAACTCTTTGGGTTGGATTATCAAACACATGAAAAGGCAATAAAGGAACGGATTGGCTTTGTATATGATGGTAATGTATTTTTTGAAGGGCTGAACTTAATCGATATAAAACGCATTGTGGGACCTGCATACAAACAATGGGATGATAAATTATTTTATCATTATGTAGAAAAATTTGAGTTACCACAAAAAAAGGCTATTAAGACTTTTTCAAAAGGAATGCAGATGAAAGCATCTTTAGCAATAGCTTTATCCCATCATGCCGAATTAATCATTATGGACGAACCTACAGCAGGCTTGGATCCTATCTTTAGGAGAGAACTGTTGAATCTGTTACAAGAGTTAATGGTCGATGGTAATCGAACTTTGTTTTTCTCCACTCATATTACAACTGATTTAGATCGTATTGCCGATTATATTGCCTTCATACAAAGAGGAGAATTGATTTTTAATCAATCAATACTAGATATCGCAGAGAACTATGCAGTTGTTAAGGGAGGACTAGATTTACTGGATAGAGACACAGAAAAAAGCTTTGTTCATCTAAATCGTGGTCCGACGGGGTTTGTGGCATTAACAGATAATCGAAAAGAAGTGGATCAGGTATTTGGTGATAGTGTTGTGATCGAACATGCGACATTAGAAGATATTATGTACTACACAAAAGGAGGAATGCAATATGTTTAATTTAATAAGACGTGATGCAATCCTTCAGAAAAGGCAACTCTTAGTATTTATCCCTTTTATCGTATTTTTTATTGTGATGAATATAGACTCTGTTTTCATTTTTCTCGTCGCTAGTATTTTTATCCCGTTTAATGCATATGCATATGATGAAAAAGCAGAGACAAATATATTATTAAATTCCTTACCTTATACACGAAAGGAAATCATTGCATCACGCTATATTGGAGCAGTTGTGTATATGTTAGCGTCTATTCTACTGACAAGTGCAGCCTTGTTTCTTTTTAATAAACCATTTACACTTACAGATATTGCCGTTGGGAGTGGTTTTTTCTTGCTGTTTGCTGCTTTCACCTTTCCATTGTTCTATATGCTTAAGCCTGGCTATATTACAACAGTTGTTATTATCAGTTTTCTTGTTTTATCAGCCATAGGGCCTAGAGTCGTTACCTTTCTAGCGGAACATTTAACCAGTATAACAGATTTTATTATCAATTTATCCCTTCCAACTTTATATACAGGAGCGACCATTTTTATTCTTGTTGTCTATTTAGCCTCATGGGGAGTTGCGACAGTGATTTACCAGCGAAAAGTATTTTAATATAAATATCTTTAATATCCAACAAAAGATGTAGGTACAGAATGAAAAACTGGAGAAGACAGTAAGTAAAAGAGAAGTTATCCATCAGTGGGGGAAACGAAAGTCTCCATTGATGGGAACTTTCTCTCTTTTTTTTAATATAGATTGCTCTATACATACAAGCTGATGTTCTGCAAGGTTCCAAAACTTGTGGATTAGAAGCTTGAAAGGAAATTACGTTTTAATAACAATTGGCCCAGAGATCATTCTTAAAATAAGAATATTTTTTTGTAACAAATCCCTTTTTTAATGTAAATAAGTTACAAAGAGTAAGAACGGAAACCTTTTACTAAAAAAGTACTCCTGTTATAATACAAATAAAGATTCGATGTAATAACGAGAATAAGGGGGATACTAATGACTGGTAAAGTAGATACAAAGGAAGTGTGGACACGATTTATTCAAGAAGGATCTTTAGAACCAGCAAATTTAACTCCAGAGATTGAAGAATCTTGGCATCTTTGCCGGCAAAAAGGCTTAAACCCACATGATGGCATAACTGATTGTATCTTGACCCCAGAGGAATTCGAAGAAAGATTGGCAGAAAATGAATTATTAATTACTTTAGCTAAGCAAAATGTTAAGCGTTTACAAAAATTTTTACGAGGCTGGCGTTTTGTCATTATTTTAACAGATAAAGATGGGTACATATTATATAAAGAAGGGGAAAATTCTATTAGCATTGCAGCAGAAACGATCCGATTTAAAGAAGGAGCAAAATGGGGAGAAATAGAAGTGGGAACTAATGCAATTGGTCTCGCGGCAAGATATAAAAAACCCATGATGGTTAGAGGGTATGAACATTTTTCGAAAGCATCTCAACAATGGAATTGTTCTGCCGCGCCAATTTTTAACCAGCATAAAGAAATGATAGGAGTTTTGAATGTATCTAGTCTCTATCAATCTATTAACCAGCCATATGTGTTAGCATGTGTTAAGCTTATTGCTGATTCCATTTCACTAGATTGGAAAAAAAAGATGCACGAGGATATGGAGTTTTTGCTGCGAACAACTTTCCAAAGCAGTGGACAATACATTGTTTGTACCATTGATAAATACATTTGTGCCCTTCCAAAAAATCTTCAGCAAAAATATCAAAATTGGATTGGCACATCATTAAGTCGATTCGCGCAAGAGACTGGTGCAGTATCTGCCGTACATATTCCGATTATGCACCACCATCGACTCATTGGATATCGAATACCTCTCCGTGCGGAAACAAGCTTTGTTTGGAATGGAAGTAGAGGTTTAAGCAAAAGTTACAAACAAGTGCTGGAATCTATTAAAAATGTCGCCCCCACGGATACTACGGTACATTTAGTAGGAGAAACTGGTGTTGGCAAAAAGTTTCTTGCTAGTTGTATTCATGAAAATAGCCCAAAGTCAACGGCCCCTTTTTATAAATTACACTGTTCGATGCTTACTAAGGATATTCTTCAAAGGTTTCTTTCTACAGATCTGCAGCGTTTGACTAAGAAAAGGCATCAAGTGGTCGAGGAAGCAACGATTTTTTTGGAAGAGATTGGAGAACTTTCGATTTCCTCCCAGCAAATGCTTTTAACCATCTTACAGGAAAAGGAAAGACAACATCACAAATCCTATCGTTTTATCACATCTTCCACGAAAGATATCCGTGATCTAGTAGAGCAAGGGATAATAGATCAAGATTTATTCTACTATATTTATGCCTATCCCATCTATCTTACTCCTTTGCGTGAACGAAACGAAGATATACTTGCTCTGATTGATTACTATTGTGACAAGAACAATTGGCATCCAGAGTGGAGAATAAATTGGAAATTACTATTTTCAAAGGGACAATGGTATGGAAATGTGCGAGAATTATATAATACTCTAGATCGATGCAGAATTTTATATAAAGAGGATGCGCCAACTGAAGAACAGTTGTATGAGCAAGTAATGATCGCAGAAAAACATATGCAAAAATCGTACCATAGAAAGGATCCGAAGACTAAATTTGAAATTCAGGCAATTACAAACGCTCTAAAAAAACACCATGGAAATGTGTCAGAAGCAACAAAAGAACTAAATATGTCTCGTGCGACTCTTTATAGAAAAATAAAAAAATATCAAATAAAAAATTTTTTATAAATGTTCACATTCTCAGTTTGGAAGATAGTGAGACAAAAATGAGACAAATTTATATGATTGGAGAATAAATAAGACAACCGAAATGGTGGTCTTGCACATTCTCCAATCTTTTTTTTGTTTAATAATAATTAGTTTTCTTCAAAGAAATTATTGCTTAAGAAAGTATGCGTCTTTTTTTAATAAAATGATGGTGAGAAAAGTGAGAAATAATGAGAAAGTCTGTCTCGTTTCAATCGATGACAAAGGTTAGAAATGTTGATTTATCAATGTTTTAAGCGCTTTCAAAAATAGAAAATATGTTGTATCATCGAAGTGTGTTAATACTGGAATATAGAATGGAGGAAAGAAAATGAAGAAAGAAACTGCTTATTGGGCCTATACGAAAATGAATGAAATTAGGAAGTTTGAAGATCAAGTTCATAAGATTTTTTCAACAGGGGCAATCCCAGGTTTTGTTCACTTATATGCAGGAGAAGAAGCGATTGCTGTAGGTGTATGTGCACATTTAACGAATAAAGATTATATAACGAGTACACATAGAGGTCATGGTCATTGTCTGGCTAAAGGCTGTGACTTAAATAGTATGATGGCAGAGATTTTTGGAAAAGAAACAGGGATATGCAAAGGAAAAGGAGGTTCTATGCATATTGCTGACCTTGACGTTGGCATGTTAGGGGCTAATGGCATTGTCGGTGGAGGATTTCCGCTTGCAGCTGGTGCGGCTTTAACAGCCTATGTAGAGGGAACAGACAGCGTAACTGTCTGCTTTTCTGGAGATGGTTCCAATAATCATGGAACATTTCATGAAGCAATTAACATCGCTTCAATCTTAAAGCTGCCTGTTGTTTTTGTAGTAGAAAATAACGGTTTCGGAGAAGCCACTCCATATCATTATTCTACTTCCTGTAAACAAATTATTGATCGTGCACCAGGCTATAGTATTCCAGGAGTAAGAGTAGATGGAAAAGACTTAGTAGCTGTTTATAATGCAGCTAAAGATGCAGTGGAACGAGCCAGAAATGGAGAAGGTCCTACTCTTATTGAAGCGGTTACGTATCGAAATTATGGTCACTTTGAAGGAGATGCACAAAAATATAAATCAGAAACAGATCGTGAGAAGTGGCCAGTAGATGAAGATTGTATTGAAATCTTTAAAGCATATGCTTTTGCCAATGATTTGTTAACGGAAACAGAAGTGGAACAAATTGAGAACGAAGTGGAAAAGGCAGTGGACAATGCAGTAGAATTTGCAAAAAATAGTAAACAGCCTGACCCATCCATGTTACTAGAAGATGTGTATGTCAACTACAAATAATAAAAGAATGAGGTGAAGGAAGAATGGGAAGAAAGATTACATTTTCACAAGCTATCAATGAAGCAATGGATATTGCCATGGAGAGAGATAATAAAGTTATCTTAATGGGAGAAGATGTTGCAGGTGGTGCGACCGTTGACCACTTACAAGACGAAGAAGCATGGGGCGGCGTTTTTGGTGTTACCAAGGGATTAGCAAATAAATATGGCCGTAAACGAGTTATCGATATGCCGATTGCAGAAGCGGGATATATGGGAGCAGCTGTAGCAGCAGCAGTTACCGGATTACGTCCGATTTCAGAGTTAATGTTTAACGACTTTATTGGAAGCTGTTTAGATGAAGTGCTTAATCAGGGAGCGAAAATGCGTTATATGTTTGGCGGAAAAGCAAGAGTGCCTTTAACCATTCGTACAAACCATGGCGCAGGAGCGAGTGCGGCCGCACAGCATTCCCAGACTTTATATGGAATGTTTACCGCAATCCCAGGTTTGAAGGTAGTTGTGCCATCTAATCCGTATGATGCAAAAGGTTTATTACTTTCTGCAATTGAAGACGATGATTTAGTTGTATTTTTTGAAGATAAAACCCTGTATAGCATGAAAGAGGAAGTTCCGGAGGGATACTATACCATTCCGCTTGGTAAAGCAGAAGTGAAGAGAGTGGGAACTGATCTTACCATTGTGGCAATCGGAAAAATGGTCCATGTTGCGATGGAAGCAGCTGATAGATTAGCGAGTAAAGGAGTGGAAGTGGAAGTAATCGATCCTCGTTCATTATCTCCACTTGAAGAAGAACCAATTTTGGAGTCTGTCGAAAAAACAGGAAGGCTAATTATTGTAGATGAAGCAAATCCACGCTGTAGTGTAGCAGCCGATATCGCAGCACTTGTCGCTAATAAAGGGTTTGATTATTTAGATGCTCCAATTAAAACAATAACGGCCCCACATACTCCTGTTCCATTTGCAACTAATTTAGAGCAATTATATATACCAAACGCAGAAAAAGTTATCAATACGGCATACGAATTAATTAATGAATTAACTTTAGCTCGATAAGTGGAGGTGAAAATATGTCAACTGCTATTGTGATGCCGAAATTAGGAATGACCATGAAAGAAGGAACCATTGTGGAGTGGTTAAAACAGCCTGGAGAATCCGTCTCGGAAGGAGAAGGTGTGGCTGTTATTAGCTCAGAAAAACTAACAAGTGAAGTAGAGGCGCCAACAGATGGAGTACTTCTTACAATCATTGAAGAAGTCGATAATGAAGTAGAAGTTGGAAAGCCAATTGGAATAATAGGTAATGAAAAGGAAGCGGAAAGTGAAAGTAGTCAAGATGTTAGGGAAGGAAAAGATGCAGCATTAGAGGAGAATGCGCCGGCGCGACAAGAGGCGGAAGTAAAAAGGAAAGATACAAATAAGCGTATTCGGATATCTCCCGCTGCAAGAAAACTTGCACAACAACTGCGAGTGGATACACAAAAAGTTACTGGTACTGGGCCAAATAATCGGATTACGAGAAGAGATATTCAAGCATTTGCTGACATGGGTGGAGAAGTAACAGAACCAAAGGTGGATCAAGAAACTAATACTATTGTACAACCAAATGTACAACCACCAGACGTAAAAGGCGAAAAACTATCTGTTATGCGTCAAACAATTGCAAAACGAATGCAGCAAAGCTTGTCTACAACTGCTCAATTAACATTACATCGAAAAGCAGAAATTAATGCCCTTCTAGATTTTCAAAAGGATATTAAGAAACAAGTAATGGAAAGTGAACTAGATGTCCGATTAACTTTAACGGTGCTTATTGCTAGAGCTGTTACATTAAGCTTGCGTGATAAGTCATTTATGAATGCTCATTTGATTGATGGTAAATTATATTTATTTGATGAGGTGCATTTAGGAATTGCAACATCTTTAGATGCCGGTTTAGTCGTTCCAGTAGTTAAAAATGCAGAACGGCTTCCGCTCGGGGAATTAGCAAAAGCTATATCGTCTGTAACGGAAAAAGCAAGAAATGGACAATTACCAGGATATGAACTAACGGGATCAACTTTTACTATTTCTAATTTAGGCCAACAGGGAATTGAATATTTTACCCCAGTCCTAAATACCCCTGAAACAGGTATTCTTGGTGTAGGAACATTTATTGAGGAAGTAACACTAGAAAATGAAAACGTAAAAACAGTGAAAAAATTGCCTTTAAGCTTAACCTTTGATCACCAAGTGCTTGATGGAGCACCAGCAGGAGATTTCTTGAACCGCGTTGTTTATTATCTAGAGCATCCATATTTACTAGTGTTATAGATAAAAAGAGTGTAAAAAGTAGATAGGCGTGCAAATGAAAAATGAATGCAGCTCTATTCCATGTTAGATAGCACCATTTATTGATGTTTGAGAAATTTTAAGAAGCGGGGCAGTACGACTTTTCTCTGTAATCGTGCTGCTATCTTAAAAGTCCAATTCAATATGGTAGCTTTAGGTACGAAACATGAATACTTATCGTTGGGATTAGCTCATCATTTTTCTGTGAGCTCTCCGTAGAAGGAAGGGAATCAAGAAATGAAGAAATATGATGTCGTTATCCTAGGTGGAGGTACGGGAGGGTATGTAGCAGCAATACGTGCCTCCCAAAAAGGAAAGACAGTTGCAGTAATAGAAAAGGATAAGCTCGGTGGAACTTGTCTTCACCGTGGCTGTATTCCAAGTAAAGCATTATTGCGTACAGCAGAAGTATTTTCTACATTTAAAAATGCTGCAAGCTTCGGGGTAGACGTAAGTGGAAATATAGCGGTGAATTTTCCAAAAGCACAAAAAAGAAAAGAAATGATTGTGCGCCAATTAGAAGCTGGGATAAAAGGATTGATGCAAAAAGGAAAAATTGATGTCTATGAAGGGACCGGTTTTTTCCACTCTAATTCTATTTTGAAGATCACTGATCGAGCAGGAAAAGAAACAAGTATTGAAGCAAAAAATACTATTATAGCAACAGGTTCAAAGCCAAGATCCCTGCCAGGCTTACCCTTTGATGAGAAGCAAATTCTTTCATCAGACGGGGCGCTGTCACTAAAAGAATTACCGAAGAGTATCATCATCGTTGGTGGAGGGGTCATTGGCATGGAATGGGCCTCTTTACTAAATGATTTCGGTGTAAAAGTTACCGTTTTAGAATATAGCCCGCGAATTGTCCCGACAGAAGATGAGGACATTTCACAAGAATTACAAAAAATTTATACGAAGAAAAAAGTACAGATTGTAACCAATGCTTTAGTTGATGCAAAAAGCTGTCGATTAACAGAAAAAGGGGTGCAAATCAGTGCCGAAGTAAATGGAAAAAAAGATATCTTTTCTGCAGAAAAACTGCTTGTCTCCGTTGGAAGAAGTCCTGTAGTGGAGGGAATTGGTTTAGAAAATACTGCAGTTAAACTGGAAAAAGGCGCAATCGTTGTAGATAAAAATTGTCGTACACATGATCATAAAATATTTGCGATTGGAGATTGTATCCCAACACTTCAATTAGCCCATGTTGCCATGCATGAGGGTATTCTTGCAGTAGATACAATTGTTGGGGAAGAAACATATTTGATTTCATATGAACAAATACCTCGATGTATTTATACCGCACCTGAAATTGCAAGTGTAGGGATATCTGAAGCAGCAGCTAAAGCAAGAGGATATGAAGTCAAAGTTGGATATTTTCCGTTCCAAGCAATTGGAAAAGCACTTGTTCATGGAGAAAAAGAAGGGTTCACAAAGATAACTGCCGATAAGAATACAGATGATATTCTTGGGATAACGATTATTGGTCCACATGCTACTGATTTAATTGGCGAGGCTGCATTAGGTCAAATGCTCGAAGCAACGCCTTGGGAAATTGCCCATACCGTTCATGCCCATCCAACTTTATCAGAAGTATTAGGAGAAGCTGCTTTGGCAGTAGATGGCCTATCTCTTCATATGTAATGACAATTGGCTGACCTGTACGATTGGTGTAGATAATGATAATTTGCAAGTATCCATTTAACCTTTGCAGAATAGTGTCTGCCCAGGTATCATTTACGGATTGTAAAAAGGATAAAGTAGTATTTTTAATACGATTGTTCTCCATTCATTTCTAGCTGCGGAAAGCAGAATTTTTGCAAGAAACCTTGTCATCCGTTAAGCTGAAAGTAAGTTTATTTCCATTCTTATATAGGAATAGTATATATAGGAAAGTAACAAAAGGCAGGAGATGGCAAGATGAAGGTCACAATCACCGATGCAGCTGTTGAGAAATTCCGCAGCTATGAAGTTCCTGAGGGTGCAGTTTATCGATTAAGTACCATTTTTAGTGGCGGCTGCAGCTATGTTTACAATTTTGACTTAGCAGTTGATTTTCCACACGAAGAGGATAAGGCATTTGAGGATAATGGTTTAACGATTTATTTAGATCCATTAACGATTAAGCATATTAATGAAGACTTAAAGTTTGACTATGTACAGGGGAAAGGCTTTCGTTTAATTGGACCAAGTGAAATTTATTCTTTCCATTTGGAAGTAAAGCAAAAAGCGAAATAAGGCTGAACAAAAGTATCAGATACTCATAATGAGGTCTGATCTTTTTTGTTTAGTGGCAAAATAAATGGATGTAACTATACCTCTTTATTTTCGTATAAGGATATAAAGTGAGGGATTAGTGAATGTTTATGTATTTCTTGATGCTATCGTTAGGAATCATCTTTCTATTGATTTCAGTTATTTATATGGTACAAATGTACAAGGATAGAAATTATTCTTTAATAATAATGGGGAAGACGTTAGTGGTTTTATCAGTTAGTATCTTTCTTTTATTGATAACTTTTCCAAGTTTAAAATACATATTGTTAAAAGAATATGTTGAAGTAATTGGGGAATGTACTATTGAAATAGATGGCACACGCCGTTATGCCGAAGCTAGATTCGAAATGCAAGATACAGGCGAAGTGTATAGCTTTGACAATATTCCAGACCTTGATGCATATGGCAAGAATGTGCCGTATTACTGTACTTTGACTGTAACGAAAGACAAGAAGTGGGAGATTGGCTATAAAATATATAATGTGAATACAAAGAAGCTGATAATATCTGATGAATAACAACGTGATGTTTACAGTGGATTTTTAAAATGGGTTTAATGAATAGGAGCATAGAATTATGTAGTTAAATAATTTAGTAATTTCTATTCTAACTTTTATTCTTTCCGGTATATACTTATTTAGAGGAATCGTGTCGCAGTCCTTTTTTAGTTGATATATAATTATGAATGAAATCAATTATCGAACAAAGCATTAGATAAGAATGAACCATCATTTCGTTTTATAAATAACAAAAAGGAAGTGAACTGCTTGATTAAATACAAATCCCTTCATCATGTAAGTCTTACTGTAACCGATTTAGAAAAAGCCAAACATTTTTATGGGGAAATATTGTGTCTAGAAGAACTTCCCCGTCCAAATTTTGATTTTCCTGGTGCATGGTACAAAATACAGGATCAGCAACTTCATTTAATTGTTTATCCAACATCGCAGACGATTCGCAAAGATAAATCGCTAAACAGTCGGGAAGGGCATTTTGCTCTCCGAGTTGAAAATTATTATGATACCCGTAGTTGGTTAAAGAAACATAATGTGGAATTCTTAGAAAAACCTTATGGAATAAGCGGATTTGCCCAAATATTCTGTGCTGATCCAGATGGTAATTTAATTGAGCTGAATGTGGATCAGAAAGATTTATAGGACAAAAACTGCCAAGAAAATAAATAATAGGAAACATAGAAATAGGGTGAATTTATCCCTATTTCTTTTATTAAAAAGCAATCATCATTATAATAGATGTTAAAACAAATAAATATGCTAAACCATCAAATAAATAAGTCACTATGCTTACAAACTTTGTAAAATTCTCAATGTATATAGTTTGTAATTCCTCTATATTCGCCTGCTGCTTATGGTAAATGTGCCAATTTTTAAGGATAAAATTTCATCGTCAAATCTCTTTAACGAGTAGAAGTAAAGAAGATTGAGCATTCTTATCGTACAAGTTAAATTAAATAATAGACATTAGATTTTAGATAGTTGATATAATAGCTAATCTCAAATTAGGAGAGTGGAAAATGGAAGCGAATGTTTTTGAACAGCTGGCCAAAAGATATGATACAGAAGATCGAAGAAAACTAGCTAATGTGATTGTGAAGGAAGTAAGAAGAGAATTAGCAAACAGTACACCTCAATCTTTAATGGACTATGGGAGCGGCACTGGTCTCGTTAGTCTAGAGTTAACGGATTTGGTAGCTTCGATTTTGTTAGTGGATTCATCCGAACAGATGCTGGAGGCTGCCCAAGCAAAAATAGCTAATAGAGGAATTACGAATGCAGATATACTATATTCTGATTTTACGCAAGACACCCCGAATTTTAAGGCAGATGTTATTTTAATGTCTTTAGTTCTTCTTCATATCCCAAATACAAAGAAGATATTACAAGCGTTATTCCAAATATTAAATCAGGATGGCAAATTAATTATCATCGACTTTGATAAAAATGATAAAATAAACCATCCTAAAGTACATAACGGTTTTACAGAAGAAGAATTAAATGAAATATTGTCGGAAGTTGGTTTTCATTCAATGAAAAGGAAAACATTTTATCAAGGTAATCATATTTTTATGAATCAAGATGCTTCTTTGTTTATTTCCAGCAGTATAAAGTGAATTTCAAAATATGTAGGCATAGGCTAAATGGTTTCTCTCTTTTCCTGCACTGCTTCATGATACTCATCTGGCAGGTCGCTAAGATAGAGAACGTTGCTTAAAAGTTTAATATCACTATGTATTTGCTTTTTAAGTTGGGTATTTTCACATTTATAATAATCATCCATTAAACGTTTGATTTCGTGACAAATAAGTTCGATTCGGAGCATGATACCGACCCTTTCGGGAAATTATAGACTATACTAATTATGTATCAAATTACTAATGAATGAAAGTGTTAAGTATTATTTAGCTGGTAGAAGATAATAAATGGCCATTTGAATGAGAATTCTTTTTTAACATGATTGGAAAAATTTTTTCCCATCTGCTATAAACTAATTTGATTTTTCTTTGGAGATTAGGCTTTCTTATTGACAAATATAAAAATTTAGCATATCTTATAGTTAGTTTCATACTTAGTTATAAGTTAATTTTCGCTTAAAAATTAAGACTTTAGCATTCTTTTAATAATGAATATTGACTGAATGAAAAAGTAACTTAATAAATTAAGCAAAAGTGATTTGATAAATAAGTAACCTAAATTATTGTACGAGTGTCTTTTATAAATTAAATGAAAATATAAAACCATATAGAGGTAGCTCTTCAAACAATTCGATGTAATTAGTTGAAGGGAAGCCGACAATTTTTTACTTTCTCATGATTGCAGATCATGGTGAATTTAAAAGATTGTCGGCTTTTTTATTGGCAAAATTAAAGGTTTTTTGAAGTAAGTTAGTTAAAGGAGTTTTTAAAATGTTTCTTTTGCACAGTATGCCATCATTACTGTTAGTGTTTTTTATGATGATTATTGTTTCGATGCTGAGTGGACTATTATTTTTGCATCCAAAAGTGCCATTAAGCTATGTAAGGGTTCATATCTGGATAGTGTCTTTTCCGCCTTTGATCGCATTAATCGCACTTATGAATCCGAATGGAATAGAAAATGCAGGTCCTTTTCATATGGATTCCTTGGCTTGGCTGATGACTTTTTTTGTCCTTGCCATCGGTTTAATTGTTCAACGTTTTTCAATCCGCTATTTAATGGGAGATCGATCTTATCGCAAATATTTTACCCTTTTCACTTTTACCACAACTGCCGCTTCCATTGCTTGGCTAAGTGGAGATCTTCGACTGCTGGTTCTATTCTGGGGAGCAACGCTTGCAGGATTAACCTTGCTTATAAGATTAAATAATGGCTGGAAAGTGGCTGCTGAGGCTTCTAAAGTATCTGGTTATCATTTTTTAATCGGTTGGGTGTCCTTGTTATTGGCAGCAATCTGGCTGTCTCACAGTACTGGTTCTTGGCAATTATCAACCGCTCTATCGATTGAAAATTCAGTTGGAATTTCAGCATGGGAAAGAACTGGAATTAATTTATTGATTGTCCTAGCGGTTATCATTCCAGCAGCTCAATGGCCATTCCAAAGATGGTTAGTAGAGTCTGTTGTGGCACCAACACCTGTTTCAGCGATAATGCATGCAGGAATTGTCAATGCAGGCGGAATCATGCTTACTCGTTTTTCCCCATTATTTAATGGTGATTTAGCTCCAACTCTTCTATTACTATTATTTGCCGGGATATCTGTCTTGGTTGGTACTGGAATTAGTTTAGTACAAGTTGACTATAAACGTCAGTTAGTTGGTTCGACGATTGGGCAAATGGGCTTCATGCTCATTCAGTGTGCCTTAGGCGCATATGTTGCTGCCATTATCCATCTTATTTTACATGGTTTATTCAAAGCGACACTATTTTTACAGTCGGGTTCAGCAGTGCGACGTAAGGAAGAGTCTAATTACAGAAAAAAACAGCCTGCTTTTTTATGGACGATAGCAGGGTGGATTTTAAGCATTACTGTGGGGCTAGTTTTTTGGCTCCAAGCACCAAGAGAAGGCTATCAAATAATTAGTTCGTTAATTTTAGTTTGGTCTGTTTCTATTTCTTGGCGACAGCTTGTTGCTTTTGGAGAAGGGAGCATCGGCCGGATTGTTGGTTTAATTTTTGTAGGGGGAACCGCTGCTATTTATTCTTTTATCCATCATTTTTTCTATGACATATTACAGACTGCTGTTTTCAAAGGTTCTCAGCCGCCATTAGCTGTTGTCATTATCGTTGGTTGTCTTTTATTAGTTGGCACTGCGATAGGGGCGATCGCTTCTAGAAATCGTTCGTCCATCTTTTTTACTGTCCTATATCTTTGGTTAGTGCGATTAGGAGAAGCAAAGCCAAAAGCAGTAGAAAGTCATCCGAGCTATCTAAAACAACAATTACCATAAAGGAGGTAATGAGCGATGAGTATTCCATCTGTATTAACAAAAGCTAGTTCAAGCAAAAAAAATATGCCAGATGATTTTGTAGAAGGTGATATTAAGAGTTATGTTGAAGCTGCCAGCAAAGTAATTGCACCGCTGTGGCCAATTTCTACGTTTGCAGCCCGTCATCCGTGGATGGGTCTTGAAAAACAAACTTTTGATCAAGTGGCAGATTGGTTAAAACAGACTCGTGATGTTGATATTTATCCTAGTGCCCCTATGATCCTTTCAGCGAAAAAAAAGGGAGAAATTAAGGAAGTATTTGTTAAGCAGAAGCTAAAGCAATGGCTTGCATCCAATTCCTTTAATATCCCACAAGATGTGGCAGAGCGTTTTTGCCATGCGGCATTAAATTTGGAACCCATTCCATCCAGCCTGCTCTCATCTCATGAATTAAAGAAAAAAGCAGAAGAATATAGGGAGCAACATTCAGATTCATTCCATTATTCTTCTGTGCAGCCAATCAGTTCTCATCTAGAAAGTAAAGATAAGGAAAGTTTAATCAATATACTCGATTACCATGTTATTAAGTGGTGTAAATTATATCTTGATGAGTCGCAGGCTGCCTGGACAATGCCCCATCGAGAGGAAGGTTTTTATCGTTCTTGGCGCCGGCTGATTAGTTATGATCCTGCCCTTACAAAAAAACAACGTGAAAGTTTAAAAAAGTGGCCAAAAGAGGCAGAAATAGCCTTGAATAAAGGATTAAATGCTCTTTCTATTCCTGAACCAGAAAAACAGAAGTATCTTGAAGCACATTTACTATCTTTGCCTGGATGGGCAGGAATGATGCTCTGGCGTTCTAAACAATCGAGTGAGGAAAATAGCCTGCTAACCGAATATTTAGCAGTAAGAATTTCCTTAGAATGGGTGCTTATCAATCCACAGCTTCCTTTTATTCCGAAAAGCTACGAAAATAATCAGTCCATAGATGGTCTTTTAGCAGCGTTGATTCATTGGGGCAGTCTTTCATTAGAGGAATGGTCTCAGTTGTCTAGTGCACAACAACAAGAATACTTGTTATTTGCAGCAAAATTTGATGAGAAGCTTTGCAGAAAACTCTGGCTGGAAGCTTGGGAGCAAACACATGCTGAACAATTAAGTCAAAAAATTAGTGCGAAACAATTTAGTACAAACGATAAGGCAACAACATTAGCACAATTTGTATTCTGTATAGATGTTCGCTCTGAGCCATTTCGTCGTCAGCTTGAAAAAGAGGGACCATTTGAAACAATAGGAATGGCTGGTTTCTTTGGAGTACCGATAGCCACGAATAAATTAGGAAGCGAACACAGTCACCCATCCTTGCCAATTATGCAAAAGCCATTGCATAAAATCATGGAGAGTACAGATGAGAATGAACTTAAAGCCTTTCAACACCGTCAGCAGACCGTTCATTCCTTTAGCGATACTTTCAAATCGATGAAACAGAATTTACTTGCAAACTTACTATTACCAGAATTAAGTGGTCCTTGGCTAAGTCTCCAAATGGCAGCACGCAGTTTTGTCCCAAAAAGTGCCGATCGCTTCATTCATAATCTACGCAAAAATTGGGTGCGTAAACCAAATACAAAACTGGTTCTTAATCATGTTCATCAAACAGAGAACGGGATTCCAATTGGGTTTACCGAGGAAGAGAAAGTTAATTATGCCCGACAAGCATTAAAAATGATGGGGATAACAGAGAATTTCAGCCCATTAGTTGTAATATGTGGACATGGAAGCCACAGTACAAATAACCCTTATGCATCTTCTCTTGATTGTGGTGCCTGTGGCGGGGCTTCAGGTGGATTCAACGCGAGAGTCTTAGCAACTTTGTGTAACCTGCCTGAAGTAAGAAAAGCATTGTCTTTAGAAGGAATAGACATTCCTAAAGAAACGGTTTTCGCAGCTGCTGAGCATAATACAACCGTTGATGAATTAGACTGGATTTACATTCCAGAACTTTCTAAATCAGCACAAGAAGCTTTTCATCGGATTAAAGCCATTTTGCCAAGAGTAAGCAAACAGGCAAATACAGAGCGTTTAGCTAAAATACCGCATTTCTCATCCCAACGCAAAAATCCTCAGTCTGAGGCCCATCAACTAGCAGAGGATTGGAGTGTGATTCGTCCTGAATGGGGCTTAGCTGGTAATGCAGCTTTTATAATTGGTCAACGTGATTTAACAAATGGCTGTGACTTGGAAGGCAGAGTCTTTCTTCATAATTATAAATGGCAGAAGGATGAAAGCGGAGAAATCTTAGATAATATTATTTCAGGTCCAGGAACGGTCACACAATGGATAAATCTAGAATATTACGCATCAACGGTAGCTCCTCATTATTATGGAAGTGGCAATAAGGCAACACAAACCGTAACAGCAGGTCTTGGTGTTATGCAGGGGAATGCGAGTGACTTGTTAACGGGCTTACCGTGGCAGTCTGTTATGCAATCAGATCAAGCTGCATATCATTCACCGCTTCGCTTACTGATTATAATTCAGGCACCCAAAAATTATGTTGAGCGATTATTGCAAAATAATGCTGCATTTCAAGAAAAAGTTCAAAATGGCTGGGTCCGTTTAGCAAGTATTAGCCCAGAAGGCCATTGGGAGAATTGGTAAAGAACGGTTTCCATAACAAAGGAGGGTACGAGATGATTTTAGATAAAACAAAAAAAGTGTTATTTTTGATGGATGTTGGAGATGGATTGGAATCTATTATAAAAGAGGAAACCAATATACAGCCAGAAAACATGCTGACTATAAAATGCTTTGGTCCTGTTATCTCTAATCCTTTTGGAGATATAATGAGGTCAATTATTATTGCTGTCTTTCAGGAAAATGTAGAAGAAATTTTTGTTGTCGGAACAAGCAATGAGGTCAATCGTTTTATTTCTCTAGAAGGACAATTTAAGTCAAGAATCCAGACATTGGATTATCTTCTTCAAAATAGCATGCCTGAATTTACTGGTGAAACGATTAATGAATGGCTAAATGGAAAACAAAATACTGGTGACAATATCAAAAATTGTGTTAAGATGATTTGTCATCATCCATTAGTGCCGCCAACAGTAAAAGTGAGAGGACTACTGATTAATCATCAAGATGGAAAGTCTTCTGTTGTGGAAATAAATACAAATAAAACTGCTTAAAAAGGTTAAAATATGCTAATGCTGATGGTGCTGCAAATCAGATTAGTATATATTCTTTTATATGAAAGAGGTTTAAACCGATTTGTATTTAGCTTAATGATATAGGATGTTTAAGTGTTGAATCATCTTGAAAGACAAATATATAAAAATAAGTTTTTATCTGTTTAATAGGGGATGCATAATAAAATGAAATTAACAAAAGGTGCTTGTGAAGCAGAAATAAGTAAAGCAATAACACAATGGGAAAAGGATTTTCTTGGTCGGGGATCCTTATCTGTTAAAACTGATATATTACGCGATATGATCATAGTGAATTTGCAGGGCATTCTAACACCAGCGGAATATACGGTGTGTGAAACAAAAGAAGGACTATTAACCATTAAGAAAACACGCTCCGAATTAGTGGAATCAGGTGTTGAAGAACTAAAAAAATGTATATTAACCATTACTGGAGAGGAAGTAAAAAGCTTTCATACAGACTTAAGCTCACGTACAGGTGAACGAGTGATGGTATTTAAATTATATAATAATGTAGAAAATCTCTTTGCGTAAAAGGTTATTATCAATTTTTTATAAAAGAAAATAAAGACACTTAATCAGACTGCGCATAACTTCTATTTATCTTCTTTCATTTAAAGAATAAAAACCCGAATTGGACTTACCCCTGTCAAGTAGACAGCTTTAAAAAGACTAAGCAGCCATCTGGTGTCGATATTCTATAGGTGCCAGGTGGTTGAGTCGTTTTTGGAAGCGTTGGAAGTTATAGAAATAGATGTATTGTTCAACAGCTTGTCTCACTGCTACTTCCGAATTATCGTGTAACAGATACAAACACTCACTTTTAAAGTGAGAGAAGAATGACTCTATACAAGCATTATCGTGGCAGTTTCCTTTACGAGAATGACTGCCTATCATGCCAAGTTGTTCTACTGTTTGATGATATTTAATTGATGTGTATTGAAAGCCTTGGTCGGAGTGAATGATGCTTCGATACACATTTCTTTTTGCCGTCAATTCCTGTAGCGTATCCATGACTAGTTCTAAATCGTTACGTTCGCTAATCTTCCAAGCAACAATTTCGTTGTTATATAAATCTTGCACAGCCGATAAGTAGAGAAAACCACCTTTCGTTGGTAGATACGTAATATCTGTCACGAGTACCTCATTTTCTACACGCTCTTTAAATTGGCGCTCTAACACATTATCAAATACACGCGATATACGATTTCCCCATACTCTACGCTTTTTACGGATAATCGATTGAATACCCAGCTCAGTCATTAACCGATAAACTTTCTTATGATTTACATGAAATCCTTTATCTCGTAAAGCGATTTTCATACGGGGGTAACCATACATTTTATGCGTTTGATGAATCGCTAAAATGAGCTCCTTTAAAAGGATATCATCCTGTTTACGTAATGATACCTTGCCATTTTTGAGCCACTTATAATAGCCTGAACGTTCTACTTTTGCCATTTCAGTGAGCCAAGTAATTGGATAACGATCTTTCATTTCTTCGATAATGTGATAACGATCTGGGAAAGTAGGCATTCCTCCGTTTACAGATTTGGATACTGCTTTTTTAGGTATTCAACCTGAGCCTTATAATAATCACGTTCTTCTTCTACATGCTTAAAATGAATTCTTTTACCTTTTAGTGGATTCTTCACACCTTTTGCGCCAGAACCTACCGATGGAAGGCGTTCAAAGGCTTCAATTGAGCCTACTTCTTTGAATTTCTTAACCCAAGCCTTCACTTGAGAAACATTACGAATTTCATAACGATCCGCAATTTTTTGCATACTCTCATTGCCTGTTAAATAGGCTTGTACAATTTCTAATTTCAAATCATTTGAATACGTATTATTTTTTCTAGACATAGAAAAATCCCCTTTAAGTAAATGTTTATCTACAGCGTACTGTAGTTTTTTTAACATTGTCTACCTAAAGGGGAGCATATCATAATATCCAATTTGGGTTTTTATTCTTTATAACTGCCTCATTATTTGCTAACAGTGTCGTATATAAAAAGTTCGTCTACCGTGGTAGCCAATGCAGAGGCTAAGCTAAATGCTAATTGTAAAGTAGGATCATATTTATCATTTTCAATTGCATTTATCGTTTGTCTTGTCACATTACATAGTTTTGCTAATTCTTCTTGAGATAATTTTGACGATTTTCTTAATTCTCTAATACGATTTTTCATTTATCCACCATATTTCCTCTTAGATAATAGTAATGAAATTAAATATATAACTGAAATTGTAACAAGTAAACTAAATGGTTTCATCCCCTTATAATGGCTGTTCGTCCAAGTTGTTACATAGATAGACTCAATAATCTCTAACAATAAAATACCGATTACAACTACAAAAGTGTATGATTGTGCTCTCATTTTAATGTAAATTGCTCTTTCGTCTCCTAATTTTGGTAATGACACCAGATTCGTCACAATTAATAGAGTACAGATTGCAAAAATAATAAGTGATAAAGCAACTATCCAATTCATCATTCAATCTCCTTTTTTTAAAAAAGTAAAAAGTATTTTACATTTTTATTTTATCATTTGTTCTATAAATGTCAAATTGTTTTTACATTTTTATTTGTGACAAATAGGAATAATCATGTAATGAAACAATAGAAATTTAAAGCCAAGTCCATATAAGGTTAAGTGGGGGAATGACCGTACCTTTACTTTTACTGTAACGTACATGCCCCCCCTAGGCTTGCAGCCAAAGTAAATAAATAGATCCTAATACTGTATTTTTAATAATTCTCCATTGATTTTAATAATCTGCATAAAGCAAGTATAATCCCTTTTCCTCATTTCCTTAGTGAATATGATAGATGTTTGATAAAGCTCTAACTAGCGATATTTTTTGTTTATAAATAATTCAATAGTTGGAATATTATGTTATTATTGGTATAGAAAGATAATAATAAAGTATATTACTAGTAGAAATTAAAAAGTATACGCGTCCGATAAGTGGGGCGCAGTGCAAATGACTAATGATAGAGTGGACAGGCTTTATGATATTGTAAAAAACAGTAGTTTCTCCAATAGAGATATCCTTTTAGGGATTTTGGAGAGGCTAATATTAATATCTTATCTGTTGATGAAAAAGGGAAGAGAAGTAACTGAAAATACAAAACTATTTTAACTAGTCAAAAGGGGAAAAATTATGATTCATAAATTAAAAGAATACGTTGAGAATACAAGTGAAGAAGAAGTAAGGTCATTGTTATTTCTTATTCTGCTACAAATAAGTGTGGAAGAACAGCCAGATGAGGAACTTGCGAAAAGTTTAAGAAGAACTTATCAAAATTATTTACAGGCTAAAACAATTCAACCAAAGATTGAAAATAAAAGGGATTATAAGGTTGTACATATTGCTTTTGGTGAGTCTGCTGCTGGCAGTTTAAGAATGGCACTTAAAGAAATGGGAGTGCAGGATGAGGAAAAAGTTATCTGTTTTTCAGATGATTTTTCCTTTGGACCTTTATGGAAGATAGAGGAGGAAATGGGGCTCGCACTTAGGCACAAATGGTTAATAAACCATATTAATTATGATGAGAAGTACTTATTAAGCTATAAGAGAAGATTCTATAAAACAATTTTAGAAGTAAAGAATATTAAAGAACAGGCCCATATCTTCATTTGGGCAGGTGAAAATGCTGATGAACAAACGGCACAACGCTTTGTTCTTTCTTTATTACAAAATAAAACGAATGATATTTTCTTAATTAATCCTCTGGAATCTTATGAAGAGATAGCTTTCAAATCGGATGCAAAGGACTATGCAATACATACTGGCTTGTTTTCAACTGAGGAGTTACAAGCCATTTATCAAAAAAATAACCGGAAACAGCCACTTACAATGAGTACACGATTTAAGTACATAAATGAGTGGAAGCAAATATCCCAACAGAATAAAAATTTAAGAATCTGGGCGGATAAGAAAATTGATAGTGTTGCAGAAGACTATTACGATAATTATATAATAAAAACAGCTAAAATATTACATAAAGAACAGAATAACGCAGATTTTATAAAATCTGCGCGGCTAATAGGAGAGGTTATAGGAAATCTCAATCAAAGAATCGGAGATATTTACTTCGAATATCGATTAATCCGATTAGTATTAAAAGGGATATTTGAACTAGAAGGGGTTCCTAAAGCCATGCGGTATTACAGTGTTAAGCTACAAGAAAGTCATTTGTATTAAAATCTCTCATTGTTTACTATATATAGTAAACGTTAAGGAGAATCTTTAATGATAGAAAATGAAAAACAAACAGACATTTTTAAATTAGCAATAAAGAAGCTCTGCAAACTAAATAATATTTCTCCCCGAAAACCGAGATTTGAAATCATAGACAACTTTGTTGTGATAAATATTAAAAACCATTTAAAAGATGGCGTAGATTCCGACTGTTTTTTCATATTGAACTTGATATACCAAATAATAGGATCATTGGGAATAAAGTTTCATCAACAATTAATGCTCTTTCCGAACTCGAGGAGAGTAGCTAGCATAGCTGTTTCTTTTAAAGAGAAGGATTATGATGCATTAAATAGGAATTTGAAGGAAGGCAGCATTCCTAATTAATAAATATTTATACATATATAACTTAGCGAAACTAAATGGCCCCATAAACGTATGTATAAATATAGTAAAAATCATGTTTGAATGGATTTCAAACAAAGAAACTAAGTTAACTAATAGGGGGGATGAAATGAATAAAGTTACGATCTTGATAATCATTGGCATATTCCTATTTATGACTGGAATTTACGTATCTGCTTTTCTATCCGCAAATTGGGTGATGATTGGTACAGCGTTCACTGTTGGAGGTGGCATTATTACGGGCGGAAGCTCATATTTTCTAATAAATACAAAAAATGATCAACCACCAAAATGAATAAAGATAGTAAAAATAGAGCTCGAAAAAGGTGAACATTCAAGAAGAAAATGCCTTTGACAAAGGGGACAAATATGCCTACTAACAAAGGGAATAAACATCCCAAATTGGAAAACTATTTAATATATGGAATGATTTTTGGATTATTAGCTGGTTCCTTATTAGGTACATTTGCTATGATTGCAGGGCATGTATTTATAGCAATAGGCAGCTACGGAGCAGGAGTATCTTTGGGAATGTTGATAGGAACCTTGTTATATACCATTAAAAAACGAAGTAGCTAAATATAATTATATTTACTGGAAGAGAAAGCAATTATCCACTTAGAGATAAAGAAATCAAGTTTACTATCAACAATTATGATTTTTTTTGTAATTAAACGGAGGTACTTTAGTGGAAGTTGTTTAATAGGTAACCGGATAGAAATGATTAAAAAAGGAACCAATTAGTATTTCGTCAAAGAAATGGAAACAGGTTATATAGTTATTGGTGATTAGGCCGATATATTGTTCCTTTGTAAAGAACATAAGAATGAGTTGGATAGTGATTTTAAAGATAAGTTTCTTGCCGAAATGAGTAGAGTATCAGAAGCAGTATATAATTATGAGCTTTTAGGAAATGGCGATCCTCACATGCACTGGCACATTTTACCAAGCAGTGAACAAGAACCTAATCCAACTCACCCAGTATGGTGTGGACACCTAGAGAGCAAATGTATGCTGAGAATTTGAAAGTAAATGATGAAGAACTATCTGCATTGAAAAAAATTATTAGTAAGTGAATTGGATAAGATAATGCCGAAATACTAAGTGAAAAACCCCGAAAGAGAAATTAGCACACATAATTTCTCTTTTTTGTTTGGATTAACAAATAGATCTTGCCACATGAAACTATAAAAGAAATATAATCTAACACCCATCTTCCTTTTATGTTAATCCAATTTGACAGTTTAGCAAATTACAACTGAATCCTTACTGGAGAAAACTTTTTCAGGTGTTGTCTTGACGTAGAGACTAATGTGTGACAAAATTAACTACCGAACGGTTGGTAGTTATGTATAAGGGAGGTAATTAATTTGAATAAATATTGGATGATGGTTTTTAGTGCTGGAATCGTGGAGGTTGCGTGGGTTTCTGGCTTAAAACATGCATCAAGTTTTTGGGAATGGAGTGGAACCATAATAGCAATTGTCATTAGTTTTTATCTAATGATATATACGACAAGATATTTGCCAATTGGAACAGTTTACGCTGTATTTACAGGATTGGGAACTGCAGGGACAGTGATCGCAGAAATAGTTTTATTTAATGAACCGATTAATATAGCAAAAATAATTTTGATGCTTGTATTATTAATTGGGGTAATTGGCTTGAAAATGGTAACAGATGAAGCAGCAAATCAGGAGGAGGCTTGAATAATAAATGGCATGGTTAGCTTTAATTGCAGCAGGTTGTTGTGAGATAATTGGCGTTATTAATATTAAACGGTTAACGATGAAAAAATGGGATGCACTTCTTTATTTAGTCATTGGATTTATGTGTAGCTTTGCGTTGTTATCCTATGCGATGAAAACTATATCAATGGGAACGGCATATGGCGTATGGACTGGAATTGGTACAGTTGGTTCTGCTCTATTAGGGATGTTTGTATATGGAGAACCAAAGGATGGCAAAAGAATTTTATTTATTTCTATGATACTTGTTGCAGCTGTTGGTTTAAAACTAATCTCGTAAAGGAGAGAGTCCGATGAAAAAAGAAGAAATAAAAAAAGCGGCAATTAAGTTCTTTTTGCAAAATGGGTTTGAAGGAGCTTCTCTTTCAGAAATTGCAGAGGAAGCTGGGATAAAAAAAGCCTCTATTTATTCTCATTTTAAAGGGAAAGATGAATTATTTCTTGAAGTATTAAGGGAAGCAAAAGCAGAAGAAATAACACGCAAAGCGTATTATTTTGAAAGAGAAGACAGTCATAATCCTGAAACTTTTCTTTACGAATATTTACTATATACAAAAGAATTGTTCCAAGAGAATGAAATGTTGAAGTTTTGGCTAAGAATGGGATTTTTCCCACCCTTACATTTATATGATGTCATCCAAAAAGAGGTTTTTGAAGCAGAGCAATTTCAAGAAGAACTAATTGCTCAAAAAAGCAGCAAATGGATCGAACATAGCCAAATTTATGTAAAAGATACTAACACATTTAACCTAGCATTTACAGGAATCATCATGGCAATTATGGTAGAAATAGTTTATTTTAATTCGGAAAAAAGAGTAGATGATAAGCTAGAAGCTTTATGGGAAGTTTTTTGGAAGGGTGTTTCCAGTTAAATAAGAAAGGAGGGGAAATTATTGCAAAAAAACATTATCATGCATTTCCCATTAAATACAGAAAAAAATAGTTCCTTAGAACCAAATAGTTTTTGGCGCCAAATAATGAAGTACTTTTTACAAAAAGCAGATAGTATTGAAATTCATTGTTGGAATGAAGAAACAACCACAATAGAAGAAATTAAATCCCAATTTTATCTTGATACGGACATAATTCAAGAGGATAAATTAACGATCTTCCACGGGAAGAACACAGCTGCTTTCACTCAATATATTTCAAATAAAGCTGGAGCGTTAAAATGGTTTACGGTAAATTTAATGAATGGTAAAACGATGGTATTACATTCCAGTCATTGGGGAACAGAGATTTTTGTTCCCAATGTCACGGAACAGGAAATATCCTTTATCAAAAGTGTAAGTCCAAAAGATGCTTTAATTGAAAGCTATCTATTGGAGTAAAGAATGGAATGGAGGTTTTAAGCCTCACCAAATCCTACTGCAAATGCTACTAATGTAAAAAAACACCTGCTGCCCCATTTAGAAGCACTCCAAGGATAATATTGCTCCATTTTTTTTAGAATAAATAGCCAAGACAATGCCTGTTAGAGATAAAATAAGGAAAAGCAAGAAGAAAATCCCTGCATTTTTGGTGCTGAGAAATAAGGATAATATAATACAAATACCTACCATAAGCAGGGACAACCATCCATTTGTAGTCATTTAAAATCACCAGTCACTTATCGCAGTAATGTATTTTACAATATATTCAAACAAAAACGAGGGTTATTACCAATAAATTTAAATGTTGCATAATTTTTAGAAAGTTATTATAAATTAGCCCTTTTATGCTCAGGTAAGCGTATTTTTCATAACTATTTTGGTAGTTTTAGCATTGATTTTAACTTTTTTTGTACCATCAAAAGCAAAAACAAAAGAACAAGTTAAAAGAGCTTCCTCTACTCTTATTAAGAACAATGATTTTTTAAATCTTTTGTCATTACAGTGAAAATCATTGGGTGCCCGTAGAAATCCCCATTATTTTCCTCGGTAATCTTAAATCCTTCTTTTTCATAAAATGATATATTAGGATTTCCTTTATAAACCGTTAACGAGAGAGTCCAAGGATCAGAGAATTTATTAACTCATGTGTTTAATAATTGTCTGCTGATTCCTTGCCCTTGGAAATTTGGATGGATATAGAGGGACTCTAAGTATATATCCTTCTTGTATAGATCTCCTGAAAAAAATGCATATCCTGTAATTTCATCCTTACTTTCTGCAACAAGCATTAAAAAAGAGTTAAGTCGTTTATCCATTTCACCATCTGAATAAGCATCATTTAAAACTTTCGCTTGTATTTCTTCTGGAATGATTTCACTATATGTTTTTTTCCAAGTGACAGCAGCAATTTCCCGGATAGAATCTATATCTGATCTATTCATATCTCTAACAGTAATCATACTTATCTCATCTCCATTTAATGGTGTTTACCAATAAATAGTAACATAGATCATTCTCTTAAACTATGTAGAAACTAAAGGTGAGGATATTTATATAGTAATAACGAGGTGTGGAAGAAATAAGTTCAGGATATATGTAGTTTGGCTGATTCCCACTTAACTTTAGCTGATAAAATTAAAGTTTGGCTGATAAGCTCCTAGTTTTGGCTGATAAAATTAAAGTTTGGCTGATAAGCTCCTAATTTTGGCTGATAAAATTAAAGTTTGGCTGATTCCCACTTAACTTTGGCTGAAAAAAATGAAGATTGGCTGATAAGCCCCCAGTTTTGGCTGATAAAATTAAAGTTTGGCTGATAAGCTCCTAGTTTTGGCTGAAAAAAATGAAGTTTGGCTGATAAGCCCCTAGCTTTGGCTGAAAAAAATGAAGTTTGGCTGATAAGCCCCTAGCTTTGGCTGATAAAAACAAAGTTTGGCTGATAAGCCCCTAACTTTGGCTGATAAAATTAAAGTTTGGCTGATAAGCTCCTAGTTTTAGCTGATAAATTCACAATTTGGCTAATTCACTCCTTGCAATTGCTTAAATCTGCAAGAAGAATGATATTTTTTCAACAGATGACAGAGCCTTTGATAAATTTAAATCAAAAATGGAACCAATGAATGTTAATTAGAAAAACACATCATAACTTTTGAACAAATTTAAGAAAGACCACTTGACGTGACTTATGTGAGGGATAGAGATAGTTAACTGTTGAGTTTGAATATCTTACTGGCATATATTCTAATTATATTTACAACAAAAGATAAAACTCAGACTTTCATTCATTTTTTCATTAAAAAGCACTGGCAGAAGAACTTACCGCAGAGTTAGATTAAATAGAAGCAAACATAGTGTCTTTGGAAATAATGGCAGTATGTTATACTAAATATAACCTATGTAAAAAATTTACTTTTAGTCATTAAGAGAAAATATTTGGAGGAGGAAAATGAGAAAATTCTTTTCGATTTTGTCTGTATTTTCCACATTATTAGGATTTCTTCTGTTTATTTCGTTGTTACAAAATGATGAAAAGCTTCTTACCGCTTTATCTTTTGGAAATAAGGGATATCCCTTTATTGTTTTACTAAATCTATACAATATTATAGGTTTCTTGTTTGCTATTTTCGCAGAAAGGAATAAGTATAGAATTTTATTATTTCTTTTTAGTATTTCAATGATATTAACTAGTCTATTTGTAACATTTGTTGCTCTGTATGGTTTCCGAGAACCTTAATAATCCCAATTTATCAGGCTAAACAAGTTATATAGTATTAGTGAGAATAGCTGCGTATTAAGAGATAAGTGTTTGTTTATTGAGGGAGGATAGTTGAATAAGAAATGATTTAATCTCTATTGGTTATATAATTGAAGATTACCTTTGAGGAGAAATAAAAATGCTTCAAATACTGAGAAAATCAGATAATTTAATTATTATCATACATGAAATCTATGGCATTAATCAACATATAAAGAATTTTTGTGATATATTATCAAAACAGGATTTTGATGTAATCTGCCCAAACTTATTAGAACGAGAACAATCATTTGATTATTCTGAGGAGATAATTGCCTATCACAATTTTATGGAGACTGTAGGATTCTCCGATGCTGCAGATAAAATAAAGAATTTATTAGCAGGTGTTAAAAATAAATATCAAAAAATATATATTATTGGATTTAGTGTAGGGGCAACGATTGCTTGGTTGTGCAGCGAGGAAGATTGTCTTGATGGGGTTGTGGGATACTATGGTTCGAGAATAAGGAATTTCACGAAAATAGTACCACTATGTCCTATAATTTTATTCTTTCCTCAAGTGGAGCAATCATTTAGTGTGGATGAGTTAATTTTAAATTTAGATAAAAAGAATATAGAAGTACATAAATATTTTGGACATCACGGATTTAGCGACCCATACTCTATAAAATTTAATGAGAAATCATCCCAACAAGCTTTCAATGAAATGCTAAACTTCTTAAAGAAACATTGATTTATTAAACAAGGTTGATATTCATCTAAAGGGGCAAGTTCAAGAAGGATTTTTATCGGTTATTCAATAATCGAGCCTTATTTTTAAATAGCATTCTTTTATGAAATGTTACCAAAAAAAGATTTTGGGACTTTGAAATATTTATTCGAGGTTCTCGCAAATAAATGCGAATAAATATATGGGGTGGTACAATTGCTAAAACAGAAATTAGAAATTTTAGAGCATCAACAGAAATTTATAGGATTTATACAAAAATTAGAAAATTTTAATGAAAATCTGCTTAGAAAACCAATTGGAGAAGGAAAATGGTCTGTTATAGAAATCATAGGCCACTTTTATGCTTGGGATGAATTTGTTTTACAATACAGAATTCCATATTTATTATCAGCTAAAGATTTGCCAAAAGGTCCTAAAGCTGATGATTTAAACTCTCAATCTGCATTAATTGCTAGAACCGAAGATATAGAGAGTACCTTTAAAAAATGCATACATATTCGATACGAGTTAATTAATCAGTTAAGCAACATATCTGATGATAATTGGTTAATTGAATTACAGATTAATCAATCTAAACTAACACTTTATGAGTACTTAAAAGGATTAATGGAACACGATCTACATCATTTTAAACAAATAAAATCTGCTCTTAAACTATATGATTATTAGTGCAAAAGTTTCTATGTAAGCTAAAATTATCTGTTGTATTTAACTTGAAATTTTGTTTAGTTAAATATAAATAACATTCCATCAGGAAAAAGTTTTATTTTCCCAATTTTAGTAGATTTTCTCTATCATAAACGAATGTAATGATATTTTTTCCTTTTCCATGTCTAAACACATCCGTAGTACATTCTCCTAACCCACATAAATTAAATCAATATTTCTTCTCATTAATCCTTCCTATAGGTGGGAAGTGGACCTTTTTGAGACCTAGTTCTCTTAATACTAGAATTACCATCAAGCAATATCCATTTTTCTCTTTCAATAAAGGCCATTTCAAGTACTCCTTAGAATGATTTTTCTTGTTGAATACTCCATTTTAGTTTATTTTTCTTCATAGAACAAATGGTGTAGCGAAGGAAGGAATTTAATGATTCAAATAGAATTACTAATAGAACTGCGTTAGGATAAAAGACGTAGAGGAAAAGAATTGGAGATATATGTGATGAATATCAAACTTAATAAAGCTTTAGATCTACGGAAGAATGGTAATTTTAAAGAATCTAACGAAGTGCTTAGTGAATTGGTAAGGGATTTCCCAGAGGATGCTATATATAATTATCAATATGCCTGGAGCTTCGATATATTGGGAGAAGAAGAAAAGGCGGTGCCATATTACGAAAATGCTATAAAAATAGGATTACCTTCTAAGGATATGGAAGGTGCAATATTGGGATTAGGGAGTACATATAGAGCTTTAGGAGAATATGAAAATTCAAAAGACGTATTCCTAAAAGGAATGGAATTATTCCCAGATAATCATGCAATTCAAGTATTTTATTCCATGACCTTATACAATTTAAAAGAACATAGTAAAGCGATGGAGCTGATACTAAAGTGTTTAATTAATACGACAAATGACACTGAATTACTAAGTTATAAAAGAGCTATAAATTTCTATTCAGATAAATTAGATGAAACTTGGAAGTAATTTATATATTCAACTAAGTTTTGCGTCCCTTCCTCAAATAAGGAGAGGACTGCTCTATGTCACAAAAGGGACAGCTTAGCTAATAAAAAACTTTATTATAAATGAATAATGGATGGATAGGCTACACTTAGTTGGACAGATATTTTAAGGTCAAGTAGAATACCAATAAGACAATAAGGGGAGAATCTACCATGACCAAAAGAGCACGTAGAACATTTACTGCAGAATTCAAATAACAAATGGTGCAACTATATCTGAACGGAAAACCAAGAAAGGATATCATTCGGGAATATGAGTTAACCCCATCTTCCTTAGATAAGTGGATTAATCAGCATCAAACTACCGGTTCCTTTCAAGAAAAGGATAATATAACACCCGAACAAAAGGAACTTCAGGAACTTCGGAAAAGAAACAAGCAACTTGAAATGGAGAATGCCATTTTAAAGCAGGCAGCGCTGATACTAGGACGAAAGTAAATGTAATTAAGAATAACCAACACAAATACTCGATATCAGCAATGTGTAAAGTCCTACAGCTTTCAAGAAACACCTATTATTATGAGGCCAAAGAAAGAGCGTCAGAGGATGATATAACCTCAAAAATCATCGAAATCTTTTGCTTAAGCCGGCAGAACTACGGCACACGTAAGATAAAAGTGGAATGAAAAAAACAAGGATTTATCGTTTCTAGACGCCGAATCGGTCGCATTATGCGGGAACAAGGGCTTGTTTCCTCTTATACTGTGGCTCAATTCAAACCACATTCAAAGAAGTGCAATGAATCCCAGCAACAAAATGAATAAAATCGTGCTTTTCATCAAGAAGAAGAAATGATAGTGGTCGTTAGTGATTGACATACGTAAGGGTCGATAAAAAGTAGCAATACGTATGTGTATTTGTTGATCTCTTTAATCGAGAAATCATTGGACAAAGTACCGGTCCAAACAAAGATGCAGCACTCGTATATCGCGCCTTTTCTTCCATTAAGAAGGATTTAAGAAAGATTCGATATTTCCACACGGATCAAGGAAATGAATTTAAAAATAAGCTAATAGATGAAGCTTTAGAGACTTTCGATATAAAGCAATCATTAAGCATGAAAGGCTGTCCTTATGATAATGCAGTGGCAGAAGCAACATTTAAAATTATCAAAACAGAGTTTATTAAGGAAAGGCATTTACTAGTTTAGAAGAATTATCAAGGGAATTATACGACTATGTGAATTGGTTTAATTACATTGAATTCATGGAACGTTAGGTTATTTAAGCCCTATTGAATATAAACAGAAACACCTTAAAAAAGTTGTCTAGTTTTGTGTTGACATACCACTGTATACACTTTCAATTGAAGAAATTATTTATATGATGAAAGAATCAGAGTAAACGGAAAGTAAAATAATGTTTAGAGAAATATAGTTAGTTAAAAACTTCGAGATTAAAAGATTCGAAGTTTTTTGTGTGGTTCAGCAAATATACGAGTATTATAAAATTTCCTTCAATAAATTTCTGTAGGGTACAAAATACTTGCTATTTCTATAAAAAGGAAAAAATTCTTCTCTCAATTCCATATTATGGTATTATTAGGATATATTTAACAATAAAATTTATGAGGAGAAGATAATATGAATAAAAAATTAATAAAATTAGTTTTAGTAACAATTATAAGTACTGCTTTGATAATACCAATTTCTGTATTTGCTGAAACTGAAACCAAAGCGAATGATGATATTAGTACGGGTGCCGCATTAAATGATCCAAATTATATTCAAAATGAAGAGTATTATAACTCTCTGGAAGAGAAAAGAGATAAACAAACTGAAAGAGAAGAACAGGCCTTTCAAAAGAAACAAGCTATGTCGAAGGTAGCTGCTAAAACCAATGAGCATTACACGATTTCTGTTAAATATAATAAGCAGCAGTATAGTAACTTTTGCGGAGTAGCTGCTGGTAGACAATCTCTAAGTTTTCATAAATTGAAAAGTGGTAGTTCTGAAAAACTTCCGAGTCAAAAGCATTTCGGAAACACAATAGGTACTCTCCCCAACGGTGGTGGTACAAAATCTACTTTTTTAGCTGATGGTCTTAATAAATATAAATATGTGTATAAATTTAGTGGAAACCCCTATATTGTTGGGAATATCGCTAAATATTCAAAGCCAGCAGTAAAATTAGAAACTCGGGTAAAGACAACATTACGGAATAAGAAAACTGCACCAATTCTATTAACGAGAACTGATTTTATAGAACAATATAGAGGGACAAAATATAGGCACTATGTTACAGTAAGCGGGTATGATAAAAATGCAGATGAATTTCGTTTAGTTGATCCAAATCATCACACTGAATTTACAAAAGGGGGAACATATTGGTCAAAATTAAAGACAACAGTTTCAAAAAAAGGGGTAGCTCGAGCAGTATATGAAGCTGACAAAGAGACAAAGGGTTCTAACCCCGTTATGGTTTGGTAATACTACATTAAAGGTTGTGAGAATCTTACAACCTTTCGTATTATATTTTAATCAAAAATTTGTATATTGAAGAAGGAGGGGCGTAATGACGAGAAAAAATACATTTATATTAATAACTATACTAGTACTTATATTTATCGTATTTTATGGTAATCATTTACTTCAAACAAAAAAGTCATCAGCAACAAATTCTAAATCATCGGAAAAGACTCAGATTTATGATAAAGATTTTGATGTGAATGTGAATTTACCCTATAAAGAAATATCATCCTATGCTGCTTACAAAGACAATGTTTATATGAGTGCAGCTGATAACAGCCCTTCAGGAATGGCTAATAAAATCATCCAATACAACAGAAAAACTAATAAAGTTGAAACACTATTCACAACAAAATTCGATAGTTCTTCTATTCAAGGGCTAAAAGCTAATGATAATTGGGTTACATGGGTAGACAGTGATGATTTTGGGGATCAGAAAAACATATATATCATGAATACAAAAACAAGGGAAATTGAGCCGATCACAAAGGAAAACGATAAGTCGATCAAAAATGAATTTCCTGTGTTAGCTGATAATTATCTAGCATGGATATATTTTGATCAAAATAAAAATCAATCTTATGTTATGATAAGAGATTTAAAGACACATCGTAATAAAACTGTTTTTAATCTAAAAACACATACTCTTGATAATGCATTTTTATCCGTTCAAGATGGAAAAATCCTTTTCACAGATATAAGGGAAGGAAAAAGCTACTGTTATTTATATAATATTTCAACGCACAAGTTAGAAGAATTCCAAAGTCCTCATAAGAAGATTGGCTGGGGAGAAT
Organism: Niallia circulans NBRC 13626; assembly: GCF_001591585.1. Taxonomy (GTDB): domain Bacteria; phylum Bacillota; class Bacilli; order Bacillales; family Cytobacillaceae; genus Niallia; species Niallia circulans. Next base: position 16,538 of record NZ_BCVE01000017.1, on the reverse strand, counting down.
TATTAAATGATCACCAAATTGTTTACTTAGCTTTCTTTACTGAGTCTTTTGCAGACAATAAATTGGTTCTTTTCGATACACAAACGAAAAAGGCAAACGAATTCTCAAGTAAGTATATGGAAGTTAATGGACTACGAGTGGATGGTAGCAATCATGTTTTTGTTGGTACTGGTGTTAGTAACCATTTCCAAAAATATCAAATTGATAATGGGAATATAAAAAAAATTGGGGAAATTGAAGATAATGATATTTTTGATATGACGGCTAATAATGGAGTTTATTTAATGAAAATAGAGACGAAAAATAAAGAGGAGAAACTAATTATAACATCTAAGTTACCGGAATAAATTGTATTTCTGCTAGATTTACCTGTTTCTAGCAGTTTTATAATCTGAGCGAGGATAAAAACTGGAGTTGTAATATATTATCCGGCCTGAATATACACTTTAGAAGTTAAAAGTAGCAGCATCTAAGAATTAGTTCGATAAATCAATAAACCACCTAAAATAATCTATTTTATTTTAGTTCATTATTTTCTCGCAAAAAGCGAATGAATTTTTTTAAACCTGGTGAGTGTTGCTTTTTCTTTTTGATTAAAAAGTCTATTTTTATCTTTTTAGGTAATTCTGTGAATATGATTTCCTCGGTACCTTTTCGAGTTTTTGCAATGTCTGCAGGTATTATGCTGATACCCAATCCATCATGAACTGCTTGAATAATAGATTCAAGAGAATCAAACTCAATGATGTTAGAACTATGAAAATTGCTTTCTTTGGACCACTCTAATAAGTGTTTTCTATATATGCAATTTTTATCACTATTAACTATCAACGTCTGATTTGAATTAATAAGAATTGGGTTAGGTATAGGGGAAATTAGTATAATTTTCTCTAAGTAACTATAAACAATCTCGCAATCAGATGTTTTTTTACTGCTATTTACAAATATACCATCCACTTCACCATAGAAAAGCATTTCTTCTAACATCAAATTATTACTTGTTCTTACTTTCACATCTAGATTATTAGATTCTTTTAAAAATGTAGAAAGTAAGGAAGGAATCTTAACGGCAGAAATTGTTTGAGAAGCTCCTATTTTTAATGGTTCTCTCCACTTATTAGGATTAATAGCTGTCTTAGCTTCGTCTATTAATTGTAGTATTTCATTTGTATAATCTAATAATTTTTTCCCTTCTTCAGTCAATGTTACTCCCCGATTATTTCGCATAAATAATCGCACGCCTAGTTCATTTTCTAAATTTTTTATTCGTTGACTAACGTTTGGTTGTACATATCCTAATTTTTCGGCTGCTTTAGATACTGATTGCAATTCAGCAACGTGTTTGAAAATCTTTAATTCATGACTTTCCAATAGTTTCGCCCTTCTCTCTGATATCATTTAAAATGATACCTAATTCATTATTCTGTATTATACTCCTCATTTTAATTAAAGCATAATGTAATAGTACAAATAAAAATAAGTAAGGATGATACGGAAATGGAATTAATGAATAAAGTAGTAATCATTACTGGGGCTGGAACTGGAGTAGGAAGAGCTGCAGCTATAAAACTAGCTGCTGAAGGTGCAAAAGTAGTGATAAATTACAACAAATCTGAAAAGGAAGCTCATAAAGTTGTTAATGAAATAAAACAAAACGGCGGTATAGCTATTGCTTATAAAGCAAATGTAGCAAACGAAAAGGAAGTAAAGGAATTAGTATCCCAAACTGTTCAAACTTTTGGATCTATAGATGGATTAGTAAATAATGCGAGTATCACAGCCCAAATAGCTATGGATGACTTAGATGCAGTAACAGATGATATATGGGATTCTCTTTTCAGTGTTAATGCGAAGGGCATGTTCTATTGCATAAAAGCGGTTGTTCCTTATATGAAAAAACAACATTTTGGAGCAATTGTAAATATGGGGAGTGTAGCAGGAATGACTGGGATAGGTTCGTCTATCCCATATGCAGCAACAAAATCTGCTATACATACGATGACAAAGTCATTGGCTATCGCATTGGCACCTTCAATAAGAGTTAATAGCATTTCTCCTGGAGCTGTTGAAACAAGGTGGTGGGCTGGTAATGAAGAGAAGATGTATCAACTTACAGGTGAATTACCACTTCAAAGGATTTCCACACCAGATGATATAGCTGAAGCGATAGTTTTTCAACTAACTCAAAAATCTATAACCGGGCAAGTATTTACTATAGATAATGGTCAAACTCTCTAAATTAGTGGATTAGTAATAGCTATTTGTCTTCTGCAGTTAAGGAGGAAAAAAATATATAATAATGTAATAATACAGGAGTTTTCAGAAGGTCGTCGAAATAGAATATTTATAATAAGAAGGAGTGTGATTGGTTATGTCTCTTGCTAAAGACGTTTTGGAAGATCAATTGTTAGCAAATGCGAACGATCCTAGCTGGTATGTACCGTTTTCTGAATCAGTTGTAAATTTAACAGAGGAAGAAGCGTTTTGGAAACCTAATGATGAAAGTAATAGTATTGTAGAAATTGTCCAACATCTTCTTTACTGGAATGAAACTTGGCAAAAGAGATACAAAGAATCTCATGTAAATGCTGTTGCTTCCATAAATGATAATAATGAAAGCTTTATTATTTCAGAAAATAAAACGTTTGCTGACTTAAAAAAGTCCCTCTTAGCTGTTCTGCTTCAATGGCAAGACCTACTGACGCAAGAAAAGGTAGATAATGATGTAATTGGTTTCCCGGAGAAGGCAAAGTGGTGGCAAGTTCTAGGAAATTTGTCTACTCATAACGCCTACCACATTGGACAAATTGTTTACATTCGGAAGCTGCAAAAAAGTTGGAGATAATATGCTATTAGCAAGGAAATCGCTTATTTAAACATCCATTGACTTAAATGAATAATTGCTATTTTTTCATTTATAGGCTTTGTTGAAATACAATGGTGCGTTTTGAACTAAAGAGTCTAATTGTTGTTTTCACCTTTTATAAAGTGAAAAATTAAGTATTAATATATAAAAAGGATAAATCATCAATCCTCCTATTGCTAAAAGACCAGTAACTGGGTTAGGCTCATCTTCACGATGAGTCATTGGAAATAAAACAGCAAATAGATAAACCAAAAGTACAAGATATGGCAGCCAAAGAAGGATAGTCCAAAAACTTGCCTTTCGCCCATCCAACCAATTTTCGTTAAAAGAATGATTAGTATTGTACCGACAACAAATTCAACAATAATGGCTGTACCAGTTAACATATTTATCGTTCCAAATTCCCAATTTGTCAGTCTGTTAATCCTATAAACATTTAACATTAGTTCGATCGGAACAAAAAATATAAGAGCATATAGCATACTAATAACATGTAACTTTATAAAAATTTCATTTTATAAAACCTCCATAATTTTCTAGAAATTGTTGGACTTTATTCTTTAAAAAATAAATGACAGTTTATCTAATAATTTTTAAAAAGATTATTTTTTAATTTGTCTTCCTTTCTATTCTATACCGCTTTGCTCCTCAACATTGCGAAAGTATGTTTTCAGTAAGCTAGCGGCTTTTTGGGTATTTAAAGAAGTATCAAAAGCATGAAAAGCTTTTTCGTACTTGTTAATGGAAAAGGGCAGAAGATTGGTAGTTGCAAATCCAAGTTGCGATAATCTTTTGACATAAAAAGAATAATAGCTTTCCTTCTGTATTGGACCAACGTGTAAAACGCCTGTTAAATTCATATTGATGATTTGGATTATTGCTTTTGATAAATCATCAATATGAACAAACGTTTTGAACGTATTGGCAGGGGTATTCGCATATCCATACTTTTTAATCTCATGAATGAGACGTTTTGTTCTGGCTTCAATATCTTGATTAGCATTTTTTCCATAAATAGGACCTGTACGAATAATTATATGGTTTGTATGATTTGTAAGGAGCAATTCTTCCCCTACGTGTTTGGCATTTATATATGTAGATAACGGTGCTTCGCTAGGTAAAAAACCTGGTAGATCTGTTTCAGAATAGTTACCTTTGCCGTCGACAAAAACAGCATCTGTTGACAAATATATTAATTTTGTTTTTGGGGGAATAGCAGTTAATATATTGTTGAGCCCAATTTCAATAAGCTGCATTTCATTTTCTCCATCCATCATAGACCAAATAACAACATCAGGATCAATATGGTTCATTAGTTGTGTTACTTGATGTTTGTTATTTATGTCCAGTTGTAAAATATGTGAATGGGCATTTGGAAAACGGGAAGTTCCGTAAACAGAAAAATCAGAGATGGATGAGGCAAGTGCAAATAAGGAAGATCCTAAAAATCCAGTTGACCCTAATATGATAATTTTCATAAGCAATACTCCTAGTTCGAGTTTAGAAAAATCTGTTAATATAATAGTATCATAATTTAATTGGAAGAATCATGAAATTCTTTTGAAGGAGAGATTATTGATAGAAATTAAAAATATTGGGCATTTTTGTCGGACAGATTCAAGAGGCCATATCATAAATGATTCGAGTATAAATGCCATAAAACTTGAATTTAAATATATTATAGATGCGGTAATAGAAACATATCAATCTTATTTAGGAGAACATTTACATAGTGTGTATATTAGGGGTTCTATTCCTCGCGGATTAGGAATAGATAATGTATCAGATTTGGATACGATAGCTATTACCAATAAAAATATTGATGCCATTGACTTAAATTGGGTGGATAAGGCAGAACAAGCTTTAAATGAAAACTTTAAAGCAGTTGATGGCGTTGAACTTAGTTTCTATTTTATTGAAAATATTTTAGAGACTACTAAGTTTTCAATAATCCCGTTTATGATAAAAACTCATAGCATTTGTGTTTACGGAAAAGATATAAGTGTTTTTTTACCTAACTATAAAGCAGACAAAACACTTGCCAATGAACATCTTGTGAATTTAAGAAGTCAAATTCAACAAGCAAAAGAAGAACTTACTGGGAACGAAGATGTTGAAGATGTATTGGATTGCTGCAGATGGATAATGAAAATCATTGTTAGGGCAGGACTAGCACTGGTTCTAGTGGAAGAAAACAAATACACAAGGGATCTGTACCCGGCATATAAACTATTTTCTGAACATTTTCCAAGCAAAGAATCCGAAATGAAACAAGCACTGGAGTATGCTGTTAATCCAATAAGTAATTCAAAAGTTATTATAAATTTTTTAAATGAATTGGGAGAATGGATGATAAGTATCACGAAAAAATGGCTGCAAGTTTATAATCCTAATATGGAAAGAAATATGAAAATATAAAGTAATAGAGGAAAATCATTTAGTTACAGGTTGATACTATAGAACTTTCTGTGTCTGCCATTAAGAAAGCAGACTGTAGAATTGTCCAAGGACCTATTAATCGTGAATGTGAAGTTGTTGAGGCAGATCCAGATGGATAGAAAATACAATTTCCCGACCTTTGTGTTAATGGGTGTTACATAATATAAATAACAGGGGGTGAGATTGTGATTGAAGTTAGAAAAGCGGAACCGAAAGATGTAGAAGGAATTGCGAAGGTTTGCAGGGATGGCTACTGGGCAACATATGAAGATCTCTGTTCAAAAGAATATATTACTAGAATTATTTCAACGTTTTATAATCGGGAAAGAATTCACAGGGAAGTTACGGAAACAAGTAGAGAATGGGGAGGCTATTTTGTTGCCATTGATAATGATGAAGTAGTTGGTGCCATCGGTGGTGGCATGATAAATGATACCGCTGGCGAAGTGTTTGTTTTTTACATCAGTCCGGATAGACGGAATGAAGGCATTGGTACAAAATTATTAGATGTTCTCACAAAACAGCAGAAGGAAGAGTTCGCAGCAAGTGAGCAATGGGTGTCAGTAGCGAAAGGTAATCAAAAAGGAATCCCATTCTATGAAGCGAAAGGATTTATTTTTAAGAAAGAACAAGATACATACGGCAATGTAGAAGGAGAGAGTTACACTTCCTTGCGATATTGTCGAGTAATTTAAAAGCAGAAAGTAATTAACTATAAATGTACACATTTTTCCATATGTATTTAAGTAGACCATCTAATTTGATTTCTTAGGTGGTCTTTTGAATTCTTTTAAATGGAAACAATGATCGAATAATGCTAATAAATGAACCATAGGGATTTTTAAATAAATGATAATCACGGCAATAATATAGAATTAACAAAAAGGAATAGTCAGATTAGACTACAAAAAGTTGGAACAATAAGGTAAAATAGACTTTTACATAGTAGTGAGTATAAAAAGCTTACCCTTCGTATGACAAGAAATTGAACGTCTTAGTGAATAAAGATTACAAATTGTGTACTATAAAAACATCAGTTATGATTATGATGTACCATTTTTCAGAAGCATTTAAATAACCTGCAATTTAATATAATGTGAGGACTGTTTTAATGATAGACAATGAATTTTTACCTAGTTTAAAGCTTTATCGTATGATTATTGGCTTATTCATCATATTAATGAGCGCAGGGATAGTGATAGTTTACATAGAGGATGATCGAATTATTTCGTTGTCTTTAATCTTGCAATGTTTATTCGTTGTAAGTATTTCTATTCTACTAGTCATTTTTCCCAAAAAAGATACATTAAATTTTAGAGCAACGATTATTTTTTTGATGTCTGCTTACTTTTTCTTTATGTATTTACGGTTTCCTGACAGATTTGCTTTGATATTGCTGATTTGTTTTATCCCAGTTATTCCTGTCTTATTTTTACATATTAGATTATTTTATATTACATTGTTAGGGAACATTACTATTATGTTATGCGTAATTATTTATTTGATGATGAATAATACCCCTGGCATACATAGTTATAGCTATTTGGATTTTATAGGAGTTATCACTAATTTCTTGGGGACACAGCTTTTGCTGCTATTTCTTTTCCTGCTTTTTCAAAAAAGAATGAAGGATCAAGAGCTATATTATGTTCAAGTTAAGCAAGCTGAAAAGCTGCGGACAACTGGACAGCTTGCGGCAGCTGTTGCACATGAAATTCGCAATCCTATTACGGTAGTAAAAGGATTTATCCAGCTTCATGAAAAGGATAAGGAAATACCTGAACATATAAAAAAACAATATAAGCTGATGTTAGATGAGCTAGAAGCAGCTGAGACAGTTATTTCAGATTTTTTATCATTAGCTAAACCAAGCGAAACGAAGACAGAGATTATTTCCGTTAAACTAGCTCTTCATACAGTTATGGACTTACTGAATTCATATGCAATGAATGATACGATACATATTGAATTAGAAAGTGAAACAGACTATAAGATTCAATGTAATATCATGGAATTTAAACAACTATTCGTAAATTTATTGAAAAATGCGATTGAAGCCTCCCAGCCTGGTGATACCATCCATGTAAAATTAATAGGAGAATTAGACGAATTAAAAATTGTAATTATCGATAACGGTACAGGGATGAACGAAGAACAATTAGAGCAGATAGGAACGCCTTTCTATTCCTTAAAAGCGAAAGGAACTGGGCTTGGTTTAATGATTTGCTATAATATTATCGAAAAGTATGATGGAACCATTCGTTTTAAGAGTGAGGAAGGAAAAGGAACAGAAGTTACCGTTACTTTTCCTATTGCACAGAAATAATACTCGCTTATATTATACATTTTTAGTACATCACTAAGTATTCTACTAGGAAGCCATTAATCATTGTTGAAACACAATGATTAATGGCTTTTGTTTTTATGAAATCTGCTTTTTATACTGTAGAACTAAGTATACTCCGCCTGCTAAAAATGCCAGTGCATATTTGAACAAGAAAAAGATAGTCCACATATTATCTTTTGGAAAGATCATGTCACACAAATAATTGCCCACAACATTCAGGAAGAGCTTTGTAAAAAGATTTTACTAGTCCATTCGTCTTCTAGACCAATTTCTTATAAAATAAAAAGGCAAAATCGCACTTCCAATAAGTAGAATCCCTCCAACACCAATTAAAATATTCCAATTTTCCGGAGACTTTTCAGCCCAAGACTATAAAGGACAAATAATGGAGTTAAACAAATCTGATAAAGAGTTAATATTCATTTTCCTCTTTTCCTTTCTCATAGTTAAGCTGATGAACGCCATTTTCTCCGGTATTCTTTTCAAAAGTGGTTTTCATTTAGCTGATGAACACATTTTATATTTATAAAAGTAAAGTAAGCTTATATAAAAACCGTTAGAATGAATAACAGGGATTTCAACTATTTCCTTTATTGTGTTATATTGGAAATAAAAACGTGAGTATAGGAGAGTACAAAATGACACTTGAATCCTATGGTAACTATTATGATAAACGTGTGGAGTCAATTGATGAAAAAATATGTGAATTAATAAGTCAAAGAAAAATAATATCAAGTGATCCTGGAGATCCAACTTCGCAGCATATTGCTATTTGGTCTAAAAAATATAATTTGAATGGGGATTTTTTAAATGATGTTTTTAGCCACTTACCAAGAGAGGATATGTATAAACCGATAGAAGTACCTAAAGGATTTCTGAAAAATAAACCAGTTTTAAAATCGTATGAAGATAATAATGTTTTCTATTCAGTACCATTCATTCGTCAATATAAAAATGCCAGTTTAGTTCACTTGAATATTGATAAGGATGTCTCCGAAGAGAAGCCTGGAGATATGCACCATTTTATATTTATAGAACTTTCCATCGATGGCACTCATATTGATTACGACTGTCGAAACGATCATGGTGGAGCTTCCGGTGGGCATATATCATTTGAATTCATTGTAACACCGCCCTTACCTGATAATATGTCAAACATTAAATTAATATTCAAGGAATACAATGAGCCTCTCAAAAGAAAGCCAACTGGTCTTGAATTCGTTTTTTCTTTGGACAAATAGTTTTACTCCTATATAAGTATCTAACTGCTTAGTAGTATATTCTATCAAAATAAGTAGAGGAGGGTTTAAAAAATTATCTTCTATTTCTCTTCTCGGTAGTCCTTTCTATTTTCTTCTCCTTTTCTATGAAGAATTATTAGAATGTTCGGGAACTTTTACGTGCTTAGAACGTATAAATTATGAAAAATCTATGGGAGGCAAGGTGTAACTTTGCGGGGAATTAAATATTATTTGATGTTTACTATTTTCTTATTATCGTCATGTCAACAAAATGAGATAGTAGAACAAGAAAAAAAGGTAAAAGAAGGACTTACATACTCATTTCAACATCCTGAAACTGGTCAATCGTACCATATAATTCACGTATATAAACTATATGAGAACTTCGAAAAAAGAATAAAAGAGGATGTAAATATGTCAGAAAGTCAGGTGTTTGAAGAGGAAGTAATTAATCCTATTTATGAGGCATGTTATCAGGATGCAGAGTATTTCACAGAGACTGTTAAAGCACCAGAAAATAGAGAAGAAGTTAATAATATCATTCAAACAATGGATGTGAAGGCTATAAATTCAGCCATTGAGGAAAGTTTAATAAAATCTTCTAATTATATACCATCAAATCAAAAAACGAATATATGTATTTATCCTACAGAGGCAACTAAGAGTACAACTTTAATGTTTACAGAGGGAGCAGGAAAAATCAGTGTATTATACAATGAACTTTTTAATGAGGAAACTCTTAAAGCAGGAATTGCTCACGAATATCATCATAGTGTGTGGACGGAAATGTACTTTAATAATTCTCACTCTCATACCGTATTGGATAACTTAATTCTTGAAGGGAAAGCAGTAATATTTGAAAAGCTTGTATATCCAGATATTTCTCTAACTACTATTAATTACAATTTTAATAAGGATGATGGGAATCAAATTGAACCAGATTTATTCCAAGAAGATCCCTACAGGGCAGCAGAAATAATATCGGGCGGGAATGGATTGCCTTATAATTATGGTTACAATGTGGGTTATCAAATGATGAGATCCTATTTAGATTTACATCCAGATTTAACACCCCAAGAATGGACAGCTCTTGGCGCAAGAGAAATTTATGAAGAAGGAAAATACAACGAACATTATCAATAATGGAAGTTACATATCGAACTAATCCCTTTTACTCTAATACAAAACATTCTCCAGCAAAACAGTGTAAGAGATGGGGAAATTTGTATTTTAACTAATTATATTTGTTAAAATCAAGGTGTTTATATAAATGTTCCTCCTCTTCATTAGGATTGGGGGAAGCTTGTCTAATTTCCTTATCAATACGTATATATTCATATTTTTGGTTCGGTTCATCTCTAAAAGTCACAAAAGTGGTAAAGTGATAGCTTGCTTTTGTCAAGGTAGTATCAATTTCTAGTATGTCCTCTTCTTGATATTTTTCCAAAAGATATGCATATACGTCATTTTTTAATGAGTGTTTTTGATAGTTGATATATCCTAATATAGCAAAAGGACATAGTATCATTAGCCAAGTCACGGTAGCTGATACTACTTTTCTTTTAAGCACATTGTCTTCCTCCAATTCTCTGAACTTTTCTTTATTTTAACAAATAATGTAATGAAAAAGGAGAATCGTTCAAAATTGTATAATTAATACAGAGAAAAAATTTTAACATTAGAGAGGGAGATTAGAAACAAGCCATGATTAAAGCGATTATATTTGATTTAGATGGTACTTTATTAAATAGAGATGTATCAATAGAAATGTTTGTGGATTGTCAATATGATAGATTAAATATAGAACTTAGCCATATTCCCAAAGATACATATACAAAGAGATTTATTGAATTGGATCAACGCGGCTATGTTTGGAAGGATAAGGTATATCAACAATTAGCAGCTGAATTTGAGGTTAAGGAGATAACATGGGAAGAGCTCTTACAAGATTATCTTAGCCAATTTAAAAATCACTGCATGCCTTTTCCCAATCTTAAGAAGATGTTGGAGGGATTAAAGAGCCAGAATCTTCTTTTAGGAATGATAACCAATGGCTTTGGACAATTTCAAATGGATAATTTGAAGTCTTTGCAGATAGAAAAATATTTTGATGTCATTTTGGTTTCCGAATGGGAAGGGATAAAAAAGCCGGATCCTAGGATATTTAATAAAGCTTTAAACATACTGAATGTGCAGCCAAACGAAGCTATATTTGTAGGAGACCATCCAGAAAATGATGTGCTTGCTGCGAAAAAAGTAGGGATGAAAGGGATTTGGAAGAAGGATTTGCTTTGGAGAAATGCCGAAGCAGATTTTATTGTAGATGATTTATGAGAATTGCCTTTCATTATAGAAAAGTTAATGAAAGAATAGAACCACGCTAAATGGAGCGATATTTTAAGTCGAGAAGCGTATAAGTTATAAAAGGGATGAAGCGAGATAAGGAATAGAAATTACAAAAGCAGAAAATGGCCCAAGAACTATATAGAGAAAGAGTAAAAGTGCCGCGTTTTTTGGGGGGTTAGTGCTAAAAATAAAGCAATATATACTAGGTGTTCTAAAAAATATTTTAAGAGAAAGACATAAAAAGCGAGGGGCTATATGAACCATATTGGAATAGATTTTGATGATACACTTGTTGATATGAGAAAATCGATTGTAAAACTTTTAAATAAAATACATAACAAAAATTTGGATTACGAAGAAATGGTAGAGTACGGAGTTTCGGATTTATATGGATATTCCTTTGAAGCATTTGTAGATTTTTTTACAAACAATCAAAAGGAACTGCATTCAGCTAAACCATATCCATTTTTAATTGATGTACTTAGTGAACTAAGCAAAACTTCAAAACTATCAATCATGACGGGCAGGTCAAAAGCTTGGATGAATTCAGCGGAACTTTGGGTTGTTAAAAATAAGTTGCCCATAGATGATATAGTATGCGCTTCAGAATATATAAATGGTAAGCCTGAATGTGCTTTAATTCATAATGTCACTCTATTTATTGAAGACAACCCTGCCCATGCATTTTCTATTGCAAATAGTGGAATAGATGTATTGCTACTTGATAAGCCATACAATCAAATGTGTAAGCACGAACGAATAACGAGAGTGAAGGACTGGGAAGAAGTAGGTAGTTTGTTATTAAGTTAAGGCTTCTATAAATGAAAAATAACTTTGAATCCATTATAGAAGCTAATTAATCTACACAAATCTTAATTCGAGCAACGGCCTCTTTATAATGAAGTATACAATCATTTATTGATAATACAGCGAAATAGGAAAAAGCGGTTAAATCTTCTATTATAGAATTATCATAAATAAAGTTAATATGTAATGGTTTTTTGGGGATGATTTTTTCTTCTAATAGTTTAGTTGAAACATCATGATAGATATGCTCTATTGTTTCGCCCATAGCCCTTTCAATGGAAAATCCACCTGCTAGACTTGTCCACCAAGTGAAAAAGGAATCATATATTTGATTAAAAGCAGTTAGATTATCGACAGTAACATCACACAATTCATGATAAAATAAGTGTTTTTCATTATAGAAAATATCCTGGTCAATATCTCTATTCTCAGAAATACTTTTCGTAATCTTAGTCCATAAGCCGCGATACTGTAATAAAAAATCCTTTCGAAACTCACAAGTTGTTAGGAGATAGGGGAATTTCCAATTATCCTTATTTTTATTTTGGTTGAGAAAGATATTTTGAACATAAACCAAAAAATTTAATGAATAAGAAGCTTCTGCTATTATTTGTAATGAGTTTTTCATCGGTTTCCTCCTTATTTCTTACACCAGATTTCAATATTTATTCCGCTTTTTTCTGAAGTAACAGAGAATCAACTATCCAAAAAAGAGATGCACACAAAATAAATAGAAAATAAAAGATGGAAGAATGGAAAGGATCTTTCATATCAAAAAACATGGCAACAATCCATGTGACAACCCCAGAAAAAATATTATAGATCGCGAGGTAGATAATACTAAATTTCTTTGGTCTTTGATTTAGGAAAATTTGCAGCGGCGACGCGATAACCAAATAAAAGCAAAAGAAAATAAAACTAAATATTAGTATTCCCAACAAACTAAAATAAGAAGAACTAATAAGGTAAATCGTACTAACGCAAATAGCGGAGATCAGAGAAGTAAGCAACGAGCGAGCGATCATATCAATATCTATCTTCTTTAATTGCATGAAATTCCCCCCATAAATGCATCTATTTCATCCTTAAATCGTGAAGCTTCTTCTAGAAACGGATAATGATTGCTTTGATTAAATATCAATAATTTCGAATGAGGAATGCACTTATTCATTTCAAGCGAATAGGAAAGAGGGCACTGAACATCGAATTTTCCACAAATGATTAATGTTGGAGTTGAAATCAGCTTAAGCTTCCTAGTAACATCAAAAAGTTGCACTTCCCGGCTAAAATAGTTCAGTCTAATCGAGGATATTTTCTTTTGAATAGGAAGGGAAAAATACTCTCCATAGTTTTCAGGAGTATATAAGGATAACTTTGTTCGTTCTTTCGTAATTCTCATCTTTTCTGTAATTGATAAATCAGATTGTTTTATCTTTTCCATCAAATCTTGCATTTTCTTAAAGGATGGATGTTTATCATTGTATATACAATCAGGATTCTCTTGCAGCAGCTCCTACTAAAACAAGTTTTCTCAAACTGTTAGAGCAATATATCCCATAAATAACTCCTAGAATACCCCAGTGGAATGTCCTGCCAAGTTCCATTTTTTAAATCCTAATGCTTCCCGTATTGCTTCTAAGTCGAAGATAGACTCTAGTAACCCTAGTTCATACGGTTGAGTAGCCTTATCGGAGCTACCTGCTTCTCTGAGATTAACAAGAAATACTTCATGCGTATCGACAAAGGATTCTGCAAAATAATCTCCTGTCTCATTAAATTCTGTATAGTGATGGGTTATACAAAGAGGTTCACCTTGCCCTTTAATAAAAATTTCGAATTTTCCCCTAGAGGTATTTAATAGTTTTCTAGCCCATTTATTCATATATACTCCCTTCAAATGCAATAAGTTAATCTCTTGTTATGTATGAGGATATAGAAGATGTACTTATTAATCTGCTAATTTTATAAACTCAGCATCATGCCGGATATTTGTTGAAAGCACTACATAGTTGTTACCATATTTTAGCATCTGGGAGAGAAGTAATAAACAGTTTTCGTAAGACAATCGAAAAATTATATCCTGCAGGTAATATGATAGGATAAAAAAAACGAAGCATTTATTAAGCTCAATCTTCTAGACATTTTTTACTTCATAGTTATTGCAGCACCAAGAGGAATTCTTCTAATGGCGATTAATTCCATCACTTTTTAAACGCTCTATATCTTATTTAATTTGCATCATATTTTATTACCATATATTGGTCTTTTTTCAATGAGTACTTTATAATCTATTAATAAAGGAGGGGAAAACTTGTCACAAAAAAATAAGAAAGAATTTATATCCCTTATTTTAACATTATTCTTATTCTTAGCCTCAATTGCAGTTTTTCTTTTTGTAAGGGGGTCTAATTTAACTCTGTGGATACCAATATCCTTATATTTATTAATTGACTTAGGTCTACTTGTTTCACTTATTATAGGTATACAATCTAATAATAAAAGCATAAAAATTTTTAGTATTTTATCTAATATTATTTTGATGATTCCAATAACCATTTGGACATATTTTTTGTTGTTGGCAAATGGAATTTCAGAAAAATAAGAATTATAGTGGGGTTAATGCCACTTAAATTTAATTTTAATGGTTTATTTATTTGAAAAGATAATTAAAGGATGGATTTAATGGAAACATCAAAACTTCTAAGAGGAACATTTCTTTTAACGCTAGGAACAATTATCTCAAAAGTTCTTGGCATGCTCTATGTTATTCCTTTTTATCATATAGTAGGGGAAAAAGGAAATGCTTTATACTCAATGGCTTATATCCCTTATTCTATTTTTATAAGTATAGCCACTGCTGGCTTGCCATTAGCAGTGGCAAAGTTTGTTTCTAAATATAATTCTCTAGAGGAGTATGCAGTAGGGAGAAAATTATTTAAATCTGGGCTTATTATGATGAGTTGTACTGGAATTGTCGCATTTGTTATTTTATATTTCTTTGCGCCCATTTTAGCAGCAGCTAGCATTCCAGATAACGCCGATGTAAGTGTTCAAGATGGGACAACTGTTATTCGTGCGGTTAGCTTTGGATTACTGATTGTTCCATTTATGAGTTTGATTAGAGGTTTTTTTCAAGGGCATCAATCAATGGGACCTTCGGCAGTTTCTCAAGTAGTTGAGCAGATTGTGCGAGTTATTTTTATGCTTTCTGGTGCCTATATTATATTAAATCTCTTAAAAGGAAGTTTAGTTACTGCTGTCAGTGTAGCAACCTTTGCGGCATTTATAGGGGCAGTTGGAAGTTTAGTAGTCTTATTATGGTATTGGTATAAAAGAAAACCCCATCTTGATAAGCTTCTTTTAGAAGATAAAGGAGTCATTGAAGTTTCGCTTAAGGAAACATATAAAGAGATTATCGTATATGCAATCCCTTTTATTTTTGTAGGTCTTGCAAATCCATTATTCCAGTTTATTGATGAACTTACTTTCAAAGGTGCAATGGAATCTATTGGCTTAAAAGATCAAGTAGTAACTGCATTTGGTGTTTTGACTTTAAATACTCATAAACTTGTCATTATTCCAGTCTCTTTAGCAACTGCTTTTTCATTAACGTTAGTGCCTGCCATTACGAAAGCATATACCGAAAAAGATCATGTAAGTTTAGTTCAACAAGTGAATCAAACAATTCAAATTGTTCTATTCTTTACATTACCTGCTGTTGTAGGTCTTTCGCTGCTTGCCGAACCGGTCTATACCTTATTTTATCATCATAAAGAACTTGGTACGGACATATTAAGAATATATGCTCCGGTAGCTATTCTCTTTTCCCTTTTCTCTATTACAGCAGCGGTCCTTCAAGGAATAAATAAGCAAAAATATACTATTATAAGTTTGTTGGTAGGTTTGATTGTGAAATTATGTCTGAACATACCACTTATCAAAATTTTTGCAACAAGTGGGGCAGTAATAGCAACAAGTATAGGATATTTAGTGGCAATTATTATTAATTTTTATGCGGTAAAAAAGTTTGCTGGCTATTCTTTAAGGTTAGTAATCAGAAGAGTGCTGCAAATCGGATTCTTTACACTCGTTATGTTTATTGGAACACTAATTACCTATATGCTATTAACTTTATTTTTATCAACTCAAGCTAAGTTAGACGCATGTATTATAGTGATTGTTTGTATGGTTGTGGGAATAAGTATTTATTTTTGTCTAAGTGTTAAGTCTAATTTAATTATTCATCTCTTTGGGGAACGAGCAATACGAGTAATAAAGAAGTTGAATATCAATAAATCTTTTTAATTGGTGGCGATAAGCAGTCTACTATGCTTTATTTCTATTTAATATGAGAATTCTAGATATTTGGAGTTGAAATTATAATGGGGAGTTATGTTGAATAAATTAATAGGCTCTCAATTAAATAGAGAAGTATATAATATCAGTCAAAATATGAAGGGAATCAGCTGAATAACGAATTTATCAGCCAAAA
>NZ_BCVE01000016.1 GCF_001591585.1 Niallia circulans NBRC 13626 | reverse complement strand
ACCTTAAGATACTATTAGGTTTTTCGGATAATTGTTCGGGTTATTTAATTTAAAGAAAGAAGAGTTGTGGAAATCACCCGCAGGCTGAATATGCTTCGCTTTCCATGGGGCTGCACTTGAACTTCTTTATCACTGCATTGTGCATGATGAAAAAGTAGGTTCATAATAAAGAGGAAAGAAGAAAATTTGAAAGAAGTAAGTATTTTACATAGATAAAAGGAAGAAGTAACAGAGGAATGTGCTCTGTGCCCGCTCCCAGAAGAAAAAGTGCAAAACCCCCTCATGCTGACCAAAATAATAAAGAAATACCTAAAGATACTGCGTTCTAAAACTTGCTATCCGGCGCATAGAGTGATTGCAGCGCAATGGAAAAAATGGTTTTCCTACTAAGTTAGAGGATGTTCATTTTTACTCATTTTATATTTTGTTTTGTCCACAGTCTCAATAATGTTTTATTTATTTAACACACTATCTTCCAGCATTAAGTTCTTATCTCCGTATATTTTTGTGATATGAGTATCTCCCCATTCACAAAGAGCATTTAAAATGGGCTCTAAACTTTTTCCATAGTCACTTAATTCATATTCTACTTTTGGTGGTATTTGTTGATAGATTATACGATTGATAACACCGTCTTCTTCCAATTCCCTTAATTGCTGTGTAAGCATTTTTTGCGTAATATTTGGCATTAAGCGTTTTAATTCACTTGTTCTTTTTTTGCCATGTGTTAAGTGGCACAAAATTACACACTTCCATTTACCGCCGATTACTTCCAAAGTTGCTTCAACTGAAATATTATATTTTTTATTTTCCATAATACCCTCCATTTTTTATAGGAACTTTTTTGTACCTATATTACCTTTAGGTTCCTACATTACAAAAAAGTACGTACTTTTCTATTTATCTTATATGATTCATAATAACACTTGCCGGTTAAAATGCAAAACTACAAAAAATACCACTAGTGGTTAGATATATGTAAGAGGAGGAAAAGGAAGTTGAAGCAAAATATGAATACTTTTGCGTTAATAGCCTTGGCTGTTAGTGCTTTTGCTATTGGTACTACTGAATTCATAAGCGTTGGATTATTACCTTTGATTGCCGATGACTTTCGGGTAGGGATTACAACGGCAGGATTAACTGTTTCTATTTATGCACTAGGCGTTACATTTGGAGCACCTGTTTTGACAGCTATTACCTCTAATATTTCACGTAAATCTTTATTATTGGGGATCATGATTGTTTTTATTATTGGTAATAGTATGGCTGCATTTGCTCCTAATATCACTATTTTACTGATTGCACGTATTGTATCAGCTTTTGCTCACGGTATATTTATGTCGATTGGTTCCACGATTGCAGCAGATTTAGTAGCGAAAGAAAAAAGAGCAAGTGCTATCTCTATCATGTTCTCCGGATTAACGGTTGCCACTGTAACAGGTGTTCCCTTTGGGACATTTATCGGTCAGCACTTTGGCTGGAGATTAGCATTTATCACCATTGTTATTATTGGAATCATTGCGTTTATCGCCAATAGTTTACTTGTGCCAAATAACTTATCGAAAGGTGGCCGTGCAACCTTTAAAGATCAGTTGCAGTTAGTTACAAATCCACGACTATTAATGCTTTTTTTAATTACAGCATTAGGCTATGGAGGAACATTTGTGGTTTTCACGTATCTTTCTCCATTACTGCATGAAGTAACTGGCTTTCAGCAAAATACAGTTGCAGGAATTTTACTATTGTATGGTGTAGCAATTGCCATAGGTAATATGATTGGCGGCAAGCTATCCAACAAAAACCCGCTTCGGGCATTATTTTTTATGTTTATTATCCAAGCTATTATCCTATTTGTTTTGTCCTTTACCCTTCCATTTAAGGTAATTGGCTTAATAAGTATACTTTTTATGGGCTTATTAGCATTCATGAATGTTCCGGGGCTGCAAGTTTATGTAGTAATGCTCGCAGAACGTTATGTACCAAGTGCAGTAGATGTAGCCTCTGCTGTAAATATTGCAGCTTTTAACGCAGGAATAGCAATCGGTTCTTACTTGGGAGGGATAGTGACCAATTCACTAGGGCTTATCCATACTTCGTGGGTAGGCGGAATCATGGTTATTGCCGCTATTCTCCTAACTGGTTTCAGCTTAATTTTAGAAAAAAATTCATTGAAAAAAGGAGTTATTTCACGATGAAAAACTTACAAGATACAGTTCAACTAACAAACGGAATCAAAATGCCTTGGCTAGGATTAGGTGTATTTAAAGTGGAGGAAGGGCAAGTGCTTGTGGATGCTGTAAGCTCTGCAATTAAGAATGGCTACCGTAGTATTGATACAGCGGCTATTTATGCTAATGAAGCAGGGGTTGGCGAAGGAATAAAGAAAGGCATGAAAGAAGCAGGCATTACAAGAGATGATTTATTTATTACTTCAAAAGTATGGACAGACGATTTAGGATATGAAGAAACAATAAAGGCATATGAAGTAAGTTTAGAAAAGCTCGGACTCGATTATTTAGATTTATATCTTATTCACTGGCCAAAAGAAGGAAAATATAAAGACGCATGGAGAGCTTTAGAAACACTATATAAACAAGGCAGGGTTAAAGCAATTGGAGTAAGTAATTTTCAAATCCATCATTTAGAAGACTTGATGAAAGATGCGGAAGTGAAACCAATGATTAATCAAATCGAATTGCATCCAAGGCTTACACAAAAAGAGTTAATAGCATATTGCCAAGAGAAAGGAATACAAGTGGAAGCATGGTCTCCGTTAATGCAAGGACAATTATTCGATCAGCCGGAATTAGTGGAAATAGCTGCAAGACATCAGAAATCTGTTGCACAAGTAATTATTCGTTGGGACTTGCAAAATGGTATTATTACGATTCCTAAATCCGTTAAAGAGCACCGTATTATCGAAAATGGAAATGTTTTTGATTTCATATTATCAAAAGACGAAATGGAACAAATTGATGCCTTAAATTTGGATCAACGAGTTGGTCCTGACCCAGATAATTTCGATTTTTAATGGAGTGTTAATCCCATTTCTGAAAAGAAACAAATAGAAGTAGTACAAAAGGGTGGGACATAAGTATTTCAATCAAATATAGCCCCGAACAATTATACGTACACACTAAAAAATATTCGTATAATTGTTCGGGGGTTAATTAAATTTAAGAAAGAAGGTTTGAGGTAATCACCCGCAGCCTGAATACACTTCGCTTTCCATGGGGCGAGCGCCAAGCCTCCTCGTCACTACGTTCCTGCGGGGTCTTGGACTTTCTCGCAGCTCCCATAGGAGTCTAAGTGTATTCAGGCTGCTCTGTTTTTTCCTAGTAATTTTAGTTTGCTGAAAAACAAATAATCTTTAAAAATGGAGTGTCTGTAGTGTAATGGAACGAATTGGTTTCACCACTAAATTAGAGATTGTTCGTCTTATTCATTATATATTTTGTTTTGTCCAAGACATTTTTAAAAACATCTGATTAAGCATACAAATAAATTCGCAACCAAATTAGTATAATAACAGCTAATAAGTCATTATATCAATTACTTATATTCTAAAATCATGGTGGGAATCTAAAAAAAATGTAACCTTTCTCTCGAATTACCGTAATACAATTTGTGCAGAAAATAGTAATGAAGGAAGGAGAAAAAAGGTGAAACTCTGGTGGATTGCAAATGTTTTTTGGGTAGTCGTTTTTTCAATACTATCGATTATCATCGCAACAAGGCAAATAGATGGATCGGGGGCTGTGCAAACTCCTGAAATCAGAATTATTACATTTATAATTTTGGCTGTTCCATTTGTATTTATCCTTATAGTCCAATTAATCTGGTTTTATTTTATTCGTAAAAGAACAAGACATTCCTAGTTCAGCTATCCTATGAATAAATAACTGTAATGCTTTCTTGTAAACTAATATATTTAGTTCACAAGAAAACATCCAAACAAAGAACGAGAGAATTTTAAAATTCATCGTTCTTTGTTTGTTTTTAAATATTACTAAATACATTGGGTTGGACTAAAGTATGTTATCACACAAATTTCTATATGATCTGGGAATTGTTTAGGTATAGATCTTATTCCCATTAGTTTGTGGCTGAAAATTAATAAAGTTTTCACATGCAACCGAATACAAATAGTAGTTTTTATGTTAGAATACATCTGAAATAGAACCATCTTATCTAGAAAGGATGAGTTTATGAAAATTGCAATAGCCAGTGATCATGGTGGATATCAGTTAAAGGAAGCAGTAAAAGCCCATCTTCATAATGCGGGGATGGAAGTAGAAGATTTTGGTTGCTATAGTAGAGAAAGTGTGGATTTTCCGGATTATGCAAAAAGTGTTGGTGAATCAATTGTGAATGGTGAAAACCAACTAGGTATTTTATGCTGTGGAACAGGAATAGGCATGAGTATTGCTGCCAATAAAATCACTGGAATTCGTGCAGCGGTTGTTGGTGATGTCTTCTCAGCAAAGGCAACAAGAGAGCATAATGATAGTAATATCCTTTGTTTAGGAGAAAGAGTGACTGGGGAAGGATTAGCGTGTCTAATAGTAGATACCTGGTTAAATGCAGAATTTCTAGGCGGCAGACATGAAAAGCGTATCAGTGGAATTAAAGAATTAGAATCATATTATTGTTAATAGTAGGACAAATTAACCTCGGATTTGTTAAATGAAACATATTATAACTTGTACGTACTATTAATAGGTTATACTAAATATGTATGGTTTATTCTTGGGAAGTTGTATGCTATAATGGTTTTGGAAAAATATATGATGGAGAAGAAAAGGGAAAATTAGTCCTTTTTCTTCAAAAAGTATGTACTTTTTTTCTGTATATTATTAGTTACTTATAGCTTGTAAAGGTTAGGGGGTAAGGTGTTGAAGGTTGGTGTAATTGTCTTAGGTTGTTTGCCTTCGGGAGTAAAGCAAATTCTTCATCGATTATATGAGGAGTTATCTTCTAAGCATCAACTATTTGGAATGGAAATAGATAGAGGGTCCGGTGAAGTCAATTATACGGAGATAAAAGAAGTGAGTGATTCACCATACTTAAGCCATACTATCTTAAAGGTAAGCGCTGCACCAGTAAATAATCAATGGGAACAAACACTTGCTCCGATGGATATGACTGTTGTATTGGGAGATGCGCAGGCAAAAGAAATATGGCAGACTTCTATAGCCGATAAAGAAGCGCTGCGTACATTATTTGTCCCAGTTTCCATTTACAATAATATTAAAGGAAATGATTGGACTCTAGGATATGATACCGCACTTAACAGTATTACTCAGAATGTGTTAAAGGTGCAAGATACCATTCATTCTCTTAAATATGATAAGCCAAGATTATTTGGTTTTTCAATAGAGGGGAACCCATCGACTAATATGCTGCAGGATATCTCTCTTGCGGTGGATGGTAACTATTTAGCAGTAGATTACGAGGAAGAAGAAATTACCACTTTATGTGATGCGATAAAGAAAAGCTATACATATACTAAAACTTCTAATGTTCTAATATATAGCCAAGCTTTACAAGAGGTAATTGAAAATTCAGTTATTAGTAAGCTAGAGGTAGATTGGAAATATACAGAAATTGACGAAGCACTATGTATGGGAGTAAACCCAACAGCCATCGATCGAATCCTTGCAAATGAACTTGCGGATGAAATCTTGCGATGGATAAAAAATAATTGTTTAACAGGTGAACTCACCGTTCAAAAGGATGGAATTCAATTTAAATAAACGCTAAGCCAAAATGAATAAATTCTTTTACTAATTTAGGGTTAGCATTAAATAAATCAAAAAAGGATGAGGAAAATGAGTAATCAAGTAAAAACAGATATCGAACAATTAGCTATTAACACAATCCGTACTTTATCCATTGATGCAATTGAAAAATCTAATTCTGGTCACCCAGGAATGCCAATGGGGGCAGCGCCAATGGCTTATACATTATGGGCTAAGGAAATGAATCATAATCCTGCTAATCCTAACTGGTTCAACCGTGACCGTTTCGTTTTATCAGCTGGACATGGTTCTATGCTTCTATATAGCTTGCTGCACCTTTTCAATTACGGTGTTACTGTAGATGACTTAAAGAACTTCCGTCAATGGGGAAGCAAAACTCCAGGACATCCAGAATTTGGACACACACCAGGTGTGGAAGCTACTACTGGTCCATTAGGACAAGGTATTGCGATGGCTGTTGGGATGGCAATGGCAGAAAGACATCTTGCAGAAACCTATAATAAAGAAAATTATCCAGTTGTTGACCATTATACGTACAGCATTTGCGGTGATGGTGATTTAATGGAAGGCGTATCTGCAGAAGCAGCGTCTCTTGCAGGTCATTTAAAATTAGGAAGACTAGTAGTATTATATGATTCCAATGATATTTCTTTAGATGGTGATTTAAATCTCTCTTTCTCTGAAAGTGTTCAAAAGCGCTTTGAAGCATATGGATGGGAAGTTATTCGTGTAGAAGATGGCAATGACTTAGCTGAAATTCAAGCGGCAATTGCTCAAGCGAAAAAATCAGATGTACCGACATTAATTGAAGTGAAAACAGTTATTGGCTATGGTTCTCCGAATAAAGGCGGAAAATCTGCATCCCATGGTGCACCACTTGGAGCTTCTGAAACACAATTAGCAAAACAAACATATGGTTGGGCATATGAAGAAGCATTCCACGTTCCAGCAGAAGTATCGGAGCATTATGCGGCATTAGCACAAGAAGGTGCAGAAAAAGAGAAAGCTTGGAATGAGCTTTATGAAAATTATAAAGCAGCATATCCAGAATTAGCTACTCAATTAGAAACAGCTATTAAAGGAGAACTACCTGCTGATTTACAAGAAAAATTACCTGAATTTAATGCTGGAGATTCTATGGCGACAAGAGATTCTTCTGGTAAAACAATTCAAGCAATTGCTAGTGCGGTTCCTGCTTTCTTCGGTGGTTCTGCAGACCTTGCTGGTTCGAACAAAACATTAATGACTAGTGAGAAAAACTTTGCCATCGATGGATATGCCGGCAGAAATATCTGGTTTGGTGTACGTGAATTTGCAATGGGTGCGGCATTAAACGGATTAGCACTGCATGGTGGAGTAAAAGTATTTGGCGCAACATTCTTCGTGTTCTCTGATTATTTACGCCCAGCAATCCGCTTAGCAGCATTAATGAAATTACCAGTAACATATGTATTTACACATGATAGTATTGCAGTTGGGGAAGATGGTCCAACACATGAACCTGTTGAACAACTTGCTTCCTTACGTGCAATGCCAGGGCTTTCTATCATTCGTCCAGCAGATGCCAAAGAAACAGCTGCTGCATGGCAACTGGCAATTGAAAGCACAGATACTCCAACAGCCCTAGTGTTGACTCGTCAAAACTTACCAACATTAGATTTAACAAAAGCAGAAGCATATGAAGGGGTGAAAAAAGGTGCTTATACAGTTGCAGCTGGTAAAGAAGCTGCACAGGCCTTAATCTTAGCATCTGGTTCTGAAGTATCTCTTGCAATCAAGGCACAAGCAGCTTTAGCAGAAGAAGGAATTTCTGTAAATGTAGTAAGTATGCCAAGCTGGGATCGTTTTGAAAAACAATCTCCTGAATATAAAGAAAGTGTATTGCCAGAAAGTGTTCAAGCACGTGTTGCAATTGAGGCTGGTGCATCTCTAGGCTGGAGAGAATACATCGGTTCTAAAGGAGAGCATATTACAATTGATCATTTCGGGGCATCTGCTCCAGCAGATAAACTATTCCAAGAGTATGGATTTACTGTTGAGAATGTTGTAGCAAAAGTAAAATCATCTATCGCAAAAGCAAAATAATATCCGAAAGTTCTAGGTGAAAAGGGCAGAAGCTAATAACCATGTGAGATGGTTATTAGCTTCTTTTTTGTACAAAGAAAAAGAAGTAGGCACCAATGAAAAAATAGAATAGTTAAATTTTGTCTTAGGAATTGGTGTCAACTTTATCATTAGTTTAAGTAGCAAAAGTAGTTAAATACAGTCACAATAAAGAAATATGCTTTATGCTGTACATACATAATCAGATTAATCTTGGCAACAAGTTTGTCTTTAGGAAAGAAGGAGAATAGATTGGGATTTGTGCAAGTTAATCACTTAGTGACACAATTCACAAACTAGTAATGGAAATGAAAACGGATACAATATCTTATTTTTACATGCTACAATGAAATCAAGTTAAGAGGTGATAGATAATGTATCTTGACGAAAGAAGTAATATCTTATTAAAGGAAGTATTGAGCAATCCGGATACTTCTAACATAAAGCTAGAGAAAAAATTTCAGTTATCTAGAAGGCAAGTTAGTTACAGTTTTCAGAAGATCAATGATTGGCTTGAATCGAATAATTATCCAGCTATCAAAAGAACAAATGGTGGAAAATTCATTATTAGCCCAGTCATTATGGAATTATTTGCTGAAAAGACAGACGAACAAGTAGATAAACATTATATTCCATCTGAAACGGAAAGAGCTCAATTTATTCTATTGTATATTATTAGTAGCAGTGAAGAGCTTTCCCTACTGCATTTTACTACCGCATTAGGTGTAAGTAAAAATACGGTCCTTCGTGATATGAAAAATGTTCAGCAAATGATCGAGCCATACGAACTTGAGGTTAGTTATTCAAGAATGAAAGGATATGAATTAAAAGGAAAGGAATGGGATGTCCGAAAATTATTAGTGGAAGTATTGGAAAATATCTTATCGATTTATAATGGCGAAGTTTATATTCAAAAGTTTATTGATATATCAAAAGACAATCTGACAACGATAAAAGAAAGACTTGCAGAAGTCGAAAGCAGTTTACACCTTCAGTTTATTGATGAACGAATTAATCTTTTGCCATATATTTTAGCAGTCATACTAAAGCGTATTCAACAAGGGAAAGTAATTCAAGATTTTTACCATATTGATTATCGAGCCTTGTCTGATACGAAAGAATTTATTGCTGCAGAAATCTTAATTAAAGACATGAAATCTATTCCGAAAGAAGAGCATCTGTTTTTAACCTTGCAGCTGCTTACATCCAAGATATTATCAGCCCAGTTTTTAGCTGATCATCAAATACCAGAGCTGACGAGGACCTTGGAACAATTTCTTCATACTTTTGAATATAAAGCGTGTATAGACTTCAAAGATAAAGCGGCATTACTTGAAAGATTGGTTCTTCATATGAAGCCTGCTTATTATCGAATGAAATATAATTTAACGACGAATTACACGATGATGGAAAAAGTAAGCGAAGAATTTGAAACGATTCATTTTATTGTAAAGGATTCGATTTCTCCTGTAGAAGAATATATCGGCTGTCCCATACCAGAAAGCGAATTAATGTTCATCACCATCTTCATTGGCGGCCATTTAATCAGTTCAGGAGAAACAATCCAGAAGAAGAAGAAAGCGGTAGTTGTTTGTCCAAATGGTGTATCTATATCACGCCTAATGGAAAGCACATTACGTGAGTTATTCCCTGAATTTTACTTTTATCAAGCTTTATCTATTCGGGAATTTCAACAACTTAATTACCAAGTGGATATTATTTTTTCACCAGTACCTTTACAAACGGATACAAAGCAATTTGTCATTAATCGCATATTAACAGATTTTGAAAAAGTTCAGCTTAGACAACGAGTATTAAGAGAAATATTTGACTTAAATACTAGTGTGATCAACATTGAACAGTTAATGGGGAAAATTGAGAAATATGCTTCAATAAAAGATAAAGAGTCTTTGCGCAGTACCTTACAAGAACATTTCTCTATTACAACAGCTATTGATTCACAAGAATCAATAGCGAAGACAGATTTATCCCTTTCCTCTCTCTTAGCACCAGACATGATTACCGTGGTGAAAAGAATAGAAGGTTGGCAGCAAGGAATCCAACTTGCAGCAGAAAAGCTGTTGAATAATGGCAGCATCACAGAAAATTATATTGCAGAAATGGTGAAACAGTATCCTACAATGGTCCAGCATATCTTACTAAGAAACGTGATAGCCATTCCTCATGCAGGTCCAGAAGATGGTGTAAATAAAGTTGGCATGAGCTTATTAAAAATAGAAGAAGGTATCCCATTTAATGATAATATTTGCGTGCATTTTATCGTGGTACTGGCATCTACAGATAAGCATAAACATCTTTATGCATTAAGACAGCTGATGAGTTTATCGAAAAATGAAGAAGATATCAGCAATTTAAAAAACAGTAATGATTCCAATCAAATATATGAAATCATTAAAAAATATTCTTAAAGTTAAGTGAAAGTGGAGGAGTTTAAAATGGCAGTTGCTTCATTTATTAAAGAAAGTTTAATAAACGTCGGATTAAAGGTAGAAAATCAAGATGAGCTTTTCAACGCAATGTTCGAAAAGGCATACAAGCAGGGGTTTGTAAAAGAAACATTTCTACCGAAAATTAAGGAGAGAGAATCGATCTTCCCAACAGGGCTCAGTGTCAATAATTATAGTATCGCTATCCCTCATACAGATCCGGAACATGTAGTGGAGCAATTTATCGCCGTTTCTGTTTTAGAAAAACCAGTATCCTTTCATTTAATGGAAGATAATACAAAAACAACGGAGGTGCAAGCTGTATTAATGCTTGGCTTAAATCAGCCACATAGCCAAATTGAAGTTCTTCAGGAATTAATGCAAGTCATCCAAGTAGAAGAGCATCTTGAAAAGCTTATTCATGCAAAGGATAAATCTGATATAACAGCATTATTTGAAAGCATTAAAATTTTATGAAAGGTGGTGATTAGATTGAACAAGCCAATAGTACTTGTGGCATGTGGTGCAGGGATTGCTACATCAACAGTTGTTTTAGATCATTTAGAAGAATTATTTAGACGAGAAAATCTAAAGGTAGAGCTTGTTCAATGTAAAATAGCAGAAGTGGCATCTTTACAAGATGATGCGTTTTTAATTATATCAACTACTATCTTGCCGACAAAATATAAAGTCCCAGCAATCAGTGCTACTGCTTATATTAGTGGGTTAGGTATAGAAAAACTAGATAAAGAGATTCTAAGTTATTTTGAAAAAACAAACAAAACAATCTAAATACAAGCCAATTAATAAGTTAAAAGAATGGAAGGGGATTTTAAAAATGAAAAAATATAAAATTTTAGTAGCATGTGGAGCAGGTATCGCAACTTCAACTGTAGTTTGTAATCGAGTGGAGAATTTGGTGAAGGATAACAATATTAATGCAGAAGTTATTCAATGTAAAATAGCAGAAGTAGCTTCAAAACAAAGTGAGGCAGATATTATCGTTTCAACTACTATTCTTCCTACAACTTATCAGATACCAGCAATTATAGCTACGGCTTATATCACTGGAATTGGAATGGAAAGTTTAGATAAAAAAATACTTGATCACTTGCAATAATGAAAAGAAGTTAAGTGAATTTGGGTGAAATTACTGTTTGTTGTTATATAACAACAAACAGTAATTAATTCTAATATATAACAAAAGAAAAGAGGGAAAAATATGCAAAAGCTATTAGATGGCGTTCAGTATGTACTAAATCTTGGACCAACTGTAATTTTACCTATTGCTATCATTCTATTGGGTCTTGCATTTAAGACAGGCTTTAAAAAGGCATTAAAAGCGGGAATAACTATTGGGATTGGATTTGTAGGGATTAACTTAGTTATTGATTTGCTTGTTAGTACTCTTGGACCAGCTGCACAGCAGATGGTTGAGCGTTTTGGATTAAATCTAACAGTTATTGATACAGGGTGGCCTTCAGCAGCAGCTCTATCTTGGGCATCACCTGTTGCAGCAATTTTAATTCCGATTTGTTTATTTGCAAACATCTTTTTCTTATTAACAAAGATGACAAAAACTTTGGATATTGATATTTGGAACTACTGGCACTTTATTGCAGCTGGTGCAACTGGCTATATTGTAACAGATAGTTGGTGGTTTGCAATTTTATGTGCAATTATTTATCAATATGCAGTACTGTTTGTTGCTGATAAAACGGCTCCTATGGTTCAAAAATTTTATGGGCTTGATGGAATTTCATTACCAACTGGTTCTACAGCGGCTTTCGGACCAATTGGTATATTAGTAGGCTGGGCTATCGCAAAAATTCCCGGAATAAATAAATTAAATGCAGACCCTGAAACCATTCAAAAGCGTTTTGGAATTTTTGGTGAACCAATGATGATGGGAATAATCCTTGGTGCACTTATTGGATTACTTGCTGGTTATGATATCGGAAAAATATTACAAACAGGTATTTCAATGGGAGCAGTAATGTTATTGATGCCGCGTATGGTTAAGATCTTAATGGAAGGTTTAATACCAATTTCAGAGTCAGCACGGTCGTTTTTGCAAAAGAGATATGGTGATAGAGAGATTTATATAGGATTGGATGCTGCAGTATCTGTAGGACATCCATCAGTGATGGCAACTGCACTTATTTTAGTTCCAATTACATTGTTTTTAGCTGTAATCTTACCAGGTAATAAAGTGCTGCCATTTGGTGATTTAGCGACAATTCCATTTTATATTGCGTTTGTTGTAGGATCTCGTAAAGGAAATATCATTCACTCTGTTTTAGCTGGAATCGTAATGGTAGCGTTATCACTATATATGGCTACTAATTTTGCGGAGGTTCATACTCAGATGATTTCTGGTGCACAATTTACTTTACCTGAGGGTGCTACCCAAATTTCTAGTTTAGATCTAGGAGGTAACTTATTTAACTGGTTAATATTAAAATTCTCTGAAGCGGTTGCCTTTTTGTTTGGAAAATAATTAGAACTTAATGAATAAAAGCAGATGATTTAAGCAATTAGGCTGGTGCGTCTGCTTTTATTTTGAAATGAAAATAATGAATGGAGGTTTAAACGATGAAAGCAGCAGTTCTCCACGCTGAAAACAAAATAATTTATGAAGATATAGAGTTAGAATCTTGTAATGCCACAGAAGTTAAGGTCAAAGTAATGGCTGCTGGTATCTGCGGATCTGATACACATAAAATGACAAGTGTTTGGAAATATCCATTACCAGCAATAATGGGACATGAATTTTCAGGAATTGTTACTGAAATTGGATCTAAGGTTACAAATGTGAAAGTTGGTGAAAGAGTTGTTGTCATTCCTTTTATACCTTGTAACGAATGTGAATATTGTCTAAAGGGACAATTTTCATTGTGTGAAAATCATGGAATGATAGGATCAAAATCTTATGGAGGATTTGCAGAGTATTGTAATGTTCCTGCTAAGAATATTTTATCAATTGGCGAAATGGATTTTGAAGAGGCAGCAATGATTGAACCAATGGCAGTTGCTTTACATGGAGTATTAAATATTAAGCCGCATTTAGGTGATGTAGTAGCAGTTTTTGGTGCAGGAACAATTGGTATGCTCGTTATTCAGTGGTTAAAAATAGCCGGGGTTAAAGAAATAATAGCTATTGATATTTCCGATGAAAAGTTAGCAGAAGCAAGAGCATTTGGCTGTGAAAAAACTATTAATGCAAAAAAAGAAGACTTATATCAAAAAATCGAAGAATATACCAATGGCCTTGGTGTAGATATAGCTTTAGAATGTGCAGGTTCAAAAATTACACAAGAACAATGTTTATTGATTACACGTAAGAAGGGAAAGATCGGATATTTAGGCATTGCATATTCTGATGTAACTTTATCACAGAAAGCATTCGAAAATATTTTTAGAAGAGAGTTAACCTTAAAGGGATTTTGGAATTCCTATTCAGCTCCTTTCCCTGGTGAAGAATGGACAAAAAGCATTTCATTTTTACAAAAGGGACAAATTAAGTTGAAAGATTTAATTTCTCATAGATTTTCTTTAGAAGATACTCAAGCGGCTTTTAATCTAATTATTAATCGTGAGGAGAACTATGGAAAAGTGTTAATTTTACCAAATGGGAGTGAGAATTAAATGAAAGCTGTAACAAAATTAAAATCTGGTTATGATGAAATGGAGCTAATCGAAATCGATGAGCCATCTGCATATGACGATAAAGTAAAAATAAAAGTTGCATACACAGGGATTTGTGGATCAGATATTCACACCTTTAAAGGAGAATACAATAGTAAAAATACTCCAGTAGTATTAGGACATGAGTTTTCTGGTGTAGTAGTGGAGGTCGGCAAAGATGTTACAAGAGTAAAAGTCGGAGATCGAGTAACAAGTGAAACGACCTTTACAACTTGCGGAGAATGTATCTATTGTCAAGAAAAGGACTATAATCTTTGTCCAAATAGAACAGGTCTTGGTACACAAGTAAATGGTAGTATGGCAGAATATGTGATTGCTAGGGAAGAGAGCATACATGTATTAAACGAAAAGGTTAGTTTAGAAGCAGCTGCTTTAACAGAACCATTAGCTTGTTGTGTTCATGCTGCGTTAGAAAAAACAATGATTGCAGAAAACGATACTGTTTTAGTATTTGGTCCTGGTCCCATTGGATTGTTATTAAGTCAAGTAGTAAAAGCACAAGGCGCCTTCGTTATATTGGCTGGCATTACAAAAGATAGAAAGCGATTAGATCTTGCAAAGGAATTAGGAATAGATGTTGTCGTGGATCTTTTACAAGAAGATTTGAACGAAATGGTTTACCAATATACGGATGGCTATGGTGCGGATAAAGTATTCGATTGTTCGGGAGCGGTTCCAGCTGTAAACCAAGGTCTTGCACTAACAAAGAAAAAAGGAACATTCGTTCAAGTAGGATTATTTGCAAAGAAAGCAAATGAAATCGATCAAGAGTCCATTATTCAACGCGAAATTAACTATATCGGCTGTCGTTCTCAAAAACCTAGTTCTTGGGATATTGCCCTGAAATTACTAGAGGATGGAAAAATCGATACAGATAAAATGATTACAAAGATCGTATCACTCGCTGAATGGCGCACTGGTTTTGAAAAAGTAATGGCTGGTGATGAGATAAAAGTTTTAATTGAATCTTAAGCAGCTGTCAGATAAGAATACTCCACTTACATCATAAAGCGGGGTATTTTTATCTATTTACTTTATTATTAATTATCTTTCATCACTAGATGGCACAAAAGAAATAACAATATTGAAGATGAAAACGTATACAGATAACTAGGGTTTATGTGATAAAATGAACATGCCAAAAAGGAACTAACAAAATGTAATGGGCATGAGAGTTGATTGTTTCATGATAGATTCTATTATTTGGTTCTTCCTGGAAGGAAATAATACGTTTTTTCCCGATTAATAGAGTTGACTAATAGAGAGGATGAAGAGCATGAAGTTAGCCATTGCATGTGATCATGGTGGATTTTTGCTAAAGGAAGCAGTGAAGAAATATTTATTAGAACAAGAAGTTGAAGTAGAAGATTTTGGTTGTCACAGTCGAGAAAGTGTAGATTTTCCAGACTACGCCAAACAAGTGGGAGAATCGATTGTTAGAGGTCAAAATGATTTAGGAATTCTTTGTTGTGGAACTGGCATTGGAATGAGTATTGCGGCAAATAAAATAAAAGGAATTCGAGCAGCTGTAGTTGGAGATGTTTTTTCCGCGCAAGCTACTAGGGAACATAATAATAGTAATGTTCTATGTTTAGGAGAGAGAGTGACAGGAGAAGGGTTGGCCTTGCTAATTGTAGAAACATGGCTTCAGGCGAAGTTTTTAGGAGGAAGACATGAAAGAAGAGTCGGAGCTATTGGGGAATTAGAAAAATATCTATGTTGATAGATAAAGAGTATAAAGATAAAAGGATGTAAAACAGCTAACAAATAGAAATCTATAAGACTAAATAAGGGGAAACAGGAGGCATCCAATTTGAAGGTAGGTATCATGATTGCAGGAGTACTGCCTGGGGGAGTAAAGCAGATTATTTATAAAATATTTAATGAATTGACTCCAACTCACCAATTATTTGGGATTGAAGTGAATAAAGAAACAGGGAAAGCGGACTATCTTGAATTTATTGTTAATAATGATTCTCCCTATTTAAGTGATTCTGTATTGAAGCCAACTCCATTATTAGACAATATTAGATGGGAAGAAATCTGTTCCCCGATGGATAGTATAATTTTTATTGGCGATGCACAGGCAAAAAAACGGTGGGCGCAGACATTTGCAATGAGCAAAACGATTCATTCCTTATACGTTCCCGTTTCTATTTATAACAATATCAAAGGTTCAGATTGGTCTTTAGGCTATGACACCGCTATTAACAGTATTACACAAATGGTTCTGAAGGTAAAAGATACCATTCATTCTCTGAAATACGAAAAACCAAGATTGTTTGGCATTGCTATAAATGGATACCCTTCGAATCATATGCTCCAAGATATTTCCATGGCGGTAGATGGCCATTTTTTAGCAAATACGTTTGAATTAGAAGAAGTAGAGCTTTTATGTAATAAAATCGATAATAGTTTTAATTCTCTTCAAACTTCTTCAGTACTAGTATACAGCCATTTAAATAAAGCAAGTGTAGAGAAGAAGCTGATTCGCTCTTTAAATGTGGATTGGAAATACACGGAAATTGATGAAGCTCTATGCATGGGAACCAATCCAACAACAATTGATCGAATATTAGCAAATGAAATAGCGGAAACCATATTATTATGGATAAAAAATGATAATCCGACAGGAGAAATAGCAGTGAAAAAAGAGGGAGTTCTTTATTTAAATAAAAAATACGAAGGAATGATAGTATGACTAATACAGTTGTTGCAAACGTAGAAAAACTAGCAGTAAATACAATTCGAACATTATCCATTGATGCCATTGAAAAATCAAATTCTGGTCATCCAGGTATGCCAATGGGGGCAGCACCAATGGCATATACACTATGGGCAAAGGAAATGAATCATAATCCAGCTAATCCTAATTGGTTTAATCGTGACCGGTTTGTTTTATCAGCAGGACATGGTTCCATGATTCTTTATAGCTTATTACATTTATTTCAATATGATGTAACCATTGATGATTTGAAAAATTTCCGTCAATGGGGAAGTAAAACGCCAGGTCATCCAGAGTTCGGCCATACTCCAGGTGTGGAAGCAACTACTGGCCCATTAGGACAAGGAATTGCGATGGCAGTAGGAATGGCAATGGCAGAAAGACACTTGGCAGAAACTTATAATAAAGAAAATTATCCAGTAGTAGATCACTATACGTACAGCATCTGCGGTGATGGCGATTTAATGGAAGGCGTATCTGCAGAAGCAGCATCGCTTGCAGGTCATTTAAAATTAGGTAGATTAGTAGTATTATATGATTCCAATGATATCTCGTTAGATGGTGATTTGCATCTTTCTTTCTCTGAAAGTGTTCAAAAGCGTTTTGAAGCATATGGATGGGAAGTTATCCGTGTGGAAGATGGAAATAATATAGAAGAAATTCATAAGGCTATTACAAAGGCGAAACAATCAGAGATTCCTACTCTCATCGAGGTGAAAACCATAATTGGATACGGTTCTCCAAATAAAGGTGGAAAATCTGCATCACATGGTGCACCACTTGGAGCTTCAGAAACACAATTAGCAAAACAAACGTATGGGTGGGCATATGAAGAAGCATTCTGCGTTCCAGCAGAAGTATCGGATCATTTTGCGGCATTAGCGCAAGCAGGCGCAGAAAAAGAGAAAGCATGGAATGAACGTTATGAAAAATATAAAGCAGCCTATCCAGAATTAGCTGGCCAATTAGAATCCGCAATCAAAGGGAAGTTACCAGCTGATTTGCAAGCAAAGCTACCTGAATTTACTGTAGGGGAATCGATGGCAACAAGAGAATCTTCAGGGAAAGCAATTCAAGCAGCAGCAAAAGAACTTCCATTTTTATTTGGTGGCTCAGCTGATTTAGCAGGATCCAATAAGACGTTAATGAATGCTGAAAAGAACTTTGCCATCGATGGATATGCTGGTAGAAATATTTGGTTTGGTGTACGTGAATTTGCAATGGGTGCAGCATTAAATGGATTAGCACTGCATGGCGGAGTAAAAGTATTTGGCGCAACATTCTTCGTTTTCTCTGATTATTTACGTCCAGCTATGCGTCTAGCAGCATTAATGAAACTACCAGTAACATATGTATTCACACATGATAGTATTGCTGTCGGAGAAGATGGGCCGACCCATGAGCCAATTGAACAATTAGCTTCCCTACGGGCAATGCCAGGATTATCGATTATTCGTCCAGCAGATGCCAAAGAAACAGCTGCTGCATGGCAGCTGGCATTAGAAAGTACAGATACACCAACAGCGCTAGTATTGACACGTCAGAACCTGCCGACTCTCGACATAACAAAAGAAGAAGCATACGAAGGGGTAAAAAAAGGTGCATACATTCTTTCCCGGGCTTCAGAGGAAGCGCAGGCATTAATTTTAGCAACAGGATCAGAAGTTTCTCTTGCAATCAAGGCACAAGCAGCTTTAGCAGATGAAGGAATTTCTGTAAATGTGGTAAGTATGCCAAGCTGGGATCTTTTTGAAAAGCAATCTCCTGAATATAAAGAAAGAATACTGCCGAAAAGCGTTCAAGCACGTGTTGCTATCGAGGCTGGGGCCTCTCTTGGCTGGAGAGAATATATCGGTGCAAAAGGGGAACATATCACAATTGATCATTTTGGTGCTTCAGCTCCGGCAGATAAACTTTTCCAAGAGTATGGATTTACGGTGGAAAATGTTGTTGCTAAGGTGAAAGCTTCCATGGCAAAAAACTAAACACTAATGAATACGAGCTAACGACTGTAATAAGTTGTTAGCTTTTTTAGTATGAAAAAACTAGTATATAATTAGAAATACTGATAAAAAGATAGATATTTCTTCCACATAGTCTTTCTATTACCATATTAGTAGAATATAATAGATTTATATTATCAAAAAGATTAAATTCCTTTATTTCGAGGAATGAATAGATTGAAAGCTTATTGTAAGGATGGGGGAAGTTTTATGTGGCAAGATTGGCTGCTTGAACTATTAAAAGGATTTGGTAAATTATTTTTAAATCCTGTTTTTTATTTATCATTTTTATTTGCCGCTTTTTTAGGGGTTTCTAGAGTGAAAAAGGAAAGAAGAAATTTCACAGTAAGAGCACAGGATGCTTATTTTGAACTGAAACAATTACTTCCACGAGGGATAATTGTAGGGCTATGTGTTTCTGTTCTTTCAATTGGCCTTGTTTTAGTAGTTCCAATGGAATTTATTATTTTCACAGGAATTTTCACCATAATATTTGCTTTAATTGGAAAAACAAGAATATTATCACCTGTATACACGGCTGGTTTAGGCATTATCGCAAGTAGTGTATCTGTTTTCCTTGGCTTGGATTATTTCTTGTTTTCTAAAAGCAATCTTCAGCCTTCTGAGTATATTTTTCCAACTGCCATTATTTTATTAGGCTTATTGATTATTTCCGAGGGAATATTTGTTCGTGGAAACGGAGTAAAGGGGACTTCGCCGCGATTGAAGAAAAGTAAGCGAGGTCAAGTTATAGGTGTTCATTTACTTGAAAGAGCATGGATTATGCCGGTATTTTTATTTATCCCATCAGGCGTACTGACGATTCCATTTGAATGGTGGCCAATGTTTACTATTGCAAATCAAACCTATTCTTTAATTTTCGTTCCGTTCTTGATTGGTGCAAAACTAGAAGTACAAGGAGAGCACCCTATTATTGCTATTAGAAATGTGGGACGAAATCTAATTATTCTTGGTTCTTTTGTTATAGTAGGTGGAGCGGCAGCTTATTTATACCCGCTTGCATCGCTTGCCCTAGTGATTGTAGCCATTATCGGTCGGGAATGGATTACTTTAAAACAGAGAAATAAAGAAAAAAACAGATCTTTTTATTTTTCTAGAAAAAATAATGGGGTAGTAATTTTGGGAATTGTACCAGATTCGCCCGCTGATAAAATGGGACTTAGAATCGGAGAAATGATTTCGAAAGTAAATAGCATTCCAGTTCAAGATAAAATTCAATTATACAAAGCATTACAGAAGAATTCTGCCCATTGTAAGCTGGAGGTCTTTGATACTCATGGCGAAATTCGTTTCGTGCAAAGAGCTCTATTTGAGGGCGATCACCATGAATTAGGTTTGTTATTGATTCCAGATGAAAAAGTTCATGGAAATGAAGCAGTGTAAAAGTGTACTGCCTGCTGAATGTTCAAGCAAATTAATTTTACTAACCATTTCAAGTAGAAGAAAATAAATAAGCCAGCAAGAACCAATTCTAAAATGGAGTTGGTTCTTTTTTATGTAAAAATGCCACTGGGAAAATGGGAAAAAAATCCTTCTAAAAGTGTACACATATTAATTTATTCTTCTATGTTAACATTATAAGCGTAGTGTTAATATTCGTATTCGTATTCGTATATTTTGGATAAGTACATAAGTACTTAATAATTTGGGTATTAATAAAGAAGTATAGATAGTACCTGTGTATTAAATTCCAAAATAGTTAAAAATATAGCTTAAACTTGCTCAATATTTCACTAAGAAAAACAGGAGGGAGAAACATGGAGTTTGATACAGTCACCATTAGCAGAATGATTACAGCAATGACCCTTACCTTTCACATTATCTTTGCTACCTTAGGGGTCGGAGTACCATTGTTTATTTCTATTGCTGAATTCATCGGTATTAGAAAGCAAGATAAGCACTATGAATTGCTAGCCAAAAGATGGTCTAGAGGATTTGTGATAACGGTTGCAATTGGAGTAGTGACAGGAACAGCCATTGCCTTACAGCTATCTTTAGTATGGCCCAATTTTATGCAGCTTGCAGGTAATGTCATAGCACTGCCGCTATTTATGGAAGTATTTGCGTTTTTCTTTGAAGCTATTTTCTTAGGAATTTATTTATATACTTGGGATCGCTTTAAAGGAAAATATACGCATTGGCTATTAACATTACCAGTTGTAATCGGTGCAGGGATGTCTGCGGTTTTTATAACGACAGTAAATTCTTTTATGAATTCGCCAAATGGATTTAGCATGGTTGATGGAGAATTTGCTGCGGTTAATCCGTTAAAAGCAATGTTAAACCCATCATCGCCGACTAGAATTTTTCACGTCTTAGGAGGTTCTTATTTGACGGTAGCAGCTATATTAGCAACGATTGCTGCGATTGCGTTATTGCGAAACAAAGGTGCACGGGAATATCATAAAAAAGCACTAAAGATGACGGTTATCGCTATGTTTGTCTTTTCCGTGATTACAGCATTAGCAGGGGATGTATCAGCCAAATATTTAGCAAAACATCAGACGGAAAAGTTAGCTGCTGCAGAATGGCTGTTTGAATCAGAAGAGAATGCAGATCTCCTTCTATTTGGATGGTTGAATGATGAGAATGAGGTCGTGGGAGCGATTCGAGTACCTGGCTTTTTAAGCTTTTTAGCACATGGTGATTTTACAAGCGAAGTAACGGGGTTAGAAGCTACACCAGAAGGAGAAAGACCGCCATTGGTTATCCATTATTTATTTGATTCGATGGTATCTATTGGATTCTTCCTTTTAGGAATTTCGTTTATATATATTGTATTAGCTAGGTTTAAACGCTGGAATCAGCATAGTAGATTAATGCTATGGTTAATCGCAATAAGTGGGCCATTAGCAATGTTAGCTGTAGAACTTGGGTGGGTTTTTGCAGAGCTGGGAAGACAGCCATGGATAGTAAGAGGATATATGACTGTAGACGAGGCAGCTACATCATCTCCTTATATTCTGCATATGTTTTTTCTATTTCTAGCACTGTATATAGTCCTTGGCACTCTATTTACGATCACCTTACGAAAATTATTTAAAGATAATCCAGCAGAATTGGAGTTAGAAAAGAATTACCCTGAATGGAAAGAGGGGATTGAAAAATGAGTTATGAGGTAATCGGGATTACGGTACTATGGTTGTTCTTGTACGGCTATCTAATTGTAGCATCGATTGACTTTGGCGCAGGATTTTTTGCATATTATGCAAAGATTACCAAGCAAGACCATATCATTAATCAAATCATTTCGCGTTACCTATCACCAGTATGGGAAGTAACAAATGTATTTTTAGTTTTCTTTTTTGTAGGTATTGTTGGTTTCTTTCCTTCTTCAGCCTATTATTATGGCTCCGCATTGCTGGTACCTGCAAGTTTTGCGATCGTTTTGCTAGCTATTCGGGGTTCCTTTTATGCTTTTGAAAACTATGGTTCTAAGCAAAGTAATGTTTATATGTTTCTATATGGAGCGACAGGCCTATTTATCCCAGCTTCATTATCGGTCGCTTTAACGATATCAGAAGGAGGATATATTTCTGAACACAACGGCCAAGTTTCGTTAAAGTATTTCGAATTATTTACGAGCCCGTTAGCTTGGAGTATTGTTGCGCTGGCGATTGTATCTGTTCTATTTATTAGTGCAAGCTTTATTACTTATTATGCATCAAGGGCAAAAGATATAGCTGCACTTCAGTTAGTACGTAAATGGGCATTATTCTGGGCAACGCCAACCATTATTATGGCGTTGACAACGATGATTGCTTTAAGTCAGAGAAACCAAGTTAATTACGAAAATATGCTGGATTTATGGTGGATATTTGGCTTATCAATGGGCTTTTTTATTATTGGGATTGGTCTATTATATATAGGCAGGAATTATGGGATTGCTTTTATTGCCATTATGCTGCAGTTTCTCTTTGCCTTTTTCGGATACGGAATGGCTAAATATCCTTATTTGCTCTATCCATACATCAATATTGAGGATAGTGCTACAAATCCATCCATGGCAATGGCGCTTATCATTGCCTTCATTGGGGGACTCTTACTGCTAATTCCGTCCCTAATCTTATTGATGCGCCTGTTTTTATTTGATGCAGATTATGCCAAGGGAAAAAAATAAGAAGGCGGAATCATTATGCAAAATATAAAGAAAACAGTTTGGATGCATAAGAAAAAGATTTATTGGTTATTTGGACTAACCTTGATACTAGGGCTTGCAATTGTTGCCCAGGCCTATGTGATGACGTCCATTGTCGACGGTGTTTTCCTAAAAAAACAGTCGTTTTCAGCGATTATACCGTGGTTGATGCTGCTGCTTGTTATCCTATTTGTAAGGTCTAGTACCGATTATATAAGTAAACGGATTGGTGTTTCGATTGCGAGCAAGGTAAAAGGGGAAACACGTAAGAATTTATTGGCAAAATATACTGCTAATTCTGTCCAGCTGAATGAAAAAGGACAGACAGGCGAAAAAGTAAGTATGCTACTTGATGGTGTGGATGAGATGGATAGTTTTTATAGCCAGTTTATTCCACAGGTTATGCAGAGTACATTTGTACCGCTTTTAATGCTGCTTGTTATTCTTACTCAGCATGTAAATTCAGGGATTATTTTAATGGTTTCTGCCCCGTTTATTCCAATTTATATGATCGTAATTGGAATCAGAACCCAAAAAAAATCGGAGGAGAAGCTGGAAAAACTAGCTTCTTTTTCCGGTAAGTTTTTAGAAACTTTACAAGGGCTAGTAACCTTAAAACTATTTGCTCAAACAAATCGGCAAAAAGGAGAATTAGAAAAAAGTAGTTTAAGCTTTCGTGATACAACACTAGAAATATTGAAAATTGCTTTTACACAATCCTTTGCACTTGAACTTATATCGATGCTAAGTATTGGAATTGTGGCTTTAGAACTTGCTATTCAATTAATTATTTATAAAAGTATTTCTTTTTTCACGGCTTTTTTAATCTTAATATTGGTTCCAGAATTTTATACGTCCCTAAAAGAACTGGGTGTAACGTTTCATAATGGCAGAAGCAGCATGGGAGCTGCACAAAAGGTATTAGAGGTGTTTGAAGAGGAAGATGAACCTACTTTATGGGGAAAACAAACCTTCCCTAAGTGGAAAGTGCCCCCAACGATTGAGCTTCATCAAGTTGACTTTGCTTATACGACTACTAATTTCCGACTAGAGTCGATCACAGCAACTTTTTTACCTAACCAGCAAATTGCCATTGTAGGCGCAAGTGGTGCTGGAAAGACAACCTTGCTTCACTTATTAGCAGGTATGATTACTCCTGAAAAAGGGACGATTTATATTAATCAAGAAGCACTCACTAAATTTGCAGAAGCCGCTTGGTTAGAAAGGATTTCTTATATATCGCAAACTCCTTATATTTTTTCAGGAACGATTGGCGAGAATATTGCGATGGGAACGACAGAGGAAGTTGGGATGGATGCAATTAAAACGGCAGCACAATTAGCGGGAATTGCACCGCTAGTTGCTTCATTAGAACATGGCTTTGATACTCGAATTGGCGAAGCTGGCAGAGGGCTTTCTAGCGGTGAAAAACAAAGAGTTTCGATAGCACGTGCTTTTCTTAAAAAGCCTCACATTGTATTGTTGGATGAACCAACGCGCGGGCTCGATTTAGCTACTGAAAAAATATTGCAGCAGTCGATTCAAAAATTAAAGGAGACAGCTACGGTGATTACCGTTGCCCATCGTTTGCATACGATCAAAAATGCCGACCAAATTCTTTTTTTAGAAAATGGGAGACTCCAGGCTGTTGGGACACATGAATCATTATTAGAAATTTCACCTGCATATAAGGAGTTAGTAATGATTCAAAAAGGGAGGGAACAATAATGAGTGCACTGCAGAAAATAATGAGATTAATGTTAATAGAGAAAAAAGACATTAGCGTAGCTGTAGTATGTGGTTTTATTGCTGGAATTAGCAGTGTCGGCTTATTTGCTGCAAGTGGTTATCTTATATCTAAGTCTGCATTAATTCCTCCCTTCTATACTTTAATTATACTAACTTCAACCGTTAAGTTACTTGGTCTTGTGAAAGCAGGAGCAAAATATGGAGAGCGCCTTTCATCACATCGAGCTACTTTTACGATTTTAAGTAATTTGCGAGTGGCTTTCTTTGAAAAATTGACGCCGCTTATTCCGCAAATATTTCATAAATATAGAAGCGGGGACCTGCTTGCGCGTGTAGTTGGAGATGTAGAAAGTTTGCAAAATTTCTTTTTAAGGGTGTTTTACCCACCGCTTGTGCTCTTACTTGTTTTTGTCAGCACGATCTTATTTACTAGTTTTTATTCCATCGCCATTGCGCTGATTCTATTACTTGGTTTTTTCCTGACGACGATTATCATTCCAGCACTATTTTCCTTAAAGCAAGTCAACATTAAAGGGAAAGTTAGGCAGGAGCGTGGTGATTTATCCATCCATATTACAGAGATGATGTATGGGTTTCGTGAATTAAAGCTGTTCCATCAATTACCACATAAACAACAGCAGCTATTAAATCGTTCTGAATCGTATATTAATGAACAAAAACGAGAAAATTTAAATAAAGTATCGAGTCAATCATTTAATGGTTTTATCACGTTGGTTACAAGTTGGTTTGTCATAGGAGTTGGAGCCTATTTAGTTGCGAATGGCATGCTTGAAGGGATATTTTTAGCAATGCTTGTTATGATTTCTTTAACTGTCTTCGAGTCTGCAGCGTCAATGGCTGTATTTCCTATTTATATGCAAGAAAGTAGAGATGCATCAAGACGCTTATATGAAGTGGTAGAAGATCCTAGTTATACAAAGAATCATAGTGATCCTGATATTAATAAGTTATCTAGTCTCCCGCCGTCATTAGAATTTAAAGATGTACAATTCACTTA
The DNA here is from genome assembly GCF_001591585.1 of Niallia circulans NBRC 13626. Lineage (GTDB taxonomy): Bacteria > Bacillota > Bacilli > Bacillales > Cytobacillaceae > Niallia > Niallia circulans. Next base: position 79,539 of record NZ_BCVE01000016.1, on the reverse strand, counting down.
CATGGGGGATTGGCGCAGCACGATTCCTAACATATCATTTACGATACCAGCTAGGTCAAAGACGGCAATTGTCGGTGCCAGTGGCTCTGGAAAATCCACTGTCCTTCAGCTGATTTTAAAGCTGCAAGAAGTTGATGCCGGAAAGATTTATTGGGGAGATTTGGATATATCGTCTGTATCTTCTGAGGCTATATGGGAACAAACGAAAGTTGTCTTGCAGGAGAATTATTACTTTTATGGAACGATTCGTGAAAATCTTCAATTAGCAGCATCAGAACTTAATGACACACAAATGGAAGCAGCATTAGCAAAGGTGCAGCTAGAACATTTTTCCCTAGATCATCGCGTGTTAGAAAAAGGAGAAAATCTTTCAGGCGGAGAAAAACAACGCTTAGCACTTGCTAGAGCATTTTTGAAAAAAGGACATCTATGGTTATTAGATGAGCCAACCTCATCACTTGATGCACAGACAGAACAAACTATTTACAAAGAAATTTTTAAAGATGCCGATCAGGATACATTTATTATGGTCAGCCATCGCTTAAAAGGTTTAGAGTCTATGGATCAAATTATTGTAATGAATCATGGCGAAATTATGGAGTACGGTTCTTATAAGGATTTAATGGAAAAGAAAGGTTATTTTTATCAAATGAAGGTACTAGAAGAAAGCTTGCTTTAAGGAAAAAATGAAAAGTTATTTGTTTTGAAACTTTGTAAAGATGAGGGGGAATTAGCAGACTGAATACTATAGGATTCAGTCTGCGGGGAATATCCACTCCCCCACTTTTCATCTGCTACATAGTACTCGTATCAATAACGAAACGATATTTTACATCAGAAGCTAAGACACGCTCATAAGCCTCATCAATTTGGTCTGCGGAAATTACTTCTATTTTTGGTACAATATCGTGCTTCGCGCAGAAATCCAGCATCTCCTGTGTCTCCCGAATTCCTCCAATTAGGGAACCGGCAAAGGAACGGCGGTGTCCAATCAATGACATCACATTTAATGACAATGGTTCCCCAGGAGCACCGACATTTACCATCGTACCATCAAGGGTAAGTAAAGAAAAATACGCATCAAGATTGATTTTTGCACTTACAGTGTTAAGAATTAAATCAAAGGAGCCAGCAAGTTTTTCAAATGTCTCTGGATCATTTGTAGCGTAATAATGATCCGCTCCAAATTCTAAACCGTCCTCTTTTTTCTTTAATGATTGAGACAGGACCGTTACCTTTGCTCCCATTGCATGTGCAATCTTAACAGCCATATGGCCAAGACCACCCATTCCGACAATCGCTACTTTTTTACCTGGACCAGCTCCCCAGCGATTTAATGGAGAGTAAGTGGTGATACCTGCACATAGTAATGGTGCCGCAGCATCCAGTTCGATGTTATCAGGGATTCCTACTACGAACTCCTCTGTTACAACAATATGGGTTGAATAGCCGCCTTGTGTAGGCTCTCCGTATTTGTCTACGCCAGCATATGTAGGAATATTACCTTTAAGACAGTATTGTTCTTCCCCCTTTAGGCAGTTCTCGCATTCTCCACATGAGTCCACCATACATCCGACACCCACACGATCGCCGATTTTATACTTCGTTACTTCCGGTCCGATTTCTGTAACAATTCCTGCAATTTCATGCCCTGGTACAAGAGGATAATTAACAGGTCCCCATTCCCCATGAGCTGTGTGGATGTCTGAATGACAAATGCCTGCATACTTAATTTCTATGAGAACATCGTGTAAATCTAAGTCACGTCTTTTAATTTCGGTTGCTTGAAATGGTTTATCTGCACCATATACTGCTCTTGCTTTAGCTGAAATCATTCTAAAACCTCCAATAATTTGATAGTAGAAAAAGTTCCTTCTCTTTTTTCCTTACAAAATTAGCATAGCCCCTATAGTTAACTCTAGGGCAAGTGAAAAGTATCAATAGTTATATAAATAGTTCTTTCTTCGTAAATCTTTGACAGGGGTCATCTGTCATGATAGGATTCTGCTTAAATCACAGAGTTAATGCAAAATCTTGATCCGTAGGTGGAAAGGGGAAAGCGAATGAAAACATATTCGATCAGTGAAGCAGCCAAAAAATTAAATCTTACTATATATGCTTTACGATACTATGACAAGGAAGGACTGATGCCTTTTGTAACTCGTGATGCTAATGGAAACAGATTGTTTAAAGAATCAGATATAGAGGCATTAAAAGTTATTCAATGTTTAAAAGCAACAGGAATGCCGATTAAGGAGATAAAAGATTTTATCGCTTGGTGTTCGGAAGGGGATTCCACTTTACAGCAAAGATATGAGATGTTCCTGGAACGAAAAGCTGCAGTAGAAGCACAGATAGAAGAGTTGAAACAGACCATGGAAGTTGTTAATCATAAATGCAATTATTATAGGAAAGCTATCGAAGCAGGGACAGAAGATATTCATAAAAAGAATAAGATCAGTAATTTCAATTGATAAAAATTAGTATAATCATTATTAATTGTGAATCCAGTACGTTGGTTTAGAGAAAAAATAGTATTTATTAGAAGAAGAGGTAAGTAACGATGAAACTAGATAAATTTACAATCGGACAAATTTTTCGGACAAAGGCGCTTACATTAACGAAAGAAGAGATTATAAAGTTTGCAGGCGAATTTGACCCGCAATATTTGCATGTAAATGAAGCGAAGGCGAAAGAAGGAAGATTTAATGGCATAATTGCTTCAGGTATTCATACTTTAGCTATTTCCTTTAAACTATGGGTCGAAGAAGAGAAATATGGTGAGGATGTTATTGCCGGTACCGGGATGAACAATATACAATTTATTAGGCCTGTATATCCCGGTGATAAGTTGTATACGATTGTAAAAGTTCTTGAAAAAAAAGCTAATAAAAGTGCTACCGGTATTCTTACTGTATTGCTTAAGACGTACAATGATAAAGAAGAGCAAGTATTTTCAGGGGAATTATCTGTATTAATAAAACGATAAAAAGATGAAATTAGGCTGTCGATATGCTTTTTGTAAGAGTATCGGCAGCCTTTTTGATATACCTAATTGTAACAGGTAAATGAATTTTTAACTTTTTTGTGAACTTATGCACAAACTATGTTTTTGATGCTATACTTTGGTAGATGAAAGTACCGGAGTAATGAATAGAGTAGGTGCTATATGGAGGTAATAAGATGAAAAAAAGAATAACATCTATGCTTATCTTAGTTTTTTCCCTAGTGCTTGTCCTTGCTGGTTGTGGAAACGACAAAGCAAGTAACACGCAAAAGCAAGAAAAAAAGGATAAGGAAGCAGAAGCGGTATCAGGAGCATCAAAAACTAGTTATACGCCATATGAAGAACTTAAAGAGGGCTATGATATTATCATTGTAGGTGCTGGCGGAGCTGGAATGACTGCTGCATTGGAAGCGAAGGCCAAAGGATTAAATCCGGTTATCCTTGAAAAAATGCCGGTTGCAGGAGGAAATACAACAAAGGCTTCTTCTGGAATGAATGCATCAGAAACAAAATTTCAGAAAGAGCAAGGCATTAAGGATAATAATGATAGTTTTTATGAAGAGACATTAAAGGGTGGTCATGGAACGAATAATAAAGAGATGTTACGATTCTTTGTTGATCATTCTGCAAGTGCTATTGATTGGTTAGATTCCATTGGTATCCGTTTGAATAATTTAACGATTACAGGAGGAATGAGCGAAAAACGTACACATCGTCCTGAAGATGGCTCAGCAGTTGGGCAGTACATTGTAGATGGATTACTGAAAAATGTGCAAGAAAAGGATATACCACTATTCGTTAATGCAGATGTGAAAGAAATAACAGAAAAAGACGGGAATGTAAATGGTGTCCGTGTATTATTCAATCAAACAGATGAAAAAGCAATTGCTGCAAAAGCCGTTGTTATCACTACTGGTGGATTCGGCGCCAATATGGAAATGATTAAAGAAGTAAGAAGTGATTTAGGGGACTATGTGACAACAAACCAAGCTGGTAGTACAGGTGACGGAATTAAAATGATTGAAAAATTAGGTGGGACAACCGTTGATTTAGATCAAATCCAAGTCCATCCAACTGTACAGCAAGATGAATCCTATTTAATAGGAGAAGCGATTCGTGGAGAAGGTGGGATAATGGTCTCTGCAGAAGGAAAAAGATTTACAAACGAATTAGACACGCGTGATAAAGTTACTGCGGCAATCAATGAGCTTCCAGAAAAAGCGGCATTTTTAGTGTTTGATGCTGGGGTGAAATCTCGTGTAAAAGCTACTGATCAGTATAAAAAAATGGGATTTGTATTAGAAGGAGAAACAGTCGAGGCTCTAGCAGAAAAGATGAATGTTTCTGCTGACGAGTTAACTTCAACGCTAGAAACATGGAATAGTGCCGTTAAGAATAAGGATGATCAAGCTTTCGGAAGAACAACAGGAATAGACAATGATTTATCTTCAGCTCCATTCTATGCTATTAAAATTGCCCCAGGTATCCATTATACAATGGGGGGAGTAAAAATTAATACAAACACAGAAGTCCTTAATAAAGAAGGAGCACCAATCCCAGGCTTATTTGCAGCAGGGGAAGTTACCGGTGGACTTCACGGAGAAAATAGAATTGGCGGTAATTCTGTTGCAGAAATAATTATCTTTGGTCGTCAGGCTGGTGTGAAGTCTGCTGAATATGTAAAGGCAAAATAATCGATATTACTGTGAAAGTTCAATTTCAGTTTCAGTTTCAGTAGTATATTAGGCTGATAGATAGGTAAAAGGTTCAAATCACTTTTGATTTGGACTTTTTATTTTGCCATTAAGATTATCGCCTGAAATTAATTAAGGACATCGGACAATCTCTTGCTTTCATACGCTAAATGCAAAGGGGAGATGCGGAAAATGAAAGAAACTAGAAGAAAAGAGTTAATGATTGTGGTTGTAGAATTTTCGCAATTGAAAAAATTTTTAATGCTGGATATGGGAATCGGTACTTTGTCTTATTATTTAGTTAAAATGATTAATGGCAATCTCCTTATTGATTTAATAGGAAGTACTATTATTACGGAAGGAGTAAAAAGAGTGTATAAAGGGATGAACAATAAAAATAAGACTATTACTTAGAAAGAATGAAGCAAGTTTCGAAAAAACAAAAAGGAAGGAAAGAAAGTGATTTTTTTGCGTATAAATGTATTAAGTGATGTTAATGGTTAGGGGAAGAAGGATAAAAAGGTAGGAAGAATAGCTTGGAGATAAAAATAATTTACCTATAATACATAATGTTATAGATTGACGAATATTTGGAATTTAGTTAAAATTTTTCCTGAGTGAAACTTTTTTTAATTAAGATATAAATTTTATATAAATGAAAAAATGCAGAAATATTTTGGAAGATAAAGGGGGATTTAAATGCCCGAAAATTTATTAATTGCCTTTGGTTTAACTTTATTAGCTGGCCTTGCTACTGGGATAGGAAGTATACTTGCCTTTTTTACATCCACTACAAACACAAAGTTTCTCTCTTGGATGCTTGGCTTTTCAGCAGGAGTAATGATTTATGTATCGATGATTGAAATTTTTGTGAAGGCGAAGGATGCATTAGTCGGATCATTGGGAGTACAAACAGGGAATTGGCTTACGGTGGCGGGATTTTTTGGCGGAATTTTACTTATTGCATTGATTGATAAATTTGTTCCAGAGCAAGGAAACCCACATGAATTAAAGAAAGTAGAGGAAATTAATAAATCCAATCTAAAAAGGACGGATCATTCTTTATTAAAGATGGGAAGTTTTACAGCATTGGCAATCGCTATTCATAACTTTCCAGAAGGAATTGCAACCTTTACCGCAGCTTTACAAGATCCAGGACTTGGGGTAGCAATCACTGTTGCCATCGCCATACATAATATTCCAGAGGGGATTGCGGTGGCAGTACCCATTTACTTTGCAACAGGTGATCGAAAAAAGGCGTTTAAACTTTCGTTTTTATCAGGATTAGCGGAGCCTGTTGGTGCATTAGTTGCTTTTCTCATCTTAATGCCATTTTTAAATGATGTTATGTTCGGTCTCATATTTGCAGCAGTAGCAGGAATCATGGTATTCATTTCTTTAGATGAATTACTGCCAGCAGCTAAAAAATACGACGAAGGCCACTTATCCATATACGGCCTGATAGCAGGAATGGCTGTGATGGCAGTAAGTTTGTTATTGTTTATATAATGAAAAATCATATAGTCAATGTCTTTAATAGAACAGGATTGATTCAGCCGGAGTACACGCACCCGAAAAGGAAGTGTACTCCGGTTTTCGTCTTAATAGGATTCATCATTACTTCCTCTCTAATAAGTTGTTTTCCTTCTCCATTTTTTCCACTTCTACTTTCATTTTTTCTGTTTCCAATAAAAAATTCTCATGTTTTAATCGTTCAAGCTCTAATTGATCTTTTAGGATTGCTCTGTTGAGCTTAGTCCTTTTTTCTAAATGATCCGTGATAATTCCAGCTAAGGAAATCAAGAATATAGCTAATACAATCACAATAACAATCATCATATAACTCCCTTGTATCGTTTAGTAATTAATACGATAAACGCGCAAAAAAGTTTCAAATGAAAGCCATAAGAAATATGACTCTGCAAATTGGCATTTTTTTGAGGAATAACAAAGAAAGGAAATGAAATCATATAAAAAGGAACAAGAAAGAATTCGGACAGCATAACTGTCATCCATTCATGCAAATTTGAAAATCGATGTAGAAATATATTCTACAGAAATCAAAAAGCTTTCTAGCGGAATAACTTCCCTTCAAAAAATATATAATGGTTTCTTTTATGGAGGAAAATATGATTATTGCATCAGAAGGGAAGCAAACTTTAGCAAGTTTAAAAGGAATTGAATCCCAGCTATCTGTCTTTGCACTTCATTTCAGGGAGGAAGCGGCCCAGAAAGCTTTTCATGAAGCGATGGTGTTAGTTAGTGAAATGAAACATGAAATTCAGTTGCAAGTGTATTAAATATAAAAGTGCAAGGGAAAAAGCACCGCAAACAGTCATAATGGATGGCAAGATTGTTTATGAGTCTTTAACGAAAATAGAAAAGACCGCTTCATGGCTGCAGACGGAATTAGATAAGCTAGATGTAACACTTGAGAACGTTTTTCTAGGACGGGTCAATTCCTATGGGGAACTTACGATTGATATATATGTTGATAAGATGGAACTGGCAGAGCCGCAAGAAAGACCGTAGAATTGTACTCCTTGCAAACGGATAACACAGCAGCAAAAGCAATCTATAGGAAGAATGCAGATAAAATGGTACAAATGAAAAATAAAGTAAAAGTATATTTAGGAGAAAATTTCTAAGGAAAATAGATGAAAGAGAAGGCGTTATCATCTATTATAGAAGGAGGATAACTATTTGGATGAATACAATAAAAGTGTGTAGGTGAACAGAATGGAAAGACAGGATGAAAAAGTAATAGTCGGAGAAGCAGCGGTCGTTCAATTTGTGAAAGATGGGATGACAGTGGGACTAGGCACGGGAACTACTGCCTATTATGTGATAAAAAAAATGGGAGAAATGATTAAGGAAGGGATGGAATTAAAAGGTGTAGCAACGTCAAAGGCTACAGAAAAGTTAGCCAGTGAATGTGGAATTCAGCTGGTTGATATAAATGAAGTGGAGCAATTAGACATTGCTATTGATGGAGCGGATGAAATTGATGATAACTTCTTTGCAATAAAAGGGGGAGGCGGAGCATTATTGCGTGAGAAAATAATTGCTAATGCTGCTAAAACCTTTATTGTAGTTGCTGATGGAAGTAAGAAAGTGCAATCATTGGGGAAATTCCCTCTGCCGATTGAAGTCGTACCTTTTGGCTATGAACATACAGAGAAAGCTATTCAAAAATTCGGCTGCAAAACAGCAATACGGCAGAAAGATGGCGAGCTCTTCGTAACAGATAACGGAAATTATATTATAGATTGTTCCTTTCCTACTATCCAAAACCCCACTCAATTACATCAAGACTTGAATAATATAGTAGGGGTAGTAGAGAATGGCCTTTTTATTAATATGGTAGACGTATTAATTTCAATAAATGAGCAAGATCAAATTAGCGTGGAGCACAAGAACAGATAATGCTTTAGATATAGGGGATTTATGTAGAATAAGTTCCCTTGTAACGGAAGGATAATGACAGTTTATGGAAATGCTTTGGAGCTGTTTTAAAGATATCTTTATTTTTGCTTGAAAGCGTTTCTTTTTTTGTTTCTACGTTATATTATCGTAGATAGGTAGGGGAATCCTTATCTAAGAAATGCATCCAATGGAAGGATGCAATCATGTTACAGAAATAAGGGAGAGATAGAATGTCTTTACGAGAAGATGCTTTACATATGCATCAAGTCAAACAAGGGAAATTGGAAATCCATGCAAAAGTGGAAGTGAAAAATGCCCAAGATTTAAGTTTAGCTTATTCTCCAGGAGTAGCAGAACCATGTAAAGAAATTTTTGAAAACCCGGAAACTGTCTATGACTTTACCATGAAGGGCAATATGGTGGGACTTATCACTAATGGTACATCCGTACTTGGTTTGGGGAATATTGGTGCTGAGGCATCATTGCCAGTAATGGAAGGGAAAGCAATATTGCTTAAAAGTTTTGCAGGAGTAGATGCCTTCCCAATTGCTTTAAATTCAACAGATGTAGACAAGATAGTAGAAGCAGTTAAACTAATGGCTCCTACTTTTGGTGCCATCCACCTTGAAGACATTGCTGCTCCGCAGTGTTTTGAGATTGAAGAAAGATTAAATCAAGAATTAGCCATTCCTGTTTATCATGATGACCAGCATGGTACAGCAATCGTAGCTTTGGCGGGACTTCTGAACGCCCTTAAGATTGTAAAGAAAGAAATGAAGGATTTGAAAATAGTAATAAATGGTGCTGGCGCTTCAGGCATTGCTATTACCAAGCTTTTCAACTCTTATGGTGTAACTAATATGATTATATGTGACACAAAAGGGGCGATCTTTGCTGGCAGGAAAGCTGGGATGAATCCAGCGAAAGAATCTGTAGCAGCATATACGAATGCTAAGTTGGCGACAGGTACACTGAGAGATGTTTTGGTAGGAGCAGATGTATTTATTGGCGTTTCTGTAGCAGACACTTTAACGAAAGAAATGGTACAGACAATGAATAAGGATGCGATCATCTTTGCACTGGCAAATCCAGTACCAGAAATAAGTCCTGCACATGCGAAAGAAGCGGGCGCCATCATAGTTGGAACAGGAAGATCAGATTTTCCGAACCAAGTTAATAATGTATTGGCCTTTCCAGGTATTTTTCGTGGTGCTTTAGATGTTCGTGCGACCACTATTAATGAAGAAATGAAAAAAGCAGCAGCAGAAGCGATTGCAGGATTAGTTGCGGATGCCGAGTTGAATGAAGATTATGTAATTCCAAGTCCCTTTGATCCTAGAGTTGCTCCCGCTGTTGCTTCAGCTGTGGCAAAAGCAGCAATGGAAACAAATGTAGCAAGAATTCAAGTTAATCCAGAAGATGTAAGGCTGAAAACCATGAAAGCGACGATTATTGATAAACAATAAAGAGAGAGAGAAAGAGGCTCGAGCCAAATGGCAGCCTCTTTTTGTTTACAATGTATGTGTTTCGCCTATTTGTTTGCTCAAGAGAGAGGCATTAGAGCTTTTCTTACTTGTTTTAACATTAAAAAGAAGATTTAATAAAATGGCAGCCAGACTTCCTGTGATAATCCCATCACTTACAATGATTCTTAAGGCGGAAGGAAGCTGGTCAAATAAATTAGGAACTGCTGTTGCTCCTAAACCGACAGAAATAGAGCAAGCCATGATTAATAAGTTAGCCTGATTGGTAAAATCAACTTTGCTCAGCATTCTGATGCCAGAAGCAACAACCATTCCAAACATAACAACGGTTGCTCCGCCTAATACTGGTGTCGGAATAATAGTGGCAAAAGCCGCAACCTTAGGAATGAAGCCTAAAAAAACAAGAATTCCTCCTGCCGCAATCACGACATTTACTGTTTTGACTTTTGATAGCTGAACAAGACCGACGTTTTGAGCAAAGGTATTATAGGGAAAAGCATTAAATAGTCCACCTATAGTAATGGCTAAACCCTCGGCACGATACCCACGCGTTAAATCCTTTTCACTTAGTGGAGTCTCCGTTATTTTACTTAGTGCGAAAAAGACACCAGTTGATTCAATCACAATAACTAAACCGACAATTAGCATAGTAAGAATTGGCCCAATTTCAAAGCTGGGTGTCCCAAAATAAAATAGTTCAGGAAAATGGAACCAACTAGCTTCTCTTACTGGGGTAAGGTTCACCTTACCAAGAACAGCAGCAATGATAGTACCAGCAATAATTCCAATTAGGACGGACAATGATTGTATAAATCCTTTTGTAAACCGGTTTAACAAAAGAATGAATAATAGGACACCGAATGCCAAAATCAAATTTTCAATGGAGCCAAAGTCTTTGCTTGTTGCTCCTCCACCCATATTTTTAATACCGGATGGGATAAGAGATAAACCGATAATAGTTACAACTGTTCCAATTACAACTGGAGGAAAAAGCTTGGTAATTTTGCTGAAAAAGGGAGCAAAAATAATCATAAAAATTCCTGTAATAATAATGGCTCCATAAATAGCAGTGACTCCATAATTTGTTCCGATCGAAATCATCGGAGTAACCGCAACGAATGAACTACCTAGTACAACTGGTAAGCCAATGCCTAAATATTGGTTTTTCCAGGCTTGGAGCAATGTCGCAATTCCACATGTTAAAAGATCAATTGCAACAAGATAAGCTAGTTGTTCGGTTGTTAAATTCAATGCTCTTCCAACTAATAGTGGAACAAGGATAGCACCAGCATACATAGCAAGAACATGTTGAAGACCTAAAGAAAAAATTTGTAATCCCTTTTCGTTATTTTGAGGCAATATGAACACTCCTTCTCCTTGTGCCATTTAATTAACACATATTGTTATGTTAATTAACATCATAAGCAGCGAGAAGAAAGAAGTCATTGGTTACATTACACAAAATATTTAGAAAATATAGATTATATATCTAAGACGTTAAAGAAGCTTTTTAGATTTGTATTTGTTTTTTTCTTTCATTCATTTTTAAAATCGATTTAATCCGAAAAGCAAAACGAAGGTGGAAGGTAGTCTCTGGATCCTTAAGACTTTTTCCTAAGAGATCCTCACATTTTTCTAAGCGATAAATTACTGTATTACGATGTACATAAAGTCGTTTCGCCGTCTCAGAGATTTGGCAATGGGTCTCTAAGTAAACAGATAATGTATGGAGTAATATTTGTTCTTCTTCTTGCTGGTGACTGTTAGAAAAAGAATGGAAGATATGGTCATAAAATTCCTGCAGATCCTTTGTTGGAATGATTCTTAACATTTCAAAGGCATCCTTTGGTCGATGTATCTGGATAAAAGGCGTGTTTCCAGAAAGCTGTCCAGTATGTAAAGCACTAAGCGCCTCCTGATAAGCATTGGGTAAATTTAACAGACGCTGATAAACATTGCTGATACCGAATGAGATACTTGTTTTAAATGTGTTCGCAAGATAGGTTTGGATATTTTGTAAATAAGGAAGAATGGTTTTGTCTAGCTCATAAGAGGAATGGGTAACTTCCATGATAATAATACAATGATCTTGTATAAGAAAAAGCTGAGAAGCGAAAGGTGCCTTTTTTATTTCTGTTTCGATAAATTCATATACATAATCTACCTCAACAGAATGCTGTGTGAAAGATTTATATTGATCGCCGCTATCCAATTTGCCAATTATTGCGATGGAAGCCTGTTCTTTTTTTAAGAAAAATTCTTTTGCTCTGCTTTCGATTTCCTCAGCAAAGCTAAACTTTCCTTCCATAAAGTGAGCGAAGAAGTCATTTCTTGCTCTTCTAGTATATTGCTTCACTGTATTTTCCCTCATTAGCTCAAAAGAAAGCACGTTAGTTGCCTGTTCAATCGTAAGAAGTAAGCTGTGATCTTTCATGGGGATTTCTCCCAGAACAACTAAAAAAGCTGGTTTTCTCATATGAGTATAAATGGGGAAAATGGTAAACACTTCTTCTGTATTTCTACTCGAAAAACATGAATAAGGTGCGTTAGCTAATAAAAATTCAAATCCTTTTGCATGGAGAGAGCTAAAAAAGTTATCGATGGATGTTCGATTATAAGAAGAAGTGTGTAATTGGAAATGGGCATCCAGTAAAACAATCGGCTTGTTAATCATTTGAGATAAGTCATCAATAAGCCTTTTTATCCCTTTTCCTTTCAGAATATGCTGCGTAAATTTTCGATGAGTTTCAAAGGCAGTGGTTAACTCTGCTGTTCTTTGACTCAACATATAGTTTAAAGAAGCATTAACGATTTCCCCTAGTGAAGTTTCTAAAGGTATTTCTAATAGGGGAAATCCTATTTCATCAGCGAATTGAATCGCCTCTTGTGGTATATGTCCTAAAAATCTCTTGGACTTAATTCCTAAGGCTGTACAATCTCTTTTATGCATACTTTTTATTAAGGAGAGCAGAACACCAGGATTATCTTTAAGATGATAGGCAGTAGTGACTAATAAATCGTTCGGGTTTAAGAAGTCGACGATATCAGGTGCATCCATCATGGTAATATGCTTTATGTCTTTATTTAATCCCTTGTGACCTGCAATTACTTGCACCTCTTTAAAGGCAGGTTTTTGTAATATCTCTGCTAATTTCAAATGTATCCCTCCTAAAGTAATCCAATTAATCAAGAAGCTTCTTTAGTTATTTTATACAAACTATTTAGATAATTCTAACATTTTGTCTAATGAATTGCTAGCAGGTGACTATTAAAATAATGGTTACATAATATGAGTGCGTTTTAAGTAGTTTTAAATATTATTAGAAAATAACAAAAGGAGAGAGGAGAGTCCTTTCTTTTTATTTTGAATGTGGGGAGAGTATCAGGGAGGGGAGCGGAATCAATGAAGACAACTATTGATATTGAAACAAAAGAGGTAGGGGATTGGCTAGAATGGCTTGCTCGATTTGGAAAGACGAAAAGTGGTGGAGTTACACGACTTCTCTATGATGAAAACTGGCGCTTAGCACAACATTCTCTTTTTCAAAAAATGAAAGAAAGTGGTTTGAATCCTTATTTTGATGGCGTTGGCAACTTATTTGGCAGGTTAGAAGGAACAGATCAAGAGGAGAAAGCTATATTAACAGGTTCTCATATTGATACTGTTGTAGATGGCGGAAAATACGATGGAGCCTTCGGGATTATGGCGAGTTTTATCGCTGTCAATTATTTGAAGAAGCATTATGGCAAACCAAAAAAGACAGTAGAAGTAGTCTCGTTATGTGAGGAAGAGGGGAGTAGATTTCCTTTAGCTTTCTGGGGATCTGGATCGGTAACAGGAAAATTTACTAAAAGGGATTGTGAAGGATTAGCTGACGTAAGAAATATTTCCTTTGCTCAAGCTATGACATCGGCGGGTTTGCAGCCAGATGAAAAACAAGTAAAGCGAGAGGATATTGAATGCTTTATAGAAATACATATAGAACAAGGGGCTGTCTTAGAAAAAGAGCAGAAGTCTATAGGGATTGTCTCTCATATAGTAGGACAAAGAAGATTTACAATCAAAGTAATGGGGGAGAGTAACCACGCAGGTACAACCCCAATGCTCTATCGGAAGGACAGTGTACATCTTGCAGCAGAATTAATTACATATGCTATTAAACAAGTTACGGAAATAGACGCTCACTTAATGGCGACAGTGGGGAAAATACAGGCAGTTCCTAATATTCCTAATGTGATTGCCAAAGAGGTTACGTTTACACTGGATGTCCGCCACCACCAAGAAGAAGTACTAGATTACTATTGTGAGAAAATTTTTGCTTATTTTAAACAGAGAGGTAAGACTGCTGATATGGAAGTAGGATGGAATCAATGGCTGGATGTTAAGGCCGTTGCAATGGACGCTAAATTAACGCAGCTATCGGAGAGAATTGTGGAGGAAATAGATATTCCTTATCAAAAAATGATTAGTGGTGCCGGTCACGATGCACAAATTTTCGGAACCTATTGCCCGACAGCGTTACTATTTGTTCCTAGTGTAAATGGAATCAGTCATTCACCAAAGGAACATACGAAACTAGAAGATTTAAAAAATGGGGTTGTTGTCCTTATAGAATTACTACACCGTCTGGCTTATTGATTTTTTAGATCGAACATACTTAAGGCGCAGGAAAGGCGGAAAGTGGTGTACAGGAGATTGATGAAAGCCGAAAAGTGAGAGAGGAAAGGAAAAAGTGGTGTACAGGAGGTTGATGAAAGCCGAAAAGTGAGAGAGGAAAGGAAAAAGTGGTGTACAGGAGATTGATGAAAGCCGAAAAGTGAGAGAGGAAAGGAAAAAGTGGTGTACAGGAGATTGATGAAAGCCGAAAAGTGAGAGAGGAAAGGAAAAAGTGGTGTACAGGAGGTTGATGAAAGCCGAAAAGTGAGAGAGGAAAGGAAAAAGTGGTGTTCAGGAGTTCGATGAAAACCGAAAAGTGAGAGAAGAAAGGAAAGAGTGGTTTTCATCAATTAAATAACAGTATGAAAAACGAAGAAGTAATCACTTATTCCCCAAGTAGAGGGATTTACCAATAATATAGATAAGGAAAGGAAGTAGCATAGTGACTTTTTTAGAACTAAACACACCCTTAAGAACAATTATGACACCAGGACCAGTGGAGGTTGATCCGAGAGTGTTAAGGGCGCTAAGCACACCTATTTTGGGACAATTTGATCCTGCATTTACTTCCATCATGAATGATGTTATGAGAATGATTCAACAAGTTTTCCAAACTAAAAATCAATGGGCATATCCAGTTGATGGAACATCAAGGTCTGGGCTGGAAGCTGTATTGGCCAGTGTCATCGAGCCAGGAGATAAAGTGTTAATTCCAATTTACGGAAGATTTGGGCATTTGATAACGGAAATTTCTGAAAGATATGGGGCTGAGATTCATTTGCTCCAGTGTGAATGGGGCGAGGTTTTTGATCCAGAAGTAATTATTGCAGAAATGAAAAAGGTGAGACCGAAAGTAGTTGCTCTTGTTCATGGAGAAACATCAACAGGGTGTATGCAGCCATTAGAAGAGGTCGGCAAAGCATGTCGAGAACAAGATATTCTCTTTATCGTTGATGCTGTTGCAACAATTGGAGGAGTAGATGTTCAAACAGATAATTGGTATATAGATGCAGTAATTGGGGGCAATCAAAAATGTTTATCTGTTCCATCTGGAAATGCCCCTATTACGTATAATGATCGAGTGGAAAAAGTGTTAATTGCACGGAAGAAAGTAGAAAGAGGAATAGCTACTGATATTGAACTAGCAGAGATAAATGCTCATGCCCCAATTCGCTCGAATTATTTAGATTTGGCACAATTGCAGGATTATTGGAGCCCGCGAAGGCTGAATCATCATACAGAAGCAACTACCATGTTATATGCTCTTTATGAAGGATTAAGAATTGTTTTAGAAGAGGGATTAGAAAATAGATTTGCTCGTCATCAGTATCATGAACAAGCGCTAATAGAAGGAATAAAAGGAATGGGTCTTGAATTGTTCGGTGATAAAAGGTGGAAGCTGCCAACGGTAACATGCATCAACGTTCCAGAAGGGATTGATGCAGAATCTGTTCGTAGCATGATGCTTGAGCAATTTGGAGTAGAAATAGCCAGCTCTTTCGGTCCATTACACGGAAAAATATGGAGAATTGGAACAATGGGCTATAGCTGTCGCAAAGAAAATGTCTTATTTGTGCTTGCGAGTTTAGAGGCATGCCTCATTAGACATGGGGTAAAACTCCCTGCAGGCCAAGCACTGCAAGCAGCGCTAAATTTTTATTCAAGAGGATAATATTTAAGGGGCCAGAGAAACACTCTCTTTGCCCAAAGGCAAGAACTCAAAGAAGAAGAAGGTACAGATAATCACTTTCTATGCCTAAAAGCACACAGAGAAGCCACTTACTCCTTCGCCATTTTTCAAAAATACCCTATCGGTTAAAAAAGAATAAAAAAATCTATATTGACAATAATGTTTCTATCCGATATGATTTTTCACAAAGAAATGAATAATGAAACTATAAAAAGGATTAGTATGCAGCAATGTCTATAAAAAGAGAGGGTCTAAATGCTGAAAGGACCTATAGGCTTACCTGTTGAACCTGCCTTTTTCGTTCTGTATCGAATAGACTTTGTTTAAGAAGATTCAGCGGTTCAATACCGTTAACATGGAAGAGTGTAAAGCTTTGCTTTGAATTAGGGTGGTACCGCCATTAATTGGTCCCTAATGAATAGCAAAGTTTTTTTTTATGGTCTTTTACTAAGAAAAGACCACTTGAAATAAAACACAGATAAAATAGGAGGCCCTTTAAAATGGCGAAGGATTTTGTAAAAAGCATTACTAGCATGGAAGATGATTTTGCCCAGTGGTATACAGATGTAGTGACAAAAGCGGAACTAATCGATTATTCAAGTGTAAGAGGTTCTATGATTATTCGACCATATGGAACAGCGATTTGGGAGAATATTAAAGAAGCTTTAGATAAACGTATTAAAGAAACAGGGCATGAGAATGTTTATATGCCATTATTTATTCCAGAAAGCCTTTTACAAAGAGAAAAAGATCATATTGAGGGATTCGCTCCAGAAGTAGCATGGGTTACACATGGCGGAGACGAGAAATTAGCAGAAAGACTTTGTGTGCGCCCAACATCAGAAGTGCTTTTTGCAGAGCATTATAAAAATATTATTCATTCCTATCGCGATCTTCCTAAGCTATATAATCAGTGGGCCAATGTTGTGCGCTGGGAAAAGACGACACGTCCATTCTTACGTACTTTAGAATTTTTATGGCAAGAAGGGCATACATGTCATGAAACGGAAGAGGATGCAGATAGAGAAACAATTCAAATGCTTCAGGTCTATGCCGAAATATGCGAAAAGTACTTGGCGCTTCCAGTGATCAAAGGGCGTAAAACAGAAAAAGAAAAGTTTGCAGGCGCGAAATACACCTATACAATTGAAAGCCTGATGCATGACGGCAAAGCATTACAATCAGGTACTTCGCATAATCTCGGCGATGGCTTTGCGAAATCCTTTGGAATTCAGTTCTCGGACAGAGATGGCAACTTGCAGCATGTTCAGCAGACATCATGGGGCTTTACGACAAGAATCATTGGTGCCATGATTATGGTTCATGGGGATGACCGCGGCTTAGTAGTACCGCCAATGATTGCACCAACACAAGTAATGATTGTTCCAATTGCCCAGCATAAGGAAGGGGTATTGGATTTTGCCTACGATTTACAGAAGAAACTAAGTAATTCGCTCCGCGTTGGTATCGATGCAAGTGATAAAAAGCCAGGCTGGAAATTTAATGAGTATGAAATGAAAGGAATTCCTCTCCGTCTAGAAGTGGGACCAAAAGATATCGAGAAAAATCAAGTGGTTCTTGTGAGAAGAGATACTGGAGAGAAACAATTTGTCTCTATGGATGGATTAGAAGAAACAATAACGCAATTATTAACAGATATCCAAGACAACTTGTTAAAGAAAGCCACAGATCATAGAGAAGAAAACACTCATACTGCTGTAAATTTTGATGAATTTAAACAGTTGACGGCAAAAGAAAAGCCAGGATTTATTAAAGCAATGTGGTGTGAAGATCAAGCGTGTGAAGATAAAATAAAGGAAGAAACAAGTGCAACATCTAGATGTATGCCTTTTGAGCAAGAAACCATCGCTGATACTTGTGTATGCTGTGGCAAAAAAGCTAATAAATTAGTATATTGGGCAAAAGCATATTAATATTTTTGCCTAAATTAAATGGATAGTAAAAAACGAGGAATTTGGATTCGAAAATATGTAGATGGTTCTAGTAAAAAAAGCTGGAATTTATGTAAAAGGTAGGTAATGTAAGATCATCTACTTGGACAACCATGAAATTCTAAGTTTAAATATAAATAATAAAAAACACTAAATGACAAATATAAAGCGCCTAGTTCTATAGGTGCTTTTCTTCATTAAGGAGATGATCATGAATACTACTTTAATAAAAATAATAGCTTTAATTTTTATGCTAATAGATCATATAGGGGAATTTATTCCTGGTACTCCAGTATATTTAAGATGGGTAGGGAGAATAGCAGCACCGATTTTTATTTATTTTGTGATAATAGGTATGACTCACACATCTAATAAACATCGATATCTCTTCCGTTTGTATATTGCTAGTGTTATCATGGCTTGCATTAATGTGTTTATTAATCAAAATTATAATACGGGAGTAGGAATTACTAATAATTTTTTTGCGACATTATTTGCAATTGCATTATTAATTTATGTAATCGATAAGCGAAGTTGGAGATATTTCAGTATCTACTTAATATGGCAGATGATAAGTACGGTGCTTTCTACCCTCTTTAAAGAAATATTTATATTAAATGCAGCTCTGACATATCCTTTTTATGGAGCTATATTTGGAAATGTACTGCATGTAGAAGGGGGAATCTTGTTCGTTTTATTAGGTATTGTTTTTTATTTATTTAGAAATAAAAAACAACTAGTAATAAGCTATTCGATTTATTGCCTTTTTATCTTTTTAGTATATGAAAAATGGGGAGGTAGTTTAAATTGGTTTTCCCGACTTTTACTTCCGTTTGCAGACTTCCAATGGATGATGATTTTAGCTTTGCCATTGCTCTATTTTTATAATGGGGAAAAAGGAGTTGGCTTAAAATATTTTTTCTATTTCTTTTATCCAATACATATTATTATTTTATATTTTATTGGAACGAGTTAAAGAGTAATGATGTAAGCCAACTCAATGAGTTGGCTATTTTCTTACTCTATACAACATAATAGTGTGTGTGCTCATATATACTCATGATACTCAAAAAAGCAAAAGGCAGCATTAGCCTATAGTGAGGAAAATTCCGCCTTTTTGTATTTGGGGATTACTTAAAAAAGTCGATCTCCAGATTTCTCCGTTATACTTCTAAATACTATCTCATTTGTTTTTTTATTGTTTTTCTTCGTCTGGCTCAATATGGACATGGACCTCTAATACATTAAATTCATTTATTAAAGCATTCTCTACAGCAGAAGAGATATCATGGGCATCGGTAATATCTAGTTTCTGATTAACAGTAATAACAACATCCACAACTGGGCTGTTCCCATAGTTTCTCGCTTTAATTTCTTTTACAGCTTTAACGCCATCTGTATGCAAAATGGTCTTTTTATATTTATCAATCAATAAAACATCAAAACCATCTGTCAGATAATGAGTGGTTTCTCGGAAAATTCCCCAAGCTGTTTTACAAATTAACAGGCCAACGATACAAGCCGCTAGTGGATCTAAAAATTCCAAGTTTAATTGTGCTCCAAAAATGCCGACAGCAGTACCAAAACTAACTATCGAATCAGAAAAATTATCTTTCGCTGCTGCTTTTACAGCTTGGCTATTTATTTTTTTTCCTAATCGTAAATTGATCCGATAGACAAAGAACATAACAGCACCACAGGCGATAGCTGTATATGCTGCCACTAAATCAGGTGCTTGTCTAGAATGAGTAAAGAAGGAAGAGATTGCTTGGTATAATACTTGTAATCCAACACTCATCATAATAAAGGAAGCAATTAACGAAGCAACAGTTTCCGCTTTCCAATGACCATAAGGATGGTCTTTATCAGCTGGTTTTTGAGATAGTCGCAAGCCAATTAAAACGGCAACAGAAGCAATAATATCGGTGAAATTATTCCATCCATCTGCTTTTAAAGCTTGCGAATCTGTGCTATTTCCAATAATTAATTTCACTGATGCTAAAATAATATATGTAATAATGCTTAATATCGCGGCTCGTTCTCCGAGCTTTAAGTCTGCATATTTTTTATCCATTGCAAATGCCTCCTTAACTACCTCACTAATCATATCAAGTCACTATAGGGTGGGTCTAGAGCAACGTTTTTATACCTATCAACAAAAGTATGAGGAAGAGAAAACAGTTTGCCAGAGGAAAACTTTTCAATTATAAAAGAAGAAAAGTCAGAGGGAAGGAATAAATCCTATCCTCTGACTTATCATTGATAACCAATTATCTTATATATAAATCACTTACTAAATAATCCTTTATTACCTCGGATGGAACGAGAAATTCAACTGTTCCCATATATCCAGGTGCTACTTCGTATTCATTAAAGCAAATGACCAATTTATGCTGTTTGTTTATATAGAAATTTTGGTGTGGATCGATTTTATCAAATCCTTCTGGATCGGTATCATTTTTTATGAAATAGCTTCCGGTGTCTGCTTTCATTTGCTTGTTCATTTCATGTAAAATGTACGAACTAATAGCATCAATGTAAGAATCATCTTTAAATAAACTTGGTAATGTAATTAACAGTTCGTTTTGTTTATCGATTGTATCATAGTGAATAGATTCTGCAGCAGATGCTTTTGTTTCGACCGTATATCGACCCAGCGATAATAACAAATCATCATCTGTTTTAACGATATAGCCACTTTCGAGCGAGTAGTTTCCATTCTCATTTGCTGTTTCTTGTTGAAATTTAGAATAAAGCTCTTTTGATTCTTGAACGTATTGTTGGTTTAATGTCTGTGAAAGAGTTTTATTCTCTAAGCCAGTTACTTCAGGTGTTTTGATATCAAGCTGATTGTTCTCTTTCGTTTCTTTCCACTCTGTTATTGTAACGACCTTAATGACTTTGTTTAAAAAAGGGATATCTGATAAGGTGCTTGCTGCTGCCGGACTTATATTAACCGTTGTAATGAATAAAAGGATGGAAGCAGCTAAGAAGATAGCGTTTTTTGAAACACTTCTCAAAGTACGATATCGTTTAATCGATTTATGTGTCTGTTTCTCCAATTCATTTGGTATGGGTATATTTAAATAATCCTTTTTCATCTTTTCTAATTTTCTATCCATTATATTCCTCCACTATTTCATTTCTATACGAAGTATTTTTAGTGCCTTATAAAGCTTTGTTTTTACTGTATTTATATTTTCATCTAATACAGAAGCGATTTCTTCGAGCTTTAAATCTTCAAAAAAACGAAGAATCACAATGGTTTTATAAGATGGTGGAAGTTGATTCATTGCTTGTTCTAAATCTAAATTTTTGTAAGTATCGACAGAACTTGAAGCAAGCACTTCTAAACTGTCATCGTCTGCCACATACCACCGTTTCTTTTTTCGCAAAAAATCAAGAGACGTTGTAGCGACAATACGATAAAACCAACTTTTCATCATAGCAGTATCTTTTAATTGATGTTGTTTTCTTAACGCTTTATGAATAGAGTCTTGTACAATATCCAAGGCATCTTCTTGATTCCGTACATAAGAGTATGCAAATCGGTAGAAGCTTTCCTTATGATCCATAATAAATGTAATTAACTCCGTTTCTTTTTTATTTTTGTTTAACATAGAAGAGCTCCTTTATGGAAGAAATACGTAATAACTTAAGTTTTACAAGGAATAGACGTATGGAAAGGGGATTTTGTTTTAAGAAAATCAAATAAATTAAAAAAAGAAGGACTAAATGGAAGGGAGAGAAGAAAATCCTCCAAGCTTTCTGGTGAGACAGGACTTGGAGGAATAAATAATCTATTCTTTTTCTTTTACATGTAGTTTCTTGCTTGGCCAAAAGGCAGCATTTCCTAATAGGGAAGTTATTCCAGGCACTAAAAATGGTCTTACAATAAAGGTATCCAGCACAATTCCGATTGCAGTTATGGTTCCAAAATGGACAAGTACTTGCATTGGTAAAGTCGTAAGTACCATAAAGGTAGCAGCTAAAATGACTCCAGCAGAAGTAATAACACCGCCAGATTCTGCTACACCTTCTTTCACCGCTTGTAAGAGGGGCTTTTCTTTGCGTTTCTTCCATATGCTTGAAATCATGAAGATATTATAATCTTCTCCTAATGCCACAATGAATACAAAAGAGTATAGCGGAATTAATCCTTGAATTGCCTCCACTCCGAATCCGTAATGAAGGATAATCCAGCCCAATCCTAATGCGCTAAAATAGGAAAGCAGAACGGTTGCAATCAAATAGATGGTTGCTGTTATAGAGCGTAAATAAATAAGTAAAAGGATGGCAATCATGGTTAAAATAACAGGAATGACCATTTGCGCATCATCATTTGTTAATTCTCTTGTATCGTATTGCTCTGCAGTAATTCCAGCAATCCAAACATTATCGTTCGCATTTTTGATACTATTCTCCTGAAGCACTTCTTCCAATGTTTCCCGAATTGCTGGTAGTTTATCCATCGCTTCATTTGAATAAGGATTAGTTTGAAGCTCCACTGAATATTTGATTAAATCAGGATTCTTTTTCCCTGCTTCACCCTCTGAAACCTTTGCGATAAAATCTAATTGCTTCAATGACTCCTCGACTTTTACAGCTTCTCCTTCGGTGTTAATAATAACCGATAAGGGAGCAAGTTCCCCTGCATTAAAATGATCTTCAATTAAAGTAAAGCCTTCTCTTGAGGGCATATCATCCGGAAATGAGGATAATAAGTCATACGTATACTCTGTTTTAAGAGAAAAAAGAGCAAAAATTCCAAGTAATATTGTCGTGAGAATCGTCACTTTCCATGGATGTTTTGTTACTACTGTACCAATCGCGTTTCCAAGTGATTTTCTTTTTTTCGCTGTTTTTTTCATGCCCTTTTTTGCTAATAATTCTTCTGTTCTAGGAACGAATGGATAAAAAGATAGTCTCCCGATAATAGCTAAAATGGCAGGGACAATACTTAAACTAGCAATCATCATTATGAGTATAGATAAGCTAAATGGAATGGCAAATCGGTGAACTGCCCCATATTGAGCTAATAATAATGCAATGAGGGAGAAAAATACTGTTAAACCACTCATCGCCACGGCTCCGCCAGAACGTTTTAAGGCTTTTTGCATCGCAATTTCCTTTACTGATTCTTGTGTTAGTAACGTACGATATCTACTGATAATGAATAAACAATAGTCTGTACCGGCTCCAAAAAGCAATACGGTCATAATAGCAATGCTTTGAGAATCAAATTCAATCCACCCTAACTCACCTAAGAAGCCAAGTAAAGGACTGATAACTCCAT
Organism: Niallia circulans NBRC 13626; assembly: GCF_001591585.1. Classification (GTDB taxonomy): domain Bacteria; phylum Bacillota; class Bacilli; order Bacillales; family Cytobacillaceae; genus Niallia; species Niallia circulans. The sequence goes on along the minus strand of NZ_BCVE01000016.1, from coordinate 56,333 downwards.
AAGCGATTCCAACTCCGATTAGCGGGATTAACGCTAATACTGGAGAACGATAAATGACAAGCAAACAAATTAAAACTATCATAACTGTGCCAATGAGTAATGATAAGTCACCTTGGCTAAACAGCTCTGTCGCATCAATAGAGATACCTACTGGACCGGTTGTTCTTGCATGTAATTTTGTTTCATCTTTTATAGAGGTGTTAAAAGGATTTTCTCCCCATAAGTTACTAGCAGCTTTTTCTAATTCCTGAACACCTGTCTTGAGTTCACTTGTTGCTAAATTATTTTCAAATAAAAGCGGGAGAACGAATGTTGTTCCATCTTCAGAAATTTGTCGCTTTACTGCCTCTATCGGTAGTTGATGATAGGGAATAATCATTTCTTGATGGATTAGCGGCTTCTCTGTTAGTTGTTTGGTAAGCTCTTGGATTTGTTGTAAATCTTGATTAGATAATCCTGTTGATCGATACCAAGCAATTAATGCCGGCGTTCCTTGTTCATTGGGAAATTCTTCTTTCATTTTTTCCTCTGCCTGCTGTGATAAAGCAGTAGTGGGAATATTTCTAGCTAAATCATTTTTCTGTGAGCTAGCCTGAGGTAAAAACATGCTTACTATTCCGACAAGGAGAAGCCAGGCAATTAAAGTAATCCACTTTCCCTTTTTACTGGTTACTGCAGTAAAATATCGCTGAATATAATGTTTCATTTTTCCACTCCTTAAAGACGTAACTTATCAATCGATAAGTAAGATGTAAAAAAACTTATCGATTGATAAGTTGAGTATATAATTAATACAGAAAGAAATGAAGTGTTTTTTACAAAATCATTACCTATCTACTAGGCCGAATAAAAATAAATGAACAATTAACTTTGCCTTTCGCTGGATTTCTTTTTTTTGTTGATTAGAAGATAGTTCTTTCATATAAGAAGGCTGCATTGCTGTTTGAATATATTGAAGAAACATCAAGGCAATTTCTTTGCTATTAGTGTCTATTTTATTGTAGGAAATATTTGCATTGTTTTTTTCCTCTTGATCAAATACATGTATAATGGGATTCAAAAATCCTTCCTGCCAGCGAATTCTTAAATGTGTTTGGACATCAGACGGCATTTCATGCTGTAAGTCATGAAACATTTGCATTAAATCCTCTTGATAATTTTCTAAAAAGTAAATAGCAATTTGATAGAGACATTCTTCAAGATTCTCAAATTCTTTCGTAATGTTTAAGAGAGCATGTTCTGTTTGCTTTATAGATGTATTAATTACTTCTTTATAAATATCTTGTTTATTTTTAAAATGATGATATAAAGCTGGCTGTGTAATTCCACAATGTTCTGCAATCATCCTTGTACTAACCTTCCGATATCCTAATTCCATAAATAACTGATAGGAAACATGGATAATGAAATGATAGGTATCATGATTGGTATTTGACTTAACTATTTTTTTATTCACATTGTAAACCCTTTCATTGTTGAATTTATCACATTTAATATTATAGAAAAAATAAAGGGATATTTCAAATTTGAATAAAATGTGAACAAGTTTGTGAAAATATGAACAATTTTATTTAAATAGGCTTGAAGGTTTTTGCGAGTCGTTATATGATAAGCATGTAAAGAAAAACTAACGAGAATTTGCAAAAAAGCAACAAGAACTGTAAGTTGGTAGGAAAATTAAACTACTATATTAGTAGTTTTTCTTTAAAGAAGAATTTGTGAAAATAATCACAAACAGACTGCTTTTGTAAAGTGGTTTTTTCTTTAAAGTTATATGTGAAAACATTCACATAATTATCATTCTCTATAATTGGAGGGATCTACAATGTCAGTTGTTGAAAAAGAAGTAAAAGGGAAAAATGAACAAGTTGATGTGCAAGCAGTTATTGATGAAATGGCAGCGAAAGGAAAAAAAGCACTAAAGGAGTTTATGTCCTTAAATCAAGAGCAAGTAGATGAAATTGTAAAAGCAATGGCTCTTGCTGGCTTAGATAAGCATATGTATTTAGCTAAACTAGCAGTAGAAGAAACCGGAAGAGGTATTTATGAAGATAAAATAACAAAGAATATATTCTCTACTGAATATATATACCACAATATTAAATATGATCGTACAGTTGGGGTAATAAATGAGGACCAACAAACAGGAATTGTCGAAATCGCTGATCCAGTTGGAGTGATTGCAGGAGTAACACCTGTTACAAATCCTACATCTACTACAATGTTTAAAGCTATTATTGCTATTAAAACACGCAATCCAATTATTTTTGCTTTCCATCCTTCTGCACAAAAATGCAGCAGTGAAGCGGCTCGAATCTTAAGGGATGCAGCTGTAAAAGCAGGAGCACCAGAGAACTGTATTCAATGGGTTGAAAAGCCTTCGATTGAAACAACAAAAGCACTAATGAACCATAACGATATTGCGCTGATTCTTGCAACTGGTGGACCAGGTATGGTTAAATCTGCATACAGCTGTGGCAAACCAGCACTGGGAGTTGGAGCCGGTAATGTACCTTGTTATATTGAAAAAACAGCAAAAGTTAAAAGAGCAGTCACTGATTTAATTCTTTCTAAAACATTCGATAATGGAATGATTTGTGCCTCTGAACAAGCAGTAATCATTGATAAAGAAATCTATGAAGAAGTGAAAAATCTATTAGTTCGTAATAGCTGTTACTTCTTAAATAAAGAGGAATTAGCTAAAGTAGAAAAACTAGTAATTAATGAAAACACATGTGCTGTAAATCCTGATATCGTTGGTAAATCTGCTCATTATATCGCAGGATTGGCAGGAGTAAAAGTTCCGGAAGATACTAAAATACTTCTTGCAGAATTAGAGGGTGTGGGACCAAATTACCCGCTATCAAGAGAAAAATTAAGTCCAGTCCTTGCATGCTATAAAGTAGAATCAACAGAAGAAGGAATCAAACGTGCAGAAGAAATGCTAGAATTTGGCGGTTTAGGACACTCAGCAGTTATTCACTCTGAAGATCCAAAAGTAATCGAAAGCTTTGCGCTAAGAATGAAAGCATGCCGCATTATTAACAACGCACCATCTTCTCAGGGTGCGATCGGTGATATCTACAATGCCTTCATGCCATCTTTAACACTTGGTTGTGGATCTTATGGTAAAAACTCTGTATCTACTAACGTAACAGACATTCATTTATTGAATGTAAAAAAACTAGCAAAAAGGAATGTAAATATGCAATGGTTTAAAGTTCCATCAAAAATCTATTTTGAGAAAAACTCTGTACAGTATTTACAAAAAATGAAGGACATTTCTAGGGTGTTTATCGTAACTGATCCATATATGGTCAAATTTGGATATGTAGATAAATTACTTTATAACTTAAGAAAACGTTCAAATCTAGTGCAAGTAGAAGTATTTTCCGATGTAGAGCCAGATCCATCTATTGAAACAGTTGTTAGAGGAACAGAAATGATGGCTAAATTCCAGCCAGATTGTATTATCGCTCTTGGTGGGGGATCTCCAATGGATGCAGCAAAAGGAATGTGGTTATTCTACGAACATCCAGATGAAGAGTTCTTCGGCTTAAAGCAAAAGTTCTTAGATATCCGTAAAAGAGTATATAAATATCCAGCGTTGGGAGGAAAAGCTAAATTTGTGGCAATTCCAACTACTTCTGGTACTGGTTCTGAAGTAACATCCTTTGCGGTTATTACAGATAAAGAGCAAAATATTAAATATCCTTTAGCAGATTATGAGCTAACACCAGATGTAGCAATCATTGATCCACAATTTGTGATGACAGTTCCACCATCCGTTACAGCAGATACAGGTATGGACGTACTAACACATGCTGTGGAGGCATATGTATCAAATATGGCAAATGACTATACAGATGCATTAGCAGTTAAAGCTGTTCAATTGATCTTTGAATATTTACCAAGAGCATATCGCAATGGAAATGATGAAGAAGCACGTGAAAAAGTGCATAATGCTTCTACGATTGCTGGTATGGCGTTTGCAAATGCGTTCTTAGGAATTAACCATAGCTTGGCACATAAATTAGGAGCCGAATTCCATATCGCACATGGTCGTTCCAATGCAATTTTATTGCCACATGTTATCAGATATAATGCAGAGAAACCAAAAAAATTCATGTCATTCCCTAAATATGAATACTTTAAAGCAGATGAACGTTATGCAGAGCTTGCCAGAATTCTTGGATTGCCAGCAAATACAGTTGAACAAGGTGTAGACAACTTTGTGAAGGCAGTAATTAGACTAGGGAAAGAACTGAATATTCCTATGAGTATTGCTGCCCAAGGCGTAGATGCAAAAGAATTTGAAGCAAAAGTGGATTATTTAGCGGACCGGGCTTTTGAGGATCAATGTACAACAGCTAACCCTAAATTACCATTAGTTACAGAGTTGGCAGATATTTATCGTAAAGCCTATAAAGGGGTTTGAAAAATCCCTGAATAATAAAAAAAATGGTCAAATCTTTGTGATTTGACCATTTTTTTTATTCAATTTGCTAATCCAGTAATCTTCAAAGAGGAAGTCCTGCGTAAATCAATATAGGAATCCTTTAGCCGAATCAATGGTAAATGAGGTTCATTTTGATGAATAAAGATAATTTCTGCCGTTTCATTATTAGATAGTATGACTTTTTTAAAGAGCTGCTTTCTCATAATGAAATTGGTAAATGGAATAACAATAGCAGGATTTAAAGCATTTCCATAGGATTCATTTATTAATTCATCGATAGCTTCAATGTAGGTTTTCTTGTCTTTATACGTATTAGAAGTACACATGCTATTAAATATGTCTGCAACGGAAACGATTTGGATCAAGAAGGGAATATCCTTTTCTGTACGCTGAGAGGGATAGCCTTTGCCATTTATTTTTTCATGATGTAACAGAGCAGTTCGCGATATTAATATATCCAATTGCGGAACTTGAAATAAGATGCCTTTTCCATAGATCGTGTGTTTTTGCATTTCTTTATATTCTGTTTGTGTTAAACGAGCAGATACTTTTAAAATGGATGGATCCAATTTTAACATGCCGATATCATGAAATAATCCCATTTGACTAAGCAGATGGCATTGCTTTTTAGGTAATCCTAAAATTTTCCCAATAATGGCAGAAAGGATTCCAACATTAATACTATGCTGGTAAATATAATCATCTGGTGAGACTTCTTTATGAAGAATTTCTAAAATAGCTAATTCTTGAAGAGAAGAATTAATAGTGTTTTTAAAATCATGCAGAAGTTTCTCCACCGTGCTGTTATCTTGTTTGATGATGCGATGGAAAGTTTCTTTTACCTCATCTAGCAAATTAGTAAATTCCTTATTATCGGAGGAGGCAGAGGTTTCATCTGTAGGTTCAATTACATCAAATGGATTAACCTGATGCTTTGTAAGTAAGTCAATATGCTTCTTCGTTAAGATGGAGTTCTTTTTTAGTAGAAATAAGCCTTCAATAGAGTTTGAATAAACATCCCTTTTTATACGATACCCAACAATATTCATAGTTCCTTTTCCCATATTATTTGTCTCCTTTACATAATGGCTATATATTGCTGCTTCGCATCCCCTTATTAGTAAATATTACCTTAGCTCTATCGTAGATAAAACAGACTTTCTGACTAGTTATCACACTTCTTATTGCCTATTTTAGTAGAATTTACTAGGGATTAAGGCCTTCTGTATATTTTTCCTATTATAATAGCTATATATTTAACAAAAATAGAATAGAAGAAGATGCATAGATACATATAGAGAGGAGCATAAGGATGAAGAAGAATCGATTGAATAAAAATACATTTTCTTTACATAAGCAAAAGAAATATCAACATCATATTAATTTCATTCATAATGAATTGAGGAAGTATCGTACGATTGATATACCAAATCGTACGATAGTCATTAAGAATCAGGATTTGGAAGATTGGATTGTGGAAGAGTTAAGTCATGAAGAAGTAGATGATATTATTGTATTGCTAGAGCATGCTAAGAAAAGAGCATCTTCTGTGAAACCAATCTTTCAAGTGATTGCAACAAGCTTGTTAAAAAATACATAAGGATTCTACTTCTAGAAAAAAGACTTCTTGCTTGTTTCACTATGAGGAGAACTATATAATAGTATATATTTATCGATAAACACTAGAACGGTTTTTAAGAAAACAAGTAGAATATCAACAATAGACAGTTGTGGATGCTACTGTTATTGTATTGTGAGAAATAGCCATATAGAAACCTAATGAAGCCTTGTTTCTTGAATTAGGAGGAGAATTAGTTGGAACCTTGTATGCAAAGTTTATATACTTATTTAAATGACCATCTTGTTGATATGCGTAAAGAGTGGCTAAGCAAGATAGAAAATAGTATTTCATCCTTTTATTCAGTCAATAAATCAGCAGAGAATATGGAAGAACTAATTACCGCACATCAAACTCTTTTAGAAAATGTAATAAAGGTTTTTATTGAGGAAGAAGAAGTGTATTCAGCAAATATTTTTGAATGGGCTATTAAAGTTGCAGAAAAGCGGGCGAAAGAATTAGTTCCGATTTTAGAATCTATTGAACAGCTTAACACGGTTAAAGGGATTCTTTTATCATATGTAGAGAAGTTTTCTGCGGAGACTACTGCTCATTTAACAATTCCTACACTCTTTGAATGGATACGATTAATTCATTATGCATTTGATTTATTTGTAAATATTTTTATTGATTCTTATGATAAATATAAATTTCAGCAATTGATGGCACAGCAAGAAACTATATATGAATTAAGCAGCCCAGTTATCCCGATTACGGAGGGAATTGGTGTTCTTCCATTAATCGGAGATATTGATACAAAGAGAGCGCAATTAATTATGGAGAATACACTAAAGGAATGTAACGAGAAACGATTTAATCACTTATTTATTGATTTATCGGGTGTGCCCCTAATTGATACAATGGTTGCGCATCAAATTTTCCAAGTGATTCATGCTTTGCGATTAATTGGTGTCAAAGGTTATCTTTCAGGATTAAGACCAGAGGTGGCACAAACAGCTATTCAACTAGGTGTAGATTTTAGCCAGATACCAATATTTAATAATTTAGCAAGTGCGCTAGGAAAATTTGGATTAACGGTCAATGAAGTGAAATTTGTTAAATAGAGGTGTATATAGATGGGGAAATATCTAGCTGCACTATTTTTCCCGTGCCTATTGGTAATCCTTTTTTCAAAAGCAACCTATTATCCAATTATTGGTTTAGTCTTAACCGTAGCTTTAATAGCTGCTTCGGTTTATAGAGGATATACTGATACATTTTTATTAATTGTTGTTGATGCTTTTTCTATGACTATTGGTTATATGATCAGTAGAAATTGGAAAGAGAGATTAGCAAGTAAGGATACTTAATAGAAGAAATATAAAAAAGAATAGAGAAGAAGAATGACTAAACGATTTTCCGTCGATAAAGAGGATAGGTATTCGTGTAGTCATTTTTTTATAGGGAAATGTTTTTTGTCTTAATTCTAAATTATATTCAAAAATAAATCGAATGTTTGTTCTCTTTTTTGTGGTTTGAAATGGAAGGTTTGTGGTAGAATGATGTTATATTGATTACATAGGTAGGAATTATAAAAAAGAAATGGTAAAAATCGCCTTTTCCATTTTTGTTGTTTTCCTTAATATGACGCTTTTTGTGAAGAATTTAAATCCTTAAAACAACAGAGTTACGAAAATAACTTCTAAATATAATGGATTATTAACATAAAGCAGCAAAGGAATGGATGAATAAGCAGGCGTGCTTATATAGATCGGAGGATGGTTTAGTGAGTCATGATTTTGAATTAGTTTCAAAGTATACTCCTCAAGGAGATCAGCCAGAAGCAATCAAAAAATTAGTCTCAGGTATACAAGCAGGAGAGAAGATTCAAACCTTGCTGGGGGCAACTGGGACGGGTAAAACGTTCACCATAAGCAATGTGATTAAAGAAGTTAAAAAGCCAACTTTAATTATTGCTCACAATAAAACCTTAGCAGGTCAATTATATAGTGAGTTTAAAGAATTTTTTCCTAATAATGCAGTAGAATATTTTGTTAGCTACTATGATTATTACCAACCAGAGGCTTATGTCCCGCAAACGGATACGTTTATTGAAAAGGATGCAAGCATCAATGATGAAATTGATAAGCTCCGTCACTCAGCAACATCTTCTTTATTTGAAAGGGATGACGTAATAATTATTGCCAGTGTATCTTGTATATATGGATTAGGTTCTCCAGAAGAATATCGAGAAATGGTTGTATCATTAAGAACCGGTATGGAATTGGAAAGAAATCAATTGCTTCGTAAATTAGTGGATATTCAATACGATCGAAATGATATTGATTTTAAACGGGGAACTTTTCGTGTCCGTGGTGATGTAGTCGAAATTTTCCCAGCGTCCCGAGATGAACATTGTATTAGAGTCGAATTTTTTGGAGATGAAATTGATCGGATTCGGGAAGTGGATGCATTAACTGGTGAAATTTTAGGAGAACGAAATCATATTGCTATTTTTCCGGCGTCTCACTTCGTAACAAGAGAAGAGAAAATGAAAATAGCAATTGAAAACATTGAAAAAGAATTAGAAGAACGATTAGAGCAATTAAGAGCAGATAATAAATTATTAGAGGCTCAGCGTCTAGAACAACGCTCCCGCTATGATTTAGAAATGATGCGAGAAATGGGATTCTGTTCAGGAATAGAAAATTACTCAAGACATTTAACATTAAGACCTCCTGGATCTACTCCTTATACATTGCTGGATTATTTTCCAAAAGATTTCTTACTTGTGATTGACGAGTCTCATGTTACATTGCCGCAAATTAGAGGAATGTATAATGGTGACCAAGCGCGGAAAAACGTATTAGTAGAGCATGGTTTTCGCCTGCCGTCAGCACTTGATAACCGCCCGTTAACGTTTGGAGAATTTGAGAAGCATATTAATCAAATGATTTGTGTTTCTGCAACACCAGGACCATATGAAATCGAACATACTCCTGTTATGATTGAACAAATAATCCGTCCAACTGGATTGCTTGATCCAACCATTGATGTTCGTCCAATTGAAGGACAGATTGATGATTTAATAGCGGAAATCCATGAGAGAATTAAACGAAATGAACGGGTATTGGTAACAACACTAACGAAAAAAATGTCAGAGGATTTAACAGATTATCTGAAAGAAATAGGGATAAAAGTACAGTATCTACATTCCGAAGTAAAAACATTAGAACGGATTGAAATTATTCGAGAGTTACGTCTTGGGAAATACGATGTATTGGTAGGAATTAACCTATTGCGAGAAGGCTTGGATATTCCTGAAGTCTCACTCGTTACGATTTTGGATGCAGATAAAGAAGGATTCCTTCGTTCAGAGCGGTCCCTTATTCAAACAATCGGACGTGCAGCGAGAAATTCTAATGGTCAAGTCATCATGTACGCTGATAAGATAACCCATTCAATGGAAGTCGCCATCAGTGAGACGAAAAGACGTAGAGAAATTCAAGAAAAGTATAATGAAGAACATGGAATTACCCCGCAAACTATTCAAAAAGGAATTAGAGACACAATCCGTGCTACGCAAGCAGCAGAGGAGCCTGAAGAGTATGGAACAACTACAAAACTTGATAAATTAACGAAAAAAGAAAAAGAAGCAATGATTGCACAAATGGAGAATGAAATGAAAGAAGCAGCAAAAGCATTAAACTTCGAAAGAGCTGCAGAACTTCGCGATTTATTGCTTGAATTAAAGGCTGAGGGGTGAGAGAACAATGGCAAAAGATAAACTTATTGTAAAAGGTGCACGTGCAAATAATTTAAAAAATATTGATATAACAATACCGAGAGATCAATTAGTAGTGATAACTGGTTTATCTGGTTCAGGAAAGTCTTCTCTTGCTTTTGATACGATTTATGCAGAAGGACAAAGAAGATATGTAGAATCTTTATCCGCCTATGCGCGGCAGTTTTTAGGACAAATGGATAAGCCTGATGTTGATTCAATAGAAGGCTTATCTCCCGCTATTTCCATTGATCAGAAAACGACAAGTCGAAATCCCCGCTCCACTGTGGGGACTGTAACCGAAATTTATGATTATTTGAGATTATTATTTGCGAGGGTAGGAAGACCAACTTGTCCAGAGCATGGTATTGAAATTTCTTCTCAGACAATAGAACAGATGGTAGACCGTATTCTCGAATATCCTGAGAGAACTAGACTGCAAGTACTTGCGCCAGTTGTATCAGGGCGCAAGGGTACACATGTGAAAGTACTTGAAGATGTAAAAAAACAAGGGTACGTTCGTTTGCGCATCGATGGAGAAATGTTTGAAATTGGTGATGATATTTCTCTAGAGAAAAATAAGAAACATAATATTGAAGTAGTTATCGATCGACTTGTTGTCAAAGAGGGAATAACTGCTCGTCTGGCAGATTCATTGGAATCAGCCTTACAATTTGGGAATGGAAAAGTCATTATTGATGTGATGGGACAAGAGGAATTACTGTTTAGTGAACATCACGCTTGTCCAATTTGCGGTTTCTCTATTAGTGAATTAGAACCAAGGTTATTTTCTTTTAATAGTCCATTTGGAGCTTGTCCAGATTGTGATGGCCTCGGAAATAAACTAGTTGTAGACGTAGATTTAGTTATTCCTGATTGGAATTTAACTTTAAAGGAAAATGCGATAGCTCCATGGGAATCTATTAGTTCTCAATACTATCCGCAGCTTCTTGAAAGTGTATGTAATCATTATGGGATTGACATGAATATACCTGTAAAGAACATTCCGAAGAATCTAATGGATAAAATCCTTTATGGATCTGGAAAGGAATATATCCATTTCCGTTATGAAAATGACTTTGGCCAAGTGAGAGAAAATGATATCCAATTTGAAGGCGTTATTAAAAACGTGGAAAGAAGATATAAAGAAACTAGTTCTGACTACATCCGTGAGCAAATGCAAAAATACATGGCGGAACAGCCTTGTCGCACATGTAAAGGATATCGCCTAAAGAAAGAGGCTTTGGCTGTTTTAATTAACGGACAGCATATCGGTAAAATAACTGAAAAATCAGTGGTGGAATGCTATGAATTTATGGAGAAGGTTGATTTAACAGATAAAGAAAAACAAATTGCTAACTTAATTCTTCGAGAAATAAAAGAAAGAGTTGGATTTTTGATCAATGTTGGATTAGATTATCTAACACTAAGTAGAGCTGCAGGAACTTTATCTGGTGGAGAAGCACAAAGAATACGTTTAGCAACACAAATTGGTTCAAGGCTTACGGGTGTACTTTATATTTTGGATGAGCCTTCTATTGGGCTTCACCAAAGAGATAATGATAAATTAATCGATACACTAAGACAGATGCGTGACATAGGGAATACATTGATTGTTGTAGAACATGATGAAGACACTATGATGGCTGCTGACTATTTAATAGATGTAGGACCAGGTGCGGGTGTCCATGGTGGCGAAATTATTTCTGTTGGAACACCAAAAGAAGTAATGAATGATCCGCAATCGATAACTGGTCAGTACTTATCTGGAAAGAAATTCATTCCACTTCCATTAGAGAGAAAACAAAGTGATGGCAGATTTATTGAAATTACCGGGGCAAAAGAAAATAATTTAAAGAATGTAAATGTAAAAATACCGCTCGGAATGTTTATTGCTGTGACAGGGGTTTCTGGTTCAGGAAAAAGTACTTTAATTAATGAAATTCTTCATAAAGGCTTGGCTCAAAAGCTAAATCGTGCGAAGGCAAAGCCAGGTGCCCATAAGGAAATTAAGGGAATTGAACAATTGGAAAAAGTCATTGATATTGACCAATCTCCAATTGGCCGAACACCAAGATCGAATCCGGCAACCTATACTGGAGTGTTTGATGATATACGTGATGTTTTTGCGACAACCAATGAAGCAAAGATACGCGGTTATAAAAAAGGACGCTTTAGTTTTAATGTCAAAGGTGGAAGATGCGAAGCCTGCCGTGGAGACGGAATCATAAAAATTGAAATGCATTTCCTTCCAGACGTTTATGTTCCTTGTGAAGTTTGTCATGGCAAACGATACAATAGGGAAACATTAGAAGTGAAATATAAAGGGAAAAATATTTCCGATGTATTGGAAATGACAGTAGAAGATGGCGTATCCTTTTTTGAAAATATACCGAAAATTCATCGTAAATTGCAAACAATTGTGGACGTTGGTTTAGGATATATTAAACTCGGACAACCAGCGACTACTTTATCAGGCGGAGAGGCACAAAGGGTAAAACTAGCATCAGAACTACACCGCCGATCTACGGGTAAGTCCTTTTATATTTTGGATGAGCCGACAACAGGCTTACATGTTGATGATATTTCAAGACTATTGATTGTTCTTCAGCGACTAGTCGAAAATGGAGATACAGTACTAGTTATTGAACATAATCTCGATGTCATTAAGACAGCAGATTATATTATCGACTTAGGACCAGAAGGCGGAGATAAAGGTGGCACAATATTAGGAACAGGGACTCCTGAGGATATTGCCAATCTAAAAGGGTCTTATACAGGGAAATATTTAAAGCCAATCCTAGAGAGAGAACGGCAAAGAATGAAGGATAGTATCATAGAAGCTGAAAAGATCGCTACAACTTAAATCAAGAGACGAGGAAAGTAGAAAAGCTGAATTAATTATTCAATTCGGCTATCTGCTAAGCCTCGTCTCTTTTTTTCTTACTTACGCAGAAGTTCTTCTGAATTAGAAAATCGCTACATAAAATAAAAAGGTCAGAAAGTATTCAGATTGAAACTTTTGCAGGGGTGATTCCGTATTAACATATAGGAGTCCGTACTGTTGATTAGTAATTTCAACCACTGAGCGGCTTTGGAAGTGTTTTTTCCTTTAACAAAATAGTCTTTACATTAGCAAATGAAAATAAGCAGTGTTTTAACGTCTTATTTATGTGAAAAGTACTAAAAAGAATAAAATCGTTATTTTGAGGAGGATTTACAGTGGCAGACGAGAAAAAGCGAATTTTAGAATTAGTGGAAAGTGGAAAATTAACTGTAGATGAAGCGTTAAAGCTAATGGAAAAGGTTGATGAAGTGAATGAGAAGAAGTCTTTAAATGAAGAAGAAAAGATAATTTTAGAAGATTTTCAAAAGGAAACAAAGTTTCATGAAAAGAAGAAAGAAACATCTTCAAATTATGGATTTAATTTTCAAGCAGCGAAAGATAAGCTTTTTGACATAGTTGATACAACCATAAAAAAGGTGAAGGAAGTAGACCTTGATTTAAACTTTGGTCATTTTGAAGAAGTTTCTCACATTTTTCAATACCATAATATTGCCCCAAAAAAGGTGGATATCGATATTCCCAATGGGGAAGTGGAGCTGATTCCATGGGATCAAGAGGAAGTAAGTATTGAGTGTAAAGCTAAGGTCTATCGAGTGAATTCTTTAGAGGAAGCAAAAAAGGTATTTCTCAAGGAAGTAGATGTAATCGTAGATGAGGAGCGCTTAGTATTGAAAACGAACCATAAGTGGATGAAAGTGAAAACACAGGTTTATATTCCACAAATTTCATATGAATCGGCCATTATCCGTTTATTTAATGGACCAATTACTACTTTTGATGTTAAAGCGGAAAAATTGTATGCTAAAACAGCAAATGGTAAAATAACGCTAAAAGCTGGTGAAAATAAAAAAGTGGAGGCAGACGCTGCAAACGGCAGTATTAAAGTTGAAAAAGGAAAGATGGAAAAGCTGGATGCAGAAACAATAAATGGCTCTATTACGGTTGATGGTTATTTTAATAAAGTTGATTTACAAGCCTTCAACGGCAGTATTTCTTGTGTGAATCATTCAGAAGCCTGTGACATCCTTGAACTTCAAGGAACAACAGGAAGCATTGAAGTAAGTTTACCAGAATCTTTAGCGGTTAGTGGTGAATTAAAAACGAATTTTGGTGGATTCAATGTAGAATTAGAGGGAATACAAATAATAGAAGAAAAAAATGAAGTTCTGCAAAAAACGTTACAATTTAAATCAATCCAATCAAGTGAGCATCATACAAAAATTGAAGCTAATACTAAAACAGGATCGATTAAAGTGAAGAAAATTGATAAAAGCAATTAATTTTAATAGAAGAATTGGATAAGATACATGGACTGCACGTTGGAGAAGACAAGAAATAAAAAGTTGTCTTCTTCTGTATCTTAAATTAATCAGCTTCTTCTGTGTTTAATAAGGAGTAATTGGAATGAGATGGATAATCGGAATACTGATTAATGCTATTTTCTTTGTAGCATTAGCTGGTTTATTTCAGGAACAATTTTATTTATCGGGAATAGGTGCGGCAATTGGGGCAAGTGTGATTTTATCCTTGCTAAATATTATTGTCAAACCAATTTTAATTTTATTGACGTTACCTGTAACAGTGTTATCGCTTGGGCTATTTTTATTTGTCATCAACGCTATTACGCTGTCATTAACAGACAGGCTAATGGGAGATAGTTTTGAAATTTCGAGTTTTGGTATGTGTTTACTTTTTAGCATTCTGCTGTCACTTTGCAATATAATTGTTCAAAACACAGTTCTGCGAGGAAAAGGATAAAAGCTGCCGAGTAAAGGAGTGGAGAAAAGACCATTGCTTTACTTAGCAGCTTTTCTTATTATTTTGACTGAATTCTAGCATATATTTAGAGTTTAATGCTAAAATAAGGTGAATATGGAATTCTAAAAAAAACTACCTTAAACACCCTATACTGTTTATAAAAACTTAACAGCAATGACCTTTAAAGGAGGAGCTTCATGGCAGCGAAAGTACTAATAAAAGATGTTATCGAAGAGTTTGATTTAGAAATTGTAAGTGGAGAAGAGGGAATTAATCGACCAATTACAGTTAGTGATATATCAAGACCAGGTCTCGAGATGGCCGGCTATTTTAATTATTATCCAGCAGAACGTGTTCAGTTGTTAGGGAAGACAGAACTGACCTTTGCCGAACGGTTAAGTGAGGAAGATAGAGCAAATCGCTTAACTAAATTATGTAGTGATACAACGCCTGGAATTATCATTACACGAAATATGGAGGTGCCTCCTCAATTAATAGAGGCATCAGAAGAATTAGCTGTACCTGTACTACGATCCAAGCATAAAACATCGCTTTTTTCCAGTCGTCTTACAAACTTCTTAGAAAGAAAATTAGCACCAACGACAGCAGTTCACGGGGTACTTGTTGATATTTATGGTGTGGGCGTTTTAATTACTGGTAAAAGTGGTGTTGGTAAAAGTGAAACAGCCCTTGAGCTTGTAAAGCGCGGGCATCGATTAGTTGCTGATGATTGTGTGGAGATACGCCAAGAAGATGAGAATTTAATTGTTGGTAGTTCACCAGAGTTAATTGAACATCTATTGGAAATCCGTGGATTAGGTATCATTAATGTCATGACGCTTTTTGGAGCTGGGGCTGTACGTACCCACAAAAAGATATCTTTAGTTATGTCTCTGGAATTATGGGAGCAGAACAAGCAATATGACCGTTTAGGTTTAGATGAAGAAAAAATGAAAATAATTGATACAGAAGTAACAAAGCTGACAATTCCAGTTCGCCCTGGGCGAAATTTAGCGGTAATTATTGAGGTCGCAGCAATGAATTTCCGTTTAAAAAGAATGGGTGTTAATGCAGCCGAACAATTCACGAATAAATTAAACAATGTTATATCTGACGAACGAAAATAAATAGCTAGAAGTAAATAGTAAAAACATGGGAAATAGGAGGAAATCGAATGGAAGATATACAACCAATTGATCCAATTGCTTTTTCGTTAGGGCCGATTGATGTTAGATGGTACGGACTTATCATTGGCTCTGGATTGATTCTTGCTCTTATTATTGCAATGCGAGAAGGAAATAGAAGAGGACTTGGAAAGGATGACTTCCCTGATTTAATGTTATGGGCAATCCCGATTTCCATTATATGTGCGCGAATTTACTATGTCATTTTTGAATGGAGCTACTATAAAGATCATCTAGGGGATATACCGAAAATTTGGAATGGTGGAATTGCCATTCATGGAGCTTTAATTGGTGCAATCGTAACTACTTATATTTTTACAAAGAAAAAGGATATTTCCTTCTGGAAAATGGCAGACATCGCTGCACCTAGTCTAATTCTGGGACAAGCTATTGGCCGTTGGGGCAACTTTATGAATCAAGAGGCACATGGCGAAGAAGTCACACGTTCCTTTTTAGAAGGCTTACATTTGCCGAATTTTATTATCGATCAAATGTATATTAACGGCACTTACTATCATCCTACTTTTTTATATGAATCATTATGGAATATTGTTGGATTCGTGATTTTACTAGTTTTACGGAAAGTGAACTTACGTAGAGGAGAAATCTTTTTATCTTATGTTATTTGGTATTCGATTGGAAGATTCTTTATCGAAGGAATGAGAACAGACAGCCTTATGATAGGTGACTTACGGATGGCTCAATTAATTTCTTTAGCGTTAATTGTCATTTCTATTATCTGTATCGCTTATAGACGGAAAACGGGTATTGCGAGTGAACGTTATTTAGATGCAAATGGTTAATCATGGAAAGGAATGTTTAGGTTGACTGGAAAGATTAATACAGCATTATTTGATTTGGATGGAACGCTAATAAATACAAATGAATTAATTATTTCCTCCTACTTACATACATTAAATCATTATTACCCAGGAAAATATAAACGAGTTGATGTCATTCCTTTTATGGGACCACCATTATTGGAAACATTTGAGTCGATTGATAAAATGCGTGCTCCAGAAATGATGGCAATGTACCGCTCTTATAATATTGCGAATCACGATAAGATTGTTACGATATTTGATGGTGTGTACGATGCTATGAAAGAATTAAAGCAAAGAGGCTTTAAGCTGGCAATTGTATCAACGAAACTTTCCGATGTAGTGGAAATGGGCTTGAAATTGACGAAGCTAGATGAATTTTTTGATGTAGTGGTTGCTTTAGATCATGTAACAAAAGCTAAACCAGATCCCGAGCCGGTTCTTCTTGCTCTTGAAAAATTAAAGGCTTCCCCTAGCGAAGCGATTATGGTTGGAGATAATAAACACGATATTTTGTCTGGGAAAAATGCAGGTACTTTAACAGCGGGTGTTGCTTGGACGCTAAAGGGGAAAGAATTTTTGCAGGCATATAATCCTGATTATATTTTTGAGAATATGAAAGACATCCTTTCTATTCCTGAAGTACAACAAACATGAGAAAAACGACGAGATATCCGGTTAGTGGATCAAATTCCTTATGGCATGTTTATAAAACAGTTCCGTTTTTGAAAGTAATTAAAAATTTTATTGTTATTCAGACAGCAAGATATATGCCTTTTTTGAAAGTGAAAAATTGGATGTACCGAAAGCTATTAAAAATGCGGGTGGGAGAACAAACCTCCTTTGCTTTAATGGTAATGCTTGATATTATGTTTCCAGAAAAAATTAAGGTCGGCAAGAATAGTGTCATAGGCTACAATACCACTATTCTTGCCCATGAATATTTAATAGAGGAATATAGGCTAGGAGAGGTTGAAATTGGCGATGAAGTCATGATTGGCGCCAATACCACTATTCTTCCAGGTGTGACAATTGGTGACCGTGCGATTGTATCTGCAGGTACATTAGTACATAAGGACGTCCCGGCAGGAAGCTTTGTTGGGGGAAATCCGATGCAAATCATTTATACCGCAGAACAAATGGAAGAACGTAAACGAAATGAGCCTTCCTATGTTTTAGATGAATAAATAGAAATACCTATCTGTCCATTATTTCAAGAATAAGTTTCTAGGAGTAATGAAAAGATAGGTCTTTTTTAAAATATCAGAATAAATAAAAAATAAAGAGGGGTATAACAATAAATGGAATTTATCGAAAGAATTATATAAGGAATTTATTAGTCTTGGATTTTTTAGAAAGATCTAATAAATGAAACTTTTCTCTTGACCTCGAATCAGACGAAGAGTACACTAAAAACAACTCTTTAATTTGGTAGTATATTAGCGAACTAAAGCATTCGGAATTTTAAAACACGAGGTGTAATGATGAGTAGCTTATTTATGTTTGAAAAGCCATTAGGCATGAGAGATACATTACCAGCGATTTACGAAAGAAAATATAAAGTAAAACAAAAAATAGATACAGAAATTAAAAAATGGGGTTATCAATTTATTGAAACTCCGACATTAGAATACTATGAAACAGTCGGCACAGCCTCCGCTATTTTAGACCAGCAGCTTTTTAAATTATTGGATCAGCAGGGACACACACTAGTTCTTCGCCCAGATATGACCGCGCCAATAGCAAGAGTAGCGGCATCTAAGCTTCTATCAGAAGATTTGCCATTACGCCTTGCCTATAATGCGTCCGTGTTTCGAGCACAGCAGCGGGAAGGCGGCAGACCGGCGGAGTTTGAACAAATAGGTGTTGAATATATTGGCGATAAAACCATTAGTGCGGATGGAGAAGGAATTTCTCTACTTATTTCCTCTCTTCAACAAGCAGGAGTGAAAAACTATCAAGTTTCGGTAGGACATATTGGCTTTGTCCAATCATTTTTCCAACAAATTCTTGGAACAAAAGATAGAGTGGACAGTTTAACCAAATACCTATATGAGAAAAATTATGTCGGCTATCGTCAGCATGTAGAACAGCTTGCTTTATCAAGTATTGATAAACAGCGCTTAAATGACTTCCTAACGCTTAGAGGAAAAGAAGAAGTGATTAACCTTGCCTATCAATTAATGGAAGGAGATCAAGGCATAAAAGCAATAGATGACTTAAAACAGCTAAAGGACATTCTCATAGATTACGAAGTAGCAGATAGAGTGACATTTGATTTATCACTTGTCAGTCATATGAGCTACTATACTGGCATTGTATATGAGGTATATGCAGAAGGCGTGGGCTTTCCCATTGGAAGTGGGGGCCGGTATGATTTGCTATTAGAAAAATTCGGCAAAGACACTGGAGCAACTGGTTTTGCTATTCGAGTGGATCGACTATTAGAAGCATTAGGTAAGGTGGCAAAAACGACCATAATCGAATGTATTTTATTTAGTAATGAACGCAGAAAAGAAGCGTTTCTATTAGCACAAGAAAAAAGGCGTGCTGGCATCCATGTCATTACGCAAGATATTAATGGAGTGAAAGATGTAGATGCCTGTACAAAACAGTATAGTGAAATCACACTATTGGTCGGGAAAAAACGGGTGGAGGTGATCAAATGAATGACATGCTAACTATCGCAATGCCAAAGGGAAGAATTTTCGAAGAGGCAGCTGATTTATTAAGAGATGCAGGCTTTCGTTTACCAGCAGAGTTTGACGACTCCCGGAAATTAATTATAGAGGTTGAAGAAGAAAACTTTCGCTTTATCTTGGCTAAGCCCATGGATGTTCCTACCTATGTGGAGCATGGAGTAGCAGATTTGGGGATTGCAGGAAAGGATGTCATGCTTGAGGAAGAAAGAGACGTATATGAATTGCTAGATTTACATATTAGTGCCTGTTATTTAGCAGTAGCAGGGCTTCCTCATACAGAACTGAATGAAATTGCTCCTAGAATTGCGACAAAATATCCTAATGTGGCAGCAGCCTATTTTCGTGAACAAGGCTCTCAAGTAGAAATTATTAAGCTGAATGGTTCCATTGAGCTTGCACCAATTATCGGCTTAACAGATCGAATTGTCGATATTGTTTCGACAGGAAAGACACTCGCTGAGAATGGCCTGATTGAATACGAAAGAATCGTAGATATTACTTCAAGATTAATTGTCAATCCTGCAAGCTATCGATTGAAGGACAGACGAATTAGTGAATTAGTAGAGCGGCTTCAGCCAGTAGTAAAGTCGAAACAAAGTGTGAAATAACGAATAAGGAGTATTCTAGATGAGAATTGTGACAGATATTGAGAATATTAGTTTAAAGCGCTCTGTTGATGCAGGTACGGAAGAACAGCGAAAAGCGGTCCGGGAGATTATGGGAGAGGTAAAAAGAAGTGGTGATCAAGCTTTAATTGAATATACAAAAAAATGGGATAAAGCCGAATTGACATGTCTTCGGGTGAAGGAAGAAGAGGTAGCAGCTGCTTACAATCATGTAGAAGAGGAAATGGTTTCAATTATAAAAGAGGCAGCCGCAAATATTAAAGAATACCATCAAAAGCAGCTGAAAACCTCATGGGATTTTACCCAAGACAATGGCTCCGTTCTTGGTCAACGGATTCTCCCATTAGATTCCGTTGGTGTTTATGTTCCAGGGGGAACAGCAGCTTATCCTTCGTCTGTATTAATGAACGTCATTCCAGCATTAGTTGCAGGAGTTCAGCGGATAGTTATGGTATCTCCACCGAATGAAAATGGAATTCTTCCTAGTGCTGTCTTAGTAGCAGCTGATATTGCTGGGGTAAAGGAAATTTACAAAGTGGGAGGCGCTCAAGCTATTGCAGCATTAGCGTACGGCACGGAATCAATTGAGAAAGTTGATAAGATTGTCGGCCCTGGAAATATCTTTGTTGCCCTTGCAAAAAGAGAAGTTTTTGGCGATGTTGCTATTGATATGATTGCAGGACCAAGTGAAATTGCCATTATAGCTGATGAAACAGCAAGTGCCAAAGAAATTGCTGCAGACTTATTATCACAGGCAGAGCATGACGAAAGAGCTTCCTCTGTTCTTGTTACTACTTCTATTTTATTAGCTAAAGAGGTCTCTCAAGAAGTGAAGCAGCAGTTAAATGATTTACCACGTAAGGAAATAGCGGAAAAATCAATTGACCAATATGGATTAATAGTGGTTGTAGAAACATTGGATAAGGCTGTCGCAGTCATCAATACCATTGCGCCAGAACATTTAGAAATCCTAACAAAGAATCCATACGATATCCTCGAACATATCCGTCACGCAGGATCCATTTTTATAGGAAGATATAGCTCAGAGCCAGTCGGAGATTATTTTGCTGGAACAAACCACGTTTTACCGACAAATGGAACAGCAAGATTCTCCAATCCACTAAACGTAGATGATTTCCAAAAGAAATCAAGTATCACTCATTATAGTGAAGCAGCATTTAAAGAAAACGCCCATAAAATAGCCAAATTTGCCCGCTTAGAAGGGTTAGAAGCTCACGCAAGAGCAATAGAAGCGCGATATGATGATTAGACGCTAGTTGAAAGACCTACATAATAAAAGGAGGAAGGAAAATGGCAAGGACGGCTGCAATTAGTAGAAAAACAGGTGAGACGAACATTCAGTTATCGTTTAATGTAGACGGAGAAGGAGTTTCTGAACTAGATACAGGTGTACCATTTATGAATCATATGCTCGACTTATTTACCAAACATGGCCAATTTAATTTAACAGTCCAAGCGAATGGAGATATTGAAGTAGATGATCACCATACGACAGAGGATATTGGGATATGTTTAGGATTGGCTATTAAAGATGCGCTTGGAAATAAAAGAGGGATTAAACGCTATGGGAATAGCTTTGTGCCGATGGATGAAACATTAGCACAAGTGGTTATCGATTTAAGCAATAGACCTCATTTAGAATTCCGAGCAGAGTTTCCAAATGATAAAGTAGGAACCTTTGATACAGAACTGGTTCATGAGTTTCTCTGGAAACTAGCGTTAGAAGCTAGAATGAATCTTCACGTTATTTTGCATTATGGGAAAAATACTCATCATATGATCGAAGCAATCTTTAAAGCAATGGCACGAGCATTAGATGAAGCAACAACAATTGACCCTAGAATAAAGGGGATTCCTTCCACGAAAGGGATGCTGTAAATGATCGGAATTATTGACTATGGAATGGGGAATTTGTTCAGCGTAAGTAAAGCGTTAGAAAGATTAGATGCTCCCTATTTTATTTCAGAGGATAAAGATAGATTACTTCAGGCAGATGCATTGATTCTTCCAGGCGTAGGAGCGTTTAAAGATGCAATGGAAAAATTAAAGAAGACGGGCCTATCTGAAATGATTTCTGTATTTGTTGATAGTGGGAGGCCTTTGTTAGGCATTTGCTTGGGGATGCAGTTATTGTTCGAATCAAGTGAGGAGTATGGATATAGTGAAGGGTTAAATTTATTACCTGGAAAAGTGGTTCGCTTTCCTGGCATTACAGGTGATGGTACTGCCTATAAAGTTCCTCATATGGGCTGGAATAAGCTGCATTTTAAAAGAGAGTCTTTAGTCACACCTGATTTGAACGATGATTTCGTTTATTTTGTGCATTCTTATTATGCAGAAACAAAAGAAGACGTTATTATAGCAAGCTGTTCCTATGATAAAGAGGTTCCAGCAGTAGTAGGAAGAAACAATGTGTTTGGCATGCAATTTCATCCAGAGA
This sequence comes from Niallia circulans NBRC 13626, assembly GCF_001591585.1. GTDB lineage: Bacteria > Bacillota > Bacilli > Bacillales > Cytobacillaceae > Niallia > Niallia circulans. The sequence continues at coordinate 33,913 of NZ_BCVE01000016.1, read as the reverse complement.
AAAGTAGCAAATTGGGAATGCAATTATTAAGCAACTTCGCTAATTTAATACAGAAAGGATAAACAAGATGACCTTTACTTTATATCCAGCCATTGATATGCGAGGCGGAAAGTGTGTTCGTTTACTGCAAGGGGATTATGAAAAAGAAACTATTTATGGAGATTCACCATTTGATATGGCAAAAAGCTTTGTAGACCAAGGTGCGAAGTGGATTCATATGGTTGATCTAGATGGTGCGAAGGACGGCAAGAAAGTAAATGATCAATTTGTCATTGATACAGCAACAAAATTAGGGGTAAAAGTGCAAATTGGTGGCGGTATTAGGAAAGAAGAAGATATTGTCCATTACCTTGAGAATGGGATAACAAGAGTAATAATTGGCAGTATCGCTGTTTCACAGCCAGACTTTGCGATCAAGATGATCCGCAAATATGGAAAGGGAATAGTGATAGGTATCGATGCAAAAAATGGATTTGTTGCGACACATGGTTGGCTGTCCACTTCAGAAGTAAAAGCAGTAGAACTTGGAAAACGCTTTGCAGATGCTGGGGCGGAAACTTTTATTTTTACGGATATTGCAACAGATGGAATGCTAAGTGGACCCAATGTTAAAGCGATTGAAGAAATGGCTCTGATAACGAAAAAAGAAGTGATCGCATCTGGAGGAATCAGCAGTATACAAGATTTGAACCAACTAAAGGAAAGCGACTCTAAAGGTGCCATTATTGGTAAAGCATTATATGAAAAAAAATTCACGCTCCGAGAGGCTTTAGAACGATTGAATGGGAAGTAACTGGATATGGTGAGAGGAGTTTATTAATGTTAACGAAGCGAATTATTCCATGTTTAGACGTAAAAGAGGGACGTGTGGTCAAAGGAATTCAATTTGTTCAATTAAGAGATGCGGGGGATCCCGTTGAATTAGCGCGTTTCTATGATGAACAAGGAGCAGATGAGCTTGTATTTCTCGACATTTCTGCATCACATGAAGGTAGAAAAACAATGGTGGAGGTAGTAAAAGAAGTTGCATCCGAGCTTGCCATTCCTTTTACTGTTGGAGGAGGAATAAACTCCCTAGAAGATATGAAGAAGATTCTGCGGGCTGGTGCCGATAAAGTATCTTTAAATACAGCAGCAGTGTTAAATCCTGCTTTGATTGAAGAGGGAGCTAATTTTTTTGGATCTCAATGTATCGTTGTTGCCATTGATGCTAAATATGATACTGAGCTTGGTACATGGCGTGTCTATACCCATGGTGGAAGGAAACCAGTAGATAAGGATGTAATCACATGGGCAAAAGAGGCTGTTGCTTTAGGAGCAGGGGAAATATTATTAACAAGCATGGATACGGATGGGGAGAAGAAGGGATTTAACTTAGCATTGACCAAAGCGGTAAGTGAGGCTGTTTCTGTTCCAGTAATCGCTTCTGGAGGAGCCGGCAACGCCGCACATTTTGAAGAGGCATTTAAAGATGGCAAAGCTGATGCTGCACTTGCGGCTTCCATTTTCCATTATAAAGAAACATCTGTTTTGGAAGTGAAGAGCTATTTAAAGGAAAAAGGAGTGCTTGTAAGATGATATTAGATGAATTGAAATTTGATGAAAAAGGATTAATACCTGCTGTCGTACAGGATGTTGTGACAAAAGAGGTGTTAACCCTGGCTTATATGAATAAAGAATCATTAGAAAAATCCATGAGCACCGGAGAGACATGGTTTTATAGCAGGTCTAGACAGGAATTATGGCATAAAGGAGGAACAAGTGGAAATACACAATCTATTGTAGAAATAAAATACGACTGTGATCAAGATGCATTAGTAGTACTGATTCAACCGAATGGACCCGCTTGCCATAATGGAACAACAAGCTGTTTTGTAGACAGTATGTATCAAAACAAAGAAAGGGATGTAACTTCAGCGGACTTTCAAATTCTTGCTAACTTAGAAAAAGTTATTGAAGAAAGAGATATTAAGCGCCCAGAAGGTACCTATACAACGTATCTATTTGAAAAGGGAGTAGATAAAATTCTCAAGAAAGTTGGCGAAGAAGCCGCCGAAGTTATTATTGCTGCAAAAAATCGCGACTCAGAAGAATTGAAGTGGGAAGCATCTGACCTTCTTTACCATTTATTTGTCTTATTACGAGAACAAAAACTTCCATTTTCTGAGATTTTGCAGGTGCTAGAAGCGCGCCATGAAGAAAAGACAGGGAAGTAAGCAAACTAGAGAATGGTTCATCTAGAGGGCCGCTCTCTTTTCCACACATGTCTCTTTTATTTAAATTCTCTCCTCTAAAAGTTTTTCCAAAAAGGCATTGACTCTTCTCGGATTTGTATTTAGTATGGTATACTTGTTGAGTTAATAGGAACTTTATAATGCAGCTTGATAAGGGAACATATATATTGGAGGATTTATGAATAAAAACTCAGATAGAGTACAACCAGTGGGTAAACTTATTACATTTAATCCTACAGGCGAATTTTATTTTAACAAAGGAATTAAGGCATATCATCAAAGAGATTATTATAAATCCCTTAAATATTTGCAAAGAGCACTGGCGTTAGAACCGGGAGAACCAATGATTGCATGTCAGCTTGCAGTCGTTTATGCAGATATTGGAGAATATCAAAAATCTAATGAACTTCTCCATGTTATTATTGAAGAATTAGATGAGGACATGGTTGAGTGTTATTATTTCCTAGCGAATAATTACGCCCATTTGGGATTTTTTAAAGATGCATATTATCATGCAAAACTATATTTAAGTTTAGATAAAGATGGGGAATTTGTAGAGGATACGGAAGATCTTATGGAAGTGTTATCTCTTGAATCAGAGGAGCTCGAGGAAGAGGAAGCTAACGAGGAAGAAGATCTTATTACAAGACAGGAACTGGCAAGGGCTCTGCTTGAATCTGGTAACTTTGCGCAGGCTGTGGAAGCTTTAACAAAGGTTATTCAAGATTATCCAGAATATTGGTCAGCATATAACAATTTAGCGTTAGCACACTTCTACCTAGGACAATCGGAAAAGGCCAGTGAGATTTTGGAGCATGTTTTAACGAATAATATCGGAAACTTACATGCTTTATGTAATAAACTTGTATTTGCTTATTATCAAAATAACGATAGGCATGTGAAAGAAATGGCTGCTATATTAAGAAAAATCAACCCTATTTCTATTGATCATCAGTTCAAACTAGGGACCACTTTCGCACTTATTGGTGAATATGATACAGCCTATTTCTGGTTGAAGAAGATTTATAAACAAGGATTTCAGGGAGACGGTTCTTTTTACTATTGGTTATCTTACGCAGCTTATTACACAGGAAATAAGCAAACGGCAAAGAAAGCATGGAAAAAGGTAATGGATATTCATCCTGAAAAAGAAGGACAAGAGCCTTGGAATAATTTGGAATATACAATCAATGGATTTGAGGAGCATGTAAGCTCCATTCTCAAAAGATTTGAAAGCAGCCATGCTGAGGAGCGAATGTTTGCTACTTTTTTAACTTCAATATCTTCTCAAAAAGATAAGATTCTGTCTTCTTCTGTTTTTCAGCAACAGAATGTTTTTACACAAATAGAAAAAGATTATCGTGATTTTGTGAAGAATGGCACTGAGATAGAGGATCCATTCTTATATGTTGCACATCATACAGCCGAACAAATTTATACCAACTATCATCCAATTGGTACGGAAGAAACTAGTTTATATTTATTATGGTTTTCAGCTGTCATGGAAATGCAAACAGCTGGAGCTTTATTTAAAAATTGTATTGCGAGTGCAGCTGCTATTGACTATCTGTGGAGTCAATCTCGCGAGAAGAAAAAAACTCAGCAAGAAATTGCTAATCATTATGGACTTTCTACCTCTACTTTACAAAAATATATAAAATCAATGAAGAATTTTATGCAGCCCATCTATAGCTAAGATTCCATTATTTTGATGTTTTATGCATTTATTGAATAAATAGTAGTAAGAAGCAGTTAGGAATTGGACTGCTTCTTTTTTATAAGCTTTTAAAAAGCCTAATTAAATATATAATAAAAACAGTTATAATTAATCTATGTGATGCATGATATGAAGTTTTCCATATAAGTAAAATCCAAGATGTTGAGTGCCATACAATTTATCTCCTCGTTTTAAGAGTAATTTTTAAGTAAAAAGGAGAATTAAAAATAAAAATTGGGGAATTTTTAAATTCGGCATGATAAAGAACTAGATTTATTAAATCCAAATTGGGAAAATAATAAAAAGGCATATAGTGATAAAGAAATCAAGAAGAAAATGAGGCAAAGAAATTAAAGAACTTATTATAACTATTTATGAGCAGATATTTGGACGGATAAGGGATTGTTTTATAGGATAGTAATAGATAATCATACTTATAATAATAAATGGACAATGTGGATTCTAATAGATGCATTGGGTAGTTAATGGAAAAGGAGTTTTTGAAATGACGGAAGAAAAAATTTATGATGTTATTATAATTGGAGCAGGACCAGCTGGAATGACAGCTGCCGTATATACATCTCGTGCTAATCTTTCTACATTAATGATTGAAAGAGGAATACCAGGCGGGCAAATGGCAAATACAGAAGATGTAGAAAATTTCCCTGGATTTGAAAGTATCTTAGGACCAGATTTATCCAATAAAATGTTTAATCATGCGAAAAAATTCGGTGCAGAATACGCATATGGTGACATTAAGGAAATAGTGGACGGAAAAGAATATAAAACAGTTAAGGCTGGATCAAAAGAATTTAAAGCAAGATCTATTATTATCTCAACAGGAGCAGAATATAAAAAAGTTGGAGTTCCTGGGGAAAAAGAATTAGGTGGACGCGGCGTATCTTATTGTGCTGTTTGTGACGGAGCATTCTTTAAGAATAAGCGATTATTCGTCATTGGAGGCGGAGATTCAGCTGTTGAAGAAGGGGTATACTTAACTCGTTTTGCTTCCCAAGTTACCATTGTGCACAGACGTGACGAATTAAGAGCACAGAAAATCCTGCAAAAAAGAGCGTTTGATAATGAAAAAGTGGACTTTATCTGGAACCATACCATTAAGTCCATTAATGAAAAAGAGGGCAAAGTCGGCAGTGTGACACTTGTTTCAACAGTAGATCAGACCGAGCAAGAATTAGAGGCAGATGGTGTCTTTATATACATTGGCATGGTACCATTATCTAAACCTTTCGAAAGCTTAGGAATTACCAATGAAAATGGTTATATTGAAACGAATGACCAAATGGAAACGAAGGTGCCTGGAATTTTTGCAGCTGGTGATATTCGTGAAAAAACACTTCGTCAAATTGTTACAGCAACAGGAGACGGAAGTATCGCAGCGCAAAGTGCACAGCACTATGTAGAAGAGCTGGCTGAAGAGCTAAAACAACAAGCATAAGAAAGTGTCATTACGTTTTAATTGGAATGTAACAGTAGTGAAACATAGTTAGGATATCATAGAAATAGAAATTGACCCCCTTTTAAGATATATTTTTTAGCATAGGCTCAAAAATGGAGCCTATGCCTTTTTTTATGGATTTTGCTCGATTTAGGCTTTGGCTGATAAATGTTATTTTTCGCGAATAACAGGAATGTTTTCGCGAATACTTTGTGTATTTCGCGAATTTAAGAGGTAATTACGCGAATATAGTGTAATAACTGCTACTTATTCCAAAAAATCTTTTGTCGGGTAATAAATTCTTCCTCGATTTTCACCTGTATAAGGTAATTTCATCGAGACAAGAAGTCGATTAGCGGTATCTTTGGAAGAAATATGGACAAATTCACGAAATTCCTTACTGGTTATAGAAGGTTTGATTAAAAGGAAATAATCTTCCACTGCTTTAATATGGGCTTTTCTATCAAATGTGGAACAGGATGGACAAAACCAGCTGCGCTTTTTTCTAACCATTGCAAATGCCATGCAATGTGGACACTGAACGCCTGTTATAATATCCTCTTTGCTTAAATTGTATTTTTCCAATACATTAGTATGATCTGGAGTGTGATGCTTGCGCAGGAATTTGGAGATTTTGCGAAGGTTTTTGTCATCGAGAATATTTCCTTTGTATTTTCTTTGTAATTGATCCCATTTTTCAAGAAAACTATGACTGTGTAGAACATGACTTTTTATCGAGGGATTTCCTTTTATGATAGTAGAAGGTTTGGATATAATAACGATTGGCTCGATAGGAGGAATAGGAAAGTGGCGTTTTTGTAAGAATGATTCTAGTTGGTGCTTTAATCTTTTTACTTGAGAGATGGGATCCAGGTAACCCTCTTCTTGATTATTTCGTGTTCGGGTAAATTGGTTTAAGTTTGTATCAAATAGTAATGTGCCTAAATAGTTTTTACAATCAATAATAATAAAAAAGCAATGTGTCAACAAGAGATAGTCGATTTGAAAATAAGATTTTCCATCGTATAAACGAAGGTTATGAATAATAAAGCAATCTTTCTCAGGGATAAAATCGAGATAATAGGTTAGATGCTTTTCTCCTTTATAGCCGCGTAAATAAATCGAAACATCTTTTTTGATGGCCGAATGTTTATCTCCGCGTTTTAAGAGTGCTTCTAATTTTCTTAACTTTAAATCCTTTTTAACAAGGTTAACATACAAAAGTACCCACATCCTTTTCTAAAGATATATAATCATTTCTCTGTCAGGAATAAAGAATCCTTCATAATTGGAAAAGGCAATTGATTGTGGGGGCATGACAATAATAGTATAATAAAAGGAATGGATAAAAAGCAGTGCCTACATATAGAGAAAATTGGGGTGAATAATTTTGCAACGTGTGACGAATTGTTTGTTACTTAAAGATAATAAAGTCTTATTGCTACAAAAACCAAGACGTGGCTGGTGGGTAGCGCCTGGCGGAAAAATGGAGCCGGGAGAGTCTGTGAGAGATTCCTGTATTCGTGAGTATAGAGAAGAAACAGGTATTTATTTACGAAATCCTAACATCAAAGGAATTTTTACCTTTATTATTAAAGAGGGAGATAAAATTATATCGGAGTGGATGATGTTCACCTTTTTCTCTACGAATGCAGATGGTGTCAATGTAGACGAATCAGCTGAAGGGAAAATTGTCTGGCACGATTTAGATGATGTGAAAAATTTGCCAATGGCTGAGGGCGATTATCATATTTTAGATTACATGATCCATGGAAATGGAATAATCTATGGAACATTTACTTATACACCAGATTTCGAATTAATTAGTTACCGATTAGATCCAAGCTAAAGATTTATAGGGGGAATTAAAATGGAACCACAAGTCGTAATCATCACAGGAATGTCAGGAGCAGGAAAGACAGTTGTTATTCAAAGCTTTGAAGACTTAGGTTTTTTTTGTGTGGACAACTTACCACCTACACTTTTACCTAAGTTTCTCGAACTTATGAAAGAGTCGGAGAATAAGATGAATAAGGTTGCTCTTGGGATGGATTTGCGGGGGAGAGAATTTTTTGATGATTTGTTTACTGCATTAGATGATTTGGCAACTTCCTGGGTTGTTCCCAAGATTCTTTTTCTTGACGCTGATGACAGCGCCCTTGTTAGAAGATATAAGGAGACTAGAAGAGTTCATCCCCTTGCACCGGCTGGGCTTCCTTTAGAAGGAATTAAATTGGAACGAGAATTGTTAGAAGAACTCAAAGGGAGAGCACAAATTATTTATAATACATCACAAAGCTCTCCGAGAGAACTACGCGAAAAGATTTTAAAAGAATTCTCTGTTAATAAACAATCTATCTTTACTGTAAATGTGATGAGTTTTGGATTTAAACATGGACTTCCTATTGATGCGGATTTAGTATTTGATGTGCGTTTTTTACCAAACCCTCATTACGTTGAGCATATGAGACCAAAAACTGGATTAGATGTAGAGGTATCTAGTTATGTATTGAAATGGACGGAAACAGGCCAATTTTTAGAAAAAGTCATTGATTTATTAACATTTATGCTGCCCCAATATAAGAGAGAAGGAAAATCGCAGCTTGTTATTGCGATTGGCTGTACCGGGGGACAGCATCGATCTGTTGCATTAGCTGAGTATATCGGCCATCATTTTGAAAAAGAATATAATATTGCTATTGCTCACCGTGATATGGAGAGGAGAAAGGACCAACAGGCATGAGTGAAAAGGAACAGCCAAGAATTGTAATCATCGGAGGAGGAACTGGCCTTTCTGTGCTTCTGCGTGGATTGAAAAAGTATCCAGTAGATATAACGGCAATCGTAACAGTAGCCGATGACGGAGGAAGCTCTGGAAGGTTAAGAGAGGACCTCGATATCCCTGCTCCTGGAGACGTTCGTAATGTGTTAGCCGCGTTATCGGATGTCGAGCCCTTAGTGGAGGAAATGTTTCAACATCGCTTCACGAATAGCAAGGATTTAGATGGACATTCATTAGGTAATTTAATCTTAGCTGCCATGACTTCCATTACTGGTAATTTTACCTATGCGATTCAAGAAATGAGCAAAGTACTTAATGTTCGTGGTAAAGTATTACCTGCGACTAGTCATAGTGTTATCTTAAATGCGGTAATGGAAGATGGAACGGTAGTAGTGGGAGAATCTAATATTCCGGAGGCTGGTAAAAAGATAAAGAAAGTTTTCCTTACTCCCGAAGATTCTGAGCCGCTTCCTGAAACGATACATGCTATCGAGCAAGCCGACTTAATTGTGATGGGGCCTGGAAGCTTATACACTAGTATCTTGCCAAACTTAGTAGTTCCAGAAATCAAAGAGGCAGTCCGAGAAGCGAAAGCAAAAAAAGTTTATGTGTGCAATATAATGACACAAGCAGGAGAAACATCCGATTATACGGCGAGTGATCATGTGAAAGCATTATATGAACATGTAGAAAAGCCATTTATTGATACAATAATCGTGAACAAAACGAATATTCCTGCAAATATACAACAAAGATATGATGAAGAAAAAGCAAAGCCTGTAGTTTTTGATATTAATCGGCTGGAACGGATGGATTTGGATGTAATAGCTGGTGATATCATTAAGCTTGATCAAGGTGTTATTCGCCATAACACACTAGAAGTGGCGAAAATTCTCTATTCAATTATTGATTGAAGGAAGAGTAACTTTTTAGACAAGGTATTGGAAAAATATGCTCCGAGTCTATAAGGGGGGAAGGACATGTCTTTTGCTTCAGAAACTAAAAAAGAATTAACAACAATTGAAGCCAAAAATTGTTGTGGAAAAGCAGAATTATCAGCACTAATTCAAATGAATGGGACACTTTCCTTTTCTAACCAGAGGCTAGTTGTAAATATCCAGACAGAGAATGCAGCTATCGCAAGAAGAATTTATACTCTAATAAAAAGATATTTTGATATCCCGGTTGAACTATTAGTCCGCAAAAAAATGCGTTTAAAAAAGAACAATGTCTATATTGTGCGCATTTCTAATCAGGGCAAAGAAGTGCTTGAGGAACTGAGTATACTTAAAGAAGGTTTTGTGTTTACTCATGAAATCTCACCAGACCTAATTAAGAAAAAATGCTGTAAACGATCTTATTTACGCGGAGCCTTTCTAGCAGGAGGTTCGGTTAATAACCCAGAAACTTCTTCATACCATTTGGAAATTGCTTCTTTATATAAAGAACATATTATCGCGCTCAGTGATTTAATGAATACATTTGGATTAAAAAGCAAGACGCTAGAAAGAAAAAAAGGTTTTATTGCTTATTTAAAGGAAGCAGAAAAAATCACCGAATTTCTTAATATTATCGGAGCCCATGGAGCACTTCTTCGTTTTGAAGACATTCGAATTGTGAGAGATATGAGAAATTCAGTTAACCGCTTAGTCAATTGCGAGACGGCTAATTTAAATAAGACAATCGGGGCTGCATTACGACAGGTTGAGAATATTCGTTATATTGATAAAACAGTTGGCTTACAAATTCTACCTGATAAACTTAGAGAAATTGCAGAACTTCGAGTTGCCTATCAAGATGTAACTTTAAAAGAATTAGGAGAAATGGTGTCATCTGGTAATATCAGTAAATCTGGCATCAATCACCGTCTAAGAAAAATAGATGAAATTGCCGATGCACTTCGTCGTGGAGAAAAAGTCAATTAATAAGAATGGATAATATATCAAGTAAACGATATATATTATCCATTTTTATTTTTTAGAATTATTATCAGAAAAATTATTCTAAACTGAATATTATTGGAGGTGAATCGAGCAAAAATTTCCTTTTCCTTGTATAATAGATATTATTACTACATTGATGAAGGGGAGGATGTTCGATGGTAGAGCAAGAGATTACAGTGGACTTAAAATCTGGACTTCAAGCACGACCCGCAGCTTTATTTGTTCAAGAGGCAAGTAACTATTTATCTGAAGTGTTTATTGAAAAAGATGGAAGAAGAGTGAATGCAAAGAGTATCATGGGGATAATGGGTTTAGCCATTCATTCAGGAGCAACAATAAAATTAATAGTTGATGGCAGCGATGAAGTGGAAGCGCTTCAGAATTTAAAAGGATTATTAAAGTAAAGCTGTTTAATATGTAGAATACTCTCCTAATAAAAAAGGCTGTTCCAAATAGGAAGATTTTATAGAGGATATCATCTATAGAAATCTAATTTGGAACGACCTTTTTTAATTATTAAGAGTTCTTTTATTAATTTTTCTTGTCTTCAAGAGAATTACGACTGATAACATGGTCAACTAAACCATATTCTTTTGCTCTTTCAGCAGTCATAAAGTTATCGCGTTCTGTATCTCTTGCGATTACCTCCATTGGTTGACCAGTTCGCTCAGATAAAATACCGTTTAATTTATCGCGTAGGAATAAGATACGTTTAGCAGCAATCTCAATTTCAGTTGCTTGACCTTGTGCTCCGCCAAGTGGTTGGTGAATCATCACTTCACTATTAGGCAATGCATAACGTTTACCTTTTGCACCAGCAGCAAGTAAGAATGCACCCATAGAAGCAGCCATACCAATACAAATTGTTTGGACATCCGGCTTAATATACTGCATTGTATCATAAATTGCCATACCTGCAGTGATGCTTCCACCAGGGCTGTTGATATAAATAGATACATCTTTTTCTGGATTTTCTGTTTCTAAGAATAAAAGCTGTGATACGATAGAGTTAGCAACATTATCATCGATAGCACTGCCAAGCATAATAATACGGTCTTTTAATAAACGAGAGTAGATATCGTAAGCACGTTCTCCTCTATTTGTTTGCTCAATAACTGTAGGAATTAAATTCATTTAAAATCCTCCTTTTTAATATCTGTTCGTAAAGCATAAGTATTTGTTTCTTCAGAAAGATGCATAACATCTAAACTGTATGTATTCCTAATGATACACGGATGGTCAATTAAGGTCAAACGTTAAAGCTTGATTCCCTGAAAATATCATTCGACATCTTTTTCATTATTGGAGATATAGAAAGCTATTATCAAATACCATCCCTTTATTCCGGTTACAATCCTTTCTCCATGATACCCACTGCACCTTTTTTTAAACATCTTCTATTGCAATAAACGGAAAGTTCGCTTATAATATGAAAGCGTAACTTTAACATAATGCCCTCGTGGTGCAACGGATAGCACGTAAGATTCCGGTTCTTAAAATGGGGGTTCGATTCCCTCCGAGGGTGCTAAGCATTCCTGTAAAAGGGTTTATCTAAATTTTTGGGGGTATTCATCCAATTATTTAGATAGACTCTTTTTTCAATCAGTTAACGCTCTTTTCAGATTTATCCTTTCCTTATTAATATTCTACCCTTTTTGGTTTTGCAGATAAATCAGAAGTATGGATGATATTCCCATAATTAAGGCTGAAAACTCTAATTTGTGGCTAATCCTCAGCGTTACTGCTAAAATACCCAAACTTTATCCGATTTCGTATCATGATGAAAGTTATTCTCATAAAATGATTAGTATAGTAAATGAAGGCTTTTCTTATAAAGAAAGCATATTTAAAGGTATATTTTCTTAACAAATCAATAACATGAATAATAATTAGTTTTTTCCAAATAATATGAAAAGATAGAACGACACTTTTTCGCCAAATTTAACAAAAAATAGACACTTATCAGTTGAATTCATACTATACTGGTGTTAGAATTGTTCTTGTAGCAAGGAATTATTTTTTTGTAGTACCCGGGACGGAAAATGTCTATGTGGGACTTCTGACGACCACTGTAAGTGAAGGAGCGCATCAAAAGCATGGTTTCATTTATTGAGATTCAAAAAAGATTATTACCAGATTTACTTACAGTTATGCAAAAAAGGTACTATATTCTGCAGTATATCAAGAATATGCAGCCTGTCGGAAGAAGAAGTCTGGCAGTGAGCCTAGGACTGACCGAAAGAGTCTTGAGAAGTGAAGTCGAGTTTTTAAAGGATCAGCAGCTTATACATATTTCAAACATCGGCATGACAGTCACTTCGATAGGGGAAGAGGTGTTGGAAAGTCTTTCCAGTGTAATGAGAGAAGTAACGGGTATTAACGAAATGGAGCAGCTGCTGCAAAGAAAACTAGGTATTAACCGAGTTATCATTGTAGCTGGGGACAGTGATCACTCTCCATGGGTAAAAAAAGAATTAGGACTTGCCACAGCAAATTGTATGAAATCTCTTCTAAAGGGAAATAATATCATCGCAGTTAATGGTGGGACTACTATGTCCTCTGTTGCAGAGGCACTGACACCTAGTATTGCAGATGGAGAATTATTATTTGTCCCTGCACGTGGTGGAATAGGAGAAGATGTTAAAAATCAGGCAAATACAATTTGTTCCATGATGGCAGATCATACTGCATCTAAACATCGAGTTTTATACGCTCCTGATGAGGTCAGCGAAGAAATGTACAAAAGCATTTCCACAGATCCTCGTATAAGCGAAGTATTAAAACTCATTCGTTCCGCAAATCTTTTAGTTCACGGCATTGGCGAGGCGCTTACAATGGCGAATCGCAGAAATACCAGCAAAAGTGATCTAGAAAAGATTAAAAATGCAGAAGCTGTTGGCGAAGCATTTGGGTACTATTTTAATGAAGATGGAGAAGTTGTCCACAAGGTTCAAACAATTGGCCTTAGACTGGAAGACTTATCTACTGTACCTAATATCATCGCTGTAGCAGGTGGAGCATCGAAGTCAAAGGCTATTCGTGCTTATCTTAAAGAAGCACCAACTTCAACTATTTTAATAACAGATGAAGGAGCCGCCAAAAAGTTGATATAATGGGAAATCCCTTTATATATTTAATACTCTTAAAATTAGAGGAGGAAATTTACAATGACAGTAAAAGTAGGTATTAACGGTTTTGGACGTATCGGACGTTTAGCATTCAGAAAAATCATGGAAAACCCAGAATTAGAAGTGGTTGCAATCAATGATTTAACTGATACTAAAATGCTAGCACATCTTTTAAAATATGATTCATCTCAAGGAACTTTCCAAGGTGAAATCGAAGTACACGAAGGTTACTTCTTAGTAAATGGTCAAAAAGTTGTTACAACTGCTGAAAGAAACCCAGCTGATCTTAAATGGGGAGAACTTGGTGTAGATACAGTTATCGAATCTACTGGTTTCTTCACAACAAAAGAAAAAGCAGAAGCTCACATTCAAGCAGGTGCTAAAAATGTAGTTATCTCTGCTCCAGCAACTGGCGAAATGAAAACAGTTGTTTACAATGTTAACCATGATGTTCTTGATGGAACTGAAACAGTTATCTCTGGTGCTTCTTGTACTACTAACTGTCTTGCTCCAATGGCACAAGTTCTTCAAAATAAATACGGTATCGTATCTGGTTTAATGACTACAATCCATGCTTACACTGGCGACCAAAACACTTTAGATGCTCCACATCCAAAAGGTGACTTCCGTCGTGCTCGTGCAGCTGCTGAAAACATTATTCCTAACTCAACTGGTGCTGCAAAAGCAATCGGTTTAGTATTACCTGAACTACAAGGTAAATTAGACGGAGCTGCTCAACGTGTTCCAGTTAAAACTGGGTCATTAACTGAGCTTGTAACTGTTCTTGATAAAAAAGTTACAGTTGAAGAAATCAACGCTGCAATGAAAGAAGCTGCTAACGAATCTTTTGGTTACACTGAAGAAGAGCTTGTTTCTTCTGATATTATCGGAATTAGCTACGGTTCATTATTCGATGCAACTCAAACAAAAGTTATCACTGTTGGTGATCAACAACTTGTTAAAACAGTTGCTTGGTATGACAACGAAATGTCTTACACTAACCAATTAGTAAGAACTGTTAAGCACTTTGCACAACTTGCAACAAAATAATTTCCCTTTATAAATGGAATTATGTGCGAGTTAATAAGCACCCCCTTTAATCTAACAGCGGAAACAACTTTGTTTCCGCTATTTTAAAAATATGCAGTGGAGGGTACCTATAATGAACAAGAAAACAATTCGTGATATTGATTTAAAAGGGAAAAAAGTATTTGTTCGTGTTGACTTCAATGTACCGATGAAAGATCAACAAATTACGGACGAAACAAGAATTCAAGCAGCACTTCCAACAATTAAGGAATTAGTTGAGAGTGGTGCAATTGTTATTCTAGCAAGTCACTTAGGACGTCCAAAAGGTGAAGTTGTAGAAGAGCTGCGTTTAACTCCTGTTGCAAAACGCCTTTCTGAATTACTAGGGAAAGAAGTTGCGAAAGCAGATGAGTCATATGGTGAAGCTGTTAAAGCACAGATCAGCAAGTTATCAGAAGGGGATGTAATCCTTCTTGAAAACGTACGTTTCAATGCTGGTGAAGAAAAAAATGATGCAGAATTAGCAAAACAATATGCAGAGCTTGCAGATGTATTTGTAAATGATGCATTTGGTGCTGCACACCGTGCCCATGCTTCAACAGAAGGAATTGCTCATTATATTCCAGCAGTATCTGGATTATTAATGCAAAAAGAACTAGATGTTCTTGGCAAAGCTTTATCCAATCCTGACCGTCCGTTCACAGCAATCATTGGGGGAGCGAAAGTTAAGGATAAAATTGGTGTAATTGATAACCTTCTTGATAAAGTAGATAACTTAATTATCGGCGGAGGCTTAGCTTATACTTTTGTTAAATCTCTTGGCCATGAAATTGGTAAATCTTTATTAGAAGAAGATAAAATCGATCTTGCTAAATCTTATATGGAAAAGGCAAAAGAAAAAGGCGTTAAATTCTATATGCCTGTTGATGTTATCGTTGCAGATGATTTCTCAAATGATGCAAACATCAAAGCTGTTTCTATCGAAGAAATCCCAGCTGATTGGGAAGCATTAGATATCGGACCTAAAACACGTGAAATCTATGCAGATGTTATTAAAAATTCTAAATTAGTAATTTGGAATGGACCAATGGGTGTGTTCGAATTAGATGCATTCGCAAATGGTACAAAAGCAGTAGCTGAAGCACTTGCTGAATCTCAAGATACATATTCAGTAATTGGTGGTGGAGATTCTGCAGCAGCAGTTGAGAAATTTGATTTAGCAGATAAGATGAGTCATATTTCTACTGGCGGCGGTGCTTCATTAGAATTTATGGAAGGTAAAGAACTTCCAGGGGTAGTGGCTTTAAACGACAAATAATATCTTTATAGATATGCATGAAAGGATGTTTAACATGCGCAAACCAATTATTGCGGGTAACTGGAAAATGAACAAAACGCTTCCTGAAGCTGTTGAGTTTATCCAAGAAGTAAAAGCATCTGTTCCATCAAGTGAAAAAGTGGATACAGTTGTTTGTGCGCCTGCGTTATTTTTAGGACAATTAGTAGAATTAACTGATGGCACAGATGTAAAAATCGGTGCACAAAATATGCATTTCGAAAAAAATGGTGCATTCACTGGCGAAATCAGCCCAGTTGCATTAGAAAATATCGGTGCAAAATATGTAGTACTTGGACATTCAGAGCGTCGTGAGTTCTTTAATGAAACAGATGAGTCTGTTAACAAAAAGACAATCGCTGCATTTGAAAATGGTTTAACTCCAATTGTTTGCTGTGGGGAAACACTAGAGCAAAGAGAAAATGGCGAAACAAATGACTTTGTTGCAACTCAAGTAACAAAAGCACTTAATGGTTTAACTCCAGAACAAGCAAAAGCAACAGTTGTTGCATATGAGCCAATCTGGGCAATTGGAACAGGTAAATCTTCTACTTCTGCAGATGCAAACGAAGTATGTGCACATATTCGTAAAGTAGTAAGTGAACAATTTTCACCAGAAGTTGCAGAAGAAATCCGTATCCAATACGGTGGCAGCGTTAAGCCTGAAAATATTAAAGAATATATGGCGCAGCCAGATATTGACGGAGCATTAGTAGGCGGAGCTAGCCTAGAAGCTCAAAGCTTTTTAGCTTTATTGGAGGCAGGTAAGAATGAGTAAATCTCCAGTAGCTTTAATCATTTTAGATGGTTTTGCTTTAAGAAGCGAACGCATGGGTAATGCAGTAGCACAAGCAAATAAGCCTAATTTCGATAAATATTGGAATTCTTATCCTCATGCTACTTTAGTAGCCAGCGGGGAAGCTGTTGGTCTTCCAGAAGGACAAATGGGTAACTCTGAAGTTGGACATTTGAATATCGGTGCCGGCCGGATCGTATATCAAAGTTTAACAAGAGTGAATCTGTCTATAAGAGAAGGCGAATTTTACAAAAACGAAACTTTTGTTAATGCAATTAAGCATGTAAAAGAAAAAGGCAAAAATCTTCATTTATTCGGATTATTATCCGATGGTGGAGTTCATAGCCACATTGAGCACATGTTTGCACTTCTTCGATTAGCTAAAGAAGAGGGAGTAGAAAATGTATACATTCACGGTATCTTAGATGGTCGAGACGTCGGTCAAAAGACTGCTGAAAAATACATTAAAGCTACACAAGAAAAAAT
The DNA here is from genome assembly GCF_001591585.1 of Niallia circulans NBRC 13626. Lineage (GTDB taxonomy): Bacteria > Bacillota > Bacilli > Bacillales > Cytobacillaceae > Niallia > Niallia circulans. Next base: position 17,006 of record NZ_BCVE01000016.1, on the reverse strand, counting down.
CGCTGAATACGGTGTAGGCGAATTTGCTACTATTTCTGGACGCTACTATTCTATGGATAGAGATAAGCGTTGGGACCGAGTAGAAAAATCATACCGCGCAATGGTATATGGAGAAGGACCAGCATATTCCGATCCATTACAGGTAGTGGAGGATAATTACAATAACGGAATCTTTGATGAGTTCGTGCTTCCATCTGTTATCACAAAAGAGAACGGCGAACCAGTTGCAACGATTGAAGATGAAGATGCTGTAATTTTTTATAACTTCCGTCCTGACCGTGCTATTCAAATCTCAAATACATTCACAAATGAGGACTTCCGTTCATTTGATCGTGGAGAAAAACATCCAAAAAATCTTTACTTTGTATGTTTAACTCATTTTAGTGAAACAGTAAACGGGTATGTTGCATTCAAGCCAACAAACCTTGATAACACTTTAGGGGAAGTTCTTGCACAAAATGGCTTGACTCAGCTTCGTATTGCGGAAACGGAAAAATATCCACATGTTACATTCTTTATGAGCGGTGGACGTGAAGCAGAGTTCCCTGGTGAAAAACGTATTTTGATCAATTCACCAAAAGTAGCAACTTATGATTTAAAACCTGAAATGAGCGCATATGAAGTAACAGATGCGCTATTGAAGGAAATTGAAGCAGATAATTTTGATGCAATTATTCTAAACTTCGCAAACCCTGATATGGTTGGGCACTCCGGAATGCTTGAACCAACAATCAAAGCGATTGAAACAGTGGATGAATGTTTAGGAAAAATTATCACTTTAATTGAACAAAAAGGTGGTAAAGCTATTATCACTGCTGACCATGGTAACTCTGATGAAGTGGTAACACTTGAAGGAAAACCAATGACAGCACATACAACAAATCCAGTACCTGTTATCGTAACAGATAAAAATGCTGAATTACGTACAGATGGTATTTTAGGAGATTTAGCTCCTACAATGTTAGATTTATTAGGTGTAGAAAAGCCAGCAGAAATGACTGGAACATCTATTATTAAAAAATAAGATATTTTAAAAGGAGAGAAAAATTATGCCTTATATTCAACAAGTATATGCTCGTGAAGTATTAGATTCACGTGGTAACCCAACAGTAGAAGTAGAAGTATTAACTGAATCAGGATTCTTTGGTCGTGCACTAGTTCCATCTGGTGCTTCAACTGGTGAATACGAAGCAGTTGAATTACGCGATGGTGACAAATCTCGTTACCTTGGTAAAGGTGTTCTTAAAGCAGTAGAAAACGTAAACGAAGTAATTGCTGAAGCAATTATCGGTATGGACGTTACAGATCAAGTTGGAATCGACAGAACAATGATCGAACTTGATGGTACAGAAAACAAAGGTAAATTAGGTGCTAACGCAATCCTAGGTGTATCTATGGCTGTTGCACATGCTGCTGCTGAAGTAGTAGGTCTTCCATTATACCGTTACCTTGGTGGATTCAACGCGAAGCAATTACCAACTCCAATGATGAACATCATCAACGGTGGTTCTCATGCTGATAACAACGTTGATTTCCAAGAATTCATGATCTTACCAGTAGGAGCTCCAACTTTCAAAGAAGCTCTACGTACTGGTGCTGAAGTATTCCATGCATTAAAAGCAGTTTTACATGCAAAAGGTTTAAACACTGCTGTAGGTGACGAAGGTGGATTCGCTCCAAACCTTGGTTCTAACCGTGAAGCATTAGAAGTAATCATCGAAGCAATCAAAAAAGCTGGATACGAGCCTGGTAAAGATGTATTCTTAGGTATGGACGTTGCTTCTTCTGAGTTCTACAACAAAGAAACTGGTAAATACGATCTTGCAGGAGAAGGCCGTACTGGTTTAACTTCTGAAGAATTAGTAAGCTTCTATGAAGAATTAGTTAACGAATTCCCAATCATCTCTATTGAAGATGGTTTAGATGAAAACGACTGGGAAGGTCACAAATTATTAACTGACCGTATCGGTTCTAAAGTACAACTAGTAGGTGACGATTTATTCGTTACAAACACGAAAAAATTAGCTGAAGGTATCGAAAAAGGAATTGCAAACTCAATCCTTATCAAAGTTAACCAAATTGGTACTTTAACTGAAACTTTTGAAGCTATCGAAATGGCTAAACGTGCTGGTTACACAGCAGTAGTTTCTCACCGTTCTGGTGAAACAGAAGATGCTACAATCGCTGACATCGCGGTTGCTACAAACGCTGGTCAAATCAAAACTGGTTCATTATCTCGTACAGACCGTATCGCTAAATACAACCAACTTCTTCGCATCGAAGACGAGCTTGGCGAGTTAGCAGTATACGATGGTCTTAAATCTTTCTACAACCTTAAAAAATAAGGAAGTTAAGCCTGTCTTAACTTGATAAGCACTCTAGCTTTAGGAGTTTTCCTTTAAGCTAGAGTGTTTTTGTTATAGTTGAGAATGTGCTTTTGTTAGGAGAGATGGAGTATCCATTAGCTAGCTGGATACCTGAAGAAGGGAACAGAGAGTCATTCTCTCTACTCGTAAACATAACAGACATAAAAACGAAATACCTATATCCTTTTTAAGAGACTTCTCAATCATTATCTACTATCCCAAAGTGTATTCTACTAATTATTATGACAAAGAGGCGACATACTATTGTGACAAAACATAAAATATGATACATTTAAATTAATGTAGGTTGGTTTTAATGGAGGTGTTTGATATGATACACACAGTTTTGATTACTTTATTGATTATCGTTGCGATTGCATTAATCGTAGTAGTACTTCTTCAAAATGGTAAGAGTGCTGGACTATCTGGAGCAATTTCTGGTGGTGCAGAGCAGTTATTTGGTAAACAAAAAGCACGTGGTTTAGAATTAATCCTTCACAATGCAACAATCGTTTTAGCAATTTTATTCTTTGTCTTAACGATTGCAGTTAGTTATTTTGATCTATAATAACGAAATTCGGTATAGATGAAAAAAACCTGGCCAAGAAAGGTCAGGTTTTTTTTCGGAAAACAAGTGGAGTTGTACATAAATAAGATTTATAAAGAGCTATAGGAAGGTGTAATCATATCACTGGATTCTTTCTTTTCTTTTTTACTAAAATAAAAGGATAGTTCTTTTTCGAATAAATTGGTCACTTTATATTATAGAATAGGGCGAAGGAGAAAATAATAAGACAAAGGAGCGTTTATCTAATGAAAATAGTAGAACAGAAACCATTAACTTTTAAAGGAGATAATAAACGTGCAGTGCTTTTATTGCATGGCTTTACGGGAAATACATCAGATGTACGCTTACTTGGCAGATATTTAAATACAAAGGGCTACACTTGCTATGTACCTTTATATAAAGGTCATGGGGTACCGCCAGAGGAATTAGTGGAATACGGTCCAAAGGATTGGTGGAAGGATGTCACGGAAGGATACCAGCATTTAAAGGAGATGGGGTTTGAAGAAATTGCCGTCGGAGGTCTTTCTTTAGGAGGGGTATTTTCCCTTAAATTAGGTTACACTGTACCTGTAAAGGGTATCGTAACTATGTGTGCTCCAATGTACATTAAAAGTGAAGATGTTATGTATGAAGGCGTACTTGAATATGCTCGTAATTATAAGCAGCGAGAGAAGAAATCAGAAGAAGTTATTGAGCAGGAAATGGCTCAATTTAAGCCAATGAATACATTAAAGGAATTACAAAATTTAATCAAAGAAGTAAGAGAATCGGTTGATCTTATTTATTCACCAGTTTTTGTTATTCAGGCACGACATGATCAAATGATTGATACAAATAGTGCGAATATCATATATGAAGAAGTGGAATCGATTCAAAAAGATATTAAATGGTATGAAAACTCTGGACATGTTATTACACATGATAAAGAAAAAGAAAAAGTTTTTGAAGATTTCTATCAGTTTTTAGAAAAACTAGATTGGAATGAATAAGATGTAAAGGAGGTTTTTTGTTTGGAAGATATAATTAAGGAAAATGTCGAGAAGCTATTAACTTATATGAAAGATGAAGCATATAAACCACTAACCGTGCAAGAGCTAGAGGAAGCTTTCGGAATAGAGGATTCTTCTCACTTTAAAGATTTTGTCAAGGCACTTGTACAGATGGAAGAGAAGGGGCTAGTTGTTCGGACAAGAAGCAATCGCTATGGACTTCCAGAGAAGATGAACCTTATTCGGGGGAAATTAGCTGGTCATGCAAAAGGATTTGCTTTTGTTATTCCTGAAGAACAAGGCATGGATGACATTTTTATCCCGCCAAATGAAGTTAAAACTGCGTTAAATGGTGATATTGTATTAGCACGTGTCACTTCTGAAAGCTCTGGACAAAGAAGAGAAGGAACGATTGTACGAATTATTGAAAGAGGCGTACAGCAAATTGTTGGTACATATTCAGAGAGCAAGCATTTTGGCTTTGTGATCCCTGATGACAAAAAAATCGCGACAGATATTTTTATTCCAAAAGGCAGCACAAAAGGGGCAATAGAAGGTCATAAGGTTGTCGTAAAATTAACTTCTTACCCTGAAGGCAGAAAGAATGCTGAGGGAGAAGTTGTTAAAATACTAGGACATAAAAATGATCCTGGTGTCGATATTTTATCGGTAATTCATAAGCATGGATTACCACTTGCCTTTCCAGATAACGTGTTAGAACAAGCGAATAGTGCACCAGATACGATTGATGAAAAGGAAATTGCCAATAGACGTGATTTGCGCAATGAAACTATTGTCACGATTGATGGGGCAGATGCGAAAGATTTGGATGATGCCGTTACAGTCACAATGTTAGGGAACGGTAATTATAAATTAGGAGTTCATATTGCAGATGTTTCTTACTATGTAACGGAAAACTCACCAATAGATGTAGAAGCCGAGGAGAGAGGTACTAGCGTCTATTTAGTTGACCGTGTTATTCCAATGATTCCGCACCGTTTATCTAATGGAATTTGTTCCTTAAATCCCAAGGTTGATCGCTTAACTCTTTCCTGTGAGATGGAAATTTCGCCTGAGGGAGAAGTAGTTTCACATGAAATTTTTCAAAGTGTCATTAAAACAACGGAACGTATGACATATGCTGATGTGAACTCGATTCTACATGATAAAGATGAAGAGTTGAGAGCCAAGTATGAAGGTCTTGTCCCGATGTTTGAACGAATGGAGGAGCTAGCAGCCATCCTGCGCAAAAAACGGATGACTCGTGGTGCCATTGATTTTGACTTTAAAGAATCTAAAGTAATTGTAGATGAAGATGGAAAGCCACAGGATGTTATTTTAAGAGAACGTTCTGTCGCAGAAAAACTAATTGAAGAGTTTATGCTTGTTGCCAACGAAACAGTTGCGGAACATTTTCATTGGATGCAGGTTCCATTTATTTACCGTATTCATGAAGATCCAAAAGAGGAAAAGCTGAGAAGATTTTTCGAGTTTATTACAAACTTTGGTTATATCGTGAAAGGTACAGCGAACTCTGTTCATCCAAGAGCGTTACAAGAAATTATTGAGTCAGTACAGGGAACTCCTGAAGAGATGGTCATTTCGACTGTCATGCTGCGTTCCATGCAGCAGGCTAAATACTATCCAGAAAGCTTAGGGCATTTTGGTTTATCAACAGAATTTTATACGCATTTTACATCGCCGATTAGACGGTATCCGGATTTAATCGTACATCGTTTAATTCGTACGTATTTAATTGAAGGGGATATTAGTTCTGCTACACAAGAAAAGTGGAACAGCCGCCTAACAGAAATTGCTGAGCACTCCTCTAGTATGGAAAGAAGATCAGTAGAAGCAGAACGTGAAACGGATGAACTGAAAAAATCAGAGTACATGCTTGATAAAATTGGCGAAGAATATGATGGTATTATTAGTTCTGTTACGAATTTTGGTATGTTTGTGGAACTTACGAATACGATTGAAGGACTTGTCCATGTAAGCTATATGACGGATGATTACTATCGTTATGATGAGCGTCATTTTGCTATGATTGGCGAGCGAACAGGGAAGGTTTTCCGTATTGGAGACGAAATTACTGTTCGCGTTGTGAATGTTAACAAAGAGGAACGTGCCATTGACTTTGAAATAGTTGGAATGAAGGGAACACGCCGCAGAGATCCGAAGAAAGAAGGGAAGGTATTTTCTACTGGCAGTGTCTCTCGTGCCCCGCGTAAAGGCAAATCAGATAGAGATACGGATCGTAAAGGAAAAACAGGTGAATCAAGACGTAAAGGAAAGAATGATAGAAAACACTTCGAGAATGCTCCAAAAGCAAAGAGAAAGAAAAAGAAACGCTAAGAGATAAATAGATGCATTTATGCATGTGGTTTCTTTTGGATGAAGAAGCCACATGCAGAGGATGTTTGTATATTAAGCGTTCTTTTGATAAAATTATTGGCAGAGTAGGGGGAAGAGACATGCCAAAAGGTGAAGGGAAATTAGTAGCACAGAATAAAAAAGCAAACCATGACTATTTTATTGAAGAGACTTATGAGGCAGGAATTGTTCTCCAAGGAACAGAAATTAAAGCGATTCGTGCAGGAAGAGTAAATTTGAAGGAATCATATGCGCGGATTATTAATGGCGAGGTATTTCTATTAGGGATGCATATCAGTCCATATGAACAAGGAAATCGCTATAATCATGATCCATTAAGAACAAGAAAGCTTTTATTACATCGCAAACAAATTAATAAGTTAATCGGGGATACAAAAGAAGCGGGCTATGCTTTAGTTCCACTGAAACTGTATTTTAAAAATGGCTATGCAAAGGTTTTGATTGGTCTAGGTAAGGGTAAAAAGAACTATGACAAGCGTGAAACTTTAAAACGTAAAGAAGCAAATCGCAGTATTGAACGTGCTTTACGTGAAAGGCAAAAAATGTAATCCAAAACTTTACAATTGAAATACGCTCCAGTTATGTTATAATAATTTATGTCGATAAGACAACATAACTTTAAGCTCCTATTTCAGAGCTTCCGAAACGTTAAGCTTAAATGCTAAGAATCTTGTAATGTAACAATTACTTGATTTTATCCTATAATGGGGACGCTACGGATTCGACAGGGATAGTTCGAGCTTAGGTTGCGAGTCGAGGGGATCGGCCTCGTTAAAACGTCAAAGCCTATAACTGGCAAACAACAAAACAACTTCGCTTTAGCTGCTTAATAGCGCTTAGCGGTTCCTCCCTCCATCGCCCATGTGGTAGGGTCAGGGACTCACTTTAAGTGGGCTACGCCGGATTCCACCGTCTGAGGAAGAAGGAAGAGAACAACCAGACTAGCTTATCGGACGCCTGTCAACAGGCAGAAGAATAAGCGAAATGCGAATATGTTGACTACACTCGTAGAAGCTTAAGTGCCGATATTTCTGGACGTGGGTTCGATTCCCACCGTCTCCACCAAATACATATTTGGTGGTTTTTTATTTTTTATTAAATACTAGATCTAATGGAAATGAATAGACTTTTCATTTCCCATTTATTTTTGGTCCAAAAAGACAGTGATTTCTGTACTATAGGAATCCTGTCTTTTTGTTTTTGTTAAATAGGAAAGGGCTTTTAATTATATTGAGTGGAAGTATAGATTCTAAAACAAGTTTCCTCTAGTTATTAATTATAACACTCCTGTGCGTTATCATTCTTTTCTTAGACTCCTCTTTTTAATCTTTTCCATCAATGCTTTTCGATTCAATTCACTAATGACAAATGAACCAGCAGCTAAAACATTTGCACACAAAGTTTCATTGTAACTATCATTAAAGTTTGCCATTATCAATAGGAAAAGTTTTGTTGTAGTCTTTCATTTCCTTACTAATAGGAAAAAGAACAAAATAGCGTTAAAATGCTTTCTTTTTTATGATGTAGATACAGGAGGTATTCACTATGAGAGACAGATATACCAAGCTTCTTCACATACTTCAAAATTCAGATGGGTTTGTAACAGGAAATGATATTAGTGAACAGCTAAATATTAGTTCCAGAACGGTGAGAAACGACATTAAAGATTTGAATGATAACTATCTCATTGGTGCACGCATTATTTCAAATAAACGCCAAGGTTATCAACTTGAAGGTGAGTTAGTTGGTTTTAAACAGAGACATCATATTGAATTTGAGGAGCGTGCATTTTATATTGTAAAGGCACTTCTAGATACAAAGGAATGGACAACATACGAACAATTATCCCAAATGATTTATTTCTCTCCACAAACGATTCGGTCAGATATTCAACGAATCTCTCAAATGATTACCTCCCAAAAAAGAAATTTATCCGTGGAAGCATTAGTTTTTCAAGGGATTCGATTAGAGGGGGATGAATTTGACAAAAGATTACTACTTGAGAGTTTAGTAGAAAAAAACTTTATGACAATAAAAGAGCTGTATAAAGAATTACTAGTTCGCTTCGGTGGCTGGGTTTTAGAAGAAGAATTAAATTTACTGTCAGCAGTGGTGATTGAGAATCTAAATAAGTATATTCACGATATTCCCACAGGGAAATTAAGTAGTTTGTTAGTGCATTTAATTATTGCGATATACCGTATCCGACATGGATATGAGATCCGCGAAGGAAAGGAAGTAGAGCAATCTTTAGATTATGAAGAATTTGAATTGGCATCTAAGATTTTAGAGGATGTTCAGGAGATATTTCAAATAGATATTGGAAATCAAGAGAAAATGTACTTTAGCCTACACCTAATAAGCCAGCGTATAATAGTTAGTTTTTATAATAATGAAACCAATATTCCTCAGGAACTGAAACGAGAGTTAGAAAAAAGCTTACATGATCTTGGAAAGCAATACGATTTTCGCTTTAATGAAGATCGCCTACTTGTGTCAGGATTGCTTTTTCACTTAGCAAAAGCCCAATATCCTCTTCAATATCAGCTTTATGTAGAAAATCCTTATATTTCTCATATTAAGATGGAGTACTTATTGGCTTATCACATTGCAGTTCTCTTAGCACATCGTTTGGAGAAACATTTAACCTTTGTTGTGCCAGAAAGTGAAATCGGATACATTGCTCTTCATATTGCTGCACATATTGAACGAACAAAAAGAAAAAAAGTAAGAGTCGCAATCGTTTCTGGAAGTGGAATTGGTGCTTCGATGATATTGAAGCAGAAAATTCAAAGACATTTTTTAGATATTGAAATTGCAGGAGAATATTCTTTACAAATGTTAGATCAAATAGAAGAAAATATTTCATTAATTATTTCAACAATGGATGTGAAGAAGAATGGTATTCCCATTATTCATGTTAATGAGTTTCTTGATGAACAAGACTTAAAGAAAATAGCTGTAGCTATTAATCAAGGCTTTCTTGATCGGACTTTAAGTGAAAACCGATTCATTCTTTTAGATGAAAACAACAAACATGACTTCTTATTAAGATTAACAGAAAAAGTTAAAATGGAATATTTGCTAGACGGTATTTTAACAAGAGAAGAGATGTCGTCAACAGAAGTTGGGAATTATGTAGCTATGCCACATCCTATTGCAAGAACGGAAAATGAGGAAACGATGATTTATATAGCTATCAATCATAAACCTATCCCATGGGGAAAAACAAATGTGCAGCTTGTCTTTTTGATTTTACCAAGTGAAGTAGATCGAGAAAATCACTATAAGGTTTTTAAACAACTTTATCAATTGGTTAAATCTAAAGATAAAGTTCAAGAGTTAATTCAAACAAAAGATTTTCATTCATTTATGGAGGTGCTGCACACTAATTAATAATTGGATTAACACAAGTGCTTATTATTTTCATTAGAAATGTGAAATGTGAGGAGACAATCATGGTTTTAGACTTAGTAAAAGTAAAATTAAAAGTAAATAGCTCTGAGGAAGTAATTAAGATTTTGGGAGAGATGTTATTAGAATCTGGTTATGTTACGGACACTTACATTGATGCAGTGCTTCAACGAGAGCTGTCTTTGCCTACTGGTCTGCAAATAGGCCACATTAATGTTGCTATTCCACATACAGACTCAACACATGTAAAGGAATCAACCATTGCTTTAGCTACTTTAGAAGAACCGGTCAGTTTTCAATTAATGGCTGATCCTGCCCAGGAAGTTGATGTGAAACTAGTTTTTTTACTAGCAGTTAAAGAACCAAAAAAGCAAGTGAAATTATTAAAGCAGCTAATGGCTATATTTCAGAACGAAGAGCTTTTAAATAGAATGGAAAAGGCTGAAGATAGTCGAGTTATCTCTGCTATTTTAAGTAATGCTTTAGCTTAAATAAATTTGAATTGGGGGGCTTTTAATGAAAAGTTACAACATATTGTCCGTATGTGGTTCAGGAACGGTTACGTCATCGATGGTAGCTGAGAAGCTGAAAGAGGAAATGGAGACTAGAGGCTTCCATGTTAGAACTACAGAAGCAAAACCAACAGAAGCTCTAAATTATGCTCAAAGTGGAAATTATGACTTAATTACACATACTAGTCCATTGCCAGTTGAGGATTATGGTATCCCAACCATTAGTGCTAGCAGCTGTTTAACTGGAATAGGAGAAGAGGAGTTTTATGAGGAAGTGGAAAAAGTGCTTAAAGCACTAAATAAATAATAGACTGGGGGAATGGGAATGTTTTTAGAAACGTTGAAAGAAGTTTTTGATACGTTTGGCGCTCCAATTATAGTTCCAATCATTATTTTTATTATTGCATTATTACTTAAAGTATCGATGAAGAAAGCATTTATTTCCGCTCTCTATGCCGGTATTGGATTACAAGGATTTACAATGGTTCTAGGTGCCTTTACGCCAATTATTTCACCTGTAATTCAAAACATGGTTGATATTACTGGAATGGAATTAACGGGTTTTGATGTGGGATGGCAAGCCACAGCAATAGTAGGTTTTTCTACCGAACCTGGAATGATATTCCTAGCGGTTGGCTTAATTCTGCAGACGGTATTATTCCTGGTGAAATGGACAGATGTTTTCCAGCCTTCAGACTTATGGAATAATTATTCCTATGTTATTTGGGGATCAATGGTTTATCTTGTCACAAATAATATGCTTTTATCGATTGGATGTATGATTGTTCTTAACCTCTATAGCTTATTGAATGCAGAGTTGATGGCAAGAAGATGGTCAAAATATTACAATTATCCAAATGCAACAATTATTGCGATGCATAATATTGAACCTACTATATTTGGAGTTTTAATGGATCCCCTTTTAAATAAACTAGGATTCCATAAAATCAAATTAAATCCAGCAACCTTGCAAAAGCGGTTAGGATTTTTAGGTGAACCTATTACTTTAGGTTTGTTTCTAGGAATATTCATTGGAGTATTAGGTAATTTAACTACATTAAACAGTTTGGATGCTTGGGGATCCATTGCTTTGGTTGGAATTGCAACAAGTGCGGTAATGGCAATTTTCCCACGCGTTGCTGGACTTTTTGCTCAAGCATTTAGTCCAATTACAGAGGCTGCTAGAAAAAATACAGTCAAAAAAGAAAAGGGCTCTAATCGGGAATGGTATTTAGCGGTAAATGATGCTGCTGGTTTTGGGGAACAAGCAACTTTAATGACGGGAGTGTTACTAATACCAGTGATGGTATTCCTAGCAATGGTTCTTCCAGGGAATAAAGTGCTTCCAGTTGTTGACTTATTAGCTATTCCCTTTATGGTTCAAGGTCTGGTAGCTATTTCAAATGGCAATATCGCTAAGATTATGGTCAATGGAGCTATCTGGTTTGGCCTTGGATTATACATGTGTACGTATACAGCTCCTCTATTTACTGAAATTGCCAAAGATGTCGGCATTGCTTTACCAGCTGGAGCATTGTTAATAACAAGTTTCAATATACTAGGAAAGCCATTAATGGGATTAATTTTTTTAGCATTTTTAAGTCAGAATCCTATTTTTATTGGATTAACGATTGTCGCTTATTTCATTCTATGGTTCTTTTTTAGAAAAAATAAAATGGCGATTTATGATTATTTAGATCGTCAAGCTGAAAAAAATTCTCAAGACAGAGAAACATCTTCCGCAGCATAGATAGAGATTTCTGCATCCTATTGTGTGGCTAGTCAGCACGGGAGAATAAGGGGGAAGTTTTCAAATCGAGTTGACTGGTATACCGGATAAATGGTTGGTAATTACAATCTTATATAATTACAGAAAGTGTTCATACAAATTGAGAAAGGAGTTTGAAAATGCAACAAAAAATGCAAGCCGCAGTTTTACACTCATTGGGAGATATCAAAACAGAGTTAATAGACATACCGCAAATCAATGAAGATGAAGTTTTGATCAAGGTAGTTTATTGTGGTATTTGTGGTTCTGATGTACCGCGTTCTATGGTAAGTGGAGCGCGGACATATCCGCTTATTTTAGGGCACGAATTTACTGGGAAAGTCGCTAAAATTGGTGGAAATGTAATGAATGTAAAACAGGGAGATAGAGTAGTAGTTGCTCCACTTGTACCTTGTGGGGAATGTAAATTTTGCCAGGCAAGTGATTATGCATTATGTGAAAATTATAAAATAATTGGAACGGGAAGTAATGGAGCTTTTGCAGAATATGTAAAAGTACCCCAAAAGCATGTTCTGCAAATCGATGATCGGCTAGATTATGAAACGGCAGCAGGAGTGGAACCTGCTACTATTGGTTATCATGGCTTACAAAAAGCACAAATTCAACCGGGTGAAACGGTAGTCGTGATGGGGTGTGGACCCATTGGACAATTAACAATACAATGGGCAAAAATCTTTGGAGCATCTACTGTGATTGCGGTAGATATATTTGAAGAAAAACTGGAACTTGCTAGAGATTTAGGAGCAGATATTGTAATAAATGCAAAAGTATCTGATGTTGTTCAACAAATCCACAAGTTTACTGATGGAGGAGCAGACGTCGTTGCTGAAACTGCCGGAAGTAAAATTACACAGCAACAATCCATATTAGCAGCCAAGAAAAAAGGACGTGTAGTTTTTTTGGGTATTGCACATTCAAATCTTCCATTAGCAGAAGAGGCAATAGAGCATGTTCTTCGAGGTGAGATAAAAATTCAAGGTACATGGAATTCATATACAGCACCCTATCCGGGAATTGCTTGGAAAGCAACTTTAGATTTCATGACAAAAGGCACTCTGAAATTTAAACCAATGATTTCTCATAAGATTACTGTTGATGAAGTTGGTGCATATTTAAAAAAAATGGCAGGGCGAACATTGAAATACAATAAGGTTTTAGTATCTTTTGATGATAACTAGTAGATTGATAGATAAAATTTTCGCAAAGTCGTAAAAATAGGGAATCATTAAGGAGAGGTGGAAAAGCTATGCTTGAAAAATTAAAAGAACAAGTCTTAGAAGCAAATCTAGGTTTACCTCAACATCATTTAGTGACATTCACTTGGGGAAATGTAAGTGGTATTGATCGTGATTCGGGACTAGTTGTTATTAAACCAAGTGGAGTGGAATATGAGAGATTGAAAGTAGGTGACTTAGTTGTAGTTGACCTTGAAGGGAAAGTAGTTGAGGGTCATTTAAAACCTTCATCTGACACTAGTACTCACATAGTGTTGTACAAAAACTTTAAAGATATCGGCGGAATTGTTCATACACATTCCCCATGGGCTACTATTTGGTCTCAAGCAACTAAGGAATTGCCTGCTTTAGGTACTACACAAGCAGATACATTTTATGGTTCTGTTCCATGCACCCGAAGTTTAACAGAAGAAGAAATCAAAGGGGACTATGAGCGAGAGACAGGGAATGTCATTGTAGAGACATTTTATAAAAACGGAATAAATCCCAATGAAATTCCATCAGTTTTAGTATCTAGTCATGGCCCATTTGCTTGGGGAAAGAATGCAAAAGATGCACTTCATCATGCTGTTATTTTAGAGGAAGTATGCAAAATGGCATATCACACACTTAATCTAAATCCAGCTATTCCTTCTATGGATCAGCATTTATTAGATAAGCACTATCTTAGAAAACACGGAGCATATGCTTACTATGGCCAAAATTAACCTATAAAGAGAAAAGCTTCCAGTCGAAGAGATTCCGAACAATTTTACAGAGAGCCAATATGCGTATAATTGTTCGGTTTTTTTTTTTTAATATATAAATGTTTGTGCATTTAGTAACTGCTGCAAATTGAAATATACCTTCTCTTCCATAGAGTGAGTGTCCAAAATTCCCTCTCCAAATATCCGTGCGAACTAGTTTCAAATAATAGTTAAAGGAGGAAATGTTCGCCTTTACAGACAAACTGCTTAGTCCTTATTCATCTACTTTTCACAAAAAAGTAGTTTTTTTAGATTAATCCCCTACTAAAAAGTGTATAAGTTAATATAGTGTTACTGTATTTCAGTTATAGGGATTATTAGTCTCTCAAGAAAATCTATTTGTTTTTATCGTTTTCACTGTATATACCTAAACAACCTAATTCATACTAATGAAGTAAAATAGTTCCTGCAAGGAGGATTCGGAATATGCAAACAGAACCAATTACTATACATGCCATTATCAATGGAGAGAAAGTACCAACTGAAAAGCAAGCTCCACGTGAAAATCCAACACATCCGGATGAGATTGTAGGATATGCACCTCTTAATACGAAAGAAGAAACGGTACTAGCGATTGATGCAGCTTATGATGCGTTAAAAGGCTGGGCTTGGACGGATGTAGATGAGCGGATCGAAAGAATGGAACGAGCTATTCAAAAATTAAAGGATGCAACACCTGAAATAGCTACTTTGTTATCTCGGGAACATGGGAAAGCTTTATATGATTCCAAAGGTGAAATAGCAATCTCTATCATGTGGATGGAATTTGCATGCAAGAATGTAAAGAAAGTTGTTGCTCCCCAAGAAAAAGAGCATGAAAATGGGAGAACAATCATTACATTTGATCCAGTAGGTGTGGTTTCCGCTATTTCTCCATGGAATTATCCTATTTCTTTATCCACTATTAAAATAGCACCAGCCTTGTTAACTGGAAATACAATGGTTGTAAAACCAAGTCCCTTTGCTCCTTTAGCTGTCAGTAAAGTAGTAGAAATTATCGCAGAAGAATTTCCTCCAGGTGTGCTCAATCTTGTCCATGGGGATGCAGAGGTAGGGGTAGAGCTTACATCGAATCCAAAAGTTGCAAAGATTGCTTTCACGGGTGGAACGAAGACAGCTAAGAGTATTATGAAGGCTGCTTCGGAAACGATTAAAAAGATGACGCTGGAGCTAGGAGGAAATGATGCCGCGATCGTGCTAAAAGACTTTGATGTAAATGATGAAAAAGCGATGCGAAGAATGGTAATTTCAAACTTCCTTACCGCAGGACAAATATGTATGATAGCGAAACGCATTTATGTTCATCGATCAATCTATGATGCTTTCGTAGAGAAATATATCGAAGCAGCGAATAAGTGGATTCGCGTTGGCGATCCTTTTCATCCTGATGTAACAGTAGGACCAGTAAATAATAAAAATCAGGTGAAATATGTTAAAAGTCTTGTAGAAGATGCAAAAAGTAAAGGGGCTAAAGTGATTCCATTAGGGGAAATTCTCAATCCCGAATTAATGGATAATGGATATTTTCTGCAGCCTACATTAGTATTAGGCGCTGATTTTCATGATCCAATTGTTGTAGAAGAGCAATTTGGACCGACTGTGCCAATTTTGCCTTTTGATGATGAAGAGCAAGTAATTGAGTTACACAATGAGAGTATTTATGGTCTAACAAGTTCTGTTTGGGGCGAAGAAGAACATGCAATTAAAGTTGCCCGTCGCATTGAGGCAGGCACAACAATGATTAATACTGCAGCTGTTCAAGGCTTGGATGTGCGATTCCCATTTGGCGGGGTGAAACAATCTGGAGTTGGAAGAGAGTATGGAGAAGAAGGATTAAAATCTTATGTAGAGACCCATGTAATTAATATCCCGAAAACACTTGAATTACCATATATTCCAGAGTAACAATTTCTTAGCAAGCATAGCATAGGCATGAAAAATAGAAAAAGGATGCTTTCTCTCAAAAGTATGCATCCTTTTTCTATTTGTTATTTAGTTCTATTCTTCCCTATCTCTATATCCTCGCCATCCACATCATCAATTACAGCGCCAATTTCTCCTTCTGTATATGTATCAGTAGCTTGTTCATGAGTAGTTGCCAAGCCAGAAGAAAGTTGGTCTTTTTTTTCATAATCACTTGGGTTATAGTAACGTCCTGCAAGTTCAGTACTTTGATCGGAATTCTGTTTTTTCATTTCAATCACTCCTTGTTTAAATTAATAGTACAGGTTTATTTTTTTCTTAATGCTAAAAATTACTCATGGAAGTTTTATACTTGTGAAAAATGGAATATAATATATCAATTATTACTATCTGTATTGGATTCTACCTAAGTATTTTATCCATTCAAAAATTCGCAATTGTTGACTTAGAGTTAATGTCAAATGCAGTTGCTGAAGAAGTCTTATTTAATGAAAAATATCAACAATAACCATTGGAGTGAAGAGAATGTCAAAGAAAATGAGGTACTAGACTAACCTAAATAAATGAGATGCATAAAATACCTTCTAAAATGGCACGATTAGACAAAAACTAATTCAGGGTGTTAAAAGTGGTCAGTTTACGAATAAGGAAATCATGCAGAAATATGGGATTAAAAATGTTTCTCAAATTAAAAAGTGAATGAAAGCTATCATGAAAATCAATTTCATAGATTCGACCAACTAATTGGAAAACAGTATTCATATGGGGGTATCACAGCAGCTATCTCTATTCGCTTCCTAACTAAAAGTTAAAAATAACAAAAAAAAGACGGGGGTCTAAAAATTAATGAACACATCCCATCTTAATTATCCTTGCTAAACTTCTAAACGAATTTAACTATCCTTTTACTGATTGATTTACTTTCTTTTAGACTTATTTTTGCCAATCTAAGATTTACAGCCTCTGGACTTATCCTTTTCTCCGTGAGATTTACAGCCTCTGGATTTATCCTTCTCTCCATGAGATTTACAGCCTCTGGATTTATCCTTCTCTCCATGAGATTTACA
>NZ_BCVE01000015.1 GCF_001591585.1 Niallia circulans NBRC 13626 | reverse complement strand
CAAAGCAAGAAGCGTTAGCGAAGGAAAAGGCAAAACAAGAAGAGCTAGCTCAAGAAAAAGCAAAACAAGAAGCGTTAGCGAAGGAAGAACGTACAGCAATTACACGAACAGAGGAGAAAAAATCATCCCTCTCTGAACCAATTGCAGCAACAAACCAAAATTTCTGTGTCATTGCCGGCAAAGAATATTGCATTAAGATTATGGCGGTTTATGAGTCTCTTGCTAAAAATAGTGATAACTTCAACTTATGGGTGTGTTGTATGGATGCTATTACGCACAAATTTTTAAATGAAAAAAATCTTAAAAATATGCATCTTATTAGAGTAGAAGAAATAGAGAATGATCAATTAAGAGCAGTTAAACAAGAACGAATGATTAATGAATATTGCTGGACATTAAAATCTTTCTTAATTGAATATATCTTAAAAAATAATGATATTGAGCAAGTATTATACTGCGACGGAGATATTTATTTCTTCTCTAATCCAGCAAGTATTTTTAATGAGTGGGGTTCTGCTTCCATCTTTTTGACTCCACAAAGAGATCTAGAGTGGGTAGAACAAAAATATGGAAAGTACCAAGCAGGTATTATTGGATTTAGAAAAGATGCAATTGGATTGTCAGCTGTTCAATGGTGGAAGGATCGCTGCATTGAATGGTGCGGAGTAGTTGAGAGCAATGGACGTTTTGGAGATCAAAAGTATTTAGATCAATTGCCGAAAATGTATGATAACGTGCGCATATCTTCTAATTTAGGAGTAAATGCTGCACCTTGGAATATTATCTACAATAATGATTTCAACGTTTCTTTACAAGGAGATAAAGTTTTTATCAATAATGATCCACTTGTTGCTTATCATTTTTCCTGTATAACCATATATGATAGTGATAAATATGATTTATGGAGTATGCATCAAATAAATATTCAAAAGGAAATTATGAATTATATTTATGTTCCATACCTTGATCTTTTAGAAAAGCTAATCAAAAACTATCAAAATAGTTATCCTGGTATTATTAAGGCAACATTATCAACAAAAGACTTTCTTCAAGCGAAGACAAAATACCAATCAACAAAATTGAAAAAAAGAATGATTAAATACGATAATTATTTATTATTAACCTCCATATTTAGTAAAGAATATTTAGTTAAAGGACTTGCAATGTATCACTCGCTTAGCAGACAAATAGATAATTTTCACATGTGGATTTGTACAATGGATTCAGAAACCTATGATGTCTTATCCAATCTAAACTTAAAAAATGTCACGCTAATACCAGTAGAGTCCTTTGAAACTTCACAATTAAAAGAGATAAAACAACAACGAACGCTGCAAGAATATTGTTGGACAATAAAAGCGACGTTACTGGAACACTTACTATCCACACACGCAGAGATTGACCATCTCTTCTATTGTGACAGTGATTTATATTTCTTCTCCAACCCACTTTCTGTAATTGATGACTTTGGTAGATTTTCTGTTTATTTATGTCGTCAACGCGGAACGGATATACTGGAACATTTCCATGGACAATATCAAGCAGGATTTATCGGCTTCAAAAACGAACGTAATAGCCGAAAAATTCTAAATTGGTGGAAGAAGAAGTGTTTAGAAGAATGTTCAGAGGTTTATAACGATAAACGTAAATCATGGGGAGATCAATTGTATTTAGACCGCATCCCTGAATTATTTGAAAATATTAAAGTGAATCAAAACCCAGGAATTAACGCTGCTCCATGGAATCTTATTTTGAATAATACAGAACAAGAAGTAACCATGAGGGAGAATAATGTATATATTGACAATAACCCATTGATATTTTATCATTTCGGAAGTCTGCTGATCTTAAATGAGAATGAATTTGATTTGTGGAAGCTAGAAAAAGTAGATATTTCTTCCTCCACTTTAACGTATATTTATCATCCGTATTTAACGAAAGTAAGGGAGATATTGAGCAGCTTATCTAATGACGCCCAATTCTTTGCTAATCTTCCTAGCGGATATATAGCCAAAAATCCTTATTCCATTGCCTCATTATAAGAGGTGGGTGATATGAAGTTAAAAAATAAAAAAGTGTTAGTCACAGGTGCTTATGGTTTTATTGGATCCCATCTTATTAAACAGCTTGTGAAAGAAAATGCGTCCATCGCTGTCATTGTTCGGGAACATTCCAATCCTTGGAGAGTACAGGAATATTTGCCTCATTTAAAAAAATATGAGGCAGATATTCAAAATCGCTCAGACATATGTCGAATTATCCATGAATTTAAACCAGATTATATTTTTCATTTAGCAGCTTATGGAACAAACCCAAGTAATAGAAATGACTTACTTGCATATGAAACTAATATTGTTGGAACGATGAATATTTTATTTGCAGCCAAAGATACCAATTGTAAAAAAATTATTTGTCTTGGCAGTAGTTCTGAATATGGAGATAAAAAGGAAAAGATTCATGAAGATATGTTATTAGAACCAGTTGATATCTATGGAAGTACAAAAGCATCATCTACTATTATTTCCCATCAGTTAGCACAGGAATATAAGCTTCCCATTATCACCTTACGGGCATTTAATATTTTTGGGGAAGCAGAAGATAATCATAAATTATTCTCTCATATAATTGGAAAAGTACTGCGTGGTGACGAGGTGAAATTAACGTCATGTGATCAATACCGTGATTATAGTTATGTCGGCAATATCGTCGATGGCTTAATCCTTGCAGCCACATATGAAGGAAGTAATAATACGATATTAAATATAGCTTCTGGAAATGCCTATCCTTTACGATATTTTGTTGATTTGATTTATCACCATTTAGGTACAAAGCAAGTACCATTATATGGCGCCATTCCCAAAAGGGAGAATGAAAGAAATGCGCCTATCCCTGATATTACAAAGATTCAAAAAGTGCTTGGATGGACTCCAGCTGTTTCCATAGAAGAGGGGATAAAGAAAACCATTGCCTGGTATAAAAGTTATTATCATTTTCATTAGTGGGAATGGAGGTGTTAGTTATGACAACTGATTGGCGAAAAATTTATAAAAATAAAACGGTTCTAATAACTGGTCATACTGGTTTTAAAGGTTCCTGGCTAGCTATTTGGTTAATGAAGCTTGGCGCGAATGTAATTGGTTATTCTTTAGATCCAATTGGAGAAGAGAGTTTATTTAAATTAGCAAAACTGAACAATAAAGTGAAGGATATTAGGGGAGATATTCGTGATGCTGCTAAACTACAAGCAGTTTTTGAAGAATATCAACCTGAAATCGTCTTTCATTTGGCAGCACAGCCATTAGTGAAGCAATCTTATCAAGACCCTGTCTATACGTATGAAGTGAATGTAATGGGGACAATGCAAGTGTTAGAAGCAATCAGAAAGTCACCTTCTGTAAAAGCAGGTGTAATGGTAACGAGTGATAAGTGTTATGATAATAAAGAATGGGTATGGGGCTATCGTGAAACAGACCCGATGGGAGGATATGATCCGTATAGTTCCAGTAAAGGATGCTGTGAACTATTAATCTCTTCTTATCAGCATTCCTTCTTTCCAATTGAGTCATATTCTAAGCATGGTAAGTTAATTGCTTCTGTACGAGCAGGAAATGTAATAGGAGGAGGGGATTGGTCGGAAAATCGCATTATTCCTGATAGCGTTCGTTCCTTAATGTCTGATCAAGCGATTAAATTACGCTCTCCTCATTCTGTTCGTCCGTGGCAGCATGTATTAGAGCCGCTTTCAGGTTATTTAAAAATTGGTGCCTATCTATACGAGGGAAAAACACAATACGCGGAAAGCTGGAATTTTGGACCAGAATCAGATAGTGTGATAACCGTACAACAGCTAGCCGAAAAAATTGTGGAACACTGGAATGGTGGCACATGGGAAGCAGAACCTTCTTATTCCGCAGAACATGAAGCAAAGCTTCTTAGTTTAGATATAAATAAAGCAAAGTATTATTTAGATTGGCATCCCAAATGGAATATTGATCAGACTGTTTATTATACAGTGGAATGGTATAGATTGTATCAAAAAGTGGACGTTTACGAGCTATGCTTAAAACAGATAAATGATTATGAAAAATAAAATCAGCCGATTAATAGAAGCTTTCCTTCCCTTTATTAGAGAATGGCTCCATAAAAGGGAAAGGTTTAAAGAGCTTCTATTTTATTTTTTTGTTAATCATCGGTTATACGCAACTTTTTATATGTATAAAAGGGATGTTCCGCAGAAAAGGAACATCCCTTTTAAATTACTTTTTTAATGACAAGATAAAGTCTTTATGTCTTGCGACAATTCTTTCTTTTGCTAATCTAAGCTTTTTTCGGTTTTTATTGCTTGTTAAATAAAATTCTTTGTTTTCAATCGTTTCAGCTAGTTTCTCCGTATTGGTTAGTAACGTATAAGGTAATTGGTGGACAGAGGCGGCGAAATCTACACCCTTTGAGCGATAAGCTAATTGGAAGAACGGGGTACCGCTTGATGCAGAAAGTACATTTGCATGCAGCTTTAAGTTAAGAGAAAAGTGGCAAAGCGATAAGAAAGAATAAATTTGTGAAGCTGTGCAAACTTCTGGAATGAATGTGACTTTTCCTTTCTTCTTTATGCTCTCATATAGTTCCTTGCAGTGAGGGACATCTAAATCCCACATTGGAAAAATAACAATTTGATATCCTTTTTTTAAAAGATTGGTACATGCTTTAATAGTTTGATTTTTAAGTTTATATTCATCGTAGCCAAAAAGGATGTTTTGGGTGGTTCCCCAATTGACCGCAATTATTTTTTTATCCTGATCCTGCAAGTATTTACTTTTTATATAGTCGTCTTCTTGGGGTGTAAATAGCATCCCAGAGTCACCAATTATCTGGTAATTACTCGTTGGCGAAGGATTTAAAGTCTTTATATACTTCTGTGTAAGTGGTCCTCTAAGACCTGCGAATGTGGAGTATTCAATCACTTTTTTTATTTTATCTCTATTAATCTCTTTATTATTGAAGGTGGTGGAGGATAACTGAAATTCACCCCTTTTAAAGGATTCAATTGTTTCTTCCGTCATATAATCAATACCTGTTCCATAGCAATATAGTGGAAGTTTCATTTCGATTGCCTCTAATGCCAAATCGATAAAGAAATTGCCCTGAAATAAAGAGCCACCTCCTAAGATAACGATATCAAATGGTTTTTCTCCATATAATTCTTTTAGGGTTTTAGAAGAATTAATTGGGTAGGAGAATAAAGTATAGTCCTCGTGAAGCCATCTTTCGCAAGCTTGAGCAAATGCTTCATAACAAACTTCATCTCCGATATTATTAACACCCAAATAACCAAGATATAAGATTCTCATTGCTCGTTGCCCCCTTCTTTAGCAAGAATTTCTTCAATATGAGCAAGGAGCTGCTGCGCACGAACTTGTACAGAATGTTTTTTTCTTACCATTTTATAGCCATTTAAAGCAATTTTTTTCCCTAATGTTTCATAATTTCTTAAATGATATTTAGCCTTACGCATAAAATTTTCTTCATTGATTTCAATGAAATGAACTCCAGGGATAAATCCTAAATCTTTAATTTCTTTTGTGCAGGCAGCTAGTAATAAAGTATTACAAGCTAAAGTCTCGTAGTATTTCATTACAGGATAATGATAAATGGAATCACAAGTAAAAAACATTTTTGCTTTGTTCAGTTCTTGTGCGAAGCTGCTCGCTACTTTAAATGATCTCTCATCATACTGTTGGTGGAAATAGCCAGGATGCGCATGATAGGTGAAATTTGATAAATTCTTCATTTGATCAAGAATTTTTTGACGTAATGGATAAACAGTAGGATGTACAGCCCCCATCATTAAATAATCAATGGTTTTCGGTTGCTTGAAGTCTTTAAATACATCAATATTTACATAATGAGGAAACCATATCATTTTATC
Organism: Niallia circulans NBRC 13626; assembly: GCF_001591585.1. GTDB lineage: Bacteria > Bacillota > Bacilli > Bacillales > Cytobacillaceae > Niallia > Niallia circulans. The sequence goes on along the minus strand of NZ_BCVE01000015.1, from coordinate 99,601 downwards.
TTTAAATTCTGGATACCATTCTAAAAAAGTATCTCTATAATGGGTGAAGATATATTTCACATTATTTTCTTTAATGAATGCTCTTCTTTGATCCATTTGGTAGTTTAAATCATGCATGATAATCCCAAATGGAATATTGCAGTCCTTTAGACCAGTTACTTTTGGTGATCTGGTAGGACGTAAATCATTAACTAGGATAAAGTCAGGCTGAAAGTTCATTTTTTGTATCGTCTCACTTATATTACCGTCTTCCTCCCAGGTTCTAATATCAACGTATTTTTTTAATTCTTTTGTTAAATAATACGTATTTCTTTCTATCCCATTTTCCCAATTTTTTGTAATAAAAAGTATCTTTCTTTTCTTCTTTAATGTCATCAGCATCATGTCCTTTCCCTAATGTTTACTATATATTCTATTCTTGTCCTCCATAAATCGGACCATAGCAAATGGTCCAAATGTTAGCTGCTGGTCACCATTTTATGGATTGTCCATATACTATTAAGAGATATGAGAGGTAGGAGGAGTACTTAGATGAGTAAGATTATTCTTTCAGGTTATTATGGAGAACAGAATGGCGGAGATGATGCATTGTTACTAGTATCCTCTTGGGGAAGCCGGAAATTTCTATCTGGAGATAAAATTTATGGGACATGTATACAAAAGCCTGTTCTGCCATTAAATGCGGAAATTGAAGCATTATTTGTTCAAGAAGAACAAGAACGTAATGAAAACTTACTTCGTTTGTACAGGCATTGTTATGAGAGTGATTTAATTTTATTTGGTGGTGGCTCTGTTTTTCATTCGACAGATAAAATGACAAGAGATAGCGATTTAATCGATTTAAATAGAGGAAAAGGAGCAGCGGCAATTGGGGTATCCTTTGGACCATTTAGAGATTCGGCTGCTGAAGGTGCATGTAAAAAGCTTATCGAAAAATTTAATTATATCGGCTGTAGAGATGAGGAAAGCTATGAACTAATTCGTTCTTTCTCCTCCGATGTAAAGGTAGAATTAACATTTGATTTAGCCGTACTTTTACCACTTGTAGCTGGTGAAAATTTTAATGGAATTCACACAAGAAAAGGTTTGGGAATTTCCTTATGTCACTACGAGAGATATATTGGTGGAGATACAAGTATTGAAAAGACGAGACTGAAAAAAATAGTCAATGTTCTAAATGGACTTCACCAGGAGGAAATAGAAGAGTTAGTCTTTATTGATTTTAATGGTCATCCTATTTTTGGAGATCAAGACATACATCGTGAAGTCATCGACCAATTACACACAAAGATTCCTATTAAGCATCTGTCTTATGATAAAGATCCAATGGACACTCTCCGAACTATTGCCTCATTAAAGGGATTGATTGGGATGAGACTGCATAGCTCTGTGTTTGGCTATATTACAAATACACCGACAATCATTCTTTCTTACCATCCTAAATGTGATGGATGGGCCAAGCAAATTCAAGCAGATAAAGAGTATATTATTCCGTCCCATTCCTTTGAAGAGGAGAGCATATGGCATGCTCTTAAACAAATTATAGCTGGACAATATAGGTATCCAAAACTATCGATAAAGGATGCACAATCACTAGCGATGAAAAATTGGGAGGGTGCAAGATGGTCGCTGTCTCAGTAGTTATTCCACTATATAATAAAGTACAATATATTGAACGAACGATTATGTCCATTCTTTCGCAAACATTTCAAGATTTTGAGATTATTATTGTAGATGATGGTTCAACAGATGGCAGTGTTGAAAAAGCGGAAACATGGATAGACGAGCGGATTAAGGTCCTAAAGTTGGAACACAAAGGTGCCTCAGCAGCTAGAAACAAGGGAATACTTGCAGCTACAGCTGAATTAATTACATTTATTGATGCAGATGATGAGTGGAAACCAGGTTTTCTTGAGAAAATTATATATTTAAAAGATAAATATCCTGAATGTGGCGCTTATGCAACAAGCTATGAAATCGTTCTGCCGACGAAAAAGAAAATAATCCCATCCATATATCAAACACCTGAAAAGTGGGAAGGGGTATTTACAAACTATGTTGAAAAGACATTAAAGGATTTACCAATCATTTCTTCTGCAATCGCAGTTCGAAAGCAAGTTTTTGATAAAATAGGTTTATTTAAAGAGGGAGAGCCTCTTGGTGAAGATCAAGATATGTGGTTGCGAATTGGAATGAACTATTCGATTGCTTATATAAATGAAAGCAATGCCATTTATTACCGCGGGTTAGAAAACAGTGTATGCATGGATTTGACCATATTAAATCGCTATCCGATCATTTATTCATTAGAGAATTTGCTTCATAAAGAGGAAATTCCATATATAGATTTGTATTTGTCAAAATTAAAATTAGACTATAGTAAAAGATTACTAGAGGCAAATAAATTAGATTCTGCTTGGCAAGAATTACAGAATACAAAAGCAAATATATATAAATGGCAAAAAATAAAACTTTGGTTATTCTACTATTGGAAAAAAATCAGCAATAAATATAGTTTTACCCAAAAAAATATAATAAAAAATGCCCGTAAGTTGTAATCTAAGGAAAGAGAAGCCCCATGCTAAAATAAGCAGGGGCTAGTAGTTATTTATGGTAATTGCTGAAAAATTGGGAGTTTGGCTGAAATTATCTTAGTTTGGCTGATATTTTTCAAGTTTAGCTGATTCCCCTGCAGTTATGGCTGATATTTTTCAAGTTTGGCTGATTCCCCTGCAGTATTGGCTGATATTTTTCAGGTTTGGCTGATATCCCTGCAGTATTGGCTGATATTTTTCAAGTTTGGCTGATTCCCCTGCAGTATTGGCTGATATTTTTCAAGTTTGGCTGATACCTCTGCAGTATTGGCTGATATTTTTCAAGTTTAGCTGATATCCCTGCAGTATTGGCTGATATTTTTCAAGTTTGGCTGATATCCCTGCAGTATTGGCTGATATTTTTCAAGTTTGGCTGATACCTCTGCAGTATTGGCTGATATTTTTCAAGTTTGGCTGATTCCCCTGCAGTATTGGCTGATATTTTTCAAGTTTGGCTGATCCCCCTGCAGTTATGGCTGATATTTTTCAAGTTTGGCTGATCCCCCTGCAGTTATGGCTGATATTTTTCAAGTTTGGCTGATATCCCTGCAGTTATGGCTGATATTTTTCAAGTTTGGCTGATATCTCTGCAGTTTTAGCTGATATTTTTCAAGTTTGGCTGATTCCCCCTGCAGTATTGGCTGAAATTATCTTAGTTTGGCTGATTTCTCTGCAGTTTTGGCTGATATTATCCAAGTTTGGCTGAATAAATCCATAGTTTGGCTGAAAAGCCGTTTGCAGAGGCTGAAATCCATCTCACATTAGCTAATAAATCCAAAGGGGCAGATAAATTCCCCGTTTGATTGATACTATATGATATTTTGGTTTACTTACCGTATTTAATCAACTTGAATTTAAATGTTAGCTTTATTCACTGCAACTATAACTATCCCAAAATTTTCATTTATGAATAATATAACTTATTTTCTTACTTTCATTTCCCACAAACGAATACATTCCTAAAGAAAAGTAAATGATTAATTTGTAAGAAGGCAACTTTTTTTCTCTAGACCCACTGCTTTCTTTTCTGCTAATATGTTTAAGTTGACTTTTTAAGTGTATTGAAATTTTTGGAAAACAAAAGAGGTTGATGAAATTTGGGATCGAGAGAATTGCTAGCTAAACGAGTAGCTTGGATTAGTGTAATTAGTAATATTATCTTAACAATTGGGAAAATAATAGTGGGTTGGATAGGGAATAGTAATGCGGTTTTTGCCGATGGAATTCACTCAGCTGCAGATGTGTTTGCCTCTGTCCTTGTTTTAGTCGTTATTAAAATTGCGAATAAACCGGCAGATCAGGAACATCCATATGGACATGGGAAGGCAGAAATAATTGTATCTGGTATTGTTGGTATGATTCTTTTATGTGTCTCTATCTACTTGGTATATGAAGTAATAATTGGGTTATTCCATCCCATCACAACACCAAGTATGATTGCAATGTGGGTTGCTGTTATTTCTTATATTTCGAAAGTGCTATTATATCGATATAGTAAAAGGATTGCGAAGGAACAAAGCAGTAAAGCAATTGAAGCAATTGCTTATGATCATAAGGCTGATATTGTGGCATCCATTGCAGCAGCAATAGGCGTTCTGTTCTCTATCCTTGGAGAAAAGTTGAATATACATCTATTTCTTTATGGAGATAAGCTTGCAACGATCATTGTAGCTTATTTGATTTTTAAAATTGCGAAGGAAATGGTAAGTGAAGCTTTTGATATTTTACTGGAGCGGAATATAGATCTGGCAATTTTAGCAGAGTATCATGACATAATTTCTTCCTTTGCTGAAGTAAAGCGAATTGACCGACTCCGTGCTAGAGAACATGGTCACTATATATTAGTCGATTTACGTATCTCAATCGATTACGATAAAACCATTAAGGAAGGTCATGATTTATCTAGAAAAATAAAAAAGAAATTAATGGCAAAGCACGATAATATTAATGAAGTGCTAATTCATTTGAATCCATATTTTAAGGATTAGCATTCTGTTGTTCCTTATATTTAGCTTATTCATGTTAACCACTTTCGTATGCAAAAGTAATCACTTTTTAAATAGAACTAGGTAATAACTAAACAAGGTCATGAAAAAGTGTTGTTCTCACATAAACGCTTTTTCAATGACCTCTTTTAATAATTCCAGACTTCTTTTAATGAAAATCGAAATAGTTCATTTAATTGTTCGGTTGGATCTTCCGAATTTTTTTGCAACCCTTTTGCGTACGCTTCTAGCTGGTAAATCTCACTTTCTAAGAATGTATTAATAAGATTGATTCGTGGTTCGAGTGATAATTCTTCGCCAGATTTTTTTCTTTCTAATAAAGTTATAATACTTGTAAGAAGGTCACCAGCAGGGATAAGTTCTTGTACTAATGTTTCGAATTCCATTGGCGGAACCGTTTGGTATATTTGAGTCCACTTTGCTGCTAAAATTGGCCTTAATACATAAAAATATTTTTTGATTTTAACTGTATCTCCTTGTAGGTATTCTCGAAAATTTCCTTTTGCCATATTTAAATAATGATAGATAATGGAAGCAGGCGAGAATATTTCTTTTTCTAGTTCTTTCATTTTATCGATGGTTGAAAAACGCTGATAATATACCATATTAGAGCGTAACCATTCTAATAACGGGGGATTGGACTTGCGAAAAAGCTTAAGCGTTTTAGTTAGTTCCCAGCCGCTCATATCTAATAAGGGATCAACAGGGATTGATAATGAATCGTGGTTTGGAATCTCGATTACATCTCGGCCGCGATCAATCGATAAGTACCAGTTTGGCTGATGAATATAAATAAACCGAACATCATAATCACTATCCTTGGATGGAAAGCCCCATGCCCGACTTCCGGATTCACATGCATAAAGCACCTTTATGTTAAATTCCTTTTCCGTTTGGTCAATCACTTTTCTGATATGGTTTTCCAAAGGCATATACCTCCAATTGATTTTTGCTCATTTTACCAAAAAAATCAGCGATTTACCATATTAATCTGCAAAATGATAACGTTCTCATGTACAATGATAGGGAGTGCTTATTTTGTCTGACTATCCCTTTAGGGAGTAGTTGGGGGAAAGGAATAACAAGGAGGAGGAAGTACAAGTGAAGAATATACCGATTGCCATCCAAATGTATACGTTAAGAAATGAGTGTGAGAAGGATTTTCGCGGAACCCTCCGTAAAGTGGCGGATCTTGGATTTCAAGGAGTAGAGCTTGCTGGATATGGGGGAATTCCTGTAGCAGAATTAAAGGAATTATTGGATGAACTAAATTTACGAGTAGCAGCATGCCATGTACCATTAGTTGATTTGGAGAGCGATCTTTCCCAGGTTATTCAAGATCAATTAGTATTAGGGAGTAAATTTTTAGTATGTCCCTATCTTTTACCAGACAAAAGAACAGAAGCGGATTATCAATCACTAATTGCTTTCTTGAATATGGCAGGAGCAGAATGTCGAAAAGCAGGGATATCTCTTTGTTATCATAATCATGATTTTGAATTAGATACATTGCGTGATGGAAGAACGGCATTAGCCACGATAATGGAAGATACAGATCCTACATTAGTTTTTGCAGAACCAGATGTATACTGGCTTTCGAAGCGAAATTATGACCCAGCAAAATGGATTGATACATATAAAGATAGAATGAAGCTTATTCATTTAAAGGATATGACAACCGATGAAGAACAATACTTTGCTGAGGTAGGTACAGGAAGTATTGATTTTCAAGCAATTCTTGAAAAAGGAGAGGACGCAGATATCCAATGGTGGATTATTGAACAGGATGCAACTAGAAGAACTCCATTGGAAAGCATTGAAATTAGTTTGCGAAATCTAAAGGAAATGTTAACGGACCGGAAGATATAAACTTAACTAGAATAAATCAGCGGGGATTTTTCCCCACTGATGAAATTTACCTTTACCTATTCTCTAAGTAAGGGCATGGAACAACAACGAAAGGACCCACCAGATTTAATGATTTCGGAAAAATCAACCTCGAGTACTTCATACCCTCTTTTTTGCAATTCTTTATTAACCCCTTCATTCATAGGTAAACTAATTACCTTTTTGTTGCCAATGGATAATACATTTGTACCTAATGTTTCTTGCTCTTTAGCGCTTACGTGAATAAAATCATATCGTTCTCGCAGTAATTTTTCTTTTTCTTTATGAAATTCTCCTGGAAAAATTAATCCCTCTGTAGGAGAAAGAATATTAAAGACACAATCTAGATGGAGATATGTATCCGTAAACGGGACAGCTATGACATCATAAGAAGGCATCAAGGTCTGCAAATGGCGGATAGCTGCTTCATTTGTACGCTGACTGATGCCTGCAAAAATTGTTTTCCCGTCAATAATCACATCGCCGCCTTCAATAAAATTGCCTTTAATATCTGTATAAGTGATTTCTTTTTTCTTTAAATAATCTATTAAAACTCTTTCTTCTCCGTGTCTAGCATCTCGTGCCATTTCTGCCACAAAGATCTGACTTCCTAAGGTGAATCCGATATCTCTTGTAAAAACCTGTTCATGGTATTTTTCTTCTGCTGGAAGAAGGATTATTTCCACTCCATTTTTTTGCAGAGTTTCTATAAACATTTCATGCTGTTTTACAGCAAGTTTTTTATCAATATTTTTCTTTGCATGTTTTTTTTGAATATCATTTATAGGGACTTTAATAGCCATATATTCAGGAGAAACTAAGACTACTGTTTTTAATGGATCATATTCATTGGAACAATTTATTTTCATGATAAAACCCTTTCCATTATAGTATAGAAAATAGTTTTTCCTGAATGGCTTATTTTATGAAAGAACTTGTGCAATCATTTTTTGGGGATGATGATGTTCATGAAGGAAATGAAAACTACAATTGTAAGGAAAAGCGGTAGAAATGGCATTCATAGAGGGGATGAAAACCATATTGGCAAGAAACCCTGAAGGAAGTGGTGTTCATCAGGGAAATGAAAGTCATAATTGCAAGGAAAAGCAGTGGAAGTGGCGTTCATAGAGGGGATGAAAACCACAATTGCAAGGAAAAGCAGTGGAAGTAGCGTTCATGAAGGAAATACAAGCCATAACTACAAAAAAAAGCCAGTAGAAGCAGCATTCATCCCACTATAATAGCTAAATCAGAGGAAAAGAAGACAGACAAAAGCCAGTGAAGAACCCTTCACTGGCTTTTGTCATTTAGTATTAGCTTTCGTCAATATCTTTACGATTTTTCTTAAATAGTTTGGAAAGAACTTCATAAACAATAGGGACGATAACAAGTGTTAACAACGTAGAACTGATTAAACCACCAATAACAGTAATACCAAGGTCTTTAGAGATTAATCCACTACCACCAGAACCAACTGCTAATGGAATTAATGCACCAATTGTTGCAATAGCTGTCATTAGAATCGGACGAAGACGCGTTGATCCTGCTTCAAGAATCGCTTCCCGCATATTCATTCCATCTCGTTCCATATGAATGATTCGGTCTACTAATACAATGGCATTCGTTACAACAATCCCAATTAACATTAAGAGCCCCATCATTACCGAAACAGAAATGGTTTGACCTGATAGGTACAATCCGACAAACGAACCGATAACAGCGAATGGTAAACTGAATAGAATCGAGAATGGGGCAACCCCTTCACGGAATGTAACAACAAGGATAAAGTACACGATCGCAACAGCAGCAATCATAGCAATACCTAACTGTGTGAATGTTTCATTCATATCTGCAGTTACACCCGCAACTCCCATTGTAACGCCTTTTGGTAAGTCGATTTTATCGATTTCTTTATCTACTTCATTTGTTACTTTCGAAACATCATCACCAAGGATTTTTCCTGATACAGTTGCATAGTATTCACCTTTACTACGAGAAAGCGTATTTAGAGTAGTTCCTTCTTCTACATCCACAAGCTCTGAAAGTGGCATTGTTTGCCCTGTAGCAGTTGGAATTTCAGTGTCTAGCATATCGTCGATTGATTTCGGCTGTGCTGATTTTTCTTGTTGGACAATAACATCAAGCTCCTCACCGTCTTTTTCAATCGTTGTTAATACATCTTTTGAATTGTTAGGGCTTAGTGTCGCAAGGAGCTGACCAGCTGTTAACCCATATTGTAATAATTCTTCCTGATTTACTTTAAATGTATATTCTACATAAGCATCTTCAGCTGTTGTAGTAACATCTTCTAAACCATCATTCTTTTTTAACACAGATTCTACTTTTTTCACTGATTCATTCAGCTTATCTAAATCTTCACTATAGAATGTATAGCTGACTTCATTCGTTGACATCCCGGTTGATGAGAAGTCTTGGGATTTCCATTCGCCAGATTGATCGAGATTTGTAATATATTCCTCAATTTCATCACGAACTTCAGGGAAGTTTTTCATATCTTCATCAAAGATTAGGTACATAAGTGCACCGCCAGCTCCCATGCCCATCATTGCGCTTTGTGCATCAGCTGTATCATTAATCGATAATTGAACGATATCGATATCTTTGCGGTCAAGCATTTTTTCTTCTACTTCTGTAACGTTCTTTAATGTCTCATCCTTTAGTTCACCAGTTTCTGGAGTGTAGGTGATATACATCGTTTTTTCTTCTTCACTTCCTAGGAAGCTAAAGCCGATTAAAGGAGTGAGGGCAACACTTCCAGCTAATAAAATAACAGCGATAAGGGAAGTGATGATTTTATGATTAAGTGCTTTTTCGAGAATACCTTTATACCAAGTTGCCAATTTACCAGCTTCTTTATGATTACTTTCTGTTTTCTCACTATATAATTTTTTCTTAAATAAGAAATGAGAAAGTGCTGGAACGATTGTAATGGCAACAAGTAATGATGCGCCAAGAGAGAACGCCATTGTTAAGGCGAAAGGACGGAATAATTCTCCAACCATGCCTCCAACAAACATTAATGGAGCAAATACCGCAACTGTTACTAAAGTAGAAGACAGGATTGGTTTGAACATTTCAATCGTTGCTTCTCTAATAAGCGCGCGGCCAGTTAATTTTTCTTCTTTCAGGTGCAAGCGTCGATAAATATTTTCCACGACAACAATGGAGTCATCAATTACCCGCCCGATTGCCACCGTAATAGCACCTAGCGTCATAATATTTAACGTGATATCCATCCAGTTTAATAGCAGTAATGCCATGAAAATAGATACTGGAATGGAAATAATCGAGATAATCGTTGATTTAAAATCACGTAAGAATAGTAAAATAATTAATACGGCGATTAAACAGCCAAATACTGCTTTTTCAACCATGGTAAACACAGATTTTTCAATCGGATCTCCTTGGTCGAGAGAAACATCAATTACTAAGCCATCAATGTTTTTTTGCTCATCTTTAATTAAATCTTTTACACTGTTAACAACATCAACAGTGTTTGCTTGTTGACCTTTGACAATTTGGATGGCGATTGCATCTTTACCATTTGTACGAGAAACTGATTCCACTTTCCCAACTACTTCAATTTTTGCAATATCGCTAAGTTTTAAGAATGGGGCAGGATTTTGTTCAGATGGAGTGACAGGAATAAGCATATTCTTTAGTTCTTTTTCTGTCATAAATTTCCCGTCAATTGCAACTGCTTGTTCGCCTTCTTCAAACTCGTAAAGTCCTAAAGAAACTGCTAAGTTACTCGCTTGAATCATATCTTTAACAGTATCTTCCGTTAAATCTAATTGCGCCATTTTTTCTTTGTCATATGTTAAATCGACTTCTTCAATATGCTGACCTGTGATAGTTGCAGAAGCGACACCATCAATCTTTTCGATTTTTGGAAGAATGATATCTTCCACAGTTGATGTTAATTCGGTAATGTCTTCTTCTGTACTGCTGACACTTAACGCTACAACTGGCATCATATTCATACTGATTGCTGTAATTGTAGGTTCCTCTGCATCTTCAGGTAAGGTGACATTATCCAGAGCGGATTGTAAAGCTCGTTTTGCTTCATCCATATCTGTACCATATTCATATTCTAGTTGAACATTTGCCATGTTCGAATAAGAATTTGAATAGACAGCTTTAACATCTTCCAGATTTTCTACTACTTTTTCTATCGGCATGGATACTTCTTCCATCACCTTCTCCGGAGTAGCTCCCGGGTAAACATCCATTACGGTTAAGTATGGAATAGAGATATTTGGTATGGTTTCCATATTCATCCTTGTACCAGAATAGATACCTGATACAGTAATAATAATGGTTAGTAACCAAACCGCAAGCTTGTTACCTAACACAAAATTTACTAAACCTTTCATAATACACCTTCCCTTTATTGACTAATCTAACTCATTTACTTATAATAAATGACTAAGTAGTCATATGTCAATCAATAGTACATAGGAGAGAATGAGATGACAAAAAAACAGCTGATTATGGAAAAATCGATAGAGTTATTTGCAAAACAAGGATTTGCGGCTACTTCCGTTCAACAAATAACGGAACATTGTGGGATTTCTAAAGGGGCCTTCTATTTATCCTTTAAGTCAAAGGATGAATTAATTATGGCTTTAGTTGATTATTTTATGGAACAGTTCATCGCGAAACTTGACTACGCAGTCAATCATGTGGATGATATTCTTTATCATTTTTATTACGAAATATTATATACATTTAAGGAAAATTCTAGTTTTGCGACATTGTTTATTAAAGAGCAAGCGCTTTCGTTTAATGATGAATTTATTCGAAAGTTTACTTATTATGATCATTTACTGGAAAAAACAATCGAGCATATGATTGGAAAAGTATATGATTCATCCAAACAAGCAATCAAGTATGATTTAGTATATAGTATTAAAGGGTTTCTTAATACTTATACGCATATTGTATTAAACCATAATAAATATATTGATTTTGATTTACACAGGCTTGCAAAATCGCTTGTAGAGAAAACAGACATTATAGCTTCATATACAGAATCACCATATTTTACAGAAAGTATCTATCAGTTGCTGCACCAGTCCGTTATTGAAGAAAGTGCGACAAAAGAGGATTTGCTGCAACATATAAAAGGGAAAATGGAAGAAGTAGATGATCATTATGTGAAAGAATCGCTTTCTTTACTTATAGAGCAGTTGGAAGAGAAAACATTGAACTCGGTTTTACTAAAAGGATTGCTTGAAAACATTCGACATCATCGTGACTGCATTTGGTTATCCTATTTATTATTCCAATATTTTCAGCTTCATCCGAGTCATAAACAATAGATATATTTTAAAGATGAGTTCTTTACAGGATTCATCTTTTTTTATTTAAAGGATTTCAAAGCAATCAAGGAATTGTAGCAAATAAAATAATTATTGATCAAAGTGAAAATATACACTAAAATTGAAATAAATCATTTATTAAGGCGAATATATGAGAGATTGTAATTATAAAGGAGAAAAAAATGAAAGTATTACAAGCAATTATAATGACGGTGTTTATCGTATTTATTGGATTTATTGCAACAATGGTAACCACTTTATTCACAGCTAGTACATTTTATCTATGGTTTTTACCGATTATTACTGTATTTTATATGGTAACTGTTTATCTATTAATCTTTGAATGGGGGAAGAAAAAAGCAGTCAAAAGGGCAAGGATAGTAATTTTAGTCATGAGTATCTGCGGGATAGCGGGTTACATAATTTATGAACATTTTGATAAAAATTTAGAGGTTGTTAGTAGTCAAGATACGGATTTAACAGAATATATGCCATTTTTAGAGGGAACAAAAGCTGTGTTTTTGAAAGAAGAATCAACATTTAAAATAGAAGGGGATCTTCCAAGATTAGACGGCTCTACCGCTCTTTATCCTGTATACGCAGGGTTTGTTCAAGCAGTCTATCCACAAAAAATGTATTCATTAGAGGAAAGTGAGGTAGTTTCAAGTCAAACAAGTGAGGCGTTTAATCGCTTATTAAATCGTGAGGCAGACATCATATTTGTGCCAAAGCCTTCAGAGAAACAATTTAAATTGGCTGAAAGCCTTGGGGTAAAATTAAAGCTTACACCAATTGGGAGAGAGGGATTTATCTTTTTTGTTCATGCGAAAAATCCAGTGGAAACACTAAGCGTGGAACAAATACAGGATATTTATTCTGGGAAAATAAGAAACTGGAAGGAAGTCGGTGGAAAACATGAAAAAATTAGAGCATTTCAAAGACCAGAAGAAAGCGGCAGTCAATCTGCATTGTTGAGGGTTATGGATGGAAAACCGTTAATGGATCCTCCCACAAAGGATATTGTCAATGCAATGGAAGGCATAATAAGTGAAACTGCAGACTATCAGAATAAAAGAAATGCGATTGGGTTCTCTTTCCGGCATTTTTCAGAAGATATGGTGCGTAATGGAAAAATAAGAAATATTGCTGTTGATGGAATAACTCCTACAGTAGAAACAATTAAAGATGGAAGCTACCCCTTCATTAATGAATTTTATGCCATTACGCTGGAGGATAATAAATCTCCCCAAGTTGATGGATTTTTAAAATGGATGATATCAGAGCAAGGCCAACGGATTGTTTCGGAAACTGGCTATGTGGCAGTTGAATAGATATTAATATGTGGTAGATCTTTGTTTGGGTAACCGGCAGTATTTATTACTGGCCGAGTTACCTATTTATATGGTAAACAGCAACAAAAGAATCTTTATTTTTTGCTTATAATGGAGAAAACTAATTAATTAGATTGATAGATAGCTGTAAAAAGGGGAGGAATCAGCCAAAATAAGAAAAAATCAGCCAAAGCAGCGAGGAAATCAGCCAAAATAAGAAAAAATCAGCCAAAGCAGCAAGGAAATCAGTCAAAATAAGAAAAAATCAGCCAAAGCAGCAAGGAAATCAGCCAAAATAAAAAAAATCAGCCAAACGCATCCACTCCTCATAAAGATGAAAACTAAAACGCTTTATTAATGGATTTTTTCTACTCCACCTTTCTAATCCCTTTTTTTGTCTATTTTATAGGGCGGAATGCCTGTAACTATCTAGTTTGGAATTCTGTTACCGTGAACAATCAAAAGAAATATTGACACTCATAATCTAGTATATTTATAATCTCACATAGAAAGAAAGCGTTTACTTTTGCATCACTAGAAGAAGTAAACGCTTATTTTTTTATAACTAGTTAGGTTTAGTAAAAGGCTCAAGTTGCTTAAAACATTTAGAACAGGAGGAACAGGAATGAATCACTGGTTAAGGAAATCACTCATTATACTAACGATATTTGTTCTTGTGTTCACGACACGAGGCTTCTCGTTCAATCAAATGAACGTAAAAGCAGAGAACACAGATGGAAAAGATATACCTGAAAACACATTAAGAATTCATTATCAAAATGAGGGAAATAAGTATCAGGATCTAGGGTTATGGCTGTGGGACGATGTAGAATCACCTACTGCTAATTGGCCACAAGGTGCTGCAGCGTTTGAAGAAAAGAAGCAAGATGAGTATGGTACATATATTGATATTCCTTTGAAAGCAGATGCTAGAAAGGTTAGCTTTCTTGTTGTAAACAGAACGAATGGAGAGAAAGAGAGCGGAGATAAGTCCGTTACGATAAACAATCCATCATTAAATGAAGTATGGATTAAAGAAGGTTCAGATAGTGTTCATCTATTTGAGCCAGTAGAACTGGCTGAAAATACTGTTAGAATTCATTATCAAAGAGATGACCAAAACTATGATAAGTTAGGGTTGTGGTTATGGGAAGATGTAGAATCACCTACTGTTAATTGGCCGACTGATGCTGTAGCATTAGAAAAAAATGATCGCTATGGTGCTTATGTTGATATAAAAGTGAAAGAGAATGCTAAAAAAATTGGCTTTCTTATTGTAAACCGTGAAAATGGTGAAAAGATTGGTGGTGACAAAGGGTTCGCTTTATTGGAAGAGTATAATCATTTATGGATTAAAAATGAAGATGATCAAGTTTATATTTCACCATACTGGGAATCACCAACTGATTTAGTTTCAGGAGAACTATTGTCTGACACAACCATCCAATTAACTTTTTCCAGTACAAAAGGACTTGTGAAAGAGGATATAGCGCAAGCATTATCTATTGTGGATAAGGACCAAGAAGTAATAGATTTTAGTGCAGTGAAAATTATTAATGAAACCACAGTGGAAATAACAGGTGTTTATGATGCGGAAAAGGGGCCTTTTACAATCTCTTATCAAGGAAGATCTGTTACAGCCAAATCTGGATGGAAAATGTTAGATGAAAATTACTTTTATGAGGGCAATGATTTAGGGGCCACATATCATAATAAGGATGCAACATTAAAATTATGGGCACCGAAAGCATCAAAGGTAACCGCCGTTTTTTATGATAAAAATGATGCAGCAAGGAAAATTGGCAGTTTAGATTTAGTACAAGGGGATCAAGGGGTATGGAGTGTCGAAGCGAAAGCAGATGATCTCGGCATCAAAGATACAAGAGGATATTATTATCAATATGAAGTAACCAATGATGGAAAAGTATCTAAAGTTTTAGATCCTTATGCTAAATCGATGGCAGCTTTTACTGTTAACACAAAGGGACAGGTTGGCAGTGATGGCGATACAGTAGGAAAAGCAGCCATTGTTGATTTAAGTCAAACCAATCCCGCTAACTTAACTAGTGTGAAGATTGATGGCTATGAAAAACGAGAGGATGCAATTATATGGGAAGCTCATATTCGTGACTTTACTTCTGATCCAACCATTCAGACAGATTTAAATGGTCGCTTTGGAACTTATAAAGCATTTATTGATAAACTGGATTATATAAAATCCTTGGGTGTTACACATGTCCAACTCCTGCCAGTTAATGCTTGGTATTGGGGAGATGAAACGAGAATGGGAGAAAGGGAATTAGAGTATTCGGCAGCAGGAAATGAATATAATTGGGGGTATGATCCTCATAACTATTTCTCACCAGATGGTGCCTATTCGGAAAATCCAAAAGATCCAGAGCTGCGCATTAAAGAATTAAAGGAGCTAATTAATGCGATTCATGCTGCTGGCATGGGAGTGGTTCTAGATGTTGTATATACACATATGTCCAATGCTAGTCTATTAAATGATATTGTTCCAGATTATTATTTTTTCCAAGACAGTAATGGTAAATTTGTGGGGGGATTTGGAAATAACTTAGCTACAAATCATAAAATGGCGGAAAAGCTAATGATAGATTCAGTGAAATATTGGTTTCGTGAATTTAAAATCGATGGCATGAGATGGGATATGATGGGGGATGCAACCTATGAAGCTGTTCAAAAAGCTTATGATGAAGCGGCAGCCATCAATCCAAATGCATTATTTATTGGAGAAGGGTGGAGGACGTTCTCGGGGCATTTAGCAGACCCATCTTTGGCAGGAAAAGGTGCAGACCAAGACTGGATGGATAAAACCGATGATGTCGGTGTTTTCTCTGATGAAATAAGAAATGAGGTAAAATCGGGTTATGGTTCAGAAGGAGAGCCGCGCTTTATCACTGGCGGAGCTCGTAATATTCAGACGATATTTAACAATATAAAAGCACAGCCATCCAATACGCCAGCAGATAATCCAGGAGACATGGTGCAATATATTGAAGCACATGATAATCTGCCGCTCTACGATATTATTGCGAAAGCTTTGAAAAAAGATCCAGCCATTCCAGAAAATGATCTAGAAATTCATAAACGTATTCGCCTTGGAAACTCATTGATTCTGACTTCACAAGGCACGGCATTTTTACATGCAGGACAAGAATATGGAAGAACCAAGCAATGGCTAGGAGAGGGAATTCCAGAACAAAAATATGATGCTTTTACAGATGAAAATGGCAATGTGTTTGGTTACTTTGTTCATGATTCCTATGATTCATCTGATGCCATTAATATGTTTGATTGGTCCAAAGCCACCAATAAGGAAGTATATCCAGTAAATAATGAAACGGTGGAATATACAAAAGGATTAATTGAATTAAGAAAATCAAGCAATGCTTTTCGACTAGGAGAAAAGAGTTTAGTCGATTCTAATGTAACCATGATTGCTGCACAAGAGATTCAGGAAGAGGATGTTGTTATTGCCTATAAAAATGAGTCAACAGACGATACAGGCAGCTATTATGTATTTATAAATGGTGATACAAAAGCTAGGGAGCTGACATTAAGTGAAGATTTAACCGAATTTAAAGTAGTAGTGGATAATGATGAAGCAGGTAAAGATTCTGTTGAAGAGAAAAGTGGTTTCACTTTAACAGCAGAAAAAATAACACTTGAGCCACTTACTACTATTGTCATAAAAAATGAAAAAGAGACAGGCGGAAATCAGGATGATGGCGCCAAAGAGCCAAATGATCCAGAAAATCCAGTGGATTCAACAGATCCTAAAGCTCCAGAAAAACCAGATAAAGAAGACCCAGTTAATGCAGATAAGAATCCCAATGATAATAAGGGAGACATGGGTGATAACGGTGAGAAGGCTGACAATAACGGAAAATCAAAAAATTCCTTGCCAAATACAGCAACTAATAATGGCACATATCTACTGATTGGGATAGTTATTTTAGCAGCAGGTGTTTGTCTTTCTATCATCATTCGCAGAAAAAAAGCAGATGCAGAATAAATAAATAGATAGCAGAAGTTAGGAGTATAGCTAACTTCTGCTTTTTGTATTTAAAAAAGGGAAAGAAAGCAAAAAATAATGGACGAAGGATAAAACGAAATTTTGTGTGCACCTTATTATTCAGAAGGAGTGGTAAAATGAAGAAAATAATAGCAATGGTTAGTTTGTTTTTATGTTTAATAGCACTCCCTACGATGGTATTTGCTGATACATATACCGTTAAAAATGGAGATTCAATGTGGAAAATTGCGATGAAATATCAAATTGGCTTAAAAGAGATTATTGCTGCGAACACACAGATTTCAAATCCTAGTTTAATTTATCCAAATCAAAAATTGACTATCCTCAATATTGATTCCATTAAAACTGTAGATCGGGAAGTAATCCGACTTTGCAATATAGAACGTCAAAAAAAGGGACTTCCTGCTATAACGGAAAACTGGGAATTATCAAGAGTTGCTAGAGATAAATCGATGGATATGGCTCAAAAAAATACTTTAGTCCTACAAGTCCAACATACGGATCGCCATTTGATATGATGAAAGCCTACGGAATTGGTTATAAAGCAGCCGGGGAAAATATTGCCCAAGGCCAAACAAGCGCACAAGCAGTAGTTCAAGCGTGGATGAATTCTAGCGGTCATAGAGCCAATATACTAAGTAAAAACTTTACACAAATCGGTGTAGGATATTACCAAAATGGTAACTATTGGACGCAAATGTTTATATCAAAATAATATTCTAGTAAGGGATTACTACTTAAAATTGAGTGATAATCCCTTTATTTATGGTGATGAGATTAATGGTTTCATTTGTAACCCCCTTCTGGCTATTGACGTTTCCTCTTGAATATTCCGCCTAGCTCTCATTGAAGGCTTGCCAAACCATTTTCAACTATGATTTCCTCGTATAGTTATTCGACAACTGCGATAGAGAGGACAATTGCCAAAACATTTAGTGACAAGACGAATCTTTTTGTGAGAAAATATTTTTAAAAAAGGGAGGCTATGTCCATGTATAGTTTTAATAATGATTATAGTGAAGGAGCACATCCGCGAATTTTACAAGCATTGCTAGAATCCAATCTGCAGCAAGAAATAGGATATGGGCAAGATTCCTTTACACACAAAGCAGTTGAAATATTGAAAGAAAAACTGAATTGTGAGGAGGTAGATGTTCATCTTTTAGTTGGCGGAACGCAAACTAATTTAATTGCCATCTCTGCCTTTTTAAGACCACATGAAGCAGCAATTGCCGCAGCGTCTGGACATATTTTTGTTCATGAAACAG
Organism: Niallia circulans NBRC 13626; assembly: GCF_001591585.1. Taxonomy (GTDB): domain Bacteria; phylum Bacillota; class Bacilli; order Bacillales; family Cytobacillaceae; genus Niallia; species Niallia circulans. The sequence continues at coordinate 81,110 of NZ_BCVE01000015.1, read as the reverse complement.
GAGCTATCGAAGCAACTGGTCATAAAGTTCTTACTGTTGATACGGAAAATGGCAAGTTAACACCAAGTCTAATTCAACATGTACTTGATGAGCATACAGATGAACATATGGTAAAGCCAAAACTCGTATACATATCCAATTCAACTGAAATTGGAACGATTTATTCCAAAAGCGAGCTTAAACAGTTAAGTGAGTTTTGTCAGAAGAATCAATTGCTTTTCTATATGGATGGAGCACGTTTAGGGTCAGCACTTTGTGCCAAAGACAATGATCTTACGTTAAGTGATTTACCTCAACTTCTGGATGCTTTTTATATTGGCGGTACCAAAAATGGAGCATTGATGGGGGAAGCGCTTGTGATAAAGAAAGATTCCTTAAAGGAGGATTTCCGTTATCATATGAAGCAAAAAGGGGCTATGCTGGCAAAAGGCAGAGTGCTAGGAATCCAATTTTATGAGTTATTTAAGGATACTCTTTTCTTCGAATTGGCTGAACACGCTAATAAGCTGGCAGAAAGACTAACGACAGCATTAGCCGAGAAAGGTTATCGTTTTTTAACCCAATCTTCGACTAATCAGGTTTTTCCGATTGTTTCGAACGATAAGATTATAGAATTACAGAAGAATTATCAATTCAACATATGGGAAAAAATTGATAAGGAACATTCTGCGATTCGGCTTGTTACCTCTTGGGCAACAAGAGAAGAGGAAGTGGAGCAATTTATTAACGATTTAAAATAAGAATAGATAAAATTATCAATGGCATACCAGAAATAATTAGGTATGCCATTATTCGTTATTCCATAGGAAAGGTTCCGTAGAAAAGAATTTTAAGTATTGTTACAGTAAAGCGTTATAGCTAGACCGCTATATTTACTAATGAACTATTATACGAAAAAACAATAGTCTTTTATAATACCTAGCATTTTTTTCTTTACTTATTTTTGTTTGCTCTCTATAATATTCATATAAACCCCACGGGGTATATTTTTTATCGAAAATAATACCCCGTATGGTATAAAGGAGGAGCTTTTTATGAGTAAGAAAGTAATTATTATTGGTGGTGTGGCAGGTGGAGCAACAGCTGCTGCACGATTAAGAAGGATAAGTGAAGAAGTAGAAATTATCTTGATTGAAAAAGGAGAGCACATTTCTTTTGCTAATTGTGGGCTGCCTTATTATATTGGAGAAACGATTAAAGACAGAAGTAAGTTGCTTGTACAGACAGTGGAAGGAATGTCAAAAAAGTTTTTATTGGATATTAGAGTACAGAGTGAAGCAATATCGATTGATTCGAATAATAAAAAAGTCACGATTAAAAATTTACAAACAGAAGAGATATACGAAGAAACTTATGATAAGCTGTTGCTTTCACCAGGAGCAAGACCAATTATTCCCCCTATATTAGGTATAGAAAACCATCAATCACTATTTACACTAAGAAATATACCAGATACAGATCGCATAAAAGCCTTTGTTGATCAAAACGCACCAGAAAGTTCTGTAATTATAGGTGGCGGATTTATTGGTGTAGAAATGGCAGAAAACCTAGCTGCCCGTGGAATAAAGGTAATGATTGTGGAGAAGGGGCATCAAGTTTTAGGTCCACTGGATGTGGAAATGGCAGGTCCTGTTCAAACACATCTTAAGCAAAATGGAATAACGCTTATTTTAGGAAATGGAGTAAAAGAATTTAAAGGCAATGGAGATATCATAGTACTGGAAGATGGGACGGAAGTTCAAACAGATATGACCATTCTATCTATTGGAGTAAGGCCAGAAAATGAGTTAGCCAAACAAGCGGGACTAGAAATTGGAGAACAAGGTGGTATTGTTGTAAATCACTTGTTACAAACTTCTAATCAAGATATTTATGCTGTTGGGGATGCTATTGAAGTTCGTGACTATATCAATAGAAAGAAAACAATGATACCACTTGCAGGGCCAGCAAATCGCCAAGGTAGAATTGCTGCTAATAATATGATGGGAAAAAAAGAGAAGTACGAAGGAACATTAGGTACTTCAATTGTTAAAGTGTTTGACTTAACAGTAGCTACTACTGGAAATAATGAAAAAACACTCCAAAAATGGGGGATTCCTTATGAGGTGGTTCATATTCACCCAAATTCACATGCTGGTTACTATCCTGAAAGTTCTTCTATTGCTTTCAAATTGATATTTGATAAAGAATCAGGACAAATATATGGGGCACAAGCAATTGGAAGGGGAGGTGTCGATAAACGAATTGATGTCATTGCAACTGCAATTAAAGGTAATCTAACCGTAGAAGATCTAACTAATTTAGAACTATCGTATGCACCGCCATATTCATCTGCCAAGGATCCTGTAAATATGGCAGGATATGTGGCAGTAAATATTGTAGAAGGAGAATTAGAGCAAATCCAATGGCATGAGGTAGATCAGATAGTGCAAAACGGTGGCTATTTACTGGATGTAAGAGAAAGTGTTGAGCGAGAGTTTGGATATATAGAAGGGTCACTTAATATGTCGTTAGGTGAAATAAGAGAGAGAATGGCTGAATTACCAAAAAATCAACCGATTTATGTGAGCTGTCAAGTTGGTTTAAGAGGATATTTAGCTAGTAGAATATTAAAAAATAACGGTTTTAATGTAAAAAACGTTGATGGTGGATGGAAAACCTATTCTTCAGCTTTTGCGGATACAGAAATGGCAGAAAGAACGGAAGGAAGCAGCCAAACAAATGAAGAAATAAGAGAAGACGAAAGCTTTCAAATTGATACAGTACTGGATGTTTCCGGATTAACTTGTCCAATGCCAATTGTGAAATTAAAACAAGGGATGGATCAATTAGAGAGCAAGCAAGTGTTAGAGTTGCAAGCGACAGATAGAGGGGTATTAAGTGATTTGCCAGCATGGACAAAAAAAGTAGGACATCAAATTTTAAAAACGGAACAAGTAGGCTCTACCATTAAATTTTGGATTAAGAAAAAATAAAAGAAAAAAAGAATGCTCTTTAGTTAGGCATGCTATATATTCGCTTCAGCTAGTTTGACAGGCTATAATAATGATCAATAAATCATGTATAATGTAGGATAATAGTGACTAACTGAAAATATGGCAAATGGAAGGGGTATTTTCTTTGGAATATAATGATCAATTAAAAAATAGAGTTAAGCGGATGGAAGGACAATTAAGAGGAATTCTGAAAATGATGGAGGAGAATAAAGATTGTAAGGAAGTGATTACACAGTTATCAGCTGTTCGTTCAGCAGTAGACCGAACAATGGGTGTTATTGTGAGCACTAACTTAGTTGACTGTGTGGTAGAAGCCCAGGAAAACGGAGAAAGAATGGATGATGTAATTAAGGAAGCAGTAAATCTGTTAGTCAAAAGCAGATAATGAACAAAGATAAAAAGCTCTAGAACCTATAGAGCTTATAATTTTAGATGATTATATACCTATAGGGGTAAAGGTAATTAGGAGAGGGAGATAAAATGACAACGAAAACGACGATTGTGTTATTCAGTGGTGAATATGATAAAGCGATGGCTGCCTATATAATTGCTAATGGTGCAGCTGCTTATGATCATGAAGTCACTATCTTTCATACTTTTTGGGGATTAAATGCTTTAAGAAAAAAAGAGAATATAAAAGTAAATAAGGGATTGTTAGAAAAGCTCTTTGGAAAAATGATGCCGAAGGGAGCAGATAGAATGGGTTTATCCAAAATGAACTTTTTAGGATTTGGTCCTAAGATGATTAAACATGTTATCAAACAGCATCAGGCAATGACACTTCCCCAATTAATAGCAATGGCGCAGGAACAGAAGGTAAATCTTGTCGCATGTACGATGACAATGGATTTACTTGGATTAAAAGAAGAAGAGCTGTTAAAAGGGATTGATTATGCTAGTGTTGCTGCCTATTTGGCTGAAGCAGAGGATGGCCATGTGAATTTATTTATCTAAAATTAGTTTTTCGAGGGAAGGGGTAAATGAAATGAAAGAAATAACAACAACGGAATTAAATAGCAAATTACGGAGTGGAGAGAAAGTCTCGATTATTGATGTTCGGGAACCAGCGGAAGTAGCGACAGGGAAAATTCCTGAAGCAATAAATATTTCTTTGCGTCTTATTGAATTTAGATTGCATGAATTAGATAAACAAAAAGAATATTTTATTATATGTCAATCGGGAGGAAGAAGTAATCAGGCTGCTCAAATATTAAATAAATATGGATATAGGGTAGTAAATGTCATTGGTGGTATGCAAAACTGGGAAGGAAAAGTCGAATGAAAAGATTGGTAAAAACAGGAAAGTTAACTCCTTCCTGTTTTTACCCTTTTTTATCAAATCTTTGGAAATTTCACGGGAGTATTTATAGAAAGCTTGTCCTTGTATGAACGATAGGCGATCAATACTTGGTCTTTTGAACTCGCATCCAACTGTAGGATGAAATCTCCATTTGTTTCTAAATAATAACGAATGCCATTCTCTTGTAAATGACTGAAGTAATAATAATTGCCTAATAAATATTTGCTTTCTGTTTTTGTTTCCTTATTTTCTTTTATATATTTTGCCAGTTCATTTACGGACAGAGAAGTTTCACCCGTTAAGGTGAAAAGACCTTTTCGAACCGAATCAGCTGCCTGAATAATGGAATCTTTCACTTTAGTGACCATCGTATCCAAATAATTATTCATTTTTTCCTCCATACAATTGCTAATTTTCGTGCTACTTTCATTTATCTTTAAAAGTCTGATTAAATTTTGTTAATTCAGGATCTTTTTTTTATTGCTTGACATGAAATGCAGTGGTTTCAACTTCTGTATCTCTACTTATTCCTAACTGATCTCCATCAGCGTCCGCAATTACCCCTTCACGTGGACCATCCATATTTGGATCAACATTTACTTGAACTTGATTTCTAGGCATCTTGACACCTCCTAGTGATAGGATGGATAAAAAGAAAGAAAAAAATCCATGGTTTAGTGTTTTTAAAACCTTTAGTCTCTAGTAAAAATTAACAAAACAATAGTTCTATCATTGTCGATTATTAACAATTTTTAAGCGTATAGTTTCCAGAACGTTCACCATACTAATCCTGTTGTTTAAAATCCATTTACAGGAGGAGATTATATTGTTGCAAAACGGACAGCAAGTACACCAAAATCTACAAACAGGTCAAGTTCCACAAGCGATGAATCATGGCGGACATGAAATGTTTGATGTTCATGAAGTACTAGTTGGAGCAATAAATACCATGAATTTGTATAAATTGTTAGGAAACCATATTCAGGATCCAGAATTACGAGATATTCAAAACAGACAATATCAATTTATTCAAGAAGAGTACAATTTAACATTAGAGTGTTTTCAAACTGGACAACCTCCTGCAAAGAGAACTGAACCATATATGATGAAAGAAAATAATGATTTCATCTTTGGAATGACCCAGATGCCTCCTGCAAAGCCAATTCAAAATGTGACGGAAATGAGTGATCAGCAAGCTGCAGTTGCAATGCTTAGTGCATTAAAAGCTTCTGCTTCTATGAAAACAGTGGCAGCAGCTGAAACAACTAATCCGGTTGTACGTCGAGTTATTGCAGCTTCTATTCCGAACTGTTTGGAAATGGCTTATGAAGTATCTTTATACCAAAACAAGCATCATTATTATCAAGTTCCTCAGCTGGCTGCTCAAGATATGCAAAATATCTTAAACGGATTTGCACCTGCACAAGGAGCTCCAATGATGCAGCAGCAAATGAATATAAATAATAATATGCATTAATTTATAGGGGAGTTATCTCTATCTTTGAGGTAACCTCCCTATAAATCTTTGTCAAAATGAGGAATGAATGATGAAAAAAACTGTAATGCTGTTATTTTTTTTATTTCCTTTTTTACCTTCTATGGGCATTGCGCAAACAAAGATTCCGATTTTGGTGTACCATTCCATTGAAGAGTTTCATGGACAAGGTTCAAAAGAATTATATGTGACTCCAGCAAATTTTGAAAAGCAAATGATTTATTTACTAGATCATGGTTTTACTCCGTTAACTTTTGAAAGATGGCAGGATATAAATAAAGTTAAAAAGCCAATTTTTATTACGTTAGACGATGGTTATAAAAATAATTTAAGAGTGTTTGAAATTTTTCAAAAGATAAAAACCGATGATTTTACCCCAACAGCAACGATGTTTGTTATAGCAGATTTTATCGGAAATGCCAATAGGTTATCTAATCAAGAGTTGAAAGAATTAGCTAGTTCTGGTTTTATATCAATTCAATCCCATACAGCAACACATCCTGATTTGGTGAAAACAACAGACTATAAACATGAGCTAAAAGAATCGAAAAACAAAATCGAAGCAATTACAGGAAAGGAAGTTATTGCACTGTCTTATCCTTATGGAAATATTGATTCTAAGGCAATGGAGGAAGTCAAGAAGTATTATTCTTTCGGGCTAACCACAACACCAGAATTCTATAGTGAAAAGGGAATAAAGGATGAACTCTATCTGTTACCGCGTAAATATATTAAGTACTCTACCACATTAGAGGAGTTTGCCGATATAGTCGAGAGTGCTGAAGGTTGATTGCTTGGAGAAGTAATCGACTTTTGGCGCTTTTTGTCATTTTATTTCCCGGAAAATGAAAAGAACTGACTCTACTCTAACTTTTAAGTTACAGAAAGTCAGTGTCTTTTTCATCACTTCATACCCGTATTTGCTTTCACAATAACCTCGGCGTATTTCTTTTCATCTCGTTTATTGGAGAGGATGGTCCCAATAAATGCACCGAGAAAACCTGCAGGAATTGAAATGATAGCAGGATTTGTTAGTGGGAATATAGCAGTTCCAGTTAAAATAGCAGCACCAGGTTCAGGGTTAAGTACACTCGGGCTGATGGCAACCAACACTAACGCCGTAAGTAGTCCTGTTACTACGCCGGATATAGCGCCGGCTGTATTAAATCTTTTCCAGTAGATTGTAAAAATGATAACTGGTAAATTAGCACTGGCTGCTACACAGAATGCAAGGGATACGAGAAAGGCTACATTCATTTTTTGAGCAAATAGGGCAAGGATAATGGATAGAAAGGCTACTGCAACCGAGGCATAACGAGCTGCATTCATTTGCTGTTTTTCGGTAACCTTTCCTTTTTTTATTATTTGACCATATATATCATGGGCAAAGGCTGAGGCACCTGATAATACAAGTCCTGCTACAACTGCTAGAATGGTCGCAAATGCTACCGCAGAAACAAAACTCATTAAAAAGTCACCGCCAAGAGCGTGAGCAAGCAATGGTGCTGCCATATTGCCCGCGGCATTTGCTTCCACAATGTCGGCAGCCCCTACAAAAGCAGCAGCTCCAAAGCCTAAAAAGATGGTTAAGATATAGAAAATGCCTATAACCCAAGTTGCTGTTACAACAGAGCTTCTAGCTGTTTTCGCATCTTTTACTGTGAAGAAGCGCATTAGTATATGCGGCAGACCTGCCGTTCCTAGAACGAGTGCTGCCATCATAGAAATAGTATCGAGAGAGTTGGTATACTTCACGCCAGGATTAATATAACTTTCTCCTAATGGTGTAAGTGTTTTGATTTCGTCGAACATTGTAAGGATATTAAAGTTGAATTTTGCAAGAACAAGAAAGGAGATAACAACTGTTCCAAGCATTAAAAGGACAGCTTTAATAATTTGAACCCAGCTTGTAGCAGTCATACCGCCAAATAATACATAAATAGTCATCATGATGCCAACAATTAAAACTGCAAGCCAATAATCGATTCCCAATAATAGCTGGATAAGGGCGCCAGCTCCAACTAATTGAGCAATCATATAAAAAATTACAATGGTAATCGTACTTAATGCGGCTGCACCTCGCACTTTTTTCTGATCAAAGCGGGCATTTATCATATCAGCAATCGTATACTTTCCTAAATTTCTTAGTGGTTCTGCAACAATATAAAGAACGACTAAATAAGCAACTAAGTATCCAATCGAATAGAAAAATCCATCAAACCCAGTTAACGCGATAGCACCTGCTATTCCGAGGAAGGAGGCGGCTGATAAATAGTCCCCTGCAATGGCTAAGCCATTTTGCCAGCCTGTTAATCCCCCGCCAGCTGTATAAAATTCACTTGTTGTATTGGTTCTTTTAGCTGCCCAATATGTAATGATAAGAGTGATGAGGACGATAATGACAAACAACATTAATGCGATTGGACTCATTTATTTTTAGCCCCTTCCATCTGGTTTTCTTCCACAATGTCAGCAGCTAATTCATCAAATTTCATTGCTTTTCGAACATAAATCATGGATAACACCCAAGTCATGATAAACTGTGCAAATGCATACACCCACGTCCATGTAATCGATCCGATAGCAGGCTTGTTTAAAATAGTTGTGTAAGAAGTCAAAATTGGTAACATAAAATAAAAGAGTAAAAAGAAGACGGTGAGAGGAATTAGAAATTTTTTCTTTTGGGACATTAATTGCTTGAACTTAGAACTATTGGCAATTTGTACGAAATCGTAAGGCGGAGATTGCTTTTTTGCATCTTTGGCCAAATTACTCATTCACTTTCCCCCTTGTAAATAATATTTTCCAATATAACAATAGTGTAAAAACTTCAAAGAAGAATCGCAATGGTTCTTTTTTCTTAAATGTAAGCGTTTTATTTGAGCGAAATGGCTTATTTTTGTTGAAAATAACTAAACTTTATGCGAATAGAAGAATAATAGAAAATGGAATTATTTGATAGTGTTGTAAAGGAGTATTTACTATATTAAAATTTTTTCTTTTGTTTATTAAGTTTTGAGACGGGGTACATCTTAAGCGAACAGCAATATGAAAAGTCAAGGAGGAGATAGCGTCATGTTTCGTCATCAAAAAGAATTACAGTTTGAAGTGAAAGTGGACAGACCAGATCCAATGTTAGCACGTCAAATTCAAGAGGTGCTTGGAGGACAATTCGGTGAAATGACCGTAATGATGCAATATCTTTTCCAAGGTTTTAATTGTCGCGGAGAAGAAAAATATAAGGATATGCTCATGGATATAGGAACAGAAGAGATTGGTCACGTTGAAATGCTTTGCTCTTTAATCAGTCAGCTACTAGATGGTGCATCACCTGAGGATCAGGCTGAAGCAGCGAAAGATCCAGCAGTTGCAGCCATTATGGGGGGAATTAATCCACAACATCTGCTTGTAAGTGGATTGGGCGGCATGCCAACTAATTCTAATGGGGTACCATGGAATGGATCGTATATTGTCGCAAGTGGAAATCTTTTAGCCGATATGCGTTCAAATTTACATGCAGAAAGCCAAGGACGCTTACAGGTAGCAAGATTGTATCATATGACAACTGATGAAGGAGTTAGAGCCACATTTAGAAAAATGTTAGCGCGTGACCGTTACCATCAATATCAATGGCTAGCAGCAATCGAGGAATTAGAAGCTAAAAATGGTGTAGTTGTTCCAGCTAGCTTCCCTCCGGAAGCAGAAAAAGAATCTCAGCCAGAAGCGTATGAATTCTGGAATCTATCAGAAGGAGATGCTTCTTCAGAAGGTCTATGGGCAACAGGCAGCGCTCAAGATGGAACAGGAGACTTTGTGTATGTAAAAGAGCCAGTACCAAAGGGGCAGGTTCCTCTTAATCCAATTCCATCTGAGTCATTGCATCATGATTTGAATATTAAATAGTAAAAATATAAAGTAAATAGACACAAATTATTAAGTCCGATAATAGTTTGTGTCTATTTTTTTCCTTTTTATTGGCTAGTAATCTTGTGGGAAATAGTGTAGAATAACTTAAAAAAGTTTAAATAATCACAAGAGTTTAAATTTTTCGTATTTCCATCAACTTGTTTTCATGTTACATTTAAACAAGTTATAGATTCTAGCATGACGAAAGTCGCAACCGAGATTTTTCTATACATAATAATATATATATTTTTCTGAAAAGTCTAATATTAAAAAGAGAGAAGAAATTTACGGAGGTAGGGATTCACATGACAAAAACAATTATTAAAGCACCATTTAGAGCAGATCACGTAGGAAGTTTACTGCGTCCTCAATCTATTCATGATGCTAGAAAGAATTTTGCAGATGGAGTTATTTCAGCAGAAGAGCTACGTGCAGTAGAAACAGAAGAAATTAAACGTATTGTGGACAAGCAGATTGAGGTGGGTCTTCAAGCAGTTACGGATGGAGAGTTCCGCCGCAGATTCTGGCATACTGATTTCATGGAGCATTTAACAGGAGTAGAAGGCTATGTACCTGACCATGGTTATAAATTTAATGGGGTTGAAACGGAAGCTTACGATGTGCGAGTAACAGGAAAAGTATCATTTAATCCTGATCATCCTCATTTAAAAGATTTTAAGGAATTCTATGAGATTGTGGGCGATCGTGCCGTTGCAAAAATGACCATTCCAAGTCCAAACCAATTTTTCAATGCCGGTATCCGTAATGAAGAAATCTATCCGGATATTGAAGATTATGCCAATGATATTATCCAAGCTTATCGTGATGCTGTTCAAGCATTCTATGAGGCAGGCTGCCGTTATCTACAATTTGACGATGTATATATTGCAGGACTTTGTGCTCCAAAGCTGCCATTTGCAAAAAGTGAGTTAGAAAGACAAGAATTAATCGACTTAGCATTACACGTTGTGAATGGTGTTCTAGAAGGAAAGCCAGAAGATTTAATCGTAACAACACATCTTTGCCGTGGAAACTATCAATCTACTTGGGCGTTTGAAGGTCCATATGATAAAATCGCCCCTAGCTTCTTTGCGAAGGAAAAAGTAGATGGCTTCTTCTTGGAGTACGATGATGAGCGTTCTGGTGGTTTCAACCCACTTGAATTTGTGCCAAATGGAGGACCACAAGTAGTTTTAGGTGTATTCACTTCCAAAACGGGTGAATTAGAAGATAAAGCAGCAATCAAAGCACGTGTAGAAGAGGCTTCTAAATACGTTGCTCTTGAACAGCTTTGTATCAGCCCGCAATGTGGATTTGCTTCAACCCATCATGGAAACATCTTAACAGAAGAAGAACAATGGAATAAATTAAAATATATTGTAGATGTAGCGAAAGAGATTTGGGGATAAAATAGTTTTATAGTCGGATATAAGAGGCACATACTCATATTAAATGTGCCTCTTTTATTTTTAGCTGCAACTATAATAAGGTTATGAAGATAGTTTTTAAAAGAGAGGAATAGCAGATGCAATGGAGTAAGTTAAAAGCCAGAATGGTCTGAAGAGGTGGAACAAAGCCTCTTTACTGCAAATATAATGGATAGTGGATATGTCTATCAATCCTTTCTTGATTATTGCGCTCTTTCTATAGATCATGCTTTACATTCTGAGAATGAATTTATTAGAGCTTTTGCTATGTTTGATAGGAGGATTGGAAAAAGGAGATTAAGTAATATAGATAGAAAGACACTGAATCATCCATTAATTAGTAAATTTTATCAAATACGATGTCAGGTAGAAAAAATGGCAAAAAGATAACGGATTAGCTACTGTCTAATTGGTTATCTTTTTGCCATCTTCAAACAAGCTTAGAGCCTCACCATAAAAATACTCCCTTTTCCTTTTTCACTCTCCACATAAATTTTCCCGTTACATAGTTCGACGATTCTCTTTACCAGTGCTAATCCTAAACCATTTCCCGATTGGGAATGAGAGGTATCGCCTTGATAAAATTTATCAAAAAGACGTTTTTTTGTATGGTCATCCATTCCAGGACCATTATCTTGAATCGAAAAACAAATTTCTTCTTTGAACTTAGTGAGATGTATTGTTATGTTTCCGCCTATTTCGGAAAACTTAATAGCGTTATCTAAAAGATTTAGCCAAATTTGCTGAGTTAAATCTTCATTTCCGTGAAAAGTAACTTCATCAAGCTCGACATCTATGACTATATCTTTTGCGGACCATTTTGGTTCCATCAATACAATCGTTTTTCGAATTTGCTCATCTAATCGAAATGGAGTTTTTTCGGTAATAATCTCGAGATTTTCATACTTTGATAGGATAAGTACATTTGTAGAGAGTGCAGCTAAGCGCTCAGACTCGGTAATGATTATATCAAGGTATTCTTGTCTTTCCTCTTCCGTTAAGTTATTTTCTTTTAGTAATTTTGCGAAACCGCGTAATGAAACAATAGGTGTTTTGAATTCATGAGAAAAATTATTAACAAAATCACTTCGTAATGTTTCAATTCCAGAAAGCTCTTGGGTCATTTTATTAAAGCTATGAGATAATTCTTCTAATTCGCCTATTCCCTTTATGTTAACTTGTACAGAGAAATCCCCGCTGGCTACTTTATGGGTTGCATCAATTACCGTCCGAATAGGATTTAATGCTTTCTTACTGAGAAAGGCTGTTAGGGAAGTCCCAAGTAAAATGCAAAAACCTAAAAAGGCAATGAGCGGGAATACGGGAAGCTGACTATTGTCTGAAATAATCCCTAAATGCTGTAAAGCAAAAGTTATAACAGCAACAACTAGGACTGTTGCCATCATGACGCCAAAAACAAACATGACTAGTGTAATGGCAAGGCTTAAACGTTTTGTGAAAAATTCCCTCATCCTTTTTTCACTGCCTTATAACCAAGTCCTCTGACTGTCAAAATTTCAAACTCTGGAAAATCACGAAGCTTGTCTCTTAATCGGTTAATGTGGACATTGAGTGTACGATCATCCGTTTCAGATTCCATTCCCCAGATTTCATCCATAAGCTGAATTCGAGTGAAAATCATATTTGGATATGATAATAGTTTAAACAATAAGAAAAACTCTTTAGGTGGTAAGGTAATAACATGATTCTCACGAGAAACGGTAAGGGCATCATAGTCTAGTACAGTCTTACCGATCGTTAAGCGATGCTCGTTTACAATCTTCGCTCTCCGCAGCAGAGCCTTAATACGTAAAATCATTTCTTCTTCATCTACAGGTTTGGTCATATAATCATCCGTACCAACAAGAAATCCTTTTCGTTTATCTGCTGCCTCCTGCTTGGCGGTAACCATTAAAATAGGGAGATTCTCCCATGTCTGTCTTAAATGCTGTGTTAATTCATAACCGTTCATTTTGGGCATCATTAAATCGAGTACAGCTAAATCAACATGCTCTTTTTCCATTATCTGAAGGGCTTCGATCCCATCTTTAGCAGCATAAGTCTGAAATCCATGCTGCTTTAAAACAGCACACATTAATTTCCTAGTATTTGTATCATCTTCTACCACGAGTATTTTAAACATCTAATACCTCCATTAATTTAAGTTATCCCTATTTTATTATGAAAATGTAAACTGAAAATTAATTTAGAGAAGTTTATATTCAGTTTACTTTACCACGGTATACTAAGAAACATAAAGAAGAAACCGGAAAATCATTAAGTAGACATTTGTATAGGTAGTAGAGAGGAGATCGTTTTAATGGGTTACACCATTTTATTTAGTTATTATGAAATAGTAGGAGAAGAAGCACAATTGATAGATGAATATAAACTTCCTTTTAATGAGCGAAAAGAGAGCTTGGAAACCTTATTAATAGAGCAGAACTACAAATTTATTGGAAATGTTGATTTATGGGGATTTCATACAAGTAAATATATGAATATTGCTGAGATAGTAAAAAACTGAAGCAAATAGCTGGATAAGATACATAAATGTCGTCTTTTAATCAGGTACGATCATTTATAAAAAAAGTTTGATTAAATTCCTGTGTAGATAGTTAAGATATTTCTTATTCGCAAACATGCTGTATTCTTGGATAAAGCTTTAAATTTCACTTTAGATAATTATGTTGAAAAATAAGCGGAGGAGTTGGAGTTTAACATTGAGGGGATTGTTGAAGTTGACGAGAACCATTTCCTATACTCTCAAAAAGGTCAACGGAGGATTTCGGCACGCAAACCTCGTAAACGTGTTGGAAATCCAAACTTAGAGGCATTAGCCACGAACAAGTTTGTGTTCTTGTTGCAAGAGACCGTACCAAAGTAACTGTCTCAAAAGTAGCTTGTATGGGACATGTCGTTAAAATCATAGTGGAGATTATGATTGGCTCTAAACTGACAACTGATAATGTACTCGTTACTGATGCTTGGAAAACCTAGAAAACCTATGTAAAAGAAAAAGGATTAGAACATTATCGAATTAAATCAAACGATGGATAGACCGTTTTAAAGGTGTAGCTACAAAGTATCTCGACCACTACCTTGCGTGGTTTTTGTTTGTAGATAACCATAGTAACGAAAGCACAAAACACAAAATTAAAGAAATTCTGTTAATATCATTTGTATTTGAGATGACCGACACTTATGATAGTTTACGCCTATCAAAGTTTAGTGTTTAGATTTTAGGAGGGGAATATGGACGAAAAGCAAAAGGTTGTTACAGTTGTAAATAAAAAACAATTAGCTTCGGTTATGAACAACACGAAATGGGAGCAGTTGCAGAAATGTGTAATTGATACATTGCCGTTCACCCCACCTTATCAAGTTAAGTATGTATTAGAAGATGCTCCTTACCCAGAAACTTTTATAGAAGATGTATGGTATTGGGGGGATTGGGAACAGGGGCTACGTCCGTTCTATTCCATAGAATGGTTGCGAATCAGACCAAGGTATGTAAAAAGTAGAGGTAGACTTATTGAACCTGAAAGATTTGATATTACTGATGAATTCATAGAATTATTACAAAAGCTAAATATTCCGTTTGTTAAAGAAGATAGCATAATTTGTATTTATGGTTATGTTAAAAGTACAGAAACATTCAATTATTAAGCCCTGAATGAAAATGAGAGGGGAGCCAAAAAAGGTTCCCCCTACTTACTATCCATATTTCTACATTAAAATTTAACAGAGCCTTTGTTTTTAATAAATAAAACTAGCTAGTAAAAACATAATCATATTCAACAAATCGGGCGCAATTTTTTTATCCATCAAATACCGTAAAAAAAATATAAGAGAATTGCCAATGTTATAGTAGCTACCTTTTTGCTATTACTGTTTTATAGCTTGGTTAAACTTCAAGTTCTACTCCCAAAACCAATCAGATTTTGGGACAGAATCGATTAGACTCACCAGTGGATAACGCAGTATACTTGTTTGAAAATTTTTTTTATAAAAAGGGACTTTCTCGTTTTTTCAATAAAGATAAATTTAGTCATCAAGTAACGGGAGGAGTATTCTGATCGTTGTTCCATTCTCGAGCTCTGTTCTTACTTTAATGGAACCGCCATGGAGTTCAATTAGCTTTTTGGTTATCGTCATACCGAGTCCTGTTCCGTTCTTTGAGCTGCTTGTGTTTGTTCCTCTGTAATAGCGTTCGAATAATCTATTTAGTGTTTCATTATCCATGCCCACACCATTATCGCTTATCGTAATTATCAGCAAATGATGGTCGAGCTTTCCGATCGTTATTGTGACAGTCGTTTTTGGTGGATTATACTTTATTGCATTTTCAATTAAATTTTCCATAATGCGTTGGAACCATTTCGGATCTACTGCTGCAATCAGCTCCTTGGGGTAAGGGTGAAATACAAATTCATATTGCTGTCCTGCAGGTCCATTCACATAGTGGATGACAGTTCGTCTGATTTGTTCATTTATTTCTACTCTTTCCTTGGCGATAGGGAAGCCCTCACTTCTAAGCTGATACGTTAAAGTCAAATCTTCCAGGAGCTGTTTCATGTAGTGCGCCTTTTCCTTGATTGTGCTAGAAAAAGTCCGAACTTCTTCTTCGGTCCATGAATATTGATCTGACTGTAGCATCTCAGCATACCCTCCTATAGAGGCAAGCGGAGTTTTTAAATCATGGGATAGTCCGCTAATCCATTCATCGCGAGCTTTGTTGGCCTTTATTCTTAATTGTTTATTTTGCTCCAGCGATGTTGTCAATTGGGTAAGAGTGGTAATCAATTCCTTGTATATTTTATATTTCCGTTGTAGCTTTCCTTTTTTAGTAAGCATCATAGAGTGCTTATTATGCCCTTCTTCATAATTTTCTTTACCCAAATCTCCAATCCATTTCATGATGGTAACAAGTGGAGCACCGAATTTATAGCCAAACCAAATATTAAGTGTAATTAACAATAAAAGTGCAAGCAAAAACAGGAAAAGAATTTTGTTCCCAGTATCTTGCATTATTTCTGTATCGGAGTGCAAGCTGTTTGTTTGGTCTGTACCTGTTAGAAGAACCTGTCCTGTCTCTCTATTAAAGTAGGCAGATACATCCTTTTGTTCGTTATTAGTAAGCTGAAATAGTTCTTGAAAAGAGTACCTATCCTTTTGATTGACAGCTTTATAATTGTCCTGAACTACACCATCTTTGCTAACAAGCTGAACCCAACCGTGTTTATCTGTAATAGTTTTTCTAATAGTATCTGGAATATTTAGTTGATTTTTCTGCCAGTTTACTCCGACTTTAATAGTATTTAGAATGGACTTGCTGCCAACTTCTTTTCCATAAAGGACTATGAGGGGCATTGCGGTATCCTGTTGAATTGGCCACATAGAGTATTGGTATGGATAATCTTCACTTTCTGAAAGTAGCAGGGAAAAGTCGGCTTTGGAGAATGAGTTACCCTCTGGCAGATTATATGTTTCTAAGGGATTACCGTTCTCCGATAAGATGGCAAGCCAACCATTCTGTTTCCTGACTAAATCCTTTAAATCATTAGATATAGAAATCTTCTCATCTTTAACTGTTATCCAATCTTCTATATTAGATGAGTCAGCTTGAGTCAAGTCAGTATTTAGTTCGTTTTTCATGGCAGTGAATCCAATTATTGCCCAAAATAATAAAAAAATAATGGATAAGAGAAAGAAAACAAACAAAAGCTGAAAAAAGAATTGCAGGATGAATCGTTTGGTCATATTCATTTTATTTGAAACCTTCTACGGATAATTTATAGCCGAGCCCTCTCACTGTCACGATATACTGCGGCTGGCTGGGATTTACTTCAATTTTTTCTCTAAGTTTGCGTATATGAACCATAATCGTGTTATCTTCTCCAAGAAAATTCTCCCCCCACACATTTTCATAAAGTTGAGCTTTACTGAAAAGTTGATTAGGATGCTTGCAGAAATATAGTAGTAACTGATATACCTGTGCAGGCAAGGAAACTTTAACTCCTCTTACCACGACTTCTCCAGATGAACTATTTACAAATAAGTCACCATATTGATATGTAGTTGATTCCTTTACTGTATTGGCTGTATATCTTCTTAGATGAGCTTTCACTCTCGCTACTACTTCCAATGGATTAAATGGTTTGGTGATATAATCATCAGCACCTAATGCAAACCCCGAAAGTTTATCAAGGTCAGTGGACCGCGCTGTTAAGAAAAAGATGGTGGCATTTGTCTTTTCTCGAATGAAAGGGCAAATATCAAAACCACTTCGATCTGGAAGCATGACATCTAGAAAAATTAAGCCGTAATCATTAACTGCGCATAGTTGTAATGCTTCCTCTGCTGTTTCTGCAGTATCAATTCGCTCAAATCCTTCCTTCTGTAAAATAATCTTCAACATCTGATGGATAGCCTTTTCATCATCCACTATTAATAATCTTATCTTTTCCATATAACTTGTCTCCCTAATGTCCAAATATAAAGATATCATATCATTTTTTTTCCTCATTATTAGAAATTAAGGAAGAATTAAGGTTCCGATTTTAAAGGGTTAAGGTACGATAGATATAATCCTTATAGATTAAAGAAATGAGGTGTAAAATGAAAAAAGTATTTAGTGCTATAGCAACCGTAGCTGCCGTAATTATGCTTTCAAGACATATTGGAAATGAATTTGCAGCTCAGAATTACTCTAGCTTAGCGATCATCCTGATGATTGGAATAATTGGTCAAATTCTCCTCCATTTTCGGGAGCAAAGAGTTAGAGATTAAGCGGTAGTTAAGAGAATTTGTATATAAATTTTGAGGAAAGAGAGAGTTTAATATTATGCTTACTATAGGGAAAAGAGAATTTCTCCAATTATTCAAAGGGGTTAAATCTATTCTGTTAATCTTGGTATTTTTAGTCACATCCTATTATACGGCTAAGTTTGCTGATATTTTAGCTACAGCAATGGAACTGACACCGAAAGAGGCTAGTGAAGTTCATTTAGTTGGATTATTGTTTTTAGTGATGTTTTTTGGACATTTATTTGTGGCGAGTTTATCTCATGACAGTATAAATAGAGAAATCCATGAGAGAACCATGCGATTTTTAGTTACTAAAACAACTAGGTTTTCCATTATAATTGGTAAGTTTTTGGGTATTTGGATGTTTTGGTTTGTCTGCCTGTTTTTATCATTCTTAATAATTGCTTTAACAACAGAAAAAATAGATCTTTTAGTTTTTGCTCAGACGATGAGCTTACTTACATTGCAGATATCATTTGTTCTCTTAATGTCTGTACTCATCATTAAGCCAGGAGTAACTATGTTCCTTGGGATTCTTGGAGGGATATTGTTACCAATACTAGGAGGTTGGTTTGCGCTCAGTGCTAATCCAGCTATTAGCTGGCTAAAATATATATCACCTTTTTATTATCTAGACTTAAATGATTATAGTTTCTTAGTTCTTCTTGTATTTGCAGGCATCTTAATTTATCTTACTAATTTATTTTTCAAGAGGAGGGAATGCTGATGTCAGCTATTAAAGCAGTAAAGGTATCAAAGAAGTATAACGGAATAACGGTAGTTAACGGAATTGATTTAACAATTGAGAAAGGGGAATTATTTGGATTTCTTGGTAGAAATGGCGCCGGGAAATCAACCTTTATCAATATGCTGACAGGGATTGCGAAACCTACTTCAGGTTCATTTTCTTTGTTGGGAGGAAAGATAGATGACATAGTGCTTAAAAGAAAAGTTGGTGTCCTGCCTGATTATTCAAGTTTCTACGAATCCACTACAGCACTGGAGCATTTGCGGTTCTTCTCTGCACTATCTGGTAATCCTGCGCAAAAAAGTGTGTGTCTAGAGGTATTGGATGCAGTCGGATTAGCTGATCATGCTAATAAAAAATTAGGAAAGTTCTCTTTTGGAATGAAAAAGAAACTTGGTGTCGCTCAGGCTATAATCCATGATCCTGACCTGTTATTTTTGGATGAACCAACATCGGGAATGGATCCAGAATCAGCAATCCAAATTCAAAAGCTGATTAAAAGACTGCATGGAGAAGGCAAGACTATTTTTTTAACTTCTCATAATTTGGATGAGGTCGAGAAATTATGTACAAGAATTGCTATCATGAAAGAAGGCAAGATTGTAAAAATCGGAACAATGGATGAACTCAGAGCATTTTACCGTTCCAATATTATCGTGAACATTAAACATAGTCCAATCCCTGTTTCAGAATTATCAAAGTTTCAACAATGGATTAAAGATAAAGGTACGGAAATTCACTGTAAAGAGGATTCGCTGACTATTACAGTTGATGAAGAAAATAGAATTTCTGAAATAACAAGGGCCCTAACGGCATGTAATACTAACGTTTACCGAGTCAATGTTGAGGAACCGACTTTAGAAGAGATATTTTTAGACTGACCCCTTAAATGAGGGGTCTTAGACCTTTAGGCACTTAGTGAACTCTTATTCGGGTAGGCATAAGGATTAAAAAATGGAGGTAGATATTAAAGCATGATCAGAAATATAATTGGATCAGCATTTATACTTATAAGTTATATAGTACTGGGAATAAATTGGTTTTATTTGCTGCCAAAAGGGTTAGAATTAATGCCATATTGGAGTTGGATTGTGTTTGTAAGTGCAATATTTGGAGTAGTTATTAAGTATTATAAACCAAATTCAAAAAATACAGATACGGATAATGGGAAACTAGGGAAAGTCAGCAAATTTTTTGATAATTCAATAGACGTTATAACAGGTCATATTAATAATGAGGATGAAGTTGATAAAAATAAGCAGTCCAAGAAATAGACAGAAAGTGAGCTCGTCTATTTCTAAAGGACTTATACATTTCAACCATTTTAGCTGATTTAAGTTTTACATCACAACATTTTCAGTTTTCGGCAATCTAAAAATAGCAAACAAAACTTGGTTCGCATTAATGTTAATGACCATGAAAATATATGGCAAGAAGCGCTGAAATTATCCCTGCATATTCACTTTTTCCCTTCCGTATAGGAAAGTTATTATTTAATCGTACTATTTTTTATTTGAAATGAAGATGATGCTGCTAGAATAGAAGTTAATTCGATAAGGTCATCAATAATTATATCTGCTTGCTTCAATTCGTCATCTTTAGCAAAATCAAAATTACAACCGATAGATAGAAGGTTATTTTCCTTTGCAGCTTTTATATCAGATAGGCGGTCTCCCACAACAGCTGCTCGAGTAATTCCATGTTTCTTAATAATCCTACAAACAAGGTCAGACTTATTCAGTGATTCAATATCCTGAATACTGCATGTCTCTGTCACCCATTTATCCAATTGATAATATTCAGCAATCGCTTGTAAGTATGCTGTTAAACCATTACTAGCGATATAAATAGAGAAATCATTTTCTTTTAAATAGGAGAAAACTTCTTTTACATTTGGATATAAGGCCCCTTTGCCTTTTTTTATATTTGTCACTAATCGTTCGAGAAAAATAGCATCTATTTCTTCTCTTAAACGAAGGGAATGATGAGGCAATAATGTTTCCCACACAATCGGCAATGGAACACCCATAATTTCGCGGTATTTATCTATTGGCGTGTCTCCATCCCATTGATGAATCGAGCGCAAGTAATGAAAAGTATCATTTAAAGATAGTTCTAAAATTTTGTCTGTTTGAAAGAGTGTACCATCCATATCAAATATTAGTGCTTGAGACAATCCATTTCCCCCTTTTGAAAAATTTTTGTATTTATGTACATTTTAACATAAACGTAATAGCCCAAAGATTCTTATCTTTTTTATTTCCTCCTAGTTTTATTGTACTTAAAAATCGGCAGATGGATAGAATTACATGATTTTGTTAAAAATAACTTGGAGTGATTATTTATCCTCAGTTATATATATGGAAAAGGTGAATGTAGTTATGGATAACTTTACCAATGACAATACAGCAAGAAGATATAGAGCGCATGTAAGTACTCTTGGGACAACACAAATTCACCTGCGAAATCCTTATATCATTGCATGGTGGAGTGCTGCTTTCCCTGGATTTGGTCATCTTCTCTTATCTAAATACCTGAGGGGATTCGTTTTATTTATTTGGGAAGTAGTAGTAAATGTTAACTGCAATTTAAATTTGTCGATGATTTATTCCTTTCAGGGAGAGATTGAAAAGGCTAAAGAAATCTTGGATACAAGGTGGTTACTCATTTATATCCCAGTTTATATTTTCGCTATTTGGGATAGCTATCGAACGACGGTAGATTTAAACAAAATCTTTGTGCTGGTAGAAAGAGAGGAGCATCGCTTTAATTCTTTTAGTATTGGTATAATGGAAATCAATTATCTTGATAAAAGAAATCCTATTATGGCCATTATTTGGTCCCTATTTATGCCTGGTTTGGGTCAATTATACATTCATAGAGTAATAACTGCATTTTTTGTTATCATTTGGGGAGTTGTGTTTTTTTATTTATCGCATGGTCTGGAAGCTTTGTCTCTTTTATTTTTGGGAGAAATCAAACAAGCGACAGATGTAATTAATCCAGAGTGGCTTTTGTTTTTTCCATCTATTTATGGGTTTGCAATATTTGATTCTTATATAAATACAGTAGAAAACAATAAGTTATATGATAAAGAACAACGTTCCTATTTTAGGGAAAAATATCAATCTTCGTCTTTTCAAGTATTAAAAGGACAAAAGGTGAATTAATATGCAATTATTTTCGACATTTGAACACTCCATTTTTATAGAAATGGCTCTCAGCACGTTAGAAAAAAAGGGAATAAAAAAAGAAAATATATTTGTTGTTCCACTTGATAATAGAACGGAGCAACGAAAGATTTTTGATGACTTGCATCGGTCAGACGGAACTTCTCTTATTGATATAGGTATTGCATTAGCAACGGCATTATCAGTTGTTTTTGCAAGTATAGGATTTAAGCTTGCATGGGGACCGATATACTGGGGCCTAATTGGTGCGGCAGCTGGCTTTTTACTTGGATTTGTAATTCGTCTTTTTACAGAACTTATAGTAAAAAAGAAGAGAAGATTACTGAAGGGATTCCAATCGGAAATAATTGTTATTGTTGATTGCGAAGAGTCGCAAGGAGAGATGATAGAGAATGTTTTATTCAGCCATTATGCTTTAGGGGTAGCGAAGATAAAAGCAAAAAAGTAGAGCAGCATCACATTTATTGGTGGTTACCCAAACAATTATATGAATGTTTTTACGTATAATTGTTTGGGGTTATATTTGATTGAGATATTTATTTCCCAAACCCTTTTAAAAATTCCTTATTTAACTGAGTAGCCGCAAAAATGGCATTTTTATCCTCCAAAATATCCCCAGGTTTATTACCATTACCTAAAATATATCCTCCAAACTCAATCCCCATAAAATCAAAAATATGTTGAAATTGCTGGATCATAGGTATGCCTTTTATAGTGGGATTATCTCCACCAACAGCCAGGACATAAGCTTTTTTTGTCGCCATCTTCGCTTTGAAATCAGGATAGCTTAAATCTCTAAGTGAGTGAGACCACCGATCAATAAAATTCTTCATTAAACCAGACATGCTGTACCAATATATAGGAGTAGAGAAGATTAATATATCATGAGGAAGTATGCGATCCACTATTGAATTGTAGTCATCCTCTCTTTTTTGAAATCCTTCTAAAGTGTGGCGCATGTCCATTATAGGAAGGATAGTATACTCTCTAAGCAGAATATTATCTACCGGCACACCGTCGATTACTTTTTCTGTCAGGAGTGCTGTATTCCCATTTGAACGAGTTCCTCCATCAATAACAGCAATTTTTTTCATGGATTTACACCCTTTCCTATTCATTTATATTAATCTTATATTGGATGGGATGAATAATAAAGATGAATATTCAGATAGGTGTCATCGAGAAAATTGATAGTAGAATAAAAATATTTAAACAATAGTGGAATGAGTACGATATTCAGTTGGTGTTAGTCCGGTTACTTTTTTAAAGGATGCACTAAAATAATATTGATTGGAATAACCTACTTTTTCACTGATCTCCATAATTGGTATGCTTGTAAAAGATAAGAATTCTTTTGCCTTATTTATTCTTAGAAATGTAATATATTTAGATATACTGGTATTTTTAACTTTCTTAAAAATAGATCCAACATAGGATGGGCTCATATTAATATGGTTACTGATTGTATTTAAGTTCAGAGTTATATCATTATAATGATTCTCAATAAATTGTATGATCTGTTCAGCGATCTGATTATGTTTAGAATGAATAGATTGTTGAATTTTCTCGCTAGTAAGAAGACAAATTTTTTCTAGATTTTCACAAACTTCTTCTACCGTGTTAAATGTATCCAAGATAGAAAAGGTATGCGTTATTTTCTCCACAATTTCCGTATCTTTAATTTCTACTTCATAGAGAAAACGCAAAATTTTTGACAGAATGGATGAAATATATGAGAGAATGCCATTTTTATTATAATATACACTAGACCAGTTTTTTTCTATATAAGCTAGAAATTCTTTTATTCCCTGTTTGTCCTTTTTAGAGATTAAATTAATGAGCAATTCTTCATCTTGTCTCGATAGAAAAAGAGGAGTAGGAGCAGCTTGATGTATTTCTTCTGTTGAATATATATTATCGTCTCCAAAAATAAATTTATATTCCGTTGCTTTTTTTGCATTTCGATAAGAATTTGAAATTTCCCATATAGATTGTACGCCATGACCAATTCCTATTGTAATCGTAAAAAAATCAAACTGTTTCTTTATCGTCTCGAAAGCTTTCATAACAAAAGTACTTAATTTATGGGGATATTGTTTATGACCAACAATAAAAATTATTCTTCCACCTTGATTTATAGTATAGACATCCTCAGAGGAGAAGTAGTCTTCTACAGCATGAATTAGTTGAAAAGTATTGAGATGATATCGCTCTACTCCGAGGCTGTTCATGCAGTCTATATGTTTACTTATCTCTAAATATACACAAATGTATTGCTTCTTTGTAAATTGCAAATTTAGATAACTAGCTTGATTTTGAAGCATGTATTCTGCATAAGTTGGACCAGCATTAATAAGGTTTAAAAAGAATTTCTCTTTCAATATTGGTTGACTATGTTTTAACTGTTCCATCGTTTCTTTTTCTTGTTGAATATTCCGGAGTACTTTTTGAATGACAGTAGTGAGATAATCATAGTCAATTGGCTTTTCGACATAGTCACAAATATTAAGTCTAATTGCTTCCTGTGCATAAATAAAGTCATCATATGAACTGATAAATATAATTTTTATAAAAGGAAATTTTGTTAATAAGGTTTTAGCCAAATCGATTCCAGTTATTTCTGGCATTTGAATATCGGAAATAACTATATCTGGCTGGATTTTTTCTATTTCTTTTAGTGCTTCTATCCCACTAGCATATATCCCACAAACGGTTGCTCCCATCTCTTCCCACTTTATGTTTTTGAAAATACCTTCTAAACAAACGGTGTTGTCGTCAATCATTATAATTTTTTTCATTTTATCCTCCTAATTCTTCAAAAAATAATTCTTCCGATATCATTTGGTGGATAGTGAAGGAAACTAGAGTACCCTGTGGATGTAATCTACTTATTTGTATTGTCGGGTTTTCGGATGAATATAAAGATAATCGAGAATTTACGTTGCTTAGACCAAAATGATTTGTACGTAATGCAGTATTGTTTAGAACCTGATTTATTGTTTCTATCTTTTCATCCGTAATTCCTCGCCCATTATCTTGGATCGTAAATTGAATAGCATCATTTTTATAGGTAATAGAAATTTGAATGGATAATGGTGTGTTAACATTTTTAATACCATGGTGGATACAATTTTCCAAAATAGGCTGCAGAACAAATTTTGGAATAAGAAAATTTTCAATTCCTTCCTCTTTCTCTATCATCCAATGAAATTCCATACTTTTGTTTAATTTTTCTAACTGGAGATAAACTTGAGCAATTTCTAGTTCATCCTTTATTAGGATAAGTTCATCGCCTTTCTTTAAAATCATTCGGTAGAACTGTGCCAATTGGGATATCATTTTATTTGCATCATCTATTCGACCAAGGGTTTGACAAGTTTTAATAGAATCAAGCATGTTATATAGAAAGTGAGGGTTTATTTTAGATTGTTCTAACTGATATTTCATTTTTTCTTCCTGTATTTTGAAATTTAAAATAGCAGTAAAATTGGTATTTATCGATTCTGTCATATTATTAAATGTTATTGCCAATGAATCAAATTCATCTTTAAAGTCCTTTTTTTTATCTATAGGCAACTTAACAGAAATAAGATTATTATTATCTAAAGAGATTGACTTAATCGTTTTAGCTATTGTTCTTATTTTTTTACTTAATTCTTTGGAGATGAATAAACTGCTGACAATACTAATGATAATAACTAGTATGACCGCTGAAATTAAGATACTTATAAGGACTATAGTATTTTTAACAATATAGCTTGTTGGAACTTCCGTAACAATATACCAGCCAGTTATTTCGTTACGTTTAAAAACATACTGGTTATCCTTGATTTTAAAGGGCTGTTCATTCATTGTTGCTATTTTGTTAAATATCTTTTTTTCAATTGGCTGGCCGATAAGCCTGCTATTATTATGTGCTAAAATAATTCCGTTTTGATCAATTAAAAAGCTATTAATAGAAGAGTCAGTAGTACTTTCATCAAGTAATTGATTTACTTCCTTTACATCTAAATCAAGAAAAATGGCATAATCTATTGTTTTCGTGTCCTTCTTTTGGTAAGTGATAAAACAACTTAAATACCTTTTATTTTGATAAGACTGATTGACAACAAAGGGCTCATTAATATTCTCAGATAGAATCCATTCTAGCTTGTTCGTACTAATAGATAGTTGCTGGTCATTTATTATTCCACGTTTATATAAATCATTTGTAGAAAAGAAGGTAATTCCTTCATCACTAAAAAGAAATTGTGGTTTTATATAAATGGTGATATTATCCAACAAGTAAGCTTCTTTTAAGTAAATAATATTATTCCTAACAGAGCTATATGATTCTAATTGGTCCGATAACTTTTGTGGTGGTTGAATTACTAAAGGATATAAATAATTCTGAATTAAACTGGATGCATTTTTCATCTGCTCAAAACGATTAGAAAGAATTACATTTAATTGATTACTTGAATAAGAGATGGAATCAAATATTTTATTTTTTGCAATATTGTAAGACAGGAAATAAGAGAGAACGCTTAAAGAGATTAACGGAATAATGGAAGTAAGAAGAAAACTCCATAAAAGCTTCTTTTGAAAACTAATAAAGTATCTTTGACAAAGTTTCTTTAAATAGAAGTATAGACGCATACAATATTTCTCCTCCTCCATTCAGAAACCGCTTACTTTTTATCCATAAGTTTATCTAGAAAAGTTTATTAAAGCAATAGATTTAAAAAAATATAATCAATCAACAAATATTATATTTTTTAGGTGAGAATTTATATTTAAGTGTTTTTTTTTCTTTTATATAATGAATTTGCATATTTGAAAGCGCTTTATAAAAAGGGAGGTTAAGAGAATGCAAAAATCAAGAAAGTGGCACAGCATAGCTTTATGCATAATGATTGTAACAGCAATTTTCCTAACTGGCTGTGTAGGAGTAAATAACACAAGTTCTAATGCTGATCAAGATTCCGGAGGCGAAGGTAAGGTTGAAGGAGAAACCATTACTTTAATGACAAATGATTCAACAAAGGCAGGATGGTCTGCCTATCAGAAGAAAATAGAAGAGGCAACTGGAGTGAAGTTAAATATTATTGTTACACCTACTAACCCTGATGATATGGTAGCTAAAATGACGACTATTCTTTCTTCAGGTGATAATACAATTGATTTAATGCATGTTAATGATGAATTAATTACAGCTTTTTCAAGAGCAGACTATTTAGAGCCCTTAGAGAAAGAGGTTATGACTCCTGAAATCGTGAAAAATTTTTCTGAGCAATATATAAAGGATATACCAACATATAATGGGAGCATCTTTTCCGTGCCTAGCTACTTAGAAATCTTAGCATTTTGGGTGAATAATGAATTATTGAAAAAAACAGGTATGGAGGCTCCAAAGTCAAAAGAAGAATTTCTTGAATACGCTAAAGCGGTAACAAAAGACGGCGTATATGGTTATGGAGGCTCATGGGAAAAAAGTTATGTTTTTAATGAAATTGGTACTTTTGTTAATCTCTTTGGCGGCGATTATTTTGATTGGACCAATCCCAAAACAAAAGAAGCATTGCAGTTTATGTATGATTTAGCACACAAAGAAAAAGTGACCCCGATATCCCAGCTTGCTGATATCTATGACCCTATGAATCAAAAATTTATTGATGGGAAATATGGAATGTTATTTATGTATACAGGTGCAATTCCTACATTTGAAGAAGCTGGGAAATTTAGTCCTGAACAATTGAATATAGAGCCGATGCCAACTTTTGAGACAAACGATGCCTTTATTGCTTCCTGGCATTATGTATTAAATAAATCTTCTGAGAAGAAAGCTGCATCAAAAAAAGTGCTGCAATATATTGCTAGCCCAGATGGACAATTAGCATATAGCGAAATGTCTGGGAGACTTCCTGCCCGTCTGGATGTAATTAATAATCCTAAATTTACTGCAAAAGGATTAGAGAGTGTCAAAGAATATATCAGCAATAGTACGTTAAGAGGTAGACCTTTAGTTCCACAGGCTATGGAGTTTGTTAATGGAATTGGAGCGATATTCCAAAAGTATATTTCTGATGAAATAAGTTTAGATGAAGCGGTAGAGCAGGCTCAAAAGGAAATCGCTCGTTTGGCCAAGTAAGTACAATCTTGAAATAAATAAAGAGGATTAAATTTATAGATAATTTTGATCCTCTTTATGGAAAGGAGCTATCAAATGAAGACTTTTCTAAATAAATCCTTTCAAAACAGGTTAGTTATTGCTTGGATTTTGATACTACCGGTATTAATTATTAGAGGATTTACGATTATTTATCCAATCATAGTTACTTTTATTAATAGTATGTTTGAAATTAATATGTTTAAAGGCGGGGTTGCAACATTTATTGGTTTTCAAAACTTTTTTGCTATTTTTAAAGATGATAAGATTATCACCTCTTTGGAATTTACATTGATTTTTACCATCATATCCATGATCTTTCATGTGATCTTCGGTATATTCTTAGCTGTTTTATTAAATCAGAAGTTTAAAGGAAAGAAGTTTTTACGAACAATTGTTTTAATACCATGGGCAATGCCTATGGTTGTAACAGGGTTAGCAGCAAGATGGGCATTTAATGATAGCTATGGTTTGGTGAATGATTTAATACGAAGAATCTTTACTACATTTCACTTCGATTGGCTGATTCACCCAGAATCTACAAGAATTGCGGTGATTTTGGTGGACTTATGGAAAGATGTTCCTTTCTTTGCGATTCTCGTTTTAGCAGGACTTCAGTTTATCCCAGAAGAGATTTATGAATCTGCTAAAATGGATGGTTCAAATATGGTTAGAACATTTTTCTCTATTACAATTCCACTAATAATGAAGAATTTGTTGACACTATGTATCTTTTTCACCATGTGGCGAATTGTAAGCTATGATATTGTCTATGCCATGACTACTGGAGGACCTGGTGATTCGACAAGCTTACTAGCATATAGAATTGCAGTAGAAGCTTTCACGAACTTAAATATTGGCTATGCCTCTGCTATAGCAGTACTTTTATTTTTGATGATGATTATTATCAGCAGTATAAGTTTATTAGGGATCAAGAAAAATGACTATTAGGAGGTATGTAAAGAATGAATATAAGGTCGATGAAAAGTTTTTATTTTTTTCTTAGATGGGGATTGACCTTTGTTGTAGCAATTATTATCTTGCTACCTCTTTACTGGATTTTTATTTCATCTATAACACCAAAGGGTTCTCTATTCCAAACTCCTATTGATTACTTTCCTAAGATCATTACTTTTCAAAACTATAAAGATTTATTTATTCAATTGGGAATTGGGGAAATGGCGATTAATACATTGCTGATTACTGGTTTATCTCTAGTTGCTTCTATTATATTTGGTACGGCAGCAGCATATGGGTTTGCCAAATATGACTATTCGAGAGGAGTTAGCTGGGGATATAAATTGCTGTTGTTTTCAGCACTAATCCCACCTGTTATAACTGCGCGACCTCTATACGATTTTATGAAGTCTGTACAATTGGTTGATACCTATTTGGGGTTAACCATTTTATATACAAGTTCCTTGCTCCCTTTCTCTGTACTAATTCTCTATAATTTCGTTAAACAAATTCCTCCATCTTTGGAAGAAGCTGCTCAAGTAGATGGAGCGAATTTTTTACAAGTATTATTCAAAGTGTATTTTCCGCTGATGAAGCCAGCTATAGCTACTGTTAGTATTATTAACTTTATCCAATGTTTAAATGAGTTTTTTACACCTTTATTTTTTTCTTACAAAATTAAAGTATTAAGTGTGGGGATTACAACGATTCCAAGAACAAGTAACTTTGAAGTGCCTTGGGATTTAATAAGTTCCATGGGTTGGTTCATTACTTTACCTATTATTTTATTTGTGATGATATTTGAAAAGAACATTATGGAAGGAATTATCGCTGGAGGAGTTAAACAATAAAAAAATTGGAGTGATACGATGTTTAATGGATTATCTACTTTACCTATTTTAAATAATGGAAGAACAAGAGCGATTAATGCGGAAAATCCTACTGGTGAAAAAGGAGGTGGCGGGAAGGCAGCTAGTAATCTTGGACCTTCGAGAAAAGGGGCTCCGTGTTTAAGAGATATTAAATCAGGCGAAATAAAAGTTTTAGCTGAAATTGATGGACCAGGTGTTATTGAACATATTTGGATAACGGTTCCTGCGAAAATAAATGATAAAAATCCGTTTGTATTGAGAGATATTATTCTCAGAATGTATTGGGATGATGAAGAGAATCCATCAGTTGAAAGCCCTTTGGGAGATTTCTTTTGCTGTGGATTTGGGCAAGGCTGTTTAGTGAATTCCATGCCTATAGCCGTTAATCCGAATAGAGGAATGAATAGTTATTTTTCTATGCCTTTTCATAAAAAAGCACGCATTACGATCGAAAATCAATGTGAGGATGCAATTCCTGCCTTTTTTTATCAAGTAGACTATTGCTTATATGATTCTTTGCCAAAAGAAATTGCTTATTTTCATGCCCAATGGAGAAGACAGAGTATTACTGAAAAAGGGCAGGATTATATTATTTTAGATGGTGTGAAAGGAAAAGGGCAGTATGTTGGTACGTATATGGCATTATCTACATTAGAAAGATATTGGTGGGGAGAAGGGGAGGTAAAGGTTTTTCTAGATGGAGATAAAGAATATCCGACAATTTGCGGAACTGGAACAGAGGATTATTTTGGTGGTGCTTGGAGTTTTGCAACATATAATGAGCATGGCAAAATGGACGAAACAACTTATTCTACACCTTTTTTAGGTTATCCGTTTTATGCTAAACAGGATAATACAGTTGTTAATCCTTACCATAATGATGATGTACCGCCAATGCGTGGATTTTATCGCTGGCATATTATGGATCCTATTCGCTTTGAAGAGGATCTCAAGATAACCGTACAACAAATTGGTGTCAGCCATCGTGGTTTGTTTGAGAGACAGGATGATGTTTCTACTGTTGCTTATTGGTATCAGACATTGCCTCATGAGCCATTTCCTGTTTTCCCTTTAAGAGAAGAACGATGGCCACGATAAAATATATCATCCTTAAATAAGAATTAATTTGTTTTCAAGAATGTAAATCCGCTAATCGGTTAAAATAACAAGAACAACTTTGAGGAGGATTAAAAATGGAAGACACAGGTAAATTCGTGGAAAAACTAAAGGATGATCAAAAGAAGCAAGAAAAAAATAAAAAGCATGGTAAAGGACATCCAGAGGCCAAATTACCAAATAAGCAGCACTAAAAATACATGCTAAAGAACTGCACCTTTATTTAGGGTGCAGTTTTTTTAGGTTACTATTCTCTTTCTTTTTCAAAAAAATCCTTATTGCTATCACGTCTTGATAGCAATCTGCATACTTTAACAAAGGAGAAAGAGGAGAAAGGAAGAGATGGAATGAAAATTGAAAAAGTCATGACATATTACGGATATGATTTGATGATTAATGAAATTTTACATAAGAAGTGCCTGAAGTGTAAACAGTGGTATAAATTTGATGGGGAATTAGGTTATTGTAATTCATGTATAAGGGAGTTGGATAAAAAAAGACAGTGTTCTTTTCAACAATAGATTTGGTTTTATCATTCCGTTCGTCATCAGGATTTCTCTTTCGAGCTTCAAAAACATGTCCTATTAAACATCCCTCTGCATATAATGGTAGTAAATTTTGCTATTGGTGGGAGGAGTATATGTTATCGTTCATTGAAAAAGCAGTTCTCGGAATGGTTATCCTAAGATTATTATCTGGAAGCATAGAAATTACTGCAGCGCTTTTGATGCTGAAGACAAATGAAATAGAAAAGGCGCTTATAATCAATAGCTCCTTAGCAATTATTGGTCCTCTTGTACTTATAGCAACTACCTTTGTTGGCTTATGGGGTTTAACAGATAAAATATCCTTTGCTAAAATGATATGGATATTATTGGGGATTGGGCTGATTATATATGGGGTGAAAAGCGAATAATCAATAAAAATTGCCTTTTTCTCCTGTTCAGGTGGTCAAAAGGCAATTTATTTTAGCTTTTGGTTAATATCGCAAAAAGCATTAGGACATAATGACTTCCTTTGAGAGAACAGTTTCGATTTTCTTAAATAATTTTTGTATTTCCTCGCCTTTAGAAATATTGACATTTATTTCACTCAGACAATGTTCTTTAATTAAATCTATCTTTTTCTTTTTGTTCTCAGCCTCTTCGCTTTCTTTGTCATTAGCGTTTTTTAGCAGCTGTTCATTGCCATGATGATTTAATATCCAAAAGGTATAAGTTAAATTTGGGTTTTTTTCTGGATAACTGAAGAATAGGACAAAGTGAATAAAAAAGTCTTTATCAAAATACTGTAATGTGCCTCTAAGGTAATTCTCCTCATTCTTACTAGAGGAAAGGGAGGTGCGAAATCCTTTTTTTAATCCAATTTGTTCTATTTCATCCAGGATATACTCGATAAATAACTTCAATTTTTTTCCTCCGTTGTCCAAGTTTTATAACACTCACCTAATGTATTTTTCCTCTTGCTAAGTGTTAGTATTCTGGAATTAAACATATTTTGTAAGACAGAATAACTTTTCCATGTACGGATAATCTAACTAAAGATCCCTCAATCATAAAAGTAATGGATTATGCTGTACAGTAACGGAGGTAGTATTTGTGGAAAAGAAAAAAAATACAAAAATGACTGCAGTAGCGATTGGTTCTATCCCGCTTATCATGACACTAGGAAATTCCATGTTAATACCAATACTGCCAAAAATGCAATCGGAAATTAATCTTTCTGCTTTTCAAGCTAGTATGACGATAACGGTTTTTTCTGTAGTTGCCGCTTTCTTTATTCCTATTTTAGGCTATTTATCGGATCGTTTTACACGAAAATCCGTTATTCTTCCTGCTTTGTTTTTATATGGCGTTGGAGGTATATTAGCTGGATTTGCTGCGGCGAAATTTTCCCATGCTTATACATGGATCTTAGTAGGACGGTCTTTACAAGGGATAGGTGCTGCTGGAACCGCACCGATAGCAATGGCATTAACGGCCGATTTATATAAAGGAGCGAAAGAAAGTAGGATATTGGGACTTGTGGAAGCATCCAATGGATTTGGGAAAGTGCTTTCTCCTATACTAGGTTCTGCCATTGCCTTAATTGTTTGGTATGGCGTATTTTTTGCTTTTCCAATGGTTGTATTAATTTCTATTATCTTGTCATGGATATTCATTAGAGAGAAAGAACATAGTAAAAAGCCTCCATCTCCAAGCAAATATATAAAAGGGTTAGTAAGTGTTTTTAAACATGAAGGAAAATGGTTATTTACGGCATACTTAGCAGGGGCAACCTGTTTATTTACGCTCTTCGGTATTCTTTTCTATTTATCAGATACATTAGAGAAAACGCATAAAATTGATGGAATTATCAAGGGGTTAATACTAGCAATTCCCTTATTAATAATGTGTACAACATCCTATATTACAGGAAGTAAAATAGGAAAAAATCAAAAATTAATGAAAAAGTTAATCGTCCTTGGTTTTATTTTTGTCACTGCATCTTATGCAAGCTTAAGTTTATTTAAGGGCCTTGTTCCTTTTATAGCAGTCCTTGCAGTCAGCAGTGTTGGAACTGGTTTGATTTTGCCGTGTATTAATAGTTTTATTACAGGTGCTGTTGGCCAAGAAAGAAGGGGGTTCGTTACTTCTTTATATGGTTCTGTGCGGTTCCTGGGAGTTGCAATCGGACCGCCAATTTTCGGAAGGCTGATGGATTGGTCCCGTTTAGGTATGTTTTTATCAATAGCTGGATTTACTTGTCTAGTTGGTCTTCTTGCCCTGTTATTAATCAAAGGAGAGGATAACAAACAGCAGCAGGGAGAAAAAGGGAAGAAAGACAAAAAAGAAGAGGATACGAAAGAAGTCATTCCTTTTTTAGAGCCTATTGATGGAAGATGATAAGGATGTTTGGGATTATCCCGAACATCCTTATTTTTTCCGCCAGGCAAACGCAGGACCAGAGATGGGTAGACGAATTCTTAAATTATAGAGATAGGCAACAATTTTTGTAGAGAACCATTGACAGATGAGGGCTTGTATCACAATTTGCCAATCGATAATATAAGCAGTGATGACAAATATTACCCCATTTATCCAAAATAATGGTTTACCAGGATTAATATTTCTATATTTGGAGATGATTAAGGCAATAACTCCGATTCCACCATTCGAAACACCTTGCCTTAAGAGAATGCCAATTCCTGTACCTAGTACTAAGGATCCAATAAGCATATCTATCCAGACATTGGAAAAGGGTGTACTGAAATAGGTTTGGGAAAGATTAACGGCTATAGAAGTGATCGTAATTCCAAATAATGTTCCAACTGCACTGCTGCCGCCTAAGAAATGGATGGCAAAAAGGAGCATAGAAGAATTGATCATCCAAAGAATAATACTTAGGGGGATGTTGAAAAAATAATGGAAGAGAACAGTTAAACCGCCAGCTCCCCCAGAAGGGATAGAATTTGGAAAAAGGAATATACCCATTGCACATCCTTGAATAATTGCACCAAGCAAAATGAAGGAGTATTGTCTACATATTCTTCTAAATCGATAAGGTGAATAAGCTACCGGCTTTTTTTTTCTCAAAAAAATCATCCCTCATTTAATATGCATGTCCACTATAATAACAAGTGTATGCAGAAACATGAAAAGGAATGACCTTTATTATAGGAATTGGGAGTCTTTCTTTCAAGGGACTGTTCGCTTAACACATCCTCAGTGATGGGGGTATTAGGTTTGTTTTGTTACCACGCTAAATAAGAAAAGAAGAAGACCAGACAAAAAAAGTCAGCCTCCTCCACTAATCCTCATTAATTTAGCTTTGGGATCGTTTTTAATGCTAGGTTTCGTTCCTCCTCAATCATTCGATGAGACTTTTCGTCGGTTGGATGGAGGATTTTTTTCAATATATCGTTAACTAAAGAGGCAAAAGCAGCATGATTTCGCTGGCGTGACCTTTCTAGAGTAATTGGTATATCTTGAGCAATGACGCCATCCTGAAGAACAATGACTCGATCAGCAAGCGCTACAGCCTCTTCGACATCATGCGTTACTAATAAGGAGGTGAATCCGTGGGTCATTTGAATATTTTCAATCATAGATTGCATTTCTAGACGGGTAAGAGCATCTAATGCTCCAAGGGGTTCATCGAGTAACAGCAGTCTTGGTTTATGCATAAGCGACCGAGCTAATGCTACACGCTGCTTCTGTCCGCCAGAAAGATTTGCTGGCCATTCATCTTTCTTGTCTTCTAATCCAACATCACGCAAAACCTGAATGGCTTCCTCCCGGCGATTCCCTTTTAGTCCTAATTTTACATTATCTAATACGCGTTTCCATGGAAGTAAGCGCCCATCCTGGAACATCATGCATGCTTCCCTGTTTAAACTATTTAAAGGTTTTCCGTCGATGAGTATTTCGCCTTTAGTTGGTTTTTCTAACCCTGACAGTAAGCGAAGTAACGTGCTTTTTCCACAGCCGCTCTTTCCGACAATTGCAAGGAACTCGCCTAGATTTATTTTAAGATTTAGAGATTTTAAGACTTTGGTATCATTATAGCTTTTTTCGAGATTTTTTATTTCTAGATATATTTTTTCTTTCCTCATCTTCCAATCCTCCTTTACTTTAGGAATGTTTGTGGTAGCTAGGATGCCATTTAAGCCATCGTGTTTCCATAAAACGAGCGATTACATCGGAAAGTTTTCCAAGTAATGCATACAGGAGAATACTTAATACAATTACATCCATCCTCATAAATTCTCTTGCATTCATTGCCATATAACCAATCCCAGAAGTAGAGGATATTGTTTCCGCAACAATTAAAGTAATCCACATGATTCCTAATGAAAATCGTAAACCTACAAGAATGGAAGAAAGAGCGCCTGGAAATATAACATTTAGGAAAAGAGAAAAGCCATTTAGCCCATACATTTTTCCCATTTCGATTAATCCTTTATCAACAGATTTAATACCATGATAAGTATTAAGATAGATGGGGAATAAAACCCCTAAAGCTACAAGAAATACTTTGGCTTCTTCTCCAATCCCAAACCAAAGAATGACTAATGGTATTAGAGCTAAATGGGGAATATTTCGTAACATTTGAATAGAGGTGTCAAGTAATAGCTCTGTAAATCGGAATAAGCCGTTTAATAAACCTAATACAAATCCAATCGTACCACCGATCAGAAATCCAATAGACGCTCTCCATAAACTAATCCATACATGATGGGTTAATTCTCCCGTTTGAAAGAGATTGATGGCAGCCACATAGACATCCGATGGAGCGGGAAGTATTCGCGAGGAAATAATCCCTGCTTTAATAATCCATTGCCAGCTAATTAGCAATAAAATAGGAATACCCCACGGCAATATTTTTTTTATGAAGTAGAGAGATGTTTTCTTCACTGTTCCTCATCCTTTAAATCAATTGTATAGACGTTTTCATTCACCTTTATTTTCTTCGGGATAAGTTGGAGGTTATAAAAGGTATCTGCAATTTCTTGCTGTTCTTTTATAATCGATGCACTTATTTCTTCTACTCCATACACTCTTCTTTCCACAGCCATGTTCATAGAGGCTTCATCAATACCCAAAATAGAGGAAAGCATTTTTGTTAAATCTTCCGGATGCTCATTTGCCCACTGACATGATTTTTGTATTTCTTTCATCACTACTTTAATAATCTCTTTGTTTTCCTGAAGAAAGTCAGAGGAAGCTAGAAAGAAATCGCGGTCACTAGTTAGACCTTTTCCATTTACTAATAGTGTTGCATCAGCTTGTAACTGTGTATCTGCGGTAAAAGGATCCCATATAACCCAAGCGTCAATTTCCTTTTTTTCAAAAGCAATTCTTGCGTCTCCAGGCGATAAGTAAGCAGGTTCTATGTCACTATAGTTTAAACCAGCTTTTTTTAATGCTTTTACTAATAAATAATGGGAACTACTTCCTTTGGCAAAACCGATTTTTTTTCCTTTCAGGTCTGCTAATGTCTTGATGGAAGAATCATTCTTCACTAAAATGCCAGAACCTTCAAACTTTGATTTTCCTGCAGCAACATACTGTAAGGTAGAATCAGAAGCTTGAGCAAAGATTGGAGGAGAATCACCTGACCGACCAAAATCTATACTTCCGGCATTTAATGCTTCAAGTAAAGCTGGGCCTGCTTGAAATTCATACCATTCTACTTTATATCCAAGTGGCTTTAAACGTTCTTCTAAGGTACCTAGCTCCTTCAAAATAAGGAGTGGTCCATTTTTTTGATAACCAATACGGAATACCTTATCATAGCTACTATTCTCACCTGGTGGTTTTGGTAATGAACAAGCAGAAAGAAAAATGGTAGATAAAAGCAGCATACATCCTAAGATTAAAGCGACTGTTTTCTTTCTTTTTTTCATATAGAAGCATCATCTCCTCATACTCTTATTTTATTTGTCAGCTATGTTAAGGAAGCTTGTAGAAGATGATATTCTCTGCCATCAATCACTAGTTAGGCATTAACGTACATATATTTTTCTTTCTGAAAAGTTGACTGTTTCATCATTCAAACCAACCATTTTTTTAACATAGCATATCCACATATTCTGTCTGGACTTTAGTTCTTTATAAACTATGCAAAGAATACTATTAGGTACCTGTTTAGTTTTTTTAGATATAATTTCTTTTTTGTTTTATCAAATAGGGAATTTAGAATGAAGGGGAGGGAGTAGTTAACCATTTAGGAAGGATCCTCGGACAAAGAACTTTACAGCACATAAAAAAACAGCCTTAGATTACCTAAGGCAAAAAGACCATAAAAATGCAGAAATTGCTGGGATGACAATTATCGATCAGGATCATTTGGATTTAAAATACGGGGACGGCGATTCTTTAAAGGAATTGGTGTTCTGACAAGAATATCTCTCATTGCACGGTAATTGAATGGAATGAAAGGCCATAGATAGGGAACTCCAAATGATTTCGTTTTTGCAAGGAAGATAATAAACAGAGCTACCCCAACGATATATCCTGGAACTTTAAAGATAGCGGTAGAAATTAACAGCACAATCCGGACAAGTCTGTTTGCTAAACCAAGCTCATAACTAGGTGTTGCAAAAGTTCCGATGGCAGCAATGGAGAAATACAAAATGACTTCGTTTGAAAACAGCCCAACCTCTACTGCGACTTGTCCAATCATTAAGGCAGCCACAAGTCCTAATGCGGTTGCAAGCGATGTAGGTGTATGAATGGCGGCCATACGAAGCATATCCAGTCCAACTTCTATTAAAAGAAACTGAATAATTAAGGGAACCTGCCCTAATTCGTTCGGTCCCAAAAAGGATAAAGATCCAGGCAATAGGCTTGGTTCTATACTCACTAAATACCACAAAGGTAATAAGAAAAGGGAAGCAAACACACCTAGGTAGCGAACAAAGCGTAAATAGGCACCTACAAGCGGATTGTTTCGATATTCTTCAGCATGCTGTAAATGATGCCAGAAAGTGACGGGGGTGATCATGGCAGACGGCGAGCCATCTACAAAAATACATATATGCCCTTCAAAAAGATGGATGGCCGTTGTATCAGGTCGTTCTGTATAACGTACTTTTGGGAAAGGATTCCAGTTGTTTCCTGAAATAAATTCCTCAATTGTTTTTTCTGCCATCGGTAATCCATCGGTATCAATATGGGACATCGCTTTCTTTAATTGTTCGACCATATCTGGATCTGCAATATCACCAATATAACAAATAACGATATCCGTTTTGGAACGACGCCCTACTTGCATAAATTCCATTCGCAGCGTCCGATCTCTGATTCTTCTTCTTGTCAGCGCTGTATTAAACACAATTGTTTCTACAAAGCCATCCCGGGAACCACGGACGACCCTCTCTGTATC
The DNA here is from genome assembly GCF_001591585.1 of Niallia circulans NBRC 13626. GTDB lineage: Bacteria > Bacillota > Bacilli > Bacillales > Cytobacillaceae > Niallia > Niallia circulans. The sequence goes on along the minus strand of NZ_BCVE01000015.1, from coordinate 42,275 downwards.
AGGCTCTTGTGGTCCTCTGACAGGATAGGTTCTCGCATCAATCAGCAGGACTTCGTCAATACCTTCGATAAGGAGTGCTGTTGGACCTGAGAGCACATTATCGACAACCTTATTTAGATCATCAACAGTGCTGATTTCTATATAAGGTATATAGGTACTCAATAATTTCTTTAAAACATCTTTTCTTAATTCCTCTTTTTTTACTTTTGCAAGGAACTTCATGAGCAAATGTAATATATCATCTTTTACTAATCCATCTACAAGAAACATAGCCATTCGAATGCCAGCATATTCCACATCTAAATGGATTATGTCAAAGTTTTGTCCTACACCCAATTCTTCCTTAAGGTATCCAACATTCTGATCCAAATGACTGGATACTTTCTTCTTACTTATGTTTTCCATATCTCACCTCATACTAAAAACAGTTGTGGAATGATTTTTCTTTTTTATGTACTATATTTCATAATAGACATAGAGAAGGAAAAAAATACCCGCGAAGTAAAAGGTGAATTTTCATAATTAAGAGCCAAAATGAAAAGGAATGCCTTTGTAATTGAAAGTAAGGAGCGTTTGAAAAATATTTCTTTGAGTTTATAAGACTAAAAATGTGCTTGTTAGAATCTAGATTATATATACAGAAGGAATATATTGGATAGATGGAGGATGCAAAAAGAGCAAGTTTATGATAATATGTATGAAAACGGTTAACATATAAAGTTTAAGATGAAAATAATCTATGTTTTTTCGGGTGGTTAGCATGAAAGTAAAATTAGAAGATGTAGCAGAGTTGGCAGGTGTATCTCCAACAACGGTTTCCCGTGTTTTGAATAATCGGGGATATATAAGTGAAAAAACGAGAGAAAAAGTGGAACAAGCCATTAAAGATTTAAATTATTATCCTAATGATATAGCACGCTCTCTTTTTAAAAAACGGACAAATTTTATTGGCCTTATTTTGCCGACCATTAATAATCCCTTTTTTAGTGAATTAGCTTTATATATAGAGAATATATGCTCCAATCATGATTTTAAAGTTATTCTCTGTAATAGTTTAGGGCAAGTGGCAAAAGAAACTTCATATGCAGAAATGCTTATCAGGCACCAAGTTGATGGTATCATTGTTTGTTCCTATAATCGTGGAATTGAAATATATAAGAACTCTAAGCTTCCTATTGTCGCAATTGACCATTACTTATCACCGACAATTCCTGTAATAGGTTCTGATAACTATGAGGGAGGAAAATTGGCTGTTCAACATTTACTTAACCAAGGTTGTAAAGCAATTGTTCATATAAATGGACCAAGCGATTTAGAAACACCAACCCAAAATAGAAGAAAAGCCTATGAAGACCAAGTAGCTCACCCCATAACCTATGAACTAAATAGCGTTTTCGATGAGGAAGCGACTGCAGAAACAATTAAAAAGATTTTCAAAGAACACCCTGAAACGGATGGGATTTTTGCTAGTGATGATTTAATAGCATCTACTTGTTTGAAAGTAGCGAGTGAACTAGGAATTCAGATTCCTAATCAATTAAAAGTTATAGGATATGATGGCACGCAAAGTGTAAGGAGGTTGTTACCTCAATTAACAACAATTAAACAACCAATTGAGGAAATTGCGCAATCAGCTGTATTAAGATTAATGGACATTATTAATGAAGTAAATAAGGATGAAAGAATGGAAGTTATTTTACCTGTTCAATTGCTAAAGAGTGAGACGGCCTAATCTAATAGTTTCCTTTGATAAAATATAATCTAAAAAATTAGATTGTATTTTTTTAAAAATAAGTAAGTCAAGCGGTTGACACATCGATTGAAAGCGTTTAAAATCAAATATATCAAGCGGTTGACAGAAAAAAGTTTGAAAGCGGTTGATATACATAATCTGAGAAGGGAGATTTAGAAATATGTCAAGCGGTTGACATTTTAATCATTCAATATTTTTTTCAAGAAGGGGGCGAAATAAAATGTCAGTTTCAGTACCTGAAACGAAAAAAACGAATAAGAAAACTTCCCATAAAGTAGAAGGTGAATTTTTTCCTGAACAAAAAAAAGAAAATTTTATTCAATATTTCAAAAAAAATTATGCGTTGTATTTATTTTTAGTACCTGCCATTATTTTAACAATTGTATTTAAATATATCCCAATGTATGGAGCAATCATCGCTTTTAAGGATTTTAGCCCAATGAAGGGAATTATCGGCAGCGATTGGGTAGGCTTAACACACTTTAAAGATTTTTTAACTTCTCCCAATTTCAAAGAGATTTTTATGAATACGCTTAAATTAAGTTTCTATGGTTTAATACTGGGCTTTCCAGTACCCATTATTTTAGCACTTAGCCTTAATCAAGTACGGCGAGCTGCTATCAAAAAGAATATCCAATTAATATTGTATGCACCGAATTTTATATCTGTTGTTGTCATTACAGGAATGTTATTTATCTTTATGTCACCTACAGGTCCAATAAATTCACTATTATCGGTATTTAACGATAAACCAGTTTCCTTTATGACAGATCCTGAATATTTTAGATCCATTTATATTTTATCAGGAATATGGCAAGCGGCAGGTTGGTCATCGATTATTTATGTAGCAGCACTTGCAAATGTGGATCCTCAATTACATGATGCGGCGACAATCGATGGAGCAACACTATTACAGAGGATAAGGCATATTGATCTTCCTACTCTAAAACCAATCATGGCAGTGTTGTTTATTCTAGGAGCAGGTGGAATTATGGCGATTGGATTTGAAAAGGCTTACTTAATGCAAACCTCTATGAATCTGCCAACTTCAGAGATTCTGCCGACTTATGTGTATAAAGTAGGGCTGCAGGCCGGGGATTATGCCTATTCAACAGCGGTAGGTTTGTTTAATTCTGTTATTAACGTCGTTTTATTGGTATTTGTGAATTTTGTAGTGAAGAAGTTAAATGAAGGTGAAGGGTTATATTAATAAAGGGGGGATACCCATTGAAAAATCATTCCAAAACAGATAAAATGCTTCTTTTTAGTAACAAAATAATTTTAATATTACTCGTTTTAATCGTGTTATTACCGTTACTTTATATTTTATTGGCTTCCTTTTTAGACCCCAATGTGCTGCTTAGTAAAGGTTTTTCCTTAAATCCTTCTGATTGGAGTCTGGAAGGCTATAAACGGATTTTACAAGATGAATTAATGATAAAAGGATTTATCAATTCAGTCATTTATTCATTAGGCTTTACAATTGTCACTATTGTTATTACGATCTTTGCTGCATATCCACTTTCTCTTGATGGATTTAAAGGGAAGAATATAATTATGGTTTTCTTTCTCATTACGATGTTCTTTAATGGCGGGTTGATTCCTACCTATTTAATAGTAAAGGATTTAGGAATGCTAAATACCGTTTGGTCGATTATTCTGCCAGGAGCAATTAGTGTCTGGAATATTATCTTAGCACGAACCTTTTTTAAAGGGCTTCCAAAAGAGCTGTTTGAGGCAGCAAAAATTGATGGTGCTTCTGAATTGAAAATATTTCTGAAAATAGTTTTGCCTTTGTCTAAACCTATTATTTTTGTAATCGCTTTATATGCCTTTGTTGGACAATGGAATTCCTACTTTGATGCAATGATTTATTTAGAGGACCAAGAATTACATCCATTGCAGCTAGTTTTACGTTCCATTCTGATTCAAAACCAAGTTCAGCCTGGAATGATTAATGATCAATTAGCAATGGCTGAGTTAAGTAAATTAGCGGAAAAAATAAAATATGCATCTATTGTCATTTCAAGTCTACCACTTCTAATCATGTATCCATTCTTCCAAAAATACTTTGAAAAAGGTGTTATGGTAGGATCTTTAAAATAATTTAAATAAAAGCATATGGAGGGTTCATTTATGGGGAAAATCAATAAGCTTTTTTCCACTTTTATTGTTGCCGGTCTTGTTCTAACAGGCTGCAGTGGCGATAAGACAAGTAAAAGTGCTTCAACAGAAGATTTAAAACTAACTGATGTTACATTTCCTTTGAAAGAGAAAGCTACACTTCGTTTTATGACACAAAGCTCAGCTTTGGCACCAACCGACCCGAATGAAAAGCTAATTTATCAAAGATTAGAGGAACAGACAGGTGTCCATATAGATTGGAAAAACTATACGAAAGACCAATTTGTGGAGAAGCGGAATTTAGCGTTGGCAAGTGGGGAGCTGCCAGATGCCATTTTAGATGCTGCTTTCAGTGATTATGATTTACTGAAATATGCGAAGGATGGAACCATCATACCAGTTGAAGATTTAATTGATCAGTATATGCCCAATTTTAAAAAGGTGCTGGAAGAAGCTCCAGAATATAAATCGATGATTACAGCTCCAGATGGACATATATACAGTTTTCCTTGGATTGAAGAGCTTGGCAGTGGAAAGAGCCGCATTCAAGTAGTTGACTGCCTTCCTTGGATAAATGTAGAATGGCTCAATAATTTAGGGCTGGAAATGCCAACAACAACAGAAGAACTAAAAGAGGTACTTCTTGCTTTTAAAACACAAGATCCAAATGGTAATGGCGAAGCAGATGAAATACCATTATCTTTTATTGTAAATCAAGGGGGAGAGGACCCAGCCTTCTTATTTGCTTCCTTTGGTCTAGGAGATAACTGGGATCACACGGTTGTTTCCAATGAAGGGAAAGTTATTTTTACTGCAGCAGAAGAAGGATATAAAGAAGCGTTAAAATTCTTTAATGAACTAAATGATTTAGGTTTAATTGATGTAGAAGCATATGAACAAGATTGGAATAAATATGTAGCGAAAGGAAAAGATTCAAAATACGGTCTTTACTTTACATGGGATAAAGGAAATATTAGTGGCATGAACGATACTTATGATGTAATGCCACCATTAGAAGGACCAAATGGTGAAAAAAATGTGGCGCAAACTAATGGCTTTGGTCTTGATAGAGGAAGAATGGTTATCACAAGTGCGAATAAGAATTTAGAGTTAACAGCTAAATGGATTGATCAACTGTATGAACCACTGCAATCTGTTCAAGATAACTGGGGAACATATGGGGATACGAAACAGCAAAATATTTTTGAATTTGATGAGAAAGCTGGTATGTTAAAGCATCTTCCTTTAGAAGGCGCGGCACCAGTCGAAATAAGAGAAAAAACAAATATCGCAGGACCGCTGGCGATATTAGATGAGTATTACGGCGTATATACGACAAAACCAGAAGATGCTGCTTGGAGATTAGATATTTTAGAAAAAAATATGGTTCCTCATATTAAAGCTGAGAACTTTTATCCACCTGTATTTTTCTCACTAGAGGAAGCAGATGAAAAGGCAAAAATTGAAACAGATTTATTTGCTTATGTAAATAGAAAAAGAGCCGAATGGATGAGTAATGGAAAAATTGAGGAAGAATGGGAAGATTATTTGAAAGAATTAGAGAGACTCGGTCTAAGCACTTGGTTGCAAATTAAGCAAGATGGCTATGACAGAACAGTAAAACAGTAAATTAATTGGAGGCATGACATTGAAGATTACTAAACTCGAAAAATACAGACCAGCCTTGCATTTTTCTCCCCAAAAAAATTGGATGAATGATCCGAATGGGTTAGTGTTTTTCAAAGGAGAATATCATTTATTTTATCAGCATAATCCGCATGGCAGCACATGGGGGCCCATGCATTGGGGGCATGCAGTCAGCAAAGATTTAATTGTATGGGATGAATTAGAGATAGCTTTACATCCTGATGAGAATGGAACCATTTTTTCAGGCAGCATAGTTGTGGATTGGAATAATACAACAGGCTTTTTTAACGAAGAACCCGGGTTGGTGGCTATTTTTACCCATCACTCGGAGCCAGATCACGGCAAGGAGGCTGTTCAGACACAGAGTTTGGCATATAGCATAGATAAGGGAAGATCATGGATTAAATATGACGGTAATCCCGTACTTGCTCACCCTACCAATCCTGATTTTAGAGACCCTAAAGTTTTTTGGCACAAAGATACCCAAAAGTGGATGATGGCTTTAGCTACAGGACAAACAATCTCTTTCTATTCCTCTCCAAATTTGAAGGATTGGCAGTTTGAAAGTGAATTTGGAGAGAATTGCGGCTGTCACAAAGGGGTATGGGAATGTCCAGACTTATTTGAGTTACCAATAGACAATACAAATGATAAAAAATGGGTGCTTATTGTCAGTATTGGCGATAATCCTCAATATGATGAAGGATCTCGCACGCAATATTTTGTTGGCTCATTTGATGGAAAGGAATTTACGCCAGAACATGAAAATATAAAATGGCTGGACTATGGGAAGGACAACTATGCTGGGGTAAGCTTTTCTGATATTCCTGAAGCAGATGGAAGACGAATTTATTTAGGCTGGATGAGTAATTGGCGTTATGCTAATCAAGTTCCGACAGAAGGATGGAGAAGTCAGATGACTCTTCCTAGAGAGCTGGAACTGCGTGAGAAGAAGGGAGAGTATTATCTCGTCCAACATTTAGTAAGAGAATTAGAAACCTATTTTGATAGAAAAGAAGAAAGAACAGACACAATCATTACAGCCAAAGAAAGCATTGTTTTTGAAGTAGATCATGAATACACAGAGATAATCCTATCCTTCAAGAATATAAATGCAAATAAGTATGGATTAAGGATTGAACATACAGATTCACAGCATACAACTATTACTATTGATGCGAAAGAAAATGTACTGAGTCTGTCTCGTGAAAAATCTGGGGTGGTTGATTTTTCCGATATTTTTCCTAAACTGCAGCGAGTTGGTCTTGAGGATTCTTCTTCACTTGATTTACGAATAATTGTAGATTCTGCCTCCTTAGAATTATTTATCAATGGCGGAGAGCAAGCATTAACAAGTTTAATTTTCCCTGATAAAGTAAGCAAACGAATATGTTTGTTTGCAGAAGAAGGGAAAGTAAATCTAGTATATGGAAAGGTATCTGTTCCTTCCAAAAGTTGATATATAACGGAAAGCCAGAGGATTGGATAAATCTATCCTCTGGCTATTTTATACGAAACTCAATGGAAAAAAGTTAGAAAAGTGGTGTAGAGATATGATCGATGTAGCAGCATTAGGTGAAATTTTAATTGATTTTACTCCCCAAGGAGAAACTGAGCAGGGGTTTCCGATTCTTGTTGCTAATCCAGGTGGAGCCCCGGGAAATGTTCTAGTGGCTTTATCCTGTTTAGGGCTGAGAACAGAATTTATGGGGAGCGTAGGAAATGATTATTTTGGGGAATTACTCGTTGCTACCTTACAGAATAAAGGGGTGCAAACAAATGGAATTGTTTATTCCCCAATAAAAACGACACTAGCATTTGTGCATATTGATCATCAGGGGGATCGTTCATTTGATTTTTATAGACAGCCTGGTGCGGACATGATGTTATCTAAGGACGATGTGGACTTTTCATTAATAGCAGATGCTAAAATATTCCATGTAGGATCAATATCCATGACAAATGAGCCAGCAAGAGAAGCAACTTTAGTAGCATTAAATTATGCGAAAGAACAGCATAAGATTATTTCATTTGATCCAAATCTTCGTCCCTTACTATGGCAAAGCTTAGAGGAGGCAAAAGAGCAAATCGAAGCAGTCTTGCATTTTGCGGATATAGTCAAAGTTTCGGAAGAAGAATTAGCATTTTTAACGAATACAACAGATATTTTTTCAGGAGCAAAGCAGTTATTTAAAGAGTTTGATTTACGGCTGCTTTTTGTAACAGTGGGAGATAAGGGAAGCTATGCATATGGAGAGGATGGCTTAGTATTTGTCCCAGGAGCAGCTGTAAAAGCTATTGATACAACTGGATGCGGAGATGCATTTCTTGCTGGCGTGCTATATGAATTATTAAAGAGGGATTTATTGAATTTTAAAATACGCGAAGATATATTAAAGCAAATATTGAATTTCGGAAATGCGATGGGAGCATATGTGGCAACAAATAAAGGTGGAATTCCAGCCATGCCTACTCTTCACCAAATTGAAGACTTTATAGTAGTCAATAAAAAGGGAGGATAAATGGTGCTAAAAAGGAGGAGAGGAGGAGAAGCAAATTGAGACAAAGAATCTTGACAGCTGTTTTGTCTGTTGCATGGTTATTAACTGGCTGTAGTATCCATCAAATGGGAAAGGAAGAGAAAAATTTGGATGCCTTGAGACCGGATAATATGGAAGCTGCCACTTCTGATTATTATACAGAATTGTATCGACCTCAATATCACTTTTCAACCCCTTCAGGAAATTTAGCTGACCCTAATGGACTCATCTATTTTGAGGGAGAGTATCATCTGTTTCATCAAAAAAATGGTAATTGGGCACACGCAGTGAGCAGGGATTTATTACATTGGGAGCATTTGCCGATTGCGTTAGAACATGATAACCTAGGGCAAGCATTATCTGGAAGCACTGTGGTGGATTGGAATGATTCCACAGGATTTTTTGATGGGAAAGCCGGATTAGTTGCCATCTATACAAATACAGAGGGAGGAGAATCCCAAAGTATTGCTTATAGTAAAGATAATGGGAGAACATGGGAAAGATATAAAGGAAACCCGGTTATCCCCAACCCAGGAATAAAGGATTTTCGCGATCCAAAAGTATTTTGGCATGAGAGTACTAAAAAATGGATAATGGTTGTTTCGACAAATCAAAGTGTAACGTTTTATCGTTCTGATAATTTGATTGACTGGGAGTTTCAGAGTCAATTTGGGGATAAGGAGGGATCTCATGCAGCTGTATGGGAATGTCCTGATTTATTCGAATTGCCTGTAGATGGTGATGAGAATAATAAGAAATGGGTATTGCAAGTTAGTGTTGGAGATAATGAAGAAACAAATGGATCAACTGCTCAATATTTTATTGGAGAGTTTGACGGAACACAATTTATTAATGATAATGCGCCAGAAACTATTTTGACAACAGATTTTGGGCAAGACTTTTATGCAGCTCAGTCCTTTTCTGATATCCCGGAAAAAGATGGCCGCCGAATATGGTTAGGCTGGATGGCGAATTGGAGATATCCTTATCAATCGCCGACGGAAGCATGGAAGGGATCTATGTCAATTCCACGTGAACTGCATTTGAAAACAGTTAAGGATGGAAGTATTAAGTTATTTCAAGAACCGGTTAGGGAGTTAGAAAGTTTACGTGTTAATCATATTGCTATTGATCCTATGGAGGTCAATGGGGAGCAGTCAATTGCTGATTTTTCTGGTACCACTTATGAATTTGAAGCTGTGCTGGAATGGGAAAACGTAGAGGAATTCGGTATTCGCGTTCGACAATCAGAGGACGAAAATACGGTTATAGGTGTAAATACGTTAGGTAAAAAACTATTCTTAGATAGATCTCGTGCTGGATTAGAAACGTTATTGGATCGAAATGGGAATCCATTTCAATTTGGCAATAACCATACAACTACTTACCCTGTTGAGGAGAAACGAATAAAGATAAGAGGATTTGTTGATGAATCATCTGTTGAGGTGTTTATAAACGACGGGGAATATGTCTTTACGAAATTAATCTATTCCCAGCCTACGAGCAACGGAATAGAGTTATATACAAAAGGTGGTAGTATGAAGGTTGTTTCACTAGACTTTTATCCTTTATATTCAACCTGGAGAGAACGCCCAAAGGAAAATGAAGTCGAACGTATAGTAGTAAGTTCGGAATATTTAACTCTTAAAGAAGGGGAAATCAAAACTATTAAAGCGATTTTAAAGCCAGATTGGATTAAGAGCAGTTCTCCTTTTAGTTGGGACAGCGCTGAACAAGACATAATCGAAATCACGAAGTCTGATGACGAGGAGAAGGGTATTTCCATTAAAGCATTAAAGCCAGGAGTAACAAGCATACAGGTTAAGCATCCAGAAACGAAAATTGCAAAGGAAATTAGAATAAGGGTAGTAAAATAAAAGGGAATGAAAGTATTATAAAGTATGTAAGAGCACTTTTCGCAAAAAAGGAAAAGTGCTTTTATATGGATTCTAAATAGAGTGTATGGAGCATTTTGTTTACAAATAAGATTCTTACACGCAAGAAAAAATGTCATCACTCCTGGGGGAGACCATACAGTAGATATGGAAAAAGAAAGCTGGCGATTAGTGAAAAAGGATGTTCGGTTCTCTGTCTGAAGAAAGAATGCCCAAATCCATTAATCAAAGTGTGTAATCGTCATATTCTTAAAGATTGCTGTCCCGCCATCTGAATACAATGTGATGGCTTGATCATCTGCATGAGGGAATATTAAATTCGATTGCACAACCTTCCCATCATCTACAAAAACCTCGATACTACTTTTATCAACAAGGATCTTTAAATGTACTTGTGTTTGTTCAGCGGGAAAGGGTGCTGTACTTTCTGAATGTGTATTCTGCTGATCTGGATGTTTGGTCAAAGAACGATTTACATATGAGTATTTTTCTTTTATAAAGATTCCTACATTCACATATCGCTTTTGATCAGAAGATTCTCTAAGTCTTAAACCGACATTATCTAACTCTGTCCATGAGATGTCCGTCTCTAGCTGATAAATTTCTCCTGTCATCTCTAGTTGCTTTTGGCCGTTTACTTCTATTTCCTTTAGATGATCTTTTGTCTTGGCCAGCTTGTTGTATGCTTCGATTGGTTGGGAAGCTAAATAATAGGAATTTTCCCCATTATTTTTTAATTGAATTTGTCGAACAACAGAATCCATTCCGTTAAAGCCTTCTTGTAATGTTGGGGTATTGTCGGCATAATTCCAATTATTCATCCAAGCAAAAGCATATCTTTTCTTGTAATCATCACTATTGCTTCCATCCTCAAATGTTACCCCAGCATACCAATCCAAACCATAATCAAGCCATTGGGGTTCTGGATGATCAGCTGTAAAATGGTTTCCATCAAAATGACCAATCCAATAAGCATAAGTAGTGGGCTGATTCTTTGTTTTTCCATTTGCACTCGCACCAAGCACCCATTTGAAGCTCCCATCATTTGTCTGCATATAGTAAAGGTCCGGACATTCCACAATTCCTATATCATTTGTGAAGAAATCACTGAGGTATGTCCAATCTTTCAGATTAGAGGATTCATAAAAACCAATCTTTGTTCCTTCTGCCATTAGCATTATCCATTTATGATACTCTTTTGACCAAATGATTTTGGGATCACGAAAATCATTGGTTCCAGGATTTGTCATAACAGGCGTATCACTGTATGAAGTGAATGTACTGCCATTATCGAGGCTGTACCACAAGAACTGTTCTTGTTTTTGCTGATTGGCTGACGGCTGAGTGACGATTGCGATAAGTGCGCCATATCCAAATCCAGCTGTATTCTCTTTATCAACAACGACAGAACCTGACCAAGGATCTCCATTTTGATTTGTGTATTTTGGAATGGCAATTCCTTTATCCTTCCAGTGCACTAAATCTTTTGAAACAGCATGTCTCCATTCTGTGCCATTACCGTCAGGATAATCACCATTGTAAAGATAATAGTAATGATAGAAGCCATCTAAATAGATTGGTTTTTGCGGATCATTTTTCCACTTGTCAGGAGTAGTGAAATGGTATTTGGCACGATAGGATTGACCATCAGAAACAACGTTTTGTTCTTGCAGGTCTACTGTTTTAGTAAAAACCTTAGTGATTTGATGCCAAAATAAGAGGATGCCGACAAGTATAATAAGGCATGAGAGTAATAGGACTTTCTGTGTGTTCTTTGCTGGTTTCTTCAAGTAATATCACCGCGCTTATCCTGTATTTCTTGCTATTGGTAAAAGAGGGTGGGACAAAGCAAAATAAATAATGGATAAAGACGAACAATCTCTAATTTAGTGGTGAATCCAATTCGTTCCATTGCGTTACAGACACTCCCTTTCCGCGGGGAGCAATCTAAGCCTCCTCGGCAAGCCTGTGGGGTCTTAGGCTTTGCTCTATTTCCCGCAGGAGTTGAGTGTCTTCCACTCCATTTCACTCCGTGTTTAAAGAGTATTTCGTTCCAACTTTTTTTTCAAAAGAACTAAATGGAGCAGACTGAATACACGGAGACTCCTATGGGAGCTGCGAGAAAGTCCAAGACCCCGCAGGAACGAGGAGGCTTGGCGCGCGCCCCATGGAAAGCGAAGTGTATTCAGTCTGCGGGTGATTACCACATACCTTTTTTCTTCAATAAATAAAAATCCCAAACAATTATACGAATCCTTTTTAGTATGAATGTATAATTGTTCGGGTTATATTAAATTGAAATACTTTTATCCCAACCTCGTTTTTTTATTTATTTATAGTGATTTGACCTTGTTCTAAAATGCTATTTTTTACTACAGAAGTTTTATTGCCTTTAATATTTAATAAAAAGCTTGGAGCAAAAGTGGATTGATGATCTTCAAATAATCCTCTGTTTGTCATATAGCTTGTGACAACTACATTGTCACTGTTCTTTTGTGGAATCGCAAAATGAGCGTAGTTCCATGTAATATCATTTGGATCTAGATTTTGATGTAAGACAATACCTGTTTTGTTTAAAGGTTTATATGGTCCAGTAATAGAATTAGCTACATATCCTAATAGGTAAATATCTTTGTCGTTAATGCCATCAATAGTCATTTTTGAACCTCTGGAACTTGTAAATAGATACCACTTACCGTCTTTTTCAAAAATATTCGCACGTTCAATTTCATCTGTAACAGTGTTGGAAGCAATTAACGGCTTCATTTCTTTTTTTAGTGTGTAATCATCATTAATCTCAATGATTCCTAATGCACCATTTGCTAGTGTTGCTAAATTCTTTTTCGGGCTTTGTAATAACTGCTCTTTTTCTTTTCTGAAAAATTTAGTGCTGCCCCCATAATAGATTTTATTAAATAATGATTCTTCTCCTTGATAGCCATAATCTGTTCCTGTATTAGCTTCAAATACAAGATATTTATGTCCATTGTCTTCAACGTAGTGAGGATCTCTTAATGTATGGTTATCTGCATAATTTCCACCTGAAAAAGCTTGATCAACTGTTTGATATACAGATCCATCTCCACCATCATAGATGGATTTATGATCTTCCACACCATCAATTTTTAATGTATTTGCATCTAGTTTAGATACATTAACTTGGGCAGTAGTTAATGTTTGTTTTCCAAAAAATCCATGATCAGGATCCCAGCCTTGACGATTCGTATAGAATAAGCGGATTTTGCCATCAGAAGTGAAAGTTGCTGAACCAGACCATTCTTCTGCTTGATTGTTTAAAATAATATCATTGGTAGCATATTTATCGCTGTCTTTAAATACTCTTCCTGCATTTTTCCATGCATCAATGGAATTATCACCAATTTTTTTATAGAACATGTAAATAAATGTATCCCATCCTCTATCAGGATCTCCAGCTAATCCAAATACAATTTGATAGCCATTATATTCTGCAACTGTTCCATCTGCATTTTGTAACGGCCATGTATCCCAGACATCTAAATCAATTAAATTACCTTTTTCATCATAGCCCTTTGCTGAAGGGATGTTTTTAATCGTTGATTCATCAAAAGCTGGCACTTTAAATTTAGAATCGTTTTGTTGTTCCGTCATTTTTTCCATATCGAATCGAGTGATATGTGAAATATCATAAGATTCTTTGTGGTCTAACTTTTCTTTTTGCTTTGCAAAAGCTAGAGACCCACTACCTCCAAATAAAATAGCTGCACCCAATGATACGACTGTTGCTTGTTTAGCAAGCTTGTTCAATTTCATGGTTTACCTCCTAGAATGTGTTAGATGAAACAAAAGATAAGGACAGGGTAGAACTGCTGATTTATAAAAACAAAGCAGCAAATACACCGTGTTTCTAATAAAATTATAGGTTAATCTGGTTTCTGCGCATATGGCATAGATTGATAGAAATCTAGTCTTATATTGATATAAGATAAATCGAATATACTAGAGGATATAATAGAAGAACGGGACCTTCTTCCTTATTTCAAATAGAGAGAATGATTTCTTGTAAAACCAAAAAATCGCTCCCTGCAAAAGGGAGCGATTAGAAGGCGGGAATTAGTGGGAAGATGAAGCGGCAGCCTTTTCCCAAGATTTTTGAAATTCCTGCAGCAATTGATCTCGATTTAGCTGTTTGCCCACGTATAATTGCATAGCTAATCCAAATTCTTCTCGTGCACTATTAGGAAAGGCAAACCAGTTGGCTCTAAGGGTTTTTCCTGTCTGATAGTAGTTCATAATTTCCTTTGCAAGCGGTCCTAGATGGTGTGCCTCTATATGGTCAAAAGCTGGAATGAATTTAAATTGTTCCGTCATAAAGGACTTTCCTTGCTCTGAAAATACCATCCAGTTTAGAAAATTTTTGGCTGCTTTCTTCTTTTCAGCAGATGATTGCTTGTTTACTACCCAATAATTAGAAACGTTAACAGCGATTGCATCAGCTGGTTCCTCGTTAATAGGAATCGGCAGAAATCCAATGTTCATGTTCGGAGATTGCTGATCAATCATTGGCTGAATCCAATTGCCTTGTTGAATCATCGCAGCTTTTCCCGAAGCGAAGAGATCAACTTCTGTATTATAGTCTGTTGTTAGGGGATTGTGGTTTCCATATTTGATGGTAGTATCAAGTAAAGAAATAATATCTAAGAATTTTTGATTGTTCGTAATTTTTGTGGTTCCTTTGTTTAGTTGGTCAATAAATGCTTCAGGATCATCTTGTTGTGCAAATGCAATATTTAAGAGATGATCGCCAAGCTTCCATTCTTCATAATATCCAGTTGCAAAGGGCGTAATACCGGATTCTTCTAATGTTTGTGCTGTAGCCTGTAACTCAGATAATGTTCTAGGAAGCGTATGAATTCCTGCCTTATGAAATAAATCTTTGTTATATATGAATCCATATCCTTCGATATTAAGGGGCATTCCATACACTTTGCCATCCATTGTTACTGGTTTCAAGGTGTCTTTGTACGCATGAGGAATCCATGGTTGATCGGAAAGATCTTCTAAATAGTCACTCCATATTTTCACATTGTCATACCCAGTATTTGTAAAAATATCAGGACCATTATCCGCTGCAATTTGGGCTTTCAAATCAGCAAGATCATCAGCAGCACCACCTACAGTGTGAACCTGAATATCTATATTTGGATGTTCGCGTTCATATGCCATCACCATTTCTTCAAATTGGGTAGAAATTTCTACTTTTGGATTTCGGATAGTTAGTGTGATGCGTTCATCGGCTGTTTTTCTTTCGCTTGAGTCTTCTTCTGATTTTGGCTGACAAGCTGAAAGTGCAACAATCAACAATCCTGCAATAAGCCATGTGAATGTCCACTTTGTCATAATTTCACTCCTGCTATTTCACTCTCATTTATTATTGATGGTGGTATCTACTTTGCGTCCAACGTTTTTTGACAGTTTCTGTACTCAAATGGCGTTAAGCCAACCATTTTTTTAAATAATTTTGAAAAGTACTTTTCATCTTGATAACCGAGTAATAAAGCAATTGCATAAATGTTTTCATCTTTTTCCCGAAGCAAGTATTTAGCTCTCTCGATTCTCAGTTTCATAATATATTTGGATAAAGGCATGCCTGTTTGCTGTTTGAATTTTCTAGAGATATGCTCGCGACTTAAGAAAAATCGATTAGAAAGTTTTTCTAAACTTAATTCTTCCATATAATAAGTATCCACATATGAAACAATATCCTGCATTCGCTTGGCATCGTCTATATCATTTAAACGGTGAATCGTCCGGTAATTTTGTTCTTCCACTGCCTTTTGCATCGATTGATAAGACTCATGGATTTTTCCTAACGATAGAAGGGACATTCCATTTACGATTCGGATAGGGATATCGAATTGCTGAATAATCCATTCTTCAACAGACAGCCATTGTTGGCTAGTGGTAATTACTAAGCAAAGGCTATGATCATGTTGAAGGGTAAAAGCATTTCCTATTCCTTTTTCGATAAGTTGATCGGCAAGTAATTGGATATATGGCTCAGAATGGTGCATCTGATAAAAAGAAATAAGCGTTAGTTCATACTCAACTGTATCGGGAAGACTAGAAGCAAGCTCTATTAAGTCAAATTCTTCTCCCATACAGGCTTGTGTAGCCAATTGATTCAAGCGCAGTCTTTTGGCGTCTTCTAAAACACCTGCATCTTTATTCTCGGTTATCCATGATTGTACTGCTTTTGATAGAGTATTGTTTAAAGATTCAGCTTCAATCGGTTTTAATAAATAATCAAAGCTGCTGCACTGGATTGCTTTTCGCATATAGGTATAATCGTCAAATCCTGTAATCAGAATAACCTTACCAGGATAGGAAATGGAATCTAGCCACTCAATTATTTCTATTCCATCCATTTTCGGCATCTTCACATCTGTAAAGATAATTTCTGGTTTTTGTTTTTTGATGATTTTTATTGCTTCTTCTCCATTGCTAGCTTCTAAGATGGTCGTAATTCCGTGTTTTTTCCATTCACCAATATAGCGAATAACATATCGTACATTAATTTCGTCGTCTATAATAAGAACTTTCAAATTGAATGAGCCTCCTCGAAAAGAATGGTTCGCAATGATGAACCATCTATTTAATTTTGCATCGGGATATATAGCTTTACGATAAATCCTTGTCTCTCGTTTGTAGCTATCTCTAAACCTGCTTTTGATTCGTAGTTTAGAAGAAGACGGTCATGTATATTTTTTAAACCAATATGCTCGTGAGAAAATTCGCCAGCATAAGGAGCACGATAGATATTACTCCTTATAGTCTCCAGCTCTTCTGCTGATAAACTTGAGTAGTCATTTTCAACAATTAGATATAAAAAATCCTCTTTAATTTCGCCTGTTATGTTTAAAGAAGAATCAAAATAGCCTTGTTCATAGCAATGTTTAAAATAGTTCTCTACTAGTGGTTGGAGTATCATACTAGGGATTTTTATCCCTTGGATTGCTTCACTTATCTGAATAGAGTAGTTTAGCTTACTGCCAAAACGTTCCCGTTGCAGTGTTAAGTATGCTTTTATATAATCCAGTTCTTCACGAATTAGAACCCACTGATCTGCTCGGATAGAGTATCTCATCATTTTTGATAAGGATGTTACAAGCTGATAGATTTTAGGAGAGTTATTTTGCAGCGCAACTGCTCCAATGGATTGAAGAGCATTAAATAGAAAGTGAGGATTCACTTGAGATTTAAGTGCTCGTAATTGATTTTTTCTATTCTCAATCTCCAATTTGTATTCCCGATCAATATGGAGATTTATACGCTCCAACATTTCTTTCATATGCTTTTCTAGATGACCAATTTCGTCTTCGCGGTTGTCGGTAAAAGGAATATTTAAATTTCCTCCTTTAATAGAAAGCACCTTTTGGCTGAGCACTTTAATAGGACGTGATATATAATAGGCAAGGATGCTGATCATTAATAGTCCTAGTACCCCCACCCCTATCCCAACCAGTATGTTGGTGTAAGCGGTTTGTCTAGCATCATAAAATAATCTATCACTAGGTGTCACCTTTACGATTTTCCACTGATGAAGTGGTTTTGATAATGTTTTAGATAAGATAATATCATTGCTTTTATCCTGGCTGGCATGAAGGAATTTCTCATCTGCTGTTTTTCCTATTAGGGAATGAACATTTGTATACATTACAATATCATGTTCATTAAGAAGATAAATGGAATCACCTTTCTCCTGTAATAGATTCCTGCAAATCTGTGCATACTTGTCTAGATCCATATCAATTGTAATAACCCCAAGAAATTCTTTGGATAGAGGATCCAATATTTTATGATGGATAGTCATAACCTCTGTTTTGTCTGATTCAGGTATAATCGCGGCATTATTATAGTTTCCAATCGTATGGGGAGGCTCTATTAAAAAACGTGAATTTGAATGAATCAGCTCTTGCATGGAGTCTAGCTTCATAAAATCATTTTGCGGTTTTCTTGCGCTGATCATCCCATTATAAATAGTGAATGATTCTTTATTCTTATCCAAATAAAAACGAATTTGGCGGATTTCGGAACGCATCAGGAAAAAAGTTTCAATATTTTCTTCCATAGCAATTGGATTAAAATAAATGGAATCTTCATAGCCATTAGTGAAAATCCGAAAAAAGTCTGGATTTCTATATAAAATATAGGGAAGGTTAATCATATCGTTAAAATATTGTTCTAGTTCTTTGGATAATTTATCTAATTGTTCTTTGCTGTTTTGCAGTTCATGCTGTTCGACACTATCCTTTGTATATCCATAAATAATTAAAACCGTTAAAAAATAGGGCAGGATAATGAAAGCAAGAAGCATAAAAAATAAACGGCTTTGAATGCTTTTCATATTAAGAAGTTCCTTTCTTTCCATTAATATCATTATCTAGCCTTAAAAAAATTTAGTAGTACTCAATAAACCATTTCTTTAAATCTAAATCTTTTTTTACAAATAAGTCAATATACATAGATGGAAAGAAAGCTAGGAGATATTTTTGGCGTTTTATCCATTAAACCGCTGAATGGCATCGCTTACTAATGATAGTGGAAACGATAACAAAAAGAACAAAATTGAATCGATGGCACTAGGGACTATATCTTCATTACGAAATTTAGGTAATTATCATTAAATATTGTCATACTATCTATTATTTCGTTACATTCAAGTCAAAATAAGGAAAATTAAATGTTCATTTATGAGATTGGATAACTAAGGAGCATCTTCCGTTTGCATTTTGGGATGTTAATTGCTGATTTAATGTAAAAAGAGTGTCACAGCTGATATGCTTTGACACCCTTTTTGGCTGTTTACTTTTTAAACTCATTCAATCTTTCGTATGTCTCTAAGAGAAATTGGTAAAATAGTGATTCTGTTGGAAGTAGTTTGCGATGACTTGGATAAATAACCCCAACGGTTCTCGTCAGATTAACATCTGAAAGGGGAATGA
The DNA here is from genome assembly GCF_001591585.1 of Niallia circulans NBRC 13626. Lineage (GTDB taxonomy): Bacteria > Bacillota > Bacilli > Bacillales > Cytobacillaceae > Niallia > Niallia circulans. The sequence goes on along the minus strand of NZ_BCVE01000015.1, from coordinate 23,332 downwards.
CGCAAGTAGAACGTGGTGTGTTATCCACCAATGTCATTTCTGGCATCAAGGCTACTCCTAACCCGGCAGATACTAATCCTTTCAGTGCATCTATGTCTTTTCCTTCAAATGCAATCTGTGGAGAAAATCCTGCATCATGACATGCTTTAACCACTTGGTCCCTGAATACGAATCCTTCTGGTAAGACACAGAAGGGATCATTCTTTAAATCTTTTAGCTGTAACTCTTTTTGATTGCTCAATGGATGATGAAGAGGAAGTAGGGCAACAATATTTTCTGTAAATAATGTAGCACCGTTAATTTTATCCTCCTTTTCTCGGTTTGGCATTGGCGCAATCATTGCCAAATTAAATTCTCCATTAATAACTCCATCGATAAGGTCATAATACAGGGCGTTGCTCATATGGAATTTTGCTTCTGGATATCGGGTACGAAAAGAATAGATGATAGAGGGAAGCGTATGAGCAGCCATACTGATAGGAAAGGCAATTCTAACTGTCCCTTTTTCCGGATCAAGGGATTCCTCCACTTCTCTTTTGGCGTCTTCCATCATACTCCATATTTGTTTCATTCGCTCAAAAAAAACTCTTCCAAGGGGTGTTAACTTCACGCTTCTTCCTTCACGGATAAAAAGCTCGACCCCTAATTCTGCTTCTAAATTGAAAATTTGTCGACTTACAGAGGATTGGGCCACATGCAAAGCATCGGCAGCTTCTGTAATATGTTCCCTTTTGGCAGCTTCCAAAAAATACTGTATTTGTCTTATTTCCATGTCTGCACTCTTTTCCATTCATGCGTTTAACGCATGAATTCAATCCGAAATTAGTATTGTACCTATTAATTATAAAATTATAAAATAAAAACAACTTTTAGAAAAGAGAATATTCTAACATTAATTTATTATAGGGGCTGAAAAAGGATGAAAGTGCTGGATAAAAAAGAAGAATTTCAAACACAAACGGTGAAAGATTACATTAATCAATTAATAAATCAAGTGAAAGAACGTAATCCTCACGAAAAGGAGTTCCAGCAGGCAGTTAAAGAAGTCCTCGATTCTTTAGTTCCTGTACTTGAAAAAAATCCAACATATATTAAACATGCTGTATTAGAAAGAATGCTTGAGCCAGATCGACTAATTAGCTTTAAAGTCCCTTGGGTAGACGATAATGGAAATATAAAAGTAAACCGCGGCTATCGTGTCCAATTTAATAATGCAATTGGACCATATAAAGGAGGACTAAGATTTCATTCTTCTGTTAATGCCAGTATTATTAAATTTCTTGGATTTGAGCAAATCTTTAAAAACTCATTAACCGGTCAGCCCATAGGCGGCGGAAAGGGCGGTTCTGACTTTGATCCGAAGGGGAAATCCGATTTCGAAATAATGCGTTTTTGTCAAAGCTTTATGACTGAACTTAGTAAGCATATCGGTCCGGATATCGATGTGCCTGCTGGAGATATCGGAGTAGGAGCAAGAGAAATTGGCTATATGTTTGGACAATATAAACGATTAAAAGGTGCTTATGAAGCAGGTGTCTTAACTGGAAAAGGAATCGGATATGGTGGAAGCTTAGGGAGAAAAGAAGCAACTGGATATGGCTTAGTGTACTTTGTGGAAGAAATGCTGAAAAGTCAGGGACTAGGTTTTGAAGACAATACGGTAGTAGTTTCTGGTTCGGGAAATGTATCGATTTATGCGATGGAGAAAGCGATACAGTTAGGGGCTAAAGTGATTGCTTGCAGCGATTCCGGCGGTTATGTGTATGATCCAAATGGAATAAACCTTGATACAGTGAAACAATTAAAAGAAGTGGAAAACAAAAGAATCTATGAATATGTGAATAGACATCCTGATGCTATCTACGAAGAAGGATACACAGGTATTTGGACGATTCCATGTGATATTGCCCTGCCATGTGCAACACAAAATGAACTGAATAAAGAATCAGCTGAAAAATTAATTGCCAATGGAGTAAAAGCAATAGGCGAGGGGGCAAATATGCCTTCTACTCTTGAAGCAGTCGATACCTTTATCGAGCATAAAGTATTATTTGCACCTGCCAAAGCAGCAAATGCAGGCGGGGTGGCAGTCTCCGCTTTAGAAATGGCCCAAAATAGTGCACGAATAGCTTGGACGCAAGAAGAGGTAGACAAGAAGTTACAAGCAATTATGAAAAATATTTATAGTAAAAGTATCCAAGCATCTGAGGAGTATGCAGCGAAAGGAAACCTAGTTGCAGGTGCTAATATAGCAGGTTTCATTAAAGTAGCGGATGCTATGATAGAACAAGGGATTATATAAGAAATTTCACATAGAATGTTATTTTATAGAGTTTAGAGGAGAGAATCAGTATGTTGCTGCTTCTCTTTTTTTATTGAAAAATCCTACTTGGATAAGGATTTATATGTTGGTTCTTTAGGAGAGAGGAAAATCTACATAAACTTATTGTTTTCATTTTCGTTTGGAAACCTATAAGTCTCTATGGAGAACTTTATGGAATTGATTGCTATTATTATTACAACAATACGAAAGGTTTTAATTGAAAATTTTTTCTTATTGAAAAAATCGTGTGAGACTTTCTGACAAGAAACAGATTTTATTATTTTACTCATGTTACAATTGTCCCAACATTCAGAAAAGGAGATTGCAATATGAAAAAATCACATCCTATCCTTGTTATCTTTTTATTCTTTTTAGGCTGGGTATTTATGTATGCAGATCGTAATATTCTATCACCAGTCATGGGAAGCATTGGAGAAGAATGGAACTTAAACCAAACCGAACTAGGGTTAATGGCTACAGTATTTTTTGCTGCCTATGCTTTTATGCAAATCCCTACTGGCTTTTTGGCAGATAAATTTGGGCGAGTAAAGGTGTTAGTAATTGGCTTTATCGTTTTTGGCGTTGGTACCTATTTAAGTGGTGCTTCCACGACGTTTGCGATGTTTTTAATTATGAGAGCAATTACTGGTTTAGGAGAAGGTACTTATTATGGTTCACAGTATGGTATCTCTTCTACGATAACCCCAAAGAAATATCGCGGCTTAGTATCAGCCATTATTAACAGTGGAATGGCTTTTGGTATTTCGTTAGGATTTATGTCGTCCAGTTATTTTACCTACACATTAAATAAAGGCTGGCAGTTTCCGTTTTATGTTTTTGCAATTCCTACCGTTTTGGTTGCTATTTTAATAGGCATATTTGTTCGTGACAATTCACATAAGGAGAAGAAAGTAGAATCTGAATATGAAAAAGTCGAGATGAAGAAAATTTTCACTAAAAATCATATTTTTGTATATATCTTAATCTTTTGTTCCTTATATGGTTTTTTCGGTATGCTGACATGGCTTCCTTATTACTTACAAACAGCAAGAGACATTGAGGCCTCCCAAACTGGGATTATTTCTTCTTTAGTGCCTTGGGCTTCCATTCCAGGTGCCATTCTATTTGGCTTCTTGTCTGATCGCATTAAAAGTAAAAAGCCGCTCATTATCGCGCTGGCATTAGCTGGAGCAATTTGTCAATTTGCAATTCCTTATACAGACAATTATTCCTTGCTGATTGTCGGATTATGTTTATATGGTTTGCTTGGAAAATTAGCGCTGGATCCAGTATTAATTTCATATATGGCAGATATTACTCCAAAGTCTATGTATTCAAGAGTTTATGGATTCTTTAACTTTAGCGGGATGCTTTCTTCTATATTTGCGCCATATATTACGGGGTATTTCGCTGATAAAACTGGCAGTCTAGAATTCGGATTTTATCTAGCCGGCGGGTTATTAATCATTGGTGCCATATTGTTTATATTTACAAGCGATAAAGGGAAAGAAGACAATAAAGCAGCGATTAATGTTGGACTTAAGGAGGAAATAGTAAGTTGAATAAAGTAATAGTAGGCACAGAATCAATGATTGTAAGTCCACATTATTTAGCTTCACAAGCAGGTGAACAAATTCTCCAAAAGGGAGGCAATGCATTTGATGCTGCTGTTGCTGTGAGTGCTTGCTTAGCTGTAGTATATCCGCATATGACTGGTCTTGGGGGCGATTCTTTTTGGCTGACTTATAAGGAAAAGACAGGGAAAGTGCGTACTTATAATGGAAGTGGGAAGTCAGGAGCGGCTGTTACAAGAGAAATGTTTAAGGGAAAAGAGAGCATTCCTTTTCGAGGAATAGAAAGTGTTCTAACTGTTCCTGGCATGGTGGATAGCTGGGATGCTATCTTAAAAGAATATGGAAGCATGACTCTTGCAGAAGTCTTACAGCCTGCTATTGCATATGCAGAAAAGGGATTTCCTCTTTCTAATGATCAATATGAAAATACGGTGAAAAATGAGGGACTTTTAAGAAATATAGAAGAAACTGCGGCTGTTTTTCTGCCAGATGGAAAGGTTCCAGAAAAATTTTCTCGGTTTGTGCAAAAGAATTTAGCGAACACGTTAAAACAATTAGGAGCGAATGGAAGAGATGATTTTTATAAAGGAGAACTGGCCAACAGAATTATTTCTGGTTTGCAGAAAAAAGGCAGCTATTTAACAATAGCAGATTTTGCCGCACATAAAGGGGAATGGAGTGAACCGCTTGCTAGTACCTATCGCTCTTATACTATGTATCAGGCTCCTCCCAATTCACAAGGCTTTGTGGGACTCATGATTTTAAATATATTAGAAAATTTCGATTTTTCATCCATTCCGTATGAATCCTATGAATATTATCAGCTAATAATAGAAGCAGTGAAACGAAGCTTTCAAGACCGGAATGAGCATCTGACAGATCCGACATTTCATGACATTCCATTAGAGCAGCTATTAAGCAAAAAGTATGCAAAGGAGATGGCGGATTCCATCTCATTAGAATATACAGCAGATTATACTTCGCGCCCTGTTGGAAGCGATACAGCCCATGCCGCTGTTGTGGATAAAGATGGGAATGCTGTTTCTTTTATTCAAAGTCTATATTTTGAATTTGGTTCTGGTGTGGTTGCAGGAGATACGGGGATTACTATGCAAAATAGAGGGTCATTTTTCTCACTTGATCCTGATCATGTCAATACATTGGAGCCAAATAAGCGGACATTCCATACTTTGATGCCTGCCATGGCTTTTAAAGAGAATAAACCATATGTGTTGTATGGTACACAAGGCGGGGAAGGCCAGCCGCAGACACAAACTTTGATGATTACGAGAATGCTTGACTATGGACTTGATCCCCAAAGAGCAATAAGTGAGCCACGGTTTGTATGGGGGCGTACATGGGGAGAAAAAAACGAAGAGCTAAAAATAGAAAACCGTATTTCGGCAAATGTTTTGGAAAAGCTGCAAAAGGCTGGTCATACCGTAAACCGAGTAGAAGCATTTGACGGAATTATGGGGCATGCAAATGCTATTTTGATCGATGAACAAGGATTTTTATATGGTGGTGTCGACCCAAGAAGTGATGGAGCTGCCATAGGAAAATAAATAATCAAGAGTTTATGACTAAGAGTGAACTTCTGCTAGAAGTTGGCTCTTTTTTATGGAAAAAAGTTATACCATTCATTCCAATCTACCCTAGTCTAGCAAACTTTAATAAATTGGAAAAAATAGGGTTGTTTAATAAACAATATATCCATTGAATTTGAGAATAGTGGGAATATTAAAGTAAATGAAAAGGGGTAGAATGAAGGGATCGATGAAAAAATTTGCGAAACTAATTATTTATTATATAAAATAGATAATTGCTGTTTTACTGTTGCGTTTTTTTAGGATAGGAGAAGAAATTTTTTTGGAGGTAAAAGAAAGGATGCCATTTTGATCTCGGCATCCCTTCTTTTTATTTTTTTTGATAAAAAACTTTGTTTATCTTTAAGAAAAATCAGGGTAAGTCTTCTGTGTAGTTGCTTGACTCAAATCATGACCATAAAAAATGTGGGTAGGGCGTACTTCAGACATAAGTCTTTTTATTTTTCTAATCGATTCACTAGCTAGTTGTTGATCGAATGTAGCAAATGGAATATGATCTTCGTAGTTTTCTCTCGTATACGCTAAATCAATCGTTAATAAAATAGGGCCAGATTGTTTCGTTGTAACCAGAATTGATTGGTGTCCTGGTGTATGGCCAGGAGTAAAGAGAAGTTGAATACCTGGCATGAGTTCATAATCACCTTGAATAGCCTTATAATTTAAGTTATTTTGAGTACACTCTGGTGGAGCATAATTTTCGTTTCCAATAGCAACATCCAGTTCTGCTTGTTGAACAAATATGGGTGTTTTAGGAAACAGAGGATTTCCACCTGCATGATCCATATGTAGATGAGAAGAAATAATTGCTTGAATGTCATTCGGTTTATAACCAATATTATCTAAAACAGCAAGAATATGATCTTCCTTTCTCATATCTGGTAAAAATAAACCTTCATAAGGCGTATCATCAAAATAACTTGGATTTTCAATAAATGATTCTGGCATTCCTGTGTCAATAATAATTGGGCCATCCTTTGTTTCTAGTAGATAGGACCATATTTGTAAGGTTACAAGCTTCCCAGATTTTAATGTTTGGTTTAATGACGAATGATCAAGCGTTAGCTTTCCTGTAGGTAACCAGTAAAGTCTTTCTATCATCTATTTCTCCTCCTTAATTTTCTTAATAGTCAGATTTATTATAGTATGTCATAGATTTCTTTTTTGGACAAAGAAATTTTTATAGGGGAAATTATTTGGGGTATTTGAGTTCAATAGAAATCTCAGAATATATATTTTCAAGTAAGGCTTTTTGCTGTCATTCATTTGAAAGTCTATTACCCATGAACTGTCATAATTATTTAATATACAAAAGTTGCCAAAATATGATTATATGTATATACTTATTTTATAATCAACTATACCTTTGATAGTGGAATATGTATAGTTAAATAATTAATGTTAAGTCTATCGAATAAGGAGTGTAGCCAAATGATTCACCAATCTTTGAAAGCGTTCCCTAGTAACTTCCTTTGGGGTGCTGCATCGGCAGCTTATCAAGTAGAGGGTGCATGGAATGAGGATGGCAAGGGAGTATCCATTTGGGATACGTTTGTTAGAATACCAGGAAAAACATTTAAAGGTACAAATGGAGATATAGCGGTAGATCATTATCATCGTTATAAAGAAGATGTACAGTTAATGGCTGAAATGGGAATGAAGGCATATCGATTTTCTGTTGCTTGGACGCGGATTTTTCCGAATGGAAAAGGAGAGGTAAATCAAGCGGGAATTGACTTTTATAATGATTTAATTGATGAATTAATTAAATACAAAATTGAGCCAGTGCTAACTCTTTATCATTGGGATCTTCCACAAGCATTGCAAGATGAATATGGTGGTTGGGAATCGCGTCAAATTATTGAGGATTTTACGAATTATAGTATTGAATTATTTAAGCAATTTGGAGATCGAGTGAAATATTGGGTAAGTTTAAATGAACAAAATATTTTCACTGGTTTAGGCTATCGAATGGCTGTGCATCCACCTGGAGTAACAGATGAAAAACGATTCTATCAAGTGAACCATCATGCGAATTTAGCGAACGCTAGTGTTATCAAGGCTTTCCGCCAATATGTCCCAAGTGGGAAAATTGGACCTAGCTTTGCTTATTCTCCTGCATATGCTTTAACTTCAAAGCCAGAAGATATTATTGCAGCAGAAAATGCAGAAGAATTAAATAGTCATTGGTGGATGGATATGTATGCTTGGGGCAGATATCCAGAAGCTGCATGGAATTATTTAGAAGCAAATGGATTGGCTCCAGAGGTTGAAGAGGGAGATTTTGAATTATTACGAGAAGGCACTCCAGATTTCATGGGACTTAACTATTATCAAACAACGACCTTTGAGAAAAATCCTTTAGAAGGCGGAGTAGGCAGTGCTGAAATGAACACTACTGGTAAAAAGGGAACTTCGCAGGATTCAGGAATTCCTGGAGTGTTTAAAACAGTCGAAAATCCAAACTTGGAAAGAACGGATTGGGATTGGAATATTGATCCACAAGGATTGCGGATCGCTCTTCGCAGGATTACAAATAGATATCAGCTTCCTATTCTTATTAGTGAAAATGGCTTAGGTGCTTTTGATAAACTAGAAGAAGGCGATATCATCAATGATGATTACCGTATTGATTTTATTCGAGCACATATAAATGCGATGCAAGAAGCTATTACGGATGGTGTAGATCTGCTAGGATATTGTGTGTGGTCTTTTACAGATCTGTTAAGCTGGCTGAATGGCTTCCAAAAACGATATGGTTTTGTCTATATCAATCAGCATGAAGAGGGAACACATGATCTTCGTCGAATCAAGAAGAAGAGCTTTTATTGGTATAAAGAAGTAATTGAATCAAATGGTGAGAATCGCTAGGAAGGTGCAGACCTGCATATATTTGCAGGTTTGCCCTTCTTTTCTTTTCGTATAGATTGCTGCTGTTCGGAAGCGTTTAAAAAAATATTAGGTTGTCTACTTTCATTTTCCTAGGTTTGAGATAGTAAAAGAGATCAAATAACAACGTTTCTGAGGATGATAACGTAAATTTAATATCATTGTTGTTTTTTGACATCTTCTACTATAATACTAGAGCAATTGGCCATAGATAATAGTTCATCCAAATTTGTAATTTCAAAAGGATAAACCACACCTTTTATATCTGTTTTTAGAGCGATCTTGGCCAATGAAGCTGTAACTATTGCTGTTGTATGATAATCTGAAAAAGTAGATAAGGAAATTGTTCTTATCATTTTTTTATTATCGATATTCCCTTTTACTTCAACGGTAAGAAAAGCATTTTCATTCTTATTAGGTTTGTGTTTTACTACTTTAGAAACCAATTTCTTATTAAGATTTTGAAGTATATTTAAAAGACCAATCTTTCTAAGTAAAGAGACTAATTTATTAAAAGGAATGACATTCCAAGAAGTCCAATAATATATTGGTGCAACTGTCAATTTCTCTTTTATAATCTTTTTCTCTGAATGTTCTATAAGTCTTACCACCTTTTCTTTTGCATGATTTTGAAAATGCATCTTTCTTTTTTTGGTAAATCCCGAAAGGACATTATTTTGAAATTTAACTGGCTGTGCAATAATACTTAACATATCAAAAATTCCAGTAACTCCTGCTTGGGCATTGGCATTTTGTAATAATGCTACATTTATTTCTGTTATTTCCTGAAACTCTGCAATAGCTTTTTGTGTGATCAAGCCAGATAAACCAGGGAAAAAACCGGACATGACAACAGAAGCTGTATTATTCTTTTCAGCACGTTGATTTAGTTCCTGCACTGTCTCTACAAAGTCATAAAATGGGGTGACATCAATACACAATATTTTATTTTCTATACAAGTTTTTTGAATAGATGGTGTTTTCTGTTTTAATCCAACAATTACAATATCCACATTACGAATTACTTTTTTTATATTTTCTTCATTATCAACATCTAAATATTGGAATTCTGCTCCACTGTTTAACGAGTTTGCTAAATTTTCCCCTCTTTTAATTTTATAATCTGTCACTACTAACTTTATTGAATTATTAAATATTCTCAGTAATTCAGTACAGATTAATTTGCCTAATACTCCAGCAGCTCCAACAACTATAACTTTTTCCACTTTTATACCTTCTCTCTATAAAACTAAGACGACCTTAGCTTATTTCTGTTATAGCTAAATAGACTGTTTTAAAGCTCTTCGTTAAATTAAAAAATCTTTACGTTTATAAATACGAAAGTAGTTAATATATGAAATATGAAGAAGACAAGGGAAACTTATACATTCTTATATTTTTAGATTAATTTTATCATAATATTTTCCAGTGAAAACAGTAGAAATATGGATATATACACTGAAATCTTTATATACATATCTCCATATTTTCATGTGAGAATAATCTATGCGAAAACAGCCTGCTTTTCTTTTAGTCTAATTATCTTTTTATATTTTCTGCTAGACATAAAAATGACAAAAGATGTTCATGGAATCGTCAAAAATCCACTCCATTTTTACCTTAAAAAGAATATATAATGAAACTGCAAAAGATGTATTTCAATTATTTCTTTTGAACACTATGATGAAAAAATCCTTACTCCAATAGAGTGTATCGTCAAGAAGGATAATTTGGGGATATGACTATTCTCATTAGCATAGTGATAAGAGGACTTATGAAATTTATGAACGGATTGTTTATTATGGATTTCCATGTGATTTATTTCACAAAATAATTACCTTACTAGATAAGTCTTGGAGGGACGAAAATGAAAAAGAGATTAGTGATGATTGGAAATGGAATGGCAGGAGTTCGGACGATTGAAGAAATATTGAAGAGAAATGCTGACCTTTTTGACATAACGATTATTGGAGATGAGCCTTATCCAAACTATAATCGGATTATGCTTTCAAATGTTTTGCAAGGGAAAACGACTGTAAATGATATTCATATTAATGACTGGAAGTGGTATCAAGAGAATCATATTCATCTTTTAACAGGCGAAAAAGCAATAAAGATTGTTCGCGAACATAAAGCGGTTCTTACGGATAAAGGAAAAACGATAGAATATGATGAACTTATCCTTGCAACAGGATCTAGTGCCTTTATTTTACCGATCCCTGGAAGTGATTTAGAAGGTGTAATTGGATTCAGAACCATTGACGATACAGAAAAAATGATGGAAACTGCAAAGACTTATAAAAAAGCGGTTGTTATCGGCGGAGGATTACTAGGATTAGAAGCCGCAAGAGGATTAATAGATCGTGGAATGGAAGTTCATGTTGTTCACTTATTACCAACTTTAATGGAGCAGCAGTTAGATGCAGCGGCAGCAAATCTTCTTAGAAAAGATTTAGAAGCACAAGGTATGAAATTCTTAATGGAAAAACAGACGGCAGAGATATATGGAGATAAACGAGTTCAAGGATTGAAATTTACAGATGGAACAACAGTTGATTGTGATCTTGTCGTAATGGCTGTTGGTATTAGACCAAATGTAGCAATTGCCCGTGAGGCAGGGTTAGAAGTGAATCGCGCGATCATTGTTAATGATCATATGGTTACATCTGACCCATCTGTCTTTGCAGTAGGGGAATGTGCAGAGCATAATGGAATTGCCTATGGATTAGTTGCTCCTCTATATGAACAAGGAATGGCTCTTGCCGATTATATAACAGGCAAAGAAGGAAAAGGATATCAAGGATCAATTCTTTCTACTCAATTGAAAGTAGCAGGATGTGATTTATTCTCAGGAGGGAAAATCCATGAGGATGAAAATACGGAAGCGATTATTGTTCATGACCAATTTGCAAAAGTCTACAAAAAGATTTTAGTAACAGATAACAAAATTGTTGGAATTGTCTTATACGGAGATGCTTCCGATGGAACTCGGCTATTTAATATGTTGAAGAAACAAGCAGATATTAGTGAGTATACAAGTTCCTCAGTATTGAGCAAGAGCGGGGAGGACGCAGAAGAAGATTTAGCAGCAAGCATGAGTGCAGATGACACTGTATGCGGCTGTAATGGGGTAACAAAAGGTACTATCGTTCATTCTATCCTAGAGCAAGGATTAACTACTTTTGAAGAAGTGAAAGGATGTACAAAGGCAGGAGCATCTTGTGGTAAATGTAAACCACTAGTTGAAGGGATTTTAGCGCATACACTTGGTGACAATTTTGATGCATCCATTCAAAAAACAGGGATGTGCGGCTGTACAACACTTACTCGTGATGAAGTAGTAGCACAAATAAAAGAAATGCAGCTTAAATCTCCAAAAGAAGTTAGAATGGTGCTTGGTTTTGCAAGTGAAGAAGGCTGTTCAAAATGCCGCCCAGCGTTAAACTATTATATGCGTATGCTGTTCCCAGAAGAGTATGAGGACGATAAGGCATCAAGATTTGTTAATGAGAAAATGGAAGGGAATATTCAAAAAGATGGTACTTTCTCGATTATTCCTCGTATGTATGGCGGAACAACTACTGCAGAGGATTTAGTGAAAATCGGAGAGGTAGCGAAAAAATACAATGTGCCATTAGTGAAAATTACCGGGGCAAGCCGGATTGGATTATATGGCGTGAAGAAAGAAGATGTCCCACATGTTTGGGAAGAGCTAGGAATGCGTTCTGGTTATGCTTATTCTAAATCGCTTCGTAACGTAAAATCATGTGTTGGGTCAAGATTTTGCCGCTTCGGCACCCAAGATTCATTGGGACTTGGCATTAAGTTAGAACAAGAACTAGAAATGGTCGACACTCCGCATAAAATGAAAATGGGAGTAACAGGCTGTCCAAGAAACTGTGCAGAAGTATTGACAAAAGACTTTGGTGTTATTTGTGTAGAAAATGGCTATCAATTATATATTGGCGGAAATGGCGGAACAGAAGTACGTGAATGCGATAGCTTAACAACAGTTCAAACAGAAGAAGAAGTAATTACAATGGCCAAGGCATTTGTTCAATATTATCGTGAAAATGCGAATTATGGAGAAAGAACGGCTCCATGGGTGGAACGTATGGGGATTAAAACAGTGAAAGAAACACTATTAAATCCTAGAAATATGAAACAGTTTGTAAGCAGATTTGATCGTGCAAAATCAACATACGAAGAAGCTTGGTCTTCTGTCTTAAACGACCAAACAAAGAGAGAAATGTATGAAGTGATAAAAGGCTAATAGCTATAGAACAAAAATGGAGGGAATACAAGATGACGGCAACTTTAGAATGGAATAAGATTATGAAACTTGCTGATTTACCTAAACAAATTGGTAAAGAGGTTCATTTAAAAGGAAAATCAATTGCTTTATTTCATCTATCTAATGGAGAGGTTAGAGCTATTGCGAATAACTGTCCCCATCAAAATGGTCCATTGGCAGAAGGAATTGTATCAGGTGAATTTGTTTTCTGTCCATTGCATGATTGGAAAATTTCTTTAGTCACAGGAGAAGTTCAAAAACCAGATGATGGCTGTGTAGAGGTTTATGAAACACAAATAAAAGATAATTATATTTATATAATGGTGTAAGAGATGAATACGAACAAGGGGTATGTAGCATTTGTTGGAGCAGGGCCTGGGGATATTGGTTTAATTACAACTAAGGGGATAGAATGTTTAAAAAAAGCAGATATTGTCTTGTATGATCGACTTGCCAATCCACGCTTATTACGTTTTACAAGCAAAGATTGTGTGTTTATCTATTGTGGAAAATTGCCAAATAATCACATTATGAGACAAGAAAAGATTAACGAAACATTAGTAGCAGAAGCTTTAAAAGGAAAGTATGTTGTGCGGTTAAAAGGAGGAGATCCTTCTGTTTTTGGAAGAGTCGGGGAAGAAGCAGAAGCAATAGCAGCATATGATATTCCTTTTGACATAGTACCTGGTGTGACGTCAAGCATTGCAGCAAGTGCTTATGCCGGTATTCCGGTAACACACCGAGATTATAGTACTAGCTTTACGATACGAACAGGCCATGCTTGTAAGAAAAATGAAGCTGCCATTCATCATAATCCTAAGCAAGAAGCGATAGGAGATACACTTGCTTATTATATGGGGGTGAAAGGCTTACCGGGAATTTGTGAAAGCTTAATAGCTCAAGGCAAGGCTAGTGACACAAAAGCAGCTGTTATTGAGTGGGCCACTCTGGGAAAACAACGAATAGTCGAAGGAACCTTAGAAACAATAGTAGAAAAGGTAAAGGAAGCAAAGCTTGGAAACCCAGCATTAACAATAATTGGTGATGTTGTCCAGTTAAGATCGTCTATTGCATGGTTCGAGAAAAAATCCTTTTATCAAAAGAAGCTATTGATTGCAAAAAGCTCATCAGAAGAAAGTGTGCTAGAAAGATATTTTTCTAAAAATGGTGCAGAAGCTTATGCCTTCCCTACCATAAAATCTAACCCTCATTCCTATACAGCGGAGGAGCTGCAATTGATAGTAAATGCGGAAAGACTGATTTTTGCTTCCGTAGAAGGAGTAGAACTTGTGTTTACCCAGCTGTTTAAAGCAAATTATGATGTGAGGGATCTTCCTCGACAAATAGAACATCTGTCTGATAAAACACGCAAGGAATTAGAAAAAAGAGGCATACACAGTCTAAAGGCATCGTATGACAAAAGAAGTGCTATTTTAATAGGAAATGAACAAGCAATCGAGAAACAAGCCTTCTCCGATAATTTACTAGCACTACCTAGCCATACTATTGAAATAGATGAACGTTTTCAAGAAGTAAATGAACGCTTGTTGACAGAAAACCAATGGGAAACGGTTATTTTTCCAAATAAACGGTCTATTGATTTATTTTTACAAGAATGGCGTAAATTTAGCACGCAGAATCCGATGGAATTGTCATTCGCGGCAATCGGCCAATCGGTGCAGGAGTATGCTGTTAAGCAGGGATTTAATCATATAGATGAACAGGTACAGCAAGTATTAGATAATCAGAAATGGAAGTGTGGAAGCTGATGGATGCAGTTGTGTATATTGGCCATGGCAGCCGTATAATTGAAGGTAATAAACAATTCATCGCATTTATCGAAGAAGCAAAAAAAGAAATAAATATTCCTGTTCAAGAAATTGCTTTCTTAGAATTAGCGTCACCATCTATTGATGAAACGATGGAAAAAGTGATCCGGGCTGGAGCAAGGGATATTCTCGTCGTACCTGTTCTATTATTTTCAGCAGCTCATTTTAAAAGAGATATACCAGGAGAATTACTGGCAGTGAAAGAAAGGTTTCCAGAAGTACGCTTTTCTGTTTCTAAACCATTTGATGTCCATCCCAAAATGATGAACTTAGTTAGGAAAAGAATCTATGAAAAAGGATGGGATCATGATGGAGTAATTCTTTTAGTCGGGAGGGGCAGCAGTGATCCCGAACCAATTGGGAAGCTGAAGAGAATAAGTGAGCATATACAAAAACAATTAGCTTGCTCTGTATATCCTGCATTTTTAACAGCAGGAAAGCCAGACTTTGATGAGGAACTACAAATGCTTCAATTAGCATATAACAAGATTTATATTGTCCCTTATTTACTTTTTACAGGAAGGTTATTAAAAAGAATCGAAAGCAAGATAGAAAACAGCGACAAAGAAGTGATTGTTTGTCAGCCTTTAAAATACGACCATTTGATGAAGGAAGTTTTGCTGGAAAGAATGGAAGAGCAATTCATGAGCCTTACAATATAAAACAAAAAGGTAGAGGAGTGTCGTTATGAAAGAGGTTATTACTGCATTTAGTAATACGGCATTAATGAAAAGCAATGCTTTAAATACAAGTAAAAAGAAGTATTTAGTTGGTTCAATGCTTGCTGGTTTTTTTGTTGGATTAGGAATTATTCTTATTTTTACAATTGGCGGCTTACTTGGTGCGACCGGATTTGCAGGTACCAAAATTGTCATGGGAGTCTCCTTTGGGATTGCATTGAGTTTAGTTATTATGGCAGGGGCTGACTTATTTACCGGTAATAATATGGTAATGACAATAGGCATGCTGGAGAATAAAGTCACATGGAAGGATACCGGAAAAGTGTGGGGATACAGCTATATCGGCAACTTTATCGGCTCTATTATCGTTGCATTATTATTTAGTTATTCTGGTTTGGCAATTGGAGGGGTAGCAGAATTTATAACAAACGGAGCGGCAGCAAAAATGAATGCTCCTTTTATGGAATTATTGATTCGAGGGATTCTCTGTAATATTCTCGTTTGTTTAGCAGTTTGGTGTTCCGTAAAATTAAAGGATGAAACAGCGAAATTAATTATGATCTTTTGGTGTCTGTTTGCCTTTATTACATCAGGCTTTGAACATAGTGTCGCCAATATGACCTTGTTGTCTATTGCACTCATCATTCCTCATCCTGAAACCGTATCGATCGGCGGACTAATTGCTAATTTACTGCCAGTTACAATTGGGAATATTATCGGTGGAGCTGTTTTTGTAGGAGCTGCTTATTGGTATCATATATCAGAGAAGACAAAAGCAGTGGTTAAATCTTTTAAAAAAGAGGCTTAAATTTATTTATTTATGTGAATTACATCACAAAAAGCTATCTCGTTTGAAAAAAGAGATAGCTTATTTATATTTTTTCGGCATAAGTTTAAAAGCGTATAACGTATTATTTTCGGAACAAAATAAAAGGTGGGAAAATCGTATTTTAAAGGATGTGCAAAAAAGTGGTTACAAAAATAAATGAAATACTTCAGCCTATTCAACAATATAGTCAACCATTTAAGAATATAGAAGATTTGCGGCACTTAATCAAAAAAGCAAGTAAGGCAAAATATGCATTATTAGGAGAAGCCACCCATGGTACGGCAGAATTTTATACGATTCGAGCAGAGATAAGCAAGAAGTTGATTAGTGAGTATGGTTTTTCCTTTATTGCTGTGGAAGGAGATTGGCCTTCCTGCTATGAGGTGAACCGATACATCAAGGGAAGATCTAATTATACCGATGCCAGGGAGGTGCTCTCACAATTCCAGCGATGGCCGACGTGGATGTGGGCAAATGAAGAAATTATTCCGCTTATTGAGTGGCTGAAAGAACATAACCAATCGAAGCAAGAAGAAGAAAAGGTTGGTTTTTATGGGATTGATGTTTATAGCTTATGGGAATCGATGGAAGCGATTATTGCCTATTTGCAAAAAATAAATTCTCCAGATCTTGAAAAGGCAATGCAGGCCATTACTTGTTTTCAACCATATAATAAGCGGCCAGAGCAATATGGCATGTCTGCAGCATTTTTAGGAGAAAGCTGTCGGGAGGAAGTACTAGAGCTTTTACATTCCATTATGTCAAAAAGAAAGCAGTATTTGGAGGAGAATAGGGAAAACTACCTTAATTTGCAAATGAACGGACTCGTATCGAAAAATGCAGAATCCTATTATAAAACAATGCTTACAGATGATACAGAATCTTGGAATATTCGCGATCATCATATGGTGGAAGCTTTAGAAATCATCCGTCATTTTTATGGGGAGGAAGCGAAGGGAATTGTTTGGGAACATAATACGCATATTGGTGATGCGAGAGCAACTAGTATGGAGCAAGAAGGCATAGTAAATGTTGGACAAATAACAAGGGAAAAGTTTGGGTCGCAAAATGTATATGCTATTGGTTTTGGTACATATAAAGGGACTGTCATTGCAGCGGAGAAATGGGGAGATCCTTATAAAATAATGAATATACCCGAAGCCCAAAAGAACAGCTGGGAAGAGCAGCTTCATCGGGTTGGCGCTTTTAATCAAACATTCATCTTTACGGAAGATAACCGCCGTTTTTTTAACCAAATAATCGGTCATCGCGCAATCGGAGTTATTTATGATGCAGCATATGAACAGTATGGAAATTATGTCCCGACGAATGTTTCTGAACGTTATGATGGGTTTATTTTCGTTGATCAGTCGACAGCAGTTATACCGATTGCGATCAATGCTGAAACAAGTAACCATGGGTAAACGAAAAAAGTCTAAATAATTTTAAGTAGCCAAAAAAAGCTGGAATAGAAGCTTTTGGCTATTTTTCATTAGAAAAAGTGCTGTTAGTTTAATCACAGACAATCGTTTGCCCATGTTTCGAGGCTGGCAGACTGATACTTGCCTAGCCACTTTAAAGTATCGCAACAAGATAGATGGAATTACAGCGCACTATGACATAGATTGGGATTAGCGTCTTTAAAGCATTGAAACGATTAATCTGCTTATAGGGGATAAAGTAGCAAAAATGGAGGCTAACGATTTAGTGTTAACCTCCATTTCGTATGAATGATTATAGTTTAGCACCTAGCTGAACTTTATTGTTCCATTCTTAAAGGAAGAGCTCATTTGATAAGAACCTTTGGGGAAAATAAACGTCCAAGGCATACTTGTATGGGCTGGAATAACAAAATTTGGAAGGGTGAAAGTCCTTTCAGCAATGATATCTCGGTTAATAGAATAAGCCAATTTAGTATCATGGAATACCAGTGGACTATCTGCGAAATTATGAACCAATACAGAAACAAGCAATGCTTCTTTGTGATTAAATGCTTCTCGGATAGGGGAGAAAAGGATGTTTAAACTTGTTAAATCCTTAGTTTCTCGGAAGATTTTTTCTATATTTATTCGATCCTGAGGTGCTAATTGTTTATCCCAGGAAGCTTCAAATTGTAATTGCTGCATATGCACAAAACCACCTTTTGAAGTGAGTGTAACATAAGTGAATGAAAGAATCTATTAATGCTGACTTATGCACTATTTGTTTTTCTTAGTCAGTAAATTTAAGATGAAATCTAAACCGAAAGCAACTAGCAATCCTGACCAAAAAATGACGGTTGTGCTAAAAGGCTCCTTCTTGAAAAACAGGGAGCTGGTACAGTTGATAAATAACAATAATAAATAGATGTAGAACCCGGCTATTGCTCCTTTTCGCCAATTAGCCGCTTCACTGTTAGACATTTTTCTGAAAAACATTATTCTCATACACCTACTTTAATTTTCTGCGTTACCATTATTTTACCATTAACTAGTTTTTAGTTTAATAGACATTATCTATTTTCTGTAAATGAAATTAATACTAAACAGAACAAATGTTTTGGTGTAGAATAGTAATATTGCAAAACTATTAAATGTTAGAGGGGTAATCAACTTGAATGGAACATCACATGCTGTAATTGGATCAGCGACTGGATTTATTGTTGCTAATACGGTGCAATCCACACCATCAGAGACACTCTTGTTTGTTTCTTTAGGAGCAGTGTCTGGATTAATTCCCGATCTTGATATTGATGGGAAACTTAGAGGGAAAATTACTTTGCCCCATCAAATGATTCAACTATCTGCCCAAGTCATCGGAATAATGATGATTCTATATAGCTTCTTTGATAGAACGGCTTTAGAGAGGTGGATGGGTGTCGGAATCGGTATACTGATTTTATTTATTGCATCTTTGATTAAACAAAAACATATGCTTACTATCACTGGTATCGCTGTTCTGATGGGAGGAATATCTCTAGAAGAGCGCTGGATTATTCTGCTGGGAATTTATATCATGATTGCATCTTTTACTTCCCACCGAAGTTATACACACTCCATCTTAGGGGTGATCTTTTTTGGAATTATTGCAGCTGATTTAGAGACATCACTCGATATTAATGGATTGTTTTACACTTGTATAGGCGGATACATAAGTCATCTACTAGCTGATTTAAAAATACTGCCAGTTAATAAGCGCGGTGTTAAACTGTTTTTACCTTTATCATCAAAGGAATTTTAATTAGTTGATAGTTATCTATCTTTATACATAACTAGAAGTTAGATAGGAAGAATCCCCCATTCAGGCGTGAGGAGGATTCATTCTATTGGAAGCATAAATCATTAACATTGTCTAATCAGTTATAATCGAAGTTTACATGCGATTATGTTATAATATGGAAAAAGAGGGGGCGCTAAGTATGGGATACGGTTTTCGCAAGAGTTTTAAAATAGCTCCTGGTGTTCGTGTAAATGTGGGCAAAAAAAGTGTGGGCATAAGCGCTGGTGTAAAAGGGTTAAGATACAGTGTGAACTCACGGACAGGCAGTAGAGTGACAGCAAGTATTCCAGGAACAGGATTATCTTATAGTACGTCAGGATCGGGAAGCAGAAGTAGAAAATCGCCTGCCTATCAAAGACAAACTGATATAAATAGAAGACAACGAGAGATAGCAAAGCTAAATGAATTAGAGCAGGCAAGGCTTGCGGTGGAGGCATATGAAAATACGATCGAGCGTATCCATAGCATTCATATAGAAGCAGATGATCCTGTTAATTGGATTAAAGTAAGAGGTTCAGAAGCACCTTATCAACTTCCCAGTGGAGAAATGGGGGAAAAGGAAAAAGCGGCATTACAGAAGCTGCAAAATTATAAACCAAGTCTTTTTTCTAAACTTTTCAATCGAGAAGCTGCGGAACAGAAGCTGCGAGAAGAAGTGATAGCAGCAAGCGAACAGGATAAACAAGAATATCTTGCCTGGGAGCGAGACGTACAGGTTGCTACAAAGGTGTTAGAAGGGGATATAGATACATATTTTCAAGTTATCGAAGAATTTGCTCCATTAGACGACTTAACGGAATTTGGAAGCGGGTTTGAATTTGGCTGCGAGGACCCGAAAGTAATGGAAATTGAATTTGAAGTAAATACAGAGGATGTTGTTCCGAAAGAACAATTATCTTTAACGAAAACAGGGAAACTTTCTAAAAAACAAATGCCGAAGGGAAGATACTTTGATATTCAACAAGATTACGTATGCAGCTGTGTAATCCGAATTGCCCGTGATATGTTTGCTTTATTACCCTTACATACAGTCTATATCCATGCAGTCGATAATCGTTTAAATACCGCAACCGGATATATAGAGAAAATCACCATTCTATCTGTCAAATTAGAAAGAGGCAAACTAAATAGATTAAATTTTGCTAATATCGACTGCTCCGACGCTTTAGAAACTTTCGAACACAAAATGAATTTCAAAAAGACTAAAGGCTTTGAACCAGTCACTCGATTAGCGATAAAATAAGAGAATCAGAGGAGACGATTCTAATGAGGGCTTTTTTAATGCAAGGGACTCAGAAGAACGTTTCCTTGATACCCTTGCTTTTTTTTATTAATGAGTTTATTATATAAATCGTAATTATTACGATTTATATAAAATGGAGGAGTGGTAAAATGAAAAAAATACCAGTTACGGTGCTAAGTGGTTATTTAGGGGCAGGGAAGACGACTTTGCTGAATCATATTTTACATAATCGAGATGGGTTGAAGGTTGCAGTAATTGTAAATGACATGAGTGAAGTGAATATTGATAGTGAATTAGTGCAAACAGTAGGTGGATTTTCCCGAACAGAGGAGAAGCTTGTAGAAATGTCTAATGGCTGCATTTGCTGTACATTGCGTGAAGATTTGCTTGTTGAAGTGGAAAGGCTGGCGATAGAAGGGGATATTGATTATATTTTAATTGAATCCTCGGGTATTAGTGAGCCTATCCCGGTTGCCCAGACTTTTTCTTATATTGACGAAGAGATGGGGATTGACCTAACAAAGTTTTGCAAGCTGGATACAATGGTAACGGTCGTAGATGCAAATCGCTTTTGGCATGATTATGAGTCAGGAGACTCACTGCTTGATCGAAAAGAGGCAGTGGGAGAAGAGGATGACAGAAATGTCGCTGATTTATTAATCGACCAAATTGAATTTTGCGATGTTCTCATCTTGAATAAATGTGATTTAGTAAAAGCGGAGGATTTGGACAAATTAGAGAAGGTAATTAGAACGTTGCAGCCAGTTGCTAGAATTATTCGCACAGTGAACAGCGAGATAGATCCGCACGAAATCCTAGATACGAATCTATTTGACTTTGACAGGGCTAGTGAATCGGCAGGCTGGCTCAGAGAGTTAAATTTGGGTCCGAGCATGCATACTCCAGAAACAGAGGAATATGGAATTAGCTCGTTTGTTTATTCTAGCAAAAAGCCATTTCATTCAGAACGTTTTAATGATTGGTGCAATTCAATGCCAATCTCTATTGTGCGAGCGAAAGGGATAGCATGGTGTGCGACGAGGAATAACTTAGCATTATTATTATCGCAGGCAGGTCCTTCCGTAAGTATTGAGCCAATTTCTTACTGGGTTGCAGCACTTCCAGAAGTTAGGCAAGAGGAAATTTTGCAGGTCAATCCTAGTTTGCGCGGAAATTGGGACCCTCAATTTGGAGACATACAAAACTTGTATTAATCGGAATGGATTTAAATGTAGAGCTTATAAAAAAGGAACTGGATGAATGTTTATTAACAGAAGAAGAGTTTCTTGGAGAGTGGCAGCAGTTGAGAGATCCATTTTATTGGCAGCTATAAGCAAGATGATTTCGCAGAAGCAGAAAACTTGCAAATCGTAATCATTTCGTTTTAATATATAAGAAGAGTATAAAGTAAATAATTTTTGATTGGGTAAATCGTAATGATAACGATTTGTAGAAAAGGAGAAAAAAAAGCTTGGCAAAAAAATCAAAGGTAGTAAAAGAAAGAAAAAGAAGAGAAATAGTGGAGAAATACGCTGAAATTCGCAGAGAGTTGAAGGAGAGGGGCGATTATGAAGCATTAAGAAAACTGCCGAGAGATTCCTCACCTACTAGGTTAAAAAATAGATGTGAAGCTACAGGAAGGCCGAGAGGTTATTTAAGAAAATTCAAAATGTCTAGGATTGCATTTAGAGAGTATGCGCATAAAGGACAAATACCTGGTGTGAAAAAATCTAGCTGGTAATAAGAAAAATTGGAGGAATGATTAGTATGAAAAAAGGAATACATCCAAATTATCAAGAAGTTGTTTTTATGGATGTTAATAGCGGATTCCAATTTTTATCTGGATCCACTAAACAATCAAAAGAAGAAATTGTTTGGAAAGATGGAAAAACCTACCCGCTTCTAAAAGTAGAAATCAGTTCTGATACACATCCCTTTTATACTGGACGTCAAAAATTCTCCGATCGTAGTGGTAGAGTGGAACGCTTTTATGAAAAATATAAACAAAAAAAGTCATAATAAAAGAGGTGTGTTTCCGTTTTCTTTTCTAATGAAATGTTTTAACTCCCTTGCGAATGTGAATAATTTAAGTAGAACGTGCAAATGAAAAGGAGGATAAAAATATGAACAGCCAATTAGAGAGAATGAAAACGAAAAAAGGGTTCATTGCTGCATTAGACCAAAGTGGTGGCAGTACGCCAAAAGCGCTGCTTCATTACGGAGTGCCAGAAAGTGCTTATACGAATGATGAGGAAATGTTCAATCTAGTACACAAAATGCGGACAAGGATTATTACTTCCCCAGCATTTAATTCTGAATATATCCTTGGAGCAATCTTATTTGAACAAACGATGGATAGCAAGATTGAAGGTATGTATACGGCGGATTATTTAGCACAGAAAAAAGACATCCTTCCCTTTTTAAAAATTGATAAAGGATTAGCAGATCAAGCAAATGGAGTTCAGCTAATGAAGCCAATCCCAGACTTGGATGAAATTTTGCGACGTGCCAATGAACGTAATATTTTTGGCACAAAAATGCGTTCTGTTATTAAGGAAGCTAATCGAGATGGAATTAAAGAAGTTGTGGAACAACAGTTTGAAATAGGAAAACAAATAATAGCAGCAGGCTTAGTACCAATTATCGAACCGGAAGTAGATATTTATAGCCAGGATAGAGAACAGTCTGAGGCTATTTTGAAAGAAGAATTGTTAAAGCATCTTGATGACCTAAACGAAAATGAAAATGTCATGTTAAAGCTATCGATTCCTGCTATTGCGAATACTTATAAAGAATTAACCACCCATCC
>NZ_BCVE01000014.1 GCF_001591585.1 Niallia circulans NBRC 13626 | reverse complement strand
AAAATAAAATGGAGCGGGTGATGGGAATCGAACCCACGACATCAGCTTGGAAGGCTGAGGTTTTACCATTAAACTACACCCGCATAATAAGAGTGATATACTTTTTTGCTTGACGAACATTCATGGTCGGGAAGACAGGATTCGAACCTGCGACCCCTTGGTCCCAAACCAAGTGCTCTACCAAGCTGAGCTACTTCCCGAATATGGCGCGCCCGAAAGGAGTCGAACCCATAACCTTCTGATCCGTAGTCAGACGCTCTATCCAATTGAGCTACGGGCGCATATTTCCGAAAGCGACTTTATAATCATACAATATTTTTTATCGGCTGTCAACACTTTTTTTGATGCGGCCGAGAGGACTTGAACCTCCACGGGGTTAACCCCCACTAGGCCCTCAACCTAGCGCGTCTGCCATTCCGCCACGACCGCACTATAAGAGATGATCCATTGTACATTCATAAATCTGTTTCGTTCATCAAATTAGATGGTGCGGGTGAAGGGAGTCGAACCCCCACGCCTTGCGGCGCTAGATCCTAAGTCTAGTGCGTCTGCCAATTCCGCCACACCCGCTTATTCTAATATATAATGGTGAGCCATGGAGGATTCGAACCTCCGACCCTCTGATTAAAAGTCAGATGCTCTACCGACTGAGCTAATGGCTCTTGGCTGGGCTAGCTGGATTCGAACCAACGAATGACGGAGTCAAAGTCCGTTGCCTTACCGCTTGGCTATAGCCCAATATTAAATATAAATGGCGGTCCGGACGGGACTCGAACCCGCGACCTCCTGCGTGACAGGCAGGCATTCTAACCAACTGAACTACCGGACCAAACTTTTTTATAAAATAATAAATGACCCGTACGGGATTCGAACCCGTGTTACCGCCGTGAAAGGGCGGTGTCTTAACCGCTTGACCAACGGGCCATAATACCACCAAATTGCTTTCTGGCGGAGAAGGAGGGATTTGAACCCTCGCGCCGCTTACGCGACCTACACCCTTAGCAGGGGCGCCTCTTCAGCCTCTTGAGTACTTCCCCAAAAAAATGGCTCCGCAGGTAGGACTCGAACCTACGACCGTTCGGTTAACAGCCGAATGCTCTACCACTGAGCTACTGCGGAATAATTGTCATCGACATATTTGTTATCAAAAGAAACAATCACTAGCAGCGTTATAACAACTGCTCTCTTGTCGACTCTTTACATTATAAGGACATATAAATAATAAGTCAAGCACCTTTCAAAACTTTTTTTAAAACACAATCCATCCATCTTTCATTACTTATCCATCTGAATCACTTCTTCTAATTTTAATCTTCCCTTACATTTCCCACAAACATACTTTTTTATATCCATTCTTTTTCTTCTCGTATATTGCTGTTTACAGGAAACACAAGAGTAAATAAGTATTTTCTTCGATTTCCCTCTCTTACTTTCAACTGGTAACGGTGAACAATATCTTGGACCACCTACCATTTTTAGAAGAGATTTAAAATCGGCATCCTTGTGCTGATATCCTTTGTTTAATAAATGAAGATGATAATGACATAATTCATGTTTTATAATCCCTACTAATTCATCCAAACCCATCAGATCATAATATGTTTTATTGATTTCAATATTATGAGTGCTTAACAAATATCTTCCACCAGTGGTTCTTAATCGCGGATTAAAAATTGCCTTGTGCTCAAAACTTCTTTTAAAGTAATCCCACGATATATTCTCCACTAACTTTTGCAATTCCTCATTTGTCATCGTACCGCTCATTCCTCCTCAACAAGACAAACTATTATAGCATACAATAGTTTTATAACTTACTAAAACGTACACAATCATGTAATTATGTTAAATTGATAATTCTATAATCTCACCTTAAACTAGGCAATTTTCTACCTTTTTTAGTTATCGGCATGAAAGGCTAAAGCAAATTTATCTTTTTTTAGCTAGCCAAAATCAAAAAACAAGGAGTGAATATAATGCCTAATTGGTTACAAAACCAAATCAAAAAAGCTTTCTATGAAAAAAATAGCTATCAAGTCAAGCTGTTGAATCAATGCTGGTATTACTATTGCCGCAAAAATACTGCTAATTAACTTTTCATTATAAAATGAACTCACTTTCTCTTTATAAACTAAGAATACCTGCGTTATCTCTTCCATCAACGCAGGCTTCTTTTTATTGCTATTTTTCTTCTTTTGGATTTAGCATCGTTAGTGCAACTCTTCCTTTGTTATGGTCGACGCTGTCTACCCAAACAGTAACAACATCTCCCACACCTACTATATCAAGGGGATGCTTAACAAACTTATTGCTTAGCTTCGAAATATGGACCAAGCCATCTTGCTTTACACCAATATCTATAAACGCCCCAAAATCAACTACATTTCGCACCGTTCCTTGTAGTTCCATGCCCGTTTGCAGATCCTCTAGTTTCAATACATCTTTTCTTAATAATGGTGCAGCTAAATCGTCACGTGGATCTCGGGATGGACGAACTAATGCCTCAATAATATCCTTTAGCGTTAATTCCCCTATATTAAGTTCCTGTGCACTTTCCTTCAGATTAACCTTTGTTAATGCTTCCCTTAAAGCTGTAGTACCGATATCTTTTGTTTTAAATCCTAATGTAGATAAGAGTTTTTTTACTTCATCGTAATGCTCTGGATGTATGCCCGTTCTATCTAAAGGCTCCTCTCCATCCAATACACGTAGGAACCCAATTGCCTGTTCATATGTTTTTGCACCTAAGCGCGGTATCTTCTTTAATTGTTTTCGACTTATGAATTTCCCTTCTTCTTCTCGTTTCTTTACGATATTATTAGCAACCGCTTTGGAAAGACCCGCAACATATTGTAACAAAGAAGGAGATGCTGTATTTACATTAACCCCAACTTGGTTAACTGCTGTTTCTACTACAAAGTGCAATGATTCTGCTAATTTTTTTTGAGATACATCATGTTGATATTGACCAACTCCAACGGATTTTGGATCAATTTTAACCAATTCAGCAAGCGGATCTTGCAGTCTTCTCGCTATCGATACAGCACTTCTTTCTTCTACTTGGAAATCCGGGAACTCTTCTCTTGCAATTTCTGAAGCAGAATATACACTCGCTCCCGCTTCATTCACTATTAAATAATAGATTTCTTTATTTTGCTTTTTTAGCATATCTGCTACAAATTGTTCCGTTTCTCTTGAAGCAGTACCATTACCTACTGCAACCATTTCAATATCATATCGATCTAGGATTTCTTGGAACTTTGCTTTTGCTTCTGCTGCTTTAGATACAGGCGGATGAGGATAGATAACCCCTATTTCTAATACTTTTCCTGTTTCATCTACTACCGCTAACTTACAGCCTGTCCGATATGCTGGATCCACTCCAAGAACCATTTTCCCCTTTAGAGGTGGCTGTAATAATAGATTGCGAAGATTCTCTGAGAAAATGTGTATTGCCTGTTCTTCCGCTTTCTCAGTTAACTCATTTCTTATTTCCCTTTCGATGGATGGCTGAATAAGACGTTTATAGCCATCATCAATAGCTTCTTTTATGATTAATCCTTCAGGGGATTGGGCATTTGTTAACCACTTTTTCTCCAAGTATTCAGTAATTACTTCTATCGGAGCAACGATGGCTACTTTTAAAACATCTTCTTTTTCACCTCTATTTAAAGCTAAAGTTCGATGAGGGACAATTTTATTTACTGGTTCTTCATATTCATAATACATTTCATAAATATTTTTTTCGTCCTTCTCTACCTTTTTAGCGCTAGACTGAATTTTCCCAGTAAGCATTGTCTTATTTCTTATCCATTTTCTGCTCTCTGCATCATCTGATATCTGTTCTGCCAATATATCTTTCGCTCCATTAATTGCATCCTCAATGGATAAGACTTCTTTTTCCTCCGAGATGTATTTATTTGCTTCTTCTTCTAAAGAATTTTTCTTTTCTTTACTAATTAACCATTCTGCAAAAGGCTCCAGCCCTTTTTCTTTTGCAATGGTTGCTTTTGTTCGACGCTTTTGTTTATACGGACGATATAAATCTTCTACTTCTTGTAGCTTAATTGCCTTTATAATGTTGTTATGCAGCTCTTCTGTGAGCTTCCCCTGTTCCTCAATTAAACGAATAACTTCTTCTTTTCGTTGTGCTAAGTTTTGAATATATGTATACCGATCAATGATATCTTTTATTTGCACCTCATCTAGTGCCCCTGTTTGTTCCTTTCTATATCTAGCAATAAAAGGAACCGTATTTCCATCTTCTATTAATGTAATAACGCTTTTCACTTGTTTAATTGATACACTCTGTTCTTTTGCTATAATCGCTAAATAGTTCTGTCCTTTTTCCTGTTCCAAAGCCTTCTCCATAACACTCACTATCCTTTCTAGATCCGTCGAACATCACGTAAATTATTATTCCATTATTTTTATACTTGGAAGTAATACCTTTTATTTTGATCTATCTCTATTTTATCAAAAGGTTCTTGGAAAACATATTATCAACATAAAGGAAATTCCATCCCTTCCTTTCTCTTTCTATTTTACTAGCTTATAGGTTTCACTATCGAAGCAAAGGATACGGCTAAATGAATGAACTTTCATTTTGAACAAAAAAAAGCTTACTTTTCAAAGTAAGCTTCCTAGTATAAAAGTAGAATCATCGTTAGAATTATTATATTTCCCAATAATATCATCTGCTATGGACCTAATAGGCAAATATCCTCTTAGCAAATTTTTAATTCCTTGAATATTAAATCCATCGGAAAAAACAAGAAATTTAGCATGATTTTCAAAAGTAAAACGTTGTGTATGATAATGTTGAGGCCTTCCTGATAAATACCCCGTTACTGGGAGTGGATATGTCAGTTTACCTGAAGGAGAATAAAGAAAGAATCGTATGTTGCCTACACAACTGTAAACAATTGTCTTAGAAGCATAGTTTATTTTAAAAACACAAACAGCAGCTCCTCTTTTCTTGACTAGAACATTATTCGATAGTTCCATTAATTCATCTACAGACTTCCCATGGTTTTCTTTAATTATCTCCGTAACTGCAACGGATGCTTCGTTTGCATATTCGCCGCTGCCAAGTCCATCTGCTAATACACAAACAAAGTATTCATCCGTTGATGTATAAAAGAAACTATCTCCACAAAGGGTTTTCCCTTTCTTGCTAGTCTGATAGGAAAGCACATGAACATTATTGTCTTTCAACTCATTCATAAGATAAACTCCGAATTACTGGTCTCCGCCTGAATTGCTTCTTGCAGCTTTTTGATTGCTCTTCTCTGAAGCCTAGAAACATGCATCTGAGAAATCCCCAGCTTCTCTCCAGCTTCCTTCTGACTAAGATTATCCAAGTATGTATATTGAATAATACTCTTCTCTCTCTCTGTTAGTACATGGAGTACTTTTTCCAGCACTAACTTTTGATTTACTTTTTCAAAGCCTTGATCTACATCTCCGACAATATCTAGAAGTGTAACAGTTCCACCTTCCGAATCTGCTTCAATCGAATGATCAACAGACAATGCTTGATAACTTCTTCCCATTTCCATTGCTTCTAGCACTTCTTCTTCAGATACATCTAAATAATCGGCGATTTCATCCACCTTTGGAGAACGCTGTAAATCGGTAGTAAGCTGCTCAACCGTCTTCTTTATTTTAGGACCAAGCTCTTTTATTCTTCTGGGTACATGAACACTCCAAGTTTTATCTCTTAAAAACCGTTTAATTTCTCCAATTATGGTTGGAACCGCAAAGGCTTCAAAACTTTTTCCGAAGCTTTCATCATAGCGATGAATAGCCCCTATTAATCCAATGATTCCAACCTGTGTGATATCCTCATGAAACATTTTACCTTTAGAATACTTTCGTGCCAGCATTTCTACTAAATCGCGATAGTTTATAACAAGCGCTTCTTGCGCCTTCTCATTTTGTGTACTTTGAAAGTCTTTAATTAAAGCATTTACTTCTTCTTTTGATAAATGGCGATTAGGTTGAGATTGTTTCTGCATCCCTCTCCACCTGCTCTCCTTCGAGGTATTTTGTCATGAAAACAGTTACCCCGTTATTATGGTGAATCTTGACTTCATCCATTAATGTTTCGATCAAGTATAGGCCAAGTCCTCCTTCACGAAGAAATTCCACCGACTCATCCTGCTCATACGGACCCAGATCCTTTGTAGTGGAATGAAAGTCAAAGCTTTTCCCATTATCGGCTACAATGACTTCTAATCGATCATTATATAATCGAAATCCAACTAAAACTTCTCCTGCGTCTTTATTTTTATACGCATGTTGCACAGCATTTGTACAGGCTTCACTTGTTGCTATCTTTAAGTCTTCAATTTCATCGTAGCTAAAGCCCATTCTGCTTGCAATCCCAGACAACGTTAAGCGAATTATCCCAACATACTCTGGTTTAGAAGGAATTTTCATTTCGATGTACTCAAAATGACTCATTGTATTCCACCTTCTATCTTGCTATTTATGTCTATAATGTCTGCTAATCCGGTTATTTCAAACAATCTGATTAAGCGGCTTGATAGACCTACTAACTTAAATTCACCATTATTCGCTCGAACATTCTTAAATATGCCTACAAATACACCTAAACCAGTACTATCCATATAATTTACATCGGATAAATCTATTATCATTTTTATTCCTTTTTTCTCAGAGAAGGAATAAATCCGCTCCCTTAATTTCGGAGCAGTATACGCATCAATTTCACCAGAAACCTTAACTTCTACATCCAATTCTTTTTCTTTTACATCTATTATGATATTCATCCCGACCCACCTTCACATTATTACGATATTGTCTTATACCCTATTGGAGGTACCATTAAACTTCTCTTTTAAAAATAATTAAAGTAAAATCATCACGTAATTGAAAATCTTGAATTTTTTCTAATTCCTTAAAGACATTTTCTACAATATTCTGTGCATCTAAATGCATATGTTTCCTTATGTATCCAAGAAGCGTTTCTTTTTCAATAAAGCCTTCCTTTGTTCTACACTCGGTTACTCCATCTGACATTAAAACAATCATATCTCCTGGATAAATTTGCTTTTCAAACTGCTGA
The DNA here is from genome assembly GCF_001591585.1 of Niallia circulans NBRC 13626. Classification (GTDB taxonomy): domain Bacteria; phylum Bacillota; class Bacilli; order Bacillales; family Cytobacillaceae; genus Niallia; species Niallia circulans. Next base: position 100,730 of record NZ_BCVE01000014.1, on the reverse strand, counting down.
TATTTCGTTCTTTTATCAACACCCAGCAGCAATCCCTTAGTCTTCAGCTCACTAAACTGTTTCGTTTCCGCTTGATAATATAAGCCAGGCTCATGACCAGCTGACGCATAATGAAATACATGTGATAGCACATCATATGCTCCGTAAAACATGGTAATAAACATACTAGGATCTACATTTTGTTCTACAACCCTATTTAAATTTTCTAGAACATTGCTTGGTTTATTCCTATTTTCCGGAAGACTGTCCATCGCATACTTAATCATCGACATGCACATAGCAGCAGGAATACCCTTCCCTATCACATCTGCAATGGCAATGTTAATAATCTGATCATCATCATGAACAAAGTGATAATAATCGCCATTCATCATTTTAGCCGGTACACTTATTGCCCCAATATCTAATCCATCGACCTTTGGAATATCTGTGCTTAATAGTGTTTGCTGTACATTTGCTGCTATTTCCATTTCGCTTCTTAACTCTTGCTGAACATGACGCAAGCTTTGATGTTCTCTATAAGCAAATCCATAGCCTATCATAACCTCTAGAAGTATATCGAAGGATTTTGTTACATATCCAGGTATATCTGGATATAAATCCATCAGAATAGATTTATGTAAACTGATTATGTCTTCTGGTGATATTTTTTGTTCAATTGATTTCCTACTAAACTTTTGCCCTTGATAAAGAGCTTGTTCAGATTCATCTTTTATATAGTTCACAAGAAGATCTCGATATTTAGATTCCATCATTTCTCGGAAATCCATTATCTCCCCCCCTATCTTAGCCACTTCACCGCCTGGATTTCTGTTCCATCGCCAATAGAGGTTTTAATATCAAACTCATCCATCAAACGTTTCACACCTGGCAATCCGGCTCCTAACCCGCCAGAAGTAGAAAAACCATCTTGCATCACTTGTCTAATATCCTTAATTCCAGGACCACTATCCATCGCAATTAGTTTTAAACCAGCTTTCCCATTATCAAAAAGCTTTTCTATACAAATCTGTCCTTGACCAGCATATAAATATATATTTCTTGCTAATTCACTAATTGCTGTAGTTATACGGGCTTGATCAACGGTACCGAAGCCGAGCTCTTTGGCGAGGTTTCTGCCTAATTGCCGAGCGGCAACGATATCCCATTCATTTATGATTTTTACACAGGATTGGTCTCCCATAGGTCAGTCCTCCAATTCCTGTTGTAATTTCTCCAAACCTTTTTCTAGATCTAAGGCAGTTAAAACATCGTTTAAACTGATACCTAGCTCTACTAAGGTGATGGCAACAGCAGGCTGAATCCCTGTCAGTACCACCTTAGCCCCCATTAGCTTCGACATACCGATAACATCACCTAATACTTTTGCAATAAATGAGTCTATAAAATCAATAGAAGTTAAATCAATAACTACCCCGTTCGCACTGGTTTCATGGATTTTATTTAATAAATCCTCTTGAAACTGAAGGGCTGTTTGGTCATCTAATTCCCATTGAATGGATACTAGTAAGTAGTCATAAAGTTTTAATATTGGTATTCTTACTCTATTCACCCAAAACCAACCAACTTTCTTTTAATATTTTTTACACACTTATCCATCCCGCGTTAGGGATCCTCTATTTAGATGGAAGAAAATCTAAAATAAATGCAAGAAGCTTCACTTGGTAAACCTAAAGATTATAAAAAAATCCATCCATAATCACCAATTTGATTGCTCCATATTTTCCTGAGTTACTTCCTTCATTTTATCATATTAACAGAGACTTTTTATTTTCAAAAATGGGTATATTGAAAAACAAGTGGTACTTTTGGGCATATTCTCCACTTGAAAATTTATTCATCTTTCTACTAAAGATAGGTGATGACTTTTCTATATTCCCATTTTCCTTATCCTTCAAACCTATTATAGAAATTTTTTTGTTATTTAGTAAAAATAATGCTTCACTATTTCCTGTCAAACTAGAAAGAACCTCCTTACTAAATAAGGAGGTTCTTTCTAGTTTGACATACGAGCTTTTTTACATACAAAAAGGTTGCAGTTAGGGTTATTAAAAAAAGCGCTTCAATGAGCGCATTATACTTAAAATTCAATGAGACCTAAACTAATTTGTAGAGCTTCATCGACTTTTTCCATCATTTCCTCATCAAGATGAGTAATTTTGTCCGTTAGCCTCTGTTTATCTATCGTACGAATTTGTTCTAAAAGAATTACCGAATCTCTTTCAAAACCATATCGCTTCGCATCAATTTCCACATGAGTCGGCAATTTAGCCTTTTGAATCTGAGCTGTAATTGCTGCAATAATGACTGTGGGACTGAACCGATTCCCGATGTCGTTTTGAATGACAAGTACAGGACGGACGCCGCCTTGCTCTGAACCAACAACTGGGGATAGGTCTGCAAAATAAACGTCACCACGTTTGACAATCAAAGGATTACCCTCCGCTTACAAGACGTTCTACTGTATGCTCTGCCTCGTATTCTGCGAGAAAGCTTTCTGATGCAATGGATAAATTTAATTTAGCCATTTCCATATATCCTCGTCTCATCGATTCGCGGATATGTCTCTTTTTCCGTTCGCGAAGATACATTTTCGTTGCTTGATAAATAAATTCACTACGATTAACATTTTCCTGCTTAACGAAGCCGTCCAATTCAGTTAACAAATGCTTTGGTAATTTTATCATGATCTCTGTCGTTGTGCTAGATTCAGACACAAACATACACCTCCACCATCACTACACACCATTTTTAGCTCTGCTTTTTTTAATCATACCACTAATAAGTGTTTCTGCAAAGTCCATTCAGCAATTCTACTGTATTATCCGCCAAAAATTATCCCTTTTATGCATGAAAGAATAGAAAAACGAAAATTATTCACAAAAATAATAGCTGTTCTTCCATATTTTTCATATAAATAGATCTTCAAATGGTATCTATGACCATAATTAATGTATTCAGTCATTTCCTTATCCATTACTTTTATTTGATCTTGAGTTTAAAATATTCATTTGGCAGCAAGATTCCGAAACCACCATTGCTTTGTCTTCCTCTAGATTAAGAAATTTACTGTTTCTGTGACATTTCCATTTTGTTTAAAAATCCGCGGGACTCTTGTAGAAATCATACATGTGACTTCATAATTAATCGTCTCTAGTTTAGCAGCAATTTCATTCACAGAGATTTCAGCATCCCTTTGCTTCCCAATTAACGTTATTTCTGTTCCTGGCTCTAAATAAAACGGCAGCCTTATCATACATTGATCCATGCAAATTCTCCCTACAATCGGCGCTCTTATTCCTTCAGCGAGAACCTCTTGACCTTGCAGTTTACGTAACCATCCGTCTGCATAACCGATTGGTAAAGTCCCTATCCATTCCTCTTCTTTTGCCTCATAAGTCGCTCCATAGCTTACTTTATCGCCCTTGTTTAATTTTTTCACTTGGACTAATTTTGTCCGCAAGGAAAAGGCTTCTTGTAATGGATAAGGTAAATCTTGTTCAATTTCAAGAGAAGGTGTTAATCCATACATCGAAATACCGAAACGCACAGCATTATATTGTAAATCAGGATGCAAAAGACTCGCAGCACTATTACTACAATGTATAATTGCAGGCAGTTTTGTAAAAGAAGAGAGCAATTCCTTAAAGCGTTGAATTTGGCTCTCAAAGTAGGAAGAGTTTTTTTCATCCGCTGTCGCAAAATGAGTAAAAATGCCCTCGACTACAATATTTGGGTGTTTTACCAGCAATTCTTCTACGGATTGAATTTCCAACTCGTTTCTAAACCCAATTCTCCCCATACCTGTATCTAACTTTAAATGAATCGTTAATGAAGCATCCTTATTTAAAAATTGGACAGCTTCTTCTAACCATTCTTTATAATAAACAGTTAAAGTTATTTTATATTTTATCGCTGTCATGACATCTCTCGGTCTACTTGCACCAAGTACAAGAATCGGTGCTGTTATTCCTTGCTTTCTTAAACTGATTGCTTCGTCTAAAAATGCTACAGCCAAGTAATTCGCACCAGACCGTAAAGCAGTTCTGGCAATTTGCAGAGCTCCATGCCCATATCCATTTGCCTTTACTACTGCTATTAACTTATTTTCTGGATGTAATTTTTTTCTTAATTCACCAACATTATATGCAATAGCATCAAGATCAATTTCCACCCATGTATCTCGATAAAAGGTATCTTCTTGATTCAAAATCCACACACGTCCTTTTTAATTAACAAACTTGTTCCTTAAATTATTCTACTGATTGATCCGCTTGTCAATTCTATCCTTATAAGTTTAGCAGAAGAAGTAATTATTCCACATAAAAAAACAGCCCCCTGTAGAAGGCTGCCTGAGTAGTACTTATTTTATTGCCTCTCCTTGTACGGAGCGCGCAACAGTAACTAATTCATCACGAGTTAAGTCACTTGATGCAATCGTATAATCGACGCCTTCAAACGTCCATGATACTTTAGAATCTGTAACTTCTCCAATGGTAAATCCTAAATCCACTGGATCGCCCTTACTAACAATTGGTCCTGCTGTAGCTGGTGCTACTACTGCTTTTTCTTGAATAATCGTATAAGATTTTTCTCCATCATATGTGAGGATTACACGATTCCCGTTTTCAGAAGCCATTTTTTTCTCTTCTACCAAGCTAACTCCTTCTAATGGTTCTTCAGGATATTTCACAGTAAAGTCTTTGTCTTCAATTTCTCCCATAACCGGGATTACCATCTTAGCCGCAGTCATGCTCTTTTGTAAATCAAAGTCCTTTTTATCAAAGGAAACATCAAACTTCACATTAGAAAACTTCACCGTAACCAATGCTACTCCCTCTACATCCTTTACTTTTACACTGACAGGAGAAAGATCCTTCTTACTGAAGGCAATCTCTTGAGTTGGAAGCATTTTATTATTCTGATAGCGTGTTTTTGTTTCAAAAACATAATGCTTATCTGTAGCAGAAAATTTCACCTCTTTATCTTCTTCAATATCCTTCACTAAAGACTCATAGAGATAAGCTTGACTACTATTTTCCGGCCACTCACTTTGAAACTTAAAGGATTTGTTTAAAGCTGGCGTTAATACATAGACGCCTTCTTCATTTTTCAAAATCATCTGGCTCTGATTTTTTGCTGAATTCTTTAAATTCACTCGATAAAAACTTGGGTCCTTATGCCACACTTCCACTTCATAAGTCTGTGGTTCTGTTCCCATCTTGAGAGTCATTTCGGCGTCTGCTTTATACCCCTTTGTCTCGACCTTTTCTTTTAAATCAGTCAGAACATCTTCTTTCGATTTTGTTCCGCAGGCAGTTAACAAAAGCATGACCGTTAGCCCTACAAATAGCAACCAAATCTTCTTGTTCATTTTTTCAACTCCCCTATTCTCATTTCACGTCGAAAGAGAGAAAAATAAGCAAACAGCATTTCTAATAGAAACTCCTCTCCTTCTCTCTTGGAATTGCCTATTAGAAACCGCGAAACCATACTTGTCTCTCCTATTTCTCTATGAATATATGAGACAACCTTCGGGAATATGCTACTTGAAATCATAAGTCTTTTTGTTGATATTTCTTCTGTTTATTTCTCCTTGCCTAAACCAAAAACAGACCCGCTTCAAAAAGCCTGCCATTCCCCCTCCCAAACAAAAGAATAAGAAAAACGATGAAAACCCTCTCGCTCTCCTTATTCCTCAATAATAACTTGGGCAAAGGCATAGTGTTTGCTATGAGTTATAGATAAATGGACTCCTTTTGAAAATGGCTTTACAATACACGGCTTCCCTTTTTCCTCATATCCTATTTCAATATCCAAAAAGCTTAAGTTCGCTCCAATCCCTGTGCCTAGCGCTTTTGAAAATGCTTCTTTTGCTGCAAATCGTCCTGCTAAAAACTCACATTTACGATGCCCAGATAGCTGCTGAAATTTTTCCATTTCCGTATCTGTCAGAATGCGCTTCACAAACTTCGGCTTACTTTGGAGTAAAGATTCGATTCTGTCTATTTCTGTTATATCAATTCCCGTGCCTTTAATCATAAGACAACTCCTTCTATTCTATTCATAGTGAGCATAATATATTGTATCTTTCCCTATTCTTTGGCTATTATGGTAGAAAGAAGCTTTATTTAGGAGGTATTAAATACTGTTGTTTACCAGAAGAGAAAGCTTTAAAGAGTATATTACGTATTATCCTGTCGTTTCCATGATCTTACTTATTCATCTAATTCTCTATTTATTAACCAATCTTCCTATTTTTCCAAATAAATATTTATTAGAAACTATGATGGGTGTTAACCTTTATATAGTAGAAGGAGAATGGTGGCGATTAATCACTCCTATTTTCATCCATGGAGGTTTTGCCCATCTTCTATTTAACAGTTTCAGCATTTTCTTATTCGGACCCGGACTCGAAAGAATACTTGGCAAATTTAAGTTTCTCCTTATCTACTTAGTCACTGGTATCGCAGCAAATATTATCACTCTTCTTATCGAACCACTTACTTATGTCCACTTAGGTTCTAGTGGAGCAATATTTGGTCTATTCGGCTATTATATTAGTCTAGTTGTATTTCGAAAAGACATTATTTCTCAAGGGAACGCCCAAATTATTACGACCATTGCTGTTCTTAGCTTAATCATGACCTTTTTACAGCCAAATATAAATATTGTTGCCCATATTTTTGGATTTCTAACAGGGGTCATCGTCGGAAGTTTATCGGAATCAAAGGGAAAGAAGATACTTACCAGTTATAAAGAAGAATGGTATTATTTACGACAACAGCTCCGCCGCACAAAAAAGCCCGAAGCAAAATCTATTATCATTTGGATTATCATCTTCGGTCTTGCCATTATAGGATTTGTTAGTCAATAATAACCATTATATATATTGCTTTGTCCCAGTCTCTTTCAAAAACAAGATGAGACATAAATAATTTGACCAAATATAACTCCGAACAAGTATACATATATCTTATAAATTCGTATACTTGTTTTGGAGTTTTATTTCAATTTAAGAAAGAATGTGTGTAGTCATCACCCGCAGACTGAATACACTCCGCTTTCCATGGGGGCGAGCCGCTTCGTCTCATATCTCCTGCAGGGTCTCGGACTTTCTCGCAGCTCCCATAGGAGTGTACGTGTATTCAGTTTGCTCCGTTTTATTTTCTTTTGAAAAAAATGATAGACCGAATTGATTTGACTACTAAATTAGAGCTTGTTGGGCTATTTAGCTTTATCCGACACTCACTTAACTTAGCGAATACCATTCATATACCTTTTCTACATCTTCTTTGGTCAGGTCTGTAACTACCCCAGTGGCTCCTCCAGCACCAGAGAGAACAACACCCTGTACAGAAGCAAGCTCTCCTTTTCGCTGCCACCATCCCTCTGTGTAATAAAGGGCTTGAATTCGATTTCGTCTCATCAGGAAAGTTGTTTTATTAAATTGGCGGAAGGATAATGTTAACTGCTTACCTGAAATACGATATCCAGCTGAACGATAATTCCAGTAGCCCCATAATGGTAAAACTAGTAATAACAACAACGATAACGCTCCCCATTCATGAAAAAAGTAAATCATAGCGATAATAACAGGTAATGCTATCCAACTATTTTTAATAATATATCTCCAAATTGATCGTTTGGGCGGCGAATGCAGCTCCTCATTCCATTCATACTCAGGTACCATTTCTTTTAATAAAAGTGGTAATTCCTTTTTCTTTAATAACGGAACGGCAACTACATCAGAAGCTTCTATATCATCAAAAGATCCACCAGCGCTAATAACAGATACACTAACTAATTGAAACGGCTGTCTAAGCATCGCTTCTGTTATTTTAATTGCTTGAATCCGTTTCAGCGGAATAGTAATCTGCTTTTTTTCAATTAGGCCACGTGTAATAATCAAATCATCTTTCGTCTTCGATAATGTAAAATTCGCATATTTTAATATAGTAATGAACCAAGATAAAACCCATAACAATACAAATAAAACAAAAACAACGATAGAAACTAACGCTACACCGCTTGTAATGACTTGTTGAACATGTTTGTAGATTTCCTTATACGGAATTAAATCATCGAATTGTGAAATAAAAGCAAATATTGCCGAGATAATCACACCTACGCCGCCCGAAGTTGACGCCAAAACGACTAATTTTTTAGATGAAATCCGGTAGATTTCTTGTTGAGCAGGTTCTACCTCTTCTATTATTTCGTCCGTTTCAATCTGCTCATTCTTTTTTTGAATAATATATCTTTTTAATTCTTGAGCAACCTTTTTAGAAATAGCGGTAAGTTCGCCTTCAGCTTCAGCACCACCTGCTGTTTCAATTTTTACTTTTACTAAACTAAATGGACGATGAAAAATTCCCTCTGTAAAATCGATACTTTGAATTCGTTCAAAGGGTATGTAGCGTTTCTTTTTTATAAATACACCATACTCGATTCGTAATTCATTTCCCATTACATAAAAGGTGAAAAAGTTCCATGACAAAAATCCGCTAATGAGAATAATCAAAAGTAAGAATGACGCTCCTAGAATTGTATATAATCCCCACTCGGTAGGCTTACCTCCAAGTACAATAATTCCAATAAACGGAAAAATAAACTCTCTTAACCGCTTCAAAATAACGTAAATGATGGACACAGGATGAAGTCTGTTTTGCTTAAACATCTTCTTCTGCCACCTTTGCTTTGCTAGAAATATACTGTCTAATCTCTTCTGCTTCATCCACTTGAAGTACAGGGATTTCGTGTACGGTTGCTGCTGTAGAAATCGACACTGTGGCAAGCTCGTACTTTCTTAATAGAGGTCCTTGCTTCATGTCTACATGCTGCACTCTAATCATTGGAATGAGCGTTCGCTTTATTACAATAACCCCTTGCTGTATTTCAATTTCATCTCCTCTTACTTCATATCTCCATCTTTTCCACTTTAAAGGCGGCAGGATCCCAATTGTAAAAGCCATATGAAAAAGAAGATAAATTATCGTTCCTATACTTATAAGTATGTGCCAATCAAAAAGAATAGCAAACGTAATTACCCCAGCACCAATAACCATCATAATGAGCGAAGATATAACTCCTGTTAAGCGCCAAACAGTGATCCCCTTTTTCGATAACCTATTTTGAGGTATTGTTATCAATTACACTCCTCCTATTTTCTGAATTTTGTCTGTATCTCTTAACTATATACGAAAATACGATAAGGTGGTTTCATATTTTTCTGTCTCTCTATCACTATCCCCGAAATAAAAAACCTCCACGACATTCATGGAGGTTTTTAACACAAAGCTTAACGGTAAGACTTTGATTTATTGTAGCTATTGCCTGATTGACCTTGACGTTTATTGCTGCCATAGCCTTGGCGTTGACGTGGATTATAGTTTTTGCGTCCACCACGGTCATTATTTTTATCATATGGTCTGCGGTCACGTTTCATTGGCAATGGCTTTTCTTCTGTTAATTTAACAGGAGTTGTATCTGGTTCTTTTGTAAGCATCTTTAGAACTGCAGCTACAACAGTAGAAGCATCTTTTTGTTCCAATAAGTCATCCGCAGCATTTCGATAAGAATCTAAATTATTTTCCTCTATAATTTGTGATATTTTTTCCATAACAGCTTTTTGCTGACCTTCTATTGCTTGGTCGACTGTTGGAGGAATCATCTTTTCCATTTTTCGCTTCGTTGTTTTTTCCACAACCTGCAGATAAGATCTTTCACGATACGTAATAAACGTAATAGCTACCCCTTCTTTTCCTGCACGGCCAGTACGTCCGATACGATGTACATAGCTTTCTGGATCTTGAGGAATATCAAAGTTATAAACATGTGTTACACCGGAAATATCAAGTCCACGTGCAGCTACATCTGTTGCCACTAGTACATCAATCGTTCCCTCTTTAAACTTACGAAGAACAGACATACGTTTCGCTTGGCTTAAATCTCCATGAATGCCTTCTGCTGTATAACCACGTAGATTTAATGCTTCAGACAGCTCATCAACACGACGTTTCGTGCGACCGAATATAATAGCTAGCTCTGGAGATTGAATATCCAGCAATCTTGTTAAAATATCAAATTTCGTTTTCTCTTGTGTTTCGATATAATACTGTTCAATCAACGGCACAGTCATTTCTTTTGCTTTCACTTTAACTACTTCTGGATCTTTCATAAAGCGCTCTGCCATTTTTCTAATCGGTCCAGGCATTGTAGCAGAGAATAGTAATGTTTGTCTTTCTGTTGGAATTTTTGAAAGAATTGCTTCAATATCATCAATGAATCCCATGTTTAGCATTTCATCAGCTTCGTCTAATATAACTGTTTGAACATTATCTAATCGAAGTGTTTTACGATTAATATGATCTAATATACGTCCAGGTGTCCCAACAATAATATGCGGGTTTTTCTTCAATGCACGAATTTGGCGATTTATATCCTGTCCGCCGAAAATAGATAATACTCTTGTACGCTTTCCATAACCAATTTTGTATAATTCTTCTGAAACCTGAATAGCTAGCTCTCTTGTCGGAGCAATAATAATCCCTTGAATTACTTCATTCGCTACGTCAATTTTATCAACTAAAGGCACTCCAAAAGCAGCTGTTTTCCCTGTTCCTGTTTGTGCTTGACCAATTAAGTCTTTATTTTGAAGGCTCAATGGAATCGTTTCTGCCTGAATAGGCGTCGCTTCCTCAAACCCCATTCTTTTTAATGCTTTCATTGTAGCAGGACTAATACCTAAATCTTGAAACTTTACCAATATATCCAATCTCCTTCTAGTCATTAAAAAATATCCATAAACAGATGGAATAAATCCATCATGCCAACCATTTGTATGTACCTCATTTTTCTAAATGAAACATATTAAAATGGCATATCGTATTCATCACATTATGCCTTCCCCATACAATTAAAAAGAAATGATGCTCGTTATATATAAATGATGAAAGTTATTGTTGGTTTCAATAGCCTTACAACCTTTATCAGGAGAATGATGAGGGTATATGCAAAATATTTAAGTCTTATTAGTTATGAGATACTATTTAACTTAGTTATAAATAGGAGGAAATTTCAAATGACTTCTATTTATTTTTATAATAGCTCTGTTACCAATTAATGATTAGTCTGTTTCTCCAAAATGAGAATCTTCAAAATTCACGCTCGAAAAAACATGATTTTTTCACGGAGCTTAAAACCAAATCAGCTAATCTAGAAAAGTTAGCCAAATACAAAGAACAATGGTTATTCCCTTCCTAAACAAAAGAATTCATTTTCTCGGAATTCTTCTTCCATTCATTTCTCTCTATTTGACTAATTTATCGTTTACAAAGAGGTTTTTTTCTCTAACATTATGCCCAAAATGTTAAGTTTGTCACCCTACTTTTTAAAATAATATTATCATTAAGATATACGCTTTGCAATAAATTGGGCAGCTGAAAATCTAGGTTTTATACGTGTTTTTACCATTTTTACAATGTAAACGCTTTATGCGGAATAAAGAGCCCCTTACGTTCTTTTATAGCCGTTTTGACACAAAGTGATCTTTTAAGTAAAGACCAAAATTGGCCAAACCTCCCTTCCTTTACTCTTTCCAATCAACCTCAAATCTATACGATTAAATAGGGTTACTTTTAACTTATGAGGGCGCCTTGAGGAATGTTATTATTTCTTGAAATAATGCTTCTCTTTTCTCACAATGACAAATTAAGTGCTTGGATTCCTGCACGTATAAGATCTTCTTATTTTCTGCACGAATTGTATTATACAAATAGGTTGCACTCTTCAATGGGACAATTCCATCCTTCTCCCCTTGGGCAATCAATGTAGGCACTTGAATGTTAGCTAACAATGGTTTTACATATTGCACAAGCTTCCTAAACTGAATGGCAGCGGCTAAAGGAGTACTTTTAATTTTGTTCATATAGCGGATAAATTGCTCATTCTCTCTAATTTTCCCTCGAAAAAAATCAGCACAAATTATTCTTATATCCTTTTGAAGCTGGATTAAGTTTACATAATAGGCTGCTGCACTTAAGAGAATTAATTTCTTAATCGGATACTTTGCTGCTAAATAGCTTGCTATTAATCCACCCATGGAAAAACCAACAACATATACTGTGTCGTGTCTTTTTAATAAATCCTTTAACGCTTCTTCCGCATATTGGATCCACTCATTATATATAATCCCTTTTAATCTTAATTGATCGCCATGCCCAGGAAGTGTTGGAACCATACACTCCCAATTGGTATAGTTCTGGATATATTCAGCTAGTGGTTCTACCTCCATTGGAGAACCTGTAAATCCATGTATACATAAACACGCTGTCATTTACTCCCCCTCCTTTTAGAGATATTTTACACTATAAGAGTAATTCATTTTTTATATACATTTCTTAACTATCCACTCTAAAAAAAGCCGAACCTACAAGGAAAACGTTTTTCGTTTTTCAAATAGGCTGGCCTCCTTCTATTATTGTATTGCCTTAACGATTTCCTCTAACTTCATTCCTCTAGAAGCTTTGACTAAAATTACTGTTTCTTTATTTAGAAAAGGCAGTAAAGTTTCTATTAATGGCTCTTTTTCTTGGAAAGAAAAAACATGATCTTCAGGAAGAACTGTTTTTGCACCTTCTGCAATGAAATTACCCAGCTTTCCATATGTTAAAACGTAATCGACTCCTTCTAAATGCTCTCCCATCTCATAATGAAAAGCTTCTTCTTGGTCTCCTAACTCTAGCATATCTCCAAGAACTGCGATTTTTTGCTTATAACCTGGCAGCTTCTTTAACACATCAATAGCTGCAAGCATAGAAGTAGGACTGGCATTGTATGCATCATTAATAACTTTCACACCTAACTGCCCTTCGACTAACTCCATGCGCATATTTGTCAGTTTTAGCGATTGAAGACCTTTATTCATCTCTTCATAAGGAATTTCAAAATACTCTGCCACTAGCATTGCTGCCAACGCATTTAAAATATTATGATTTCCTAAAACAGGCAATTCAAATGGTTCTGCCGCTTTATTAATTTGAAAAACACTGCCATTTTCAAGTGCCTTTATTTCATATGGGTATAAATCATTGGCAGGATCCATTCCAAAGGTTTTCATATCCAGGTTCCTGTCTTTAACACGGGTTGAAAGAAGAGGTTCATCTCCAAAGTAAACAAATCGTCCTTTCTCCTTCAATCCATTTAAGATTTCTAACTTCGCCTCTGCAATCCCTTCTCTTGATCCGAGATCTTGCATATGAGACTCCCCGATATTCGTAATTACAGCAATATCTGGTTCTGCTAACCGGCTCAAAAAGTCGATTTCTCCACGACTGCTCATGCCCATTTCGAGCACAGCAATATCTGTATTCTCCTCTAAACCAAGTACAGTTAAAGGCAGACCAAGATGATTATTATAATTGCCTTCTGTTTTTTGCACTTTATATTTTAAAGAAAGAAGACTTGTTGTCATATCCTTCGTAGATGTTTTTCCGTTACTTCCTGTTATTCCCACAATTTTAACCTTCAATTGCTGTAAATAGCTTTTAGCAAGCGTTTGAATCGCTGTTAACGAATCGTCCACAAAGATAAGAGGGAGATTCTCAGGCGGATTCGGGACATCCTTTTGCCAAAATGCCGCAGCAGCGCCTTGTTTAATTGCATCTGCGACATATTCATGCCCATCCGTCCTTTCTCCTTTAAAAGGGATGAATAATTGTCCTGCTTCTATTTTTCTCGAATCAATCGTTACCCCGCTAATAAGCACCTCATTATATTGCTCAAAAAAACGAGTACTGCTTGACATTGAAGCAATTTCTGCATATGTACGCTTAATCAAAATAAAACCTCCTTTAAAAATGAGCGGAGACTACTGCCCTTCTCTACTAAAAAACTTTCATTGGATGGAACAAAAGAAGAGGCATTTTTCTCACCTCTCCTTTTATGTTCTTCTTTTTAAATCGTATATTTAATACTTTGCTTTTCAGTGTGTCTTTCCACAGCTAGATCCACTAATTTATTGATCAGTGCATCATATTCTAAACCTGTGTGTTTCCATAATAACGGGAACATACTGAATGGTGTAAATCCAGGCATTGTATTCACTTCGTTAATATAAACTTTTCCTTCTTTTGTCAGAAAGAAATCTGCACGGACTAGGCCAGAACAATCAAGTGCTTTAAATGCTTTAATAGCATCTTCTTTAATCGCTGCATACTCCATATCTGTCACGTCTGCAGGAATAATTAAAGCTGTATCTCCATCTTCATATTTTGCTTTATAATCATAGAAATCTTTTTTCGGAACAATCTCACCAGCTACAGAAACTTCAGGATGGTCGTTTCCTAGTACCCCTACTTCAATTTCTCTTGCTGTTAAGCCTTCTTCTACAATAATCTTGCGGTCAAATTGGAATGCTTCAATAAAGGCTGTTTCTAGCTCTTCTCTTGTTGTACATTTACTTATCCCTACACTTGAACCAAGATTAGCAGGCTTAACAAAACAAGGGAAACCTAATTCTTTTTCTACACGTTCATAGGCTGCATCCTTATCACTTTGCCAGTCACTGCGGATAAAAGAATTGTATTTCACTTGATTTAATCCAGCTACTTCAAAGATGTTTTTCATAATTACTTTATCCATTCCAGCTGAAGAGGCTAGCACACCATTCCCAACATAAGGAAGGTTAAGAAGTTCTAACAATCCTTGTACTGTTCCATCTTCTCCATTTGGTCCATGAAGCAGTGGAAAAATAACATCTAAGGAAGCTTCGTCATTCGCTTGAAAGAGTGTAGTAGAAAGGGCATTCGAGCCGATTTGCTCCTGTGTGTTAAACGCAAGCTCTTTTACATTTTCAACTGGTCCCATTAATTGAGGACCACGAACCCATTCACCGCTCTCTGATATGTAAATTGGGTGAATATCATATTTATCTGTATCTAGTGCTTTAATTACAGCCATTGCTGTTTGCATGCTAACTTTATGTTCAGCTGATTTACCGCCATATAATAATCCCAGTTTCTTTTTCATTATGAGTATACCTCCATTTAATCAATGCACTTGTTTATTCTACCACTAGAATCATACCTTTAAAAATAAAACATGTGAGTCAAATAATAATTTAATCGAAAACACATATTCCTGTAATAGTGCCTATTAATCCTTTTCCATTTTAACTCTTAATACAATATGAAAAAAGGGAAAAATGGAAGCTTATTTATTTAAATATCTCCTAAAGAAAGAAAAAACCACTTTGTGCTTTTCTCTTATCTCGAAGTAACTTGCACTTCTTGAAAAAAGCCCCTCGTTAGTCTTTTTATTTCTGCCTCTACTTCCTTTTCATATTCAACAATAAAGCACGTAGCTGGACCAGCGGATTTTAAAAGATCTACAGAACACTGCACTTCTTCCTCTTGAATCAAATCGCCCTTTAGCTGCCCCAATTCATAAAGAATCCCCTTTGACCCAACAGGCTGAATTCGACATCTATCTACTTTCGCCACTCGGAAAAATACTGCTAAAGGCACTACATTTTCTTCTTGTCGAATCACTTCTTCTCCAACAAGAGGACTGCCTATTACAGCCATTTTTCCATTGATAATAGTGGCATTCTGTGAATCTGCAGTTCTTTTTCCAAGGACTGTGAGTCCTATTGCTGATTCACGGAGAGAAAAATTGCTTTCTGTGCTTCCTGTTATTCCAATTTCCCTCTCTAATCCAAGCTCCTCTATTCCTTTATATATACCTGCCAAAAGGGAAGCCCAAGCATCGTCTCCACAAAAATTCTGCAGGATTACCGAGAACGGTACTCCCCCCGCTGCCATACATTCCATAACCGCTACACGAAAGGAAAAATAGGAAACAATATCATAAGGGACGGAAAGTTGATCGGCTTCTTTCTGCCCAATTCCTCCACTATTATCCGCACTAATAATCAGCTCTTCTTTCTGATTCCACGGTACGACTTGTACATCTCTCACTGCTTGACCACTCTCCACTCTTTAAGAAAAACTGTAAGCCTTGGCATTAACAACTGGGCAATAATGCCGTTCAATACAGCTCCTATCAGCAGTACTGGAACCATCGAAATGTAAAAGCCCTTTCCCATTAGATATAAAAAAGGAAGTGGAAGTATTACACCATTTCCTAACACAAAGAACAATATGGAGATTATGCTATTTCCAGTTTGATAGATTTTTGAAAAAGTAAAAACAAGCAGAAACATTTCTACTGCGATAAAGAGATGAAGCATGCCTAGTGGCAGCCCGCCTAAATATGCAGAAACAAGGTGACCGAGGGCTGCAACTATTCCTCCAGCTAGCCCGCCTAAAAGTGCTCCAGCAATAAGACTTGGAGAACTATCAAGGGCAACACTTCCAATAAAACTTGGTATTTTTATAAAAGCCCCAATAACTGATATAGCAATAAAAATAGCAAGGACATTAATTTTCTTCGCGTTCATTTCGCTCTCCCTTTTTACTTGTTCGAAATACTTTTGCGCTTCGAATATACTCGATATCTGCCACATTGCTTCGGAAATTTATTACCCTCGCCAGTGCAAAAAAGTAATCAGAAAGTCTATTTAAATATTTTAAGGGCATTTCTGGAATGTCTTCCATTGTCTTCATTAATGTCACGACTAAGCGTTCCGCTCTTCTTGTCACCGTTCGTGCAATATGAACAGTAGCTGCCGCTTCTGTCCCTCCAGGCAGGATAAAGCGCTCCAAATCTGGTGTCTCCTCCATAAAATTATCAATTCTGTCCTCTAAATAAGTGATAGCAGATGCTGTTAACTTTAGTTGTCTTCTCGTCGAAATACTAGCTAAATCCCCGCCACAATCAAATAATTCATGCTGGATTTTCTCTAAATCTTCCTTAATATCAGCAAATTGTTCCCCTGTTAATTGCGCAACAATTAGCCCGACAAAAGAATTCAACTCATCGACCGTTCCATAGGCTTCTACTCGAATATCATCCTTTGATACTCTCCCTCCTATAATACTCGTTTCCCCGCTATCACCTGTTTTTGTATAGATACGCATTTTCTCCCCCTCTTTCTGTTTTGTCCTTATTTTTATGCCTATAGGCATTTTGCTGCTTCCTATCATTCGATCGATCACTACTTTAATCGCTCATTTAACCCATACCAAATAACATCTACTCTGTCTGCAGCGGCAGCAATTCGCTGAAAGATCAGCCCTGTGGCATCACGCCACAAGCGATCTCTTCTATCAATCGGAACAACGCCTTTTGTAATATCACTGCCAATTATAAACACGCAGCGATTATTCTCTTCTCTTTCCCATTGAAGCAAAGCTTCCACTAGTTTTTCTATATAATCGACTGTTTGCTCCAATGTTTCTTCCTGCAGACGATTTTTGATCATCCACTCTAGTCCTTCTATCCTATAGAAAGAACCCTTCTCATTATTTGCCATGTTTATTTCCTTTTCATCAAATAGACGGAGAACCTTTCCTTCTGTAAATTCCTGCTCTCTTGCAAATGTTACTGTCCAGCTTTTTTTCCCGTGAAAGCTACCTCCTGTAATAAAGTGCATCTTTCCTTCCTCCTAAAACTTTCTTTGTGGGACCAAATTAACTCGATACCTTCACCAGGAGAAATCGTATAATCCCAAAAATCCCTTTCTGTTACACCATATTTACTAAGCAAGTATCGAATGACACCGCCATGTGTAACTACCGCCATTCTATTATTTCGAGTACTCTGTTTAATTAAGTGATTCCAGCCCCTATCCACTCGCTCTATCAGCTCTGCAAAAGATTCTCCATTTGTTGGAGCATTAGTAAATGGAGCATTTAACCATTTGCAATATTCAGGTAACTCTTTTAATTGTTCGTATGTTTTTCCTTCCCAATCCCCAAAATTTATTTCGCGAAAAGCAGAAACACTGTGCAGAATCTGTTCAGGAAACCAAAATGCTGCTGTCTCTTTCGTCCGCAATAAATCACTTGTACTTATCCAGTCATATTTAGACACTGGCCTTCCTTTTTCATAAAGCATATTTCTTCCCTTTCCACTTAAAGGCGCATCCGTCCAGCCAATATATGCCTTTCGTTCATTTGCAGCCGTTAGCCCATGACGAAGTAATGCAATAACCATAGTGTCGCCCATAGTGCCATTTCCGTCCCTTCTACACTTGCACCTAATAAGTCACCTGTTAATCCACCAAAAGCCTGTTTCATAAATCGGCTGAATAATAAGTAGCAGCCGATGCTCACGAAAAGAAACAAAAAGAATAATGGCAGCCATTTGGGAAACAATAACAAGAAAACTAGCAAAGCAGCTGCAATATATCCACTATAAAAAAACATGCGCTGCCCTTGGACAGACTTTTTAAAGTATGCGCCGAGTCCGTCCCTTTTTGCCTCTTGAACAAATAGTAAGCTCCAGCCCATTACCGCTTTAGAAAAGAATGGCAAGAGCATCACAAAAAAATAGGTGAATTCTTGCATATGTGTCACGATTTCATAGATAAAAAAAAACTTCGTACTCAATAAAAGAATGACAGACAAAACACCAAAGGCACCGACATGAGGATCTTTCATAATTTCTAATCTTTTTTTTGCATCTTGATAAGAAAAATAAGCATCACTTGCATCCATCCAGCCATCTAAATGAAGTCCGCCTGTTAATAAAATCGTACTGATCCAAACAATAAAAGCAACGGCGAGAGCTGTAAATGGAGTATATTCATTTAGCAAAAAGAAAATCCCCATATAAATAAAGCCTTGGAAAAGGCCAAGCAAAGGGAATGTTTTTATACTTTTCTGCAGAAACTCCCCTTCCATCGGCAGCACCTTTCTCACTGGTATTGCCGTAAAGAACTGTATATTTACTAAAAAACCAATACACCATTTTTTCATTGGTCATCACCAGCTTGAAGGATTTCCCATATTTTCTCCCAATCAAGATGTCTCTTCATCTCATCAGCAAGCGTATCAAAGCGTTTATCCTTTTGCTCTCGCATAAACAGTGTTTTTCTTTCTGCCATGCCCTTTTGCAGTCGTATCTGATTTAACCATGTATTACGAAACACATCGTTGTAGAAAAGATGATGCATATAGGTTCCTATCAATTTTCCGTCTTCTCGATAATAACCCTCATCCCTATTATTAAGTAATAGAAACGGACATCTTTCGGCAGAATTCTCATACTCTGTTTTACCTAAATGAATCTCATACCCCTCTATTTTTTCTGAGGATAGCTTTGTAAAGGGATGATAACTACCTTTCACGCGAATTGTTTCTTTTTTCTGTTCAAATACCGTCTTTGCAGGTATAATCCCCAGCCCTTCTATTTCTTCGCCTGCGATTCCAGTATCAGCTCCATACGGATCCAATAAGACAGAACACAGCATTTGATAGCCTCCACATAAACCTATTACTCTGCCGCCTTCTTTATAATAGCGCTTAAGCTGGACATCTAATCCATTCCTTCTCATTTCTCTTAAACCCTCTATCGTACTTTTTGTACCTGGAATAATGACTGCATCTGGCTTTCCTAAATCTTCGCCTTTATCAATCAGACGTATAGTAACATCTTCCTCTAGGAAAAATGGTTCTATATCCGTAAAATTAGACATATAACGATTGTTTACTACTGCTAAATCAAGCACTTCTTTTGAAGTTGCTATTCTTTTCTCCCGTATAGACAAGGAGTCCTCTCCTTCAATCATATGGTTATGAATAAAAGGAAGGACTCCGAGAACAGGGATGCCGGTCTTCTCCTTCAGCCATTGCACACCATCTTCAAAAAGCGTGACATCACCGCGAAATTTATTAATAATAATCCCCTTTACCCTGCTTCGTTCCTCTTCTGAAAATAAGGAGAGGGTACCAACAATACTCGCAAACACACCGCCGCGATCAATATCAGCAACGAGAATAACCGGGATGTCAGCCATTGCTGCCACCTTCATATTTACAAGCTCTCTATCTTTTAAATTTATTTCTACTGGACTTCCCGCCCCTTCCATGATTACCATCTCATAATTCCTTTGCAGGTAATGAAGACTTTTTTGAATAACACGAAGGCCTTCTTCATAAAACTGTTCACGATACCCTCTTCCTGAAAGAGTATTACTTACTTCTCCAAGCAGGACTACTTCTGATTGGAAGTCAGATCTTGGTTTTAGGAGAATTGGATTCATCCAAACTGTTGCCTCTATCTTTGCTGCTTCCGCCTGCACTCCTTGTGCTCTTCCAATTTCTTTTCCATCTACTGTGACATAAGAGTTGTTCGACATATTTTGTGATTTAAATGGCGCTACCTTTATTCCCTCATTTGCTAGCATTCTGCATAAAGCAGTCGCAATCAGACTTTTCCCCACATCAGATGAAGTCCCTTGTATCATCACACCCTTCATTCTTATCCTCCCTTCTTCCGTTGTGCGATTCCGTTTTCTACTAGATATGCCTCATGTGCATGCTGTACGAGAAAATGATGCAGCCGATTTAAAATCCTGCAATATTTCTGTACATCTGGATCGAGAGACGGTTCATATGTAACCTCATTACTAACAAGGATAAGATAACGGCAACTTCGGCTTAGTTCTACTAGATCCTTTTTCAGCTTTCCCTCTATCCCTTCCTGTTGTTTATCTTGGAAAAAAAGTTCATTATTGACCAAAACGGTTAAACAATCGAGCAAAACAACATCCTTTTTTGTAAAGACAGCCGCTAACTCCCCAATATCAACTGGCTTTTCATAGCTATTCCATTTCACCTTTTGTGCCTCTCTGTTTTGTTGGTGTCTGATAATTCTTTCTTCCATTTCAGCATCCGTAATGACAGCAGTAGCGATATAATGCAATTCTGCTCTTTCATCTTGCGCATATTTGATTGCCAATCTCTCAGCAAGCGAAGATTTTCCACTTCTCACGCCACCAGTTACAAAGATGATGGATGATTTTGTTTCCATTTAGTTAACACTCCCCGCAATCGCTGATTCTGTTCTATGCTTTTAATCGCAAACCGCAGCCAGCTTCCTTCTAAACTTGGATAATTATATGTATGTCTTGCAATGATGCCATTGTTTAGCAGGAAAGTAAGGAATTCCTTTTGATCCGTTAACCTTGGTTCCTTTAACAAGTAATAATTAGCAGCAGAGTTGGAGTACGCAAAATATTCATTCTTAAAGAAGGAAAATAGCTTTTTCTTCTCCTCTTCTATATAGCTTTGCGTTTTTTTTAGAAACTCCTCCTGCTCTATTAATAACTCGCCAGCCTTTAAAGCAATTCCATTTATACTCCATTGTGTTTGCAAATGCTGCAGTTGTGCAATTAGTTCTTCTGATGCTAATACGTAGCCTAGGCGTATTCCTGGTATACTGTACATTTTAGTTAAAGAACGTAAAATAATGAGATTTGGGTAATTTTTTAAGAGCGGAAGCATATCCTCATATCCAACTACAAAATCATAGAAAGCTTCATCTAGAATAACGGAACAATCGTTTTGCATACAAATATCCAATAACTCTTCTACTAATTTCTTCGGATAAAATATCCCTGTTGGATTATTAGGATTACATAAAAATACAGCATCAACTTGACGAATATCCTTTTCCAATTTAGCGGGAGACAGCTCCCATCCTGTTTCTGCGAATAAATAATGATGATAGATGTCGCAATTATTAATCCGGCACACTTCTTCATATTCAGAAAAGGCTGGCTGAAGAAGCAATACCTTTTTTCCCGTCAGAATTCTCCCTAATAAGGAAATGATTTCCGCAGCTCCATTTCCAATCAAAAGCTGCTTGGAAGGAATTCCATAGTGGTTTGAAATTTTTTCTTTTAGGCGACTTGCAAAAGGATCTGGATAAAGATGAACGGTCTGAAAAAGGTCATTCCACTTCTTTAATAAAATCGGCGGAGGTCCTAATGGATTAATATTTGCACTAAAATCAATTGCATCCACTGGCATTTCTAAATTTGTCTTTTCATATATATACTGGGGATTAGCTCCATGCATTGGCCAGTTCAAATCCAATTCCTCCTATAAATAAAAAAAGATAGAAGTAAACAACTGCTTTATTAGCAATTTTAGTCGACTCGATAATATGTTTCTTTCCTAAAGGCTGCAGTGCTGTTCCCATTCTAGCCCGATCTGATTTCTGTCCTCGATAATAATTAATCCCACCGAGCTGTATGCCAAGGAGAATAGCAGTTACTGCTTCCCCCCAGCCGCTGTTTGGAGATGGATGCTTCTTCGCATCTTGGAATAGCAGCTTCCAGGCTTCCTTTTTCGAATGGAAAGGAGTACGACTAACCAAAAGCAAAAGCATTGCTGTTATTCGACTCGGCAAGTAGTTAACAATATCATCACATTTCGCAGCATAATACCCGAATTCTCTATATTTATCATTCTTATAACCAACCATGCTGTCACATGTATTAATGGCCCTATATACAAGACTGAAAGGAGCACCACCAATAAATGCCCAAAACAGTGGAGCTGTAATGCCATCACTAGTGTTTTCTGCCACAGTCTCTACCGTTGCCCGGACAATTTCTTTTTCCTCTAACTGCTCTGTATCTCTTCCCACAATATAAGACAGCTTTCTTCTTGCCAGCACTAGATCATTAGCCTGCAATGGTTCATAGACCTCTATCGCAGCATCCTTCAGACTCTTCTGGGCAATGGTTGTGGCGATAAGTAGAGCTTCTATTATTACGCCGATCCACCAATGAAGCTGATAGCTAATATAAACAAGGAAACAGCTAAGCAAAAAGGTAAGCACTAAAACACTCATGAGCATCCATAATCCTTTTAACTGCCGTTTTCTCCCCTTATTTAATCTTTGATCTAAATAGGAAATTAACTTTCCCATCCCTTTCACAGGATGTGGCCAGCTTGGAGGATCCCCAATCAACTTATCTAAAATAATCGCAATGGTAATGCTGATTAAATGACCGATCATTTAGCTGCCAGCCTCCTATCCCTTTTATCTAATGACTTTGTTAAACAGTGATAGACCCCTTCTGCTATACACTTCCCAAGTGAAGTAATCGTACCGGCAAATTCAAGGTATGTTCCTACTTGAGTGGCAGCGACCGATATACTATCTGTTGATGTACCTGTTGCAATAGTTCCTGTTTCCATATCCTTTATTTTCCGATCACGCAAGACGGCTGCTTTTGCTTCGGTAGCAGTAATGACACTTTGCAAAAAGGCTTGCTCTGATAATGTCCCATTGACAAAAATCCAAGTATTAATGGTCCCTGGATGGAACGAGGATGAATGCGCGTTTGTCTTAGCTGCATCGACAGCATTTCCTACTCCACCTGTTACCACAATCATGACAGAGAAATCCCCTTGCTCTAATAACTGATAGGCTGCATCTTCTGTATGAACAGCTGTCATCATTCCGACTGTCTCTTGTGGGCTAAAGCCATTTTGAAGCAAATACTCGTACATGTCTTTCCGGTAATCCTCGCAGCGGTATGTCTTATCTACATGGCGGTTTACAAAGTTTTTATACCAGCCCATCCCAGCACCCGTTACGCCAGATGAAAGCGTGTATAATGGGAAAGGAGCCTTCATTTCTACTCTTTCTGAAGTAACAGTAATTGCCGTTGTATCTATTTGAACTTTCTTTCTCTCTAGCTCTCTTGGCACAAGCGCTATTTGAGAAGCTGGTATGCTTGGATGAAAAGTATTTTTCACATTTGTCTTATAGATTCTTTTCACTCTTTTTTCTTGCAATACATCAGAAGGAGAGGCATCTACTTCTACTTTTCCATCATGTAATAAAAGGAGTCGATCACAATATAATCCTGCCAAGTTTAAATCATGAAAGATACAAACAATTGTTAGGTCTTTTTCTCTGCTCCATTCTCTTAAGCTATCCAATAACTCCTTCTGGTAGGATAGATCCAAATGGTTAGTAGGTTCATCTAACAGAAGGATTTCTGGCTCTTGTGCCAGGGCCTGAGCCAAATAAACACGCTGCTTTTCCCCGCCAGACAATGCATGAATAGACTTGTCTTGAAAAACAAAGACCCCCGTTTGTTTCATTACTCGTGTGATTACTTCTTCATCTTTAGAAGTCCAGGACTGAAACAGCCCCGATTGATGTGCATACCTCCCGAGCGATACAATTTCTCGAACAGTATAGGAAAATGATTCATTCACATGCTGAGAAAGCACGGCGACTACCTTTGCTAATTCTTTTGTTTTATACTGGTCAATGGATGTGCCCTTTATCTCCACCTGTCCCTCTCGCGGGGCTAAAATACCGCTGATAATTTTCATTAGAGTCGTTTTCCCACTGCCATTTGGCCCAAGGATACCAATCATTTCCCCTTTATTCACAGAAAAAGAAATATTCTGTAAAATTTGTTTTGTTTCATATTGAAAAAAGAGATTTCGTACATTCAGCATTATTTTAAACTCCTCTTCCTTCTTCTCAGTAATAATCCTGCAAACACTGGAGCACCAACTATAGCTGTTATGACCCCTATCGGGAGTTCTGTCGGAGAGATAATCGTCCTAGCCAATAAATCAGCCAAAATCATAAAACCACTGCCAGCAAAAAGAGAGACTCCCATTAAATGTCTGTGATCAGGACCTACGATAATCCGGACAAAGTGTGGAATCACAAGACCTATAAATCCGATCGTACCAGATACAGCAACAGCCGCACCTGTTAACATGGAACCAGCCAGCAAAATAACCATTTTTCTTCTCTGTACATGGATCCCTAAATGCTGGGCTCTTTCTTCGCCAAATGCTAAAGCATTTAATTCCTTTCCTTGCGAAAGAAGGAGACCGGAACCAACTACAAAAAAAGGCAGGATAATTTTAATGTATTCCCATCCTCTCATAGAGACACTTCCAAGTAACCAGCCTATAATTTGGCGTAGTTCGTTCCCTGTTAATGCAATCATAAGAGAAATAAATGCACTTAGAAAAGAACCAATAATGATGCCCGTTAAAATAATTGTTTCAACCCGCATGGCAGGGTCCATTTTTTTTGCAAAAAAAACGACAAATAATATCGTCAGAAAGGAGAATAATACACTCATAAATGGCAAAGTCAATCCGCCAAGAAACGGAATGGTAAAGTGGAAAAATAACGTAATAACGGCTCCAACCGATGCTCCAGACGAAACCCCAAGTGTATATGGGTCTGCCAATGGATTTCTTAATAATCCCTGAAATGCAGCTCCCGCTATGGAAAGACTGGCACCGACAAGTCCTGCCAAAAGCACTCTAGGGAGGCGAATATTTTGAACTATATTAACATGCATGGGATCGACATTCGTTAATATGCTTTCTGGTCCAATGTAGCTTGCAAATATTTTTAATACTGATAAAACAGGGACAGAGATCGTTCCAATGGATATTCCCATCACAATCGCAAAAAGGAGAAAAAAAGCGGCATAAACATAAGCCGCTTTTCTTTTATTTAAAAACATCCGGGTACACCGCTTTGGCAACTGCCTCTACTCCATCGACTAAACGAGGACCAGAACGAGTTACTGTGTCAGAATCTACATCTACTATTTGCTTTTCCTTTACTGCATTTATCTTTTCCCAGCCTTTTCTCGAGCTAATTTGCTCGATTGGACTTTTTTCTGAGTAGGCACCATATGTAGTAATAATAACATCCGGATTAGCTGCAATTACTGCCTCTTGATCCACTTGAATCCAGCCTTCCTCAGAAATGATATTATTTGCGCGAATAGTGTCTAACATCTCTTGCATAAATGTCCTTTTACCAGTCGTAAATAAATTTGGTTCCGCGTTTACTTCTATGTAAACTGCCTTTTTATCACTATCGGAAATGGCTGCTGCTTTCTCCTTGATAGCACTTAACTTTTCTTTCATATCAGCAACAAGCTTGTTTGCCTCTTTCTCTGTTCCAGTGGCTTGTCCAATCATGTCCATGCTTTTATAAACATCTTCAAAAGAAGTGGCATCATTCACAACAACAACATCAATGCCCGCATCCCGGATTTGCTGCAAGCCTTCCGTAGAATTATGAGCGCTCGATGCATGTGCTAACACTACATCTGGATTTAGAGAGATTATTTTCTCCACATTAAAATCCATCCCGCCTACCTTCTCTTTTTCTGCCGCTTCTTTTGGATAGTTATCAAAGTCACTAACTCCAACTAACTCCTCCCCTAGCCCAAGCGCAAATATAATTTCCGTATTGCTAGGCATTAAGGAAACTATCTTTTCTGGTTTTTTCTCAATTACAACTTCTTGATCCAATCCATCCTTAATGGTGACAGGGAAGCTAGCCTCTTCTGTAGTAGTAGTTTGTTCTTTATTATGCTTATTTTCTGTCTTCGTTTCTCCGCAACCTGCAAGCACACCTACAACGAGCAGCATCGCTAACAGTATGGAATAAAACTTTTTCATCTAGTTCACCTTCCTAAATAAATATGGGAAAAATAAAAAACATCTCTATCATTGTCCATAGAGATGTTGGGATGTCTTCAAAAATATTTTCAAAGTGCTCCACACCTCCCTATCCTCGTAGGTTTATTTGGTGTATAGAGAATGGCAGGTCTCCTGACTCATGATTTTCGCCACATGAAGCCTTCCCATACATCCGTACAGTGGCACTTTTCCATGCTGCAATCATTTACAGTGGCGGGACCGTGTTAGATTCTCACTAACTTCCCTTTTAAGAGACTTCTGGTAAAAAGGCTAAAGAATTCCTCATCAACCATTTCCCAAAAGTCTCACCATCATCTATCTATTTTATTTTTCGTCTTTTCTGATTATACAATTAAAGGATGTGTAAATAAATATATTCCTTTACTAAAGTTTTAAAAATGGGTCGACAGGAACCGCATGGCCTAATGCTATTCCCTGCTCTGACAATATGCAGGTGTAGCTTAATAATTGCACCCCAGCATGTGCAGCTTCTTCCAAGCTTTTTGCGAATACTGGATCAATTGCAGCTGCTCCTGTCACTATTTCCACATCTTCTCTCTGCACAACAAATAAAATAGCTGTTTTTATTATTCCTTCTCTCGCAATAGCAGTTAATTCTTGCACATGCTTAGAACCCCTTTTGGTAACAGCGTCTGGAAACATCCCAATTCCATTGCTCGCTAAGGTGACACTCTTTACTTCGAGAAGCAGCTGATTGCCTTTTATATCTTTTAATAAGAAATCCCATCGTGAACTACCATAGGTATATTCAGACTTAACCCAATGATAAGTAGAAAGCTCCTCTATCATGGCTTCCTTTAACATTAATTCGACTAACTTATTAGGATACGTAGTATTTATTGACACAAGCAGTCCATTTGATTCCACATATACAGCCGTCCACTTTGTTTTCCGATTAGGATTCATGCTCGGAAGAACATAAATCACAGCCCCTTCAACTAAAAGCTCGATCAGCCGCCCTGGATCTGCCAAATGGACCTTTTCTATTTCTTCTGTTTCCTGATTATAACAGTGTAAAATAAACCGATTAGGGCGCTCCACAAACGTCATTTTCTTTAATGCTGCCGGAAAGCTTACCATTACTTTTCCCCTCATATTCGTCACCAATTAAACGATAGCTAATTGCCATTCTCTTAATTTTTTATCAAAAACAAGTAAAGCATCACTTTTTTTCTTAGCGTTCTTCTCATATTCTTCATACATATCATCCATATTATCAAAATCCCCTAAAACCCAAATTGGTATCTCC
Source organism: Niallia circulans NBRC 13626 (assembly GCF_001591585.1). GTDB lineage: Bacteria > Bacillota > Bacilli > Bacillales > Cytobacillaceae > Niallia > Niallia circulans. The sequence goes on along the minus strand of NZ_BCVE01000014.1, from coordinate 73,049 downwards.
AGCTTCAATCGTGTTTGATAGGCTTTTTCAATAGATAGTACCATGCCCTCACTCATATAACGTTTTAACTCTGTTACAATTTCTTTCGGAAGAGGCGGATAAAGCCTTTTCTTTTTAATTCCCAACAACGCTTTCTCTAATTTAAGTTCTGTCACTTTATTTGCAATAACCTCACAAAATAATTGATAAAAGGACTCCATGTTTTTATAATAAATTTTATTAAACCAGCCGTCATCATGAGCTAAATAGGCATATTGGTTGTTTAATTGTTGAAAAAATGGCTTTTTTAAAGGCTCCTGTTTATGTCCCAAATACAAGAGTTCCGCAATCGTTTGCCCTTCTAAAATATCTAATGTTTCCGTCTCATCAAAATCGACCCATACAAAGTCCCCATATCCATAAACATCTTCCATCGATAACGATGCTAATTTATTGTTTGGAACATATTCGAACTGAGTATGTATATGAAATTCTCCATCTTCAAACTGATGCTTTAACAACAAAATAGAGGCAAGAGTATCAGCAAGAATCCTGTAAAACTCTCTAAACTCTATACCATAAGAAAGCACAAAACGTTCTTTCTCATTTAGATGGATATAAACCACATCTCGAATATCATTATTACCTTTTTTCATCAAGTAAACCTCCAAACATTATTAGCTTGTAAACTTAAAGAGCTTTAGCTTACTTTCTTGTTACCGAAATCGCCTTTACTCCATTTTATCGAAATCATGACAAGAAATATTCTCTTGTTTTTATATATTATATTTAAATTCCATGATCTGCTTATACATACTATCCATCATACATCTAGTTGTACTTATTGTAACCATTTTAGTTTAACAAAAAAGAGGAAAAATAGCTTACATAATCTAAAATTTAGAAAAAAAAGGAAGTAAATACTTGGCATGTGAATCATTTAGGGAGAAAGCTAACTGGAATATTCATTAATATTGCGGATTATTCAGCCAAGAGACATCCATCAGAGCGATTTTAGTTAATTTTGTGCTGTTCAAAGGGGCAGTAATAGTCGTTTTTAGATGAATTTTAATGTTTTTAGCTAAATAATTGATTTTATCAGGCAAACTTCTGATTTTATCAGCCAATCTCGACCACTTACCTCCCCCCAACAAAAATACACCGTACTAGGAAATGGAATAACGCAATTTTCCAAAATCCTAGTAACGGTGTCAGTCAAATCCAGCTCAACTTATGGTTGTTTTGCTTAACAATCTTTTCATACTTTTATCCGCTTCTTTTAGCACGATACTTTTATCTATTGTTTTCATGATTTTATTTTCCATTACTATTCTACCGTCTATAATGGTTGTTTCTACATCTGCTCGTGTTGCGGAATAGACAATTCTTGAGATAGGATCAACATCATAGGACGGAAAGGTATGAAAATTTTGCAGGTTTAAAATAGCTAAATCTGCTCGCTTGCCAATTTCCAGACTGCCAATTTCCTTTTCAAGTCCGACTGCTTTTGCTCCGCCTAAGGTTGCCATGCGGAACACTGTTCTCGCATCCATTGCTGTTGGTCCATGTATTGGCTTTTGAATAAGTGCAGCTAATCTCATTTCATTAAACATATCCAAGTTATTATTACACGGAGCCCCATCTGCCCCTAAACTGACGGAAACATGATTGCAAGTAAGATGGTGTGTATCAGCTATCCCTGATGCTAGCTTTAAATTAGAGCCGGGACAATGACTAACATGGACACCCTTCTCTTGAATAATCCGCTTTTCTTCTTCATCCAGCCATATACAATGCGCCAATATCAAGCGGTCATTTGCTAAACCGAGATGATCTAAGTACACCACATTCCTCATACCTGTTTCTTTTTGCACGATTTGAATTTCTCCCTTATTTTCTGAGGCATGGGTGTGCACTTTTACACCATATTTATCTGAAAGAATCTTCACCTCTTTCAATAGCTCTTCCGTACAAGAAACCACAAATCTTGGCGAAAAGGCATATTGAATTCTTCCATTATCAAAGCCATCCCATTTTTCTAATAAATCTACACTCTGTTGAATAGACTCCGCTGTTAATTCCTGCAATGCTAAGGGGACTTCATCTCCTTTATCCATCATTACCTTTCCAGAAACAGCCCGGATTCCACTTTCCGCAAGTGCGCGAAAAGCATGTTCCGTATGATGAACCGTTTCCATATCAACAATCGTTGTTGTCCCGCTTTCCAATAGCTCTCCAATACCAAGCATGGCGGAATAATAAATAGATTCCTCGTCATGAGCAGCCTCAAGTGGCCAGATCCTTTGTTTAAGCCAATCCATTAGCTCAAGATCATCCCCTTTTCCGCGAAAAAGTGTCTGGCATAAGTGAATATGAGTCTGAACAAACCCAGGAATTACCGTTCTATTTGTCGCATCAATCATTTTATCTACGTGATTTTTTTCAAGATTCTCTCCTATTTCCTTAATGATATTCCCTTCTATATAAATATCTCCGGTTATAATTTCTTCTGCTTGATTCATTGTGACTATCTGTGCATTTTTGATTAACATATTTCCCATTTAAACTCCCCCATGCTTGTTTAAATTTCCGCATAAACACAAAAAAACTACGAAAAATATGCTAGTTCAAAGCATATTTTTCGTAGCAAGAAATTTACGGTTTCCAGTAGAGACCCTTAACCCAATTATTAAGGATATACGAAAAAAAGGCGCAATAGCAGCAGTTGCCTGCGGTCATGCATGTTATACCCTTATTTTAATCGAGAGGCAATTCTTTTCAAGTTAATTGTCAGAAAACTTAACAATATTTTTTCAAGGGATCTGTTTTTTCTCAAAATCTCCTTTTTTACAAAGATTTATCCATTTCATTCTTTCACTTAATTACATATAATAAAACAGGGTATATGTCGAATAATAGCCTATAAACATCGGAAGGGAGAGTGAGAAGTATGATACACAAAATGACAGAAAATCAGATCACACTTCACATCATTCAGACACTAAAAGATAATAAAAAATCTGAATTTGAATCCATCGTTGATGAGCTACAACCATATGATATAGCTCAAATTTATGAGAGTCTCCCCGATAAGCATAGGGCTCGTTTTTTGCTTTTCTTAAAAGTCGACTTATTAGCCCATCTCTTGGAGGAATTGGATAAAGAGGAACAGCTGGAAGTTCTAAATACATTAGGAATGGACAAAACAGGGAAAGTTCTAGATTTAATGGACAATGATGACCTAGCTTCCCTTTTAAATGAACTAGCACCAGAAAGAATTAAAGAACTCCTTTCTGGAATGAAAAAAGAAGAATCCATTATTGTACAAAACTTAATGAACTACCCAGATGAAACTGCTGGACGTCTTATGACGAATCGTTTTGTCTGGATTCGTGACTATTACACTACGCGTGAAGCTGTCGATAAACTAAAATCGTTTGCAGATTTCGCGGAAACATTAAGCTATTTATACGTCATTGATCAGAATAGAAAATTAGTTGGTGTTGTTTCCTATCGTGATCTTTTGATTGCTGAACCGCAGGACAAAATTCGTGACATTATGTATGAACGGGTTATTAGTGTAACAGTGGATCAGGACCAAGAAGAAGTAGCGCAAACCATCCAAAAATATGATTTCTTAGCCATTCCCGTTGTTAATGAAGAAAATATCTTAATGGGGATTGTTACAGTTGATGATATGATTGATGTCGTTTTTCAAGAAGCAAATGAAGATATCGAAAAGCTTTCAGCTTCAGGTAAATCGATAGACTTTGATACAAAAGCATCTGTTGCAGCCTACAGAAGACTTCCTTGGTTAATCTTGCTGCTTTTTATTGGGGTTGTATCTGGCAGTATTATAAGCAATTATGAGGATGTTCTTACAAAAGTTGTAGCATTATCTTTTTTTATGCCGATGATTTCTGGAATGACTGGGAACACGGGAACACAATCATTGGCTGTTGTTGTTCGCGGACTTATTTCTAATACGATTAATAAAACAGTTGTAACAAAACTGATTTTTAGGGAATTATTAGTTGGTTTGATCATTGGGATTACCTGCGGCGTTATTATTACGATTATTGCCTATGTCTGGCAAAGCGATCTCATGCTTGGCTTAGTCGTTGGTCTTTCTTTAATTTGTACGCTTATCATTGGAACGCTATCCGGCACTATTATTCCCATTATTCTTTATAAGTTAAATATTGACCCAGCAGTAGCGTCTGGACCATTAATTACAACTCTTAATGATATATTTTCGTTATTTATTTACTTCGGAATCGCACAAATTTTTCTTGCCCATTTAATGTGAAAGAAAAGACTGTCTGTCAAAAGGCAGTCTTTTTAAATCCTGTCTATTTTTTCCAACTATCTTTTTTTATCGATTATGAAAAATAAGGAAACAATTCTGTTTCCATTTCCGTCTATATAAATAGGTAAGAAATTTGAACTAGGGGTTTGCAGAAATGAGAACAAGAAATGTTTTTTCTGAAAGATTTGATTGGACATTATGTCTTTTGCTTATGTTATTTTGTCTAGTTAGCAGTATTGCTATATACAGCGCGAACGCTGTTTACTTACAATCACAAATTATGTGGTATGTTATTGGCGCGGTTGTAATTGCCATTATTATGTATTTTGATAATGAGCAGATTCAACAAATCACTTGGATTTTGTATGGAATAGGGGCCGTTTTATTAATCGGTCTTCTAGTTGCTCCAGAAACGGCATTTACTCCACGCAGAGGCGGAGCGCAGAGTTGGTATGTCATTCCCCATATTGGCAGTATTCAACCGTCTGAATATATGAAGGTCTTTTATATTTTAGCGATTGCTAAAGTTATAAATAATCATAATGTCAAAACCATTCATAAATCTCTGCGAACAGATTTTATTTTGATGTGTAAACTGGCGATCGTAGCTGGTGTTCCAATAGCATTAGTCATTTTGCAGGATTTTGGGACTACACTCGTGTTAATGGCTATATTAATTGGAATGATGTTAGTATCTGGAATTTCATGGAAACTGCTCATTCCTTTATATGGTGCTGCTGCTGCATTTGGTTCCATTGTTTTATACTTAGCTATCTTCGGAAGAGAACTATTAGAAAAATATCTAGGAGTGGATCCCTATCAATTCGCTCGTGTTAATTCCTGGCTAGATCCTCATAATGCTGGCGATGATGGCTTGCAGTTAGTCAAATCGCTGATGGCGATAGGCTCTGGACTTATTAGTGGTAAAGGCTTAGGAAAAGAGGAAGTGTATATTCCCGAAAGACATACAGACTTTATTTTTACGATTATTGGGGAGGAGTACGGATTTATTGGGGGCAGTATTGTCATTATTCTTTATTTTCTTTTAATATTCCACCTAGTTCGAACTGCATTGCAAACAGCCAATCCCTACAGTATTTATATAAGTGTCGGGGTTATTAGTATGATTACATTCCACGTTTTTGAGAATATCGGAATGACTATACAATTATTGCCGATAACAGGGATTCCCCTTCCGTTTATAAGTTATGGGGGCAGCTCTCTAATGTGCAATTTAATGGCAATGGGACTCATATTTAGTATTCGTTATCACCATAAGTCTTATATGTTTTCTTCTAAATCTCTTTCTTTCTAATTATAAGGAACATTTAGACTCCGCGCATCGCTGAGTCTTTTTTTATATTTGTCCATTTGATGAAATCTTTCTCCCTTTTGTTTTCTTTCCTCTGTAATTAGGGTATATATTTTAATAGAACAACAAAAACTATAAAGAAATTTTAGCAGCAAAAAGATGACTATGTTTTATCTAATTGTAATAAAAACTAAATTAAAATAATTATAAATAAGTATTGATTTTAATTTAGAATTTGTTATAATTAATATATAATCAGTCGAAGGGAGTTTGTTAAACATGGGATTACAAACAAAAGTAGAATTACAAAAAGAACTAAACGTACAAATTGCTAACTGGAGCGTATTATACACAAAACTACATCAACATCACTGGTATGTAAAAGGACCGTTTTTCTTCACACTTCATGAAAAATTCGAAGAGTTATATGACGAAGCTGGTGAAGCAGTAGATGAACTTGCAGAGCGCTTGCTTGCTATTGGCGGTAAACCTGTTTCTACATTAAAAGAATTTATCGAAACTTCCACTTTACAAGAAAGTACGGAAAAACGATCTGCAAATGATATGGTGAAATCTTTAGTAGAGGATTATAGCCATATTAATACACAATTAAAAGCACTAGCAGCACATGCAGATGAATTAGAAGATGTGATTACCAATGATTTAGCCATTGATTTAATTGGCAAAATTGAAAAACACTTATGGATGTTAACTGCATACCTTTCTGAATAATATTGGAATGAATCAACCACTTTTTCGTCTTCTTAACGAAAAAGTGGTTTTTTATTTTCCCTTAAAGCTTCTTCTCCCTATTTATCTCTGAAAAGAAGAAAAATCATTTTCCTTCTTTTCGATAAAAAAGTATAATGATGGCAAAAGTATGTATTTTTCATCCCTAGGAGGATAAATATGAAAAAACAATTTGTTGTGATAGGATTAGGCAGCTTTGGTGGTAGTTTAGTGGAAGAATTTCATAAAATGGGGGCGGAAGTATTAGCCATTGATCAATCTCTTGAGAAAGTGGAAAAATATCGACCTTTCGCTACCCTTTGTGTGCAAATGACAAATATTACGGAGGCATCACTAACGCAAATCGGTATTCGAAATTTTGATCACGCTTTTGTTTCGTTTGGAGATGACGTCGAGTCTAGCACCCTTACGACCATGCTGTTAAAAGAGATGGGTCTTAGCAAGGTCTGGGTGAAAGCAGCCGATGTCTATCATAAACGCGTTTTAGAAAAAATCGGTGCTGACCGCGTCATTCATCCAGAACAAGATATGGCAAAAAGAATTGCCCATCATGTTGTTTCTGATAGTATGATTGATTATATAGAGCTTTCAAAAGAACACGGAATTGTGGAAATGGTAGCTTCTCCGAAAATACATAATAAGTCGATTTTAGATTTAGATGTCCGTGCTAATTATGGATGTACTATTATTGGCATCCAACGAGCAGGAGAAACAATTGTCTCTCCATCCGCAAATGAAGTAATCCATCAGGGCGATATCCTCATTATGGTTGGCAGTAATGACTGTTTATATAAATTTGAGGAAAAAGCATTAAGATAATCTTTTTAGAAAAACATAATAGAAAATCACTCCTTAGGAGAAGGCTTTCATTACAGTCTTCTCTTTTTTTATTAATCCTTTCCTACCTTAAACTCCATTTTATCCAACGTTTAATCCTATCCTCACTGGGTATTAAGTAGAATACATTAAGGCTGATTAAAGTTTGTTGTTTTTAATAGGAAACGTATCAATTTTCTAAAGCTCATCGGAACAAATAATTTTACTTATGTAAAAATTAACTTATTTCATTTCTATACGAAACAACATTCTTTAAAATGCCTAATTTAAATCAAGGAGTGAAGAGTATGTACTATAACTGGAATTGGAATTCCTTTTGGGACAAGCTACCTGATTTTATTCTAGCAGTGGTCGTTTTAATTATCGGGTGGATTATTGCAAAAATCATTGAAAAAGCCCTTTATAAAGGACTGCAAAAAACAAATGTTGATGAGAAAATTTTCCCTGAAGGCAAACCCAAAAAATATTCATCTGAAAAGATAATTAGTAAGATTGTTTTCTATCTATTATTAGTTTTTGTCTTTACCCTATTCTTTAATATATTAAATTTAACGGTAATTACATCTCCGTTGGTAAATCTACTTTCCACCATTCTAGGAGCAATACCAAATATTTTAAAGGCAGCATTAATTCTATTAATTGCCTGGGTAGTTGCTTCCGGATTAAGATATCTTATTAAAAAGACAGGAAGCACCTTAAAGGTTCATGAGAGATTACAGAAATGGAATCTTGCAGAAAAGAATAACCCACAAAACATAATGGATAAAGTAGCTAATATTGTATTCTATTTAGTACTCTTATTATTCTTACCTGCTATCCTAGGTGCACTTAATTTATATGGTGTTTCTGAACCATTTGCTAATATGCTTCAAAACATGCTTGCTTTCTTACCAAAACTTTTAGCAGCAGCATTAATCGTTTTAGTAGGCTGGTTTGTTGCAAAAATGGTGCGTACGATTCTAACAAACTTCCTACAAGCAATCGGCACAGAAGCCTTAGCTAAACGCTTAGGTATTAACAAGCTTCTTGATAACGTAAGCTTATCTTCTGTTATCGGGAACATTGTTTTCATTTTAATTCTCATTCCAACTGTTATTTCAGCGCTTGAGAAATTGGACATTCAAGGAATCTCTCAGCCAGCCATTAACATGCTAAATGATATTCTGACAATGATTCCTAATATTGCGACAGCCATTTTCCTTATCTTAATTGGTATTTGGATAGGAAAATGGGTAAAACAAATGGTTGTTACTTTATTAGTTAAACTAAGCTTAGATACGTATGTGCGAAAAATGGGCTTAAACGCTAATACTAGTATTTCAAACATTATTGGGACAATTGTTCAAATTCTGATTGTTTTCTTATTAGCTGTACAAGCATTAAATATTGTCGGACTTGAATTTTTAGTTACACTATCTACGGCTGTTATTGCTTATTTACCAATGGTGATTGCTGCTATTGTCATTATTGGCGTCGGCTTATGGCTAGGTTATCTTGTGCAGAAACTGCTAAGCAGCGTTTTACAAGGCAGCCACTTTAAAGTGTTACCAATTATCGCAAAATATGCGATTATCACTTTGTCTGTCTTTATGGCACTTGACCAATTAAAGGTAGCTTCTTCTATTGTCAACGCTGCCTTTATCTTAATCCTTGGCGGTCTTGCACTAGCATTTGGTCTTGCCTTTGGACTTGGCGGCAAAGAATTTGCTAAAAAACGTTTGGATAAACTGGATAGAAAAATGGAACAAACTTCTATTCAAAAACCAAATGATGATAATCCTTTAAATAGCTAACCAAGCTATAAAGGACAGGCGAAAAATTCTCGTCTGTCCTTTTTCTATATAGGTAAGACGATGTATTTTTACAATATCTTCAAAACGCCTATTGTTATGAAACCCGTTTCATAGTTTAATCTAATTAGGAGAGTATAGACCAGCGTTATATACCAATTTCATTATTCGGTATAGCGTGATGGTTTTACTCTTATATAAATTATGGTATGTCTGTATCCAACAGTTCATAGCCTTCTACTAGAGTCGAAAGCGGTACAATATCAGCATCTTTTTGATAAAGTGGAATGTACTCCTTTAAAACACTTACTACAGCTGGCCCAGAAACTCCGACATGGCCAATCGCAATAAATTCCTGTTCTGTATCTAGCTTTTTCGCTAATCGACTAGCTTGCTTATTAATATATTGACTTGTATATATATGATCAAAAAAAAGATCATTTTCTAAATAAGGGACATTTATTTCCTCGGCCAATTCCTTTATGACACTATCACTTGTTGTCTTACTGTCTAAATAATAAAGACTATGATTTCGACATTCTTCTAAAATAATCCTCATTACTCTTTTATCTTCTGTCGCCTTTGAACCCATATGATGATTCATTCCAACCGCATAAGGAATACTTTCAATCGCATCCTTTACCCGTTTTCTAATTTCTTGATCCGATAAATCTGTTGTGATAGCACCTGGTCCAAGCCAGCTCTTTTTTCCCTTTTTTGGCTCTAGCGGCAGATGAACAATCACTTCATGTCCTTTTTTATGGGCACGAATGGCATCTTCTTTACTTGTAGATAGAAAAGGCATAATCGCTACCGTAATAGGAACAGGTAGATTGAGCATCTCATCTGTCCCTTTCATATTATTACCAAAGTCATCAATGACGATGGCAAGCTCTTTTCTAACTTGATTTTTAGATGGTGCTGCCTCCTGAGCGAAGATTCCCAGCGGAAACGTAAAAAAACAGAAGAAGCATATTAATTTTTTCATGTTATAACCTACCTTGTTTTTCGTTAGTATTTTCTATAACAGGTGGTTACATACAAAAACAGCCCGCTAAAAATTCAGCGAACTGTCTTGTTTTCATTATTTCCGATGCATCTTAAACTCCAAGAATAAATCATTATATTCTGCTAGAGAACGATGACCGAGATTTTCGTATACTTCTAATTTAGATGTCATTTCTTCATCTGGATAGAAACGTTCATCCCCTGTAATATCCTCTGGCAAAAATTCCATTGCTGCCTTGTTAGGAGTAGAATAACCGACATATTCTGTATTTTGGGCCGCATTTTCAGCATCCAGCATAAAATTAATAAATTGATGAGCCCCATCGATATTCTTGGCTGTTTTTGGAATAACCATATTATCGAACCATAGATTAGATCCTTCTTCTGGGACAACATATTCTACATCTTCATTTTCCCACATAATCTCAGCAGCCATTCCAGACCATAAAACACCGATTGATGCTTCTTCATTTTCAATGAGCATACGAATTTCATCGCCCACAATTGCCTTTACATTTGGTGTTAAAGTATCCAATTTTTCCTTTGCTTCCCGCAAGTGATCATGATTTTTATCATTTAAAGAATAATGTAAGCTATTTAAGCTCATCCCCATGATTTCTCTTGCACCATCTATCAGCATAATTTTATTTCTTAAATCCTTATCCCATAAATCATTCCAAGAAGTAATTTTCTTATTATCAAGCATGGCTGGATTATAAACAATTCCTACTGTTCCCCAGAAATAAGGAATCGAGTATTTATTGCCTGGATCAAAGGAAAGATCCATAAATCGACTGTCTATATTTTTCAAGTTAGGAAGCTTCGAATGATCAATCGGAATTAATAAATCTTCTTCCTTCATTTTATCGATCATATATTCAGAGGGAATCGCAATATCATAGCTTGTTCCTCCCTGCTGAATCTTTGTCATCATTGCCTCATTGGAATCAAAGGTTTCATAAATAACCTTAATCCCTGTCTCCTCTTCAAATTTAGAAATTAAGTCTGCATCAATGTAATCTCCCCAGTTATATACCGTTAATGTCTTACCACTCGTATATCCTCTGCTTGAATTTAATTGATGAACAATAAATAGCAGGATGAAGGACAGTGCAAAAATAACAATTAATCCACGAATGAGAGACTTCATTTTCTCACCCCCGCTTGTGGAGTTTTATTAACACGTTGCGTAATGAAATAGTAACCAATGACCAGAAGCAACGTAAATAAGAATAATAAGGTCGATAATGCATTAATATTTAAAGAGATCCCTCGTCGTGCTAAAGAATAAATCTCTACAGATAAGGTGGTAAATCCATTACCTGTTACAAAAAATGTTACAGCAAAGTCATCTAAAGAATAGGTTAATGCCATAAAGAAACCAGCAAATATTCCTGGTGAAATATAAGGAATAATGACTTTTGTCAATACATCCTTCCAGCTTGCTCCAAGATCTAATGCAGCATCGACCAAAGTCGGACTCATTTCTTCCAGCTTAGGTAAAACCATAATCACAACAATAGGAATTGAGAAAGCTATATGTGACAACAGAACCGAAAAGAATCCTAGTTTAATTCCAATGATCGTAAAAAAGATTAAGAAGGAAGCACCAATAATAACATCAGGGCTTACAATAAGCACATTGTTTAAAGACAAAATAGAATTCCTTAAGCCCTTTTTTCTCATCATAGAAATACTAATAGCCCCAAGTACTCCAATAATAGTTGATACGGCTGCAGACAAAAGAGCAATAATAATCGTATTTAAAACGATTATGAGCAATCGTGTATCTTGGAACAACTCCTTATACCAGTCAAATGTAAAGGTATCAAAATCATGCATGGTTCCCCCGCTATTAAACGAGTAAAAAATCAAATAAAAGATAGGGGCATATAATATGATAAAAACAATGCATAAGTACAATACAGACCATTTTGATAGCTTTTTCATCTTATATCCCTCTCTTTCTGTTCCCCGTAAGAACCATGATGATAATCATACTAATAATCAAAAATACAGCTATCGTCGAACCCATTCCCCAATCTTGTGTAATCAGGAAATGCTGTTCAATCGCAGTACCTAATGTTATAACACGGTTCCCTGCAATTAAACGAGTGATCATAAATAGGGATAGAGCTGGAATAAATACAGCTTGGCACCCAGACTTTACTCCATTTAATGTTAGAGGAAAGACAATCTTTTTAAATGTCGTCCAAGATGACGCTCCTAAATCCTGGGACGCATCAACTAAGCTAGGATTCATCTTCTCTAATGCATTGAAAATAGGCAGAATCATAAAAGGAATAAAGATATACACACTTACAAATAGAAAGCTAAAGTCTGTAAAGAGTATTTGTTGTTCCCCAATTCCAAGGAAATTGAGCATTTGATTGGCTGCACCATGTGTTCCAAATATCCCCAAGAATGCATATGCCTTTAATAGAAGATTAATCCATGATGGTAAAATAATTAATAACAGCCATAATTGCTTATGCTTCGTTTTAGTTAATAAATACGCAGTAGGATATGCAATAATTAAGGAAAAGAACGTTATTAAAAAAGCATACCAAAAGGAGCTTAACGTCATTTTCAAATAAACTGGTGTGAAGAACTTCTGATAATTTTCAAACGTAAATGTCCCTTCAATATCAAAGAAAGAATAATAAACAACAAGTGCAACTGGAGCAATAACAAAAAGTACAATCCAAAGATAGTAAGGGACCGTATACCATTTAGTACTACTTTTCATTGGCTGCCCCCTCATACGCTTCTAGTCGTTTATCAAACTCTTCTTCTGTTTCTCCAAGGCGCATAACATGAATAGCCTCTGGTTCAAAATAAAGGCCAATTTCGGTTCCTACCGTTGCTTTCTTTGTAGAGTGAACAAGCCATTCATTTCCATCCTCGTCATACCCACAAATCTCATAATGTACGCCTCTAAATAATTGAGAGTCTACCTTTACCTTTAATTTTCCCGCTTCTAAAGAAGTAATTTCTAAATCCTCCGGGCGTATAACTACTTCAACAGCTTCATTATCGTCAAAGCCACCATCGACACAATCAAAAGTTTTACTGCCAAAATGAACAACAAAATCTTTTTTCATCGTCCCTGGTACAATATTCGATTCCCCGATAAAGTCTGCTACAAAACGATTAATTGGTTCATCATAAATGTCAGTTGGTGTTCCGCTTTGCTCAATGCGTCCTTTATTTAAAACAAAGATTTCATCTGACATGGCCAAAGCTTCTTCCTGATCGTGTGTCACAAAGATAAAAGTAATCCCTAATCTTCTCTGTAATTCTCTTAACTCATATTGCATTTCTGTACGAAGCTTTAAATCAAGTGCAGATAATGGTTCATCGAGAAGAATAATTTCTGGTTCATTTACAATAGCTCTTGCAATTGCAACACGTTGTCTCTGTCCACCAGACATCTCACTAATTTCTCTATTCTCATAGCCTTCCAAGTTAACAAAACGTAGAGCCTCTTTTACTTTTTCTTCAATTACTTGCTTCTTCCATTTTTTTATACGAAGACCAAAGGCCACATTTTCAAATACATTTAAATGGGGGAATAGCGCATAATCTTGGAAAACGGTATTTACCTGTCTTTTATTTGCTGGTATTTTATTAATCAGCTTACCGTTAAAGTAAATATTTCCTTCTGTCGGTTCCATAAATCCAGCAATTAATCGTAAAACAGTCGTTTTACCACAGCCAGATGGACCAAGCAATGTATAAAATTTTCCTCGCTCAATTTCAAAGCTTACATTTTCTAAAACGGTCGTATCTTGATCATAGCTCTTTGTTACATTTTCAAATTGAATAATATGCTGCTCAGACATAATATCCCCCTCTTCATTTATTTTTTTATTGTTTATGAATTCTTCCTATAAATAAGAATCTGTGACTACAAGAATTAATTCCGTAACATCATCTGCTAGATTTATTAATTGATGTTCCTCTGTAGCATGATAGTAAATAGATTCCCCTTTTTTAGCCCGATACTCTTGTCTGCCTAATTTCAACAGAATTTCCCCTTCTACTACGTATGCAAATGTTTCTGATAAAGAAGGTTCAAATTTTTTAAATTCTCCATTTTTAGAAAAGAATAGCCGTATTGGTTCCATTTCTTTTTCATTTGATTCAGGAACTAGCCATTGAATCCGATACCCTTTCTCTTCATCAAGAAAATCTGTTATATCTTCCTCTGTATAAACAACCTTCTGCTTTCGCTCTTCATCGTCGAAGAATTCTTTCGGTGAACATCCCAACACTTCTAAAATATCAAAGAATGTCTCAATGGAAGGAGAACTTAAGTCTCTCTCTAGCTGAGATATATATCCCTTGCTTAAATCGGTTCTTTCTCCTAATTCTTCTTGTGTTAACCCTTTTTTCAACCGTAAATTCTTTATTTTTTTTCCAATTTCCATGATTCAACCTACTTTTTGTTTAGAAATAGTAAACTTGAAGGCACAAAAGTTTTGTATAACTAAACTTAAAGTTTAGTTATACCCAGTTATTATACATTAATTTCTTTAACTTTCAATCCCTTTTTCGCTCTGTGAACTATTTTCCAATAGCATTCATATAAATTATTTCTATAAAGCAAAAATGCCCCATAACATAATGTTTTAAAGCTTGTAGTGTTTGTAAACAAAACACCGCTCTACAACATTTTTTATGAGGCAACTGCGACCTTTTATTACTCTTCTTTCCCTGTCGCTAGTGGTATATACTTTCCGTTATCTATTTTTTCAATTTTTTTAAAATGAATCAGCTTTTTTAAAGATGCATTGCAATATGCTGAAGCATCATAGGAATCTCTACCAACTCTTATTCCAATCTCTGTAGGGCCAATCCCTACCTTTCCCCCTTTTTCCTTATACAAATCACACAGTGCGTTATAAATATTTTCATCTTTTTCCGTAATTCGTAGTTTGGAATATTGCTTCAATCTTTATTCCTCCTATTGCTCCCATTTTACTGCAGCTATTAACAGATTTCTTTTCCCTTACATAACTATTCTTTTTCGTCTAAATTTTCCATAAACCATATATACTGTCTAAGTCTGCTAAGTTAAGCATACTAATCCTTTATAAAAATTACAGGCTTTTATGCTATTTTTTTAAAAAATAGATAATACGTTTCAAAATCCCAATTGTTAATAGGGCAAAAGGTTTATTTCAATATATTGAACACCTCTTCCTCTTTCCTATTTTTTTGGTAATCAATCCCCTATTGGTAAATGCTGTTTTTGACTCTTTTCCCCTATTTCGAATATACCAATCTCCTATTTTGTTCAAAATAATGAACAAAATAGGAGATAAAGAAAAAACACTTGAATTATTCAAGTGTTTTTTTAGGTAATATTTAATGTTCTCTGTTTAATTTATAGTGCTTTTTAAACATGAAATGTTCCCCATACGAGGGAAACAATTTTAACTTTTTCACTTCTTCTGGATGTTTAATCATCATTTCTTTTAATAACTCTTTTGGCTGTTTCTTTTCTGTCTCAATCCCCAACTCTTTCGCTTTCTTAATAATTTGTGTATCTCTTATCTCATCGGCGATTTGCTTAAAATCTTTTCCTTCCGTTTGAATATTAAGCTTTTTTGCTTCAGTCATAATCATTTTTTCTTGCACTTCTTTACCTAGCTGCTGCATTGTTTTTCCTTTTGTATCTATTCCCAGTTCTTTTGCCTGTTTCGAGATTTTCGCCTCAAACACTTCTTTCATTAATGTTTTGGCATCTTTCCCCTCTGTACTGATTCCTAGCGACTTTGCTTCCTCTTTAAGATGGGCAGTATGTACTTCCATCGCTATTTGCTGTAAATCTTTCCCCTCTGTTTTTATTCCTAATTTTTGTGCTTCCTTCTTTATTAATACGTCATGAATTTCTTTTTTAATCGCAGCTGTGTCTTTACCTTCTGTCTTTATTCCCAGACTTCTTGCCATTTCTATTAGAAACTGTTTATCTTCTTGGGTTATCTCTCTTTTCTCTGGAGATGGAGTTGCACTTGCTAAAGAACTAAAGCTGGTTAATGCTATAGTAGTTAGCATCAACAGCAACATTATTTTTTTCATCTAACTCTTCCTTTCCATTTAAATAGGTAAAATTTATACCTTCATAGCCTTTCCTCTTCTTTGTTTTATATGTAAGATTTTCCTAAAAATATTTGCTTTTTTGTAATCCATTTTCTTATCTAATTAAGGATTTATGCTTAACCATTAGACATCTAAAGCTCCTTCTGCTATTTTACATATATACCATATTTGCTGGAGATGAGTTTATTAGATGAGTAAATTTACAAAGGAATATATTATAACCATGGAGGATATTGTGAGAGAAGGCGATCCTATCCTTCGTGAAAAAACAAAGGAAGTATCTATTCCTCCTACTGAAGAGGATAAAGAAGAGCTGCAATGCATGCTGAAATATTTGAAAAATAGTCAGGATCCAATCTTGTCAAAAAAATACCAACTACGAGCAGGGGTAGGATTATCGGCAAACCAAATTGGCTTAAATAAACGAATGTTTGCGAGTTATATGAGGCAAGAAAACGGTGAAGCATTGGAATATATGTTAATCAACCCTAAGATCATTAGTCATTCTACTGCCATGACCTATATTCCCGAGAGTGAAGGCTGTCTTTCTATTGATCGATCCATTGTTGGCTATGTTCCACGCTATCGTAGGATAACGGTTCGAGCATACAATATACATGGCGAAGAAGTAAAAATTAAATTAAAGGATTATGAAGCAATCGTCTTTCAACATGAAATAGATCACTTAAACGGAATACTATTTTATGATCATATCAATAGTAAAAATCCATTTGAGCTGCCTGCCAATGTGGATATTACTCCTTTATATTAACTTTTTATTTCTTCATTCTGAATATAAAAAAGCAGATAGCATTTGCTATCCGCTTTTTTTATTTACTTTTTATCTTTTTGATCTTTTTGATCTTTTTCTAACTTATTATCAATTTTATATTTTGCAGTAGCCTCATTTAACCAAGTACCAGCTTTTTCTTGTACCTTTTGTGCTAATAAAGCTTCTTTAATTTTCGCTTTTGAATCTTCTAATGTTGCTTCTTTTGCTTCTTTTTTACCAGTTACTTTAATAATATGGTATCCAAAATCTGTTTTAACTGGGTCGCTAATTTCATCTACTTTCATTGAGAACGCCGCTTTGTCAAAGGCTTCAACCATTTTTCCTGTAGTAAAGTAGCCTAATTCTCCACCTTTATCTTTTGTTTGTGTGTCAGTAGAATATTCTTTAGCTAATTTAGCAAAGTCTTCCCCGTCGTCTAACTTCTTCTTCACTTCTTTTGCAGTTTTTTCATCTTCTACTAAGATATGACTTGCCTCCACTTGCTCTGGAGTGCCAAAACTTGCTTTATTATCTTCAAAGTATGTTTTAATCTCATCATCTGTGATTTCGATAGACGGCTCAAGAATTTTTGTTACTTTTAGATTTTGTTCCACTTGTTCTTTAAATAAATCTTCTGTCATCCCATTTTGAGCTAACAACATATTAAAGGTTTCTTGCCCACCGTACTGTTTAATCATCTTGTCCAATTCTGCTTGGACGTCTTTATCCGTTACTTTCACTTTCGCTTTATCAGCTTCAAGATCTACTACTTTATTAGAGATCATCATATTTAATACAGTTGCGCCATATTGTTTGTTTAGCTCTTTATTTAGTTGCTCTTGTGTAATCTTTTCGTTTTCCACCGTTGCGACTGTTTTACTTCGTTGTGTTAGATAAACCGCTCCTATTATTAACGCTACTAGTACTACCGCTAGAATAGGAATAAGAACCTTCTTATTTTTCATATTAAGCTAAAATCCTCTCTGCACAAAATTTTGGATATAACGGGCATACCCCTATTATAACTCTTACACTATATTATCATATAATTATGACGAAATTATTAACAGATTTAAAAAAATTCCATCCTATTACGAAATAAGATGGAATTTTTTCGACAAATTTCGTATGTTTCACATGAAACTTGTCGATTAATTTATCGTATTATTACTTGTTAACGTTAATTCCACTTTTTGAGATTTGCCATCTCTATAAATTTCTAGTTTTACTTTATCGCCAATTTTCACTTCTGAATATAGATATTTTCGTAAATCTGTTGAATTAGCTACTTTTTTGCCATCGATGGCTACAATAACATCCTGAACTTTCAAACCAGCTTTAGCAGCGGCAGAATTAGCATCAATATTAGTAATCATTACTCCTTCTGAAACTTTATTTGGCAGGTCTTGCAAATACATACGAGGAACTTCTTCTAAGCTTGCTAATCCTACTCCAAGATATGGACGTTCTACTTTTCCCTTCTCAATTATCTCATTAACTATTGGAATTAAGTCATTACTTGGAATCGCAAAGCCTAGTCCTTCAACACCACTATCAGCGATTTTCAAACTGTTTATGCCAATTACCTCTCCTTTTGAGTTGATTAATGCTCCACCACTGTTACCAGGATTAATAGCTGCATCGGTTTGAATAACATTAAATTCCCAATCACCGGCAGATGTATTTACTGTAATGCTTCGATCTACAGCACTTACTATACCTTGTGTGACTGTTCGAGACAGCTGTTGCCCAAGTGGATTCCCAATAGCCCATACTTGATCGCCAGGTCTCAATGTAGAAGAATCGCCAAAATTGATAATATCAGAAGCATATTTAGCATCAATTCTTACTACCGCTAAATCAGTTAAGGCATCTGCCCCAATTAGCTTAGCCTCCGTTTTATCCCCGTTATAAAGGGAGATTTCTAATGCATTTGCTCCTTCGATTACGTGGTTATTTGTCACTATATATGCATATTGATTATCTTTCTTAAAGATAATACCAGATCCAGAACCAGATTCTACATCACTGGAATTCTGAGAAAATGGATTTGATTGCTTTTGCATGTTTACAATCCCTACAATTGCTTTAGAAGATGACTCCACCATATCCGCAATAGCTAATGTACCATCACTAGTTTTTGTATTCGATGTTGTATTGGCAGTAATTGATCCCGTCTGTTTACCTTCCACTTTATTAGATAGCTCTGCGACCTGCTTTTCGAGCTTATCATAGGAATCATTATAAAGGTCTGTATGGGGAATCGTAAAAAAAGTTAACGCAGAACCGACAACACCTGCTGCCAACAAAGAAAGGAAACCTTTTGTTTTTGAAGCATCTTTTCGAGTATTATATTGTGTTCTTTCCGAACTGGCTTCTGCTTGTTCTTCTTCTTTTTCAAGATGAACTTGCTCTTCTTTTCCAGCAGCATATTCCGCTTCTTCAGGCTTGTTTATTTCTTCTTTCACTACAGGATCTTCTGAAACTGTTCGTTCTTCCTTCTCTTCTAATATTTCTTCTCCCCCAAGGTTTGTATCTGCAGCCTCAGGGCGATCTTTCTCCCATTCATTTCTTTTTTCCAAATCACTCATTATTTGTTCCTCCTATTAACAAGTATCAACATATATTTCAGTTCATTACTTTTCTTTTCATTTCTAATAATTTGTTTATACATACATAGTAACCATCATATATGAATAAATTATGAACAAAGTTTGAAAAGACATAGAAGAATTTTAGAACATTTTATTCCCTCAACCTATTTTATACAAGGCATGAAAGCTCTGTTACTTTTCTTCTGGAAGAGGGAAGAAAAGAGTAAAGGTAGTGCCTTTCCCTTTTTCGCTCGACACTTGAATATTCCCTTCATGGAACTGAACTAATTGCTTAACAATAGATAAACCAAGTCCAAATTCGCCGTAAGGGTTATTGGTTCTAGAGAGATCCGCTTTATAAAACCTTTTCCAAATGTTTTCTATTTCGTGTGCATCTATACCAATTCCAGTATCTTTTACCTCTATGATTGTTTTGCTTGCTTCAGTTCGTCCTCTTAACCATATATTTCCGTTCTCGGTAAACTGTATGCTGTTTTTCGTGATGTTCATAATGATCTGGATAAGCCGATCATAATCAGCATAAATCACAGCATCACTATCCACATCAATGTGGATTTTAACCCCTTTCTCCTCTGCTAAAATAGACAGCTGGTCATCAATTATTTCTAATACTTCTTGGAGGGAAATAAACTCTTTCATCAGTACAATTTGGTTGGAACGTATTTTATCATAATCAAGATTCTCATTTACTAATCGGATAAGTCTTTTTGCCTCATGGCTAATTAATTTCAGACCTTTCTCCCGCTCATTTTCTGGTATCATATTATTGTTTAATCCTTCTATGACACCGCTAATCGTTGTTAACGGGGGCTTTAATTCATGAGAAACATCTGACATAAATTGCCGTCTCCGATTTTCTAGTGCATCAATTGCTTCCTTCGACTCTCTTAATTTATCTACCATCTGATTAAAATCTTCCCCTAATTCTCCAATCTCATCAAATGTAGAAGAGGAAACTTTCACGCTATAATCTCCTTCTGCAACATGGCTTGTAGCTTCCTGAAGTTTTTTTATTCGATTAACATGTACTCTTGAAAAAATAAAGCTCATCAATAAGGCAATCGCAAACACTAGAAAAAGAATATAAATTAAATAGCGATTAATTTCCTGAATCATTTCTTTTGCTTCTAAAAGAGGTGACGTTAAGATGATTCCTCCCACAACTACATCATTAACAGAATACGGAATTGCAACTAAAGCTACCTCTTGGTCTCCTCTTTTTGTACTAGGTTTAATGACTGTACTGCGACCATCCTTTATTTCATCCCACTCTGCATGAGTAATATTGATATCCAAATCCTTTCCAAAAGACCAAATACGATTTCTTTGTGTATTGAAGATGCCAATCGTTATCCCAGTGCCCTTTAGCTCTTCCGAATATCGTAATAAGGTAGAATAAGTTGCTGCGGACCATAAATCCGCTCCTTGAACGTCTTGGACTATATTATATCCGTATCCCTTTAGTTCATCTGCCTTCATAGAGAAAACCAATTTCTCAATATAATGTGAAAAAACAAGACTTAATACTAATAGGGCTACGAGAATAACGCTTAAGTGACTAATTAGCTGCTGATAGATGTATTTAATTCTCATGTATTACCACCGTTTCATCAAATTTATAAATGGTTAAATTAATCATATCATATTTATTTAGGCAGAAATGTGGATATGCCAACACACTCTATTTACTTTTTTAAATATTTTCTTGGCTTTGGACAATATTGTGGATTTTCGCGAATTACGAGAAGTTTTCCGCGAATTATTAATGATTTTTAGCGAATAAGTCACATATTTTCGCGAATAAAATCTCCATCAGGAAAGCTAAAAACATAAAAAGGCCATTTAAAAGATATTCTCCTTTAAATGGCCTCCATTATTGACTTATCTTTCGTGAAAAACTTTTTCTGCAAGGAGAAGTCCACCTGTAATTCCAGCATTATCTCCTAAACCTGGTCTAACAATATATTCATTCATTTTATCCTGCACTTCAGGGTAGGAAACATAGCCATTTAAAAGCTCTCCCAAATAGCGATAAACATATGTTAACACATGCTCCTGATTCATAACCCCGCCGCCAAGGATAATCTTTTTGGGAGATAGAATAAGAATATATTGCATAAGGGCTTGTGCAATGTAATAGCCTTCCATTTCCCATACTTCCTCTTTATCACTTAAGTGAAATGCTTTCTCGCCCCAGCGTTCTTCAATTGCCGGCCCAGCTGCTAATCCTTCTAAGCAATCTGCATGGTATGGGCATCTGCCTTTATAGCTATCTTTGGGATGCCTTCTTACTAAAATATGACCCATCTCTGGGTGTGTTAATCCTTGCAGCAATTCCCCATTAATATAAGCTCCAGCGCCAATCCCTGTACCAATCGTTATATATAAACAATTATCCACACCTTTAGCAGCACCTAGCTTTGCTTCTCCTAGTGCGGCAACATTTACATCTGTATTAAAACCAGTTGGAACAGAAAATTCATCTTCTATTGTTTTTAGCAATGGAAAGTCCTTCCATGCAAGCTTTGGTGTCGTTGTTATATTTCCATATGTGGCATTGTTTTTATCCACATCAATAGGACCAAACGAGCCAATTCCAATTGCGTCAACGGAAAACTTTTTAAAGAAAGCAATAACCTCTGGCATCGTTTCTTCCGGTGTTGTTGTTGGAATGGATATTCTTTCTTGGATATTTCCTTTTGCATCCCCTACTGCACAGACAAATTTTGTTCCACCAGCTTCAATAGCGCCGTATAGTGACATGGTTTCTCTCTCCTTATAATAGTTTTATATGCTTACTGTTTTGTATCAGCCGGAAAAACTATTCCCGTTTGTCTTCTTACCTCATCCATCACTTCCATTACCGCTAAAGAAATATTAAAAGAGTTAATAGAGGATTCGGTTTTTCCTGCCTTAATCAATTCCATAAATTCCTGTGCCTCATAAAACATCGAAGCTTCCTTTTGAGGAAGGGTAAGATTCTCCCCTTCTCCATTCCGTGGTATAAACTCTACTTTTGTAGGAGTATTCATTTGATTGATTATTAAATTGCCATCTTCTCCTTGGATTTCAGACGGAATATG
Source organism: Niallia circulans NBRC 13626 (assembly GCF_001591585.1). Taxonomy (GTDB): domain Bacteria; phylum Bacillota; class Bacilli; order Bacillales; family Cytobacillaceae; genus Niallia; species Niallia circulans. Next base: position 50,486 of record NZ_BCVE01000014.1, on the reverse strand, counting down.
AGAGTTGGTTATTTTCGAATACATGAGAATGATATCCATATCTGGATACTCTAGAATAATGCTTCCTTCGCCGTCAACACCTGTTTCCAATAAGAAACTATTTGCCTTAACTTTCTCTGGTTTTCCAAAAAGAAGTACCATAGGATAGAGACAATAAACCCCAATATCCATTAATGCTCCATTTGACAGCTCTGGCTTAAAAGCATTTAATACTGTTCCTTCTTTATAAGCATCATACCGCGAAGAATACTGACAATAACTTACAAATGCACGTCTAATTTTCCCAAGTTTATGTAAATTTTCTTGAACAACTTTAAAATTAGGAAGAAATGTTGTTTTTAGTGCCTCCATTAAAAGAACTTCATTTTCCTTGGCCGCAGTAATCATTTCTTTCACTTCTGCTGTATTAGAAGCCATCGCTTTTTCTGTTAAAACATGCTTTTTATTTTTCAAAAATAGGATTGCCTGTTGAGCATGATAAGCGTTAGGACTTGCAATATATACAGCATCTATTTTGTCGCTCTTTGCCATTTCTTCTAAATTAGTATATGTATGTTCAACATTAAATTTAGCAGCAAACGCTTTCGCTTTATCCGCTGTTCGTGAGTATACGGCATTTAATTGAAAATCTTCTATTTCACCAGCTGCCTTTATAAAAGATTCTGTAATCCAATTGGTTCCGATAACTCCAAATTTAATCGTCATCCAAAGACCTCCTCATTCGATGAATATTCCCTTCTTCCCTTTTATTTTGGAGGGAACTCCTAAAAAAAGCAACTATCTACTAGAATTTTTATCTTTTGAAAATGATCTATTATTTTATTTACTATTAAAAAGTCCAACAAGTAGTTTTTACTCGTTGGACTCTTTACCCAGCGTTATTTGGAAATGGCTTCTGAAATTTCTTTAACCATCTCACTTGTTGACAGAAGACCGCCCCCTGATAGATACCAATAGCTTGGGTCTAAATAAACAATATGATCATTTTTAGCTGCATCAATTCCATTTATAAGTTTGTTATCAAGGACCTTCTCAGCAGAAGACTCCCCTCCAACAACTGCTCCTCTATCAATAACAAATAAATAGGCTGGATTTTTTTCTGCTACATATTCAAAAGTAACCTTTTGTCCATGTGTAGAAGCTTCAATATTTTCATCTGCCGGCGCCAGCCCAAAAACATCATGAATAATGCCGAAACGAGAGTTTTTCCCGTACGCACTTATGCTACCATCATTCACCAATAAGATTAAGGATTTACCATCTACTGCTTTTGCCTTTTCGTTAAGTGCAGCAATATCTTCATCTATTTTTGCTAATTCTTTGGTAACCTCTTGTTTCTTATCAAAAATCTCTCCAATAATATTCATATTATGCTTAAAGGAATTCATATAATCTGTTGTATCAACTCCAAGATATACAGTTGGGGCAATTTTTTTCAATTCTTCATATGCAGCCGACTGTCTTCCAGAAATAAAGATTACATCCGGTTCTAATTCACTAATTGCCTCGAAATCTGGCTCTTTTAAACTACCTACATTTGTATATTTTGAATCTTCATATTTAGAAAGATATGGTGGAATATTCGCCTGTGGAACCCCGGCTACTTCTATTCCCAATTTATCTAAAGTATCTAAAACACCAAAATCAAAAGCAACAACTGTTTTAGGGTCTGCTTTAACTGTATCTTCTCCTAAATCATGGGTTACTTTAATTTCTGCCGATTTCTCGCTACCTTTCTTTGTATCAGCATTCGATTTTTCTGTATTTCCACATGCAGCTAATACTGCAAAAATGAATGTTAATAATAATAGGGAAAGCTTTTTCTTCATCTTATAAACACCTCTAAATTTAATTTATAAACTAAATTGAATGCATTGCATTTAAAGACAGAATACCCTATGATAAGGTATTATTAGCCTTTTTCCTTCCTCATTTTCCTAGAATGATTTAGGATTTTGCTAATATCTAATGGTAGTGTTATTATGGTTTTCTTCTGGCGAAGGGACTTATTTTTAAGTCAGCCATAATTACACTGCCTCCTTTCTATTTTTCTTCCACCATTAGCTTCTTTCTACAATGAATCAATCATTTATCCATAATCAATGTTCATTTTTTATGCGAAATAAACACATATTCTTTGATTATTTATTTCTTCAATTTGCATATCCATTTCATAAATATCTTTTAATACTTTTTGATTAATGATTTTTTTTGCTGGTCCATCGTTTATGATTTTGCCATTCTTTAATGCTACGATATTATCGGAATAAACTGAGGCAAAATTGATATCATGGATTACGATTACTACTGTTTTCCCCAGCTCTTCTACTAATCTTCTTAGAACCTTCATTATTTGGACAGAATGCTTCATATCTAAATTATTTAATGGCTCATCCAATAGGATATATTCTGTATCTTGAGCAATTACCATCGCAATATAGGCTCTTTGCTTTTGTCCTCCACTTAGTTGATCTATGTATTTATGCTGCATATCTTCTAATTCCATATATTTAATAGCTTCGTCTACCATTTTCTCATCAAGGGCATTTAATTTTCCTTGCGAATATGGGAATCGGCCAAAGCTGACTAGTTCTCTTACAGTTAAGCGGAGGTTTATATGGTTTGCCTGTTTTAAAATAGAAATTTTCTTGGCAAGATCATTACTCTTCGATTTATCGATATGCTGTCCATCAATATAGACATCTCCACTGTCTGCTTTCGTTAAGCGACTTATTACTGAAAGCAATGTACTTTTCCCTGCTCCATTTGGTCCAATAAAAGAAGTGATTTTCCCTTTCTCTACTGAAAGAGAAACATTATCGAGCACTTTTTTGCCCCCATATTGTTTGGTAATATTCTTTACTTCTACCATGCTTTTCTCTCCTTTAGTAATAGATAGATAAAATACACTCCACCTACAAAGTTAATTATCACACTGATTGTCGTTGAAAAAGTAAATACACGTTCTACAATCAGTAACCCACCAACTAAAGAAATAATACTCAATAAGATAGATCCAGTAATTAAAGTTCGGTGTTTATATGTTTTTAAAAACTCACGAGCTAAATTAACAACCAATAATCCAAGAAAGGTGATGGGTCCCACTAAGGCAGTGGAAACCGACACTAGGATCGACACCACAATTAGCATACGGCGTACTACTTTCTCATAATCAATTCCTAAATTAATGGCCTGGTCTCTTCCTAATGACATGACATCAAAGAATTTACTATATCTCGTAACATAGACAGACACAATAGTAACAATAATAATACTGATTATTAAAATATTGGTGTTTACATTATTAAAACTTGCAAACATTTTATCTTGGATAATAAGGAACTCATTTGGATCAATTAACACCTGCATAAAGGAAGAGAGACTAGAGAAAAAGCTTCCTAATACAATTCCAATCAACAGCAGTAATAATATGTTTTGATTATCTCTCCTAAAGAATAGCTTATAAAGAATACTTGAGAAAAAAACCATTAAAACGACGGATAACAAAAAATTAATATTGCTATTCATCACAGTCATTGTACTTGAACCAAAAACGAAAACCACTACAGTTTGAATGAAGAGATAAAGGGAGTCTAGTCCTAAAATACTCGGTGTTAAAATACGATTATTTGTAATCGTCTGAAATACCATCGAAGTAAAGGCGATACAGCCGCCTGTTAAAAGAATCGCGATAATTTTTATGGCTCTACGTGGAATCACATATTCCCAGTTATTACCGCTAACCTTTATTAGCATAAATATGGAAATTAATAATGCTGCCACTATAGCTAGTATTATTAGTTTTACTCTAGGTTGCATCATAAGACTTTCTCCTTACTAGTAAATACAAGAATACTCCACTTCCAATGACACCCACCATCACACCGATCGATATCTCATACGGATAAATAATCACTCTGCCAAGAATATCACAGAATAATACAAAGACTGCTCCTAATAATGCTGTATGGGTTAAGCTATTTTTCAGATTATCTCCTCTGTATAACGAAACAATATTGGGAATAATTAGACCTAGAAAAGGAATCATTCCTACTGTCAGCAATACAACAGAAGAGACTAACGCTACGATAATTAACCCTATATTCACTACTCTTTTGTGATTGAGACCAAGATTAGTAGAAAAATCCTCACCTAGTCCAGCAATTGTGAATTTATTGGCATATAAGTATGCAACAATAACCATCGGAATACTTATGTAAAGAAGTTCATAACGTCCTTCCATGATTAAAGAAAAATCTCCTTGTAACCATGAAGACATATTTTGAATCAAATCATATTTCATGGCAAAAAAAGTGGTAATCGAGCTAACAATATTCCCTAGCATTAAACCGATTAATGGAATAAAGATAGCGTCTTTAAATTTAATCATATTAAGTATTCGCATAAACAAAAAGGTTCCTCCAAGTGCGAATACAAAAGCGATTAACATTTTAATAATCGGGCTCTCGCCTGTAAAAAGCATTAAAGCTACTAAAATCCCAAGTCTCGCCCAGTCCATTGTTCCAGCAGTTGTAGGAGAAACAAATTTATTTCTCGATATCTGCTGCATGATAAGTCCACAAATACTTAGACTAACACCAGCTATAATAATACTGACTAAGCGAGGAAATCTGCTAATCAGGAGAATTTCTCTCTGATCTGCTGTTAAATGAAAAATATTTTGTGGATGAATATCAATTACTCCTACAAATAGGGAGATGATAGATAAAACTATTAACATTATAGTTAAGTGTCTAATTTTCATAGTGCCAATGAGTAATATTACTCGTTTCCCTCACTCCCAACTTCATCGCAAATGATTTTCATTATCATTTAGATTCTTTCTTTATTTTATCATCTTTTTCTAGCCCGTCAATGCTTTTTAAAAGGCCAAATGTAATTATCACAACATTTCAAAAATAATAATCCCTATTACCTAGTTATTTAGTCTTTTATATACAAAAAAAGCCCCCAAAGGGAGGCTTTTTTCTAACTTTATTAGTAATGTACGTGTCCTGACGTCATTACCCAAATTGTTCCACCGGCAACGACAATTGCGCAGAAGAAAGCATAAATGATATTAATAGTCTGTACTTGCCCTTCTCCTTCTGTAAGATGCATAAACATAAACAGTTGAAGAATTGCCTGAATCACAGCTAATGCCCCGATAATCCACATTACAGTAACCATTGGAAGATCTGTATATAACTTAGCCCCTACAGCTGCGAAGGTAAGTAATAAAGAAACAATAAAACCTGCAATATGACTAATTGGAAATTTTTCATTTTCATGATTTTTTGCCATCTTTTATTACCCTCCCATTTTCATTCTAGCAAGATAAACGAATGTGAAGATGAAAATCCACACAACGTCTAAGAAATGCCAGTATAAACTTATAATAAATGTCTTACGAGCAGTTGTTGGTGTTAAGCCATGTTTAAGCAATTGAATAATAATCAATATCGCCCAGCCTATACCTAAGGATACGTGCAATCCGTGTGTTCCTAGCAATACAAAGAACGAAGAAAGGAAGGCACTTGTCTGCATTGTCGCTCCTTCATGTACATAATGAATAAATTCATTTACTTCCACAAAGACGAAGCCTGCACCCAATGCTAAAGTGATAATTAACCATGTTAATAATCCTTTTAAATTTTGGCGACGCATATACCAGATAGCGATCCCACAAGTGAAACTACTTGTTAATAGTAAAAGTGTTTCAATCATTACATCTTTTAATTTAAATAATTCAGCTGGAGTAGGTCCGCCTGCAAAGTTATCCTTTAAAGATCCATAGGCTGCAAATAAGGTAGCGAATAATACAACCTCCGCACCAAGGAAAATCCAGAAGCCTAGAATATTTAAACGACTTTGCTCTGTTTGATATTCTAGTGGTAAGGACTTATCGACTTTTGCCATTATTTCTCACCTCTCCATGCACGTTCCGTTTTCTTAATAACATCCAGTTTAATATGATAACCTTCGTTATAATCAAAGGAACGAATGATTAAGCCAACAAAAATACCTAAGCTACAAATTGCAGCTGGAATAAACCATTCAAATATTAGGAAGAAACCGACGATACCAAATACAACACACATATAGAATGGAAGCCCAGAATTGCTTGGCATGTGTATTTCCTCTAGTTCTTCTTCTTTTAATACTAAGCCTTCATTATTTTTCTTCATATACCAGAACGCATCTAATGCTTTTACTTCTGGAGTACTTGCAAAGTTATATGGCTGAACTGGTGAAGCTGTATGCCATTCTAGTGTTCTTGCATCCCATGGATCTGTAGAAATCTTTCTATCTGCATAACGAGTACTATAGTAGATGTTATAAACTAGTACGGCAAATCCAGCAGCAAGAATAAGAGATCCGATTGCTGATAACATGAACAATGGCGCAAATCCAGATTCCGCTGAGAAAGTATAAGAACGTCTTACTGCTCCTTTTAAGCCTAAGAAGAACATTGGCATAAAGGTTACATTAAAACCAATATTAAACAACCAGAAATGCCATTTTCCTAAACGTTCGTTTAATGCATAACCAAACATTTTTGGCCACCAGTAATAGAAACCAGCAAATACTGCATATACAACACCTGGTATTAATACATAGTGGAAATGAGCTACTAAGAATAATGTATTATGATATTGATAGTCTGCTGCAGCCATTGCCAGCATAACTCCCGTTACCCCACCAATAGTAAAGGTCGGAATAAATGCAAGCGCCCATAGCATTGCCGTTGTAAATTGGATACGTCCTTTTCTCATAGTAAACAACCAGTTGAAAATCTTAACCCCAGTTGGAACTGCGATTAACATAGTTGTGATTGAGAATACAGAGTTTACAACTGGTCCAGATCCCATTGTATAGAAATGGTGAACCCACACAAGGAAACTCAATAATGCAATACCGACAATAGAGATAATCATTGAATTATAACCATATAGGCGTTTTTTCGAGAATGTAGCAATAACTTCAGAGAACATTCCAAATGCAGGCAAGATAACAATATATACCTCTGGATGTCCCCATAACCAGAATAGGTTATTCCATAACATCGCATTTCCTCCACCAGAAATCGTGAAGAAATGAGTTCCGAATAAACGGTCAAATGTCATTAATGCTAATGCAACAGTTAAAATAGGGAATGCAAACACAATAATTACGTTTGTAATTAATGAAGTCCAAGTAAACATTGGCATTTTCATTAAGGTCATCCCTTTAGCACGCATTTTCAGGATTGTCACAATAAAGTTAATACCTGTCATTAACGTACCAATACCTGCGATTTGCAGTCCAATTGCATAGAAGTTGTTTCCAACTCCTGGTGTAAATTCTTTCCCCGCTAGAGGGAAATAGGATGTCCATCCTGCATCAGGAGAACCACCAATTACGAAAGAAATATTGAATAGCATTGCTCCACTGAATGTTAACCAGAAGCTTAATGCATTCAATTGGGGGAACGCAACATCACGTGCACCAATTTGCAATGGAATAACTACGTTCATTAATCCAATCAATGCTGGCATCGCCATAAAAAGAATCATGATAACACCATGCGTTGTAAATACTTCATTATAATGCTGTGGATCTAAAAATTTCATTTCAGGAGCTGATGTTTGATATTTCATCATCAAACCGTCTACTCCACCACGGAAGAACATTAATACGGCAACAATAATATACATGATACCGATTTTTTTGTGATCAACCGTTGTTATCCATTCATCCCATAAATATTGCCACTTCTTAAAATAAGTAACACCAACTACTACAGCAAGCATGGTTAGAATAATACCTATTTGAGCAGACAATATTAGGGGATCACCAGTAATAACAATGTCATCCCACTTAATGTGCATCCTTTTCACCTCCGTCAGACTCTTGATTCTTTTCAAAAGTTCTACCTGGATATCCATGAACTCGATATAACTCAGGGTTTAAATAATAGTTTGAGTCTCCACCTTTACCGTGGTCAATCCACTCTAAATGTGTATTAGAGAAAGTCATACGCCCTAAATGTGTAGGCTTGATAATTTCTCTGTATTTCTCCTCTGTTAACTTAGGAGCAGTGTCTTTTACTTCATCTACCCATTTATCATAATCCTCAACAGATTTTGCTTCGACATCAAACTTCATCTCCGCATAACCTTTACCGTTAAAGCTTGTATTTTGTCCTTCATAGTTACCTGGGTTATCTGCTACCACATAAAGTTCTGTTTCAGCACCATACATTGTATACTTTTGACCAGCTAAAGCAGGAATCCAAAATGATTGCATTGTACCAGCAGAAGTTAATTTAAACTCAACAGGTACACCAGCAGGGATATTTACATAATTAACTGTTTCAATCCCCTCTTCTGGATAACTAAAAATCCATTTCCAATCTGCAGAAGTAACGTTAATCACTACTGGATCACGATCTTTATAATCTTTTGGAACATCTTCTAAAGCAAAGATTGTTTTTACAGTTGGAACCGTTAATGCAATGATTATTAAGAACGGTATTACAGTCCAAACAATTTCAAGCTTTGTGCTTCCATGTTCATCTGGTTCATAGTCAGCATTTTCTTTGGTTGCACGATACTTCCAAACTATGTAGCCAAATAGTGCAAAAACTACTAGACAAACAAAAGCCATTAATACAATTGACCAGTTAATCAAGTCCGTAATACTTCTAGCAACAGGACCTTGCGGGTCAAATACTACCATGGATTCACAGCCACTTAAAATGAATAATGGTACAATTGCTAAAAGCGAAACTAAAACTCCCTTTTTCATTTGTACAGCTCCTTCCATATAAATTAAAATGTTAAATTATTCACAGAATGTTCGATATTTAGACACAGAACATTCATATTACAGAGGTAAAATAGGAATTATTACTACCTGTATGATGATATCATATCTTGAACCTATTATATGTGACAAAAAACGTAAGTATAATTTTACCAATTTTCACATTTTCTATCCTTATGTTTTCCTATATTCAAGATTTTATCAACCTTTTTATTATAGCAGATACCATTATTAAAATCCACGTCCACAATTATGTCACAAACATTTTTACAAATTAGATCATTTCTTCAAATCTCCTTTTAAAAACGCTTACATCAATTATAATTTATACTGGTTGCTTTTTCCATCATTTTATTCGTGTTTTTCCTTCTGTAAATGAACATTCCCCCTTTTATTTATTCTGTTATATTTATCACAAGCTCGATATAAATAAACCTCATACTCTTTCCTAATTCTATCCATTATTTATCTCTAGTTATACAAAATTATAAGAAACAAATCTTCCCTTCTTGCTGCTTATGAAAAAAAGATAGAAATTTATACTGATACTAATAGCAGCTGCCACTAGTATCAGTATCTACTTCTATCTTTTGAAACGATTAATTTCCTAGTATTTCTTGTAATTTCCCTTTTACCTTATCATTTACCTTTTTCGCATCTTCTTTAATCTCGTCTACAACTTGGCTCCACTTGGAAGAATTCTCTTTTATAGTTGTTTCTATTTCTTCTGCTTTCTCTTTAATTGCCTTTTTCGTTTCTTCTACTTTTTTATTTACATTTTTACTATCCTTATTTGCAAGTCTATCACTTACAGATTGAACCTGAAAATTCTCTGGCTCTACATATTGTACGGCTTGATCCATAATTGTTTTGAAAATTGGTACTACATCGCCAGAACTTTTGCTTGGCAGATAATGATTGTTATCTGTTTTATCATATCCAAGCCACATCGACCCAACTAAATTAGGGGTATACCCTACAAACCATTGATCCTTTGTACCAGGAATATTCGAATCCTTTAATTGAGTGGAACCTGTTTTTCCGGCAAGTTGAAATCCTGTTATTTTTGCTCCTTGGCCAGTTCCTGATTTAATAACATCCAATAACATGGAGGTCATGTCATTTGCCACGGATTTGGAAGTAACTCTTGTCGATTTTGGCTCATATTCAGCCACAACATTGCCTGTCGGTCCAACAATTTTTGTAATCAAATGACTTTCCATTCGGACTCCCTCATTAGGAAATGTAGAATAAGCGCTCGCCATTTGTAATGGTGAAACACCACTGTACATCCCGCCTAAAGCTATTCCTAGATATTCATCCTCTTTTTCATAAGGAATGCCGAAGCGATCAAGGGATTTAAGACCATTTTCCAAACCAATTTTATCTAGCAGCCAGACTGCTGGCACATTTAAAGAGTCTTCTAATGCTTCATACATCGGAACTTCGCCTCTATAAGTCTTCGTGAAGTTTTTCGGTTCATAATCACCCTTTTTGAAAGGCTTATCTTCAAGCATAGAGTCAATTTTATACCCTTTTTCTAAAGCAGGTGTATAAACAGCAAGTGGCTTCATCGTAGATCCTGGCTGGACTTTAATTTGAGTAGCTCGATTAAAGCCTCTGAAAACTTGCTCTCCTCTTCCTCCCACTAATCCTCTTACTCCCCCTGTTTCCGGATCAAGTAAAACCGCTCCGCCTTGCACTAGTGTTCCATCATAACTTCTTGGAAACAGGGAATCTCTTGCAAAAGTTTTTTCTAAAGTAGATTGAAGGTTTTGATCCATTTCTGTATAAATCTTATATCCTCTTTTTAAGATTTCTTCTTGTGTAAGTCCATACTTGCTGATTGCTTCATCGATCACTGCATCTACAAAGTAGGGATAATCTCTTTCAATAAAAGATCCTCCCCCATTTTCTAATACAATTTTTTCGTTCACTGCTTGCTGGTACTGCTCTTCTGTAATTTTTTTTAACTCTGCCATTTTCTTCAGAACAAGGTTGCGGCGATTAATCGCACCCTCATAATTTTTATAAGGGTCTAATGCAGATGGAGCTTGCACTATTCCTGCTAGCAATGCAGCCTCACTAATAGATACATCCTTAATATCTTTATTAAAATATTTCAAGGATGCTTGGCTGATACCCCAGGCACCACTGCCAAAATAAACGTGATTCAAATACATTTGTAGAATTTCATCTTTTTCATAATGCTTCTCTATTTCTACAGCAAGGAATAGTTCCTCTGCTTTCCGCTTATAGGTCTGTTCGGAAGTTAACAAAGCATTTTTTGTTAATTGCTGGGTAATCGTACTTCCTCCACCAGTAATTCTCCCTGCAAAAATATTCTTAAAAAACGCACGGCTGATCCCTTTAATATCAAACCCATTATGTTGATAGAAACGTTCATCTTCGATAGAAACAACTGCGTCTGGAACATATTTTGGGACATCCTTTAATTCAATGCCTTCTGTTCTTTCCGTTCTTATTCGAGTTGCTTCATCTCCATCTTTGTCATAAATAATGGTCGCCTGACTTAAGCCAGCCTTTAATGTACTAACATTTGCTTGTGTTGCTAGGTACGTAAAATATAATATCGCTAATAAAACAAATAATAACAAAGCCAACAGTATAATTTGGGTAAGATGTCTCTTTTTCCAGAAACGTCGAAACCCTTCCCAATATGGTTTTAATCGATCCATCTATTACCTATCCTTTACTTTTACTCATAGAATAAATCTTCTTCCGTTTTTCTCTCTAATCATTAGACGGTTATTTTCTCTTATATGTTGCAACTATCTATGAAAACTATATTCTCTTTTTTTCTAAATTACAAGAAGGGATCTCTATCTAATATTACCAAATTTAACTAGAATAGGGGTTATTGTTTATCCATTTGATTTCTTGGGAAAAGAATAAGTAAAGGCTAAAAGGATGTGAGAGATAATGAAAAAAATGTTCAGACGACTAATTACGTGGGGACCTATCATTTATCCCTTCGCCAAAAAAATGTGGGACAAGCGCAAACAGTCAAAGGCAGCCTCAGCATTAGCAACACGCTCTAAGAGCTTCTAATTACTCTAGAAATAAAAAATCCAATGGGCTTTGAAACCTCATTGGATTTTTTATTTATGCATTTATTTTGTTATAAGTAAGCACTACTTCTTTCACTAAAGCATGATCTTCGCTTAAACCAGAAACTTCACTAAAAGCAGCTTGAACTCCTTTTTCATCTATTAAGTTCTTTAATTCAACAGACTCTTGATCTTCTGCTGTATAAAAGTGAAGAGCCGATGCCATTACTTCTACTAAATAAGAAGGAATTTCTTTAAACTCATTATAGTATGCTAGCGCTGGAGCAACTAATCGATCATTCCCGCCCAATTTTCGAAGCGGTGATCTACCAACTCGTTTTACATCGTCTACAATATAAACATTCGCAAAGCGGCCTAAAATTTTGTCGATATATTTTTGATGATCTGCTGCATTAAAACCATATTTTGCTACTAATACTTTTCCCGTTTCTTGTAAAACATGAAGCACCTTTTCTTTCACATCTTCATGTTGAATTGTTTCAGAAATGGTTTCATAATTCTTTCTATTGCCTAAATAGGCTGTTGCTGCATGACCAGTATTTACAGTAAATAACTTTCTTTCAATATATGCCTGTAAATTATTTACGAAATGCGCCTCGGCAATTTCAGGTTTCGCTCCTTTAATTGCCGTTTCATCTACAACCCACTCATGGAAAGGCTCTACCAGAACATCTAATAAGTTTTCATTCTTCTGGTTTGGCACAATTCTATCTACAGCTGAGTCAGGGAAACCAACGTATTCCTCTGTCCAAGCTGCTTCCTCTTCATTTAAATGCTCTAACACAAACTGTTTAAGGGCACTACTACCACCAATCATATTTTCACAAGCAATTACATTAACAGGTGTTTGATTACTTTTCATTCGTGCTTTAATTCCGTCAGCAATTAGCGGCGCGATGAACTTTAGAATATTAGGTCCGATAGCTGTAGTCACAATGTCTGCATGGATAAATTGTTCAACCACTTGTTCTGGATTTACTTTACTATTAATTCCTTTAATATTCTTAACTGTGAATTGATCTTTCGCTTCATTTGCCAATAAAACATGATATTGACCAACACGATTAATTTCATCGATAATCTGTTCGTTTACATCCACAAAGGTAATAGCATAATTTGACTGATGTAGTAATAGACCAATAAATCCTCTACCTATATTTCCAGCTCCAAAATGAATAGCATTCATCGTATTATTCTACCTCGCTTAAAATTTGGATTATTTCCTCTTCTGATTTCGCAGCAACTAATTTTTCGACATTTTCCATTTCAGAACATACAATGGCAATTTGTGATAACAGCTCTAAATGTTCGCCATCCTTCCCAGCAATTCCAATGATTAATTTAACAATATTGCCATCTCCAAAGTCTACGCCGTTTGGTGCTTGAATAACAGATAATCCAGAGTTTAATACTGCTGTTTTTGCTTCATCTGTACCATGGGGAATAGCTAAGAAGTTACCCATATAAGTTGATGAAATTTCTTCTCTTTGCAGCATAGCTGGGACATAATCCTCTGAAACATAGCCTTGTTCCACTAGAATTTGACCTGCTTTTTTGATAGCTTCCTCTTTACTTGCTAGACTGCTGTTTAAAATAATGTTCTCTTTTTTTAAAATACTCATTGTTTATTCCTCCTATTAATTTCTCAAATGATGTTTTAAAAACCTGCTGCTAATAAAATTTAATAGTTCTTCTTTCTTGCCGTTACTGAATACATGAATACTTCTTTCCGATTCAATAATAGAGGCACTTAAAAAACTTAATACTTCCATTACATTTTGATTTGCATCTAACGGCGCAAGCAAAAGTAATACCCGCTTCACCATTTCATTAGCACCATTCATTGCCCTCAAACTCACCATCTCGGGCAAGTCTATGATATTGAAAGATGGTTTTTCAATTTGATTATTACTTGTGTGATAAAGAGCTAAATTGGTTTCCGGAATAGCAAGTCCCCCTATTTCAGCCCGTGCTTCTAAAGCAGCAAATACTTCTTCCACGCTTGAAATAGAACCTTGTTGTTTCAATATCCTTAATCCCTTGTTTAAGCTTGCACTTAAACTTGCTCTCTCATCCCAAATATCCAGCTCCTTTAAAATAGAGGATAATAGCTGGGCTTGCTCTGAAAAAAGGAGAAAGGTCTGGAAATCAATACATTTTTGTTTAGGAACTTCTATTCCCTTTTCTTCCCTTATTACATGACCGATATTCTTTTGAAGATAGGTTTTTACTTCTTCCAAATCCTTATCATTTAAAATCGGATTTACTAATAAATAATCTCTAGAGATATCCTCTAATGGAATAGTCGAAAGAATGGCATCATAATCATCGATGGAAATATTCTTTAACTCGAATACAGATGCTGTTTTCACTTCTGATAGGCTTGGAATTTGATTAACAATTTTTGCTGCAAGCATTTTAGATGTCCCAATTCCGGATGAACAAATGATCAATAACTTGATATTTTTTGTTATTTTTCTATCATTTAACGCAGAACCAAAATGAAGAACTAAATAGCCGATTTCTTCTTCTGGTACATCTCTGTCAACAAGTGTTTTTTCCACAGCTTGCTGAACCACTTCAAACAACTCAGCATAATCCTCTTTAATATCTTCTAATAAGGGATTGGAAATACTCATTTTCTGATCTAAACGATATAATGTAGGCTGAAGGTGAGCTAATAACCCTTGAAATAAAGAATCATCTGCCAATGTTGTATGCAGTAATTTTTCGACATTTGCAATTAATGTCCTAACTAGCATTGCTACTTCAACATTTTCATCTTCAATGCCGACTTTATTGTCATAACGTACCTTTGCTCCCCTTAAATGCATCGTAATATAACCGACTTCCTCTGTAGGAATCGAAATATCAAAAGTACGTTCTAGTCTTGATACGATTTGGCGCGCAAAATCAAATTCTTTTGTTTGCGACAGCTCCCCTAAATAATCTTCTTTAAAAGAAATATTTTCTCCTCGCTGGATTCTCTCCATAGCAAGAGCAATGTGAACGACCAATCCAACATAAGAACTATCCGCCAGCGGATAAGGTAATTGCTCGTTGATATCTTCAATAATATTTTCAATACGCAGCAATTTTTCTTTTTGTACCAATCCTAAAAGCCGTTCGGAAATTGAGTCGATTTTATTGCTAGACTTTTTTTGAATGTTTTCCTTCACCATTTTAAGAAACTCTGGGACATCAAATCGGTCGGATATAAGACTGCGAATCGCTTTTCTCTTATCTTCCTCTGTTCCAACTAATTCAATACCATAACCTCTTTTTCTCATTAATTGCAAATCATACTTTGCTATAATCGGTTCCAGCTTATCCAAATCATTGCTTACCGTGGCAGTTGTTACTCCTAGTTCTTTTGCTAAAGAAAATAGTTTAATCGGTTCTTGATGATCTAATAAGGTACATAAAGCCACGATTATCCGTTCATCGGGTGTGTATTCTATATAATCCTGTTTTAAGATAGATACCCTTAGTTGATAAATATCATTAGGATTTCCTACAATTTTCACGCCGACTCCAGCTTTTTTATTCATTTGAAGATGAAAATCTTTTAGTATAGATTCGACATTCTTTAAATCACGATGTATCGTTCGTTCACTAACATTTACATGTTCAGCAATTCCCTTAATCGTCATTTCTTCCTCTATATTTTCTAATAGTATCTGTAAAATAATTCTTTCTCGAGCGGAAATAATCATAGCTTATCCCCTTAATCACCTGACATAATTTAATTATAAAACTGTTATACACACTTATTCAAACAGTATTAAACATATTTTTTTCAATTTCATTGTTGCCATTTCTAATTTATACTTCCCTATTTTTATCTATAAATACTGAAATTTAAGTACTTTTTCATGGAAAAAGATTAAATAGACATAAACCGCGTTAAACACAAAAAATACCAGCCAATCTACTAAGTTGGCCGGTATTTCTGCTAATTCTTATTTTAATTTTTCAATGATCTCATCATATTTAGGGCTGTTCATGAAATTCTCAACAGAAACATGGTGTGCAGTCGGTAATTTTTCTACTGCTCTATCTGTTAGATCTTTATGGGTAATAACAAGATCCGCATCACTTGGAAGGTTTGCAATAGAAGTATTTGTTACATCTACTCCTTCAATTCCTGCTTTTTTCACTTTATTACGCATAATTGATGCACCCATCGCACTAGATCCCATACCAGCATCACAAGCAAAGATTACTTTCTTCACTGATTTGTAATCAAATTCTGAAGTTTCAGCTGCATCAGGAGTTGCTGTAGTCTCAGTAATTGCACTTGCAACCGAGCTTTTCTTCCCTTTTAATGCTTCCATTTTTTCTGTTGCTGCATTAATATCTTCTTCTTTATCTTTACTTGTTTTCAAAATAATAGCTGCAATCACGAAAGAAATAATCGTTGCAACCACAACACCAGCGATAACACCTAAATGTTGTCCTTTTGGCGCCATCATCATTAACGCAATGATGCTACCAGGGGATGGAGTCGCTACTAGACCTGCATCAAATAGTGTAAAGGTGAATACTCCACCCATACCACCAGCGATTACAGCTAATAACATTACAGGTTTCATTAAAATATATGGGAAGTAAATTTCATGAATACCACCCAAGAAGTGAATAATTGCTGCCCCAGGTGCTGTCTGTCTTGATGTACCTCTTCCAAATATACAATAAGCTAATAGTACCCCAAACCCAGGACCAGGGTTTGATTCTAGTAAGAATAGAATAGATTTTCCTACCTCTTTCGCTTGTTCTACCCCAATCGGACCTAAAATACCTTGGTTGATGGCATTATTTAAGAACAATACTTTAGCAGGCTCAATAAAGATACTTGCTAATGGTAAGAGGTTTGCATTAACAATTAATTCTACACCGTTCGATAAGAAGTTACTTAATGCTGCTACAATTGGACCAACATATTTAAAACCAATAATGGCAATAAGCGCTCCCAAAATACCAGCTGAGAAGTTATTTACTAACATTTCAAATCCGGCTTTAATTTTTCCTCTAAATAAATCGTCCACTTTTTTGATTAAGTAGCCACCAAGTGGACCCATAACCATCGCACCAAGGAACATCGGAATATCTGCACCGACGATTACACCCATGGTTGCAATTGCACCAACTACACCACCGCGCTCTGCGTAAACCATCTTACCGCCTGTATAACCAATTAATAATGGCAATAAATACGTAATCATTGGACTTACTAGTTTTGCTAACTCTTTGTTAGGAGCCCATCCTGTTTCAATGAATAAGGCGGTAATTAACCCCCATGCGATAAATGCTCCTATATTAGGCATAATCATGCCACTTAAATGACTACCAAAACGCTGTATTTTGACACGAAAACCATTTTTATTTTCGTCTGACATTTTGTTTAACCCCCTTAATATTTCAGTTTGATTATAAAGCGGTTACAGATTATTCTCAATTCAAAGTAAATACACTTTTGACAGACACAATGTTGACACAATTAAATTAATTTAATTGGTAAAATTCAATAAAATCAGCATTCGCTTTAATTTCCTCTTTATAAAATGCCACCACCCTTCCTATTTATACGTAACTACACATAAAAAGAGAAGGGTTTCCCCTTCTCTTAAAAGTCTTTCATCAAGCTTCCACTACACTTGTATCTTTGATTACTTCAATGAAATGTATATGGTGTTCTTCAATATTTTTAATTTTGAAGATATATCCTTCCTCTTTTAATATATCTCCCTCAACCGCTTCAAAATTATTAGTCAAAAACCATCCGCCTATTGTATCTACTTCATCTTCTGATAAGTGAGTTCCTAAAAGATCATTTACTTCACTAATCAATACTTTGCCATTAAGAATATAATGATTATCCTTTATTTTGCGAATGTCAGAGATTTCGTCCTCATCAAATTCATCTCTAATGTCTCCAACAATTTCTTCCAGAATATCTTCAGCTGTAACAATTCCTGAAGTACCACCATACTCATCAAGCAAAATCGCCATATGTGTACGTTCCTTTTGCATTTTAATCAGCAATTCGCGGATAGGAACTGTTTCAATTACCCGGATAATTGGTTTCATATAATCCTCTAATTGAATTGCTTCTCTGCTTTGAATAGTTGCAGTAAGAAATTCGCGAATATTAATTAAGCCGATCACATTATCCTTATCCCCATTTACTAACGGGTAGCGAGTATAATTTTCTTCCTCTAAGATAGCCATTATTTCATCAAATGTATTGTCCACACTGATAGTCACCATTTCTGTTCTTGGGACCATTATTTCTTTGGCAATTCGTTCATCAAACTCAAAAATATTATTTACATATGCTAATTCGTTTTTATTGATTTCACCGCTTTTATAGCTTTCTGACATTAAAATTCTTAACTCTTCTTCCGAGTGAGCAAGTTCATGTTCTGACGCTGGCTTTAATCCAAAGATACTTGTCAAAAGTCTTGCAGAGCCATTCAACAACCAAATAAAAGGGTATAATAGACGATAAAACCAAATAATTGGTGTTGCAAAGGTTAATGTTATTAATTCTGCTTTTTGAATAGCTACTGTTTTCGGAGCTAATTCTCCAACAACGACATGCAAAAAAGTTACAAGTAAAAAAGAAATAATGAAGGCAATCAAGTGCGATAGCGCCGTTCCGATCGATAAATGAACAAATAGAGGCTCTAGAATTTCTGCGAAAGTAGATTCTCCAATCCAACCAAGACCTAAGGCTGTCACAGTTATCCCTAATTGACAAGCTGATAAATATTCATCTAAATGTGTCGTAACTTTTTTTGCTGCTAATGCTCCTTTTTTACCTTCAGCAACTAACTGATCAATTCTTGAACTCCTGACTTTGACGATCGCAAACTCTGTTGCCACGAAAAAAGCAGTAAATGCAATTAATATCACGAATAAAATCAAATTAAAAATTTCCAATAAGTAGCCCGTAAAGGGGCTTACACCTCCTGATTAATAAAAGCCGCATGCCTTTCTCACATTACAAAAGGAAAGACGCTGCTACTAGTTAAAATTCATTCCTACTTCCGAATATATAAATAAATGCAAAACAGTTAATTTAGCAAAAGAAGCAGTGCTTGTATAAAGAAATGCTTTCATGGATAATAGTATTTCTTACTTCTCTATTTTTATGTTGGACCTGTGCATCTCTAGAGGTAAGCATCTGATGCATTTTATCACTTAGACTCTTCCTATTTGCTCTCAGTTCCTCTATACCTATGGAATGCACTTGTTGATTATTTAATCGTTCCTTCTTTTCCTCCAGCGTAAGCTTACTCTTTTTGTATTCTTCAATAGCTTTATTTATTCAATTTTGTTCTTCACCATAGTAACGATAATTAGTTTGGGAACGCTCTGCTTGAAGAAGGCCAAGGTTTGTATAATAATCAATGGTTCTTTTTGCCACACCAGTAGCTTTTGCTAAATCACCAATTCTTAATTTCACAGCCCCATCGCTTCTCCTCCTAACCATAACGTTTTAGTTATACTTAATTAATTATATAAGTCTAAGGAGAAAAGTTTCAAGCAAAATACTTCCAATATATTTTGCACACGCTTTTTATCTTGCTAAATTTTCAAAAATGTCGGCTTTTTTATATGATTAAAAATCAATTTAGGTTAGAATATAGGTAGATAGATAGACAAGAAAAAATATATCAAAAAGGGGAAATGGAGTGGAAACAATTATCAATTTTCTTACAAGTAAAAGTGTAAAAAGGTTTTTCATCTTTGCTCTCATGATTCTGGGTATCTACACACTTAGGAGTATGATTAATTTAATGCTTTTTACCTTTATTCTTTCATTTTTAATGGATCGTATGGAAAAAATTATCTCTAAGCGAATTCACGTAAAACGAAACGTTATAGTTAGCATCCTCTATCTCATAACCATCGGATTACTTTCTTATAGCTTTATTAAATATTTGCCAATGTTAGTGGAAGAAATAACAGCATTAGTTAGACAACTAATGGATTTTTACTCTCGTCCCCATGATAATGCTGTCTTAAATTATATTGTTTCCATTATTCAAGAAAGACAAATAAACAGCTATTTGGAACAAGGGCTGGGCATTATCGTTAAATATTTTTCCAGTATTAGTTCCCTAAGTTTACAATTCATACTAGCTATTATCTTAAGCTTCTTCTTCCTGTTAGAGAAGCCGCGTTTGATTAAATATAAAGAAAACTTCCGCACAAGTAAAATAGCTCCTTTTTATAACGAAATGGAGTTTTTCGGCAAAAAGTTTGTGTTAACTTTCGGAAAAGTATTAGAAGCACAGGTTATTATCGCTTTGGTAAATTGCATTTTAACGACAATCGGATTATGGATACTCAGTTTTCCTCAATTACTAGGATTATCTCTTATGGTATTTGTTCTTGGTCTTATTCCAGTTGCCGGGGTTATTATTTCCCTCATTCCCTTATTAACAATTGGATATACCATTGGCGGATACCCCTATATCATTATTTTGATTATTTTTATTTGTATCATTCATGCAATCGAAGCTTATATTCTTAACCCGAAGCTCATGTCTTCGAAAACAAATTTACCTGTATTTTTCACCTTTATTGTCCTTATCTTCTCAGAGCATTTCTTTGGAGTATGGGGATTAATCATTGGTATACCTGTGTTTGTGTTTCTTTTAGATATCCTCCAAGTACAAAGTATGGATCCAAAAAGGAAAACAAACTTAGTAAAAGAATAGTTCTCGCTTCATTTCTATTCAATAAAAGCAGGCTGGATTCACACAAGAAAGTGAATCCAGCCTGCTTTTATTCTATAATGAGCAGTTCAAATTAATACTTTAATACTGCTCCTGTATTCGCAGATGTCACAAGCTTCGAATAACGTGCCAAGTAGCCGCTTTTTACTTTCGACTCAAAACCTTTCCATTCTGCTGTTCTCTGTTCCCATTCTTCCTCTGGAACAACAACATCCATTGTACGATTTTCAATATCAATTACAATATGATCGCCATCTTTTACAAATGCCAATGGTCCTCCTTCGGCTGCCTCAGGAGAAGCATGACCAATCGAAATACCTCGAGAAGCCCCGGAAAAACGCCCATCTGTTACCAGTGCTACTTTTGGACCAAGACCCATTCCAACAATTTGGGAAGTAGGTGCCAGCATTTCCGGCATACCAGGTCCTCCTTTTGGTCCCTCATAGCGAATGATGACAACATGTCCTTCCTTCACTTTTCCTTTTACTAATCCTTCCAGCACTTCATCTTGTGAATTAAACACAATAGCTGGTCCCTCATGTCGTTGAATGCCATTTTGGACTCCACCTGTTTTAATAATAGCACCTTGAGGAGCTAAATTCCCAAATAGGACTGCCAATCCACCTGTTTGAGTATGAGGATCATCAATTGGTCGAATGACTTGATAATCTTTCACTTTACATCCAGCGATATTTTCTCCAAGTGTTTTTCCTGTAACAGTTAACGTATCTAAATGGAGAGCTCCTTCCTTTTTCGATAATTCGTATAGCGCTGCTGACACACCGCCTGCTTCGTGCAGATCTTCAATATGTACATCAGACGAAGGCGCAAGCTTCGATAAATGAGGTACTCTAGATGCTACTTCATTGATTCTTTCAAGAGGATACTCTACACCTGCTTCATGAGCCAATGCTAATGTATGAAGCACTGTATTAGTGGATCCACCTAATGCCATGTCTAAAGCAAACGCATTATCGATTGCCTTTTCTGTAACAATATCTCTCGGTTTGATATCTTCTTTTATTAGATTCATCAACTGTTTCGCAGATTTCTTTACAAATTCCTTTCTCTCTGGTGCCACAGCAAGAATTGTCCCATTTCCAGGTAAAGCAAGACCTAAAGCTTCTGCCAAACAATTCATGGAATTTGCTGTGAACATGCCGGAACAAGAACCGCATGTCGGACAGCCAAATTGTTCTAATTCTCTTAGTCCACTTTCATCGATTTTACCTGACTGGTAAGCCCCTACACCTTCAAATACAGATGATAAGGAGATCTTTCTGCCATCACTAGTAACTCCAGCTTTCATCGGCCCCCCACTTACAAAAATAGTAGGAATATTTAAGCGTAAAGAAGCCATCATCATTCCAGGTGTGATTTTATCACAGTTAGGAATACAAACCATCCCGTCAAACCAGTGTGCTGCAACTACTGTTTCAATAGAATCTGCAATAATTTCACGGCTTGGTAATGAATAGCGCATTCCAATATGTCCCATTGCGATCCCATCATCTACCCCAATTGTGTTCATTTCAAAGGGAACGCCGCCCGCTTCTCTTATTGCATCTTTTACAATTTTCCCAAATTCCTGTAAGTGGACATGACCTGGAACAATATCAATATATGAATTGACCACTGCAATAAACGGTTTATCAAAATCCTCCTCTTTAACACCAGCTGCACGCAGTAAGCTTCTATGCGGAGCTCGGTCGAATCCTTTCTTAATCATATTACTTCTCAATTGTGTCACTTTTATCCCTCCAATTATCCGACTAAATCGAAAAATCTGTATATTTAAACTTTTACCTATTGTAACACTATGATAACAAAATTGGTATAATTTATTCTTGTGATTATTCAGATAAGTTTATTTTGTTTACTTTTTCTAGAAAAAGGTAAAAACATCGTTATATCAATAACCATCTAACGATAAATGTTAGAAAACCTAACAAACAGTCCCGTCTATTTTTTATATTTCCTTCCATTTTCTTGATGCCGTTCCAAAATAAAGATATATTAAAATAACTTTCTTTCTTTTCTCAATTATTGGCTGTTGTAAAAAATCTAAAAAAAACGATGAAGATTTATATCCCTTCATCGCTTTTTTATTGATATCATTATTCTCTCTCAAGTTTATTCGCACATTAGATGCATTACCTCTTATGCAAATATCTCACTAATTTTCTTTACTTCTTCTTCCGTTAATGACACGTCTAATGTTCGAAGATTATTCTTAAGCTGTTCAGTTGATTTCGCCCCTGGAATGATTACATCAACCGCAGGCTGCTCTAACAGCCATGCTAGTGCAAAATGTGTTGCATCAAAGCCTTTAGCTTCAGCCATTTGCTTTAATTGATCCACCTTTTCTACATTACGAATAAATGCTTCTCCCTGGAAAAGTGGATTATTTTCTTTTCCGCCGCTGATGATCGAATCCTTCGAGTACTTCCCGGTTAATAATCCAGAAGCTAATGGAAAATACGGAATAAAGCTAATATTGTTTTCTACACAATATGGTAAATATATTTCCTCTGCTTGTCTTTTAAATAAAGAATACTCTGCTTGGAATACCTCTAGATAACCATCTTGGTTAAATTCCTCTATTTGTTCGGCATCTAAATTCGAAGCTCCAACTGCAAGAATCTTTCCTTCATCCTTTAATTCTTTTAATGTTCCTGCTACCTCAGCCATAGGAGTAACTCCATCTGGAAAGTGAACATAAAATAAATCAATATAATCTGTTTGCAGACGCTTTAAACTATCTTCTACCGCTTTACGTAAAAATTCTTTACTATTATCAAGTTCAATTTTGCCATCTACTAATTTATGAGCAGCCTTGCTTGCAAGAACAATATCTTGGCGGTTGCCTCTTTCCCTCAGCACCTCTCCGATTAATTCCTCTGATCTCCCTAATCCGTATACATAAGCGGTATCAAGAAAATCAATCCCAGCATCCAATGCATTTCTTACTACATTTTTTCCTGTTTCATCACTTAAATTCGGAAATAAATTATGACCACCGACAGAGTTTGCACCATATCCTAGCTTCGTAACATGCATAGCCGTTTGACCGATTTGAACTTTACTACTCAAAAGATTCATCTCCTTCATTAGTATATAGACAACTATTCTCTTTCTCCCCTAGTATGCTTTTTTCTTTAATAAGAGTAAAGCAATTCGCTTTGTATTCTATTTTCAAACAAGCTTCATATACTTTTAGGAGAACAAACATTAATGAAAGGACTTCGATTATCTGTGCATGTATTAAAAAGTGGAATCTTTGTCATCATTTTTCTCTTTCTATTTATTACATTATGGTCGATGAGTGGAGTTCAATTACGATTAAATTTTCCTTTTATTCTTATTCTGGCCGTGCCGTTATGGGTCTATTTCCGACTTCAACGAAAGAACGAAAGAAATTCAGTCATTTTTTCTAAAGAAATTCTACTCAATCTATTTTTCTTTTATTTACTGACTGTTGCTTATGTGACTTTAGCTCCTTTTCACTTCACTCCACCAACCATAACGGAAGGAAAAATGAATATTACACCCTATGTTCAAATTTTGTATCAATATAAATATAAGCCGCCTTTCTTTTGGATGTTATATACTTTAGGCAACATCGTCTTGTTTATTCCCTTTGGTTTTATACTGCCTATGTTATATAAAAAACACTTTCAAGCATTGATCACAATAGGACTTGCTATCCTCTGCTCCCTTTCCATTGAACTAATCCAATTTTTCTTTACTACAGATCGAGCTGCCGATATAGATGATTTCATTCTAAATGTCTTTGGTGCGATAATAGGATATCTTCTCTATCTATTAATGCGGTTATTTTTGCGGAAAATAGATAGAAAATAATCACCAAAAAGGGGTATCTGAAAAAGATGAATTCTCCTTCAAATACCCCTTTTGTCCTGTTAAAGAAAACAGAACAAACCTATTATTCCTCACCAATAATTCTAACTTCTGTCTCAAGGTCGACGTTAAAGTTTTCTTTTACTGTTTTTTGGACATGTTTTATTAAGGATAGATAGTCATTGGCTGTAGCATCTTCTACGTTCACAATGAACCCTGCGTGTTTCGTAGAAACTTGTGCACCACCTATTTTCGTTCCTTGAAGACCGCTGTCTTGAATCAGTTTCCCTGCAAAATGGTTAGGCGGTCTTTTAAAGACACTCCCACATGAAGGATATTCTAACGGTTGTTTAGATTCACGCAAGAAAGTAAGTTCATCCATTTTCGCCTTAATTTCTGCATACTCACCTGTTTGCAGAGAGAAAGTTCCTTCTAATGCCACCCAGCCATTTTTCTCTATACTACTAGTACGGTAGCCAAGTTCTAATTCCTCTTTTGTTACTGTTTGAATTTCACCTGTTTTCGTTAATACTTTTGCTGATTCCAAAACATCAGCAACCTCTCCACCATAGGCCCCCGCATTCATATATAACGCTCCGCCGACAGAACCTGGAATTCCACAAGCAAATTCCAATCCAGTTAAAGAATGCTCTAATGCAAATCTAGAGGTCTCAATAATCGCCGCACCACTTTGGGCAACCACTTTATTGCCTGCAAGAGAAATTTCCTCAAGCTTAGTTAAATTAAATACAACCCCACGAATTCCACCATCTCTAATCAACACATTAGAACCATTTCCTAATATCGTAATCGGCACATTTTGTGTAAGGGCTAATTTATACGCTGACTGTAATTGTTCATATGTTTGCGGAAAAAGTAAAAAATCAGCCTTCCCACCAATTTTAGTATACGTATATTTATTTAACGCCTCATCCATTTTTACACTTTCTTCAGGCAATATTTCAAGAAATTTTTTTAGCAGTATATTTTTATCCATTAATCTCAACCTTCTATACATATTTCTGACTACACTATTCTAATAGTATACCAAAATTATAAATAGGTACGACGATAATAAGCAAATTTATGTGAAATGTTACTCAATCCCATTATATGAGAACCCCCTTCTCTTCATGCTAAAAAAAGAATAAGACAAGTTTTCATATATAAAAAAAAGCTAAGTAATCTTTTTATCCATTACTTAGCGAATGCTACTAATTCTCTTTCCTTTTGGTGTAATAAGTCGTAAGAAAGACAAGCAGGCTTATTCGTTCTAGGGTCCTGTACAACAACAGCATCTATTTGGAAAACTTCTTTTAGAACCTCTTCTGTCATTACCTCTTCCGCTGTTCCCTCTTTCATCAATTTACCATTTCTCATCGCGACCATATGATCGGAAAATCTTGCTGCATGGTTCAGATCATGAATAACCATCACAATAGTTCGATTTTCTTCTTCATTCAGTTTCTTTAACAATTTCAGTACTTCCAGTTGATGAGCCATATCTAAATACGTTGTCGGTTCATCTAATAACAGAAGATTTGTTTCCTGCGCAATCGCCATCGCAATCCATGCTCTTTGACGCTGACCACCTGATAATGTATCAACTTCTTGATCCTTCAGCTCTGTTAAACCAGTTACTTCTAATGCCCAATTTATCACTTCTTTATCTTTCTCTCCTAATCGCCCAAATCCTCTTTGATGAGGGGAACGACCATAGGAAACTAAATCATAAATCGTTAATCCATTCGGTGCGTCTGGTGATTGAGGAAGCACTGCCATTTTTTGGGCAATTTTTTTAGTAGGGATTTTGTGTATCATTTCTCCGTCTAGATATACAAACCCTTCCTTTGCTTTATGAATCCGCGCAAGAGTCTTTAATATCGTGGACTTACCACAACCATTAGGCCCAATAATGGTTGTAATTTCCCCTTCCTTCACGCGTAGATTCAAGTCATCGACAATAATTTTATCTTCATATCCAATTTTGAGTTGATCTGTAGCCAGTATGTCCATTCTTCTTCCCCTCCTTCCTGTTCTTTCTATATGTTTTATAATAAATTCGGAGTCATTTTCTGTTGCTATTTTCCGCCGTTATTTCCTTCTTTATTCGAAGATAAAAGAGATATCTATTTCTTTACAAATTATAAATGATAATGATTTTCATTATTTATTATAGTTTGAACGAGGATTTCATTCAAGACTGTTTCACATATTTACACGAATTTTTCTTGCACCTTTCTGATTTGACTCACGCAAAAAAAAGTCTGCCTTATCCGTTCAGACTTTTTTTATCATATAAACACTCAAAAATACTGGCTCCAATTAATTGGATTAGTTCTTTCCCTTTCTGATTGGCTGTAAGCTGATCTGTTAAAATCGCAATAAAGATAATTTCATCCTCGTGCTCTATGATGGCACAATCGTGTTCCACCTTATCCAATTCTCCAGTTTTATTAGCAATTCTAATACCACTATTCTCTCCGCGATAATACGGCAGTTTATCAAGAAGTTGCTGATGATATAAGATTGTCTTCCCACTCTGATTTCTATCGTTATAAATCGCCTTTAGACATCGGAGAATATCATGAGGAGAAGTATAGTTTTCAATTTTTCTTTTTCGCGCTTCTCGGTCCATCATTTTTCGCTGCAGAACGGTTGATGACATCCCAAGCTGTTGACATCTTCTATTCACATTGTCCATGCCAAGTCGCTCAATCAAATAATTGGTTGCCATATTATCCGAAACAATCATCATTAAAGTAAGTAAATCACGAATCGATAAACGACTTTGCGGAGACATGTATTGAACAATACCCGCTCCCCCTGTTCTTAGGAGGCTTCTAACCTCCACTAAATCTTCTAACGCCAGTGTTCCACCTGAGCTTTGCATAAAGCTTTCGACCATAACTGGTAATTTAATGAGACTAGCACTGGGGAAGACGTCGTTTTCATTTAGAAAAAAACCTTGCCCTCTCCATTCCATAGCTATCCCAAAATGACCTTCTCCCTCATATTCCTGTACAATTTTATTTATAAGCTTGCTTAATTTCTCCATATTCATCCTGTTATATCCTAATAAAGGTGACAGGCTACAAAATGGCCATTTTCTCGCTCTTGCCAATCTGGCTTTTTATTGGCACAAATATCCATCGCATGGGGACAGCGGGTTCGAAAAACACAACCACTTGGCGGGTCAACTGGACTTGGTAATTCCCCTTTTAAGATAATTCGTTCTCTTTTGTCTTCTATATCTGGATCTGGAATAGGAATAGCAGAAAGAAGTGCCTGTGTATATGGATGTAGGGGATTGGAATACAATGCCTTACTGTCTGTTAACTCTACTAAATTCCCTAAGTACATGACACCAATTCGATCACTAATCTGCTTTACCATCGATAAATCATGGGCTATAAATAGATAGGTTAATTGTTTTTCTCTTTGCAGCCTTTTTAATAGATTTACTACTTGTGCTTGCACAGAAACATCTAGTGCGGAGATCGGCTCATCTGCAATAATAAATTCCGGCTCTAGGGCTAATGCTCTCGCAATGCCAATTCTTTGTCTTTGTCCCCCGCTAAATTCATGGGGAAAACGATTGGCATGTTCTCTATTCAGCCCTACACTTTCCAATAACTCATCTATACGAGTATTTTTTTCTTCCTTTGTTCGATAGACTCCATGAATTTCTAAAGGCTCTGCCAAAATTTCCCGGACCGTGGAACGAGGATTTAACGAAGCATAGGGATCCTGAAAAATCATTTGCATTTTTCGTCGAAATGAAAAATTATCCTTTTCAGACATACTTCCCATATTGATATCATTGTATAAAACTTGCCCATTCGATGCTTTATATAATCCCATAATCGTTCTGCCTAATGTCGATTTTCCACAGCCTGATTCACCGACAATACCAAATGTTTCTCCTTTCTTGATAGAAAAGGATACATTAGATACTGCTTGTAATGTCGTATTCTTCTCTAATTCAAAATGCTTCGATACATTTTCTACTTTCAATAGAACCTGCTGTGTCATCCCACTCTCTCCTTATTCCCAATATCTTCTTGCTACACATAATTCTTTTTCATAGATTGTATTTTCTAAAGGAATAATTTCGATTGTCTTTCCTGTCTTTGGGGAATGAAGCAATTTATTTTCTCCATAATAAATACCTACATGGTGGATATGTCCTTTCCCTTCCTCGTAAGCAAAAAACAATAAATCTCCTGGCTCCATTTCCTCTAAAGGAATATTTTTCCCTGCCTCTGCTTGCTCACTGGCATCTCTCGGTATCACATACCCATTCGCTAAGCACATACTGTAACTGAAACCAGAGCAATCATAACCGAACGAACTCATGCCGCCCCATAAATAGTCCAGTTTCAAAAATCGTTCTCCTTGTTTTACTATATCTTTCCCTGTTCCTTTACGGACATCTTGAAAAGAGGGATAAACGACTACATCCGCTGCTCTAATCCACCCTTCCCCAGAAGGTGTCGACACTTGAACCCACTCTCCTTCTTGTTTTTTTAGCGGGAGTCTCGTTTGAAAGGATAATGACAATATTGCATTTTTATTACCATCACATAACTCTGCTGCAGATGCTTCAACTATTGCAATCGGTCCACTTTGTAAAGAATAACCTTCCCTTTTTACAAGTTGTTTTTTAGGTATCCACCCCGGGTAGCCAAGCTGATTTTTCCGAGTTGCTTGATTGGGCAATGCTACATATGTCCAGTCGCCTTTTTCTTCCAATACATATACCTCTTGCCCATACAATACTTGTGATTGTACTAAGTTCTCTGTACAAAGCTCTAGTCCTTTTTCATAATCAAGACTCGCAATCCAGCTCTTTATATCACAAGGATTATCAATTGCCCCTGCGTCTATTTCTCTTGCTGAATATTCAGTTGTCCAGAGGGTAGCAACAGGAACATCCACTATTCTCACATCATATTTATTCATCCCACATTCTCCTTTTCGTGTACAAGAATATGATTTATCCCTAAACCAAATTGCTTAGATAAAATGATGTTTCTTCCGTCATATTGAACACCGCCATCTACTATATCTCGGGCCAGCATCAGTGGTGCATCAAAGTCATAACGAGTTATATTCTTTTTACTTGCTGCAAAATGGGCCGCAGCAGTAATTCCTAATTTAGTTTCAATCATACTTCCGACCATACATTCCATTCCTGAAACTTCAGCTAAATGATTGATAATCTGGGCACGGTAGATGCCCCCTGATTTCATTAATTTAATATTAATTAAATCTGCACTGCGTGTTTTCAGCACCTCAAAGGCCTGCTGTGGAGTAAATACAGCCTCATCAGCCATAATTAATGTGTCTACTGAATCAGTTACCTTCTTTAAACCTTGGATATCATCCGCTTTAACTGGCTGTTCCACTAATTCGATATTAAGTCCTAAGTCCTCCATTTTTCGTATAGCTACAACTGCCTCTTTCGGGCTCCAGCCTTGGTTAGCGTCCAGTCTTAATTTAATTTCACTTCCTACTCTTCTTCTAATCTCTATTATTCTATTAATATCTGTTTGTATTTCATCTTTTCCCACTTTAATCTTTAATACATTAAACCCTTGTTTAACATAGCTCATTGCGTCTTCTCCCATTTCTACCGGGTCATTGACACTAACTGTATAGTCTGTTTCCAATGTATTATTATATCCACCCAATAATTGATAAAGTGGCAGCTTACAATATTGAGAAAAACAGTCATATAGGGCCATATCAATTGCTGCCTTTGCACTCACATTTCCAACAAGTATTTGCTGGATTCCTTGAAGCAATAATTCAAGCTGCAAAATGCTTTTGCTCAATAAATAAGGTTTGAACACTTCATGGATGGATGCTTCGATGCTTTTTAGACTATCTCCTGTTATTACTAAAGTCGGCGGTGCTTCTCCCCAACCAACAATTCCGTTTTCGCATGTAATTTTTACATATACAGAATCAGCAATCGTTACAGTTCGTAACGCTGTCTTAAAAGGTTTAATTAATGGAACTGCGACACGGAATGTTTCGATTTTAGTTATTTTCACTATGTATCATCCTTATTTTTAAAATCTTGTTTTCTAGTGTTGCTATGCCAATTAACTTACTCTCCAGCTTTTACTTCTTCTAATTTATTCCACTCCGCTATCAATCATTAGTACTTTTTCATTCGTGTTTATTTCTGCATTAACCCCTAGCGGAATAGATATATGTGGCGAACAATGTCCTATTTTAAATCCCTTCATAGTTGGTTTCCCTGCTCTTTGAATATAGTGGTTGATCACTTCGTCTAACGCAAGCGACTTGTCTCTTTTGGGTTGACATTGATGAAAATCACCAATAATAATTCCGGCAGCATCTGTCAGCTTTCCAGCTTGCTGTAATTGATTAAGCATTCGGTCTACGGATCGCGGCTCTTCATTTATATCTTCTATCAGTAGAATTTTTGCTTTGGTATCTATTTCAAAAGGAGTACCGATCGAGCTTGTGATAAGAGAAAGGTTTCCTCCTGTTATCCTTCCTGAGGCCCTCCCTTCTACTAAAACATCCACGTTTGAGTACTCTTCTGTATACATTATTTCTTGCGGTTGAAATAATTGTTTTAATAAAGCTTTCGATAAAGGATGACAGTCTTCCATTCCAATATCCGAGGAAAGCATCGGACCATGAAAAGTAACTAATCCAGTTCTTTTAGCAATTGCAGTATGCAGAAACGTTATATCACTGTAGCCCCAAAATATCTTCGGATTTTGAGCAATGATGGAATAGTTAATTTGACTTGCCAATCTAGCGGTTCCATAACCCCCACAAGCACAAATAATTCCCTTTACTTCTTGATCTAAAAACGCATTTTCTAAATCTATTAATCTAGCTTCATCTTCTCCTGCTAAGTAACCGTATTGATCGTAAACATGTTGTCCAACCTTTACTTTTAACCCTAATTCCTCTTCTAAATACTGGATGCCTTTCTGTAAAGAATCGGGCGATGGCGGACTAGCTGGAGCAATAACGGCAATGGTATCTCCTTTTTTTAAACGTTCCGGCTTTATCACTTTTATTATCCCTTTCTTTTTTCGTTTTTTTAATGCTTTAAGGAAAGAAGGGATGCCTTTTGTTCATCCCTTCTGCTCTCTTCTTATTTTTTATCCGCCCATTTTAATTCAAGGTATCCAACCGGATGACGAACAATTCCCGTCACACTGTCGTTTTGTAAATACACATAGTTATAGAAATGAATAGGGAAAATTGGTGCCTCATCCAACAGTAATTTTTCTGCTTTATACATTAATTCAAAACGTTTTGCTTCATCCGATTCATTTTTAGCATCTTTAATTAATTGATCATATTCCGCATTTGACCAACCTGTTCTATTCATTGCCAAACCAGATTGGAAGTTTTCAAGAAAGTTAATCGGATCTCCATAGTCTGCAAGGAAAGAGCTTCTGGATAATTGCAGCTTTAGTGCAGTTTGTTCTTGCGTAAAGACACTTGCTTCCATATTGGCAAGCTTGACGTCTACGCCAAGATTATCCTTAAACATTGCTTGTAAAGCTTCCGCTATTGCTTTATGAGTATCACTAGTACTATAGGTAAGCGTTACTTCCGGCAAGGTTGTATATCCTTCTTCCTTCATTCCTTGTTCAAGCAGTTTCTTTGCTGCTTCCACATCTGTCTTTATTAAATCTCCACTCGTTTCACGGAAATCCTTCTCGTCATTGTCCAAGTATCCATATGAAACAAAGCCATAGGCAGGTTTCTCTTGATTTTTTGTTACATAATCGACGATTTGCTGTTGATCAACAGCTAAAGCAAAAGCTTTACGAATATTTTTATTTGTGAACGGCTCTTTTGTCACATTAAATCGATAAAAATACGTTCCTGCCTGGTCTTCTACTTTAACTTTTCCTTCACTAAATAGCTGCTCACTTAATTCTGCTGGAACATCAGAAACATCCAATTCCCCATTTTGGAACATTTGATACTCTGTATTGGAATCATCCACCATTGCCCAGTGTATTTTATCTAACTTAACGGTATCAGCATCCCAATATTTTTCGTTTTTCTCCATTTCAAAATAGCTGTCATGCTCCCATTTAGTTAATTTAAATGGACCATTTCCTACAAATGAATCTGCCTCTGAAAACCATTCTGGATTTTCTGTCGCTACCTTTTCATTAATCGGAAAAAATGCAGGATTAGTGATAACATTTAGAAAATAAGCTTGCGGGTTTGTTAAGGTAACTTCAAGCGTTTTTTCATTAACTGCTTTAAGTTTTACATCCTCTGCTGAACCTTCTCCGTTTGCATATGCTTCTCCCCCCTCAATAAAATAACCAAGGAAAGCAGCTGGCGATTTCGTATCTGGATTTAACAATCGTTTCCAAGCAAAGACAAAATCACCCGCAGTAACTGGATCTCCATTAGACCAATTTGCATTATCTCTTAAATGGAAAGTGTATACTTTTCCGTCTTCTGACACATCCCATTTTTCAGCTATAGCCGCTTGAGGCTCATGATTGTTATCCAATCGTGTTAACCCCTCCATTAAATTGTTTAAAGCTGTCCACGAAACACTATCAAAACCAATCGGCGGATCGAAGGAACTAGGCTCTTGTCCATTGTTTAAATTTAATACCTTTTCTTTCGTTTCCCCTGCCGCCTTTTCCTTTCCTGCATCACTATTTGCTGTACAAGCAGCAAGTGACAAAATTATCATCATAGCCAAAAAACCGATCGTTATCTTTTTCATCGTATTCCCCCCACATCGTTTTCATCTCATAATCTATAAAATGACTTTTTCTTTAAAGTCAAAAAATAGCTAAAAACTATATTTCGAAGATTTCCAATCGTTAAATCGTGTGCAATACCCGCCTTGCCCGCTCATCCTGCAGCCAGCAATTGACTTGATGTTGAGCACTCAAATTACTTTTTGACGGATACACTCTTTTGCACACTTCCATCGCATACGGGCATCTTGCCGTAAAGGAGCAGCCTTCTGGCGGAGAAAATAAATCTGGAGGAGTTCCGTCTATTGGCACCAGCTCTCCTTCCTGATCCAATCTTGGGACAGAATTTAGCAAGCCCTTTGTATATGGATGCTGGGGAGAATAGAAAATATCTCTTCTATTCCCCATCTCCACTATTTTTCCTGCGTACATAACCGCTACACGATCAGCTACTTGAGCAACTACCCCTAAATCATGTGTGATTAGAATAATGGACACTTCTCTTTTTTGTTGAATCTCTCGGAATAAGTCCAAAATCTGTGCTTGGATTGTTACATCTAAAGCTGTTGTAGGCTCATCTGCAATTAAAATCTCTGGTTCACAAATCAATGCCATCGCGATCACTATTCGCTGTCTCATCCCTCCGCTAAATTGGTGAGGATATTGTTTCAATCGCATTTCGGGATTAGGGATGCCAACTAATGTAAGCATTTCAATCGCCTTATCTTTTGCTTCTGCTTTTGAAATCTGCTTGTGCTGTTTAATGCCTTCCATAATCTGATCTCCAATCGTCAGCGTAGGATTTAAAGCTGTCATTGGATCTTGGAAAATCATAGAGATATCGGCACCGCGAATTTTTCTCATCTCTTCATCTTTCAGCTTGGTGAGATCCATCCCTTTATATAAAATAGAGCCGTCTGTAATTCTTCCTGGCGGACTCGGAATTAATCGCATAATCGTTTGCGATGTAACGCTTTTTCCACAGCCAGATTCTCCAACAATGGCTAAAGTTTCCCCCTTTTCCAAAGAAAAATTTACTCCTCGTACCGCTTTTACCTCTCCTCCATAAGACGCAAAAGAAACATGAAGATTACGGATTTCTAGTATTGTCGTCATTATTTTCCACCCCTCAGCTTTGGATCAAGAGCATCCTGGAGTCCATCCCCTAATACATTGAAAGCAAACATCGTAAGCGATATAAATAAGGTTGGAAAAAACAGCCTCCACCAATGACCTGTTAAAATAGCAGATAATCCTTCATCTGCCATAACCCCCCAGCTTGTTAAAGGTGCTTGAATGCCAAGCCCTAAAAAGCTTAAAAACGCTTCTGCAAATATTGCAGAGGGAACTGTTAAAGTCATTTGAACAATTATCGGGCCCATTGTATTTGGAAGGAGGTTTTTTCTAATTATTCTGTAAGTTTTAGCTCCAAAAGTTTTCGATGCTAAAATAAATTCATAGTTTTTTATTTGAAGAACTTGTCCTCTAACTATGCGGGCCATTCCAACCCATCCTGTAATAGACAAGGCAATAATAATAGATCCTAGTCCCGGACCCATCACAACAGACATTAAAATAACGATTAATAAATATGGGAGTCCATATAGTACTTCTACTATTCTCATCATGATGTGATCCATCTTGCCACCCTTGTATCCCGATAGCCCACCGTAAGCAACTCCTATCAAAAAATCAATGACGGCAGCTGCAATCCCAACAAACAACGATATTCTGGCCCCATACCAGGTTCTTGAAAAGACGTCTCTGCCCAGACTATCTGTCCCAAACCAATATTCAGAAGAAGGCGGCTGATTTTGATTAATAAGCTTTTGCTCCGAAATCGAATGGGGAGAAATTATCGGACCAATGATAGACATAATAATTAATAAAATTAAGAAAAAAAATGCTCCCATCGCTAATTTATTCTTCCAAAGATTTCTCCATGCTTCTTGCCAATAGGATAGGCTTGGACGAACAACGGCTTCAGCCTCCCCATGCTGTTTCTCTATTGGTACAAACCATTCATCAAGAGCAATATCGTCCTTTTTTTCATACATTGTTTCTTGACGTAAGCCCATTGCTAGCCCTCCTTCTTCTGAAGTTTTATTCGCGGATCCAATATGCCATATGCTAAATCAACGAGGAACAGCATAATAATTAAAATGGTACTGTAAAAAATAGTCGTCCCCATAATAACAGGATAATCACGATTATTAATACTATCTACAAAGTATTTCCCCATACCAGGAATCGCAAATATTTTTTCAATCACGAAGGTACCAGTCAAAATACTGGCCGCCAAAGCACCTAATAAAGTTACAACTGGCAAAAGAGCATTGCGCAGGGCGTGTTTGACAATTATTTTGAATGGAGAAAGTCCCTTTGCCTTAGCTGTTTTTATATAATCTTGTGTTAATACCTCTAGCATGCTCGTTCTCGTTAACCGAGCAATAATGGCAGTTGGACCTGTCGCAAGTGCTATCGTTGGTAGAATCATATGCTTCCAGCTTGACCAAGTAGCCGTTGGGAGTATCCTCCAATTAACAGCGAACTGTTGAATCAACATGGTTGCTAAAACAAAGTTAGGAATGGAAATTCCTATTACTGCTATTGTCATCGCTGCATAATCGATGACCCCATTGTGTTTAAGGGAGGCAATTACGCCAAGTGTTATCCCCGAAATAACCGCGACTATTAAGGAAACCATGCCAAGTTCAAAAGAGACAGGAAATCCTCTTCCAATCATTTCATTTACTGTCTGCGATGATTTTTTTATCGAAATGCCAAAGTCAAAGGTTGCTATTTGTTTTAAATACATACCATATTGAACAATGAGCGGTTTATCTAAATGATATTGCTCTTCTAAATTCTTCTGAATCGCGTCATTTGTCGTTCTTTCATCATTAAATGGAGAACCAGGTGTAAAATGCATTAAAAAGAAAGTAATCGTAATAATGACCCATAACGTCACGAGCATCGAGAAAAAGCGCTTAACATAATAAGATTTCATCGGTCTCACCACCTAACAAAATGTTGTTCTCATCGCAAGTTCAGTCATAACCAGCATAGCTTGATATGCTTCTAAGATGTTTTTTGCTTGAAAACGAACAATTGTAGTACCAGGCTCTATCTCGGTTCCCGGCATTAAATGAGCCCATTCAGCTTGTCCATAGTTCGCAAATTCGATGCGGAGCAATGGAGTAGCAGGTGGTACTAAAGGCTTTACTAAGTGCTTTTTTTCTAACGCTTCCCTTGTCTTTTCTTTTAGCAATTCTCCAGCCTGGGCAGGAGTTAAACTCATCGCTGCTGATCTTGAAATACTATTTTTCACAATCGCTGTTGTTACATTAGGAATTAACTGCTCTGCTTCTTGTGCTGCTTGATCGTCCCCTGCTACAAGAATAATTGGAACACCAAAATATCCTGCAACATAAGCATTAAATCCTAATTCTCCAACAACAACGTCATCTATGTACATATTACGGACTCCAAAAATCATGCTATGGGTCATAACACCAGGAACAGAAGCTCGCGCATGATACCCGACAAAGATTGCCCCGTCATAACTAGCATCAAGCCCTTGCACCATTGAATATGGCTTCACATCCCCTGTTATTAACTTTGTTTTTGGATGAAATCTTTCTATTAATAAATTATTCATTTTACTATGGCTGTCATTTACAACCACTTCTTCTATGCCTTGATCAAATAGACTTGTGACAACATAATTTGCTTCATCTGTCATCAAGATACGGCTTCTTTCATAATTTAGCTTATTAGAATCAACCTGTGTGTGATCAATTAACCCTGTTATTCCTTCCATATCAACTGACATATAAATTTTGCCCATTTAGAAAAACCTCCCACATTTTTTTGATCCATCTTATTTGTACAAAATAAAAAAATCCAGCTAACAGAGAAGTAAAATCTCTATCAACTGGATTTTCTCTGCGTATAACAGAAAAAGCAGTTTATACTAATTCTTTTAATAGTTGTTTATATTTAATATGGGCATTCTTAAAAGCAACCATAACTGCTTTTTGAGAAGATCCAAAATAACGATTTTCTACTTCCTTTAAAACGGTGTCTAAATCTACCATCGATTTCCCGACAACAATAGACTTAATGAAGGAAGAGGTTATATTGATAGTGGAAGAACATTCTGCATCAATAATTGTATGAGAGACTCTATCCACCACTAATGCAATAAAAAAACCATTGTATTGCTGCATAATGGCATTATTAGAGGATGTTTTACTTTCTCCAATAATATATATGGTATTTGCATGATACATGTGATACTCCTCCTATAAACATCTGGATATTGCACGAGATATTTATGAGATCATCATAAACATTCGAAGCAATGCATATGTCGTAAGAAAAGGGCTCTGTCTTGAATAACAGCAAAACTAACAAACTTTTCTCTCTATCATTTTGACCTAGACGAAAAAAGATAGATTTAGATTATATAAAAAATTGTAATACACCACTCTTTTTTACGCAATACATTTTTGAGTATTTTCTAAATATTTTAACAAATAGTGTAAGAAAAAATAACATTATTAGAACACCACCGCTAACATCCACATACCGTATGAGGGGACTCCCTTCCTATATTATTTTCCTTTTACTAACGGAGAAGAGTCTAATTTAATGTATTCTCCATTTTCTACTACACAAACGGTATTTCTTCCCTCTCTTTTAGATGCATATAGCGCTTCATCCGCCTCGCTTATCAACGGGGTAAGAGCTAGACAGTTTTCCTTTATAGCTACACCAAAGCTCGCAGTAATATTAATTACTATTTCCTTATAATATAAAGGGGTTTCTGCGATTACCCTCCTTAATTTCCCAGAAATAGAAATGGCTGAATCTGCTTCTTTTCCAAATAGAAAAAGAATAAATTCCTCTCCACCATATCTGCCAAAAACTCCATTCTTAGGCACAAGAGCTTTACTTAGAGAGGCAATATGCTTTAATGCTTCGTCTCCCCCAAAATGTCCATATGTATCATTTATTTTCTTGAAATGATCAACATCAAACAGGATAACGGCTATCTTTCTATGCTTGGTAAGCATCTCTTCAGCAATTGCTGTCACATAGGCACGATTAGATATTTGTGTCAGACTATCTGTGTATGCCAATTTTGTTAAACTGAGCTGTTCCTTCTTTTGTTCCGTAATATTCGTAAATATAATCGAAATACCAACAATAGCTGACTCTCCTTTTTTAATCGGAGAGATCTTAACTTGATAATATTCCGTTGCTGATTTATTAGTCCTCTCTACTTCCGATATGACAGAATCCGTATCGATGTTTTTTAGCAGCCCAAGAATCTGATCATCCAACCCTAATACAGCTGCTATGTGTTTTCCTGTTTTTACATCCGAAAACAACCTAGAAGCAGCCTTATTAAAATCTTTTAGATGATATGTCTGATCTAAAACTAATACTGCATCTCCCATACTTTCAAATATATAATCTTTTTCTATTGGCGGAACCAGCAAAAATTTCGTAGATATAATGGCATATAAATAGAGAGAACTAGAAAATAGCATGGCAATTGGAACAGGATCTAAGCCGTTTGGAGTAAGTCCTATCAAATAAGAAAAAGACGCGCCAACAGGGACAAGAATTCCTGTCAATAGTATGGCTACTTGTTTTGTTTGCCTAGATTTCTCTTTAAACCAATAAATCGATAGTAATATAAAGGCAATGGCAGACGTTCCAAACGAATAAGCACCATGTAGTAAATACCATTGTCCCATTGTAATTTGCATGAGAGGAGTTGCGTTTCGATATTCTAAATATACAGATTGATAGAATAAATGATGATAATCATTTGTCGCAACGAGTAAAAAGGAAAGCGCTGGGATTAAATAATAGAAAAAATACATTTTTTTATTTAAATGCCTATCGTAGCCGATATATTGTAAAACAAGAATTAATGTAGCTGGTGCCGAAAACGGCATACCTAAATACTGAACAGCTGTCCAAAATTTCATTTCTTCTATCGTTGAGCTGGCAAGACCTAATGCATACCCAAATGCATAAATAGCATTAAAACAGGAAAACCATAGGAATGTTCGCATTCCTTCAAATGCCTGTCTATTCATATACGCAATAATGGCTAATATCACATGCAATGCACCCGACATCGTGATTAAAACAATAAATACCATGACAGTATGATCCATTACTTTTGCTCCTGTATCCTCATCATCTGGCTTTTGTTCATTTAGTTAGTTCCTCTTTTCTTTATGTTCTTCCACCTATTATAAATCTTGTGAAAACCCGTTACTAGATTAAGAGATTAAAAATCGGCTATTTTACAAAATAAATAGCAAGCGATTGCTCCATTATCAAATCATTTCACAAAAAAACAGAGCCTTCCTACTATGGCTCTGCACTTTTCTTATTCTATGGAATGCAAAATTTTCTTAGCTGTTTCTTCCCCATTCGCTATACATGCTGCAATTCCTACTCCATAGTAGGAACAACCAGCTAGATGCACATTAGGATATAAAAGAGCTAAGTCTTGGCTAAGTTGTTCTACTGCTTGCTTATGTTCTAATGAGTAAACAGGCATCGCATTAGTCCATTTTGTCACTTCATAACTTTTAGGTTTTGAAGTAATACCAAGACTTCTCTCTATATCCTTTCTAGCCTCTTGGATTAGTTCCTCTTCTGTAAGGCTATTTAGCCGTTCATAGGCTGGATTTGTTTTTTTATAGAATAGACGCAATAATAGCTGATTATTCTTCGATGTATGCTTCCACTTTCTACTTGTCCACGTACAAGCATTACAAACAATGTCACTATCCCCTGCGACTATAAAGCCTGTACCATCTTTAGGCAGTTCATCATCGGAAATATCATAGGACAAATATAAGGTGATATTGGACGAATTTTTCAGCTTGCTAAAGACAGGATTTAATTCATCCTTCCTTAAAATATGCTGTGTTACATTGTGGGGAGTAGATAAGACAACCATGTCTGCCACTTCTTCTTCCCCATTGGATAATTGAACTTTATATTGGTCTGCTTCCTTATTTATTCGTGTAACAGCTATTCCCTTTCTAATGGATACATCTTCTAATACCTTCTCCAGTCGATCAATAATTGTAGATAACCCATCTTTAAAAGAAATAAATTTCTTATTCGCAGCCGATTGAAACGATTCTTTATTCTTCCCTAGCCCACGGATGATGCTTCCATACTTTTCCTTATATTCGAGCAGATAAGGTAGGGTGGAGCCCATTGTTAATGAATAAATATTTCCAGAGTAAACGCCCGCAAGAACTGGTGCAATCTGCTTTTCTACGATTTCCTTTCCCAGATAATACTCTAAAAATTCACCAATGGAGGATTCTCTCGTAAAGCTTGACTTAGTACGAAAAAGATCCTTTAAAGCCTCTAGCTTTCCTCGAGTGGAAAGTAGTTCACTTGTAAAAAGAGCTTCTAATGTCATCGGAATACCGAAAATAGAATCCTTGGGAATTTCTAATAATTTGTTTTGTGTATGAATATAAGATGTCCCTGTTGCGTTATAAACAATTTCTTCTTCTAAATTAAGTTCCTTAACAAAGGGAAGAACATTTTTATTGCGGGCAACAATGGAATCTGCTCCTGTTTCCATAAGCAGATCATCTTTTGTAACCGTATGGATTTTCCCGCCTAGGTAGTCATTTGCCTCCACTAAAACTAGTCGAAGTCCTAATTGTCTTTCTCTATTTTCCTTCTGCAAATAATACATGGCAGATAATCCTGTTATCCCACCACCTATAACTAAAACCGTTTTCACTTTCTTCCACCTCTTTTAGCAAAATTCCCTCTTCTAAATACCTTCTTATTAATAGCTTTTTTTATTATAAAGCATCATGACCATTTTCTTTCTCACCATCATCGCTTTTTTTGTGTCTATTTGTTCACAATTTAATCGCAAATTAGCTGATTATGCCCTTATATTCCATTGTATAATAATAGTAGCCACGTAATGTAAGCGCTTCTCTTCGGATTCGCTATCAATTTTATCAACGCAACAATTATAACGTATTCCTAATGAATGACAAAAAATTTGATTGGTGGTGTTTATCTATTATGGCTAACAGCCGGCTATCTGTTGCTATTCATATCCTATCTTTAATTGCCTCGAAACCATACGAACAAATAACCTCTGATTCTATTGCAGAAAGTGTGAATACAAATCCTGTAGTGATAAGAAGAATGTGCGGACTTTTGAAAAGAGGAGGAATGCTAACGAGCAGAGCAGGCATTTCTGGGGCATCCTTATTAAAACCTCCTGCTGATATTACCCTTTTAGACATTTATTTAGCCGTTCAATCAAAAAGTGAATGGTTCGCAATACATGATCATCCAAATCACCGTTGCCCGATAGGAAGCAAAATTCATCCAATCTTAAACCAGACTTTTTCTACCATTCAACTAACAATGGAAAAGGAATTAGAACATATTACATTACAAGATATAATGGATGAAATGGAAATATACAGTAAAATTTAGCCTGAATAAGAACGACAAAAAAACTAGCCATCAGGTATCCTCATATGCTAGTTTTTTTGTCGACTTGGATCATCTCTTGGAAGATATTCTCCCAATCTTTTAACATGGCAAGTTGCTTTCTTCTGCTCTGCCACGTTTGGCTACCAGCATTCTCTGCCATCTTTTCACAGGCATGAATAAATTGATTTACTTCTGTCTCCCCTAGCAAAAGTTCATAAACGCCTCCTTCCACATATCCTTTTGTTGAAGGCAAGTTCATCCCTATCACTGGCTTTCCAGCAGCAAGAAATTCAAAAAGCTTTAATGGAAAAATAGCCTTATTATATGGAGTATCCTTATATGGCATAATCCCTATATCAAGCATATGCATATAAGCAGGAACCTGATTTCTCGGGACACTTCCCATCCATCGAATATTTGGTTCCTTCAATAATTTCATAAATCCCGGGCTGTTATTCGTTCCATCAGGTCCAACTAATAAAATGGTCCAATCTCTTCTTCTTTGTGCAATTTGCTGGATTAATTCAAAATCAAGTTTTGGTTTAATCCCACCAATGTACCCAATCATCAGCCCTTCTTTCTCAATAACCGGCTCCCTATTCTTCTGTTCCTGAAAAAGCTGGTATTCTACTCCGTTTTCATACGTAAAAATCTTGTCTCGATAGGCTGGTGTTCTACTTATTATTTCCGCCGCTAAAAAGCATGAAGTACAAGTAATATAACTTGCTTTTTCAACAATTGTTTGTTCACTTTGATAGATGATCTTTTGCTTTAAATAAGAAAGGAAAGAAAATTTCCCGCTCAATTGTTCTGCCCATAAATCACTGCAGTCATAAACGATTTGATCCCATGAATATATCTTATACAAAGTCGGAAAAGCAGGATAGGTATACCATAAATTCACCAAATAATTCCCTTTCTTTTCTGCTAAATAATTACTTAAACTTCGGAGCTTCTTTTGGTAGAAAAAAGGGATAAATCGAGCGAAACGTTGTACTTTATAATTTCCCAAATCACTGATTATCCACTGGTAAATACCATTTTCTAACCTCGTTACTTCTGATGTCTGTTTTTCCCCTGGACATAACCAGATTACTTCCTCAGTTTCCTGCTGCTTTTGCAGAAACTCTGCAAATCGATGTCTTCGATAAGTCAAATTGTCTAAATTCCAAACGCCAGTTGCAACGATAACATGGATTGTTCTCATTTTCTATGCTCCTCTACCTTCTACAGTCTTTTCCGAATAGCATTATAAGCATAATGAGAAAAATACCAGGATGACTGCAAGAAATTTAACTGCTCTATTTGACGATAAACATGCCAATTATTTTTTGCTGCTTTCCATTTATTTTTAGAGATAGAATCATTTCCTACTCTATATTCTGCTAATATTTCGTTTAAGCCAAATGCACGGAAACCTCGCTTCAAAATCATTAACCAAGTTGCTAGATCCTGCCGAGTACGGATGTTGGGCATTTGAAAATCCCCTACTTGATCACGATCAATTAGAACAGTCAGACAGCCAACAATTGTATTTTTTAGCATGGTTTGATAATCCACTTGCTCAGGAACCCGAATATATTTATTGATCCGCTCTCCTTTTTGATCAATACACTCATAAGCAGTAAAGGTGAAAGCATACTGATTTTCCTTCATATATGCTAGTTGAATTTCAAGCTTTTCTTGTTTCCATCGGTCATCACTGTCTAAAAAGGCAATATATTTTCCACGCGCATGCTCGAGCGCCATATTCCGAGCAACAGCCGCTCCTCCATTAACCGTTCGGTAAAAAACTCGAATTCTCTCCTCTACTTTTTCCCATTCTTTTAATACCTCGACTGTGCCGTCTGTGGAATGGTCATCAACAATGAGCAGTTCCCAATCTGTGTATGTTTGTTCCCTAACAGACTGGATGCTAAAAGATATATACTCTTTACAATTATAGGAAGGCATAATAATGGATACAGATGGAACCATCTCCCACTCACCTCTTTATTCGATCTCGGATTTTAAGAACACCGGATAAATTATCCATAAACAACTGAGCATGATGCCGATCATTACACCCATTAGCGCTCGATCTTGGGGAGAGATTACACGATTATCCCCACTTATTGCTGCGACATCCTTAACTAACATTGCTGGCTGCATATTTACTTGTTTCGTTTTTAATTCATATAGAAATCGTTGTTGATCAACAGCTGATTCTGCTTGAACAGGTTTTTCTTGAAGCTGATTAATGCTTTCTGAGATAATTTCATCTTTT
Source organism: Niallia circulans NBRC 13626 (assembly GCF_001591585.1). Classification (GTDB taxonomy): domain Bacteria; phylum Bacillota; class Bacilli; order Bacillales; family Cytobacillaceae; genus Niallia; species Niallia circulans. The sequence goes on along the minus strand of NZ_BCVE01000014.1, from coordinate 6,442 downwards.
TCTTGATAATACTGTTGATCCATTTCCAGAAAGGCAGCTACTAATTCTGATAAGGAATCTACGGCTTCTTGTTCACTTGAACCAGTAAGTGTAAAGCTGATCTTTTTAGGGGTATCCGCAGAAATAAGAAGCTGTTCCTTCTCTATATCGACACCGGGTAAATAGTGTACAAAAGTCGTTTCATTTCTTAATAAGGATGCAATTACTTCACTATTATTTAAGTACTCATTTTCATAATTCCCTAGTAAAATAGTGGCCTCTGCTTTAACTGCTCCCCTTTCTTTCCCAGCTGGGACAAACCATCCTATTGCTCCTAAAAGGACACTAAGCAATAATAAAGGGATAAAATATTTTTTCCATCTAGCTGCTATAATTGATAAAACAGACCTCACAAACGAACTCTCCCTTTCTGCTATGAAAGTTAAGATTCTAGCTTTCTATTTTTATAAACAGACAGAGTACATAAAATAAACCCAAGAAATACCCAATGAAAATATAAGTTCATCACAGAGCTTGGGCTGATACTCGAAATAACGAATGCTACCATTCCGATCATACACGCCTCTAACAACATTTTATCGGTACCGCTGTCCGCCTTCTCGTATGCTCGATAGAATGATATAAATGCATAAATCAATATCATTAAGTAGCCAAACAAAATCATTAACCCAAAGTTGCCGGCGATTTCAGCATACCAATTATGCACTTGGTAGACATTTCCTGTTGGAAAATAACTCTTATACTCCAGATAATAAGGAATATTTCCTGCTCCGATTCCAAATCCGTAAGAATCGAGCAAATAAGAAAACGTATTTCTTAAAAGATTGATTCTCGCTAAGTTTGATGGTAACACTTCATTTAGCTCATATTGTCCGGCTAACTCTATAAGACTCTGAATTTTACTAAATCCTCTGTTAGCAAACAAAATCCCTCCTAGTATTCCTACTCCAAGACTAATTCGTAATATTAGTTTCTTCCACCACTTTGGAATGATCAGGAATATATACACTAATCCGCCTCCTGCAAGGGCAAGTATTCCAGCACGTGATTCCGTTAAATAAATAAGCAGGAAGACTAGGACGCTAAAAACAAACATAGATCCCTTCAGCATTGTTCTCTTGGTATTTTTTACAACAGCTAAAAAGAAGAAAAAAGAAATGCCTAAATAGACAGCAAAATCATTTTGATTGTAAAAGACGGCTGTTGGATACGATAGTTTATAACTGGAAGCACCATACAGACCGGAACTTGGTAATTGAATAGAAAAGAAATAATTCACGAATCCTATTCCCACTAATAAAATGGTCATTCCAAGCCATCCTGCCAAAAAGTACTTTAGCTGTTGCCGTGTTTTAAATGTCACATTCGCTAAATAGACAAATGCTATTCCCATTACCAATAAGGACATGTATTTAATGGAAGCAATAATAGAAATAGACCAAAGAATCGAAATGGTTCCATAAAGAATCCATCCACCAAAGAACAACCAAATAAACGGTAGCCCACTGCGATTAAAATCCTGTACCATCCTTTTTCTGTAAAAAGCAGTGCCCATATATAAAACAATTGCTAATAATAACAATATTCTGTATAAGAAAACAGAAAAAGCACCAACTTTCACACTAAGAATGGATTGGTTAAGAAAAGTGGAAAGCAATAAGACATACATGACATTTTGAAATAACTGATCAAGTGTTATGACTGACTTCAAATATATTCCTAATTGAATCGCAATCCATATACATACGATGGGAAGCATCCAAGTTAATTGATACATCGTTGTCCAATATAAAACGGTAAGACAACCGATCCCTAATACGGTGAATCCTATTGTTTTGCTTACTGTACGGTTAGTTCCCAACTTCTACAATCCTTCCTCCCTACTTTTGTAAAACTTGTTTAGATGAGAATAGCGTTTCTCTTAATCCATATTCTAAATTGGTTTGTGGCTGCCAATTCAGTTGTTGCATGGTCTGTTCATTGCATAAAATACTATGGAGAATATCGCCTTCTCTGTCTGCTTTATAAATTGGTTTTAATGGTACCTCGCTTATATCAGCTATCTTCTCCCAAAGTTGATTTATCGAGATTCGGTTATTGGATGAAATATTCAGGCAAAGATTTTCGTCCTGCTTTAACGCATGTAAATTTGCATTCGCAACGTCTTTTACATAAATGAAATCTCTTGTTTGTTCTCCAGAACCGTAAATAATTGGTGGTTTTTCTTCAAAAACACGATCAGCAAAAATAGAGATAACCCCACCTTCTCCTTTACCATCCTGCCGCGGTCCATAGACATTGCTATATCTTAAAATTCCATACGACAGTCCATATAATTTAGAAGCTAACTTCAAATATTTTTCGACCGTTAATTTTGTTAATCCATAGGGTGATTCCGGCAAAGTTGGATGTTCTGTCGTAACAGGGAGCTTCACTGGATTCCCGTATACAGCTGCCGAAGAGGCAAATAGTATTTTCCGGACGGAACCGCGAATAGCTGCTTTAATGACATGTAATGATCCTTTTACATTTACATTTTCATCATGTAATATGTCATGCACTGATTCTGCCACACTTACTTGGGCAGCTTGATGAATAATAAAATCAGGATTTAAGTCGACAATATAATCAATCACACGAGAATCTGTTATATCAAACGGGCATATTTTAACAGCTAAATCCTGTATATTCTCAAATTTACCCGTAGAAAAATTATCGATAACTATTACTTCATATCCTTCTTCTAACAAACTCTCTACAATATGTGAACCAATAAAGCCCGCTCCACCAGTAACAAGAACCTTGGTCATTTCGCTTCCTCCCAAAAGTGATTTAATTGATTAGTAGATTCTATCGACTTGCTCGCCAATTCTTGGTAAGTTCCCAGTAGTTTTTTAGCATTATCAACTGCAGAATAGTTATCAAGAACACGCTGATATAATTGTTCTGCAGCCTTGTCAAACAAGGCTGCATCAGCTGCCTGCTCTTTCACTCTTGTTACAATCGCTTGTACCGACCGAGGCTGAATCAGCAAATTGGTGTACTCTCCAAATAAATCAGGTATCCCGCCGACACTTGTGCAAATTGTCGGTATCTTCAAAGCCATCGCCTCTATAACAACGGTCGGTAATCCTTCCGAATAGGACGGTAAGATAAAAGTATCGCATGCTGACAAATAATCGCTTACTATCTCATTAGGAATTTGTCCTGCTAAGAATAATCGTTTATTATACAAATTATTTTTTTGCAGCTTTTCTTTTTCTGGGCCAGCCCCCACATAAACCACTACATAATCTTCCGGAAGATAAGATAATGCCTCTGCTAATTCAAAAATCCCTTTTTCTTTCACAAGACGCCCTACAAACAAAATGATTTTTTTATTAACAGGTAATGCTAATTCCTCTCTATAGCTCGCTTTTAAATTGGCTGCCTGCGGTAATTTAAATTTCGATAAATCAATTCCTATCGGTAACGGCATACATTTTCTCCCAGTTTTTGTCTCAGCTGCAGCAGCAAGATGTTCTCCTACGGCAATAACTTCATCTGCGGACTTTACCGTTTTTTGAAAAATCCGTTCCGCACTTCGACTAAATGATGGATAAATATAGACATCACTTCCATGTAATGTGAGCAGCCAAGGCTTTTTACATTTAGCGGCAACAATTCTTGCTGCCCCTCCCGAAGGCATAGCGAAGTGTGCATGGATCAAATCGACCTCTATGTTCTCTTTCTTCCAAGTTTTAAGAATACATTCTGCAATGCGCTTATCTGGCTGGAACCAGCGAAGTTGACCAGGTGTCGCCCTATACACAGGCCTATATATGTTTATGCCATGCCTTTTCTCTAAATATGGATAGTTCTTTTTATGATATTTTTTCTTCCATAGTCGAAAGAAAAAAGGATTTAATGGAACTGGATTAATAACTGTTATATCCACTCCTAAAGAGGATAATGCTCTTACCTGTGTTTCATGAAACACCCCGCTTCCAGGGTTATCTGCACTAGGGTAAACACTCGTTATCCACAATACTTTCATGATACACATCCTATCGTTCAGCTTATTCCTTTATTGATATTCTTCTCGAAATGCTACATGCTTTAATGCATGCAGTAGCAGCAAATAACTAATCCCGCTTATCAACACAGACCATACAAGTGCCCAAACCAAATTATTATGAATAGAAATCATTTGCGTTTTTGACAGGAATGCAATCCCACTGCTGACCACTGCAAGAATAAATGGCAGCAGCAACACTTTTACATAACTTTTTAGCTGAAGCCCGATCATTCTAGTTAATAGGATTCTCCCACCGATAAAATTAAGAATACTTACACCCACATATGTCCATGCTACTATTTCCAGCTGATTACTCCGAACTGCAGCTAATAATGCTAAACCATAACAAACTAATACTCCTAAGTCCCAATAAAAAGCAATGTCTGCTTTTCCCTTTGCTAATATAATGCTCCCATTGGGATTCATAAGAACCCTTAGAATTCCTACTATAATCATAATTTCCAAAACAGGAACAGCCGCCATCCATTGCTCTCCAAAGAAGAGTGGGATAACTAAATCTGCAACAGCATAGAGCCCTAATAACAATGGAAACGACACAATTGCTAATAATTTGGTCATATATAAATAACCACTCTCTAATGCCCGATTATTATTTTTATCTTTCGCAAACACCGGAAAGGCAACTCTCGTTATAATAGGATTTAACTTAAGAACGGGAATAGTTATAATTTGATAGACTAAGTTATAAATCCCCAATGCTTCCATGCCCATAAATCTTCCAATCAACAACATATCCATATTGCTTCCTAAACGATTTACGAGCCTAGATAAAAGCTGATACACGCCAAAAGAGAAAAATTCTTTACATGCTTTGATATCTAGCACAAAGCTTGGTCTCCACTTTGGGAAGTAACAAATATAAAAAAGAATCCCTTTCAAGGAATAAAGGCAAACCTGTGACCATACATAAGCATTAACTGGATTTTGCTTTAAAAAAAGGAGCAGTCCAATTAAGAGACTAAAGCTTAAAACATTAGATATCGTTTCGATCTTTCCTAATGTCTTAAACGATAAGTCTCGCTGCATTAAGTACTGTGACTGCTGTCCTATAGGCGCGATCAAAAATACGATTGATAGTAATCTGACTTTTCCCTCTAACTCTTTTGTTTGAAAATAATCTGCAATAATGGGGCTTGCTGCCTGCATAAGGAAACAAATAAATATTCCTAAAAGAACATTTATCCAAAAAAGGGTAGATAACTGCCTTTCTGTTGCATGATGTTTTTGGATGACTGCAGCCCCTAAACCTAATTCAACAAAAATTTGTGCAAAGATGCTGATTGTCGTCAGCATGCCAATCATGCCAAACTCCTTTGCACTCATGATATTGCCTAGTACGATAAACTGTCCAATCTGTAAGAGAGTAATAACGAACGTTGCTATACTGGTCCATTTTGCTCCACTGTTAATCTTGCTTTTTATGGAGTCCAATTATCTTGCACCCTCTCCTGTGAGCACCACTTTTATCGTCTTTACTAAAATTTTCATTTCTAAAGAAAATGTTACATTATTAATATATTGAAGATCGTAAGTTAGCTTTTCTCTTGGTGTGATGTCATACCCACCGTTTACCTGGGCAAGGCCAGTTAATCCTGGCTTTACTAGCAGCCTATTCGAAAAACCATCAATCTCCTTGCTAAATTGTTCCGTAAAAGAAGGTCTCTCCGGTCTTGGTCCAATAATAGACATATCACCTTTTAAAACAGAAAATAATTGTGGTAGCTCATCAATCCTTGTTTTTCTTATAAACGCACCAATTTTTGTAATTCTTGGATCATTTATCTCTGCCCATTTTTCTCCGTCCTTTTCTGCATCCATTCTCATCGATCGCAATTTAATTAAACGAAAGCATTTGCCATTCTTCCCAACCCTTTGCTGCACATAAAAGGGAGAACCCGGTGAATCTATGCGAATGAGAATAGCAAATAGAAGAATCAACGGGAGAGTTATAACAATACCTATACTTGCTATAAAGAGATCCATCATTCTTTTAAAAACTTGATAAAAGGAAACTTTTTTAGAAGATTTAAGGTTATTTGCTTGTACAATTGATATCTCTTTTAAAATATGGATACTCCTGTTAGCCTGCATGTTTTTTCACCTCAAAGTTTTATCTATCTGAGCTATCAGATTTAGTATAGGGTTCCAATGTTAATAAATCATTGAATCTATTTTAAGGAATAGTAAAGGATTGTAAATTTCCGATTGATTTTGTCATAAAATGGTGCATGCTAAACTGATTTGAATTACTCCTTTACTAAGCGAAGAGGGGAAGTATACATAAAAAGAGGGGGAGAAATAAGTATTTCAATCAAATTTAACCCCGAGCAATTATACGTACACACTAAATGATATGCTCCCCTT
>NZ_BCVE01000013.1 GCF_001591585.1 Niallia circulans NBRC 13626 | reverse complement strand
AAATTTCACAAATATTAGAAAGATGTGAACCTTCGCCACATCCCGTATCAAGAATAGAAATTGTTTCTTTTGTCTTAACAAGATGTTCCATAATAAACTTTGCAATTGCATGGCTTAATGGTGTAAAAAATTCCCCTTGGGTAATAAGTTTTCTTCTTGCTTCAAAAAGAGCTTTGCTGTACTTAGTATTTACTGAGTGAGTCATCAAGTTCAGATATCCTTGCCTTGCAAAATCAAATGTATGGTGATTTAAGCAGATTAAACTTTTAAAATCGATAACCTGCATAGACGATCTACATATTGGACAAGCAAAAATGTTTTCAAAATTACTCACATATTTCGCACTCTTTATTCTTTTATTTTCTTTTAACAAAGAAGTCACCTCATTCATTCGTTTTTAGATAAATGAAAAAGGCATAGACAAATAAACCCTCATCAAATTTTTTTGAAAATTCGAGTTGGATTTTATCCAAGTCTATACCCTTTCTATCTATAGCGAATGAATTGAATAATCATGACACTAGCTCCTTTATCCATGTGCAGCATTAAGCCTCACAGTAAATAATAACGAGTCTTTCGAAAATTGGCAAGACTATAAAGCACATAAGAAAAAGCTATTTCTCATCTATAAGATTACCTTTAGTTTTAGAAGTGAAATTATAAAATAGATAACGAAATGGCTCTTTCTTAATAGCAGTGAATTTATACATAAAAATAAGGAAAGGTGAATTTGAGTACTTCAAATTCACCTTTCTCATTATTATATTCCAGCCTTAGACTCATTGCATTTCTATATAAATTCATTTAGCTTGTTTGAATTAATTCAAAACTTTCTTTTAAAGGTAAATCTTCACTACTAGAACCGATATAAACATCAAATTGACCAGGCTCGCTAGCAAAGCTTAAATCACTTCGATAAATATTCAATTGCTCCTCTGTAATTGTAAATGAGATTGTTTTCACTTCGCCTTTTCTAATAAATACCTTTTTGAAGTCTTTTAGTACCTTTACTGGTCTAGCAGTACTGCCAAACTGGTCTCTTATGTAAAGCTGCACAATCTCATAACCGTCATAATCCCCAGTATTTTCAACCTCAACTGTTATAATTAATTCATCATGGCTATTTTGCCTTATTAACTTTTTATTAAGTGAGACAGAGTTATACTGATAAGTTGTATAAGATAATCCATAGCCAAAAGAGAATAATGGTTTATTAGATTCATCAATATATCGTGAAGCAAAGCGATAAAAAGCATTTTCTGGCAGATCTGGTCTCCCTGTGTTTAACTCATTATAATAGATTGGTATTTGTCCAACACTCCTTGGGAAAGACATCGACAGCTTTCCTGATGGATTACTTATCCCATAGAGAATATTCGCTAAGGCCTTACCTCCCATAATACCAGGAAACCAAGCCTGTATAAGAGCATCTGAGTGTTTTTCTACATCAGTTAAAATTAAAGGACGCCCACTATAAATGATAGTAATTATTTGTTTATTTAATTTTTTTATAGCTTCGAATAATTTTTGTTGAGGTTTAGGTAATGTAATCTCTGTACGTGATCCACCTTCACCACTCTGAAAAATACTTTCACCTAATGCTAGTATTACAATTTCAGAGTCCTTTGCTAAGTTAACAGCTTCTTCTATTAATTCATCATTACTTATTCTTTCATTTGGAATTTTATCTTCAAATTTTCCAAGTAAGTGTGCAGTTTCCTTCTCTATTAAATGTGATCCTCTGCAAAAGGGATTCTTATTATTCCCTACAATCTCGTTTATCCCATCTTTCAGTGTAATAGTGTCATTTATATCGCCTTTTATAGCCCACATACCAAGTGTTGATTTTTCATCGTGATATGGTCCAATAATTGCAGCCTTTTTGCCCTTTTCTAATGGCAAGACACCATTATTCTTTAATAAAACAATCGATTCCTCACTTAACATTAAAGCAGTCTTTTTATGCTCAGAACATAAGATACTAGAGTTTTCTGCTGATCTTTCTTTTAATCCTCTATATGGATCTTCGAATAAGCCCAGATCATTTTTCAAGGATAAAATCCTATAAACTGCTTTATTTAGTAAATCCATCATTTGCTCATTGTTATTAACAATTGCACCTAATTCATTAGCAAAAACCGATGTTTTCATATCAATATCTACTGTTGCTTTTAATGCTAGCTGCGCTGCTTCTTTTGGTCCATTAGCATATCCATGAGTAATTAATTCCTCAACAGCTGCATAATCTGAAATAAGTACTCCCGCGAATTTAAATTCATCTCTTAATATCATTTTATTTAACCACTCGTTACCGGTTGAAGGTACGCCATTTAAAGTATTGAATGCCGTCATAACAAGCTTAACTTTTGCTTTTACTGCCGATAAGTAACTCGGTAAATATACCTCCCGCAATGTATGCTCAGACATATCTACTGCATTGTACTCACGCCCTGCTATAGGAGCTCCATATGCTGCAAAGTGTTTAACACATCCAGCAATTTTATCTTTCGGTATTTTTTGCTCGGAATTACCTTGAAGTCCTTTTATTACTCTTTCTGCAAATAATTCCGCCATAAGCGTATCTTCTCCAGGAGATTCCATAACACGGCCCCATCTTGGATCTCTTACAATATCAACCATAGGAGAAAATGTAACGTGTAATCCTTCTTCATAGGATTCCTTAGCACTAATGGAAGCTGCTTCTTCTATTAAATCAAAGTTCCAACTACAAGTTTGTGCCAATGGAATGGGAAAGATAGTTCTAAATCCATATATAATATCTGCCATAAAAAGCAAAGGGATTTTATGGCCTGAGTTTTCTAAATATTTCTCTTGAATTTTAATTATTTCATGAGCATTAGTAATATTTAAGATTGATCCTGTATGATAAATATTATAATTTTCATTTAATCCTAATTTTTTTATTGGACCAGTTATCGTTTCTTCCGTTTCATTAGTAAAAAAATCTCCAGTTAATTGCACAAGTTGACCGATTTTTTCCTCAACGGACAGAGAATCGATTAAAGCCATAACTTCATTTTTTTGCATCGATACTCCCTCCTTATTATTTTGTTTTTGGGTGATCTTTATATCCAAAAAGATAGGTAAGAATAAATGCCACACCAAACCCGATTAGGGATACTAATAAATATCCAAAAATTTGACTATTCAGAAATAGCAAAGTCCCTGGAATAGCTGTGATAGACATTCCTGTGGCTGATAAGTGCATTAACCCAGCTACAAATCCACCAGCAGCACCCCCTATTAATCCCATAATAAAAGGCTTCCCGTATCTTAATGTAACACCAAAAATAGCTGGCTCAGTAATTCCTAGTAATGCAGACATAGTGGAGGGATATGCAATAGCCTTAGTTTTCACATTTTTTGATTTAACCGCGACTGCAAATGCTGCTCCTGCTTGAGCACAGATCGAAGCAGTACTTATCGGGTTAACCAAATTTTTTCCTGTATCAGCAAGCATTTGGATTTCAATTAAATTAAGAGGATGGTGCAATCCTGTTATAACGATTATTTGATTAATCCCACCATAAATTAAACCACCAATACCAAATGGTAATTCTAAAACATATGTTACTGCATGTAATAATAATAATTCTACTTCATGAAAAACAGGGCCAATTAAGAAAAACGCTAAAACTATCATGATTAATAAAGTGAAGAACGGAGATAAAATTAAATCAAGAGCACTCGGCACTCTTTTTCTAATAAATCCTTCCACCTTTGCTCCCAAAGCCCCAACAATAAATGCAGGAAGAACAGAACCTTGATAGCCTGCAACTTTTATAATTCCGAAAAATTTTAAAGGCTCTGCTACATTTTGTGCAACATCCCATGATGTGGGCAGACTTGGATGTACAAGCATTAGCCCTAACAGAATTCCTAATAATTGCGAACCTCCAAATACTTTGAAAGCAGACCAACAAACTAATACAGGAAGAAATGCAAAAGCAGTATCTGTTAATATTTGAGTAAACTTAATAAAATTATCTGAAATATGGTCTGGCGTTAAACCAAATACTGCGAGGATATCAGGTTGTAAAATCAATCCTCTTACACCCATAAATAACCCAGTAGCTACCAATGCCGGTATAATTGGCACGAATACATCTCCGAACAAACGTATCATTCTTAAAAAGATATTATCATCTTTATCTGAAGCAATCTCTTTCAATTCAGACTTTGTTGTTCCCGATACGCCTTCTTGCAACATCGCATCATAAACATGATTTACTGTACCCGTTCCAAAAATAATTTGATATTGACCAGAAGTAAAGAAGAAACCTTTAGCAAAATCAATATTTTCAATCAATTCATCATCAATTATATCCCTATCTTTTACAATTAATCTTAGCCTAGTAGCACAATGAGCCATCGAAATAATGTTGTCAGTCCCACCAATACCACGTATTACTTCTTGAGCAATATTTTTATAATTTTTATTACTCATTTCTCCCCCTCATTTCTGTTTATTAATTATCAAAAACACGTGTAATTTAGCTAACCACACAAACAAGGATAACAGGAATACGTTTACATTACGTTGCATTTTCTTACTAATTAAGGGTCATTTTTTGACCTTTTATAGTATTTGGGATTAATATTCATGGTTGATCGAAAATAGTTTCTAAATGATTTTACATTTGAAAAACCTGATTCATAGGCAATTTGTGTAATGGTTTTATCTGTTGTATTCATAAGCTCAATTGCTTTTTCTAAACAAAGATTTCTTTTAAAATCTATGAAAGTCTGTCCAGTTATTGTATGAAATAATCGAGAGAGATACGCTTCAGAATATCCACAGGCATTGGCAATTTCTTTTAAGCTAGGATTATCTTTATAGTTATTTTTGAGATGCCTTATTACAATTTCAAGCTGCTTCAATTTTAATTGTTTGCGATTATTATCTTCACATTTCCCATTAGCTCCAGAGGAAAAATTTGTTACCAACAAATATTTTAGATGAAGTATTTTACTCTGTTCCAATAAGTAGTCATATTCGTTCGTCGATACATGGTATTCTATAATTTCAGTTATTATTTTCCTAGTATAGTCTATTACTTGCGCATCATATTTGTTTTCGCAAGTGCTTAAATGAATCGATTTATTTTCTTCTTCAAGAAAATTTCCAGGAAACTGAATGATGCATACATTATTATGAGTTATACTTTGGGTAGAATGTGGGGTATTAGAATTGATTAATAGCAAATCTCCCTTTCCCAGGGTAACAATTTTTCCTTCATACCAGACTTTTAGCTTTCCTTCTACACAATAAATTAGTTCAGGACTATCATGCCAATGCATAGGGATAATTCTTTCTGTATCTTTGGCTTTGAATGAGAAAAATTTTATTGTTTTTTTCTGATTTATTTCAATATATTCATATAGTTCACCCATCAGTAATTTATCCTTTCGCCCCTATTAAATATTTTCCATACATTATAGCAGATTAATAAAATGATGGAATTTAAAATAGTTAGTGCATTAATAAAATTTATTCATAGTTTTTTTATTTAAAATGGAATAAAATATATTTTTTGTTCGTATAGCTCATACCGTTTTTTATAAAAAAATATGTCATTTATAACCTTTATCCTTCTATTCCATAGTACAATTCATTACGAACCATATGGTAATTTTAACTAACCACTTTTCTAAATTATTAACTCCTCCACTAATGTATTCCCTTACAAACTAAATTCATTTCTCTCGCATAATGAATAGCCCCTCTTTTATAATAAAACAAAAGGAGGAGTAGCAAATGGATTATGTTAAATTAGGATCTACTGGTTTAGAAGTCTCTCGTCTTTGTCTTGGTTGTATGAGTTATGGGGAACCCGATCGTGGCGGCCATGCATGGACATTAACAGAAAATGATAGTCGTCCCTTTATCAAAAAGGCATTAGAGCTTGGCATTAACTTTTTTGACACAGCTAACGTCTACTCTGATGGTTCAAGTGAAGAAATAGTAGGAAGGGCATTGCGTGATTTTGCTAATCGTGATGAGGTCGTTCTTGCTACAAAGGTACACGGAAGAATGCGTCCAGGTGCTAATGGAGCTGGTCTTTCCCGCAAAGCAATTATGAGTGAAATTGATAATAGTTTAAAAAGGCTTGGCACCGACTATGTTGACCTCTACCAAATACATAGATGGGATTATGAAACACCTATTGAAGAAACAATGGAAGCATTACATGATGTTGTCAAAGCTGGCAAAGCCCGCTACATTGGTGCATCCTCCATGTTTGCATGGCAATTTTTAAAAGCAAATCATGTAGCAGAGAAAAATGGCTGGACTCGTTTTGTTTCCATGCAAAATTACTTAAATCTGCTCTACCGAGAAGAAGAACGAGAAATGCTGCCCCTCTGTAAAGAAGAAGGTATTGGAGTTATCCCTTGGAGCCCGATGGCACGCGGCCGCTTAACTAGAGATTGGGAAGACACAAGTACGCGTAAAGAAACGGATGCCTTTGCAAGAACATTATACTCCCAAACAGAAGCAGCAGACCGTCAAGTAGTCGAGCGAGTGAAAGCAATAGCAGAAAAACGCGGTGTGCCTCGTGCCCAAGTTGCCCTTGCATGGGTTTTACAAAAAGAGCCTGTTACTGCTCCAATTATTGGTGCAACGAAACTGCATCATCTAGAAGATGCGGTTGCTGCACTTTCTTTACAATTGTCACACGAAGAAATCGCTAGCTTAGAAGAACCATATGTCCCACATCCAGTTCTAGGGTTCAAATAATTTTTTTAACCGGGCGTAACCATTAATGTTCGTCCGGTTATTTTAAAAAAGGGAAAAAAATTAGTTTTCTCCCATTAAAGCGAAAGATAAGCTAATTTTCCCCTCTTGATAAAGTTCCCAATCTTTTTTATCTATACTGTAGATAAGCAAGGTTACTGTCGTAAATATTGCTTTAAACTGAGCGAGTTTCAACGTAGTATCATCTACTTCACCATAGTTAGTAAAAAATTGTTTTCTCCCTTCAGAAGGGCACAGACTGTAGGCAATCGATAAATCCACGGCAGGATGACCAATATGCGTATCTCCCCAATCAATAATTCCCGTTAGTTCCTTTTTTTCATTAATAAGCATATTGCGAATATGGAGATCACCATGTGTAAGGACATGAACAGTTGGGACTGCTATATGGGTTAATTTTTTCGCATAGTCTTCTACTAAATGGAATAAAGCTATATCTTCATGCATACGCAGCTTCTTAATCGAATCGATTAAGCGGGATTTTCTTTTATCAATATGAAGTCGATCAAATTCATCGTATGGAACAAGCTTGAATTGCTCGGTGGAGAAAGAATGCAATTTTTTCAAGAAGCGTGCTAATGGCTTTGCCATCTGAATTCTTTCCTTATTCGTTAAACCTTCTGGAGTATTTCCTGGTAAATGCTCATATCCTATAAAAATTCGCGGAAAGACCCTGCTCGCTGACCCTATATAAACCGGCTTAGGTATGGGGATAGGCAGCTGATCTGCAATAATCCGCAATAGCTCCCATTCACTTGTTAAAAGTTTCACCGCTATTTCTCTTCTTGGGAAGCGAAAAGTATAACAATCGTTAACGAGAAGGATTGTATTATCAAACCCTTCCCCTATTTCTCTAATAGAATACACACTGATTGGAAACTGTTCCTCCACTAATTGAGAAGCTTGCTCCTTTGTTATGGTGTATTCGGGGTCCCATATATTTGGCATTAGACTCCCTCCTTTCTAATCATTTTAATGATAAACAAAAATAAAGCCAACCAAAGAATAAAACTATTCTTTGATCGGCTTCGTCATAGAAGGATAAGAGGACTTAAATGGTCTTCAACCACCATTGCAATAATTGGTAAACGGTAAAGGGTAAACGAGTAATGGGTTAGTGGTCATTGGTTTAGCCAGCACCATGTAAACGTACCTTTGTACACAAAAAGAGAAATCCTTCTATCCTTGAATAGGAGTCTCACCTATTCAAGGCAATAATAGATAAGTAAGTTTGAGTTCCTTTCGCGCCTTTTCAAGATAGGAGCAGCAATTTTGCTGCCTGCCCGTTAAGCATGCTATAAAAATTAAAAATATTTTTCCCCATCAAATTCTAGCTCAATTTGATAGTTTTTACTGTTAATTAAATTGGATAAACGGTTTGCTTTTCGTTCGCATTCTAAGCTTTTTAAACGATAATCCTCTGGTTCAAAGGTGGCTACCTTCATTAGTTGGACTGTTTCACTATAAGAATAGACGTATTCTTCCTTTTCCGCTGCCGCAAACTCTTTATATTTTCGGGCTTTTGCGCGGAGCTGTGTCGCCAGTTCAATTGCTTCCACAATGGTGATATTTGTATTTTCAAAGCTTATTTCGTTTTCGATATTGGCACTATACATTAATTTATCAAGCAATCGATAATCAGTGCGTACTTCTTCTAGCTCTTGCTCAACATCAAGGATTGTTCGTGTTTGCTTCGGAATAGGCTTGCCTGCTTCTACTTGTACAAATGCAACTCTATCCATTTCCTCTTCTAGTTCATGAATTCGCTTAGAAAGGACACTTTTTAATTTAACTGCTTCTGCTTGTGAAATTTTATTCATCTTTACCTCCAATAGGAAATGTTAGTGTGACTGGGGAATTATCTTGAGGCTATTAATTGGAAATTACTAGAATCCTATTTTACTATTAAACAAGTATTTTTTTCAACTATTAACCTATAAGAACAAAAAAAGGATTCCTTAAAAAAGGTCATCCACTGTTTTTTTCTTATTCTTTTATGATTACTTCCGGTTCCTCTTTTTTCGTCTTTATGATAAACATTGAAATGGCTTGAACAATCGCAATACAGCCCAGCATGATTCGAGTATAAAAATGATCTACAAGAATAGCGCTGATAGCTAAGCAGCTATAGCACGTGATAATGATTTTGATTTTCTGCTTTTTCGTCAATGCGCCTTTACGAAATCCTTTCACATAGTCACGATAGAACGTTGTAGAACGAAACCATTTATTAATACGCTCAGAACCCCGTGTATAGAAAAAGGATGTTAATAATAAAAAAGGTGTAGTTGGCAGCAAAGGTAAAAAGGCTCCAATTATTCCTAAAACCAAAAAAACTGTCCCTAGAAAAATATAGATCCATCGATAAACAGGCTTCATCTTTTGCTCCCTTCCTACCCTTTTTAAGCAACATTCCATTTCATAAACGGCCAAATTCCTAACGTCTTTTTCTTTTCACCCCTCTAACAACATCTCTTAAACCAAACAGAAGCATAATTACACCAGAGGATAAAAACTCCACACGGAAGATATCCGTATCAAGTACTCCTGCTGCATAAAGAACAATTCCAATGACATTAATTAACAGAATGATATTTACGATTTTTGTCATTTGCTTTCCTTTCTTAGGATTAACTTCTATCCTAATCACGTACAGTATGTAATTACTATTATTGAATGAAACAATCTACGTTACACTATTCTACTTCGCCATTTTACAATAAAAAGAAGGAAATAACTATGTTTTCTTTTAAAATGGGATAGAAAGATTTAGTCTGTCTCCAATATTTTCCCCTTGTTTGTAAGTACATAAACTTTAGAGAAAGCAAATTAGCTCATTTTGTCAAAAAGTTCTTTTTCCTTAACATTTCGATAACGAATCTTGTTATTAATGACTTAAGAATTATGCTTAGAAAAGAATAGTACCATTTCCACCACTTATTCCATTCAATTAATTTTGTCTTATTTTCAGCCCATAATTCAATAATAAAAAAGGGAAGTGTAAAAAAAATCAATTTATAGAAAATAGCAAAGGGTTTATCTCTCTTCGTTAATTGATTATAGAAAACAGTAAATGTCGGATAAATTAAGAAATCAAATAATATATGTATATTAAATATCGTCGGCAGAAAGCGAACTGGATATCTAATTACTTTATGAGATGTTAAAAGCATATCAAGCAAACCATTGGTAATAGCATTATACACAAACACAATAATCCAATCTCTAATTGGGGGTTTTCTATATAAAATCGGCAGCAGGATCAATAAATTTCCGATAAGTAATCCATTTAAAAATCGTTTCTCCATTTTATATTTCTCCATTAAATACCACCTCAGCATTAATATGTGCTTCCTTGAGCGGTTTATTCGATACTTTTGAATTATGTATTAGTTACAAAGGTAAATGGAATACTAAACCGTAAAGGTGGTCGATGTAATGGATTTCCCAACAATACAAACAAACTTCTGGGATGCTGTCATCGCAGTCCCTGTAGTGATGATTATGACACAATTACTGAAAATGATGATAAAGATACCGAAAAAATATGTTCCGACCATCGCCCTAGCTTTGGGATTATTGATCTCTGTCTTTATTAGTCATAGACATAGTCTTGTTGCTGGTTTGTTTATGGGCTGGTTTTACGGCTATTCAGCCATTGGGTCCTATGCTTCTATGAAAACAACGATTTTAACTTTTCTTGAAAAGAGGAAGAAAAAGGAAGGCAAATGATAAGATACTCAATCGCAACCATATTTAATCGTATACAGTTTATTTGAGGAAGCATGGAAAGTTTCTCTGCCATTCGAATAATTTACTTCTTAGCTATATTTTCACAAATGTAGTGACACTTCTTTTAGAAGCAATGGTTCGGCTTGAAAGATCTTCCCGCCATCTTTTAGGATCCAATTGATATGCACCATATTGATCCTTATACGTTTTCTTCCAAAGATTAATGGTTCTTGCTTCTTCTGGAAAATTTTCAGAGAGCGTTATACCATTTCTTCCTTCTTCATAAATATAGTGTTCCACAACATCCCCTAATTGCATGAAGTCATCAAGAAAGATTATTAATTCTCTATCATCTTCCCCCCATTCATAGATGTATGGTAATGTAAAAGGTAATACCTCTTTATAAGCCTCACCACTTAGAAAAGAGTAATTATTGTCCCCTTCATGAAATTCAGGAATAGCTCGCATTGTAGCAATAAAATAATGACTCGTCATTTTTCCACTTCTTTCTCAAGAATTAATTTAATATCGAGTAAAATCTAATCTTTTTTAATATTTGCTAGTATTGTATTATATCAATTACCAAACGGTAAACTATCTACTTAGGAATAGGGGATGAAAATGAATAGATTTTCTCTTGCTACTATATTAACAATTTTTATTCTGATTTTATTTATGATGGATATGATTACCGATAGACTTTTTGTCATAGCCTTTATCCCTTTGAGTATTTGGATGCTATTTATCGGTGTCTCTGCATTAAAAAAAACATTAAAAAGTAGAAAACACTGTTGAAGAAGATACAAACAAGCTTAAATAAGAAAACGCAAAAATATTCCTTTTTACTCTTTCTTACTAGTCATGCTGTACAAAGAGAGTAGTTTCTCTAAGTTTTAATTTTTGTAAAAGTAAAGACTTGTATCCATCATTAAATTTTGTATCATTTAGGCTTGTTAAACCTACTTAAATACCACTTTGTCAAAAGTATCTAATATTTCACCCTGTATATAAGGGTCAAACGAGAGTGTGCTCTTAAGAAAATAAGTTGTTAAAACACGGACATCCTATTTCATCACACTTGTCCGATCAAAAAAAACACAACCCATTTAATGAGTTGTGCTTCTATTCTTTATGCGTACATCTGTCCCTCTTCCTCTTTCCGGAAGAAACTTGCCATAGCATTAAACACATCGGCTTTTTGTCTTAGTAAGTAGTAGCGGAATCTTTCATCTTGAATATTTTTGTAGGCAGACATGAGCGTACTGTGGCGATTGTATTGGTTCACTTCCCCATAGCCAAACATATTGGATACTTCCATCAGCTCTTCTACTAGCTTGACACATCGAGCATTATCAGACGTTAAATTGTCTCCGTCTGAAAAATGGAAGGGATAAATATTAAATCTGCCTGGGTCATACTTATCATTAATCAATTCCAATGCTTTTCGGTAAACAGAGGAACAAATCGTACCACCGCTTTCTCCTTTAGAAAAGAAATCTTCTTCCGACACAACTTTTGCCTCCGTGTGATGGGCAATAAATTCTATTTCTACTGTTTCATATTTGGTGCGAAGAAATCTCGTCATCCAGAAGAAAAAGCTTCTTGCCATATACTTTTCCCACAAGCCCATCGAGCCGCTCGTATCCATCATCGCAAGGACAACTGCTTTGGACTCTGGTTTTTGCACTTCGTTCCACGTCTTGAATTTTAAATCCTCGGGATAAATGGGATGAAATGCTGGTTTCCCAGACATGGCATTGCGCTTAAATGCTGAGATCATTGTTTTTTTCTTATCAATATTACCCATTAAGCCTACTTTTCTAATATCATTAAATTCAATATTTTCCACAACAATTTGATCTTGTTCTTTTCGTTTTAAATTCGGCAATTCTAATTGCTTAAATAGAGCTTCTTCTAATTCCATTAAAGAGACCTCTGCCTCAAAATAATCTTCTCCTGCTTGATCTCCTGCTCCTTGCCCTTTTCCTGGGCCTTTTTGATTTCCAGAACCATCGCGTGCGACCACATCGCCAACTTGACTGTCTCCATTCCCTTGCCCAATATGTTTGTTTTTATCGTAATTATATCGAATCTTGTATTCATCTAATGAACGAATAGGAATTTTCACTACTTCTCGCCCATTTGACATGACGATGTTTTCTTCTGTAATTAAATCAGGGAGGTTATTTTTAATGGCCTCCTGCACCTTTTCCTGATGTCGCTGTTGATCATCGTGGCCTTTGCGATGGAGGGACCAATTTTCTTGGGATATTACAAACTGATGTTTATTTTGCTTTTCGGTCATTTTACCCCTCCTAAAAAATTTTTTCTACGTTTTGTGCACATATAAAGTCCTCTGCGCATACACTAATTTGGGTATCACTCTATCTAAATAAAGTGATTACTCTATCATATGCAGTTGCCTTAAATAATTTACTAATAATTTCGATAATTTTACTTTTTTTAGAAATAGCTTTAGACATGCTCCATCTATTCACTTATTCTATCTTTAAGCCAAAAGAGGAACAGACGCCTTTTAGCCTGTTCCTCCTTGACCAATTTAATTAACGATTTAATAAGCTTCCTACATAACGCAGCAACTCGTTTGCTGATGTGGAATTATAGCCATGTTCATCGATAAGACGTGCAACCACTTCATTTACTTTCTTCAATTGCTGTTCATCTGGTGTCTTAGTAGATGTAGTAATTTTTACAACATCTTTCAGATCTGCGAATAACTTCTTCTGGATGGCTTCCCGTAAGCGATCATGAGAGTTATAATCAAATCGTTTTCCTTTTCTTGCATAGGCAGAAATGCGAATCAGGATTTCTTCACGGAAAGATTTCTTTGCATTTTCGGAGATACCAATTTGCTCTTCAATCGAACGCATTAGTTTTTCATCTGGATTGATCGGCTCACCAGTTAATGGGTCACGAAGCTTATTTTTATTGCAATAGGCTTCTACATTATCTAAATAGTTATCCATTAACGTTTTAGCTGACTCTTCATACGAATAAACAAATGCCTTTTGTACTTCTTTCTTCGCAATTTCATCATATTCCTTCCGTGCTAAGGAAATGCAATTTAAATACTTTTCTTTTAATTCATTCGTAATAGAAGAATGCTGATCCAAGCCTTCTTTTATGGATAAAAGCACATCTAATGCATTGATGCTTGTAACATCCTTGCGAATAATGGTAGAAGAAATCCGGTTAATCACATAACGCGGGTCAATGCCACTCATTCCTTCATCCCCATATTCATTTTGCAGTTCCTTTAAATCAGCCGAACTAAAGCCTTCTACACTTTCGCCATCATATAGACGCATTTTTTTCACTAGATCAATATCACCTTTTTTAGGCTCCTTTAATCTAGTTAAAATAGTAAAGATAGCGGCTATCTTTAAAGTGTGTGGGGCAATATGAACATCGGCAACATCACTTTCGCGAATCATTTTCTCATAGATTCTTTCCTCTTCTGATGCTTTTAAATTATATGGAACTGGCATGACAATAATCCGGGAATGCAGTGCTTCATTCTTTTTATTGGAAATAAAGGAGCGATATTCCGTTTCATTTGTATGGGCGACAATCAACTCATCAGCAGAAATGAGAGCAAACCTTCCCGCTTTAAAGTTTCCTTCTTGTGTTAAGGATAATAAATGCCATAAGAATTTCTCATCGCATTTTAACATCTCCTGGAACTCCATCATCCCTCGGTTTGCCTTATTCAGCTCGCCATCGAAACGATAGGCTCTTGGATCTGATTCAGATCCATATTCAGCAATTGTCGAGAAATCAATACTTCCCGTTAAGTCAGCAATATCTTGGGATTTCGGATCAGATGGACTAAAGGTTCCTATTCCAGTTCGCTTATCTTCTGAGAAAAATACTCTTTCGACGATTACATCTTCGATTTTTCCATTATATTCTTCCTGAAGTCTCATCATATTAAGTGGTGATAAGTTTCCTTCAATGCGGATTCCATATTCATCATAAAAATCTTTTCTTAGACTATGTGGGATCATATGAAGTGGATCTTCATGCATTGGGCAGCCTTTAATCGCATATACCGCTCCACGATCCGTGTACGTATAGGCTTCTAAGCCTCTTTTTAACATGGTTACCAATGTAGATTTTCCACCACTGACTGGACCCATTAATAATAAAATACGTTTCCTTACATCTAAACGCTTAGCAGCTGGATGGAAATATTCCTCTACTAATCTTTCTAACGGCTCTTCTAAACCAAAGAGCTGATCAGAGAAAAATTTATATTGTTTTTTTCCATTTACTTCATCAATACCTGCATCTTTAATCATGTTATAAACCCTTGAATGCGCGGATTGACCAACCCATGGCTTTTCCTTCAATATTTCTAGGTATTCTTCAAATGTCCCTTCCCACTTCAACAACTCTTCTTCTTGTCTATGCATCTCGATTTTCTTTAATATACTCATATGGACCTCCCCTGTCACTTTATCAGAGACGATTAATATAATCTATGCACCAGCGAATACGAACATGCTTAAAAGAGGGAATAGTTTTTTTAGTGAAGCGAACTAATTGGAGGAAAAACCTTTTCTTTGTAGGAAAAATGCTGTCTTATAATCACTAATTTCTTATTTTACTAATAAAAAACAGCATCGGTATACTTCCGACACTGTTTTTTTGTTTATTTCAAATCAAATTTTTTCTGCTGCACAAACTCCTTCATATACATACGCGATTTATGCTCAAAATGAGCAGCCATTTGCGCAGTCCACGTATCCGATCTTGCTCCATTTGTTCTTTCCTGATAATAAGCTGTGATTTCTTCATTATATTCCTGTAGTCCTTTTTTATATTGTGCATCATCCTGCTCATATTGATCTTCATGATAAATATGATGAAAAGGAGCTCTAGGCTTTTTCTCTGTTTGTTGGTCTGGATAACCTACAACTAAAGCAAATAATGGCAGTACATGATCAGGCGTTTTCAATAGCTGACTTACTTCCACTAAATTATTGCGAATACCACCTATATAACAAATACCAAGTCCTAATGATTCTGCAGCAATGGCCATATTTTGCGAAGCAAGCGCAGCATCAATAAGGCTTACCATAAACTTTTCCGTGCTTTCAATGGAGTCCTGAGCGGCTTCCTTCTTTCCTTCCATTTCAGCAGCAACTGTATGACGATATAAATCAGCACAGAAAATAAATAAATGACCATTATTCTCTACGTATTGCTGATTTCCAGCTAAGGATGCTAGTTTTTTCTTTTTCTCCTTATCCTTTACCCCAATAATACTATATGCTTGTACAAAGCTAGAGGTAGAAGCACTTTGCGCAGCTTCAACAAGGAGACGAATTTGCTCTTGTGTTAACTCCTCATCTGTAAATTTTCTAACAGAATGATGATTGAGTATGGTATCGATTGTTTGATTCATGAGATCTTCTCCTTTGTTTTTTCTTATTGTCTCCCAAAATTACTAATAGTAACTATATCCTATATGATATACCAATAATCTTTCTGACCAAAAGAATTAGCCTGCTTGCTAAACTAGATGCCTTTTCTCACTGTAATTCCCAAAAAATAAACAAGTATACGTAGAATCTTCGTATACTTGTTTCGATTTATCCAGTTTTCTAGTTTCATTTTATTTTAAATGAGCAAAGTTTTGCTGCCTTAAAGCCTCATAAATAAGGACAGCTGCTGTATTCGAAAGATTGTAGGAAAGAATATTGTCCGTCATTGGAATTCTTAACGTTTTATTTACATTATTCTGAATGACTTCTTCAGGGAGACCTGTTGTTTCACTTCCGAAAATAAAATAATGCTCTTTATTTAGCGTACTGAAATCGAAGGAGTCATAGGGAGATTCCCCTGCCTTCGTCACATAGTAAAAAGCTCCACCTTCATTTTTATCGTAAAATTCCTCTAAAGAGTCATAATAATAAATCTTAACAAACTCCCAATAATCTAAGCCGGCTCTCTTTAACGCTTTATCCTCCATAGAAAATCCAAATGGACGAATTAAATGAAGCACCGTGTCTGTTCCCGCACATGTTCTGGCAATATTGCCTGTATTGGAAGGGATTTGTGGTTGGTATAAAACAATATGTATTGCCAAGTTTGTCACCTCTAAACTGTTACTTTCCGTTCCATTATACACTTTGTGAAAAGGAAATGCGAAAGAGATATGTCTCCTTTTTATCCATCGATAATCGTAAAAAATTTGTATTTAATATTCGGTGTATAAGCTGTCGAATCTTCATATTTCCAGTAACGCATGCGACTATTATACGTATGCGCATTTACTAATGGCTCACCATTCGCATCTTTCCCTGTAACAATCGTTGTATGATTATATTTCCCATCACCTTCAAAATCATAGCAAATGACATCTCCAAGTTTTAACTCCATGGCTCTATCCACCCGCTTTGCCCGCAAGCCAGCAGTAGAGGTTTCTAAATATCTTGGGAACGCATTCGCTACGGCCCAGCTATAACTCCAATTATTATTTTGCATCCACCAGCCTTTATTTCGATTAGGATAGCCTCTCATTGGTGCCCCGCCTTCATGCACACACTGAGATATATAATTGGTGCAATCTACTTCAAATTGATGGTATTTCGGATTATAACTATTCCACCATTTTTCTGCATATTGAACAGCCTTTAAACGATTATACTTATAGCGGCTCTCTCTTTCTTTTGTTTCTCCCCATTCTTCCGCTAATGGCACCTCTCGATAGTCTTCTGGATAAGCTGGCAGAATCTCTGTATCTTCAATTATTATCCCCTTGAAAACAACAGCTTTTCGATTTTCCACCTCTTCTTCAATCAAAAAAAGCTCGCCCTGCTTGATAAAATATTGAAAATGAACAGAATACACTAATTCTTCTGTCTCATCCGCCTTTTTTTCCATATCTTCAATTTTCCCTTTCGCCTTCACATGAACAATTTCAGCCTTTCTTTTATGCATACTATTTCTTTTTCTCTCTAATTTTTCATCCACTACTGCTTCCCTATCCTTTGTAACACATTGCTGAATCCTTTTCTCGATTAACTCCATTAATTGTTGTCTCATTCCATCTACTCCCTTCATTAATAACTATGTTAAAGCAGAGTAGAAGTGTACAAAAAAAGAAGGCATTGCTAGCCTTCTTTTTTCATCTCGTATTAATTTGTTAAAATGATAAAGAGTATTTTCTAATGAACGCCTGTTTTCTGCTTGCTCTGTGGATTTTTACGTTCATCTGACTAATGAACACCACTTTTCCTCTTGCTCCACTAGATTTCGGCTTTCATCCAACTGATGAACACCACTTTTCCTCTTGCTCCACGGGATTTCGGCTTTCATCCAACTGATGAACGCCTCTTTTCCTCTTGCTCCACGGGATTTCGGCTTTCATCCGACTGATGAACACCACTTTTCCTCTTGCTCCACGGGATTTCGGCTTTCATCCAACTGATGAACGCCTCTTTTTCTCTTCCTCCACGGGATTTCGGCTTTCATCCAACTGATGAACACCACTTTTTCTCTTGCTCCACGAGATTTCGGCTTTCATCCAACTGATGAACGCCTCTTTTCCTCTTGCTCCACGAGATTTCGGCTTTCATCCAACTGATGAACGCCTCTTTTCCTCTTGCTCCGAAAAATTTCAGCGTTCATTCCTATTAATTATTTTGCCAACCGCTGTAATGCATCATCCATTTCTTTTAATACTTCGTGATCGGCTTCTTGTTGTCTTGCTAATTCTAGGGCTGTCTTTGATTCATCGCCGCCAATTTTCCCAAGTGCCCAAGCGGCTGTTCCTCTTATTACTGGTCTTGGATCTTTTTTCATGACTGTAATTAAATCACTGATTGCTCCTTCTTCTTTAAAATGAGCAAGTGCAATAATCGCATTACGCTGGATCGGCTTCTTCCCACGCCATGAACCAGAAATATGACCATATTTTTCTTTAAATTCTTTATTACTGATAAAAAGAAGTGGTTGAAGCAATGGTTTTGCTATTTCAGGGTCTGGTTCCATTTCTGGATGATTATGAAAATCAATGCCCTTATTTTTCGGACAAACCGTTTGACATGTATCACAGCCATAAATTCGATTTCCAAGCTTTTCTCTAAATTCTTCCGCTAAAAAGCCCTTTGTCTGTGTTTGAAACGCTATACATCTTTGTGCATTTAATTGGCCACCTTGAACAAGAGCACCTGTTGGACATACATCAATGCATTTATTACAAGTTCCACATTGATCCTCCATCGGTGTATCAGGCTCGATTGGAAGATTGGTAATCATCTCCCCTAAGTAAACATACGAACCAAATTCAGGAGTAATGATTGCACAGTTTTTTCCAGACCAACCAATTCCCGCTCGCTGGGCAACTGCTCGGTCTACCAATTCTCCGGTATCGACCATTGACTTACACAAAGCATCTGGAATTCGTTCTTTTATATAATCTTCAAGCTTCTGCAAGCGATCTTTTAAGACAACATGATAATCTGTTCCCCAGGAAGCACGACAAAAAATCCCTCTGCGCTCCCCTTTTTTGCTGACTACTCTTTCCTTCATTTTAGAAGGATAAGCTAATGCAATCGAAATAATGGACTTTGGCTGATGTAATAGAAGGGAGGGATTTACCCGCTTATCAATATCCTTTTCTTCAAAACCAGATTGATAGTTTAACTCCTGTTGGGTTATTAGTCGTACTTTCATTTCTTCAAAGGTGCTCGCACTTGTAAAGCCTATTTTATCGATTCCGATCGTTTTACTATATGCAATGATATCTTTCTTGAATTCACGGTAATCCATAGGACCCCCTCCTTCCTTTTCATTGGTTTTTTATAAAGATTACGCTAAAATATAGAATAACATAGACAACTATTATATTGGAGGTGTATATATTGGATATTTCAATCGCAAAAGAGATTAAAGAACGGATACCCAATTTTAAGATTGGCTACATTTATTACCAAGGTATGCAAGTAATGGACACGCCGCAAATGATTAAAGGGCGGATGCGACTTTTTCAAGAGTCTATTTTTTTTGATTTAGAAGATAGTAATGTAACGGATATCCCTTCTATAAAAGAATGGCGGGAAATCTTTAAAAAGACAGGCAAAGATCCAAATCGTTATCGCCATTCAGCCGAAAGCCTGCTGAGACGCATCAAAAAACAGAATTACTTAGAACCAATTAATAGTAGTATTGATATTAATAACTTCTTTTCCCTTCAATACGGTATTCCGATCGGTATTTATGATTGTGCCAATCTTCAAGGAAAAATAAACATACGTATCGGAAAAGAAGGCGAACAATACGCTGGCCTTAATGGAAGAATAAATTCCATTGAAAATTTGATTGTATCAGAAGATGAACTTGGTCCATTTGGCAGCCCCTTTGTCGATTCAGACAGAGCCCCTGTCCAATCATCTACGAAAAATGCCATTCAGATTATTTATCTCCCACCCTCTATTGCAAATGAAAAAGCCAAACAAATGGTAGAATCTCTACTAAAAATGTTTGTACAAGTTCATGGAGGAGAGGCCTCATTTTCTATTGTGGAATAATATGGTTGGAAGAAGAGCTTTTTATAGAACGCTTCTTCCAACTATTTTTTTCGTAAAATATAAAAAACGCAATGCTTCGTTCTTAATGAAACGAAACACTGCGTTGTGAGCTATGTATGGAGCGGGTGATGGGAATCGAACCCACGACATCAGCTTGGAAGGCTGAGGTTTTACCATTAAACTACACCCGCATTTATTAAGTTTTCTTTACTGTTTTTTAACATGTCCTTAACATGTTTTTTATTATATAATCATCATGTAAAAAAAGCAACCTCTTTTCGACAAATTTTTTAATTTTTCTTCAGCCTCTTTTTCTTACATGATTCTACTGCTTAAAGTTTTCATTGGTTAAGGGAATCTACTTATTTATTCAAACCTTCAAGCTAGGCTCCTAGATCGTCTCTGTCTCGGGGCCTTCCAATTCGTTTCTATGATATGTCATAGGTAGATTCCCTCGCCAAATCTTCTACATCAACATTCTATTCAATATCGAGATAATTATTAATACTTTTTTATTTCTTTACAATTCTTTTACTTTTAGTTGGCAGGGTTGAAAAAAGACCAGTTTACTTTTTATAAGTAAATCCGGCCTTTTAATTTACAACATCTCATTTAGGAAAAATGGATTTTCCCTCTTTCCACGCAAAGCCTGCAATTCCTACTAACAGTGCTCCCATAATGAGTACATAAGTCGTTACAGCCCCAGCTACCCCAAAAGACTGAGATAAATAGCCAAGACCAATAACTGGCAGGCTCACACCAAGATAAGTAATGACAAAGAAAGTAGATACAATATTCCCTTTCGTTTTACTTGGAGCTACTTCATTAACTAGTGCTAGACTTCCTGCATAAGCTGGTCCATTTCCCCCGCCAATCAATACAGCAGAAATCAACAATAAGGTCAGTGATTTCGTATCAATCGTAATAACTAGAAGGATAAGACCCAATGCAAGGAACACATATCCAATTGTCATTAATTTCATTAGTGATAATTGTTTTAATAAAATTTGATTAAAAGCAGCGGCGATTAATCCAAGTGCTACAACTACGCCTGATATCGTTAAACTACTTACAGTTGTAAAGCTAGACAGATTAGATGGAATTAACGACATAAACATACTAATAATCGACCATGCCACAAAAGAAGTAAAAGATGCTAGTAAGAATGGTTTCATTATCTCTTTTGGAACAAATGGCTTCTTCAATTGAACAGGCTTTAAACCTGGTCTAATATTTTCATTTAAGAAAAATAGGAAGATAAAGCAGGGAATGATAAATAATAAATGTACATAATAAGATAATCTCAATGGAATTGGAGCAAAATCACCAAGTAATCCGGAGAGAATGGGGCCGAACGCATTCCCAAGGGTAACAGCAAGAGCACATATTAACGCAGTCTTTTTTGTATTTTTATTCTCATCAAGCTCCGTTAAAGCAGCTACTGCTACCCCATTTAAAATTCCAACAGATAATCCTTGGAATAAGCGACCAATAAGCAGCATTCCCAGACCATTCGCTATGGTGAAGCAAAATGTTCCTATAAGGGAAAAGAAAATTCCCGGGATAAGTACTTTCTTTTTTCCAATCTGATCGGATAATTGCCCCGCAATCACAATTGCTGGAATAACCGTAAAAGCATAAATAGCAAATACAAGGGTAATCATTCCCGGTGTAAGTCCCCATTCTACACGGTAAAGAGAATAAAGGGAGGCAGGAATATTCGTACCGAATAATGTTAAGAACAAGCTGCAGGCAACTAGCCAGTAAGATACTTTCTTGCTTAGTGTTTTTTGCTCTCTTAGGGTCTGAATAGTATTTGTACGTTGAAGCAGTCGTTGCTGAAAAGCAGATTGATGAATGGCATCTGCATCTACCTCTACAACATCCATTAATCCCTGTAATCCTAGGATAAGGTTTTGTACTTGCTTCTCCTCTGCCGAACTAGAAATTTGTATTCTCGTCGTTGCTTCTCGTTTATATTTTTTCGTTTTGATATCTTCAATATTAACATGATGCGTTCCAAATAAACTGGATATACGAGCCAGAACTCCCGGCTGATCGTTTACAAGCATTGAAATGCGATATGCTGAAGTCATGAGCTCTTCACTCCCTTATTAGTTTCCATCTTCTATTTTATGATTGAATAAATATAAAGTCTATACATTTGTAAGAAAATATAACATGAATTCTTCGACAAATTATTCCAAGCTGATATTACGCGTTTTATTCTATTTTCCGATACATGAATCATCTTATATTAACAGTATTTTCAGAAAAATCTTGCATATTTTATGTATATTTTTAATTTAGTATTTCGGGAACTATAATAAGATCGTTAACTTTCGGTAGAAATGTGAACAAATTTCGAATATACATTATTATTGTGATTTTTTTCACATAATTTCATTGACCTCTTATGAAATCAACATGATAATAATAGAGTAAGAAACATTACTACAGTGTTAATCGAAGATAACCTTTTTTCAGGAGGATTAGGAATATGGAAGGCGCATCTCTTTATGAAGTAGAAAAATTAGCCTTAAAAAAATTAAAAATTTATAAACGCAGTAAGTTTCGCTTTTTTATGCGTGCCGTTGTCGCCAGCATGTTTATTGGATTTGGAGTAATTGTTGCATTTAAGACAGGGAATTTCTTCTATGCAGTGGAATCTCCTTTTGCCTATCCTATGGCTGCATTAGTATTCGGCGCAGCTATTATTCTTATCGCCTATGGTGGCGGAGATTTATTTACAGGAAACACCTTTTACTATACTTATGCTGCATTAAGAAAAAAAATCAAGTGGACCGATGTCTTTAAAGTTTGGGGAACTAGCTATGCAGGAAATATAGTCGGAGCAATTTTCTTTGCTGTTTTCATTTTATTAACCGGGCTGTTTAAGTCACCTAGTGTCAATGACTTTTTACTTCACGCTGCAGAAACTAAATTGCAGGCACCCATAAGTGAACTTTTCTTTCGAGGAATTTTATGTAACTGGCTTGTTTGTTTAGCATTCTTTATCCCTATGGCTTTAAAAGAAGATATCGCTAAAATAACGGTAATGATTTTATTCGTTTTCTGTTTTTTTATCTCAGGCTATGAACACAGCATTGCTAATATGGCAACATTCTCTATTTCTTATGTTTTAGATCAAAATCCAGCTGTCACTATCCCAGCCATTATTCGTAACTTAGTGCCCGTAACAATAGGGAATTTAATCGGCGGGGTTGGTTTTATGGGGGTTATGTATTATTACGTTAATAAGCCTTTTATGGAAGACGACGAAAAATAAACATTTTTATTAAAAAGAGCCGATTCTCCATGAGTATCAGAGTGTGGAATCGGTTTTTTATTATTTTTTGGACCATTTCCTTTTTTTATTTGCTGTAAGGAAGTATATTAAAGGCTAATTTTGCGGATATCAGCCAAACTCCATTCTTTATCAGCCAAAATTCACCCTTTTTCAGCCAAACCACAAACACCACAAAAACAAAAGAAAGCGGTGATTGAACACCGCTTTCCACACAAAACAATTAACTAATGCGACAAAATCAATCCATCCTCCTCTGCCTTTTCCGGTTTGTCTGCTACTATTTCGATTAAAACTTTATGGGGCAGACATATAATTGTTTGACCAGGTATGCCTTTCCATCCCATTTTGACGCCAATTTGGTCTGGACTATTATCTTCTTTAATTCTGATTTGTTCATTTTCCACTTCGATTAAATTATATTGTTTTCCTTTTCCTTTTATCATAAATTGTTCATTTTCTGTATGACCTGTTAGTTCTACTTCACGAATGACTTTCCCGTCCTGTGTAATGACTGCCATGACTTTATTCCCTTCTTCTTCCTTCCCTTGGTGCATCGCAAATACGACCATTGGGACAAATGAAATGATTAAGAGGAGAACAACCATAATAATATCAAAAGGCTTAATCATCTTGGAGTATTTTCTCATCGAAAACGTCCCTCTCTGTGTTAGCTGGTTTACACTTTTATTATAAAGGGTTAGATAGTAGAAACATATGGATAGCGTCAAATAGTCGATAAATTGCCATATGTTCGGAAGGGGTTGATAAAGAAGTGAAAAGCCATCGATCATCTTCCTTCGATGGCTTTTTCGAACAATTAAGGTTTAAGGACAACTTTAATTACTTCATCCTGGTGATCATTAAACATTTGATAAGCATTGCTCGCATCATCTAATGCAATGCGATGTGTAATAATTTCCGTTGGATCAATTTTTCCTGTAGTAATCCAATCAAATAACATGGGCATATAGTGTATTACTGGTGCTTGTCCTGTTTTAACTGTAATATTTCGTTCAAAAATATTTCCTAATGGGAACATATTATATTTAGATCCATAAACACCTGTTAAATGCATGGTACCAAACTTACGAACAGCATTCATACCAATTTCGATAGCACTGATTGTTCCGCCCTGAATCTTCAACTTTTGACCAATTGCTTCCATAGGTGTTTTCTTTCCGTCCATGCCTACACAATCGATTACTACATCGGCTCCACCAGAAGTCAGTTCCTTTATATAGTTGCCTGTATCTCCATGATTATCAAAATTAACAATTTCCACTTGGTTCATTTTTTGAGCGTGGTTTAAGCGATATGGAATATTATCAACTGCTATAACGCGCTTTGCCCCCTTCATCCAAGCAAATTTTTGAGTCATTAATCCAACAGGTCCACAACCTAAAACGACGACCGTATCGCCCTCTTTTACGCCTGAATTTTCGACACTCCAATATGCCGTTGGAAGGACGTCAGACATAAATAACAAGGCTTCATCCTCTAATTCACAGGACTCCGGGATAACAAAAGGAACAAAATTCCCGTATGGAACTCGTAACAATTCTGCTTGTCCCCCTTGATAATCTCCATACCGTTCTGTAAAGCCAAAATATGCTCCCGTATCTGCAATGTCCTTATTGGAATTAGCATTATCACATTGGCTTTCCATATCATGCTCGCAATAGTAACAATGTCCGCAAGCAATGTTAAATGGTAGTACAACACGATCTCCTTTTTTTACTCTTGTTACTTCAGGCCCTACTTCTTCCACAATTCCCATAGGTTCATGTCCTATGACATAGTCTTTTTCAGCCGGCAATGCCCCCTGATAAATATGTAAATCAGATCCACAAATAGCCGTGGAGGTAATGCGAACGACGATATCATCCTTTTTTTTAAGCTTCGCATTTTCCACTTCCTTTACTTGTACATCTTTCGTTCCTTGAAATGTAACAGCCTTCATCAGCAAACTCCTCCTGTTTTAGTTGATTGTTTATCTATACCATTTCAAGAAGAAGCTACAAACATCCAAATATTTCCGTTATTTACTGCAGGAATAGATTCGAAGTGCGGTTAATTTTAGGCGTAACTGCCGATAAAAGACTAGATTTGACGGTGACGGTTAGGGTAAAATTGGAAAAATATACTAATTCACTTGATATAGCTACACACCCCAAAGATTTCAAATTTTGAAAGGAATGCTGGAAAGTGATGAACCCTTTTTAACGAGTCTTTAAAAGGATGTAAGCCTTAGACAGAAAAACAAAGAAATGTGGGGGAAGAGACAGACTAGTAACCTTAAAATTGCTGTTGTGGTAGTTCAGAACCGTAGTTGCAGGTTATAATCAAGGCCGAGTGCGAGCGGAAGAAATAGATGCGGTTATAGGGAATGATAGTGAACCAGCTTCTTTGCTATGCGCTGATACTACAACCTATAAGAAATTCGCTCTGATAAAGACATTGAAACACGAGCCTATTAATCTTAGGAAAGAAGGATATGTTAAAAAAGGTATCCACCACCTTAGGTATAAAAAAGCCATTCTATAAAATGAAACGGCATATTTCCTAATTAGTTTTTTAATATGTGTTGGACTTTAATTTTATGCCAAATAGCCTTCCAATTCTTTTTTATAATTCGCTCCTCGTAAATTGCAGCAAGTTCTTTTATTTCAATAAAATAGGGAGTCGGTTTCAGTTCTAAATTAATGACATCATCAGTTCCACAAGGAGAAGTAAGAACCAGTTTATTATCCTTGTCTATCTTTACTCCGAGAGCAGTTGCAGTTTCTGGAAACTTTGAAATAGCATCTTCCGAAGAAGAATAAGGAGGAAGATTATTAATGACGTGCATTCTTGCTTCATTTTTAACAGACCAAGGTATATTAGGCATTATACTTTTCAACTTATTCTCTAATTTCTTTTCAAAATTCTCATCAATTTTTGCGTTATCAAAATAAATAACATCTACGTCTGGAGTCTCAGTTCTTTCCTTAAACCCGTGCAATGTGTCCCAGATTTTTGAACGTACAAATCCAGCACATATCCACCAATCAGGCAAATTCAATGAACTCGCAACCTTTATAATCTCCATCATTTTTTCATCGCTTTGGATTAGCTTTATTATATCTTCTCTATTCTTTAACATCTTAAAGTTATCCCCCTTTTTCACAATCGAACATACATTCTTATTCTAACACAACAAAGCGGGAAGGGATAATATTCCATAAGTTTTTTAAACACATTTAACCCTTAATATCTAAAAAAGCAACAATGTTTACGAAAAGACCATACAAAGGCGTGACCAAAAAAAGTGTCAAAAACTCGAATAGAGAGTTTTTGACACTTTTCATTCTCCTTATTCTAAAACCTGCCTGACCGAAAAATCGAGTAAATAAGCCAAGCAACCATCAACATGGCGATTGAAAAGCCAATTTCAATGATTGGAAATTTCCAGAGAACGGTTTGTACTCCGCTAAGTGCAACGCCAATAATGAGACCGACCATCACGATACTCAATGCCAGCAGCACAATACTAAACGCGATTTGATTACTGAATCGATCAATTTTTTTGATTAATAAATCTAACTGTGGGGAGGTAAATTCCACCTGCACTTTTCCCTTACGAAGAATTCCCATTAACTGTTTGGCGGTAATCGGAATATCTTTTAATGAAGCAAAGTATTCTGGTATTTCCTCTACTATATTTTTCACTATTTTCCACGGCTTGAGCTTATCAAGAAATAGCTTTCTTCCAAATGGCTCCGCCACATCAAATACACTAAAAGTAGGATCAAGTGCTACAACAACTCCCTCCATCGTCATAAGCGCCTTTCCTAAAAGGGTTAATTCGGAAGGAATTCTTATGTTATGACGGAAGGCAATGATAAATAAATCATTAATTGCTTCACCCACACTTACGTCTTTCAGCGGAATATTATAATATTTATCGCGTAACTCTTCCACATCAGCTGTTAATTTTTTTATATCAACATTTTCGGGAATCATGCCTAAATCAGAAATCGCGCGAATGATTCCTTTCGTGCTTTTATTACGAAGAGCCACAACGAAGGAAGCAAAACTCTTTTTCGTATAAGAAGAAAGCTGGCCTACCATCCCAAAATCTAATAAAACGATGCGCCCATCCTGTAGGGCAAGTACATTTCCCGGATGAGGATCGGCATGAAAATGACCAACCTCTAGAATTTGATAGAAAATCGTATAGGCTAATCTTTCTGCAAGCAGTTCGCGATCAATTCCAGCTTCATCTAATCGCTTATGGTCAGATAGCTTTATTCCCTCTATATAATCCATCGTCAATACCTTTTTTGTGGAATAATCCCAGTAAACTGACGGGATGACAACATATCCTATCGATTTATTCTGCTCTAGAAAACGCTCCATATTTCTGGCTTCGATTCCATAGTCTAATTCAATCAGCAGACCTTTTGCAAGTTCATCAACAATTTCGCGAAGGCCATACTGCTTTGCCCAACCCCATGTATTCTCCGCGATTCGGGCCAAATCGGCGATAATTTCTAAGTCTGTTTCGATGATAGCATGAATATTAGGACGTTGTATTTTGACAGCAACCTGCGTCCCGTCTTTAAGGATTGCTTTATGCACTTGCCCAATGGATGCTGCCGCCAATGGAGTTTCAGAAAAATGTTTGAACAGATGATCGACAGAATCACCTAATTCTTCTTCTAAAATCTGAACGGCTTCTCCATATGTAAAGGGAGGTACTTGGTCTTGCAGTTCTTTTAATTCATTAATTATTTCTGGCGGAATTATGTCAGGACGGGTACTGGCAATCTGCCCAAGTTTAATAAAAGTAGTTCCAAGTTCTTCGAGTATTAAGCGGATACGTCTTCCAGTGCTTTTAGGAGGATGTTCTTTATGAAAGAAAAACTTCTCCTCCAATCCGATCTTATTGGAAAAAAAGCCTATTCCGTTACGAGCGAGAATAGACGTTATTTTGCGATATCTTTTCATCTGTCTAATACGTTTACTTACACCCATTTACAAACCTACTTTATTCGTCGAGATTTTTTCTTTCTAATGCCTCTATTCTTTTTTCTAATTTCTTTACATCCTCTAAAGTAGCCAGCTTTAATTCTCCATAAGCAGCATTTACCTTTTCTTTTGCTACTGCTTCAAGCTGACCTTTCATTTCCTCTCCCTTTTGAATCAAATGATTGATTAAATCTTTTGATTCATTTTTGCTTACCTCTCCTTTTTTCACTAATTCTTCAACTGTTTTTTCTACTTGTTCTTTACCTGCAATCGCTAAACCTAAACCTAAGGAAAGTGCTTTTTCAATTGTTGTTCTCATCCTCAAAAAACCTCCTTATATTTTTCTAGCATGCTTCATTTTCCCAGTGACTACTTTTCTATTTGTCATTAAAGTAATGCAAATATGACTCAAAGTCAAATCATTCGAGTGTAATTTCTTTCTTTGTACCAACATACTTATGATATGCTTAATAATGTAAATAATGGTGACTTTTTCATAAGGAGGTGTCAAAATTATGGAGAATAAAAGAAGTCTGTATATCGAACTAGTCTGGGGTTCCATCGGCATGCTGATTATCTCTCTGGTTATTGCCAATGCCCTCTTGTCCTCCGAGCACTCCTTTTCTGTACCTACTCTTATTCTAGGGTTTGCTCTCATAAACAGTTATATCTTTTTCCTAGAAAAAAGAGCGGGACTCAGCCAAAAAGTAATCTGGACACGATCATTGATTCTTGTTTGCTTTATTATTATTTACATCGTTAACAACTCTTCATAAAATGATCTTAAAATTAACTTCTTAGAACTTCTCACTCCCATTTTTCTTTATTTCGCTGTATGATAGGAAAGTCGCATTATTTCTTGACTATTTTGTCATGGAATAGGCACATTTTACTTAACTACTATATACTGTGGATTTCTTTCAAAAGATAAATAAATCTTTTACAGTCATTATTTAGCTAGTTAACGAGAAATAAAGAACGGAGTAATATAGATGAGTACATCCATACATTTCATTTCCCAATTCGGCTACATTGCCATTTTTGTGCTTTTTGCATTAAGCGGTTTAGGCATTCCTGTTCCCGATGAAGCATTGCTAACCTTTGTAGGCTATCTTTCTTCCATTTCCATAATGAATTTTCTAGCTGCAGATATCATTTGCTTTATTGGTGCCCTTAGTGCCATGGTTATCAATTACACATTAGGCAAGAAAATTGGCAAACCCTTTCTGCTTACCCACGGAAAATGGATCAAGCTCACCCCTAGCAAATTAGAACGCGTGGAAAATTGGTTTGATAAATATGGCCCTTGGACAATAGTCATTGCTAATTTCATCCCAGGTGTCAGAAGATTAACGTCTTACTTTTCAGGCATTTCTGGTATGAATCTATCAAAATATATGTTATTTGCCGCAATCGGTTCTTTTCTTTGGTGTTTACTTTTTAATATTATTGGTTACTACATGGGAGTGCTTCCACTTTAAATGGGAACACTCCTTTTTTTTAGGGGAAATTCCAGCTCAAATACTGTATCTTCTAGCTTGCTAATAGTTTATTTCAGCCTAAATAATCAAGACTATGATGAAAGTAGTGGCGGAAATCCAGCTCGGCTACACAAACTGGAGTAAAGTGAAAAGGGACTTTATCCTTAGAATGAACGCAATTTTTACTGGAGTAAGGCGAAATCTAGCTTTCATCCATCGAATGAACACCATATTTCTATAGAGTACGAATAATAAGAACTTTCACCGCCTGCTAGTGAACATGCCCGCACACTAATGAAAACAGCTACCAGTTAGGTAACTGTTTTCTGTTTTCTGTTTTCTAATACAAGAGACTAAAGTTAGCTCATTCTGATTCAAATGAGTTCTGATTATCCTGCCAAAAGAAGTTAAATATTGCGGTTTTTTTCTCCCCATTCACATAACTGTTCTAAAATAGGCAGGATCGATTCTGCTTTATGTGTTAGACTGTATTCCACTTTAGGAGGAATTTGAGGATATTCCTTTCGTATAATCATCCCATCTGCTTCTAAATCTTTAAGCTGCGAACTTAATGTTTTAAAGGTAATTGTTCCTATTCTTCTTTTCATATCATTAAAGCGAACAGGTTGACTTTCTGAAAGGAGATACAGAATTAGCATTTTCCATTTACCTCCAACAACTGACAGTGTATATCCAAAAGGTGTCTCTTGGATATTACCCTTTTCTTTATAATCAGCCATACTCATATTGACACTTTCCTTTCTGATAGTAGCTATCTAAATAGTGCGTACTATTTTTTTCTTTATATTCATTTTATACTTTCCTTAATTCGAGATAAAGGAGAGAAAAAAAATGACTACTATTAAAACCTACAATCACAACCTATGGGACCACGGTATTACCCAAGGATATAGTGTCAACGGTACTATCTACATTTCAGGTCAATTTTCGCACGATAAGGATGGTATGTTCGTTGGCAAGGATAATATTGAGGCACAAACTCGCCAAACATTAGAAAACCTTGATCGAGTTTTGAATGAATTTGGTATTACGAAGTCCAACCTCGCTTATGTGGAAATCTTTCTAACAAATCCGCAGGAGCACACTGAGCCAGTCATCAGTCTGTTCAAAGAATACCTGGAAAAACACAGACCAGCCGGCAGCCTCATCGGTGTAACTTACCTGGCGTTTCCGGAGCAGTTGATTGAAGTCAAGGCTGTCGCACACTCTGATTAAGTAAGTTACAATTTCAAAATAAATAATGTACCTTGTAATGATATTGATTGAAATATCATTACAAGGGCATAGTTATTTTAAATTTCCTATTACTAATGTCACTTACCTTCCACTTTAGTTGTGATAAAATCAAAATCTGTTTGATTTAAGAAATATCCTTAAAAGAATGACATTCGTTTTTATACTTTTCTTTTTAACCATGTTCCTTCTGCTAACTTTTCATCGATAAAATCCAAAACGGTCTGTAATTGGGCCATCTGATTTTTTACTTTTTCCTTTTGCTGAAGCATACCTGCTATCATTTCAGGGGTCATCTTACTTGTTTCCGCAATACCAAGATATAATTTCACTTCTTCTAAACTAAGATTTGCCTTTTTCATACAAGTGATCATTTGAAGCCTATCCATATCAGCTTGCGTAAAGACTCGATGCTTATTCGGCAGCCGTTTAATGTTTGGAAGCAAACCAATTTTTTCATAATATCTGATTGTATCAATACTTAGTCTAGTAAGAGTACTTACCTGTTTAATGGTATACATTCGTTCGTCCTCCTTCTTATAAAGTCATTATAAGATATGGAGTTAACTCCAGGTCAAGGAGAATTCTTTTTATTGACATGGAGTTAACTTCATATTCTATACTTCCTTCATCACCAATAGGAGGTAATAAAATGATTATAGCAGAAAGAAAAACAGCTCTTGTTACGGGGGCGAACAGCGGAATAGGTCTTGAGCTGACTAAGAAATTAATCGAGAATGGGTGGGCAGTTGCAGCTTTAATTCGCTCTGAATTTCCAAAAGAAGAGCAAATGCTGCAGCAAAAAATCCGCGCAGGAGAAATCCGAGTTTATCATGCTGATATAGCTGATTTTAGGCAATTAAAGTCTGCTTTGAAGCTAATAAAAGAGAAAGAAACAAAGCTTGATGCTCTCTTCAATAATGCAGGAGGCAGTTTCTCGAAGCTCGTCTTTTCCCCACAAGGGCGTGAACTGCATTACGAAATTCAGACTGTGGTTCCCTTTATCATTACGATGGAACTACTTGATCTTTTAAAAAAAGGAAAGCCTGCTATTGTTATACAAACTAGTTCAGATGCATTTAAATTTAAAAAATCTTTCGTACCAGAGGAATTGGCAAACCCGCCTAAATTTCAGAAATTGATTGGTCCCTATGCATCGACGAAGTTGGCAATTACTTTGTGGACGCATGCTTTTGCGCAAGAATTAAAGCGAGAGGGTGTGACAATTATCAGTATAGATCCAGGCAATAACAATACAATGCGCAAAGGGAGAAATGGCGGGCTGCCACTAATTATACAACCATTCATCCATTTATTTGGTCCACATCCTAGTGTGGGGGCAGGTCGGTTGTTTGCTGGATTAGAAAAATCTCCGCATGAAGCTGGGCTATATTTTAGAAAAGGAAAGCCTGTGGAATTCAAATTTAAACAGCACGCAGCCCAAGTTTTACTGCAAGTGCAATATGTATATGAAAAGGAATATTTATCACTTTGAAAAAAACAAGGAGGCTGCCAAAACTCTCTTGACAGCCTTTTTTCCTGCAACTGCTTTAGGCAAAATTTCCATTTTGCAGGAGAACTTTATGTAATTTTTCTTGACACTTTTTTTGATAAGAATGCTTATTGAGTTTACTACTATTGAATTTCCCAATACATTGTCGGACATCCTTATCGTGAATAATTAGCCCTCTACACTCTTCATCATTAAGGTAATTTCGGAACCATTGATGTTTTTTTAGATGTTTTACATTTCTGCATACCTCTTCTTCATCAACCTTTAGAAAAGGTATATAAACTGCAAGATTTAATAAGTCGAGTAAAATTCCCAATGCTTTACCTCCCTAATAATTTGTTAATAAATGGTACGCTTATATGGAATAAAAAGTTTCACCTTATGCAATTTTTAGCTGTCCTAATTCTCATTCTTCCAACCGATATTTGGCCAATACGTATTCTGTGCTCCGGTAATTCTGCACAAACTATGCTAATTTTGACCCACACCACGGACAAAATTCAATTTCAATACTTGAAGTACCTCCATCATGTATAATCAATCCGTAGTCATGATCCTTTTCATCGAATAAAATTAATTTATCTGGACAGTCATAGGGATTTTCATGAATATCACACTTGAATGTTGCATGATACCCCATCTCCCCACAGCAATCCATATTCCTCTTTCTCATCTCCTTGTAAACCATTAAACACCTGTACTAAATGCTATCAGGCAAATGATGTTTGTACATTTCTAATGCATCATTATGGCCCTTTAGCACATTTATTGTTTTGGGATTTGGATGAACATAAATAACGGGATAGTCCTTTTCATCCATTTTTTCGTTAATTGTAAAAGCTAACTTTTCTTCCTCTAAGGAAAATTGTGCATCAATGCCAGCTTTGTTTCCACGAGCATCTAATCGTATCCATTTATTTAGAGATTTTAAATAAACGGCATTTAAAGCATGTAGACAATATCCTTTTTCTGGAGAGTCAAACAACATCAATCGCTGATAACAGAAGCCTGTTGGAATATGCTGAGAACGTAATAAAGCTGCTAATAAATTTGCTTTTGCATAACAAATTCCTTCTTTGTACTTCAAAACATCGGATGCCTTACAAGTCACACGTTTCCCTTGAATATCCCAGGAGTGACCTATTTCATCACGGACGAATTCAAAGGCTGCTTTGTTTTTTTCAATTTCTGTTTGAGTTGAATTAAATAGGTCCTCTCTTTTCTCTTTAATGATTGGATTAGAATAATCCACTTCCTTTTGTTCAGATAAGTAATCTGTTAATTGGCCGGACTCACAAATCAATTTCATTAACTCCATCTCCTTTAATCTATGTATAAAAATTTACATATACGTATTATTATACACTTGATTTAAAACAGAGTTAAAGATGTACTATAAAATCGCAACATTATTATGCCAATTGGAGAAAAAGAAAAGACCAAATCACAAATGATCTGGTCAGCTAAGAAGTATTAGTTGGAATATTTTCTCCCCAATAGGAACAGCTTATTCCAATGTTTCCATTCTTTTATGAAAATAAATCTGAAGATAAATAACGTTCTCCTGTATCAGGTGCGATACATAACACTTTAGCAGTTGATGGCAGTTCACTTGCTATTTGCACAGCAAAATGTGCGCTAGATGCACCCGATGCCCCTACAAAGATTCCTTCTTCCGCTGCAAGACGTCTTGCCATGACTTCTGCATCATGATCTTTTATTAATAAGACTTCATCAAAAATGTCTCTGTTCAAGATTTTCGGTATAAATCCTGGGCCTGTTCCTGGAATTTTATGAGGGCCTGGTTTACCTCCTGATAATACTGGAGAACCAAATGGCTCTACTACATATATTTTTATGTCTGTAATCATTTTCTTTAATTCTTCTCCAACAC
Organism: Niallia circulans NBRC 13626; assembly: GCF_001591585.1. Taxonomy (GTDB): domain Bacteria; phylum Bacillota; class Bacilli; order Bacillales; family Cytobacillaceae; genus Niallia; species Niallia circulans. Next base: position 74,268 of record NZ_BCVE01000013.1, on the reverse strand, counting down.
CAGTAACTGTTCCACCTGTGCCAGCTGTCAAAACAAGTGCATCTAGCTTTCCTTCAAACGCTTCAAAAATTTCAACAGCAGTAGTACCTCGATGGGCATCAGCATTTGCTGCATTTTCAAATTGCATGGGAATAAAGCTGTCAGCAATATCTATAGCTAAACGATTGGCTTCATCAATTGCCCCTTGCATTCGTCTGTTACCTGGGGTTAAATATACCTCTGCTCCATATGCCTTTAATATTTGGACACGTTCTTTTGTTGCATTATCTGGCATTGTAATGATACAACGGTATCCCTTTACGGCAGCAACCATGGCAATTCCTATCCCTGTATTACCTGAGGTCGGTTCAATAATGGTGCTTCTTCCCGGGATAAGCTTTCCCTCTTTTTCAGCACGCTCAATCATATTTAAAGCCGCACGATCTTTCACACTTCCCCCTGGATTAAAAGATTCTAATTTGATAAAAACCTCTGCTCCAGTAGTATTAGGTATTTTATTCAATCGTACAGTCGGTGTATTGCCAATTAATTCAAGTACAGAATGGTAAAGCTTCATTTTTCTTTATTCCTCCTATAATTTCCGAGCATATTTTTCAATTATATTACTCATCTCCTCTACCTTGGATGTCACTTTATCTGCATAGGTAAAGTCTCCATAGCAATAGGGATATCTAAAATTTAATTTGTCATTATTACATGTATAAATGTCTGGTGACCGTTCGACCATATATTCTGAGTATGTTTTGGCTGATTCTTCACTATGTTCGACTTGATTATTGCTGACAATGAAATCAATATAACCAGGTCCCATATTATAGCTTTGGATGATTGCTTCTATATCTACTCCTTGCTTTTGCCCATACTTGTACACTTCTGCAAAATGAAATACTCCTTGCTTAATGCTCTCGGATGGATCTTCAATTGCATTTCTTTTCAGCCCTGCTGATTCAGAGGACTGCATGGGATCATTTCCTTTTCCGCGACTTTCTTGATCCATGATAGCAAGTAAAACAGGTGCCAGCTCTTCTGCATTTAATTCATTTTTTTCCAGTTGAGTGGCGATTTCTGGTAAATATTTCAACAATCTTTGTTCTTTATTTTGCTTAATTGTAGTAGAAGCAAATAAATAGCCAAAATATATAACTAATATTAAGACAATAATTGTATTTGTTGTAGTTTTCCTTCTTCTTTTCATCCCTATCCCTCGTTGACGCTTAAATATCAATTAAGCGTTTCGTTTTTGAACGTTGCATTTCCCGATACATTTATCCATTATACAAGAAACAGTGTCGAATTTCATTCCTCGTAAGAGAACTTTTAAATTCTCCCAGCTTTTAAAAGAAAAAAAGACTTAGCTGCGCAAACATACTATGCGCTCACTAAGCCTAACAGTTGAATCAAACTCTTTCAATAGAAGGTTTTCCAGCTTCGATTAATGCTTTGTCTTTTCCTAAGAAAATCGACAGGATCATAATAAAAATTCCTGTTCCTAATAATAACCATTCGACTTTAATAAAATCGGCAAGCGGTCCAAATATTAACATGCCAATTGGCATCATAGAGGTAGAAATCATTCCCATGACACCGAAAACTCTTCCTAAAAATCCTTCTTCTATTTTTTCCTGCAATAAGACGGTGGTTGGTGTATTAAAAATGGGCATTGCCACTCCGAATAGCGCCATAAATACTAAATAGATCCAAAAGAATGGAATCATCCCGAGTGCAAAAGTGCAAACTCCCATAATAATGCTTGCTAGGGTCATTGTTTTCACTTTATTCTCAAATCCACCCCATGCGGCAATGACTCCTCCGCCTACCATCATTCCAATGGAAAAAGCTATTTCAATGGCTGTTAGCCGCCAGACATCATCTCCAAAGCTGCGAGTAACCTGCAAAGGAGTTAAGAATGCTGCTGGTGCCATCAGCACAAAAAAGATGGAAAAATAAATAAAGAATTTTTTCAAAAAGGCATGATTATGGACATACTTCAGTCCTTCTTTAAAATCACTAAAATAACTTGTCGATTGTTCTAGCGATGCCTTTTGATGTGCAGGAATCTTTAAAAAGGCAAGCAAGGTAAAAATAGCAATAGCTGCCGTTATAACATCAATGAAAAAAATCGCTTCGATGGATGCCATCGTCAATAAAGCAGCACTAACCATCGGAGATACAAACATAATTACTGCCTGAATACTCCCATTAACACCATTCACTTTTGTCAGCTTATCTTTTGGCACTATTTGTGGCAAAATCGCCCCAACAGATGGCGTTTGAACACCTGTTCCAAACGCTCGAACTGCTGCCATCACAAAGAGCAGCCAAATGGAATCATATCCCATTAAAAAGAGCAGCGCCAATATTAATGTCGCAAATGCAATTAATCCATCAGATATCATAATCAAGAGTTTCCGGTTATAGCGATCGGCCCATACTCCAGCCACTGGCGACAAAAGAAACGTGGGAAGAAATCCACAAAGGATATATAATGTCATCATTAAACCGGATTCAGTGGTTAACGTTATATGCCACATAATAGCATATTGCACAAGTGATGATCCAAACAAAGATATCGTCTGGCTGCTAAGAAATAATACAATATTCCGATACCAATTTTCTTTATTATTAACTGTACTCATTTATAAACCTCACATTCTAATTTTTTGTCATGTGAATAAGTCTATCTATTAGAGCAGAAAAAAGAGCGAAGACTTGGTATCTCCCCTCTTTATTAACCATTATTAGGTTTCCAATAAACAGACAGACCAATCCCACTTCTTCTCAAAAGAAGACTATCCAAACGTATTTAGTTAACGATGAAATGTGGGAATCTTAGTCTCATTGATGCTGTCACAAGGAAAACCTCCGCTTCATTTATATTCCAATTAATCATAGCATATGCATCGCCTTTGCTACAATTTGCTTACAAAATAAATTTTTTTATTTCTTTATTTATGATTGCTGATTAAATTAGCAAATCATGTCTGCTTTTTGAGATAAGACTTTCTTTTATCAGCCATATTCGGTTTCTTTTCAGCTGAATTTTTCTTTTATCAGCCAAACTTGGGTGGGAATCAACCAAACTTCCTTTTTATCAGCCAAACTTGGGCGGGAATCAGCCAAATTTCCTTTTTATCAGCCAAAACTGCACACTTTTCAGCCAAACTTTTCTTTTTCTTATCAAAAGAATTTTCCTTCTTAATAACAGAAAAGCTAGTACTCTTCAGCCGAAAAGTACTAGCTTTTTTAGATTTTAACTAGAAATGATTATTTTGACAGATTCATTTTCATGCTGCTCTAATAACTCTCTAATATCGATATCATCGATAAAAAAATCATCTACATATTTCGTTCCTCTGTAGTAATGCTGCTTGCCTTCAAAGTAAAAAATATCAGCTGTTCCTTCATATGTATAAGTTTTCCCCTTTGCACAAACAATAGTAAGAATGATTTCTTTCCCATTGTAGCCTCTATAATACTGCGATACAGGGATATTATTAATAACTAATACATCTGAACCGATATCTCGTTGAATGACAACGATTCCTTCTAATTCCTTCATTTCTTCTTCCTCAATTATAAATACTAATTAGACTAAAATATATAAAAAATATCTCACAAACATTTTCACTTATTAAAAATCGTATTGGGCTTCCTTTTTCGCTCGTATTTCCGTATATGTCTCTGTTAATACTATTGTATCTTCCACTAATCGCTCAATGCGGAATAACACATCATCATCTATAATTTCTTTGCGCTGAAAATCTTTTTCCTCAATAAATACATATGTTTGAACAATCTGCGCTTTCATATAAGCCAAAATCGGTTTTAACTGCTGTTCTGCAATTAAATAATGTTTAGAAGAACCTGCCGTTACAATTATACTAACTACTTTATCGCGAAACGCATTTTGCGGCAATAAATCAAAAATGTTTTTCAACGTAGCAGGTATAGATGCTTGGAAAACTGGTGTACCTATAATAATCGCATCTGCTTCCATCAATGTCTTGGTGACAAGCCCTGTGTCCCCTTCATATTCTAAATAGTTTCTCCCATCACTAAATTGGATATCATAATCCGCCAAATCGAGTAACGTTATCTCAATATCGGGATAATTATCCGCAATAGCTTTCATTGTGTAATCCATCGCTGTTCTCGTTTTAGATCCGACCTTTGATCCGGATAATCCAACAATTTTCATAATCTTATGCCTCCGATTTTTTTGTGTATTTTCTAATAGCCGGCAAAATTTCCGTCCCAATGATCTCCACATTTTTCATAACATTTTTAAATGGCATACCACCAAAATCAATTTGGGCAATATAGCGTTGATGATTAAACATTTCATGTTGATAAAGAATTTTTTCTATGATTTGCTGTGGACTTCCGATATTCATAATGTTATGCGGATCTACCCCTTGAGCAAAATGCTGTTTTGGGAAGCCAGCACCATTTGTTTTTTTCATGCCTTCATTAATATGTGGGTACATATCTTTTAAAGCTTGCTGAGATGATTCTGCTGCATAGAAGAAGCCTGCTGTAGCCACTGGTAATTCGACTGGATCAAATCCGCTGTTCCGAGCTGCTTCACGATAAGCATCTACTGTTCGTTTGAATACAGATGCTGGACCGCCTAAATGTGCCATAAACATTGGAGCTCCTGCCATTCCAGCTCTGATTGCACTTGCTGGTGTCCCTCCAACAGCACGCCAAATCGGAATAAAACTTTTTTTAGGTCGTGGTAACACTCTGGCATTTCTTAACGGGGCACGGAATTCTCCATTCCAGTTCACTACTTCCTCTTCATTAATTTTCATTAATAATTCAAATTTCTCTTCAAACAATTCTTCATAATTACGAAGATCGTAACCTAACAATTCAAATAAACCGACTCTTGAAGCACGCCCAGCAATAATTTCAGCACGGCCTTTAGAAATTAAATCAATTGTTGCAAAATCCTCATATACCCTGACCGGATCTGATGTACTTATAATAGTAGAAGAACTAGCTATTTTAATATTTTTCGTAGCTTGTGCAATAGCTGATAACACAACTGAATGCGCTTGTGTAACAAAATATTCTTGATGACTCTCTCCAACACTAAAGAAATCAAGTCCTGCTTGATCTGCTAATTTTGCGTATTCGATAATCTCATGTACACGTTCTTCTGCAGAAATTCGTTCCCCTGTTAGTGGGTTTGGTAAATGATCCCCTAATGTATAGATTCCAAACTCTAATCCTTTGCTTGGATCTAATCCGTATTTTTTCAATTTCTTCACCTTTCTTCTATTCAGCATTATTTAAACTATTCTTTAATTCCTCAGGCGATCTCTCCCAATAATCATTGTTAAAATCAACAAGGAACTTTTTTAACGACTGCTTGGAATCGTAATCCATATTGTCTAACGCAAATCTTCGTTTGATAGCTTTATCAAGGCTATTTACATGCTCTGGCATCGCCTTGTAGCCAAAACGTTTTCTACTTCCTTCTTTCATTTTCTTTGCTACCAAGATTTCGCAAGCACCAGCACCAGAATAATAAGCACCCTCTTCGTTTCTGTCCAACGCAATCCAAATAACCCAATATTTATGCGGATCCAAATCTAGTACTTCTTCTTTTGTCACATTCTTAAAAAATACTTTTTGTTCCACTTTACTCCTGCCATGCATAGCACCTATATCAATAAATACTTCCTGGCTTTCTCGATCAATAATGATTGGCGTTACATTCTCTAAGGAGATAGATCCTACACCATAGCCGCCATCACCTTTTGTCGGATCATTTCGCAAAATATTAAATTGTGCATTTTTTTTGGATGAACCTTCCTTTTTATTGTCCATATTTGAGTTTGTTCCTCCTTTTTATACAAGTCCCTTATGCTTTTTTCTTATTTAGACCAACTAGATAAGGTATTTTCGGAAAACTAACTTACCGCTTCAAAATGACTTGTCTTGATTGCTATATTAAGGGGAATGGCGTTTTATGGCAATTATTCTGTTTGTTGTTACTATAAATAAGGATTTTTGTATGCTCATTTAATTTATAGCTTGCCATCTTTAGAGTGTGGCTATGTATGAAGTTTGGATGGAATACAGTGGTCGGTGAATTTTTGAATTCAGGTGTTTATGAACACCAATTTTCCCTCTTGCTGACGAACTTTTGGCTTTCATCCTCTCCATGAACACCACTTTTCCCTCTTGCTGACGGTTTTTCGGCTTTCATCCTCTCCATGAACACCACTTTTTCCTCTTCCTGACGAACTTTTGGCTTTCATCCTCTTCATGAATACCACTTTTTCCTCTGGATGACGGTTTTTCGGCTTTCATCCTCTTCATGAACACCATTTTTCCCTCTTCCTGACGAACTTTTGGCTTTCATCCTCTCCATGAACACCATTTTTCCCTCTTCCTGACGAACTTTTGGCTTTCAGCCTCTCCCTGAACACCACTTTTCCCTCTTGATGACAGCTTTTTGGCTTTCATCCTCTTCATCAACACCATTTTTCCTCTTGATGACCAGGTTCTTGCTTTCATCCTCTCCATGTCAGCAGGCCCATTATTCTCTTTATATAGAAAGAAGTAAGTTTCTTCCCAAACAGAAGTGCATTTCTTTTTTATCTAAAGAGGACAGTTCTAATGCATCCAATTGGATACATAAGAACCGTCCTCCCTCTGTTTCCTTATGCTGGGTTTACTTCTAATTCTACTTTGATTTTGATATCTTTTCCTACTAGTACGCCGCCTGATTCCAATACTGCGTTCCAAGTAAGTCCGAAGTCTTCACGGTTGATTTTTGCTTCTCCTTCGAAACCGTAAACTTCTACGCCCCATGGGTTTGTGCCTTTTCCACCGTATTCTACGTCAAATGTTACTGGCTTTGTAACACCCTTAATAGTTAAATCACCTGTTACTTTATAGTCATCACCATCTTTTGTAATCGATGTTGATTTAAAATCAATTGTTGGGTATTTTTCTGTGTCGAAGAAATCTGCTGATTTCAAGTGATTATCGCGATCTTCACTATGTGTGTTAATGCTTGCTACGTCAAATTTAAATGCAATGCTAGCTGTTGTTAAATCTGCTAAATCTGCAGCTTCTACGTCTGCTGTGTAAGAATCGAATTGTCCCTTCACTTTTGAAACCATCATATGCTTTACTTCAAATCCTACACTAGAATGTGATTGATCTACTGTCCATTTTGCCATTTTAAAATTCCTCCCATTTTCCTCTTATTATTTACTTTGAATTCAAGATATTTATTAAAAAAATTAGTTTCCCTCAATCTTATTGAATATTAAGGCAAACTTATTAGAGATATCTCTATCAAAAATACTTTGAAATAAATTATCTCTAATTAAAGATAATTTTACACACATCTATTTGTTTTGTCTACACTTTTGTGAAATTTTTTTCGAAATTTTTGAAAGAGGAGTTAAATTAAACTAATTCCAAAATATAGACATAATTTCATTAAATATAATTCAATCATCTATTTTAAAAATTCTCCTCAAAAAAACCCTTCCGCAACTGCGAAAGGGCGTTTTCAACTATTAATTTTATTAAATCTTTGAATATTTAACTTTTCTAAATACCAGGAATCCAATTCCGGCAGCTAATAATATTGCCCCAGCTACAATCATTGTATACATGTTTGTAGCTGTATTTGGAAGAGCATTTCCATCTGCATTGTTGTTTGTTCCTGGTGTTGCACCTTTATCTCCTGGAGTTTCTCCGTTATCTCCCGGGGTTTCTCCATTATCCCCTGGCGTTTCTCCGTTATCTCCCGGGGTTTCTCCATTATCCCCTGGCGTTTCTTCGTTGTCTCCTGGCGTTTCTTCATTATCTCCAGGAGTTTCTTCGTTGTCTCTTGGCGTTTCTTCATTATCTCCAGGAGTTTCTTCGTTATCTCCTGGCGTTTCTTCATTATCTCCAGGAGTTTCTTCGTTATCTCCTGGGATTTCTTCTTCGTCTCCTGGGGTTTCTGGCTCAGCTCCACGTAAATCGACAATTCGGCCTTCAAGAACAGGATTTACCTCTCCACGTAAATCGTCTACCATATAAGAGCATAATTGTTCCCAGTCAACTTCCCCAATGTCCTGTACCCGACCTTCTGCATAAGCATTAGCAAATACTGGATACCCATCACCGCCTTTAGCAGTAAAGTTATTTGTCGTCACAAGGTATCTTTGGTCTGGTTGAATTTCTTGAAATTCCCCATTTATATTTACATACATAGAAACAACTCTGGAACCTGAATCTTTAGTGCTATCATAACTATACTTCATACCAGCTATATGAAGGAAACCTCCATTTTCCGCTGGAGCTTGACTAACACTCTGCTCAAGAATTTGCTTGATTTCTGCACCAGTTAATTCTAACACCACTGGATCGTTTCCGAATGGAAGAACTGCAATGATTTCTCCGATAGTAATTGGACCTTCATTAATTGCTGCTCGAATTCCACCGCCATTTTGAAAGGCAATTACTGTTTTTGGATATTTCTCTTTTGCTTTTGCTAACATGGCATCTGTAACAAGATTACCTAACTCTGTTTCATTAGCACGTACACTTACCGTACTTCCTTCACCTAGACGAGGGTTTGCTAATGCCTTTAGTGCAATTGCTCCTGATTCCTGAGTAGAAAGCTGTGTTATTTTATCTTTATATGGAGCTAATATAGCAGCAGCTTCTGGATCTGCTTCTTTTTGTGAAGCATTTATTAGCTGTCCTTCATGCCCAGAAACAACACCATTCTCATCAAACTCAACCGCTAGTTTTCCCAAATATTGTGCATATTGGTATGCTTGAACGATAAGAGTTGGATCTTTCTCCACACCATTCTCATCTGTTTTAATAACGGTTGGCTCATCTAATTGAGTATGTGAATGTCCACCAACAATTACATCAATTCCATCTACATACTTGGCTAATTGTAAGTCATTTCCGAAATCAGGGTTACTATCATAGCCAATATGAGTCACCGCAATAATTTTGTTAATCCCCATATCTTCAAAAGTCTTAACTGCATTTTCTGCCTTTTTAATATAATCTAAAAATTTTACATTTACCGGACTAGAGATGTTTGCTGTATCTTCTGTTGTCAACCCGAAAATACCAACCTTTTCTCCGTTAATTTCTTTCACTATACCATTGAAAATTTTTCCGTCTTCTGGTGATGCAGAGAATTCATTCTTTTGCAGATCTTTCATAAAATCATCGCCAGAAAAATCAACATTAGCTGCAAGGAATGGAAACTTTGCACCCTTAACAAACTCTGCCAATGATTTATGACCATTCTCATTAGAACCTAAATCAAATTCGTGATTACCAAAGATCATCCCATCCAAATTCATCATGTTTAATAGAGCTAGGTCTGCTTTTCCACGATATTCATTGAAATAGAGTGTGCCGGAAAAAACATCTCCTGCATTAAATACTAATGCATTAGGATCTTCTGCCCGCACTTCTTTAATAGCAGTGATCATATTTGGCAGTAAATCGGCACGAGCATGCGTATCATTCATGTGCATAATCGTTAACTTAAAATGATTATTACTCTCTTCCGCGTATGTACTAGCTGGTGAAATAACAGATACTAATAGTGCTAATGTTGTTATGATGCTAAAAAGAAATGCAAAATGCCTCTTCCTGTTCATTTAAGCAATTACCCCCTAATTAGTTTCGTTGACTTAAAGCAAATAAAAATCAACTTTTCTCCCTTATTGTAGAAATTCTCTATTAACCTATGATGAAACGGTTGTAAATCTCTGTTAATCTAGCTTATCTACTTATTCATAAATTAAATACTTTCTTGAGATAGGTTCTCAACTTACATCCCGTCATTAAATGCCTATAACAGGACAATTGCACCTCCCAACCTTTTTCTATATTACTAGTACCTGTTAAAATCTCATCTTCCATATTCAGGAAAAAAGTAAATTTCCTCTTCGCGATTAATGAAACGGTAGAAGCTTTTATCAGGAATCCTATCTTTACAACTAGTATAGAAAAGATTGTTTGTATTTTCTACATTTTTTTCATTTTTTTAAGAAAACAGACGAAAAAAATACCCAAAAAGGCGAACATTCAATATATTAAATACTTTTCCTGCCAACTTTAGGACTTAAAAAAGATATCCTCTTATATACTAAAATATTCGCACCTTCCCGAAATAAGTGAGACTTGGACATAAAGGAGAAAGACTTGCTCAAATTTCGATAGATTATTATCTTCTATTTAGATGTTTTTTTGAAAAGTTAAGTTTTTTTACAAAAAAAACAGGCATCATCTAAATGATACCTGCTTTTTCTCTTAACAAAATGTATCTTTTGACTTTGGTACAGAAAGTCCAAATAATGGACGAAGATACAAGGCAACAAATGTCCCAGCTAATGCTAATATTCCCCACACATAACCGTGAACACTGAATGATGCAATCCCGCCAAAGTAAGCACCTACGTTACATCCAAATGCTAGACGTGAGCCATAGCCCATTAGTAAGCCGCCAATGATGGAAGCAAGCACATTTCCAAGCGTCACTTTTGAAAATTTAAAGAGACCGCCAGCTGCTGATGCCAAAAAGGCCCCAAGGATAACACCGAAGTTTAGAATCGTTGTAGAATCTGCAAAAATAGAAGCTTCTAAAGCTTGAGCATTTGCCCCTTGCCAGAATCCCCAGCTTGCTACATCCATACCAAAAAATTGTGCCACTTTTGAACCCCATAAAGCAAAGGCAGAGGTGATTCCCCATGGTGTACCGCGTGTCATTAAGGTTAAAGCATTAAGTACAGCTAACACGATCGCTGCTGCGAATAATGGCCATGAACCGCGGAAAATACGTTTCCAGCCAGTTGTTGTTGGAAGAGGAGCCATTTTTGGCGCTTTTCTTTTTCTTTCCACAACTAATGTAATCCATGCAATTACACCAAATAGAATAATGGATACAATCCAAGCTCCACCATAGCCAAGACCAGTTGATGTCGCTAATGAAATTGGTGCAAAAGATGGTAAGTCTTCTGTCCAAAACGACAGATGAGCTGCACCAATTGTGGATCCGATAATGAAGAATAGTAATGTTACAAATGCAACAGAACGTCCGCCGCCTACTGCATACAAGGTACCAGAAGCACATCCGCCCCCTAGCTGCATGCCAATCCCAAACATAAAGGCACCAACGACAAGACTAACACCAACCGGTGATACATAGCCAGTAGCTCCTGTTCCAAAAAAGGAAACGCCGTATGCTAAAATTGGAGCAAATAGCGTTACCGCCACTGCTAACATCAGCATATGAGCGCGTAACGCCTGCCCATTTCCTACTGAAGCAAGTCTGCGAAATGCGGATGTAAAACCAAAACGAGCATGAAATAATGTATATCCTAGTAAGAGACCTAAAACTAATAATATCGGCTGCATACTTTTTTGTGTCATTAATAAATAGACTAGTAGAATCGCTGCTACAATGAGTCCACCAATAATTAAAGGCATCTGTGGAGCCTTTAATCCTTTTGGTTGTTCTTTTTGACTCTTTATCTTTTGAGCCGATTGAACATTTACTGAAGTTGTCACTCCAAAACACCCTTTCCCTATTAATATAGTCGGAATTACTTTTATCATCTTAATGGTATATTCAATTTATGTCAATATAAAATTACCTTTTAAAAAGCTATATTAAACTTTGTTAATTAAAAAAATAACATTCCGACTGTAAATACACCCTAATTTTTAGAAATAGACGTTTATTTTTGTTTTACTACTCTCTTTGAATAAGATGTTCTTTTCCCCTATAGAGGGATTCACTCCGTAGGATTTGCGCTAAATCTCTGCCTGTTTTTCTCGCCATCCCACAGAGTCCTCTCGCTTTCACTTCTATAAAAAAAATACTTTGTCTTTTAAATATAATCAAATATCTTTTGATAGCCAAAGGGTAATATGGACACAATGCTTACACTTATTCCAATGGAAAAACTTGAAAAAATAACAAACTTTCGCAGTGATATTTCATCACTCTTAAAAGCGACAACTAATGCCTTTATTATATAAAAAACGGTAATAAATATAATGGCAGCTGAAAAAAAGCTTATTAAAAACACTTCCATTACTTTCCCTCATTTCCATATAATTGGCATATCAATTTGATTTATTTCACATAATGCTTTTTGAAGTCAGGATAGATGGAAAATTTTCTCCGCAAATCAATAAGGTTCTTCCCAAATGAGTTTTCTAATATATCACGATGTTTCTCCAATATTTCCATTAAGTATAAATCATGGATCATTACTTCTGTAATCGGCATTACAAGTCCAACATGCATGGTCCAAGCTGCACGGCTTTCTTTTCCCAAGGAAATAATCCCAGCTAATACCTCTTGATCATCTCCACTAAAGACTAGCCATCTACCACCGTATTCCTCCGTAATTTCTTGACTCATATCATGGCGATATATATTAGCAAAATCTGATACTATTTCTCCATATGCAATAATCGTGATTGTTACGCCTCGATTTGCAGCCTGCTCTAATTCCATTTCTAGTTCCTTGAAATCCTCTGCCCATATTTCCATCAGTATCCTTTGTTCAGCAGAAGCAATACATTCTTTTACTTTAACCAATATCTCCTTACTTCCAGTGATGTTCCAGATGTTTTCGCGATCACTTGTTGTATTCTCAAATTTTTCCAATAACATTTCCGCCTGTTCAAAATTCTCTTCTGCTTTTAAGCGGCGATTTCGTATCAATTCTTTCGCTGGTACGGGAATGTATTGTGGTGTATTGCCATAGCTGACAAAAATGTCGCCACGATTGACAAGACTTTCCAGTACTTCGTAAATTTTGGAACGCGGCACTCCTGAATTTTTGGCAACGGCGTAGCCCGTTAAGGGAGATTCCGCTAATAAAGCTAGATAAGCCTTTCCCTCATATTCCGTAAAATTTAAATTTCTTAATGTCTCCAAAGTATTGTCTTTCATAGTCCCTCCGAATAGTTGCTACTTTAGTAACTATTATTTTACCAAAAGCTATTGCTTTATCACAAATCATTCTGCTACTATTTTAAGTAGTTACTTTTGTAGCTACTATTTTGAAAAGTGGTGTTGATGATGGAAAAAGGTATTCATATTTATTATTTAGCATGTATTAGTGCTGTGATATTGTGGAGTGGTTCTTTTATTACAACCAAATTAGCTTACGAAACCTTTGCGCCGATTCAGCTTGGAGCTGGAAGAACACTTATAGCAGCCCTTATTATCTGGATCATTCGCAAAATAACAAATTCAACAGAAAAAATCAGAAACAAGGATCGTAAACGACTTTTTTTAAGTGGTTTATTGGGAATTACCCTTTATTTCACCTTAGAGAATATAGGCGTTCAAATGACTTCTGCTTCTAATGCCGCCTTAATTGTTGCGTCCTTTCCTGCCATTACTGCACTGCTTGAATTTTTCCTTTATCGCTCCAAGCCTTCCTTACAAAAGATTTTAGGAATCTTTCTGGCTATTACAGGTGTTGCTATTTTGACACAAATTAAAGTAGATGGAAGCAATCAATCCTTTTGGGGGAATCTTATTCTTCTAGGGGCTGGAATAGTTTGGGCATGCTACAACTTTGTTACAAAAGATATAACGAGGAAATATTCAGCAATGACCATAACATCCTATCAAATGACTGTAGGAACTTTATGCTTTATACCGTTTTTACTTTGGGAAGATGAAGCGTGGAAAATGCCAAATGTGATCAGCATAACCTCTTTGCTCTTTTTAAGCATTGGCTGCTCCGTTGCTGCCTTTATTTTATATAATTATGGATTAAAAAAACTGTCTGCAAGTGCTTCCGTTTCCTTAATGAATCTTGTTCCTGTACTTGGGATAGTCTTCTCCGTTTTTCTTCTAAAGGAAATCGTTACATTGACCCAGGTTATTGGCGGAGCAATTGTCATTATCGGTGTTATTTTAAGCTCCATTCAAAAAGAGGAATTACCTCAACCGCTGCCATCGGAAGCTTCTGTGGAATAACAGCATGCAAAAAAACCAGAAGCTATCTACTTCTGGTTTTCCTATGTTTACAAATTATTGATTTCCTTTTTTAACCCACTCTGCAACGGTAACAGTACGTTTCGCTTGGTGTTTAACTGCACCTTGAACGTCTTCGATCATTTTTCCATCTTGTCCTACTGTTACACTTGTTCCATAAGGGTTTCCACCTGCACCGAAAAGAACTGGATCTGTATATCCTGGTGCAGCAATAATAGCGCCCCAATGCATCATAGAAGTGTATAAGGATAATAATGTTGCTTCTTGTCCACCATGTGGATTTTGCGCAGAAGTCATGGCACTAACTACTTTGTTTACTGTTTTTCCGTTTGCCCATAGACCGCCTTGTAAATCAATGAATTGCTTCATTTGAGAAGGCATTGTACCAAAACGTGTTGGAACACTAAAAATAATCGCATCTGCCCATTCAATATCTTCCGATGATGCAACTGGTACATCTTTTGTTGCATCCACTGTTGCTTTCCAAGCTTCATTGCTGTCAATAACAGATTGTGGCGCTAATTCTTGTACTTTTACCACTTTCACTTCTGCGCCAGCTTCTTTTGCTCCTTCTGCTGCCCATTGTGCTAGTTGATAGTTTGTTCCACCCATACTATAAAAAATTACTGCTACTTTAACATTTGACATATTTTCCATCTCCTTTGATTTTCCAAATAATTTGTTTAAAAATCCCATAAGTACACCTGCTTTATTTTTTTATTGATCTCTTATAAGAATCACCTCCACTGAAATAGTCTTTTCAATGTTAGCTGTTCTTCTTATTCCCCAATTGTAGAAATTTATGATTGATTTTTCTCTTTTTAATGATTAGTTATTCATTAAGGCCGAATACCATTTAGAAGCTGCTTTTACTTCCTCTGCTGTTAGCTGATGGCCTCTGTTTTCCCAATGCATTTCGACATTCGCATTCGCATTAGCAAGCATTGATTGTAGTTCATTTGATTCTTCTTTTGAACAAATTGGATCATTCGTTCCTGCGGTAATAAATACTCCTTTTCCTGTTAAGTCAGGGAGCGTGATTCCTCTTCTTGGAACCATTGGATGATGTAGAATAGCTGCTTTTAATGCATCCTGATAGTGAAATAATAAGCTTGCAGCAATATTGGCACCATTAGAGTAGCCAATTGCCACGATATTGTCTCTATCAAATTCATATTTTTGGGCTGCTTCATCTAGAAATTCATTTAATTCCTTTGTACGAAAAATTAAATCTTCTTCATCAAATACACCTTCTGCTAAACGCTTAAAGAAACGCGGCATGCCGTTCTCTAAAATATTCCCACGGACACTTAGCACTGAAGCTTCATCATCAATCATCCCCGCTAGTGGCAATAAATCTAACTCTGTTCCGCCTGTTCCGTGTAACATCAATAACGTGGGTTTTTTCGGATCTTTTCCCTTATTGAAAATATGTTTCATCCCTTCTCCTCCTCTAAGATTCTAACCTCTACTTTAGGCAAAGCAGCTGTTAACTCATCACGCTTTTCTTCTAACCACTCAGGAAGCATAAGCTTCTCTCCCAGCTGTTCTGTTGGCTCATCCACCGCAAATCCAGGTCCATCAGTAGCTATTTCAAATAGAATGCCGCCTTCTTCATGAAAATATAAGGCTTTAAAATAGTTTCGATCTTTCACTTCCGTTGGATAATACCCTTTTTCTTGAAGCAGCGTTCTCCATTGCTGAAGCTCTGTCTCATCTTTTGCCCGCCAAGCAATATGGTGGACAGTTCCTGCTCCCATGAGACCACGAACAGACGGGGTCAATTTGATATCTATCACATTTCCTATCTGTGCATCTGCAAAGAAACGGAGATACCCTGCATCTTCTCCTACACATTTAAGACCCAATATATGTTCTAATACCTCTGCTGTTTTGTTCGGTTGTGCTGAAAGTAATGTTGCTCCGCCAAAACCTTTAATAGCAGCAGCGGGATGGATCGAACCTAGCTGCCAATTACTTGTTGGTCCTTCGTTTCGTTCCACTAATTCGATTTGCAGACCATCTGGATCGACAAATTGCAAATATTTTTCGTTAAATCTCGCAGCACTTTCCACTTCTACACCATAGGAAAGAAGACGATTTTTCCAAAATGCACTGCTACCTTGTGGAATAACATAACTCGTTACACCAACTTGCCCTTGGCCAATTCTACCTTTCAGCTGTTTTTCCCATGGAAAGAAGGTAATAATTGTTCCCGGTTCCCCTGTTTCATTCCCAAAATAGAGATGATATACTTCTGGGCGATCAAAATTAATTGTCTTTTTTACCAATCGTAGACCAAGGACACCTACATAAAAATCAATATTTCTTTGTGCATCATTTACCATTGCTGAAATATGATGAATTCCTGCTGTTTTTTGCATCTTATCCTCTCCATTTCATGGAACTATTGTGGTCTTACTTTTGTAAACATGTCCCCAATTTTTGCATAGTCATTTCCCGCTAATCTGCTGACAGCTGCTAACCCTCTTGGATCAATTCTGCCATTTTCATACAGGGTAGAATCAATGTGATAATGAACCACTCTTCCAATTAGAAAATCACATCCAGGAAGTGCCTCGGTACCTCCCAATTCTAATGAATGTTCCAATACACATTCCATACGAATCTTAGCTTCCTTTATCCCCGGTACAGAGATGGCGCTGCTATCTATCGGTGTTAATCCTGCTAATTCAATCTCACTTTCACTTGGCGCAAGACTTGCTGCCGTTTGATTGATTTTATCAACATTTTGTTCATCTACAATATGAATGACAAATTCCCTTTTGTTTAAAATGTTCCTTGCCGTATCCTTTGGTTTCCCATTGGAACGCTGAATGGATAACGATATCATTGGCGGATTAGATGATACAATATTAAAGTAGCTGAAAGGAGCCCCATTTAAGACACCCTCTTCCGACAAGCTAGTAACAAAGGCAATAGGTCTAGGAATTATGCTTCCAATTAGAAATTTATAATTCTCTCTTTCTGAAATGGTTTTCGGATCAATGGAATGCATCAAATCATCCTTTACAAATTAGTCGAGATTTCTAACATCAATTGGTATTAATCTGCTATTAAGCTGTTCTCTATATTGTTCATATTGACTTGGCAGCATTAATGTCTCTCCTAGTGTTTCTTTAGATTCATCAATGGCAAATCCTGGAGGATCTGTCGCAATTTCAAAGAGGATTTCACCATGCTCTCTAAAATAGATGGCATTAAAATAATTTCGATCCTTAACAGCTGTTACATGGTATCCATTTTGCGAGACATGTTTTTGCCAGTCTAATTGGTCAAGATCATCCACTGCTCTAAAAGCAATATGATGAACAGTCCCAACACCCATCTCTCCACTTCTGCCTGTAGTTAATTTTAAATCGATGACATTTCCAATATCGCTAAAGGAACGGAAACGTACATATTCTCCTTCTTCGCCAACTTTTTTAAACCCCATCACTTTTTCTAAAAGTTCTGCTGTTTGTGCAGGTTGTTTCGATAAAAGCGTTGCACCGCCAAATCCTTTAATAGCATTTTTAGGTGTCACCTCACCAAACTGCCAGCTATTATTTTTCCCTTCTGCTCTTTCTACTATTTCTAGCAGTAAGCCATGAGGATCAGAAAAAGCTAAGTATTCCTCTCCAAAACGCTCTGTTTTTGTGAAAGAAATATTAAATTTTGCTAACCTTTTTTCCCAAAATGAAAGAGCTCCTTTAGGCACCACATAAGACGTTACGCCGACTTGCCCGTCTCCAATAACTCCTTGACGCGCTCCCGCCCATGGAAAGAAAGTAATAATCGTTCCTGGATTGCCGCCTTCATCTCCAAAATATAAATGATATGTCCCTGGATCATCAAAATTGACAGTCTGTTTCACTAAACGCAATCCTAATACACCTGCATAAAAGTCAACATTCTCTTGCGGGTGGCCTACGATTGCCGTAATATGGTGAATTCCACTTGTGCTCTTCGTCATTCCCGTTCACTCCTATTCCAATTTTCTAGCAAGCTTTATTTAATTACTATTTGTTATAAGCAGAAAAATCATTTATAGAAATTCTCTATTTTGCTCATTACTACGAATTAAAATATTATTAATTCGAGATATAACCTCAAAAAAAATCACATCTCTTGTGCATGAAGCCCTAATTTTTTGAGCTGTTCAATCAGTATTTCTTTTTCTTTATTGTCTAACCCGCCACATATCTCGTTCATAGCTGCTCTATGCTTTGGAAAGACTTTGTCCATAAGCTCGGTTCCCTCTTCTGTTATTACCACATAGGTTATGCGGCGGTCTTTTGGACAAGGTTTTCTTCTGATTAATTTTTTATTCTCTAATTTATCTACAACATAGGTAATGCTGCTGCTTGCAATCAAAACTTTTTCACCAATCTTTTGAATTGGCTGATCCCCTTTGCTATAAATCAATTCCAGCACAGAAAATTCTGTAGGGTTTAACCCGAGACATTTTATATCTTCTTCTACTCGTTTCTTTATCGATTGCAATGCTCTCGACAACACAACGAATACCTTTAGTGATAAATCTTCTTCATATTTACTTACTTCCTTATTATCCATGATAATCTTCCTTTCAATTATCTTGAATTCGAGATAATTATATAATACTTTATTTGTACATGTCAACTACTTTTCATAAAGTGATATACCAAGCGTGTATTAAAGTGGTGTAATCTACATTTGCTTATATAGTCTTACGAATTTCCATTATGCCCATTTCAAAATAGCTTTATAAAGAGCTTGTTGAACTAAGTAAATCTATTGCTTGTCTCTGTACTTTGATTGCATGTTTCCCATAAAAGATCAAAAGGAAAAAATACACAAAAAAGAACCTTAACACTATGTTATAGTTCAGACTGTCGACAAACTCCTAATTCAGTAATTAGGAGTTTGTCTTAGTTTATAAATATAGATTCTTTTAAATAAGAGTTGATTTCCGTTTCAGGGGTTCGCTTTCCTTGGGGCTCGCGCCGAGCCGCTTCGGCCTAAGGCCTGCAGGGTCTCAGACTGTCTCGCAGATCCCACAGGAGTCTCACCCATTCCACTCCAATCAATGCATAATAATTCCATTTGCATTTCCTAAATTCCTTTTGTCAACAAGCTGCACTTTGTTATAGTTCTTTTCTGTTTACTAATTGCATGTTTTATTGGTGGAGCTTATAACAGAAAAATGATATAAAGCATCCTTTTTCCAGATAAAGATGCTTTATTGGATTAGAGTCGAAATAGTTAAATGCTTTTCTCTTACTCTATTACATATCTATTTTAAACCAACTAAAATAAAACACTGATCATCATTATTAAATTTCTCCTCTCCTTCATTTTGAAGAGATTGCAAGACTTTTTCTTTTAACCCTATCAATGGTTCAGATGAATGCTCCATTAACAAGGAACCTAGCCGATGGAAGCCAAGAGGTTCTGAGACGCCATCGGTGTATAAAAGAATTCTGCTGCCTATATCATAATGAAATGTTTCTATTTCATACTGTATCCCCTCAAATGTCCCTAGTGGAGGCGCAGTTGCTCGAAGTTCTGACTGACTCCCTGCAGAATTCTGAAAGATAGCTGGTGGATGTCCACAATTCGTATACTCTATCGTTTTTTTATCGGTATCAATTACAAGATAAATAGCCGTACAATAATGCCAGGATTCCTGATTGTGATGAAATAAAGTATGTAAATGATCATCTAATTCTTTTATCACTTCGTTAGTAGCAGTTCCTTTTGGAATCAACCTTTGGAATAAAGATTGCAAAGACATAGTTATTAGTGCTGATGAAATACCGTGTCCCATTACATCTAATAGAATAATTCCATATCGATGATTATTTATTTTATAACAGCCATAAATATCCCCTGATAATTCCTTCGATGCAGAATAATAGGATTCCATTTCGATGTGATCGGCAGATATTATTTCAGGCAGTGATCTTTCTTGTATTTTCTTTGCTAGATTCAATTCTCTATGTGTATCTTTTTTAAATTGTTCATTCTGCTTATTCACTTCTAAAAGTTTCTTCTGATTTTCTTCCAAATTATGAAGGGCTTTCTCCAATTTTACATTAACAATGCTTATTTCCTTTAATGCATCCTCCATAATTTTTTTGGACATAATTAACTGGTTTTCGTATTCATTTCTTCTCTGTATAGGGATAATTACACAAGTTATAATTTGACTATTCTTATCTTGGCTGAGTGATGCGTTAATCAGAACGGGTATTTCTTCTCCATTCCTATTAGTAAAAGAGAGATACATTTCTTCTACTTGATGCTGAACAGTTACCAATGGAAAGAAATAAAGTTGCATAAATACCTGTGAAGGCTTAGCAAGAATGACATTGATGTGATGTCCAATTAATTGATCTAAACGATAACCAAGTAATTGAACTAATGTATCATTAATAGATAATAGAATGCCCTCTTTCGAAAGCGTAATAAAACCACAAGGAGCTTTGTTTAATTGCTCATTCATAAGGCGGGATCAACAACTTTACTAGGAACTTCTCCCAAATATTCTCGAATTAATTGAATCGTCTCTTCGGGATGACTCATATGCGGGCAGTGTCCAGTTGCTTTCATGTATGTCAGCCTACTTTTCGGAACATGTTGACTCAAATACTCACCTACTATAGTTGGAGCAATTATATCTTCAGAGCATTGCATAATCAGAGAGGGCACGGTAACTTTTGGCAATTCCTCCCGGCTATCCGCAAAGAAACAAGCCTCTGCAAATTTACGAGCAATTACGGGATCAGTAGAACAAAAGCGATTTTCCAACTCCTTTGCAACATCTGGCCGACTAGGATTATTGGTAACGGTTGAAGCAAAAATAGTTGCCCAGCCAATATAATTTTTATCCATCATATCAATTAAGCCTATTAGATCTTCTTTTTCAAAACCTCCAAAATAATCAGGAAGATCATTAAGATAACAAGGAGAAGGACCGACCATAATAAGATGGGAAAAATATTCCGGATGTTGCAGGGATGCTAATAAACCAATCATTCCTGAAACGGAATGACCAACAAATATTGCATTTTTAAGATTTAAGGCTGAACAAACATCTAACAAATCTTGAACATAACCGGAAAGCTCGCTGTATTTATCCGAATCAAATGCCTTTATATCTGATTTTCCCATCCCAACATAATCAAATAAAATAATTTGCTTATCGCTTTCAAACGACTCTGATACATATTTCCACACTGTTTGATCACATCCAAAACCTGGTGCGAAAATCATCGCTTGATCTCCATTTCCTAGAACATTGACATTATTTCGGTTCAGGATACTAGGGTTCATAACAACGCTCCTTTCTTATCCTATCAATTAATTATAAAAAATTTTCAAGCCCTACTCTTTCTAATAAACCATTCATTCAACATTTTTATCCAAACATTACCAACCGATTCCCCATACAGTAAAACGGATAAACAATTAATGGACTCCAAAAAGTCACTTTGGTATTATAAATAACGTCCTTTAAATTAATTATATTCTTTATTTTATCACTGATTCAAAATAAAGAAAGTATACCCACTTAGTTCTAAAAGTTGGTAAAAGAACGAGAAGGAAAAACCGCCTTTTGTTCAAAGCCGATACCCATCTCTAGAATTAGTCATCTAACATAACACTATTGGGGAAGTCACAAACAATTATATATTGAGCTTGAGGGAGCATTTCTGAAGATTCTTTTTGAATGAAGGAAAACAACGAAAGATAACCGCTAGTATGATAGCTGGAACACTTATAAAATAAGGAAGAGAAAAAAAGTTTCTGCTGGAGCTAGAGTATTCCCCTTCATGCTGAGGAGAGCGGGAGAGCTTAAGTTCAAGAAAATAATATTATAATTAAAAGAAAAACAGGTGAATCTTACTCGCCTGTTTTTCTTCTTATATTCTCACGGTTAAGAACGTTTTTGTTTCTTTCTAGAAGAATCTGCCTTTGTTTTTCCTGTTTCCTTTGAAGTTGTTCCTTGACCTTCTGGCTGGCTAGAACCTAAACCAATTGTGGATGGATCTGCTTTTCTGTTTGTCATTCTATTCACCTCCACAGATTAGTTTTCCATGAATAAATGAAGTTATGTGAATCGTTGTAAAGAATGAAAAATAATCATTGTAACTTTAAATGCTGTTCTTCGTATTACTTTATATAAGGATAAAGCAAACAACCGCAGTATAGAAAGAAAACTTCTATCAGTGATAACCACTGATGGATCGACCTTCAAGGATACATCCCATCCCTAACTGACAGATTTTCCGGAGTTTGAGCTGGGCCAAGTAATAAGAGAAAGGAGGAACGACTGTCATGAACAATCAGACAAACACTAATTCAATTATATCGTTAACATTTGGTATTTTATCGGTATTAATTCCCTTCATTGGTCTTATCTTAGGAATTATCAGCATTATTTTTTCAAGAAAAGCAGTAAATGAAATCAATAAAACGGACGAAAATGGGAGAGGCTTTGCGACAGCAGGCTTAATATGGGGCATAGCGGGAATAATTCTCCAACTGTTAGTACTGTTAGGGATTATTGCGTTTTTTTCACTGGCCACTTTTGGATAAACTATATGTTTTTGTGAGGCTCCCCCTTTATGGAGAGCCTTTTTTGCATATACGAATCATATCTATGTTGCGTCGGACAGTACCTATGACATTTTACTAACAACTTTTTAAAAGCGTTTCTGCCATTTCCATTATTTAAAAATATATTTCTAGAAGATAAGATTAATTCTAGTTCCTTCCCCTAACTTGCTTTCTACAAATATCTTTCCGCCATGGGCTTCGACAATCTGCTTAGCAATAGCTAATCCTAAGCCACTTCCTTTATGTGCTTCTCCTGTATTTGTTCCACGATAGTAGCGAGAAAATAAATCCTCTAGTTCTCCTTCTTCAATGCCATTGCCGTTATCCTCTATCCATACTTTAATCGTTTCTTTTTCTTGACCAATAAACACTTGAATATAGGTATCGGGCGGATTATGAACGATGGCATTATAAATTAAATTCATTAACGCACGTTGTATCAAGGTTTTATCACAGCTAAATAAAACTTGCTCGGTTTCCGTTGAAAAATCAAGATTCGTTTCCTCGTATAAAGGATGATTCAAAATTTGAATAATGGACTCCCTTACGATCTCCACCAAATTTGCTTCTGACTTTTTCAAGAGAAAGACATTGCCTTTTAATTTATAGGTTAGGTTCAAATCATCGATTAAATCCTCAATATAGGCTGATTTATTTAAGAGAATATCCACATATCGATTCTTTTCTTTAGCATCTAACTCGTAGTCTTGCAGCAGTTCCGAATAACCTTTAATGGAGGAAAGTGGTGTTTTTATATCATGAGTAATATTCGTAATCCATTCTTCTCTCATCTTTTCTAATTTTCTGCGCTCTGCTTCATTAGATTGAAGTGTATCCGATAATTCATTTAAATTCTCAAATACTGTTTTATAAACACCCTTCACCTGATCTCTTCTCCAAAAGTCCCCTCTCGCAAGCTTTTGAATCCCCTCAATAAGCTGAACAATCGGCTTTGCCAGCCGTCTACTAAAAAAGTAGCCAAATATTAAAGCAATTAACGTTACAACAATTACAATGGAAACAATCACGAGCAAAACATCTCGCAGTAGTGTTTCTGTCCGATAATTGATATAAGCCTTTCCAATAACTTTCTCTGGATACCCTATAATATAGCTCAAATGACGATTTCCTTTTTCTAGCATCCCAACATATATAGTGGAGTTTTCCAGTGCTCCCGTAAATTTATGATAGCGGATTATTTCAGCAGGCGTATAATGGGTAGGCACTTTTTCCGGTTTAAACTTACTGTATATCTCCGTTCCGTTTTCATCTAAAACTTGAATCCAAATTTGTCCCTCTTCGAGATCATCCAGCTTGTTCTTTGCAATAGAAACTTGATCATTTTCATATCGAATATTGTCTACAAAATCCAGTGTATAATAAGTCGGGTTCTGATAGGGGAATATACGTTCCTTTCCCAAATAGCTACTATAGAAGAAAAATACATTAAACAAAAGAAAAACAAAAATGGAAAGCAATAAACTTAATATCATAAAAAAGAGAAACTGCGTTGTAATCTTCCACTTCATCCTTCATTTCCTCTAACTTGCAGCTTATAGCCTAGTCCTTTAACTGTTTTTATCCATTTTGGATTACTCGGATCCTCTTCAATTTTTTCGCGAAGGCGGCGAATATGGACCATAATAGTATTATCTAAACCAATGAAATCTTCTCCCCACACAGCTTCACAGATTTTATTTTTACTAAAAATCTGATTCGGATGTTTGGCCAAATAAACTAATAATTGCAGCTCTTTTGCTTTTAGTGGTATGGAGTTCTCCCCTTTTTTCACTTCTCCAGTATTCGGCGAAATGATGATATCCCCAAACGTAATCTGTTCATCTATATTTTGACTTTGAATCATATATTGACTTCTTCGGAGTTGAGCCTTAATCCGAAACACTAATTCTTTTGTGCTGAAAGGCTTTGTTACATAATCATCGCCACCTATTCCAAGTCCGAGCAGCTTATCAATTTCCTCTGATTTTGCCGATAAAAAAATAATTGGCGCAAAGGTTATCTTACGCATCTTTTGACATACCTCATAGCCTTCCATATCAGGAAGCATAATATCGAGGATAATAATGTCTGGATTAAACGTTTCACTCAGCCTAATTCCCTTTTCACCGGTCGCTGCTTTTTCGATTCGCTTAAAGCCTTCCTTTCGCAATACGGTTTCTAGTAAATTTAAAATATCGACTTCATCATCAACTAATAGTATTTTCTTTTCTGTTAATCCTGTTAATGACATATTATATCCCTTTCTTTTCCACTTCTATATTGCTATAGTACATCTTTTGCCCGAAATCGTAAAAGGCCAATAATAATTGCAAAAAGAAAGATACTTATCGATATAACAAGCATGCTTGTATTTTTTCCACCTACTTCAAATACATCAGTCATCGAAGCAACAATAGGATAATCCCACGGATAAAAAATCCAATACTTCTCTGAATTAGCAACAAACATAGAAGGAAAAGCAAGCCCTGCTCCAATCGCTATAGGTACAGCAAAATGAGTGAAACGATAGCTTAAATAAAAAACAATCCCGATTATCGCGAATGATGAAAGCAATAATAAAGCAAATCTTTTTGCTAACCATAACAATGGAACTGCTTCTAATCCCAGAAAATTAGCTGCTAAAATAATTCCCACAAACAGTAAAACTAAGCTATAGAAAATAATTCCGCCCCCAATAACAAGCTTTGCTAAATATACTTTCACTCTGTCTACTGGTAATGTCAGATAGTACTTCCAACTATTATTACTATGCTCCATTCTTGACATCATCACGAGAACAAGGGTGATAATAAGCGGGAAAATAATCCAGCTGTAAACAGTAGCAGTTCCTTGAAATAAAAAGTCTTTAAAAACATTCCCCTCCCCTTCTGCATGGCCAGATTTGGCAGAATCCCAGCCTTGATAAAGAGCAAGAAAAGTAAAAATCGTAGTTGCTAATAAAATTTTTGACCGCTTTAATTTATATAATTCTACTTTTAATAATGTAAACATTGTTTTCCCCTCCTACAGAACATCTTTTCTTTTAAATTGCCATATTCCAAAACATAAAAATAACAACGTAAAAACGAGAGAATAAGGCAAAAACTCTGCTAATTCCTTATTGACCAGTCCATCTGTAACGTAAGGATACGTATAGGGAAAGAACTTTCCTGCTTCTGGATATTGAAACTTGACAATACCGGATACAATGACTCCAGCAAATCCAATCGCAATAGGAATGATCGTATTCTTAAAATAAGAGCTTAACCAATTATGCAAACTAGCAACAGCTAATATCATCACGATTTGTTTCCCCGCATAAACAAGATAATTGCTCCATTCCACCGCTTCAGGAAAATCCATCATATATCCTACTAAAATAAGGCCGAGCACATTTAGGATTATAAGAGCTATACAGCACAAAAGGCCTGCTAAAAACTTAGAAAAATATACAGTTTCTCGTTTGATAGGTAAGCTAAGAATTTGCTTCCAATTATTTTGGCTTTCTTCCACTTGAAAGATTAAGGAGTAAATGATGCCGATAAACATCGGTAAAAACATGCCCCACCCAAGAACACTATGATTTTCTAACAAAAGAATATCCCATGAATTATAACCAGGACTTGCTGTATCGCGTAAATAGTCATAGCGCTCATTAATATCTAAGAACATCGCCAATGTCGTTCCAGTAGGAATAACTAGTAAAAATAACCACAACCAGCCTTTTTTCTGCTTGTAGCTCTCTAACAAAATCAAGGTTGCAAGTTTCATAACACTGACTCCTTCCCTGTAATAGATAGAAATATTTCCTCTAAGGAGTTCTTTTTCATCATTAATTGATGTACATCATACCCATTCATAATCAGCTCTCGATTTACTTTCGCTGCCTGGTAGTTTGGTTCAAGGTATAAATAGTTCGTATCAGCTTCGAAAGATATCCCAGCATTTTTTAAATAAGCTTCTACCTCTGCCCTCGGCTCCGCCTCTAGTTGAATGACCTCCTTTTGTTTCTCTCGTAAATCATTCATTGAACCTTGAAATAGTAATCTTCCTTTGTTAATAATCCCAACATGGGTTGCCATTAGTTCTATTTCGCTTAAAATATGGCTGGATATCAAAATCGTAATGCCATAATCCTTTGGCAAACTTTTAATTAGTTCCCGAATTTCGATAATGCCAGAGGGGTCCAATCCATTTGTCGGTTCATCAAGAATCAGTAATTCTGGTTTTCCTAACAGAGCTTGAGCTATTCCTAACCGTTGTTTCATGCCCAAAGAAAACTTTTTTACTGCTTTGTTACGAACTTCTGTTAATTTTACAATTTCTAAAACACGCTCTATTTCCTTTTTTTCTGCACCTAAAATTTTTCGCGTTACTTCTAAATTTTCATAAGCAGTTAAATGACCATAATAGGAAGGTGTTTCTACCATGGAGCCAATGCGGCTTAGAATAGCGATGCGGTCATCCTTAATCGACTTATTAAATACCTTCACCTCTCCTTTTGTTTCTTTAATAAGTCCGAGCAGCATTCGAATCGTCGTCGACTTTCCAGCACCATTTGGTCCGAGAAATCCATAAATCCCTCCCTTTGGAACTAATAGGTTTACCTGATCAACGGCTAAAAACTTTCCAAATTTCTTCGTTAAATTGCTTGTTTCAATAATATAATCTGACATAACTTTCTCCTCCATTTCTTTTCTTCCAATTTATTCTAGCCGCTCCATCTTAACTGTTCGTTTTCCATACCTTAACTGAACCTTAAAAAACTATAATTTTTCACCTGCACATAAATAGAACAAAAAATACAGTCTTTAAATTAAAGTTATTTTTTCATATAGTTATCACACGGGAATGCAACAGAAAAGGAGTAGTATAGATGAAAATAGAAGAACCAAAGATACCTGCGAACCTACCATCAAGAAATTTTCACGATATATTGTACGAGGAAGAATTAGAGTTAGAAGGATGCGAAGTGCATCACTCCATGTTTGAAGAAGAAGCATTAAATAAAGTACGGTTATCGAAAATGGTGCTGAAGAATTGTAAGTTTATGCATACTGATTTTTCCGGCATGGAATTAACAGACGTTATTTTTGAAAACTGTGATTTCTCTAATGCGAAGCTCAATAGTTCTTCCATTCACAAATGCCAATTTACTAACTGCAAATTATTGGGGGTAGATTTTACAGACTCACGTTTAAGAAATGTGCAGTTTACTGATTCCTTATTGAGGCTAGCCGCTTTTGGAAGCTCCAAACTAGAGAAAGTTAGATTCCAAGACTCACCTGTTGAATCTGCTGATTTTTATGACTGTCTCTTTAAAAAGATTGAATTTAAGAAATGTACGATGGATGGAGCAAATTTTGAAAGAACTTCCCTTAACGGTGTTGATATTAGTACATCTACCTTCCAATCATTGCTTGTATCTCCAACAGATTTAAAAGGGTGTAAAGTTTCTACCTATCAAGCCATCCAATTTTCCGCTTTATTGGGCTTGGAAATTGTTGATTGATTGCATAAAAAAGCTCTGGCTAGCTGAAATATGACGATTTGCTAGAGCTTTTTCTGTTTATCCCCAAACCTTCACATAATTCTTTCCTTTTTCACCATACTGATAGTCCTAATACACCTTTCTCTGATTTTCTTTCCTTTAAAAATCGAGATTGATTACTACTTCGCTCATCTTGATTTTCAAAGTCAGCATCCACCATTCGCACTCATTTAAGGGTTTGTTTGATTGCATTTCTCCCATCATTTTCTCCAAATTCTCTGGAAGTTCGATGGGATCTTCTACTAGCTTTTCTTCTTCTCTTTCAAAAGGTTCTAAGGGCTTTATTCCAGAAAGCAATGTGATTTATTTAAAGGACAGCCAATTTGTCTATTTATCGCCAAAAAAGTTTTCTTTATGATATATGTGGTAATTTAGTAGAGGACACTAAATTAACGCCTGTTGCATACTCAACATAGATGAAAGTTTTTCATAGAATATTGCTTTATGTAGACAGCCACTACAGTCAAGATTGCGCATTGAAAGTCGCAGCAAAGCATCTGCAATATGATTATGATTATCTTTCCAAACTGTTTATTCATATAACAAATATAACCTTTACCGAATACTTGACCCAGTATCAAATATCACAGGCGTGTTATCAGTTAAAAAATAGGCAGCTGCCGATTGGCAAAATTGCCATAACTGTGGGTTACAATAATTTGCGATCCTTTCATCGCCATTTTAAAAAGATTACTCGCATTTCGCCTAGAAAATAGCGAGAACTCTCGTAAGATGTATAGAAAGCCGATATTATGTCCATTTTATAGATACAATGCTTAAAGGTGGGATTTCCATGGAAAACGCCTCCAAGAGATTGCAAATATTGATAGGCGACACGTTACAAATACTTGATCATATGAAAGTAGATGCTGACAAAGATCCTTTGCTTCAGCAAGTAAAGAATGATTTACAAGAACAGAAGAACAAAATGGATAACTTTCCAAAATTAGACGAAGAAATCATCAACACAGCCATTTCGATGACACAAAGTCTTGATAGATTAAACAATATGGTTCAACAATTGGAAGCTAGCTTAATGGAGGACTATCAAGCATCAACAGGGGGCATTGATGAATATCAGCATATGTCTATTGATGAGCAAAGAGAACAGCCTGAAAGCTATCATGATAAAATTGATTACTTGAGTGCTGTAAAAATCCGCGAAAATATAAATCGAATGAATGAAGTACTACTCAGCATAAGATCTTAATAATATTTAAGTAAAGGGGAGGGGAGATTCCATGCCTTTCGTTATAACTTCACCATGTATGCATGAACAAGCAGGAGATTGTGTAGATGTTTGTCCTGTTGATTGTATCGCAAAGGGAGAAGATCAATTTTATATTGATCCTGATATTTGTATTGACTGTGGTGCATGTGAAGCAGTATGTCCAGTTTCCGCCATTTATCACGAAGAAGAGGTACCACCAGAAGAACAGCCTTATATCCAGAAGGCTATCGATTTTTACAAATCATATGAAGGATAACGAAAAACAAATCAACTTTATTTTTGTTGATTTGTTTTTTATTTTTTTCTTCGTGTTAGGAAAAGTATTGATTGATGCCTTATGCTATCCTTTCCAAAGTATTAAAAACCTTGCCAGAAATCTTCTGACAAGGTTCTTCATTACATCTTAATTTGAGGTCAAGCACCTATCTAACGAGATTAAAGAGATTAAGCTCCCTCTTTCTCCACGTTAGCATCTATATCTTCTTTTAATTTATTTACTTTATCTTCAATTTCAGCTGGAATATACTTCGTTTTATTCAAATATGTTTTACTTAATGTATAATCAGGAACTGCCTTAAAGGCATTTGCTAAAAAGTAAAAATTCACTTGGGCATCACTGCCAAGACCGATTGTTTCATCAATGATTGTTTGATATTCGCCTTTTTCCAATAAAGCAATAAATTTCTTATCTTCATCTGTTAATTCTTTTGCTTTTGTTTCTTGTTTTGCATTCGTTTGTTCTTTTACTGGTTGCTCTTTTTTCTCTTCCGCTGAATTCCCGCATCCTGCAAGCAAGAATAGGAACGCGGCCATAAATAGAGAAAGATATTTCATTTGAACCTCTCCTTATACCCATATAATATAATTACTATTCCATAAACCATAAGTATTATGTAGCCTATATAAACACTTGGGCAAAAACAATGTTGCCCACAGTTCTTAGACTGTTGTGTATTATTAGAAAAATTAGAATATTATTCAACATTTATCCATAATAGCTTCTAAAATCTCCTAATGAAGATGCTTGACTGGAACATTTTAACACATGATTTTCATTATATCAATATATTAAGATTTGTTTATTAATTCTAAAAAATCTATCATTTTTGATAATCATATCGCTCTTCCTTTTCTAAAATAGTCTAAAAAAACAGTGCTGAATCCCAAAAGGGACAGCACTGTTTATCTAGGCATAAATTATAACTCTTCGCCATTTGTCGCAATAACATTTTTGTACCAATCGAATGATTTTTTCTTTGTTCTCTTTAATGTTCCATTGCCATAATCGTCTTGGTCTACATAGATAAAGCCATATCGTTTAGACATTTCAGAGGTGCTGGCAGAAATAAGATCAATACAGCCCCAGCTTGTGTAGCCAATGAGATCTACCCCCTCTTTAATTGCTTCTTTCATCTGCTCGATATGTGCCCGCATATATTCAATACGGTAATCATCATTAATAGAACCATCTTCTTCTACTTTATCATGCGCACCTAATCCATTTTCAACGATAAATAAAGGTACTTGATAACGATCATACATTTTCTTTAGCGTAATACGCAATCCTTTCGGGTCGATTTGCCAGCCCCAATCAGATGATTCTAAGTATGGATTTTTCACTCCAGAGAAGAAGTTACCTTTTTCTTTTTTCTTATCTGGTGCTCCACTTGCCACCATAGACATATAATAGCTAAAAGATAGGAAATCAACAGTATGTTGTAAAAGCAGCTCTTCATCCCCTGGAAGCATTTCAATCTGAATATTATTTTCCTCAAAGTAGTTCAGCATAAAGCTTGGATAGTATCCGCGCACTTGAACATCTGTGAAAAATAAATTCTTCTGATCCTCTTCTAATGCTGCTAATACATCATCTGGATTACATGTTTCCGGATATACTTCCATACGTGCCAGCATACAGCCAATCTGTGCTTCAGGAATAATCTCATGACATGCCTTCACTGCTCTAGAGCTTGCCACAAATTGATGATGTAAAGCTTGATAAATAGCTTGTTCTTTATTCTCTACCTCATCAATTAAAATACCACTACCAATGTAAGGGGATAGCGTTGAGATATTAATTTCATTAAACGTTAACCAGTACTTCACCTTGTCCTTATAGCGATTAAAGACAGTTTCAGCATAATGAACAAAGAAATCTACTAATTGTCTATCTACCCAGCCATTATATTTTTGAACAAGGTTTAGTGGGATTTCATAATGGGACAGCGTCACTAATGGCTCAATTCCATATTTAGCCAACTCATCAAATACTCGATCATAAAAAGCTAAGCCCTCTTCATTTGGCACCAAGTCATCCCCGTTCGGGAAAATACGCGGCCAAGAAATAGACAGACGGAATGTTTTGAAGCCCATCTCTGCAAAAAGAGCAATATCTTCTTTATAGCGATGATAAAAATCAATCCCGCGACGTTTCGGAAAATTGTCCCCGCCTTTGCCAGCTAATAGTGCTTCTAATTCTGCTTTGCTTTTCACATCCATCTCGATATCATCGCCACGTTCTTCCTTTGGAACGAATGTGACCATATCAAAGATCGATAATCCTTTTCCGCCTTCATTATACGCACCTTCTAATTGATTGGCAGCTGTAGCTCCCCCCCATAAAAAACCTTCAGGAAATCCGTTTTTCTTCATTATATATTTCCTCCCTTTTCTAATCTCTACCTATAATGATACGCTTACAAAAAAGAAAAAACTGGTCTCTTTCAGACCAGTTAAAAAGAAGGATATCGTTTTTGATAGTGATAGATAAGAATATCAAACAAACGTAATAAGGTATAACTACTCACAGCACTATTATCAATTTTTCCACATTGTATTATCTCTTCAAATATTTGTTGGTGCTTCTCAGGATCTGAAAAAGTAATTAGTAATTTCTTCCCATTTGCCGCCTTAATTTTTTCTTTGATTGCTAACGCTTCTGTCAGGATGTTTCCTTCAATGGAAATCGTAATAATCATATCTTCTTCTGTCAAATGAGATACTGTTTCCAATTGTTTAAAAAAATTCGTATTGCATTCACATAGCTTTCCAAGCAGAAATAATTGCTTTTGAAGCTCCATCGCTTGAATCTGATGTTTTTCAAATCCTAGTATGACAATTCTTTTAGACTCATGAATCTTTTTTATGATACGGTCTAGTTGTTCCTTAGAAATCCCTTCCATCATCTCGATATTTTCCTTTAGTTTTAATTCAAATGTTTCTGTAGTTAAGCTCTTTTCCCTTTCCTCATACATTCCCCCTTGATAAGCTACACTGCTGCGGAGATTCGAAAAGTTGCGGAAACCAATGCGCTTACAGAAACGATTAATCGTAGATGGGGCTACATTACATACTTCTGCAGCCATTTCTAAAGAATAGCCTTCTATATGATGAATATTTTCCAGGAAACTATTGGCGATGGAATAGTTAATATCCTTTTCTAAAGAATTATTTATATATGCTAAAAGTGTATAAATTAATTGTTCCAAAATTTCCACCTCATGATGAGAGTATCATATTTTTTTAAGAATGGTTAGGGATTTGAAAGAATGATGAGTAAATGTTAGATTCCCACCTTTCAATAAAAGTTCAAAATAATTTATTTTATGTATATTTTATGAATGTTCTTTTTCTATTATTTACTTTTTTTTCTAATTATTCTATATTTGCATTAATATACTAGAAGGGAGGAAATTTTAAATGAAGAAAAAAAACTTTGAGATACCTACTCGTTCTAAAAACTGTAATGGAATTAATTGCGGTTAAATTTATTGACCTTTTTGAAGATTCCCTCACAATTTTTTAGAAATCGTGAGGGAGTTTTACTAATTTATCAGATATATAGATAATTCGCCCCTAATCTAAATTATTATTTCAACTGTAATTTAAGGAGGAAATATTAATGTTTATCTCCAAATATAACATTTATATTAATGAAGATAATCGCATACTTTTTGATTTATTAACTTTTGATATATATGATTTAAATGAAGAATTTTATAATGGTTTCATTAAACTCTATAAAGGTGAAGCTTTGAAACTTTTGCCAGATATTGAAAAATATATTCAGCATAGGAATCCTGTTAATAGTATATTTGATAAATTTACTCCTCGCATTGATAATATTAAGCTTAATGTTTCGCATGGCTGTAATTTGAGATGTTCATATTGTTATGCTGGGCAAGGGAATTATGGTGATAATAGATTATTTATGAAGGAAATAATTGCTGATCGAGTAACAGAATTGATAGATAACTATATTACCAATATTAAATCAATTACCTTTTTTGGAGGAGAACCTACTCTTAATCCTAAGATGATTAAATATTTCTGTGAGAAATATCCTCATCTAACTTTTATGATGCAGACTAATGGCACAAATTTATTAAATCCAACTATTATGAATTTAATCTTAAAGTATAATTTTAAAGTTACTGTCAGTATAGATGGACCAAAAGAAATTCATGATAAGTATAGAAGAGATATTAAAAATAATCCAACGTATGAAAAAATACTAGATAATGTAAAAAAAATCCAAATGACAAATCCTGATAAAATTCTTTCCATTCAAGCAACTTATTCTCCTTCTACTAATCAGCTTTATTCAAAAAAAGAAATTGCTAAACAAATCTATCGTGACTTTGGTATACCAAATATAGCAGTTAATGATGTATGGGAAGTAGGAACGTCTAAATATGTTTATAATATAGTTAGAGAAGAAATTGAAGAAGACTTTGAAGAGTTTCTAAATGAACAATCTTATTTTATGAGAACTAACACTTCTGATATATTATCTTATTTCTTTTCGAAAGAAATAGATTGGTTTCACTTTTGTGAAGCTGGTTTAGAGTTACTATCTATCGATCCAAATGGAAACATTTGGCCATGCCATTTATTTGTTAATACTTCTGAAAAAATCACCAATATAGTTAACGAAGATATAAATTATGTCTGGAAAAGAATTATGAGTTATCCTGAAATATTTCATTCCAAAATGAAAGAACGAAAAGAGTGTGAGTTATGTATTGCTCGCTTCAGATGTGTCATATGTAAAAGAACTAATGAAAATCCATATCAAGAGATTAGTTGTAAGAGTAAAAGGGAAGAAACAAAAATTGTTTTCGATTTAATCGCAAAACACCATGATAGAATAGAGGATATCGTTTCTAAATTAGATAGAATTCATAATATTATTTAATTTTCCTTTAACACCAAAATTCTTTTGTAAAGAATCAACTTAAAAGAAGGTGACTACTTGTCTAAAAATATAAATAAAAAATGGTTAATTATTTTTATCTTTTTACTACCATTTGCAGCATTTGAAAATACCTTTAAAGCATTTGTTTTTAAAGAAGTTTTCGATTATTTTGAAGCCGCAAATAAACTTCCTCTTGTAAATTTAATTATCTTTACTATTGGTGGTTATTTCTTGATTATGATTAGTCAAACATTATATAACTTTACTGTACATCAGATAATTTTTATGAAGATTTCAGCCTTAAAACAAAAAATTTTTAAAGTTTTTATTTATTCAGATAATTTACTTCAAGAGAAGAATACTGCATCTTATGTTTCATTCTTATTAAATGATTTAAAATTAATTCAAACCAACTATTATGACTCCTTATTAAAAATTATTCTAAACCTAATAATTTTTTTCATATCTATTAGTGCTATTTTCTTTCTTAATAGTACAATGGCTATTCTATTAATAGTAGTGTTTATTATTCCTAGTCTTATCCCACAATTATTTAAAAAAAGGATTGTTAATCAAACAGAAGACTGGACAAATAAAAATGAAATTTATACTGGAAAGGTAAAGGATGCTTTTACAGGTATAGACACTATTCGAGGATATGGTATGGAAAAGCGAATGATTGATGATCATATTACATATAATTCTACTGTTGAAAGAAGTTTTGCGACATTAAATAATTGGCGTGTACTTTCAGATAATATTGTAGGTTTTTTTGGGCTTTGTGGCTTTTTCTTTGTTAATCTATATGGAATAATCCTTGCCACTCGAGGGGTTATTACTATTGGAACAGTTCTA
This sequence comes from Niallia circulans NBRC 13626, assembly GCF_001591585.1. Lineage (GTDB taxonomy): Bacteria > Bacillota > Bacilli > Bacillales > Cytobacillaceae > Niallia > Niallia circulans. The sequence goes on along the minus strand of NZ_BCVE01000013.1, from coordinate 38,804 downwards.
GCAATTATTCAGCTTTCTAATACTATTATTGCTCCAGCGCTTGATTCATTGGAAGAGTATAATAAGATATTAACTACCAAAAAAATTCGTGATAGAATTCAAAACTTTATAAAAAGCACACCCGATATACCTGCTAATCATCAAGCAATCTCTTTTAAAGATGCATTAACATGTGAGAATCTCACATACAAAATAGGAGATAAAATGATTCTTTCAGATTTAAACCTTGAAATAAAAAAAGGAAAAAAAATTCTTATTACCGGTCCTTCAGGTTCAGGAAAAAGTACCTTATTGAAAATACTTCAAAAGAGAATTCAAAATTATCAAGGTACTATAAAACTTGATGGCGTAAACTTTCTAGATGTTGATGCAATTTCTTTTTATAAAACAATATCCATGATTAATCAAAAGCCGTTCTTATTTGATGATACGCTTCGAAATAATATAATACTCGGAGAAAATTACAGTGAAACAGATATTATAAATGCCTGTTCTCGGGCTGGACTAACTGAAGTAATTTTTGATAAAGGGCTAGATTATAAAGTTGGAGAAGACGGAAAGAATTTGTCTGGGGGACAGAGACAGCGTATCGAAATAGCACGAGCCTTTCTAAGAAATCGTGAAATTCTCCTTATGGATGAAGCAACATCCTCTTTAGATAGGGAAACTGCTAAGGAAATTGAACAAATAGTCTTACTAGATAAAGAACTAACTGTTGTTTCTGTTTCTCATCATTTTGAAAAAGAAAATTTATCTGTTTATGACGAAATTATTGTTTTGATAGATGGGAATATAGTAGAATTCGGCTCATTCGAACAACTTATGCACAGACCACATTCCTATGTGCATTTCTTAGCATGATTAGGAAGAAAATCAGAAATAAATATTTATTTAATTAAGGAAAAGAGAAAGGGCAATAATAATTTGCTCTTTTTTTATTGATTTGAGGGCCCTTTCATCAGCCTGCTTGACTTAAACCATAGTTTAAACCGTATACTAATATTGTCGACAATGATTGGAGATCTCCGAATGAAATAGCAGTGAAACATCAGCTAAATTTAATATTCCTGAATCAACGATTAGGTATTATGAAAAACAAGGATTACTTCCATCGATAGAACCCAATGAAGCTGGAAGGCAATTATTTTTAGAAAACAAGATGGCACTATTTGAAACCGTTATTTGTTAAAAAAAATACGCATATGTCGATAAAAAGAATTAAACAATATATTGATTGGATTATCGAAGGAGACAGCACCATCCAGCAAAGCCTTGCCATGATAGAAAATCACAAACATGATGTAATCACTGAAATATCGTTAATGAAGGAGTCCCTAAAAGGAATGGAAGAGAAAATTTCTCGGTACTTGAAAAGATCGAGGAAAGAAAATAGGAAGTAATTAAATAGAATATAAAATAAGTGGAAAAGAGGAATCCCAATGAAACTCTCTGATAATACCATTCTCATTACAGGCGGAAATGCCGGAATCGGCTTAGCTTTTGCAGAAAGATTTATGAACGCTGGAAATACGGTGATTGCATGTGGCCGCAGGGAAGATGCACTTCAACAGGCAAAAGAAAAATATCCTAACTTGATTACATATGTGAGCGATCTCTCTGTGGAAGCTGACCGCATCGCATTATTTGAATGGGTAACAGCGAATTATCCAAAGGTGAACGTATTAGTAAACAATGCAGGCATACAACAACGGTTTAATGTGTTAAAAGCGGATGCAAAGAATGATTGGAGCTATTTCAATAAAGAAATTACCATTAATATGGAAGCTGTTATTCATATGTCTATGCTATTTGCACCTTATTTTTCAGAAAAAGAAAATGCGGCCATTATTAATGTAACATCCGGCTTAGCCTTTACGCCGATGGTTATTGCACCCATTTATTCAGCAACCAAAGCAGCGATGCATTCATTCACTGTCAGCTTAAGACACCAGCTTTCCGAGACATCTATAGAAGTAATTGAAGTTGCCCCTCCAGCAGTAAATACCGATTTAGGCGGAGCTGGGTTACATACAGCAGGAGAGCCTTTAAACGAGTTTGCCGATGGAATATTTCAAGGGTTAAAAGAAGGTAAGGTAGAAATAGGCTATGGCAGTTCGGTGAATCGCTTGCGGATGTCTCGTGATGAAGTGGATAAGCATGTGGAGAATATGTATGAGGCGATGAAGAAGACGATTGAGTAAGAATGAATTGGACAAAAAGCTCACCATGTCTTGGTGAGTTTTTTGTCTATCTAGTTAAATCCTCTATTCCGATCAACCAATGTTTACTTGAGTAACTTTATTTTCTCTTCCTAATGTGTTCATCTTTTATAGTTTTTCTGTACAAGAGACTTTTCTTTTTTAATATAAAACGGATATTTTATGTTTTTGTAAATCCTCTAGTTCTATTTTTGATAAGGGTTTGTCTACAATCATATAATCAATATCAGAGCAATTTAAGCTTTGATGTAAGTATTTCTGATTCAATTTATCATGTGTTACCATCAGAACAACTTCTTTTGCCCCTTTTCTGAATGATTGCTTTATTAATGCTTCTCCTTCTGTTGTTTCTGTTGCACCTACAGAAAAATCAAAGCCACGACAAGAAACAAATGCTAGATCAACATTATAAGTGAGGGCATCATGATATGCCTTAGACCCATTAACTGTAAACCGCTTAGGAACAATCGAACCTCCTAGAATATTCACTTTTGCTGATGTGTACTCTGATAATAAACTAGCTGTAATAACTCCATTTGTAATCACTTGTAAGCCTTCAAACTTGTTTAATTGATGAACCAAATGTAATGCTGTACTGCTTGAATCAATAAATAGATTCATATCATTTTGAATCAATTCCTTTGCCAATTTTGCCATTCTTTCTTTCTCTTTATCATCATTAAACTTATCAACTTTCATTAAATAAGGAATATCTATCTTTCGGCGGTCAATAATCACGGCGCCGCCACGAGTTCTACGAATTAATCCTTGATTTTCCAATTCTATTAAATCACGCTTTATCGTTGCCTCACTATAATTTAATAACTCAACCAAATCAGTAGTTTTCATAAAATTTTCTACTTTTAAATGATTAACAATTTTATCTTGTCTTTCCTTTTGTATGGATGTTGTCATTCATATACCTCCTTTCAATAAAGCCATGTTTTACTATTAATCTAGTTAAAATGCATGAAAGGCATGGACATAATCGTCCACACCAATTAATAACATTTAATACAAATCAGCCTTATTTACAGTGTTCAAGATATTTAATTTATGACGTACAACTTCCTTTACCTTCTCATTCGGCCGAATATACACTTGATTTGGTTCATACATGCCTGGATTATCTGCTAAAACTTGATGAACCTCATGAAAAAACACGCTCTTTAAATCAGAAGATAAATTTACCTTCCCTACTCCATATTTAATTGATTCAATGACTTCAGAATCGGGGTTGCCTGAACCACCGTGTAACACAAACGGAATATCTATTCGTTCATTTAATTCTTTTAGTAATGGAATGTTGAGTTTTGGAATAACGTCTTTTGGATAAAGTCCATGGGCGGTTCCAATTGCAACAGCTAAAGTATCAATACCTGTTCGTTTAACAAAATCAACCGCTTGATCTGGTTCAGTATAGATAATTTTATTTGAGCCACCTTCATAGGATCCATTATTTCCAATCGTTCCTAACTCTGCTTCAACTGAAACATTCACCTTATGCGCCAATTCTACCACAGCTCTTGTTATCTTCACATTTTCTTCGTAATCAGATAATGAGGCATCAATCATTACGGACGTATAACCATTTTTGATAGCTCGCATCACATCATCTATATTTCCTCCATGATCCATATGGATTACAACAGGAACTTTACTATATAATGCATATTCTCGAACAGCAGCAATAAACCGGTCTCCTAAATAAGCGATCTCATCTGGATGAATTTCAATAATTACTGGGGCATTCTGGTCTTCTACTTCTTCCATAATAGATTTCAACATATCAAAACTACAAATATTAAACGCTGGTACCGCAAACTGATTTTCCTTTGCCACTTTTAGTAAATCTCTCATTGTATATAACATATTATGCAATCCCTTCTTTGTTTTCCAATTCTCTAGATATGTTTTGTTCCTTTTTAATTGGTGTTTTTTTTAGTAATCCTACCGTGACAGCTGTAACAACTGTACCTGCTACTAACGCAAGAAGATACATTGGTAGATTGTTAATGACGTTTGGAATAAACATAACCCATACTCCACCATGTGGTGCCATTGACGTCACTCCTGAAGCCATTGAAATAGAGGCAGCAACAGCCGATCCAGCCATTAGACTAGGAATCACCCTGATGGGATCAGCGACTGCAAAGGGAATTGCTCCTTCGGTAATATAAGAAGCACCTAAAATCCAACAGGACTTTCCAGAAGTTCTTTCTTCCTCATTAAACTTATGTTTAAATAATATAGTGGCAAGTGCTAATCCAAGTGGAGGTGTCATTCCAGCTATCATACATGCAGCTATTGGAGCATTTACACCTGCAGACATTAATCCAATAGAAAAAGTAGAAATTGATTTATTAATTGGGCCTCCCATATCTGCGGCCATCATTAATCCTATTAATAATCCAAACACAAGTCCTGAAGTTTCTCCTAATCCGTTTAAAAAGCTAGTTAATGTATTTAATAACCAAGAAATAGGTGTATCAATTAAAAACACCATAGATAGACCGACAACTGTAATTGCTACTAGTGGGACAACAATGAGCTGATAGATAGCCTGAAACGATTTTTTTACATGGATTTTATTTGCTATTTTATCCGTAATATATCCCGCTAATATTCCACCAATCATTCCACCTAAAAAACCCGAACCTCCAGCTGAAGCTAATGTACCCGCTACTAATCCTGGTGCAAATCCTGCTCTTCCTGCAAATGAAACTGCGATTCCTGCTGCTAAGGCTGGGACCATGAGTGCAAAAGCAGTATCGCCACCTATTTTGGACAAAGCACCAGCCATTACATTGTATTGGTCACTGTTAGGATCCGATGCTTCAATACCAAAAGCAAAGCTTATTGCTATTAGAATTCCCCCAGCAATTACAAAGGGGAGCATATAGTTAACACCATTCATGAAATGGTTATACACACTCTTCTTATTCTGGAAATTCTGTGAGGTATTCTGGTTACTTTCTTGTTGATGAATATAAGTTCCCTTTCCATTAATAGCTTCTTCAATAACAAGATGAGGTTCCTTAATAGCTCTTGCTGTAGAAACTTTTTTTACTTTTTTTCCAACAAATCGATCCAATTCTACTATCTTATCAATAGCAAGTATTACTACATCTGCCTCTTCTATTTCAGCGGCCGAAAGCACATTCTCTGTCTTTACACCTTGTGTCTCGAATTTCGTTGCATAACCTTTTTCTAATGCGGTTCTTTGCAGTTTTTCTGCAGCCATATAGGTATGGGCAATTCCAGTTGGACAAGATGTGATGCCTACAATTTTCATAATGAGCTCCCACCTTTATTCATTAATAAGCTTTGTATATCACTTGCATTGCTTGCTTGTTTTAATTCTAATTTAAAGTCATCATTCATTAGTTGTCTTGCTAAATAGCTAAGTATATCTAAATGAATATCACTTGCTTTTTCAGGCACCGCTAACATAAAAACACAATCAACTTGTGAACCATCTAGCGCAATATAATCTACTATTTTTCCTGTATGAGCGAAAACGATCACAGGACTTTTTACTGTTTTACTTTTTGCATGTGGTATGCCAAATCCATCTTCCATTCCAGTTGGAGACTCTTTCTCTCTTTTTTCTAAATCTTTTATAAAACGTTTCTTACTTGATATATAACCACTTTTTTCAAGAATAGTAGCTAGACGGGAAAACAAATCCTTTTTCAATTGAATCGTCGAATCAAACAAAATACAATTCGTATCTATCATGGATGAGATATCCATTGTCCTTCCTCCTTCGCTATAAGTAAGCGCTTACCTTTCAGAAATGATTCTATCACCATGCACCAATTAGTTCAATGAAATGAACGAAAGTTGACATTATGGCTTTTTTATATAGAAAATAGTCATTTAAATGATTTTTTTCGTTCATTTTTTCTTCAAGATGATCATCTACTCAACTACATTTTTTTAAAATTAACGAATCTAAATAAACAATAAAATCGTGCCTTGCTAATGGTGTGATGAAACTTATTTAAAACGGAAAACAGCAATCAAGAAATTCCGATACAATTGTCACAGCCTCATCTCATTCACTGCACAAAAAACAGGCACCTTCTATTTGAAGGTGCCTGTTTGCAGCAAAACATACTAATTATGCGTAATATGCTTAGGTGTATTCATCTTTACCGATGATTTACGAACCAATATATAATAAGACAAGAATGCTAGTAAGCTTGATGCGAAAATGATAACTCCCATCGGCACAGCGGTATGTTCTCCGCCGATTCCTACTAGTGGTGCTGTTAAAGAGCCTAATAAGAAAGGTAATAGTCCTAGTAAGGCAGATGCACTTCCCGCCATATGCCCTTTTGTTTCCATTGCCAATGAAAAAGACGAGGTTCCAATAATACTAATGGAGGTAACGAAAAGGAAAATAGGAATTGCTACCGCCACTAATGGTGCATGCACTAAAATAGCAATTACTAATAAAATCGATGCAGACATGGAAAGAGCTAAACCACTCTTCAAGAATGTTTTCTCTGAAAATCTCGATAAGCGGCCAACAATTTGTGTTCCAATAATTAAACCAATTCCATTTAAGCCAAACAATAAACTAAATACTTGTGGGGAAACGCCATAAATATTTTGATAGACAAAGGAAATACCAGATACGTAGGCAAAGATCCCTGCCGTTGTGAAACCTTGTGTAAAGGCATAGCCGGCAAATTCACGGTCTTTCAGTAAAGAACCGAAATTCGAGACTACTTTTTTAATATTGCTTGGTACACGCTTTTCCACTGGTAATGTTTCTTCCAATTTAAAAGCAACGACTAATGTCAAAATAATTCCAACACAGGTTAATACAAGAAAAACTACTTTCCAACTCGCAAAAGAAAGAATAGCTCCGCCTATAATTGGTGCTACAATTGGACCAAGGTTTCCGATTAACATTAATGTTGCGAAAAACTTCGTCAGCTCTCTTCCACTATAAAGATCGCGAACGACTGCTCTTGAAATAACAAGGCCTCCTGCTGCAGCGAAGCCTTGGATAAAGCGAGCACCTATCAGCATATAAATATTTGGTGCAATTGCACATATTAACGAAGATAGTAAATATAAGCCAAGAAATGTAAGCAACGGTTTACGACGTCCTTGAACATCACTCATTGGTCCAATAATTAACTGCCCGAAAGCAAGCCCTAACAAGCATGTTGTCAAACTAACTTGAACTAAGGATGCATTCGTATGAAACTCCTCAACGATTGTTGGAAATGCCGGCAGATATGTGTCTATTGTAAATGGACCTAATAGGGAAAGAGATCCCAATAGAAAAGCAATTTGTAATCGTTTCGTTTTGGTTAATGAATTCAACTTTTCATCGCCTTTCCATATGAAATATTTATTATTTATTTGAATAATGACCTGAAAAAAATGCTTCTTTCAAAGAAGGAAGCATACTTTCATATTGTATTATGAAACGTGGAATATTTCACTAATAAAGCTCACTTTTTTTAAATAAGTATTTTTTATATAAAGAACTGTCATTTATTCATATGAAGGATGGTGTATTTTATATCTAAAAATTATCTTCTTGCCCAATTTTTCAAATTGCTGTTTTCCGGCTTAAATGTAGATTATTTGCAGCTAATATAGATAACCATCTCATTTGCCTTTTCCATTCTTCTTGAGCTTGTAATATTGATATAGGTTGAAATTTAATAGCATCACCAGGCTTTTTCTGAGCTACCAGGGGAATATCTGTGCCTATGACCATACCGATTTTTGTATAACCGCCAGACATTTGGCAATCTGCCATCAAAATAATGGGCTTACCATTTGCCGGGACTTGGATTGTTCCTGGTGCTGCAAATTCACTAAGTATATCTGCAGACTTCTTATGTACTAGCGAATCTCCATTAAGACGGTATCCCATTCGATCTGATTGATTAGTCACTTGATAAAATCCTTTTACAAATATCTCCTTCGACTCTTCTTCAAATTCCCTATCATGCGGCCCCCACACAAATCTAACCACTTCATTTGAAAAATTCGGAATATAACAGCCAGGAATTCTCCGATTTTTCACCTCATTCATCCACTTAGGATGGAACGGTCCTATTGGAATATAATCATTACTTTGAAGAGCTCTTCCTTCTATTCCTCCATATCTTCCGCGAATAAAAGTTGCTTTACTTCCCATTACTTCTGGAACATCTATCCCGCCAAGGATAGCAAGATAGCTGCGACAGCCATTTTTCCCTTTTCCAAACTTCAAAATAGCTCCATCTTCGATATGGATAGCTCTCCACATAGGGATTGCTTTTCCATTTAATGCTGGCGATAAATCTGCTCCAGTAACCGCTATAATCCCTTCTCCTTTGAAAAGTATTTCTGGTCCTAATAATGTTATTTCTAAAGCAGCATAGTCAGGTGGATTTCCGACGATAATATTAGCCAGCTTCAAGGAAAGAGGATCCATCGCACCAGAAACTGAAACACCAAATGACTGATAAGACGGTCTCCCTAAATCTTGGATGGTTGTTAATAAGCCTGGTTTTAAACACTTTATATATTCCATAATTGATTCCACTCTTTTTGTACTTGGCTGTTCCAATTTTGGGCGACTTCAGCTGAAATAGGCTCATATTTAACATAATCTCCTGCTTTGATAAGGTTAGGAGGATTCTTTGTCCCATCAAAAATATCCATTGGTGTCCATCCGACTAAGTGCCAACCTCCTGGAGATTCGACTGTGTAAATAGAAGTCATTTTGTCAGCGATAGCAACCGCACCTTTGGGGACTTTAACTCTTGGATTAGATTTTCTAGGAACAGCCATTCGTTTATCTAGATTTCCCATATATGGCAAGCCTGCAATAAATCCAATCATATAGACATAATAGGCATTTGAAGTTATTATTTCGATGATTTCCTCTTCACTTAAAGCCAATTTCTTTGCTAACTCAGGTAAATCAAGACCATACTGTTCATCAAAAACGACTGGAATATGAACCGTCCGTGATTCTTTCTCTCGTCCGCTAACTTCTGTAAAATCAATATCGCTAAGCTTATCTTTTAGTTGCTCAAAATTTATTAGCAGCGGATCATATAATATCGAGAAATTGCACATACCCTTAACAATATCTTTAACACCGCGAATGTTTAAAGACTTGATCACTTCAGCCACATGCTGCACCATCTGGTTGTTTTCGATTGATAAAAATCCCTCAAACTGGACGATTAAAATTTGTTCTCCCATTGGCAGAAATTCTATCTTTCTTTTGGTTTTCGGGGGTATTAGTTTCAATGAACTCACCTCTTGTCACTAAGCTTATACTCTAAATGAATCTCTCCTCATTTTCTATTAACTTTATATGGGATATGATAAACTTCTATTTATTGTTTGTAAATAACAACTGTGTTAATTTTTAAAATATTCAAATAAAAATGCAAGAAGATTGCTGATTTAGGTTCCCTTTCCCCGTTTACTCGTCATATGAGTATGATGAATGGAAAATCATCTATTTTACTTATGACTCTCCTCCTGCTCCCTCCCTTCTAAAAAAAGAATGCGTACAAGAAATTCTTGCACGCATTGTAAACTATCATTATTATTCGTTGGTTAAGTCTTCCCCGTTGGAAGCTATTACTTTTTTATACCAATGAAACGATTTTTTCTTTGCTCTATTTAAAGTGCCATTTCCTTCATTATCGCGGTCCACGTAGATAAAACCATAGCGTTTTTTCATTTCGCCAGTTCCTGCTGATACCAAATCAATGCATCCCCAGCTTGTGTAGCCAAGCAGATCGACACCATCTTCGTCGACTGCTTCCTTCATCGCTTGAATATGTGCAGCAAGATACTCAATGCGATAATCGTCTTCTACATACCCAGATTCATCTGGTGTATCGACTGCACCAAGACCATTTTCTACAATAAATAAAGGTTTTTGGTAACGATCATATAAATCATTCATCGTGATGCGTAAGCCTAATGGGTCAATCTGCCATCCCCATTCGCTAGATTGAAGATAGGGGTTTTTAACAGTAGGGAACAGATTGCCCGCTGTCTTTTCCACATCAGAGTCTTCAGCTGCCGCAACACGAGAAGCATAATAAGAGAAGGAGATAAAATCAACCGTGTGATTTTTCAAAACCTCTAAATCTTCTGCAGTCATTTCTACCTCAATGCCTTTTCTCTCTAATTCTTTGAGTGCATAAGCAGGGTAGGCACCTTTTGATTGAACATCAATGAAAAAGTAATTGCCTCTATCCTTTTGCTTTCCTTCCCAAACATCTTCTGGTCGGCAGCTATAAGGATAGTAACTTGCAGCTGCCAGCATACATCCTATCTTATTCTCCGGATCAATTTCATGGGCGATTTTTGTTGCTTCCGCACTAGCTACCAATTCATGATGGGCAGCTTGGTATTTTATTTGCTCCTCATTTTCTCCTTCTTCAAAGCATAGTCCTGCGCCAAGAAATGGAGCATGCAGAATCATATTAATTTCATTAAAAGTAAGCCAGTATTTAACAAGCCCTTTATAGCGAGTAAATAATACAGTGCATAAACGTTTATAAAAATCAATCAGCTTTCGATTTCTCCATCCGCCATACTCCTCAATTAAATGCATCGGGCAATCAAAGTGAGTAATTGTCACTAACGGTTCGATTCCATATTTATGACATTCATTAAATAGATCTTCATAAAACTGTAGTCCCTCTTCATTTGGCTCCGTTTCATCCCCTTTTGGAAAAATGCGGCTCCACGCAATCGATAATCGATAGGTTTTAAAGCCCATTTCCCCGAACAAAGCAATATCTTCTTTATAACGATGATACATATCAATTGCTTCTTTCGCAGGATAAAAATAACCTTCCTCAAAAGAATACATCTTCTTTTTACCCGTAATAATACTTCTGCGATCAGGACCAGTTGGAATAACGTCCACATTTGCTAGACCTCTGCCACCTTCATTAAATCCGCCTTCACATTGATTCGCTGCGGTCGCACCGCCCCATAAAAAATCTTTTCTAAATCCCATTGTTTGTTCCTCCTATTTCATTACTTTTATTACTTCTTCACCAAAGTGAATGGGACCTTCATTTGCAATTAGAATATCTCCTACTTCTGCTGAATTTGTAATAACAACAGGTGTAATTACCTTATATCCTTTTGCTTTGATTCCCTCTAAATCAAATTGAATCAATTTGTCTCCTATTTGAATTTCTTGTCCTTTCTCAACAAAATATTCATATCCTTCTCCATTCAATTGAACCGTATCGATCCCTACATGAATCAATAGCTCCACTCCGTCTTCACTAGTAATACCAATAGCATGTTTTGATTCAAATGTCGCACTAACTATTCCATTCACAGGGGAAAGCACAGTCCCTTCGGCTGGTTCAATGGCTACACCCTGTCCTAATATTTCCTCAGAAAACATGCCATCATCTACATATTTTAAGCTGTGTAAATTTCCTTGCAGCGGAGATACGATTGTTGCACCACCGATACTCAAATTAGGTGTTTCCTTTGTTGTTGATTCGTCAGCTTCCTCTTTTTCTTCTGCAACAGGGTCTTTGTATAAAATTAATGTCGCAATAAATGTTACTACAATACTAATAGCTGCGCCAATACATGCATAATAGAAGAAACTTAGTGTATTATCTCCAATATAACTAGGTAATGTTAATAGACCAGGTGAACCGCCAGAAAAGTTACGGACTCTACAAATACCCATGAATAGCCCGCCTGCTGCTCCACCAATCATAGCAGCATATAAAGGTGTCTTAAAGCGTAAGTTTACTCCATATAAAGCTGGTTCTGTAATACCAAACAAACCAGTTAGACCAGCAGAATAAGCTAATTGTTTAATTGTACTATCTTTTGACTTAACACCAACCCCAATAGCCGCAGCCCCTTGACTCACGTTCGATGCAAGCATACCTGGATAAATCACGGTATCATAACCAGTTGTCATACGATTGTTAATTCCAATTGGCACCAGACCATAGTGCGTACCAGTTGCCACAAGTAATGGACTAAATGTACCAACCAATAATGGCACGATCCATGGACTTACAGATTCTAATGCGGTGATTCCGTTTGAGATAGCATCACTGATTAAATAACCAATTGGTCCTAATACTACTAAACTTGCTGTTCCTACTATAAAAATGGTAATCATTGGTTTACTAAAGAACTTAATAGCTTTCGGTGAAACTTTATCTGCAAGTGGTTCAATATAAGACATAAACCAAACGGAAAGAATAATCGGGATAACAGAAGAAGAATAGGAAACGGCCGAAATAGGAAGTCCCATTAGTTTAATGGCTTCTCCGCCTTCTTTCGCGATATTTACCATTGCCACAAAGTTAGGATGCAGCAAGATTCCCCCTACCATCATCGCCAAAAATGGGTTGGCTTTGAACTTTTGAGCAGATGAGACAGCTAGTAAGATAGGTAAAAAATAGAAAGCTGCATCTGCCATGAAATTAATAATCTGATAACTTTGGCTTTCTGTTGTTAAAACTTTAAACACTACTAATATAGAAAGTACTGCTTTTAGCATCCCTGCCGCTGTAATCGCTGGCAGAATCGGGGTGAAGATTCCTGTTATCGTATCGATGACCTTTGCAAAAGCAGAACGCTTATCTTCTCCCTCACTCTTAGCTTCATCATTAGCAATATTAGTTTGTGAAATAATTTCTTTATAGACATTTCCAACATCACTTCCAATAATGACTTGGTATTGTCCACCTTTATTAACTACTCCCATTATTCCTGGCGTACTTTTCAATGTTTTTTCGTCTGGTTTCTGATCGTCCTTTAAATTAAATCGTAACCGTGTAGCACAGTGAGTTAAACTTTTAACATTTTCCTCACCACCAACTTTATCGATAATCACTTTAGCCAAATCTTGATAATTCATTTGGTTTGCCCTCCATTATTTTTATAAGCTAAAAAATATTTGTTGTAGTTTAAAAGGAATAAAAAAATACCTAAATGAAACCTCACAAACAGTTAGAGGTTCATTTAGGTATAGCCTGCATTATCAGTAACAATCCTAATCACTAGTTATTCTTTTTATATGAATCGTCAGGTAGATTAACTCATCTTCTTCTAATTCTCTTCCAAATTCTTTCTTAATGTACTCTCTAATTTTCAGAGCACAAGCATACTCATCTGTATACTTTTCCTTCAGCATGAAAATAAAACTAGACGTTCCGGCATCATCCAATTTAACCCCACTAAACATTCGTTGAAAGAAAAATTTCAAGTGGGTGATAAATCGTTCATAATTTAAGGAATACTCGTCTAAATCAATTTTGAAGTGATACTTTACAATATTAAGAATATTCTGGATAACCTTTGCCATTTCTGATACTTTGCTTACTTGACCCATATCAAGCTCCGCATTCACAATATGCAAGGCGATAAATCCAGCCTCATCCTCCGGCAAGTCAACACCGAGTCTGTTTTTTACAATCGATAACGCTTCTTTCCCAATTAAGAATTCATGATTATAAAATCTTTTAATCTCCCAAAGAAGAGCATTCTTAATTTCCATGCCATTCTCATAGCGCTCAATTGCATAACTGATATGATCGGTTAATGTTAAGAAGATATTTTCGCTTAATTTTTTTCCAAGCGATACTTTTGCAAAGCTGATGATTTCATTTGCCACTTGAATATGTTCCATCGGAATAGAAGAAAGCATTTGAGTTAATTTATTGACGCTCCACTCTTTTGAACTGAGATACATATTCTCAATCTTCGATTCATCAATAGCATCACCTGCTTTTTTCTTAAAGCCAAGCCCTTTACCCATAATGACAACTTCTTGATTATCATCATTCCTAGACAATACGATATTATTATTAATTACTTTCCATACGTTCATAAGATAGTCCCTATTCTTTTATTTTCTTTCACTACAACAAAAAATAGGTATAGCCCACAATAAAGCGGTAACAATCCTTTAAAATCAGTCTATCATAGGTAATTTCTACTGTCAATTTGATATTTTTTAAAATCTTGAGACAAGCTGCCTTTGTTTATTCCTAAAATAAAACGGAAAAACTATGTAAGCATAAAAATTTATCCAAAGTATTTGTTGCTATATAATGACACTAATACTTTTAAAAGGAGAAAATAATAGATGAATAACAATGAGCTTTTATCTTCTTTTACACTACCTAATGGTGTAACCCTTAAAAATCGAGTCGTTATGGCTCCCATGACTAATTTCTCTTCTAATCAAGATGGAACAGTCACAGCAGAAGAAGTTGATTATTATGCACATCGATCAGCTGGAGTTAGCATGGTTATTACTGCTTGTACAAATGTTGCGCGTAATGGTCAAGGATTTCCTGGGGAATTTGCTGCCTATAGTGACGAATTTATTCCTAGCTTAACAAAATTAGCTTCTAGTATTAAAGAACAAGGCGCAAAAGCAGTTCTGCAAATTTTCCACGGTGGACGAATGTGCCCTCCTGACTTAGTAAATGGAGATGTCGTGAGTGCTAGTAATATTCCTGCTGAAGGAGAAGGAAATGCTATTCCAAGAGAATTATCAGAAGCTGAAGTCGAAGCTATTATCGATGCTTTCGGAGAAACAACTCGCCGTGCTATTGAAGCTGGTTATGATGGAGTAGAGATTCATGGAGCAAATGGATATCTTATTCAACAATTTTTCTCTCCTCATTCTAACCGCCGTGAAGATCGCTTTGGTGGAAGCCTTGAAAAACGAATGACTTTTCCTTTAGCCATTATTGATAAGGTTAAAAGTATAGTCGAAAAACATGCTGCCTCTCCTTTCATTGTTGGTTATCGTTTTTCTCCTGAGGAGCCTGAAACACCTGGAATTACCATGGACGATACCCTTGCTCTAGTGGATAAACTTGCCGATAAAGGACTGGATTACTTACATGTATCTCTTCAGGATTTCCATTCAACACCAAGAAGAGGAGTAGAGGATATATCCAAAACTCGTATTGCCTATTTACTTGAAACCATCCATAATCGTGTACCGTTAATTGGCGTTGGCTCTATTTATACTGCAGAGGATGCTCAAAAAGCATTACAAACAGGAGTATCTTTGCTGGCATTAGGTAGAGGCCTTATTATCGAACCACATTGGGTACAAAAGCTAGCGGAAGGAAAAGAAGATACAATTGCTACAACACTGAATAAAGAAAAACAAAAAGAACTCGTCATTCCAGATCCACTCTGGAATGCTATTATCAATGCACCCGGCTGGTTCCCTGGTGTATAAAAAAGAATGCAGCTTTATCAAAAGCACCTGCTAAGCAGGTGCTTTTGATGTCTATTTTTTGGAAATCACAGTAAACATTTCAACCATTCTATGAGAAATAAAATTTTAGGGACTTCTCCCCTAAAATGACAGGAATATTTATTCAGTTAAGGTGGGGATATTATTTTCAAATTGATAGATTTTCAAAATGTTTTTTCTCCACAGCCTCCAAATTCCGTCTCTAATCATTCCATAGAAAAATCTTGGATTTTACTAACATTGTTGAAAGATTATAAAGTTACTCAAAATACTTATTACCCACTATCAAAATAATCCCCGGTATACCTACTATTATTCTGCCAAGCATAAAATCAAAATAACTAAAAGCTGCAAATAAGAAGAGTAGAATCCCAATTGTGATGGGGAAATTAAATTTCCATTCCGTGCGATCCTTCCATTTAAGCCTGTAATAAAAACAGAAAAAGCTGCCAACAAGGAAATAAGCTTCGATTATAGTCACTCCTAAGGCCTGAAGCCAACCACCATCCTCTTTTTTTAGCTATTTATATCAAAGATAAACAACTTCTTTTTATCCCTATATGGAATATACTACCACATCATAAATGATAATAATTAGATAAATCTTCAAAAATCCACAGTCCTTTTCTTTATATAAAAACAACTCCCTTTTCAGGGAGCTGCCTAATATATCCATTAAAGAATAATTCTCTTCACTTGTTTTACATAAAAATAGCGAACGATTAAGAAATAAAGAATCTGTATGAAAGCAAAGCTTCCTAATACCAATGCTGCCTCTCTTGTAATATTAAAATCAAACATATTGGATAGGGCAATAAGTGCGACAGAACCATGAATTAAAGCAACTATAATCGGTGAGAAAAATAAAAGAGCTATTTGTCTGGTAACGACTCTTTTCAACTCCGTCTCCATTAATCCAATTTTGGCAATCGATTGGAATTTGCGCTTTTCTTCCTCTAAATCAGTAAATAATCGGAAATAAAGGAAGCTTCCTGCAGAAACGAAGAATACAATCCCAATAAACAAGCCAATAAACAGAATAGGTCCAAACGCTTTATTGATTTGGTATATGGCATAATCGACAGAAAAAGCTTTATAGGATAATTCCTCATCCAATTGTTCCCCAACTGCAAGGACTTTGTCTTCTTGTCCTTCTTTCGCTTGCCATACAACACTTAGCTTGCTTTTTATTGGTTCATCCAGCTGATCATAAATTTTATCATTTACTACATAATAAGCCGTTATTTCTGTTAAAACAGACGCATCTATTACTCGAGAAGGCGTTAATTCTCGGTCGCCTTTTAAAGGAATGGCCGTTTCCAATAGCTTTTTGCTAGGTTTCTGTCCGCCTTCCTTTAAGACAGCATCACTTTGTTCTACAACAATGGCTTCATCTTCCTTTGGATGAATTTTCGTCTCTCCAATTAGCTCGGCAAAACGATTGTAATCAGATGCTCGCGCAATTAACACGTTCTTCTTTTCCCCAGCTAGTTTGTAATAATTCAATTGAGTCTCTTCACTGCTCACATCAAGCTTTTCATTTTCTATTAACGTATTCATTTTACTCTTATCTTTGGCAATTACTTCTTCACTGTCCTCTTCCAATGGAGAATAAGTAAAAGTATAGCGATTTATTTCTTTTATTCCTTTTGTTATATAGGATTGGAAACCATATAGTGTTCCAATGGCGCTAAAAGCCACTGTTGATATAATCGCCACCAAGAAAAAGGTTCTTGCATTATCTTTCATGCGAAAAGATAAATCGGAAAACAAGAGCATATTTGTTTTTTTCCAAAAAATAGACTTATTCCTTTTTATCTTGCGGATAAAATACACACTCAGTTGAGTAAATAAGAGATAGGTTCCGAGTGTTACTAAGAGAACAACTGGAACCAGCGCGTAAACAACCAATATTCCCTCTACAGAAATTGCAATAACATATCCTACAAGTAAGAGCAATCCTGCTAAAATCGATAGAAATAATGAAGCTTTCGGTTCTCCTTTTGACTTTTTATCCCCTTTGATTAAGTCAATCAACTTATTAGTACGAAGAATAAAGGAAACAAAGATAGAAATAAAGAAAAAGAGAATCAGAAAACTAATAAAAGTCACCACAATTGCCAATGTAGGGAAATAAAAATGGAGTGATTCTGTAATAATTAATACATTCTCAGCAATCAAAAGAATTACCTTCGCAAATACTAAGCCTGCGAGAATCCCACTCACTGTGGCAAAAAAGCCGATTAGAATATTTTCTAGAAAAACCAAAAGACGAATCTGCCGGTTAGATGCCCCAAGCATCATTAATAAGCCAAATTCCTTCTTTCTTGATTGTAAGAAAGAGCTCATAGAATATAAAACAAAAAAGAAAGAAAAGATATAAATAATTCCGCCAGCAACACCCATACCAAATAGTGCATTACTATTCATGTCGGGACCAGAAAAGGCTGGATGGAAAGCAAAGATAGCAAAGGTGAAGAATACCATCACTGTAAACATGCTGCTGAGAAAATAAGCGATATACAGCCGTTTATTACGAAGTACGTTATTAAACGCGAACTGACGAAAAGTCATTGCCGTCGCCTCCCATCAACGAAAGCATATCGATTATTTTTTGGAAGAATGCTTGTCTACTATCTCCTCGATGTATTTCAGAATGTAGCTTTCCATCGCGAATAAAGACTACTCTATCAGAATAACTAGCCGCTTGGGGATCATGTGTTACCATTAATAAACTTGTCTGTTTCCTTTCATTAATCGAGACAAGCATATTCATCACATCTTTTGCTGCTTTTGAATCTAGATTTCCTGTGGGCTCATCTGCTAATAATAGCTTTGGTTCATGAATCATTGCTCTGGCAATAGCAACCCGCTGCGCCTGCCCACCTGAGATTTCATATGTGCGTTTATTCAGAATCGCTGTAATCCCCAATTCCTTAGCAATTTCTTCTGCTTTCCTCTTCATTTCCTTAACAGGAGAGCCATCCAATGTTAATGGTAAAACGATATTTTCTTCCACTGTTAAAGTATGCAATAAATTAAAGTCCTGAAAGATAAAGCCTAATTCATTTCTGCGAAACTTAGCTAGTGCGTTTTTCTTTAGCTTATGAGGCATTTTCCCTTCTATTTCCACAGCACCTGTAGTTGGTCCATCATTCGTAGAAATGATATTAAGCAGCGTTGTTTTTCCACTTCCAGACGGCCCCATAATCACCACAAATTCACCTTTGTCAATTTCAAAATTAATATCAGTAAGGGCACGGTAAGCTATCTTTCCTTCGTAAACCTTACTTACGTTTGTAAGTTTAAGCATAATCCTTCTCCTCTCTAACAATTCTAGTAAAAGTATAGCCTGTAAAGGATATGGCATACTATCGATTATGCTTTCAGCAATCTTACATTGATGTAAGGTTTTGTGTATCAGAAAAAATAATCCTTATCGTTGTACCTATTCCGACCTTTGACTCCAATTCCAGACGATGCTCTAATCTCTCTGCCACTTCTTTTACTAAATAAAGCCCCATACCGGTAGATTCTCGATATTTGCGACCATTTTCTCCTGTATAGAATTTATTAAAAATACGCTTCTGATCTACAATTGGTATACCAACACCAAAATCTTGCACCTCCAGAACAGCTTCTCCTGATTGTTCATATAAAGAAATAATGAGATGATTTGCTTTCCCTGCCGAATATTTCACAGCATTATGAACAAGTTGTGTCAGGAGAAAGAATAGCCACTTTTCATCTGTCTCTACAGTAATGCCTTGCTTTTCTTCTTTAAATTGCGGATACACTTCATTGCGAATATAAAAACGCTTATTTTCTTGATTCACCTCATGTATTAACTTAGAAAGAACGACAGGCTTAATTTGAAAATCTTCTGCAATGGTGCGAAGTCTCGCCATATAAAGAACGGTATTCAGTCCGTTTCGCATCCGGTCTGTCTCTTCCCGGATACTCGATGATTCTGGCTCATCAAGCGTTTGTGCTGTCAGCTCAATAATCGAGAGAGGTGTCTTCATTTGATGGACCCAGCGATCCATAAAGAGGAGATGCTCATCTTGCCTGTCCTCTGCTTTTTGAATTTCTTCTTGATATAAACGATACTGTACCATTAGCAACTGATCGAGAGCCTCCGAAATTGGTTTTGCTTCCGTCGTATCTAAAGAACCATCTAATGTTCCGATTGAATGTTCAAGCCTTTGATAAAATTTTCTTCTACTCACATATTGATATAGTAAAAATACTGTTAAAAATACGATTGATAAGAAAATAGCATATAGACAGACTCTAATTCCTCGGTAACCATCCAGCCAAAATATAAACGGAATCAAAAGACATTGGATGAGCTGTATGATAATAAATAAAAAATGCTCGCGAATAAATAGCTTCATGCTTGTTCCTCTTTCCAAGTCGGCCGCAAGCGATATCCCGCTCCCCTTACTGTTTCTACTGCCTCCTCAATCCCTAGCTCTTGAAATTTTTTCCGAACACGCGTGATATTCACATTCAATGTATTCTCGTCGACATATGCTTCATCATCCCAAAGCTTTGCTAATAAATCTTGCCGGCCAGCAACACGTGGGTAGCGATCAAGTAAGCTTTCGATAATGTCTGTTTCTTTTTTCGTTAATTGCGTTACTTTGTCTTTAAATCGTAATTCAAACCGTTCTGGATATAAGCTCAAATCCCCTTCACGAAGCACTCTTTCCTCATGTTTTAAGGAATATTCCCCATATGCTCGGCGGAGCTGGCTTCTAATTTTCGCCATCACAATATCAGGATGAAATGGCTTTGTAATAAAATCATCCCCACCATTTTCAATTGCCATTACTTGATCCATTTCGCCCGTTCTTGCTGAAATGAAAATGACCGGGCAAAGGGATTCTTTGCGAATTTGCCGGCACCAATAGTAACCATCGAAGCTTGGAAGGTTAATGTCTAATAGAATAAGGTCTGGTTTTTCCCTTCTAAATGTCTCCATTATGGTTTCAAAATCGATGGCTGTAATTACTTCATATTGATATTTCTTTATGTAGGCGCTGAGATGTTCTGCGATTTTTACATCGTCTTCGATAATCATGATTTTTTGCATTGTTAGTTTCTCCTAGGACTTGATGATTTAGTTTAAGTTTAATTTAAGAGGAGATTCTGTTCAAGATTAGGTTTTGTAGAAGGGAAGGGAGAAAATTCTCCTTTAGCAAAAAAAGAAGCAAAAGGACTTCTGCCTCCCTGCCTCAAAGCTGATACGCTGAAATCCTCCTGCACCATCGACAATCGCTGCTTCATATTGTTTCTGCACCTATGTCCTCCGTTATTCTTTTTAATCTGTCTTCCTCGCCAAAGGTTTTCGAGCTTTTTCCTCCGATTGCATGATTCATTATTTGCACATCCTTTGTGAAATAACCTTGAAGGAACTCTCCCAAGCCTCCTTGATAGTTGTTATCTTCCAATTTCTGGATAGTCGAATCCGTCGCAAGAAAAATTCTAATTTATTTAGCCTCATAAAATGTCTCCCTTCCTTCGATGGTATCATCGCCTTTCCTATCTCTTCATTTTTCTATAATACAATGGAACATACCCAGTCACTTCCTTAAATACCCTGCCAAAATGGGTAACACTTCCAAAGCCAACTTTTTTGGATATTAAGTTTACTTTCATTGAAGAACTCTCCAATAGCTTCTTCGCCTCTTTAATCCGCACACTGTTCAAGTACTCTACAAAGGTAAACCCTGTTGCCTCTTTAAAAAAACGACTTAAGTAGTATGGACTAATATAGAATTTCTCTGCCACTGATTGAAGCGAAAGTTTATTCATATAATGGCTGTTGAGATAACGTACAACCTCCGAGATTCTCTCATGCATCGGGCTCGGCGATTCTAATGGCTGCGTGTTATTCTGTTTAATATGCCGGCAGCAAATAATAAGCATCTGTAGGACCAATGTTTGGATATATATTTCATAGCCTGGTCTTTGCTCTTGAATCTCTTCAATAACCTTTTGCGAAAGACTATCTATGGCAAGTAACTCATTCAGCGGGCACCTAACAATAAGGTAATCATTCTCAAACAAGGGTTGATAAATATCTAGATAAGAAGGACTTATTTGCGCAAGATGTTTTTCATGAATATTAACTATAAACCGCTCATGTTTTGGCTTTTCTGTATTTGTTGTCCGATGGAGGATATTAGGAGAAATAATAACAATATCTCCTTGGTGAATTACTATAGTACGATCCTTAATAAAAAATTCCCGTTTGCCAGAGATTAAATAGTAGATTTCCAATGTACTATGGAAATGATTAGCTGGCATATGATGGCTTAATGCTTTTCGCTGGGACACTATGAATGTCTCCCCCGCATTATTAAATAAAATATCTCTCAGTTTATTCCCCTCCCCTTTTTCCCTTATTATCTTTATTATACGTACCCAAAATTGCAAGATATAAGAAGTTTTTGGATTTTCTCGCAAAAATAGTACATAATTCTGTGCTACCCTAGTCTTATATTTAGGAAGGAGGAATATCAGGTTGACATTCTCTGAATCTAGCACTTATGTGAAGGCTAATGAAACTTTAACCCCTATCCAATGGGCGGAGAAGGCTTGTGAAACAATAATGACTAAATTTGAAGCTGAACAACTTCCACCAGAACGATTTCATTATCATCAAGGAGTCTTTTTATCTGGGATGGAGAAATGCTGGAAAGAAACGAAAAAGGATAAGTATTTTACTTATATTAAGAAATGGGTCGACAGCCATGTTCGCGAAGATGGAAGCGTCACCAAATTAAAAACAGATGAACTGGATGATATGCAGCCAGGTGTGCTTCTTTTCAATCTTTATGAACAAACAGGCGATGAACGATACAAAAAAGCACTTTATCATATTGTTCCCTTATTAAAGACCTTAAAGTGCAATCCCTCTGGCGGTTTCTGGCATAAGGAACATTATCCAAATCAAATGTGGCTGGACGGTTTGTATATGGGAGGCCCAATTGCCGTCCAGTTTGCAAAAGCCTTCGGAGAAACAGAATATGCTGACATGATCACACACCAAGCACTATTACTGGAGAAACATACGAAGGATCCAGAAACTGGCTTGTTATATCATGGCTGGGATGAAACCAAAGCTGCCGAATGGGCAGATCCCATTACTGGAGCCGCTCCAGAATTTTGGGGCAGAGCAATTGGCTGGGTCCCTGCAGCTCTCTTGGAAATATTGGAATACCTCCCTGAAGACCATAAAGATAAAAAAGCATTAACAAGTATGCTTCAAGACCTGTTAATTGCTTTAACCAAATACCAAGATTCGAACAGCGGTTTATGGTATCAAGTAATTGATAAAGGACATTTATCCGACAACTGGCTGGAAAACTCTTGCTCTTCCCTGTTTGTTCATGCCATCGCTAAAGCAGTCCGTTTAGGCTATCTAGAAGACAAGTATTTGCCATTTGCTCAGAAAGGCTATCAAGGTGTGATTGATACATTAAAATATGATACGAATGGAAATCTAATCATTGGTAATATCTGCATTGGTACAGGAATCGGGGACTATCAACACTATATTGTCCGTCCTACTAGCGAGAACGATTTACATGGCGCAGGTGCTTTTATTCTCATGTGTGTCGAAATGAACCATGCTTTAGGTCAGCAAGCGAGTTAAAGCTACATTCCAACAAGATAAAGTGGAGGGGCGATTTTTCAGCCTAAAAAAAGCAAACTCTATCGATTGCCCCTTCTACTTAATGATAAATATAAATTCTCTTCCCCTATCCTTCTGTCCTGTTTTCTCGGATACTTTGTATAGAAAGAAGCAAAAGCATAGAGCACCCGATTTATCTTTTATCTGATTTCTCTCTCATTCGATTAGCATCCTCCCTTGGTGGAAGACCAAACATACGAGAATAATCTCGACTAAATTGCGATGGACTTTCATAGCCTACCCTAAATGCGATATTAGCAATATCTGACGAATCAGCTAATAATAAGCGCCTAGCTTCCTGGAGTCTCAATTGTTTTTTGAAATAATTAGGGCTCATGGCTGTAACCTCTTTGAAGTGCCTATGGAGAGAAGCATTACTCATATTAGCTATTTTTGCAAGTTCCTCAATTTTAATAGAGCGAGTATAATTGTTGATAATATATTCAATAACATTTCTTATTCGCTTACCTTTGCTGCCCTCTATAGCCATTTGTTCTAAAGATTCTCCGTGCGGACCATGTAAAATCCAATAGAGAATTTCCTTTGTAAATAACGGTGCTAGTACGGGGATATGTTCCGGTTTTTCTAGCAATCTAGCTAACCTAATAACAGCATCCAAAAGAAATGGCTCTATCTTGCTGACATACATAGCACGCTTGGTATTTTTCTTCATGCCCATTTGAATATCAGCTTCACTCAATACTTCTACGATTTGATGAGGTGTAAATTCAAGCTTAAGAGCCAAATAAGGAGTGTCAGAAGAGGCTTTTACTACTCTTCCGGTAACCGGCAAGTCAGCTGATGCAACAATGTAGTTGCCATAACCATACCTAAAGCGTTCCTTTGATAATAATACTTCCTTCTCCCCTTGAACGATAAGGCAAAAGGATGTTTCGTTTACTCTGGCAATTGGTTCGGAAGTAATTGATTCACGGATTAGGAAGAGTGAGTGGATAGCAGTTGAATGAACCCCATCCTCTTCTGAATAACGTTCAATGAGTTCGGCAAGTTCTTGCAGATGTAAGTTGATTTTTCTAGACATATGGGATTCTCCAGCATTTTTGATAGTCACATTCTATCTTATATTTGTCGATTGTGTAAATGATTTTGATAGGATTAAGCAAAAACTTGAAAGGATTAAGATAACGTTTACGCTTTCATCTGTTGCATAATAGACATAGCCTAATATATTCAAAAAGAGCTAGGAGTAAATGTCATGATTGAAAAACAATATCACTTTAGCGCTAGTATTGGATTGGCTCGTCTAGCAAGTACATTAGTACGTATTTCTAATAAACATCTATCAAAAGTAGTTGTTGAATACAAAGGGATTACAGTTGAATTGGATTATACACTTGAGTCAATCATGGATGTTATGTCCCTTGATATTAGACCTGGTGATCTATTCCACATAAGGTTCGTGGGAATAGATGAAGTTCAGGCTCTGCAATTAATTGAGGATCAATTTGGTAGGATGAATTTATAAATAGCAAGATAGAAATAACTTCAAACAGCGAGGGGGATTAACATGGAATACACAAAACTCGGTAATACAGGCTTAGATATATCGCGATTATGTTTAGGTTGTATGGGCTTTGGGGATGCGAACAAATGGATCCACCAATGGGTACTTAGTGAAAAGGAGTCTCGTTCTATTATCAATAAAGCACTTGAGTTGGGGATTAATTTTTTCGATACAGCAAATGTGTATTCTCAAGGGACAAGTGAAGAATATCTAGGGAGAGCTCTAAAGGAATACGCGAATCGTGATGAAGTGGTAATAGCAACGAAAATATATGGGCAAATCCATGAAGGACCAAATGGATCCGGACTTTCACGAAAAGCAATTATGAGTGAAATTGATAAAAGTCTTCACAGGTTGGAAACAGATTACGTAGACCTTTATATTATTCATCGCTGGGATTACCATACTCCTATTGAAGAAACAATGGAAGCATTACATGATATTGTAAAGGCTGGTAAGGTAAGATATATTGGGGCATCTGCTATGTTTGCATGGCAATTTCAAAAGGCACTACACGTAGCAGAAAAGAATGGCTGGACTAAATTTGTCTCCATGCAGAATCATTTAAACCTTATTTACCGCGAAGAAGAACGAGAAATGCTCCCACTTTGTAAGGAGGAAAGAATCGGTGTAACACCATACAGTCCACTAGCATCAGGGAGATTGACGCGTGATTGGTCGCAAACAACGTACCGTTCAGAAACAGATCAAATTCAAAAATCTAAATACGACGCAACTGCGGATACTGATCGATTAGTGGTAGAGCGAGTTGCAGAACTTGCAAAAAAATATGGTGTTCCCCGTACTCAGATTGCGCTTGCTTGGTTGCTGCAAAAAGAAACGGTATCGTCCCCTATCATTGGAGCAACTAAAATATCTCATCTGGTAGATGCCGTTGGTGCCCTAACCATTAAGTTAACAGCGAATGAGGCTGCATTTCTAGAAGAGCCATATATACCACATTTAATAGTTGGACATAGTTAATGAGTGATTTCATTTGAAGCATATTCTTTAAATAAAAGAGACAAATTCGGACAGCTTACAGAAGTAAATTGATTTTTGGTTTTAAATCACTACCTTATAGATTAGGAAATAATCTTATATTTATTTCTTCGTCAGAATGTTCCCTTCAGCCTAATAATTAATAATAACTTAATTAAGAAAAGAAACATACATTAGCCCTCCTGTTATGAAGGGCTTATATAATGTAGTAATTGAAAATGGGCCCCTACTATGCAAAATTGTCAATTGGTTGATGGAGCCATTAATAATCATGCAATTTTTTTATATTGCGACCTTTGCCATGAGGGATACATAATGGCGTCCCAAAGAGAGGATCTTCAGTCACTTCACATTCTAGGTTAAAAACGTCTTTAACCATCTTTGCTGTAATTACTTCTTCCGGTTTTCCCTGTACATAAACAGATCTATCCTTAATTGCAATTAGATTATTGGCATAGCGACAGGCTAGATTTAAGTCATGAAGAACCATTACAATCGTACGGTTTTCTTTTTCATTTAATTCGAATAATAAGTCCAGAACCTCGATTTGGTGGGTCATATCCAGGTAGGTTGTCGGTTCATCCAGCAAGATAATGTTGGTATTTTGTGCAAGGGTCATTGCAACCCAGGCACGTTGTCTTTGTCCTCCAGATAACGAATCAACCAGACGATCGCTCAGTGCAGACATACCCGTTGCCTCAAGAGCGTTATGAACGATTTGTTCATCTTCCTCCGACCATTGTCTGTACCATTTTTGATATGGATAACGGCCTTGTTTTACTAATTGCAAAACCGTTAACCCTTCTGGAGCAACAGGGCCTTGCGGAAGAATTGCTAATTGCTTGGCGATTTCTTTGGTGGACAGCTCAGAAATTTTTTGTGCTTCAATTAAAATGGATCCAGACTGTGGTTTTAATAAACGAGCTAATGAACGTAACAGTGTTGATTTTCCACAGCCATTACTGCCAATAAACACAGTGATTTCTCCTTTAGGAATCTTCATATATAAATCATCTATAATGACTGTATCTCCATAAGATATGGTCAAGGAATTTGTCTCTAAAAGAACCATTGTTTAACTTCTCCTTCCTATACTTTTCGCTGCTTATATAAAAGAAAAATGAAATAGGGCGCTCCAATAGCAGCAGTAAATATTCCCGCAGGAACTTCAATCGGAAGGAATAAAGTTCGACCGATTGTATCTGCTATGAGGACTAGAATTGTGCCAATTAAAGCAGATAAAGGCAATAGCGCACCAAAAGAAGAACCAACTAATTTTCTAGCTATATGAGGTGCCATCAGCCCAACAAAGCCAATTCCACCTGCAAACGCTACAGCTGTGCCAATTAAAGCTGTACTAATCAGCAATAAAAAAAGGCGCTGCTGCTGTACTTTAGAACCTAAGCCAATTACTATTTCTTCTCCGAAATCTTGAATGTTTAAAGTCCTTACCATAATAAAAGATAGTATCAATAATAGAAGAATAATAGGTGCAGCAATCTGAATCTTTTTCCAATCGGCAGTACTGACAGAACCAGTAAGCCAAATATTTGCTTGACTAGCCTGATAAATAGGCCCTAAGATCATGAACAAGTTGGTCAATGCCTTTGTTAACGACCATAAACCAATTCCAACTAGGACGAGACGTACAGGTGAAACACCTTTTTTCCATGCAAGTACATATAGTAGAAACGCTACAAAAGATGCCCCGATAAAAGCTGCTAAAGGCATCCACTTAATGCTTATCGTTAATGAGTGATTCATGTCACTAAATAAAGCCAAAAATAGGACAATAGCTACTGAGGCACCACCTGTAATTCCAATAATATCAGGAGAAGCTAAAGGGTTTCGTACAACTGCTTGTATTATAGCCCCAGCAACTGCCAAACTCATTCCCACTAATATAGCTAAGAGAATTCGCGGCATTCGGAACGACCGGACAATTAAAGTGTCAAAATCCGAACCATGCCCAGATAAAATAGTTATGATCTGCCAAGGAGAAATGTAATCTTCCCCAATACCTGCACTTATGAAAAAAGCTACTAGCAGAATGATAAGGAATATTGATGTAAGGAATAATGCTCTACGATCCACTAAAAAGGAAATCTTGTCATTGGCCGTTCTAAACGATAAATATTTCTTCATGAAGACTTTCCTCCATTTCGTGCTATGTATATAAAGAAAGGGGTGCCAATGATGGCAGTCATTATTCCAACAGGTACTTCTTGGGGCATAAGGATTAATCGAGCACCAATATCGGCCAACAATAACAAGATTCCTCCTGTAATGCTGCAAAAGGGTAGTATCCAGCGGTAGTCATTACCAACCAGCCATTTTACTATATGAGGAACAACTATACCAATAAAGCCAATGGGACCAGCTACTGCAACCGCCGAGCCCGAAAGCAGGATAACCGAGATGCCAATCAGCAATTTGACGGTACCTGTACGCTGGCCAAGTCCTCTTGCTACATCTTCTCCCATGCTATAAACATTCATTTTATTAGAAATTAAAAAAGCTAGCAAAGTTCCGATAATCATATAAGGTAGAACAGAAAATAAAATCTCCAAGCTTCTTCCTTGGACGGAACCAGCCATCCAAAATAAAACTTCTTCTAAGGCAGATTCATTCATGACTAAAAATCCATGAGCAAACGATGAAAACATGGCTGCCATGGCTGCGCCGGCTAGTGTTAATTTTATTGGTGTCAGTCCTTCATTACCTAAAGATCCTAGAAAATAAACAATTAATCCAGCGGCGGCTGCACCTAAAAAGGCAAGCCAAGCAAATGCTTGTAATGAATTAATAGAAAAAAAGAAAAGTCCTATAATGACAAAAAAACTGGCTCCTGAATTAATGCCCAGTATATCCGGAGAAGCCAAGGGATTTTTAGTCAGTGCCTGTAATAAAGCCCCTGTAATCGCTAAACTGCTGCCAACGATAGTTCCAATTAATGCTCTAGGAAGGCGAACTTCTTTAATAATAATATGCTCATTCGAACCATTGAACTGCTGAAAAGCTTGTATGGCTGTCTTAAAGCTCGTATCGGCGTAACCTAGTACAATACTAAAAATGAAAATAGTACATAATAATAGTAAACCAATAATAAGCCCAATGATTCTCCTTCTGTTATTCAATAGTAACATGTAGTTTTCCCTCTCTAATAGTTTCTATTTTTAGTTTAGGAGAAGTCATAGGGACTGTCAATGACTATGAGAATCATTTTCAATTAATGATTGACATATTTTTCATTATAAAATATTATCTAATTGTTATTGAAAATCATTATCAAATAAAAAGGGGAGGCAAATATGCTTACATATTTTCAACAAAAACGATTTACTCCAATGCTGGTATCATTATTGGTAATTATATTTGTTGTGCTGGCAGGATGCGGAAATAACGAAAAAGAAGTATCAGGAAATAAAGAAACCTCCAGCGATACAAACACATCGGATAATAAACCTTATACAATTGAACATGCAATGGGAAAAACGGAAATTAAAGGGACACCAAAGCGTGTTGTCGTATTGACGAATGAAGGAACAGAAGCACTTCTGGCTTTAGGGATTAAACCAGTTGGGGCCGTACAATCATGGCTGGGAAATCCATGGTACGATCACATCAAAAAAGATATGGATGGTGTGGAAGTAGTTGGAGTAGAACACGAAGTAAATTTAGAAAAAATCGCTTCATTAAAACCAGATCTAATTATTGGAACAAAGATACGCCAAGAAGCTATCTATGACAAACTACGTGCTATCGCTCCAACTGTTTTTTCCGAAACTTTAAGAGGTGATTGGAAGGATAACTTTGAATTATATGCAAAAGCACTGAACAAAGAAGAAGAAGGAAAAAAAGTGCTTAGCGCATTTGCAGACCATGTTGCAGAAGTAAAAGCAAAATTAGGGGATAAAGTAAATCAAGAAGTTTCTGTGGTCCGATTTATGGCTGGAACTTCCCGGATATATTATACGGACTCTTTTTCAGGTGTAATTTTGGATGAATTAGGATTCAAACGTGCGGAACAGCAAAAATCGCTTTTCACTGCAGATAATCAGCTTGGTAATCTTGCTATTGAAGTAGGAAAAGAGGCTATCCCGAAAATGGATGCAGATATCCTTTTCTACTTTACCTATGCTCCACAAGATGACCAAAAAGCCTTAGATACGGCAAAAGAATGGACAAGCGACTCCCTATGGAAGAACCTAGATGTCGTCAAAAAAGGAAATGCTTATGAAGTAAGCGATGCAGTATGGAATACAGCAGGCGGTGTTATCGCAGCCAATCAAATGCTAGATGAACTGGAAGAGATCATGCTAAATAAATAACTACCCTGAAGAAAGACGCGATAAGTCACCCCACTAAAGCCCGACAATTATACGGAGATACTAACGTGATTTCGTATAATTGATTGGGCTTTATTAGGTTTTAATGAAGAATTGATGTAATCCCCCTCAGCCTTGCAAAACAGATGAAAAAACTAAAAAATGCCTCTTCCTTTATTCGATTATTAATGAGAAAATCTATTTTTCTCTGACTCTTCAAATGCCGATATTAGACTCTTTCTAAACAGATCTTAAATAAATATTTCTAAAAAGCATTGAGGCAACAGAAGCTTTCTTTAAATAGAAGGGAAAGCTTTTCATATTTTTAAAAGGACAGCTTACAAATATATGTAAGTTAATATATACAAAAGAGAATAGATGTTCCATTAAGTTATTCAACATGATATAATTCAACTTCTAATATTAGGAAATTCAGGATAATAAAGCTAAGGGAAAAATGACAAAAAAGATTGTAACAATAAATATATGGGGGAAACACATTGTGAATGAATTTTATAAAGCATTATCCTTTGTAAAAGAAAATTTTTATGAACCAAATCATTTTATTATAAAATCTATCCAAGAAGAAGCTCAAAATTCTGAGTATGGGGCAGGAAGATTTCAGCTGAATGCAAAATCGGTTAGATTTAGAGTGGCAAAGACTACCCCCAATAAGATAGGTCAGTTTGTTGCCTTCTGGGAAAAAGATGATGCTAATAAAAACCAAGCCTTTTCATGTGACAAAGCAACCGATTTATTGGTAATCAATACATTTTCTAGTAGAAATAGATTAGGACAATTTGTTTTTCCAAAGGAAGTACTCCTGAAACATAATATTCTTAAAACGGCTACTACTAAAGGAAAAATGGCCATAAGAGTTTACCCTCTATGGGATAAACCCACTAATAAACAAGCTATTAAGACGCAAAAGTGGCAATTAGAGTATTTTATTGAAATTAACAATCCTAATATTTCCCACTCGGATTTGCTGAAATTATATTGCTAAAGGGTAGTATTTTAGGATAAAAAAGGACAAAACTATATTAGAATGCAGACTAACATATAATCCAAACCAATTACCTATATTATTTTTGAATAAATGACCATAGTACTAGGAATAGTGATTACCATGATACAAAAAAGGATAATCAGCACCTGCGTTGCATCTAATGTCAAGAATCCTAAAGAGCCTGTTGCTAGAAATAAAACTAATAACGATAAAAAAAGTACAAAGTAGTTTATTGTCATTGCCTTCCCCACTATTTCTTTTGCTCGCTCATCTTTAGGGAAGATATGTGGTGATAAATAAGCTAGAAGCAATTGATTGATACCGAGTGCTAGAATCATTATTGCATTAGGAAATTCGCCTGCTATAATATCCTGATAGTTCAGATAGCCCCCCATTGAGACTCCTATTAACCCGGAGAAAATGTAGATGATTTGATTTTCTTTAGCACTTTTTTTACTTGCCATTCTTAATCCTCCTCATAGATAAAAATATCCTCAATGCTGCAATTGAAAACTCGTGAAACCTTGAAGGCCAAATTAATCGAGGGATTGTAACGACCTTTTTCTAATGAAATAATCGTTTGTCTTGATACATCTAATAATTCAGCTAATTCATCTTGCGTATAATTGTACTTAGTACGCAAGATTTTAATATTATTTTTCATATAATCACCGCCATATGTAAAGTAAACTTTACGTAAAGTTTACTTTACATAAAATTTGATGATACGTCAAGTCCACTTTACTTTTTTAATAGGCCTTTTCTTTCGATACTCGATAATTGAAGGATAATTATCTTACTATTAAAACAAGACATTCTTTTTTATATTATAAAGTAGTAGAATATGAGTAATATTACTTCAACTATCGAGTGTTTTAAGTGAACAAAAAATAAAAAAACGCCTCTACCTTGAGACGTTTTACTATTTACATTTTTCTCCATATTAACGAGCAGTCTATTTAACTTGACTCAACTTCTATTACTTAACACTTAACTGTAATGCTTTCAGATTTTCGCGCATTGCATCTAGATAACCTAAGTCCTTTTCTTTCAGTTCCTTAGATAAAACCTCTAAATCATACAAAACAGCTGTCTTTGTCCCTGTTTCATTAGCAACTGTTTTTGCAATTGCCGAGTTTGCTCCATGTTGATAATAGATTACTGGAACATTATGTTCCTTAACAAGCGTTCCGATCTCTGCCATACGAGAGGGGCTTGGTTCTACTTCTGTAGATAAGCCGCCAATGGCAATTTGTTCTAGATGATAGCGCTTTGCAAGATATCCAAATGCTTGGTGCTGTACGACAAAAGCTCGGTTCTTGGCATCTTTTAAAGTAGTTTCATATTCTTTATCCAATGCTTGAAGTTCTTTAATGAAAGCTGCTGTATTTTTATCATAGCTGTCTTTTCCATCTGGATCAGCCTTAATCAATGCATCACGAATAATCTTCACTTGCTCTTGGGCTAACACTGGATCTAACCAAATATGTGGATCGTGATTGTTATGATCATTAATAAAAACAGTTACAGGCTCGGATTCGGCAAATGTATGATGCTCCTCGTCAAATAGTGTGGCTTTCACCTCAAAGCTTTCCCCAGTTGTTTTGTATTCAAACTGGTCACTTCCTTGACCAGTTACAACTTCCCAGTCCTCCTCTTCACTGCCGCGTGTATACCAATGCCAGTGATCGTAATCCGTCTCTTCTTTAAGCTCGGCAACAAGTGATACAACATCTCCTGTATGATAATGATCCGCTAATCCAACAATTTCAATTTTTTCTGCACTTGCATCACCTTCATGGTCGTGATCTTTGTCAGCTTCATGACCATGGTCATGGCCTTCTTCTCCATCAGCATGCTCATGACTAGCTTCCTCCCCATAATCGTGGCCATGATTATTAACAACTATTTCTATCGGGGCTGACACAGCAAATTCATTATGATCATCATCATATAAAACTGCTCGCACCTCGAAACTTTCGTCTGCTGCTTCATATTTAAACTTAGGTCCGCCTTGATTCGGAACAGTTACCCATTCTTTGTCCGCACTCTCTCTCGTATACCAATGCCAGTGGTCATAGTCTACTTTTTCCGCTAACCTGGCTGTTAATTCAATCATGTCACCACTGTGATAGTTGTCCGCTTTTCCTTGGATTGTTATTTTTTCATCACTTTCCTGATTTGCTTCTCCATCGGTATCTTCATGATCGTGTTCATGACGATGACCTGATTGATTCGTATCCTCTACATCTAGTCCATCCGCCGTCCGTGCTATTACAAGATTATCGTTATCTATCGATTTTAATAAGCTGTTTACCCAATACTCCATTTCTTCGCTACTATAGACGAAAACATCTGCTTTATTAACCTTTGCTACGTCTTTAGCACTTGGTTCATAGTGATGGGCATCTTGCCCATCTGAGACCATTAACGACACATTTGCCCGATCTCCTGCCACTTGCTGAGTAAATTCATACATTGGGTAAAAGGATGTCACAACTGAAATTTTATCATTCGAACTACTTTCTCCCTTTTGGCACCCTAAAAGAACTACACTCATTATTACACCTAGAAAAATAGCTAGTAACCAATTCTTTTTCATCTTATTCTTCCTTTCATTTCCCTAAACAAAGCGTAATGATTACGATTTAAAAACTAGTATTTTCTCATTCTATTTAAATCAAATAAACTTCGTTACTTTTAATAAATATTAATGTGCTAACATGTCCCGGACTAACCCATCAGCATCTAATTCAGATGGATAATACGTTGGCCAATTCGTCACTTCTTCTAACAGTTTCTCTCGGTCGTCTCCCCAATATAGATGGTAATGGGCGGAATCAACTGGAAAAATATTATGGTCACTAAATTGGATATATCGAGGCATCTCCTTGGATCCATCTACTAATTTAAAAATAAAGCGTACACCTCTATTTCCTTTTTCATAGGTGAGTATTTCATAACCATCTGATTTATACTCTCCTGAATATTCTTTATCCTTTTCGAAAAAGGTCACAACATTATCCTTAATGGTAATGCGATCTACATCTGTTTTATAGCCTACTGTATAGTACTCCTTATATTCTTCTTTTGTCATATCGCCATTTTCCGCTTTATGTGCAAACACTTCATCTAAATCTCCAGAAAGAAGATACGGATAAACAGACTGCCAATCTCCTTCCCAATCAGATAGTTCGCGATCCTTTACTTGGTTATCATCAAAATACCCTTGATATATTTTTTTACTTGCTTCATCATGTCCATGATGATCATCAATGACAATTTGAGCTGGCACTGATTGGGCAACTGCCTTATCATCACTATCGAATAAGCCTGCTTTTATTTCTAAACCATTAACTGTCGCCTCACCTGTAAATGTTGCTGTTTCTTGACCAGAAACAACTTTCCATTCATCATTGGCACTTTCTCGACTATACCAATGCCAATGATCAGCATCTGTTTCTTTATCTAATACCGCTGTTAACTCAATCTTATCTCCAGTATGATAGTGATCAGCAATTCCTTCCACTTTTATACTTTCCGGAGCTTCATGCACAAGCTGTGCTGCATCTTTTTCCTCTTTATTCGCTTTCTCTTCTTTAGTTCCTTGACACGCGGCTAAGAACACACTTAATAATAATAAGCACGAAACGCTAAATAGCAGTTTTTTCATTTTTCCCCTCTTCTCTATGTATTTTATAAATCGTAATCATTACGTTTTATAACCTACCATTTACACCACTTTTATGTCAAGGGTTTTTGGGTATTTATCTATTTAATTAGAGGGACAAGGGGACAAACCCCTTGTCCCTGCACTCATTGTTTAAGTGCAGGTTCTTTTTTATACATTCTTTTATGTGTTAAGAACAAACTTGGAATAAAGATTAATACAAGGACAATAGCTGATACTAAAAATCCAGCATGGTAACCTTTTAAATCATTCATAATTGTTGGCTGCACTCCTAGTGCTACAGTGGCGACAACGGTTGCGATAATAGCTGTACCAAAGCTTGAGCCAAGATTTTCAATAATATTAATACCGACACTCGCTTCTGGAAGTTGATTGCTGTTGAGATCCGTATAAGCGTCACTTGTCAATGGAAGCATGATTCCCCCAAAGCTGGTACCACGAATAAATAATATGGTTGAAATCCAAATCATGCTTGTTTGGTCTGTGATAAAGATAAGTGGAATAGAACTGATAAGTGACAGAGCAAGACTGACCATGACTACGTATTTCGCACCAATTTTATCAATCATTATTCCGATTATTGGTCTTGTAACAAGCATTCCAACTCCTTGTGGAATTAATGCAAGTGCTGATTCGAATACCGAGAAATGCCGAATGTTTTGAAAATACAACGGAAGTATTAACATGGGTCCCATGATGGCAATGTTGGCTAAAAATAAACCGACACTGGATACTAAGAAATTTTTGTGTGAAAACAAATTTAATGGAAGCACACATTGATTTTTCCTGATTCGATTATAACCAACATAAATAATTGCTAAAACAAGACCAATTCCCATCCACACAATTGTTTCGCTATTGTTGAATGATGCATGGTTCGCAGCTTGCGTAATTCCGTAGATTAGTGCTGCACTCATTACAGACAAATCGATGATCCCAAAAACATCGAGTTTACTATCTTTGTTGAATGGATTATAGTCTGGAATATATTTCATCATAAGCGGTACAGCAATCAAGACAATGAACACATTGATGAAGAAAATCCAATGCCATGATTTACCATGAACAATGAAACCTCCGATGACGGGTCCTAAAATGGGACCTAATATCATTGGTGTGCTTACTATCGCCATCACTCTCCCCAATTTTTCTGGCCCTGCTGTTTTAACCAAGAGCGTTGACATAAGTGTGGTAATAATACCAGCGCTAAACCCTTGAAGCAAGCGGAAGAAAATGAAAACTGAAATATTCCAACTAATTCCGGCAAGAACAGAAATGACCCCAAAAGCGATAACTGCACCAATGAGAATTTTCTTTCCGTTATATTTGTTCATTAACCATCCAGATACTGGAACTGCCATTGCAAGGGCTAAAACATAACCTGTGATGGACCATTGAACAATATTTAATGTAGTATGGAAATCTTTAAGTAGTGTATCGACGGCGATATTCACCATGGTGGAATCAAGCATTGGTGCAATTGCTCCAATGGCAAGAGCCCAGGCAGCCGCCAGCATTTCTTTTGGTAATCCTGATTGTCTAACTTTATCTTTTGACATATTATTCTCCTTTCAGAGACTTTAGTTTCCTCGTCAACAAAATATAACATCATTTTTGTTTCCTTGTCAACAATACCTATAAAAAAACAGCCCTTTTATATAATTGGGCTGTCTGTTCATTTATTATTGTAACTTTTGACATTTTTTTCTTTTGTTTCTTCCTTACTGTTCACTAGTGCTGTTTTTAATAATTAACTGTTCAATTCCAGATATAATAATGTAAAGTCCATTCTCAAACATACGGTCAGAGCCTATTTCTTCGAACAAATCATTATTATACAGCCTCTTTAATACTTTTAAACCATTATCAGGAAAATGCTCAAAGGGTCGTTTAAACAATGTTTGAGCATCATTTGGACCGAATTCTTCCAATATTAATAGTTGTGTTTTCCTTTGTTCATACTTGTCTAATTCAAAAAAGATGACGTAATTTAATAGACACATAATAGAAGAAAATTTATCTTCGTCTTCCATTGGCAAGTCATCGACCACTTGAAGTAATTCATTAATTAATATCATGTAATCAGGCTCAGTTGGAATGGTTCTCATTATTAATTGAGCCGAGCAAGGGTATTTACTCAAGGTATCTTTTATACCGATAGCAAAATGAGTCAATTTTTCCTTCCAATCTCCGTCCAATTTTGTGGAAAGTATAGACTCCTTCGCAATTTCATTGGCAAGTGATTGGAAAATACTCTGTTTGTTTTTAAAATACCAGTAAATAGATGGGGCTTGAATATTTAATTCAACCGCTAACTTTCTCATACTAAATTCCTCGATACCTACTTTATCCAACAATCTCCAAGAAGCATCGATAATATTTTCTTTTGTGATTTTTGTTTTTTTTCCTTTCACTTAATAGCAACTCCATTTCTAATAAATCAATCATACAAAAATATACTGTAATTGTCTAACACTGTTAAATAAATGTTTACACCTTATAAAATCAATGTTATAGTATCTAACGGTGTTAGATTTAATTCGAATTTAGTCTATTCAAATCGATTCTATCCTTTTTTGTCCGTTAATTCCTATTTATTTTTATAAGGACTGGCTACGAATTGAAGCAAGTATCGTACCTACAGATTCCACCTAAAAGGATATGGCTATAACCAACGTAAATTATAACGTTCTTACATCTATTAATAATCAAAAGGAGATATTAAATATGCATATTGTCACGATTATTTTGCAATCATTTTTAATATTTATGTTTTTAATGGCAGGTTCTAGAAAATTGACAGGCGATAAAACAGCTATCGAAGAATTTAAATCATTGAGACTGCCACAATGGTTTCGGGTGTTCACAGGCGGCTATGAATTAGTAGCAGCAGCAGCTTTAATTATCGGTTATTGGGATGGAAGCTGGATCGCAACAGGTTCACTTCTGACTGTCATTTTTGCTATAATCGGAACTTTGGCAATGCTACGTGTTAAAGAGCCATTTAAAAACATGATAATGATTATAGTGATAGCTATTTTTGCCCTTATCTTATTTTTAAGCAATGCCTCGAATCTTGCAAATTTCCCTGGATTTAACTAATAGAGAGTTCATTCTCACAAGAAACCAGAGGTAAATAGTGGTGGTCTATTAGACTACTGCTATTTTTGTATTGGAATTATTTAGCGATGAAAAAAGGCAGACCTTTCTCACTCGAGTCGGTCTGCCTATAATATCATTATTCTTATCCGAACTAATTAATTGTTAGATTTTGTTTCTTTATTTCCGTATCCAAATGCTTACTGTATTTTTCCACCAGACTAAGCATATGGTCAAATTGTTCCTCCGTTATTTGTTCAAAAATAACTTTATCTCGTTCATAAAACTCATTATGCAGCTCTTCATGTATTTTGAATATTTTTTTCCCTTGTTCTGTGAGCCTAAAGTAGATTTCCTTTTTATTCTCCGGTTTCTGATAACTTTCGATAAGGCCTTTTTTAATAAGTTTTTTCGTTAATTTACTGATAGCACCTCTAGTCATATAAAGGGACTCCGCAAGATTTGTCACATTGGGATTTGTAATTTTTTCAATGGATTCCATACAATGCACTTCAGAAGGCAAGTGTCCCTCAAGGCTTTTCATCATTTTGCTCTTATTAAGCCAGACCATTTTATTAAATAAGTCCCTGACATTCATTATGAGTTCTTCTTCTTTGGTCACGGTTTGTCCTCCCACCTGTTGGTACATCAATGATATTATACTGTTATTTTGTTTCTCTTTCAACAATACCATCAAGAGACAAGGGGGACAAACCCCTTGTCTCTGCTTCCCTACCTAAATTGTCTAATGGTACAACTACATAGGTGCGGGTGGTATACACTCTTTTCCTGTATAAGAAGGAAAGGAGGTGACATACAAATGGATTTCGTTTTGGACTTACTCAAAGATGTAGCTAAAATCTTTTTTACTACTCTTGCTGCGGGCTATGCAAATCGCTTTGCATGCAAAAAGAAGCACAAACGAAAACCCACCCCGCGCCGTCGGAAGCATA
>NZ_BCVE01000012.1 GCF_001591585.1 Niallia circulans NBRC 13626 | reverse complement strand
AATGGTATCTCCGTATAATTATTCGGGTTATCATCGACCGGAAAACTTTATATGGTTATACTTCTAGCCATGAATGAGACCAATTTTCGATTTCTTTCATAATTGGTTCTAATGAACGCCCTTTTTCTGTTAGAGAATATTCAATTCTAACCGGCGTTTCAGGGTATACCTCTCGTACCACAATATCAGCTTGCTCTAAATCCTTTAATCTCTCCGATAAAAGTCTTCCGCTTATTCCAATGGAGGATTCTATAGAACAGAAACGTTGAGGACCGTTTAACAGCTGATAAATAATTAAACCAGTCCAGCGTTGGCTTAAAATACTCATTGCTTTTTCAAACCGTGGACAAATTGTTGAATGGTTCATCTTACATCCCCCCTCGTAATAATTATACAATAATTATTATTTTAAGTAAAAATATTATGAATCATAACTAGATTACTTTACAACTGTTGTTTATTAAAATAAAATTACTTACATAAAGTAAGTAAAAATGGAGGAAAAAGAATGACATTTCATAACGATTCAACTATTTATGCAAAATCAATAACTTTAAAAGTATCTAATCTAGAAAAGTCTCTTTTGTTCTATACGAAAATAATTGGTTTTTCAGTTGCGAGTCAAGATAAAAGGACTGCATCTTTACGTGCAGGAACAGGGGAACCTTTTTTATTTTTAGAAGAATTAAAAGAAATCGAGCCTAAAACAGTACGAACAACAGGACTCTATCATTTTGCTATCTTGGTGCCATCAAGAGAGGAGCTAGGAATTATATTGAACCATTTGCTAGAAACAGGTTATCCATTACAAGGAGCTTCTGATCATTATGTTAGTGAAGCGATCTATCTAGCAGATCCAGATGGAAATGGGATTGAAATCTATCGAGATAGAAAGGCGACAGAGTGGGAGTGGGAAGATGGATTTGTGAAAATGGATACAGCCTATATGGATACAAAAGGAGTGCTTGCATCTGCAGGAAATCGCCAATGGAAAGGTCTTCCCGAGCAAACTATCCTTGGTCATATTCATTTACATGTTGCGGATTTAACAGATACGGTTGATTTTTATGTAAAAGGATTAGGCTTTGATGTCGTTCAAAAATATGGTTCACAAGCGTTCTTTCTTTCAACAGCACAATATCACCATCATATCGGCTTAAATATTTGGAATGGAATGGGGGCACCTGCTCCAGAAAAGAATCATGTTGGTTTAGCTTATTTTGATTTGAGTATACCTGATCACGAAAAACTAGAAGAAATTAAGCATAGAATTGTACAGCTAGGGGCATTAATTATCGAAAAAGAGGGTAAATGGTATACATGGGATCCCTCTGGAAATATGATTCATTTAACAGTTTTTTGAATATATAAAGCACTGCTTAATTTCTATTTTCTTATTAAACTTTAAATTAGAGTACATCATTTCCAAGTTGGACTATAATCAACATTTATTAGGAGTGATGCATTAGTTGTACTATAATCAAGGTGTATATCAATATTTCATCGACAATTCAGAAAGATTAACAGAAGAATGGTATAATGATTTGACAAAAAATGATCCAAAAGGTGTGTACGCAGCAACTGATCCATATGCGATTGAGACAATGAAAAAGCAAAACAATGATTTTCATCTTCGTCTTGCAGGTCTCTTTATTAAAGATAGGGAAGAGTTCCTTGAAGACATTAAGGAATGGATTTTTAAAATTGCAACCGATCAGGGGCAATTAGATACACCAATTCATTTTATTATTCGTGAATTTATTCGAACGAGGGAGCAATATTTTCAGTTGATTGAAGAATACGCGGCCAAACATCATGTCGAGCAGTCACGCGTCATTGAATGGAGCCATTCTGTTGTAAAGGTTCTCGATAAAATTATCTTGAAATATACTGAGGAACATCATAATTATTCCAATAGGCAGCTTATAGCACAACAGGATATGATTAATGAATTAAGTTCACCAGTCATTTCTTTAAGTAAATCAAGTGCACTCTTGCCTCTTGTTGGAGATATTGATACAGCGCGTGCTGCTTCTATATTAGAAAATACGATTAAGCAATGTGAAGAGAAGAAAGTATCCAGATTATTTATTGATTTATCTGGTGTAATTATTATTGATACAATGGTTGCCCATCAGATATTCCAATTGATTCATGGTTTAAGCTTAATTGGAGTGAATACGACATTATCAGGTATTCGCCCAGAAATAGCAACAACCGCAATACAGTTAGGATTACCCTTCGCGGATATTTCAATCGCTTCCACGCTTTCTAAAGCAATTGAGCAAGATGGCAACTTTGAAAAGTAAGTAAATTATGAATCAGTGAAAGGGACAAGTACTGTATATAAGGAGCCGCCAACTTCTGTTGTCCAAAATTTGTGTCCACTTGTATGCAGGTTATCATATGGAGAGACAAGCAACATGTATCTTATTATTATCGGCTTGTATATTGGTAGAAGAATTTTACGCCAGGATTACCTTGCTGGCTCACATTAAATGCCAGCTCGTCGTAAAAGGGTTTACCTGACGTACTTGATCTCTTTCAGCGATTTAGAATGTAGAGAATGTATATATTATTCTAAGTTAATGTCAATCATTTTTGCTTTTCCTAACAGGTTATCTTGTTCTGTATAGGTATCGCTTGTACTTAACTGGACTTTATTAACGGCAGAATTTTCTAAGATAAAGCCTATATTTCCTTTTTTTCGTTCTCCTGGATTTAATTCTCCATTAAGCTCTTCTAAGTAGATATCCTTTTCCCATGTAATCATTTCATCCTTATCTGTTTGGATGAAAGCAATTGGAGAGAACTTCCTAATTTCGTCCGATAGGTTTTCAAGTTCCACAGAAAACTTGATGAAAGTGAATTGTTCTTCATGTGTATAAGTATGATAAAAGTCTATTAAGCTATATGCTGGTCGATAAGCGATAAGTTTGATGTCTTTGACTGTTAGTCTTACGGAATCAACCTGAACTTCCTTGGCTTCTTTAGAAATGGCTTTTAATGTTGCTTCTCCTTTTCTATCGCGATAAAAGTCACCAGCAGCTAGTAAAGCGGCATCATCAATTACTTGCGGATTGGGAGTATAAATATCCGTTGAAACAGTTTTTCTATCTGCAGCTAGCGTGCTCGTTTCTCTTTTCTTTAAATCGTTATTCTTTGTATTAGTATTAGTTTCTTTGCTGCTACAGCCGGCTAGTAAAAGGAAGGTTAATAAATAGATAATATTTTGTCTCAATGGCGTTCCT
The DNA here is from genome assembly GCF_001591585.1 of Niallia circulans NBRC 13626. Classification (GTDB taxonomy): domain Bacteria; phylum Bacillota; class Bacilli; order Bacillales; family Cytobacillaceae; genus Niallia; species Niallia circulans. The sequence continues at coordinate 137,270 of NZ_BCVE01000012.1, read as the reverse complement.
CCTGATGGAAAAGCTCCCCTCGCGAAAATAGAGGGAAGCACTTCTTTTATTAAAGTAAAGAAAGTACAGGTTAATAGATGGAAGCAGTCCCCGTGTTTCCTATATCTCAGGAAATGTCGCACCAGCCCCGACGCTCCTAAACAGGTACCCTCCGCCATTCTATTTATCCGTTATTTTTATTTTTGCGTTTAGTAGGTTGAAGATAATTTTTGCATGATCTGTATTGTCCTTTTGTCCTGTAAAAAGGTTGCTAGAAGGTCCGTAGGCATAGACAGGAACGTCTTCACCTGTGTGTCCTCCAGTTGTCCAGCCTGTATTGGTTCGTTTATTGAAGATATCTTCAATAGCATTGTCGATAGTAGTGAGGTCCTTTGTATCAGCAGCCTTTTGAACGGTCTGAATTTCCTCTGAAGTTAGGGATAACTGAATATTATCTTTTAAGGTAGATTTTACATTCGCGCCATTTACAATTAATTCTGCCATAAAATCAGGTGTTTTCTTTGCTGCTTTGATTGGCTCGCCATACCAATTATAATCCCCATTAGCTGCAATAGAGAATCCGCCAGTTGAATGGTCTGCTGTAGCAACAACTAAAGTATTTTTATCCTTTTTAGCAAAATCAATTGCTGCTTTATATGCCTTTTCAAAATCCTCCATCTCACTCATTGCAGCGACAATGTCGTTATCATGGCCCGCCCAGTCAATTTGACTACCTTCCACCATAAGGAAAAATCCTTTCTTATTTTTGTTTAAACTATTGATAGCAGTTTTTGTCATTTCCTCTAACGAAGGTGTATCTTTATCTCTATCTATCATTTTCGGCATTCCTGCTTCCGCAAATAGACCAAGCAATTGTGTATCTTTATTCTTCAGTAAATCTTTACGATTCGTTACATAATTGTAGCCAGCCTTCTTAAATTCCTTCGTTAAGTCTCTATCCTGGCGAACGAAAAGGTCTGTCCCACCACCTAGAAGAATATCCACTTTATGCTTACCATTTATCATCTCATCAAAATAATCATCTGCAATGGCATTCATGTTTTTACGATTAATATCATGTGATCCAAAAGATGCTGGGGTTGCATGGGTAATTTCAGAAGTGGCAACAAGACCTGTGGATTTGCCTTTTTCTTTTGCAGCTTCTAAGACGGTTTTCACTTCCGAATGATCATTGTCTACAGCAATAGCATTATTGTATGTTTTAATACTAGCAGACATTGCGGTTGCGGCTGATGCAGAGTCTGTGACATTTTGTTCGGGATCTTCTGGATATGTCATTTGCTGTCCTACTAAATAAGGATCAAAATATGTGCTTTCTGCCGTTTTGGTTTTCGGATTATCTTTTAAATAGCGATATGCGGAAGTGTAAGAAACACCCATTCCATCTCCTATCAGAAAGATAACATTTTTCGGTTTTCCGTTATTGTTTCCATTTTTTTTTGCTTCTGCATCTGTTCCTGTTAATACAGTTGCTAATCCAGCAACTGTTAGAGAAGAGATTACAGCGATTGGCAGCACCTTTTTTTTCCATGATTTTAAGTTCAAATTTTTCCCCTCCATTATTTAGGCTCGCTTTATTATCATGGAAAAAAGTTAAGCTTGTTTTACAGTAGTTTAGAAAAAAAGTAAAAAAAACTAGGATAAATGTACCCTAGTTCGATAGTAATGATAGAGGTCGTTTGCCTATGGAAAAGGAAAAAGAGGTTTTTACTTTAATGCAAAATTTTTATCGAGTGCATAGGAAACGGCTGCTTGAGCATGTAAAAATGTTGTATCAAATAGCGGAATAGAACTGTCTTCTTGTTTTATAAGTAAGGGAATCTCTGTACATCCTAAAATTATCCCTTCAGCGCCTTGTGCTTGAAGTTTGTCTATAATACGCAAATAGATAGCCTTTGATTCTGGAAGGATTATCCCTTTGCATAATTCATCGAATATAATTTGATGAACTGCTTCTCTATCCTCTTTGTCAGGAATAATTGTTTCAATCTCTTGTTGTAAAAGTGCTTCTTTATAAAAGGACTGCTCCATTGTAAACATCGTTCCTAATAAGCCGACTTTTTTTAAGGTAGCTTTTTTTATTTCATATCCAGTAACATCTGCGATATGAAGTAATGGAATAGTGATAGCTGCTTGTACTTCTTTTGCCATTTTATGCATAGTATTGGTACAGATAATTACGATATCAGCACCGCCCGCTTCCAGTGTTTTAGCGGCATTTATCATTAATACAGTGGCCTCATCCCAATGTCCAGCTTTTTGCAGAGCAACAATTTCTTCAAAGTCAAAGGAATATAGAAGCGATTTAGCAGAATGTAATCCACCCATTTGTTCTTTTACGAATGTATTTATATAGCGATAATAATCAGCTGTTGATTCCCAGCTTAACCCGCCAATTAGTCCAATTGTTTTCATTAGATACTCCTTTATGTCCATTTTTTCACATCATAACATGGTATACTGGTATAGAATAGAGCCAGTAATTATATACTTTTATAGTACCAGTTTGTTTTTTAGGAGGATTCTGCATGATCTTTATTACGATTGACCGATCCAGTTCTATTTCTTTAACACAGCAAATTTATGATCAAGTTCGTAATGGAATATTGGAAAAGCAATTAAAAGAGGGAGATAGACTAGCTTCCTCAAGAGAATTAGCAAGCTCTATTGGAGTTTCGCGAAATATTGTGCTGGAGGCGTACGAGCGTTTAATTGCAGAAGGCTATTTAGAAGTAAGACCAAAGTCAGGGACTTTTGTAGCAAGAGGGACTTCTCTTTCGTTTACAGAAAATACAAGAAGAAAAGAAACTCCTAAAAAAATCGATGCGAATAAAAAGAGGTATATTGATTTTAAAGCAGGGAATCCAGCAATCGATTATTTTCCAAGGAAGAAATGGGCACAATTAACAAAGGAAATTTGTTTGCATTCTTCGGAAGCAGTCTTTGGATATGGAGAGGCCTCTGGAATGAAAGAATTAAAGAATGCCCTTGTTGACTATTTAAAAAGAGTTAGAGGGGTGCAATGCAGGGCAGAGCAAATTTTTATTACATCGGGTGCTACTCAAGGATTGAAGCTAATCACAGAAATGCTTGGGAGAGGAAATAAAACGATAGCAGTTGAGGATCCTGTGACAGATGAAATGAGAAATATTTTTACTTTTAGCAATGGACAAATCATTCCTGTTCCTGTAGATGAGAATGGGATTGATCCAAGTGGATTACCAAAACAATCCCCCAGTTTTGTCTTTGTTATTCCTTCCCATCAATTTCCTTTAGGGGGTATTCTTTCTATTCAAAGAAGGCTGCAATTAATCGAGTATGCGAAAAAGATGGATTGCTATATTGTAGAAGATGATTATGACAGTGAATTTACCTATGAGGGGGCTCCTGTACCGTCTATCCAAGGAATAGCACCTAACCACGTTATATATGTAGGAACTTTTAGCAAAATTCTTTCACCAGGCTTACGGATAGGATATGTAATTTTACCAGAGGAATTAATAAGTGATTTTGAACAGCTTAAGTGGTTTTCAGACAGACATACTTCCTCTCTGGAACAATTAGTATTAGCCCGTTTTATCAGGGAAGGCTATCTAGATCGGCATGTTCGCAAAATGAAAAAAATATATAAAGAAAAACGGGAACGGTTAGTCTTAGCTATTCAGCAAAATTTTGAATATGCTACCATCATTGGTAAATCGGCAGGAATGCATTTAGTTGTCGAAATTCCAGATACAGATTTTCATTCCACCTTCATACATAAAATCGAGGAAAATGGAGTAAAGGTATATCCGATTGAACAGTATAGTTTAGTTAAAGGAAAGCATAAGAGTAGAATTGTAATGGGTTATGGTGGATTATCCCTCGACCAGATTGAAAAAGGCGTCCGATTATTGCGAGAAATCCTTGATACAGAAAAATAGTCTTTTTAATGGAAAAACTATCTGAAATTCATTTTTTTTTAATATGATATATGTAAATATAGTTTATATCAGTAAAATTAATATCCTAAGGAGTATGTAGATATGAATAAATCAAGAAAAAGCATCTTTTCAAAAAAGTGGTTAATCATACTTTTTGGGGTACTCATTATTCTCTTATTTATCCCGACCCCTTATTATTTAAATCAACCAGGCTCAATTGAAGCACTTGCATCAAAAGTGACCGTAGAGAATGGTACGAAGTCTGAAAAGGGAAGTCTGAATCTAACAACAGTTTATTCGATTAAAGCAAATAACCCCTATATCTATCTATACGGATTGGTCGCACCACATACGGAAATCCGAAAGGAAGAAGAGGTTAAGGGGAATTTAAGTGATGATGAGTACAATAAGCTGCTGCTTCATATGATGGATACATCAAAGCAAAATGCGATTATCGCTAGTCTGCATGCAGCAGGGAAAAAGGTAGAGTTTACTTATAACGGTATTTTCGTTGCTCAAGTATTAGATAACTCTAAGGCAAAATCAATTATTCAAGTCGGAGATATTATTAAAAAAGTGGATGGAAAGGCATTTACTAAAAGCGAGAAGTTAATTGCTTATTTAAAAGAAAAGCAAGCAGGAGATATAGTCCACCTTGAATTTTTACATGGCAAGAAAAAGAAAGAAGCTGATGTAGAAGTAATTGAATTAGACAAAAAGACAGGGCAGGTTGGTATTGGGATTGCTCCAGAAGATAATATGACGATCCACCCTTCTATTGATGTAAAAATTAATAGTGAAAATATTGGAGGGCCTTCCGCCGGATTTATGTTTTCATTAGAAGTCTATAATCAAATTGTCAAAGAAGATTTAACAAGAGGCTACAAAATAGCCGGTACCGGAACGATGGATGCCGAAGGAAATGTGGGGCAAATTGGTGGAATCAAGCATAAAATCGTTGCGGCACATAAAGAAGATGTGGATATATTCTTCTATCCACGCGATATAACAGAATATGATACGAATGAAAAGGAAATTAAAGAACAAGTAAAAGAAGAGGGATATACCGATATTAAGATAGTTCCTGTTAGTACGTTAAAAGAGGCAATTGAGTATTTAGAAAAGCTACCAGAGAAGAAATAAATTTATGGGTTATTAGAAATCTCCTTACATAGTAGGGAGATTTTTCTTTATTTTTATAAGAAAGGAGACAGGGAGATTCCTGTAAAATTCTAGCGTTTAGAAAAGCCTGAAATGGGAAAGTTATATATAAGAAATGAAAAGCACGTATAGTCGGTAAAACGGCATTTATAAGGAGGTTCACGATGTCAGAATTTTTCAGTGGTTTTTTTAATATTCTTTATGGAGCTTTCGGAGTTCCTCTACTTTTAATCGTTCTCATTATTCTTGTTATCGTTGTTTCACAAAGAAGACGAAAAAAGAAAATGAAGCAAGAAGACTGGATGGGGCATTCGTCAGTAGAGAAAATCGAAAAAGATAATAAAAAGAAGTAGCAAAGCATTTTCCTTCCTTTAGATGAAAAAAATTTTGGCCATAAAATTCAAGTATAAGAAGAACCTGAACAATTATCCTTTTTTACATCTGGATACTTGTTCAGGTTTTGTAGGTTGTTTTGTAAAGTTTGATGCCAAAAAAGGCTGTTATCAATATCAATAAAGCTAGAAACTGAACTCACTGAATATTAAATCTTTAAGACCTTTTATCCGATGTTTGCTCACTGGTAAAGTTTCTTCAGAATCAATTAGAACCAGATTATATGAATTCATAAATTCATCTTTTTGAATTTTTTTAACTCTTTCTAGGTTGACTAAATAGGATTTATGGATACGATAAAATCCGTGCTTTGCTAATTTTGCTTCAAGAACTTCAAGTTTCTCATTACTTTCAATAAGTTCTCCGGTTGTAAGATGTATTGTGGTTTTTCGAATGGTTTTACCAATAAAGTTGATCTCATCCTTTTTAATTAATAAGTACCCAGTTGATGTCTTAACCCCTACCCGAAGGTCGTCTTTATTTACATAATTAACTCGCGTTAGTGTTTGGAATAATCTAAATACATCAACAGGCTTTACTATATAATCTAAGGGATAAAAATTATATGCATCCAATGCAAAGGATTTGTGATTACTGATGAAAACAATTTTTATATTTTTGTAATACTGATTGATATGTTCTGCTAGTTTAAATCCAGATTGAGATGCAATTTCTATATCTAATAATGCAATATCTACTTTATTCTCATTTAAAAAAATTGGAAGAGAATCACCATTTGTAGAGGTATATACTAAATTATATGGTGATTCTTTAAAAATATCTTTATATAGTTCTAATTGTATCGGGTCATCGTCTATAGCTATGATACTTAATTTAGACATTTTTATTCAGAATCATTCTTTTTGTCTTTACTAGGAAGTTCAGGTTCGTATGTAAACCAATACGATGCTAGAGTACCCTTTGAGGCCATAAAACCAACCTTACCTATAATTTTTGCTAGTACTTTCGTAAATAAGTTCATAAATAATCCACCTTTCTTGTAGTTTTTTTATCTAACCAATCGGTCATGTCATGATGCCATTCTGTAAGTGAAATCGATTGGAAGAGAACAGATAGCCAAATACTTGAGATAATACTTGATTTACCTATAGGTAATAATATCGTGAGGATGAACAGTGTTGTAATAAAAAATAATGAAATATGTTTGAATAACATTTTCTTATTGTCATTAAATAAAGCTCTAGTTTTATGTAAGACAGGAGCTTTTTTATTATAAATAAACATAGAAATTAAATAAATTATAAGGACAGCGATCATATTAAGAGCTAGAAAATGCTTGGTTGCTATCGAAAGTATAAGGATTAAAATAGTACTGTAGACCACACATTTTAAATAACTTTTAAAGTGTGCTCCTCCCCCAAAAGTTCTAAGAAAAGCTCCTGTAAAAAGAGATACGGTGGCTTCAATAAAAACTCCAAATAAAACCGATAGTATTAGAATAACTGAAATTTGAATAGTTAATGAGATTATCCACTCTAGTCCGTATCGTATATACTCTTTATTATCTCTGTATTCTGGGGCATGTTTAATAACAAAATTAGTTACTTCATTACTAATTATATTAGGATTAACCATAAATTATTTCCTTTCTTTAGGTGGTATGAGGACAAACATACTTAAAGTTCGATTATTAAGTTCTGGATATATGTATCCGTTATATCTCTCTAAAGTCATCATAATATTGCTTAGTCCTAATCCATTTTCATAAGTAGTTTTTGTACTATAACCATCTTGAAATATGTTTTCCAAATCTAGCAGCTCTGGATTCACTTCATTTAACACTTCGACTATTAAATACTGATTTTTGTAAAATTTAATGACTATTTCTCTAGAAGCTGTTTCGTTTGATTTTATAAATTCATATGCATTAGAAATTAAGTTTCCGATAACATTGTTAAATTCATAAACTGGCATAGGAATGAGTTCAAATGTATCGGAGATAAAAATATTAAAATTAATACCGTCTTTTTTTAAAATCTGTTTGTATTGAATAAGTAAACCGGCTATTGACATGTAATGTAAAGGTAGAGTTTCAGAAGTTGTCTGAAACTCTTCCGTGAGTTCACTCAGATAAGCTTTTAAATCATTTATTCTATTTAGATGGACTAGAGAATTGATAGTGTTAAGTTGAAAGATAAAGTCATGCCTTTGTGCTCGTATACTTCTTAGATAAAATTTAGCACTTTTCTCTTGCTCAGTTAATAATTTTTTTTCTGCTTTAATAGTGTTTAGATAAACTAAGTACCTTGTAAGGTAAATAAATGCAATACTCGAGATAATTATTAAATAAGCAGAGGTAATCGATATACCGTCATCTTGAATGACTTTAATTACAATTAACATGAATAACACAACAAATAGGGGGAAAATCCACCAAAACTTTGGGGTCTTAGCATGAGAAATGTCCTGGTTAGGTATAAGACTCCTCCTAAATGCTCTTAGAAATAATAATAGTAGAGTTAATAATGAACCGTTAACTAATCCAGAGATAAATCGTATTTGATTAAATGTTGAAGAGCCTGCAAAAAGTAGATCAAAAATAATAATATTTATCAATTGTACAATCAGTAGAAGAGTCATACTTAATAATAGGGATAATATTGAAAAAGTGAATTTCACTTTATATAGCTTGGATATAAGAATAGCCAGAATTACTACAGCTAAAGGCAATTTAATAAAGGGATAACTTAGTGATAGTGTTAAAAATATGGCTGTTCCTAGACTTATAGAAAATAAATAAAGTATTTGTATTTTACTAAAATGAAATTTATTTAATAATTGTAGGGTTATTAAAAGCATTGGGATTGTTTCAAACAGAGCTCCAATAAAATCAATAAAAATCAATGTCTTCTTACACTCCTATAATTAAGTATATAAAAGTTGGAAAAATTAGAAATCAAATAGCGAAAGTATTCGAGCCTATTTTTTATGATAATTCAAACAATTAAGCGTTTCCCATTTTACATATTACCCTTTTATGTACTCTAAATGTCCTAATATGCAGCTTTTTATCCCTTTTATAATTTTCGAGGTATTTATAAACCTGTTTCATTTTATAATGGAAAATATAGGATAAAAGGGTGGTGGTTTAAATACTAAAATACATTTCTATTTATTACGGAATAAAGAAAATTAAAAAAGTAAGGAACAAATAACCTCTGAAAAAAGGTTATATGGATTGGATTTATTTTCCTATTCTCTAAATAACAATGTAACATCAAATTTAAAATAAATCAATTTTTTTACACAAATAGTAAATAATGTTCTCGGATACTTGATGACCTTATGTAAATATATTAGTACTGTTATAATCCATATGATTCTCAGGAATTAATTACTGATAATTAATTCTTAATATTCTGATATTAGGATACAGTGTTAAGTTTAGTACCTTTTAATACACAGATAGTATTAAATAAATTATAAACGCTGGTGATAAATTATGAATGCACAGTTTAAAAAAGGTGTACTAGAATTAATAGTCTTAATAATAATAAACAAAGAGGATGAATACGGTTATTCACTAATAAAGAAGATCTCGAATAAGATTGTTATATCGGAAGGTACTGTTTATCCGATTTTAAGAAGATTAGTTAAAGAAAAGTATGTCACGACATATCATGAAGAATCAAAAGAAGGACCATTTAGGAAATACTACAGAATTACAAAGGAAGGTATAGCTAAACTTGAATCCTTAAAGATGGAATGGAATGAGTTTTTCCTAACAATAAATCGTTTTGTCGAGGAGAATGATAAACTTGAACAAAAATAATTTTTTGAAACTACTCAAAAATAGTTTGAAGTTTATGTCTGAAAAAGAAAAGAAAGATATATTAGAAGAGTATAGCATGCATTTTACGGAGGGATTAAGTGAAAATAAAAGTGAAGAGGAAATTTCTAAAGAATTAGGTAATCCTGAAGAAATCGCTAAGGAATTAAACGCTGTTTATGCGATTAATAAGGTCGAAGAAAAGAAAAGTATAAGAAGTATGCTTACAGCAATGATGTCCATAATGGGTTTAAGTTTAATGAATTGCATTATTATTATAGTGAGTTTATTCTTTATGTTATTATTAACGCCATTTATATTGGCTTATGTCATTGGTGTGCCTATAATGATCCTATCTCCCATAATTTTAATCGTAATGGGATTTGTAGATGGTTCTACCATTGGACTTGGGGAAATTCTCGAGTCTATAAAAGGAGTTATTATAGGAGCCATTTTAGCCATCCTAGGGTATTATATAGGGAAGTCATTTATTAAATTATTTATTAAATATCTAAAATGGAACGCATCAATAGCAAGGGGGAAAAATGGATTATGAAAAAAATTTTTTTTAGTATCCTATTTCTCTTTATATTAAGCGCGTGTTCAAATGAAGAAAATATTGGCACCTCTGAAAACCAAATACCCGATACAAAGAATGTAGAAATCCCTAGTATTATTTTTTCTTCTGACAAACAAAACAGTGTAATTGATGAAAAGGAAATGAAATCAAGTATAAAAACGTACCTAGACACTTATGAAGCATTACAGCTTGCTAGCTATCCATTTGAAGAAATGATCGATGAAGAAAAGGAATTGACTAAAAGTGAATTGGAGAAATTAGACCAAATTTACAGACTAACAAAAGAAAATGATGAAAATTTCTCTAATTATATTTCACAAAATACATTACCTGAAGGGTATCTAGAGGAGTCTGAAAGAATTAGCAGATATATTACAGGTGTAAATGAGATTATTTACGAAATAGATACAATGCTTAATCAACTTACAGACGACATAGAGAAAGAAGTTATTCCGACAGTAAACTTTGATTTAATAAATAAAAAAAGTGATGTAGTGAATGGAAGAGAACAGAAAAAAATAGAAGAGTTTCTCGAGAGGGAGAATATTGATACTAAAGCATTTGGGAAGAATTCACAAGGAAAAACAGAATAATTTTATAGATATAAAAAAGATGTACCGAATTTATTTTCAGGTACATCCTTTTTTGTATGAGAAGTATTCCAGCTTAAGATTAACCTCGATATTTATACGGTAATTCTAAAGGGAAATGCGTGTAATAGCCGGGTTTTTTAGATGTTCTAGAAAGTGTGCTGCTGGGACTCAGTCTAGTTATTTCTTATTTACTATTATATATAGAATGATATTATCCTTAAAACATTACTATGAAAATAAAATATTGAATCTCTTATATTTTGGTAGTATTGTTTTTTTATACCAGTCAAAGGAATGAAGAATAATGTTTAAAGTATCTATGAATGAAAATCAAATAATGAACACAGGAATATTGAAAATAAAACAAAATAAAAACAAATTTATAAGTAATGCTTCACTAATTATGGGATTGAAATATCCATTAGTTTGTACTGCTGCACATTGTGTTTTTGATTGGTATAAGCAAACAAATGCGAATGAGATAACCTTTATAACTTATGATAACCACGAATATGAAGTGGAGGAAATCTACGTCAGTAAGGAGTGGGTTCAAAATGGAATAGTAGATTATGATACTGCTTTTCTCACTTTAAAAGAACCGCCTTTAGAAACAGACAATATAATTAAACCTATATTTAATAACACCTCGAAAAAACAGCATGCATTAATACCTTACATACAGAAAAAATTTCTCCGGAAAAATAAAATCGAAATAATAGAAAACATAACATTTGAGGACTATATACACAATTCATCCTTGTTAGGAGTAAAAGGAAAAGCGGGAGTAGGTAGCTCAGGCAGCCCTTGGCTGTTAGAAAAAGATCGTGATTACTTCCAATTTTCAAATACAAGTTTATCTTTTAATAGTGTTAAAGATATAGTGTGGGGCCCTTATTGGGGGGAACACATAGAAAATTTATATCTACATGCCAATAAAAAAGGGAACAACTTAGAAAGTATTAAAACCTATAAATTATAAAACTAGAAAGGAGGTGTGACTATGTCTAGAACGGATGTTTTATCTCTGCAAAGTTTAAGATATAAAAAGAACGATGAGCCGCCAATTGGTTCAAATGTCAGCGTTAACTGCAAAACACATAGTGGTTTAAGCCTTTTTTTCTGTGTAGTTCCTAGATAAGAAATTCAAAAAATTAAGCACAAATTAACTTGGTTAATTTGTGCTTATAATGAGGTGAACTAATGGATAATAGATATATAAAGTACATAAATGAAGGCTATTATTATAATGTTGCTAGTGAAAACAATCAAAGATTGCTCCATTTAGACTGCCCACCAGATAACTACATAGTAATTGATGGAGAACATTGGATAAATGTTTTGGAAAGAAACATTAAACTACCTAATCAGGGCTGGAAGATTCATATTAGTACGAACATGAAAGAGGCGCAAACAACTTTAGATATTGTATCTAAGTTAATGATAGAAAGAAATATATCATTTAAGTACGTAAAAAGTATTACAGAGCTACTAATGAAAGATTCCAAATATGGCGATAGAGGTTCTTCAGGAAAGTTTATTACAATATATCCTGTAAATACTAATCAATTTATCGAGTTATTAAGTTTACTAGAGAATAGCTTATCTCATTTAAAACCTGGCCCGTATATACTAAATGATAAAAGATGGTATGATTCTAACGTCTATTTTAGATACGGTGCCTTCGCGCCAAGATTTACATTTATAGATGGAGTAAAAGTCGATGCTATAGAAAATTTACAGGGTGAACTTATTGAAGATAAAAGGGTTCCTTATTATTATCTGCCTGACTTTGTAGAAGAGCCTCCAGAAATTATAGCCATGGACAAAGCGATGGATCAAAATGATACTTATTCACCCCTTGAAAATTATGATATTAAAGAGGCTCTACATTTTAGTAATGGCGGTGGCGTATATATCTGTGAGAATAAATTACAAAACAATACAAAGGTCATTCTAAAAGAGGGAAGGCCTCATGCTGCGGTAGATGCACAAGGGCGTGATGCATTTTCTAGGATTGTAAACGAAAGTGAGATACTTGATAAATTAGAAAAAACAACATTCCCAGTTAAAAAAATAAGTTCCTTTCGTGCGTGGGAGCATTATTTCATCGAAGAAGAGTATATCGAAGGCGATTCACTGTCTGAGTGGCTAGTTAAGAACTACCCTTTCAGCTCTACCCTAAAAAATGAGTCTTACACTGAAGCATGTATAAATATTATTAATCAACTTATTGAGGCTATACATGAAATTCATGAGCATAATGTAGGAATGGGCGATTTACAGCCTGCAAATGTTATAGTCACTCCCGAAGAGAAAGTAAGATTAATAGATTTTGAAACAGCAAGCACAACAAATGATTCTCTTTCTGGATTAATGACTCCTGGTTATATAGGCCATCAAGAAATGAATAAAGAACAAAGTGATTGGTTTGCATTACTAAGGATAGCAAAACAGTTATTTGTACCAATTGGAAGTGTTCAAGATATTTCCTGGAATTTGGATACCATTCATAGTAAATGGGTGCAGGTTGTATTTGGAGAAAAAGCGACTAAAATAATTGACAAAGTTAAATCGCTGTGTGACTTCTATCAATCACGTCCTATGGACGAGTTATTGAGTACAAATGGCCAGTTAAAACAAGATTTTGATTTATCTATCTTAAAATTAAAATTACGGAATTCCATATTAAAAGACGTTAAAATGGAAGATAGACTTTTACCGGGAGATATTCGTCAATATGAAATGGAAGCAGGAATAATAAATGTATTGACCGGCGGCTTTGGTACGGCAATGGCTTTACATAGAACCGGTGGAATAAATCAAACAGTAAAAGATTGGATTGAAAAACAAGAAATCAATCAATTACTTCATTTAGAAAATGGCTTATTTACTGGAAAAATGGGAATTGCTGCAGTTTTATGGGAATTAGGTTATCAAGAAAAGGCAAAAGCCCTATTTGATTCAGACATTGATATTAAAAACATGGAAGATATTTCTCTTGCAGCAGGTTTAAGTGGGATTGGGTTGGCATACTTAGGACTTAGCTACGAATATGATAATCCTAGATATCTAGATATTTGTCTCTCTATTGGAGAGATATTAATAGATAAATTAAATTCTAATGCACCTATCATTACTTTTGATTACGACGTGGTTGATAAGGGAGTCATGACAAGTTGGTCAGGAGTTTCCCTGTATTTTACTGCATTATATAAAAAAACAAAGGATCAAAAGTGGCTGGAATTATCAGAAAAGGCATTAGAAAAGGACTTGAAATTAGGGGTATTTGATGACGATGGCTTGTATCATATAGATGATGATTTTAGGATTTTACCATATCTCGCTGGTGGAGGAAGTGGACTGGCTATTCCTATAATTGAATTAGAGCTGAATGCAGACATAAAGAAATGGGATAAGGAAATTGATGGAATTTGCAAAATTTCGAAAAGTAAATGTTTTTATAACGCTGGATTATTTCAGGGAACCACTGGTATTTTAGCTATTGCAAATCTCCTAGAGCTATATACCAATAAAAACAGTTTAGTCAGCTCAGCTTTATTTACCCTTAATCTACATTTATTAGAGAATGATGACTGTATATTTGTTCCTGGGGATTCATGCTTTAGACTTTCTGGCGATATTATGTCTGGTTCTGCTGGCCTACTGTTAGTAATAAACGATATTTTAGAGAATAGAAACTACTCCTGGTTACCAATACTCAACTTAGAAAAGGTATTTAATTCTTCGATCTTAATAGGGGAAAATTCGCAAAGGAAGGTAGAACTATCCTTCTCTGGTAATTAATTGACTCTCGTGATGTAAAATATATCATTTTATGTAAATAAAAGGATTCAAAGATGATGAGCAAAATTATTTATTATAGGAGGTGATAAAAATGAAAAACGTTCTTGGTTTACAAAAAATAGGTAAGAAAGAACGGAAAAATGGAGATGTATTAAAGTCATCTGTGAGTTTAGGCTGTTCTCCATCAAGTAATACTAGCTGGTTCTTTTGTTAATTCTTAAAAAATACTATTAAGAAAGAAGGAATGGGAAATGAACAAAGTGTTATCTTTGCAAAAACAAGCTGTATCAAAAGACGTACAACTAAAAGCAAAATCACTTGCGAGTATTCAATGTAAAGGAAGTAGCAACGCAAGCTGGTACTTCTGTTAATTCTACAAAATACTATTAAGAAAGAAGGAATGAGAAATGAACAAGGTATTGTCTTTACAAAAAGAAGCGGTATCAAAAGATGTACAACTAAAAGCAAAATCCTCTAAAAGCATTCAATGCAAAGGAAGTAGTCACGCAAGCTGGTTCTTCTGTTAATTCTTAAAAAAACTATTAAGAAAGAAGGAATGAAAAATGAACAAAGTATTGTCATTACAAAAAGAAGCTGTATCAAAAGAAGTTCAATTAAAAGCGAAATCACTTGCAAGTATTCAATGTAAAGGAAGCAGCAACGCAAGCTGGTTCTTCTGCTAATTCTACAAAATACTATTAAGAAAGAAGGAATGAGAAATGAACAAAGTATTATCTTTACAAAAAGAAGCTATATCAAAAGATGTACAACTAAAAGCAAAATCCTCTAAAAGCGTTCAATGTAAAGGAAGTAGTCATGCAAGCTGGTTCTTCTGTTAATTCTTAAAAATACTATTAAGAAAGAAGGAATGAGAAATGAACAAGGTATTATCTTTACAAAAAGAAGCGGTATCAAAAGATGTACAACTAAAAGCAAAATCCTCTAAAAGCATTCAATGTAAAGGAAGTAGTCACGCAAGCTGGTTCTTCTGTTAATTCTTAAAAAAACTATTAAGAAAGAAGGAATGAGAAATGAACAAGGTGTTATCTTTACAAAAAGAAGTTATATCAAAAGATGTACAACTAAAAGCAAAGTCCCTAGCAAGTATTCAATGTAAAGGAAGCAGCAACGCAAGCTGGTTCTTCTGTTAAGACTAGTAAATGATTTCTGTAAAAGACAATAAAGTTTGGTCAATCAAGCTTTATTGTCTTAATTAATGAGGTGAATCTTAATTGAATGCGTATAAAATGCTCCTATTAGCAATTAATGATACAAAGAAGAAATTACTTTTGGTCACAATTATAATTGCATCTATTTTATTTACAGCAGCAACTTTATTTTTCCCACTTTTGGTAAAGGATATTGTTGATGAATTTTCAATGAATGAGATAAGCCTTTGGATGGTTGGAGGTTTAGTTTTATTCTTAGTAATAAAATCTATAATTGAAGCCGTTAATCAGTACATAATATCTAAATTTGGTAACATGGTAATTCGCGATTTACAAAAAAATATCTACAATAAGGTTATTTATTTTAAAGTTGATTTTTTTGATGATTACCACAGCGGAGAATTATCAAGTAGAATCGTAAATGATACAGAAATTGTTAAAGATTTAATCACATATCACATCCCTAAATTAGTTACGGGAATTATAATGATACTTGGTGGATTAGCATTAACAATTATCCTCGATTGGAAACTAACGGTTGTGGTACTAATAATTGCTCCATTTATATTTGGGATTATATTTCCTCTGATGAGGAGAATGGAGAATACTGGGGATAGACAACAAAAAGAAACTTCTGTTTTTATTTCAAAAACGCAAGAGACTTTTAAAAATATAAAGATGGTGAAGGCTTCAACAGCTGAAAAACAGGAAAAATCATTAATGTATAAGTGTATTGATAGACTATACAATGCTAACTTATATGAAAGTAAAATTTTTGCTATAGTAGCTCCTTTAGTGAATTTTTTACTTATTCTAGGCTTATTAATAGTGGTAGGATATGGGGCATATAGAATCTCAGTAGGAACATTAACTATAAGTACATTAATTGCGTTTGTAATCTATGCCTTTCAAATGATGACCCCAATGAGTTCCATTAGTGGATTTATTGGAGAGTACCATAAAGCTAATGGTGCAATTAAAAGTTTAAATAATATAATGAATAATAACGAAGTTGAATACACTGGTAATACAGAGTATAAATTTCTACATGAATTATCCTTTAATCAAATTACTTTTGGGTACAAAGATAAACCTATGCTTAGTGATATCAGCTTTACTATTAAACGAGGGGAGTCTCTAACGATTGTTGGTCCTTCAGGATCTGGGAAAACAACTTTAATTAACCTATTGGAGAAGTTTTATCATCCAGAAAGTGGTTCCATAACAATAGACAATATCAATATCAGTCATTTGAACACATATGAACTTCGAAAAAACATTGGGATAGTAAGCCAAGGTTCCTCCTTAATTAGCGGTACCATTTTAGATAATTTGCTATATGGTCTTGATGAAGACCAAATTGATGAATCAAAAATAAGAGAGGCTTTAAGGTATGCGAATTTACAAGAGTTTGTTGATAGACAGAAGGACAAACTTAATACAAATATAGGGGAGAGTGGCGACAAATTATCAGGGGGAGAAAAACAAAGATTAAATATAGCTAGGCTATTTTTGAAGAACCCGGATATAATTTTATTGGACGAACCTACCTCAAACTTAGATATAGAATCTAGAAATTTAGTATTGGAATCAATAAACAAACTTACTAAAGATAAGACAGTGATTAAAGTAACTCATAACCTAGAAGAAGTAAAACCAGGTGACAATGTATTATTCATTGAAGATGGAGAAATTGTATGTGAAGGTTCCCATGAAAGAATGAGTGAGATGAATAAAAGATATAAAGAGTTTATTTCTACAGCTGCGGTGTAGTTTGTAGTTTTGGGATTACAGTAAGTAGATTAAATGTTTATCTACTTACTGTTTTTTAGTGTTGATTTTGTGCTATTCGAACATTTTTTCCACGATCTATTCTTCCTTTTTCTTAAGCAATTTTTGCTTAATCCTTAAACTTCTAAGAGATTACTCACCTGCCATATCACCGTTATTGGCATACTAACACTGTCTTTTTCGTTCTGCCATAGCTCTTGCCCATTCCATTTGGAACAATATAAAAAAATCATCATCATTAGCAGAGGGACGCTCGGACTCCTTTTTTCTCGTTAAGTATGATTTATTCGTGTAATTCCCATAATCAACGACAACCTCCATGATGTTTTGAAAAACCCCCTTTCATTTCCATAAGTTAGTTTCCAGGGAATAATTTTTATTTGATTGGGGAGTTGTAGCTTCTACTCAGGATAGATGGAAAGAATAGGAAGGGTGAATAGCGGTTATTTTCCAAAGAGTATGTTCCTTTAAAATCTAAGGGTCTATTGCTATTATCCTGGAATAATCCCCACTCTGTTAAAGGAGAAAGTGAACTAGGTAAAAAGACGGAGAGGATAAATAAAAAACAGGGAAGAAAGGTACGATGGACACTAGAGGATGAGGAGAAGAATCAGTAATCTTAAATATAATAGTACCCAGATTTAAAGAGGGAATATACTGCGCTTTCGCTTATATCACGAAGAAATACCCAACCATTCAGAACGATTACTTAGCCTGTTATTATATTGTAAAGAGATTGAATCGGTTTCGAAATCCATGAAATAATCTGATTTGCTACAATGAAGGATAGCCTACATAAGACATAATGATGACGGATGAGCATAAATATATTATTTAGAATGATAAAAAACCACTCTAAATGAATAGCAGGGGGAAGTTATGACATTAGAAAAAAAACTAATTGAAAAAACGTATTATGAAGGATACTTACAGGATAGAGACGAGTCGCCAATTGAAGTTTTAGGCCAATTATATATAGCGGAACAAAGAAAGAATGTTCCAGATCTAACCTCCATCCGTTTCGCACAAGGTGAATTATATTTTCAGTACCATGACTATGAAGCGGCAATTTTTAAATGGGAGAATATTAGTAATGAATTAGAGCCATGGGCAAAGAAGAATCTAGCAGACGCATACTTGGAATTAGAGGAATATTCAACAGCGGAAAGTTTTTATAAATCTGTTGTGACAGATTCAGAGCTTTTACAAACAGAAATATCTTTGCAACTATTTTCTTTATATTTCCAAAAAGGGAATCATGAAATGGCATTGGGGATTATTAATAATCTAGTTCTTACTAATCCAGACTATGCGAATATACCAACTATCGCAAAATCATATTATGAAGAACAGCAAAATTGGGAAAAGGCAGTAGAGCTTGCTGTTAAGGAAGGAAAAAGAACAGATGGATTAAAATGGTATGAAGCATTAATTCATTATAGCAACTTAGGAGTGATTCAGCAGTTTGAGCCTGCATACTTTATAGAAAGCTTAAAAAATCTTCAAGAGTTAGACTTTGCTACTTTTGAGAGATTATCTATATCATTATGGAAAAACTATGAAGACACAGCCTATTATCTAACATGGGTAACGGTATTTAATAGCATTTATGAACCTGTTCCTTGCGAAGGAGAAGAAGGATTGGCGCATATTTTGGAAGGTGCGTACGCTCTTTTAATTGATGGCAGTTATTCGATTAAGGAAGTGGAAGAAATTGTTCCGGCTCTTTTATCCAATTACTTCTTATCTTCAATTGGACAACAGACTGTATCGGCAGCATCGGCAGTTTTAGCTTGGAATGAAATGTTTAAACATTCGATGGATCAATCTGTTGTATCAAAAGCAGAGATGGTTATTAATGAAACAACAGAAACAAATATATCATTCCAGCAATTTATGAACTTATTTGAATCTATTATCGAGTGGGCAGATAAGCATGATATTCCATTAGATAAGAAGTTTGCCCAAAAGGTACACGATTTTCTTCCATCGAATCATTATCAGTTATTAATGGTAGGATCTGTTGGCAGCGGTGTAAATGCCTATATTAATGAGCTAGTAGGAGAGACTGTTTTAGCAGAAGATACAAATGCGATTTTAACGATAAAGGATAATGACTATCTAGAAATAAACGAAGTAACCAATTCTGGCTTAAAATTAATTGATACACTCACGAATTTTTATGAAGAATTGCTTGTTCAACAGGAGAGTCCGAGAGTGTTCCAGTTAGACACTCCTTCTCATTATTTAAACCAAAATAGATGGACGGTTACCACTGCTCCTTTTGTAGAAGATGCATCTTACGCAGATTATGCTATGCTTGCTGACAGTCTCTTATTTGTTATTAATGAGCAATCTGTTTTTTCTTATACGGAATATGAACAATTAAAGCAATGGAAGGAAAAGTCGCCATTTTTAACACTGCAATTTTTAATTTATATCGATGATTTAGATAATGAAAAAGTAGCATCCAAGCGTTTACAAAAGGCGATGTCTGCAATTCAGCATTATTTTCCAGATAGCAAAATCTTTATTTATTCCAAGCAAGAGGAGAGAGAAGCTCAACTAGATGAAATTAGCCGTTATTATTACCACCATTTTGCAGCTAGAAAGATGAATGAAGAACGATTGCAAAGCTGTATTTCTATCATTCAAGATTTAATTACTAATCTATTGGATAAACGATTGGATATGGAAGATAGTTTAAAAGCATCACTCCAGCTTTATGAGGAAATGGTCAGCAAGCTGACTGGAGCTAAAAATCAACTAATTGATATGGAAGCCTCTAAAAGTGAGTTAATAACAAAGCAGTTTGATGAAATCAAAATAGAAACGCAAGAAGCAATTAAAAAGGAAATTCCAGCTATTTTAAAAGGATGTAAGGATATTATAAAAGAAGATAGTGATTATAGTAAAATGCATATCTCTCTAAATAAAGAGATGAATAAACGAGTAAATGAGTACTTAAATGAAACATTATCGCCGAAAATTCATCGAAGTATTGAAGAATGGATTCAAGCAGCTCATAAACAATTAGAGGATGGCCAACTATTCCTTAATGAGCTAAGCAAAGGCTTCAATGGAATTTACAAGGAGCATCCAATAGAGCTATCTTGTGATTTTGTGATTATAGAAGATTGGAAAAGAGATGCACGCCGGTTATCAAGCGGACTTCGCATCGAACCATTAAATATTTTCAATCGTTTTAATGCATCCCAAGTATTTCTGAAGAGTGCTGGGAAGCTGCTTGGTGCAATTCAGCAAAATAACAAAATGCTTCAATCAAGATATCAAAAGTATCTGGAAACAGAGGATTTTTCTGATGTGGCAGCATCTGTTTCGACAGCAGTTTTGCAGCATTTTGATTTCTATGAAAAGGGATTGGAAAATGATATTAAAATGTTCTTTGTCCGTCCAAAAAGGACATTAGAGCAAATTGCTGAGGAAAAATCAAAAGATATCGTAGAATATAAGAATTTATTAGACCGATTAAAGAATAATCCAGAATTGTTCCATGACCCATTGAAGTTATTCGAACTACGCCTCTTGCAGTATGACTGGCTTGCCAATACTACCAAGCCAGCAACAACATGGACGTAAGCCATATAAAAAGGGAGGAGAATAGTCGACTTATCGATTATTCTCCTCCCTTTATTCTATTGCTTAAAGTTTAAAGGAGCTTTTCAAGGAAACGATGCGATTAAATACCGGCTTTTCTGAAGTGGTATATTTAGGATCCACATTGAAATATCCGTGGCGGAAAAATTGGAATTTATCTTGTGGCTTAACATCCTTCATATTTGGCTCAATAAAGCCTTGAATGACTTCGAGAGAATTTGGATTTACATAATCTAAGAACGTTTTTCCTTCTTCCATTTCCTCATCTTCATCGGTAATTAGCGGTTCAAATAAACGAAACTCCGCAGGGATAGCTTGAGATGCTTCTACCCAATGCAATGTTCCTTTTACTTTTCTACCAGTAAACCCACTTCCACTTTTTGTTTCTTTATCATACGTACAATGAAGCTCGATTACATTGCCTTCTTCATCTTTAATTACTTCTTCGCACTTAATAAAGTAAGCATGCTTCAAACGCACTTCATTACCAGGGAACAAGCGGAAATATTTTTTTGGAGGATTCTCCATAAAGTCTTCTTGTTCAATATAAATTTCACGAGAGAATGGAATTTGTCTAGTGCCCATCTCCGGATTTTCTGGATTGTTTTCCGCTTCTAGCATTTCTACTTGACCTTCCGGATAGTTAGTAATAACTACTTTTAACGGATTTAGAACACCCATCGTACGAGGTGCTTTTAATTTTAAATCTTCCCGTACAAAGTGATCAAGCATGGCAGAGTCCACTGCACCAGAGCCTTTTGAAATTCCTAATTCCATACAGAAATTACGGATTGCTTCAGGGGTAACTCCTTTTCTTCTTAAGCCAGAAATGGTAGGCATGCGTGGATCATCCCAGCCATCCACATAGTTTTCGTCCACAAGAAGCTTTAATTTACGTTTGCTCATTACGGTATTCGTAATATTTAAACGGCCAAATTCGATTTGTTGTGGCGTGCTTTCCATCTCACATTCGCGAACAACCCAATCATATAGAGGACGTTGATCTTCGAATTCTGTTGTACAAAGTGAGTGTGTTACGCCCTCAATTGCATCCTCTATTGGATGAGCGAATGCGTACATTGGATAAATACACCATTTATCGCCTGTATTGTGGTGAGTAGCATGGGCAATACGATAAATAACAGGATCCCTTAAGTTAATATTAGGCGAAGCCATATCAATTTTTGCACGAAGAACCTTCTCGCCATTACCGAATTCGCCATTGCGCATTGCCTCAAATAATTGAAGATTTTCTTCCACTGTGCGATTACGATAAGGACTTTCTTTTCCTGGCTCTGTTAACGTTCCGCGATATTCGCGAATTTCATCGGCTGATAAATCATCAACATAAGCGAGCCCTTTTTTTATTAATAAGACTGCACGGTTGTACATTTCCTCGAAATAGTCAGATGCAAATAATAAATTTTCCCATTCATATCCGAGCCATTCTACATCTTCCTTAATAGAGTTTACATATTCAATGTCCTCTTTTAAAGGGTTTGTATCGTCGAAGCGTAAGTTTGTCTTACCTCCAAATTCATCTGCTAGTCCAAAGTTAATAAAAATTGACTTTGCATGACCAATATGCAGATATCCATTTGGTTCTGGCGGAAAACGCGTGATAACCGTATCATGCTTCCCAGTTTCTAAATCTTCTTTCATGATGTTTTTTATAAAATTAGAGCCCATCTCCAAGATTATAGCCACCTTTCTAATATGTATGAATACTTTTAGAATAAAATATTTAGCTTAGCCATTCGTCTCTATCGAAAATATCCAAACGATCTTAGTATGATTATATCAATAATATAACCAATATTTTATTATAAACTTCATAGAAAGGAAACGAAAGTACAATAAATTTGTTAATTTTTATGGATTTCCATGGTTTCTTGTAAGGTTATGGATATTTTTGTTAAAGTTATCCATTTTATTAAGTGGTGAATATTGTTTATAAGGCGGAGGAAAACCGAAAAAGTGGTGTTCATAAAATGATGAAAGCTGATAAGGAAGGAGCCAGAAGAAAAAAGCATTCATCATAATAAAAAGCCTCTTTTATAAACTAAAAGAAGCTTTTTACATAATAGCTACAATACCAATCTCACAACAGCCATACACACAACTCCGAATAATACAGTAGTTAATAAACTTTTACTAAGAAAAGCAACAATTATCGTAGGAATCGTCGCAAGAAGCGCTTCCCAGTTAATGCTAATACTATTGCTTTCGGTGGTTCCTATAAGACTTTCTACAATTAAGCCAGTAAAAATGCATACTGGAAGGTAGGAAAGCCACTTTTCGACAGGTGCTGAAATCGTGAAATTGCGCGCCACTAAAAATGGAATTACTCTTGGAATAAAGGTTACGATAGTACAGCCGATTAATAAAAGAAAAAAGCTCATATTGCTCATCATTTATCTGTCACCACCCCAATTGTAGCAACAATGATTGTTGATATAATGACACTTAAGCTACTTGATAAAAAAGTAGAGAAGAAAAGCATGCAGATAATCATCAATGTGATTAACAATAAATAGTGTTTTAGTTTAGTAGGTTCAATTGTTTGCAGCTGGATAATCAGCAATGCAATAAACATAGCTGGCAAGGCATAATCTAATCCGAATTGTTCAGGATCGGGAAACCACCCTCCGATATATCCTCCGACAGTACAAGCTGCAATCCAAACAAGGTAGGCAGTCAGATTTAGTCCGTTCATCCATCGATCATTAACTGGCTCTTTTCTAGCAATCTTGGTAATCGCTACTCCAAATGATTCATCTGTTACAAGACTGCCAATACCAATGTTTTTCTGTATAGAATATTGGGTGAATTTAGGTGCTAGAGCGGAACTTAACAATAAGTGACGCAAATTTACAATAAATGTTGTAAGTATAATTGCGCTGATGGGACTTGCAGCTGCAATCATTGCACAAATAATAAACTGGGAAGCCCCTGCATAAACAAATGTAGCAAGCAGGAAAACATGCAGGATAGATAAGCCGGATGATACACCGACTACTCCCATTGCGAGGCCAATGCTGATATAACCAAGTAAGGTTGGAATACAGTCTTTCACTCCATCTAAATAGGAGAGTGTGTGTTGTTCTTGTTCTGCTACTTTAATACTTTCCACGGTCAATCCCCTTTATCGCAAATTAGTAATTGCATATATTATATAAGGACGTAAAGGTTTAGGCAATGTCTTATTGTATGGGGATAATAGGGAGGGATATTCCTGATTATTCCACTCTTAACGGACAGGAAGACTCCCTCCTCAAGAGGAAGATAGGTAGGAGTCAACTAACTGCCTGTAAAGGTCTGATTGGTTCAACTAACCATTAGTGGGGGAGGAGGAAAACCATCACTGATAGAAGTTTCACTTTATTTTACATAGCTAAGGATGAAACCATCATAGCCTTTTAACCCAACAGTTTGTATTCCAACTGACTCTACTCGGGAGTCTTTGGAAAGGATATCGATAAAGCGTCGGATTCCTAGTACTTTTTCATCTTGACTGTTTTCAGCTACTATATCTCCGTTACGAACAATATTGTCAGCAACAATCACGGCTCCCTTTCTTGCTAATTTAATGGCGTAATCAATGTATAGGGGATTATTAGGTTTGTCAGCGTCAATAAATATAAAATCGAATTCATCCATATTATTTTTTAGGAGCTCTGATAAAGAAGTAAGAGCGTTGTCTTCCATAATGGTGATTTTTTTCTCGAGACCGGATAGTTGAAAGTTTTCTTTAGCTACCTTAATATGATTATTATTATTTTCTAATGTTATTACTTTACCATCTTCAGGAAGAGCCATTGCTAGCCAAGTGGTACTATATCCTCCTAGTGTACCTATTTCAAGTATTCTGTGCGCCCCCATCATTTTAGCAAGCATCCAAAGCATTTTACCTTGAGTAGGACTTACGTCAATCTCTGGAAGATTATTATCTCTATTATTCTGAAGTAATTTTTTCATTTTGGTGTTGTGTGGTTGTAACCTATTAATTAAATAGTGATCAACTGCATTCCAAACTTGATTTTCTGTCACCTTAATCATCTCCTTGTTCTTTATAATTTTAGTATATGCTTCCATAACGTATTAATAAAATATATATATTTTATAGTTATATAAGAAATAATTATGTAAGGTTGGGGTAGGATGAATATTCACGGATTAAGATTGTTTTATCATGTTGCAAGAGATAGGAGTTTTACAAAGGCGGCAGAATTATTAAGAATTAGTCAACCAGCTGTTTCTAGTCAAATAAAGCAGTTTGAGAAAGAAATAGGTATTCCATTGTTTATAAAAGATGGAAGGAAATTTAAACTTACAGAGTTTGGATCATTATTGGCAGAACAAGCAGAAATATTATTTTCTTATGAACAGAAATTGGATGATTTTGTAGAAGATTATTATTTGTCCAGAAAAGGCAGGCTTTCTGTTGCGGCAACTTATTTGCCAGCAAATTTTGTCATTCCTGCTTGTGCTGCAGTTTTTAAAGCTGAGAATGAAGAGATTGAATTTAATTTGACTACTAGTAATTCGCATGCAGCATTTGATCAATTAATTCATTACAAGGCAGACATTGCAATGTATGCGGGAGGATGGATGGAGCATTTTCATGACAATATATTGGCTGAGGAAATAGTTGAAGATGAAATATGGTTTGTTGTATCAGCAAATCATCGATTGGCAAATAAGCAGGTCACTTTATCCGAGATTGTGAAAGAACCTTTTATAATGAGGGAAAAGGGGAGTTCTACGAGGGAAAGATTATTCTCTTTATGTCAAATATATCAAGTTCCTCCACCCAAAATTGCTCTACAATTTAATGGCATAAATGAAGCCATTCATTCTGTTTTAACGGGGTATGGTGTTAATTTTGTATCGTCAATAGTGATAAGAGATTATGTAAAGAATAAGAAGTTAGCAAGAGTATTTGTAAAGGATATTAGGGTGACAAATAAAATAGCAATATGTACGAGAAAAAACGAAAAGCGCTCCGCAATGGTGGAGAATTTTATTGAAATTTGCAGGAAATATGTCAAAGAAGAATATTAAATCCAAAAATCATTGGCAAAAAATAAAAACCATTCTCATCATATCTAGAAGAATGGTTTTGTTTATATTTCTTTTCATTTCGTGTCATGCGTTCTTTCTTTGTTTTTGTTATTTTCGTGATTGGTACAATGCTGCCCCAAGATCCTCTGCGCATCGTTGTATCAAAACCATGTTCACGCAGCACTTTGTAGCGTTTCTTTCTTGCCTTTGATTTAGCCATAGTTATCCTCCTTATGATGACAAGTATTTTTCCATTTTATTATACATCATAAAATGGAAAAATCGTTAGTATTTACACAGCCGTTAAATCGTTAAGAAATCGAATGTTTAGCTAGTTTAGGATGGCGGTGCATCATTAAAAATAGGAAAATACCGCTTGCTAATAAGAGAATACTAGTTGAAAAGAATACCATAGAGAACCCAAAGTTACCTGCAATTAGTCCACCAAGTGCAGGACCGATTATATTACCGAGAAAACGAAGACTTGTTTCATATCCCATTACTTCTCCTTGCATAGCAATAGGTACTTCTTGTCGAATATAAGCAATACGTACAGGAACCATGCCTCCGATTGCTACACCGAGAATAAAGCGGATAATCAGCAATTGCCAGTATTGATTAACAAATCCTCCCGGGAAATAGATAATTCCGGCAATAAACAAGAGAATAACAAGTACTTTAAGGTGACCAGATCGATCTCCCATTTCTCCCCATTTCCGTGCCATTAGTAAATTTCCTAAACCTGCAGCTGAGAAAGCTAGACCAGCGAAAAACGCAATATTCTCTGGACCATGCAATTTACTGACATATAAAGACAGAATAGGCTGGATGCTGAAATGGGCAATTTGTATAAAGGCTGAGATAAGCAGAACGGTAATGAATACAGGGTTTTTTAGAATATAGGCTAATACCTCTCTGCTTGTATAGCTGCTTTTCGTGCCCTTTTGAGCAGGCAGGACAAACTCTTTTGTTGTAAATACTAGAATTGCAGATATAAAGATAGCAAGAGAAGTAAATCGGAAAGTTGCCGCATAGCCGAAACTATCTGCTAATACTCCTCCAAGTAACGGACCAATCAATGCGCCAGTAATACTTCCTGTCTGTAAGGTTCCTAATACCTTACCAGCAGTTTTTTTGGGAGTTTGAGTGGAGATAAATGCTTGTGACATTGGGATAAATCCTGTGAAAAATCCCGTGAAAAAACGAAGAATAAAGACTTCCCATACAGAATTGGCAAAACTCATCAGAAAGATGGAAATGCCTAAGCCGATTGCTAAAATGATAAGAATCGTTTTTCTCCCAAATTTATCGCCAATTTTTCCCCATATCGGTGAAAACAAGAAAGCTGCTACAAAGGTCACAGAGAAACAAAGCCCCGACCAATGCTGCACAAATTCAGGTGAATATTGACCAAATGATTCAATATAAAGCGATAAAAATGGGAGAACCATAGTCATGCAGGCACTTATAAAAAAGTTAGCGAACCACATGATTCCTAAGTTTCGTTTTGAATATTTTTGGGTTTCCATTTTGTAAAACACTTCTTTCTAATATAGTAGAGATTTTATTAAGGTTTCCTCCATCTAAAACGGATGGAGTACGAAAGGAGGAATGAGGAGATTGTTGGTAAATGCACAATAAATTTCGTTTAACTAAATATTAGTTTAACGTAAAATTTACATAAATGAAAGTATTTTGGATTATTATTTCCAATAAACAACTTAAAGAAGCTCTCCATTGTTGGATAAAAGTCTTTATTAAAGCGTTAATAGCGATTATCTCAAAATGAAAAATAACATTAATTACCAGTTTTATTTTAATATTCATAGAGAAGAAGCCAAGTGAAAAAATATTATTGTTCACTCTATAAAAACAAATGTATTTTTAGAGTGGAAATGACTTGATTATTTATCATGAAATAGTGATAATAGCCATAGTGAACAATTTAGAAAATTGTTACTATTTAACAATCAGTGGGAGTTGGCGAAATGAAGGTTGTCAAATTTGGGGGTAGTTCTCTAGCTACAGGGAAGCAATTGGAAAAGGTATTACAAATAGTAAAGGCAGATAAGGAGAGAAGGATTGTCGTCGTGTCTGCACCTGGAAAAAGATATGATTCAGATACGAAGGTAACAGATTTATTAATCCAATGTGCGCAAGCAGTAGTAAATGGAAGTGATTATTCTCCTTATTTAGAGGAAGTATTAGACAGATATGCTAGTATTGCTAAAGAATTGGACTTATCGAGTGATATTATAACAAACATTAAAAACGACTTATTGGATTTAATAAATAAATACTCTAATAAAGATGCTTTTATGGAAGCAATGAAGGCCAGCGGAGAGGATAATAATGCTAAATTAGTTGCACATTTCTTTAAAACCAGAGGATTAGATGCCATTTATATTAGTCCAAAGGAAGCGGGCTTGATTGTTAGTGATGATCCCGGAAATGCTCAAGTGCTTTCTGAATCTTATGATCGGTTATATTCCTTAAGAGAAGAGAAGCGAATAATTGTATTTCCAGGTTTTTTTGGTTACAGTGAAGCGGGAGATGTAGTGACATTTTCAAGAAGTGGATCAGATATTACGGGAGCGATTCTCGCCAATGGCGTGAAAGCGGAGTTGTATGAAAACTTTACAGATGTGGATGCTGTTTACTCTGTAAATCCTTCCATTGTAACGCAGCCGAAAGAAATTAAGGAACTTACTTATCGGGAAATGCGTGAATTATCATATGCCGGCTTCTCTGTATTTCATGCTGAAGCTTTAATTCCGGCGTATCGTGCAGGTATTCCTGTTCAAGTGAGAAATACAAATAATCCATCCGCATCAGGAACTAGAATAGTCTCCTCAAGAAATAATATCAATGGTCCTGTAATTGGTATTGCTAATGATAAGGGATTTTGTTCCATCTATATTAGTAAATATTTAATGAATCGTGAAGTAGGGTTTGCCAGAAAAGTTCTATCAATATTAGAGGATTATCATATTTCGTATGAACATATGCCGTCTGGAATTGATGATTTAACAATTGTTTTACGCCAAGATCAATTGACAAGAAAAAGCGAACAGGAGATTTTGACCAGAATATCCGAGGAACTACAAGTAGAAGAAATAAAAGTAGAACACGATTTAGCGCTTATCATGCTTGTAGGGGAAGGGATGCGACGTAATATCGGTACAAATGCCCGTGCATCCACAGCACTCGCGAAAGCGGGAGTGAATATTGAAATGATTAACCAAGGTTCTTCTGAAGTAAGCATGATGTTCGGAGTAAAAGAAACAGTTGTCAAAAAAGCTGTAAAAGCTTTGTATGAAGAGTTTTTTGTATAGAAAGAGAAAAAGGAGTTCCTTCTTTAAACCAGAAAGAGGGACTTCTTTTTTTTTCTATGGAATTTTACGAAAATTCAAATAGTTTTCTTGTATATAAATAAACAAAAAGTTATAATGAATGCATTATTAGTAATAAAGCAAATGGAAAAATTTTTATTTTAAATTAATTGAAAATTCTATATTATTTTAATATACAGTTTTCAATTAATCAAAAGAGGGGGATTTATAATGAGGAAAAACGGCATTTTATTTGCTTTATTTATATCGATTGTTCTTGTTTTAGCAGCATGTGGGACAGGTTCAGAAAAAGCAAATAGTGATGGAGATGGCAAAAAGAAATTAAGAGTCGTTACAGATGCGGCTTATGCACCATTTGAGTATATGGATAAAGACAAGATTATTGGCTTCGATGTCGATATTTTCACAGCGGCAGCAGAGGAAGCTGGCTATGACTTTGAAATTGTCAACGTTGGATGGGACCCACTCTTTGCAGAATTAGAAAATGGCACAGCGGATGTTGGTTTATCAGCCATTACAATAAACGATGACCGACTTAAATCCTATGATTTCTCTGTTCCATATTTTGAAAGTACGAATAAAATTTTGGCACCAGAAGGTACTGATATTAAGAAAGCTGCTGATCTAACAGATAAGACTGTTGCTGTTCAATCAGGAACAACAGGTGCAGATGCAGTCGATGCGCTCCTAGGAAATGGCAATGAAAAAGTAAAAAAGTTTGAAAATAATAATTTAGCTATTTTGGAAATGAAGAATCAGGGTGCTGATGCTGTTGTGGCAGATAATGCAGTATTAGAAGCATATGCTAAAAATAATCCGCAAGATAACTTTATCGTGATTGAGGATAAAGAAGGATTTGAATCAGAATATTATGGATTCATGTTCCCGAAAGATAGTGAGATGGAAGCTGATTTAAGCAAAGGTCTTAATGCTATTTTTGATAATGGTAAATATGCAGAGATATATAAAGAATGGTTTGGGCAAGATCCAGACATTGAAAATTTAAAAGCACAACAATAGAAGAGTCGCAAATGAGGAAGGTACTCAGGAGGGGCATTACCCGCTTTGACAAGGAGGGAGCACAATACTTCTTCTAGATTGTTCTTAGTGAGGGAATGTTCCTTCTGAATGCCTGTGCTGCTGAATGTCAGTCATTTTGTGGTCTTTGGAGGAGAAGAGGTAATGGATTTTAATTTTACGATTATTTTAGAGTATGCTGACTTATTTAAAAAGGGGATATTAGTGACCATTCAATTATCCTTGTATGCAATAGTATTTGGAACGGTTTTAGGTTTATTAATCGGTCTTGGCAAAATAGCAAAGAATCAATGGATTGCTTTTCCTTTCCGTTGCTATATTGCTATTTTCCGCGGCACCCCTCTTTTTGTACAAATCCTAATCATTCATTTTGGATTTATCCCATTATTTTTAAATACAACCAATGCCATGATAGCAGCAATTGTTGCATTATCACTTAACGCAGCTGCTTATATTGCGGAGATTTTTAGAGCTGGAATTGAATCCATTGACCGTGGTCAGATGGAAGCAGGCAGATCCTTAGGGATGACGCATGTACAGGCAATGCGATACATAGTACTTCCTCAGTCCTTTAAACGAATGATTCCCCCGTTAGGCAATGAATTTATTGTATTAATTAAAGATTCTTCTTTAGCAGCTGTTATTGCTGCTCCAGAGTTAATGTACTATGCAAGGCTGATGATGGGACAGTATAACCGAGTTTGGGAGCCATATTTAACAGTAGCTGTTATTTATCTTGTTTTAACCTTAACATTAAGCTTCTTCTTAACTCGTTTGGAAAGAAGGTTGAAAACAGAATGATTGTTGTAGAAAAATTAAAAAAGTCCTTCGGAGATAATGAAGTATTAAAGGATATTAGTATGACTATTAACCAGCAGGAGGTCGTCGTAATTATTGGTCCTTCCGGATCGGGAAAATCAACTTTTTTGCGTTGCATCAATTTACTAGAAAGTATATCGGACGGAACGATTCATATTAATGGGAAGAATATTACGGATAAGTCCACAAATATTAATGAAGTACGTAAGGATGTAGGGATGGTGTTTCAACAGTTTAATTTATTCCCACATAAGTCAGTTCTTCAAAATATTATGCTTTCACCTATGAAAGTAAAGAAGGTCTCAAAAGAAAATGCTCGGATAAAGGCATTAGAATTATTGAAAAAAGTGGGCTTAGAGGATAAAGCAAATGTATATCCTGATTCACTCTCTGGTGGACAAAAACAGCGTGTCGCCATCGCGAGAGCACTAGCAATGGAACCAAGTATTATGTTATTTGATGAGCCGACGTCTGCCTTAGATCCAGAGATGGTAGGAGAGGTATTGGAAGTGATGAAGGAACTTGCCAAGGAAGGAATGACGATGATTGTAGTAACGCATGAAATGGGATTTGCAAGAGAAGTTGGAGATCGTGTGATTTTCATGGACGGTGGATATGTAGTCGAAGAAAATACACCAGTAGAGTTATTTACACATCCGCAAGAGGAACGTACCATTTCTTTCTTAAGTAAGATCTTATAAAGTGGCAAGAAGACAAGTGAAACTTCTATTGAAGGAGATTTACTTGTCTTTTTGTATAGGTGTGCTATCACATGTTTTTATAAGGTTAATCTTACCGATATTGTTTTCTTACAGCTTCAAAAGTAATGATTTGACTTGCATTTGATGGTTGCTTCTCGTAAACATAATCAGCGGAGCACGTAATATCAGAGAAACCGATATTCTCCAAAATAAGCTTAAATTCTTCGATTCCATACCAACGCAGCGCAAAACGTTGTAACTCGGTTTGAATCAACTTTCCTTTACGCCATTTCTCATATTTCAAGTAGGAAATAGTAAATTGATTTAGCCAATCCATTTCAATCGATTTGTTTTCCAGCGTAATCCCATCCCCGTTAGGTAGGGAAAAAGTTGAAGTAGAAATCTCTCCTGTTTTCCAATCATGAGGTAATAGAAGATCAACAATCAAGCGTCCTCCTGGAACAAGATGTTTATAAAAGCACTTCAATGCGTTTAGAGAGTCTTCTCGTTTTTCTATTAAACAAAAGGAACCTGTAGGAATAATAATTGCCTTATAATTAAATGGCAATGAAAATCCCTGTAATTTATCTTCATATAAATTAGGGCTTAATCCTCTTTCTTCACAACGTTTACGACAAGAGTTCAACATTTCAGGAGAATAATCAATTCCATCAATTATATATCCCGCCTCAAGAAGTGGAATAATAAAACGTCCTGAGCCAACTGCAGCTTCTAGAATACGTCCCTGACAATTTTTTAACCGTTCTTGGTAATATTCAATATCCCCATTTAAAGAGTACCCCACAGGCTTTGTGAAATCGTAGAGCTCAGTACAAAGTGCACTATAATAACTAAACATATAGTATTTTCCTCCATTTTTGTATACGGAAAATTTTTAATTAAAGAAACTTCTAATATTAACCCTCCGTACCCTGTATTTAATTGATAGTTGGAAAGAACGGACTGTCATAATAACTCAGTCGCTTTCAATAAGAGATAATAAAAATATAACACAATATTTTGATAATTAATCTTTTATTATGCTGAATAAAGGTATATATACATTCTTAAATCACCTCTAAATGAGGTGTCACCCTAGTATCATCGAACTTGGATAAAATTTTATTAGTTTTAGAGAAAAGTAATATTTTTCTCGTTTTGGGGAACAAGCATTTTTTACTTGATGGGCATGTGGTAGAACCCCTTAGGAGAAAGGAATTACTTTAGTAGGAGAAAAATAAATGATGTAAACGATAACAACCCTAATAAATAGGGATGATAGGAAAAATAAGAGGTTGTTAATTTATTCTGAATATTTTGATGATTAAAAAAACTTATTATACATTGCTTGAAATTACCGTTAATATAAAAGAAATCAAAATTAAGGGATATAGTTAAGCTACATTTTTTCTAACTTCTCAAGAAGTATTCCTTATTCATAAGCAAATTTATTAGGAGGGGTAGTATGTTAAAAAAATGGCATAGTGAATTAGCCGAGATGTTTGATCAAATGGTTGAGTGGAGAAGACATTTTCATCAGTACCCAGAACTATCTTTCCAAGAGGTGGAAACACCAAGAATGATTGCTGAAATTTTAGAAGGATTCGGTATTGAAGTAAGGAGAAATGTTGGTGGTAGAGGAGTAGTTGGGAAAATATATGGAGCCAAACCTGGCAAAACGATTGCGCTGCGAGCAGACTTTGATGCATTGCCAATCCAGGATGGAAAGGATGTACCGTATAAATCGAAGGTGCCAGGAGTTATGCATGCATGTGGGCATGATGGACATACAGCTACTCTTTTAGCGGTGGCGAAAGTACTTCAAGATAATAGGGATAGTATTGCCGGGAATATTGTACTGCTTCATCAGCATGCTGAAGAATTATCACCTGGTGGAGCAAAAGCAATGATTGAAGACGATTGTTTAAAAGATGTAGATGTCGTTTATGGGGCACATCTTTCCTCATTAAATGAACTCGGAAAATATTATTATAAACCCGGATACTCGCAAGCAGCAGCAGATGCATTTGAAATTACCATTAAAGGAAAGGGTGGACATGGTTCCGCTCCTCATGAAACAGTGGATGCGATTGCGGTCGGAACGGCGCTAGTCAGCCAGCTACAATATATTGCGAGCAGACGTGTAGATCCATTAAATCCCGTTGTACTATCTGTAGGATCCTTTCATGGAGGAAAGGCGCAAAATGTCATTGCTGATACTGCTGTGATGACAGGAACCGTCCGAACACTAGATAAAGATCTGCGTTTATTTATGGAAGAAGAGATCAAATTAATGGTGAATGAGATTTGTGAGAGCATGCAGGCTACTGCTGAGATTAATTATATAAAGGGATACCCAGCTGTATATAATCATGAGGAAGAAGTAGAAGTTTTTGAAAAGGTTATAGAAAATTCATTAGATAAGAATATGTTAGTTCGTTCCGTACCAATCATGGGGGCAGAGGATTTTTCTTATTATTTGCTTGAAAAGCCGGGTATGTTTTTTCATACAGGAGCAAAAGTCTCAGAGGGAAAAGCTTATCCTCATCATCATCCAATGTTTGATTTTGACGAAAGAGCAATGATTTATGCTGGAAAAGCATTTTTGAGTATTGTCGATAATTATGTATCGATCCAAGTAAAAGAAAACCTTGCTGAACCAGTTCTATAAGAAAGATCTTTTCGAAAATTAATGTAATGGGATGGGAGCGATTGAGATGCTAGAGAAATGGTATGAAGAAATTGAAGCTATGTATGAGCAAATGG
The DNA here is from genome assembly GCF_001591585.1 of Niallia circulans NBRC 13626. Taxonomy (GTDB): domain Bacteria; phylum Bacillota; class Bacilli; order Bacillales; family Cytobacillaceae; genus Niallia; species Niallia circulans. The sequence goes on along the minus strand of NZ_BCVE01000012.1, from coordinate 102,707 downwards.
TAGAGTGGAGACGATATTTACACGAAAATCCAGAGCTATCTTTTCAAGAAATTAATACAAGTAAGATGATTGGTGACCTGTTGGAAAGCTTCGGAATTGAAGTAAGACGAAATGTTGGTGGAAATGGGATTGTAGGTAAGATTTACGGTGCTAAGCCTGGAAAAACGATTGCCTTACGAGCAGACTTTGATGCCTTACCGATTCAGGATGAAAAGAATGTAGCTTTTAAATCGAAAGTTCCAGGTGTGATGCATGCATGTGGACATGATGGGCATACAGCTACATTGCTGGCAGTAGCAAAGGTTCTTCAGGATAATGCGGAAGAACTGGCTGGGAATGTAGTGTTATTACACCAGCATGCGGAGGAATCACCGCCAGGGGGAGCCATTGCCATGATTGAAGATGGCTGTTTAGATGGTGTAGATGTTGTCTATGGTGCTCATTTAGCCTCTGGCAGTGAACTAGGGAGTGTCCTTTATAGAATTGGACCAGTATCCGCTGCAAGTGACGCATTTGAATTAAAAATTCAAGGGAAAGGTGGACATGGGGCATCTCCCCATCAAACAATTGATGCTGTTGCAGTTGGCGTCCAAATTGCCAATCAACTTAAACATATTGTTAGCAGAAGAGTAAACCCACAGAAGCCCGCAGTTATTTCCATTGGATCATTTCATGCAGGAAATGCGGGAAATGTCATTTCAGATACAGCTGATTTAACTGGAACCGTTCGTACATTTGATGAAGATGTACGATCATTGATTATAGAAGAAATGGAGCAGCTAATTAAAGGGGTATGTAAAGCATTCCATGCAACTTATGAATTTAATTATACAAAAGGCTATCCCTCTACTGTAAATACAGTGGATGAAACAAATATACTCGAAAAATGTTTGATAAATGCCTTGCCAGAAAGCAAGCCTGTCATAATAGAAAAACCAGGAATGGGTGGAGAAGATTTCTCTTATTATCTACAAAATCGACCTGGATGTTTCTTTTCAGTAGGGGCTAGAAACGAAGATATAGAGGCAATTTATCCTCATCATCATCCAAAGTTTACTTTTGATGAAAGGGCGATGCTCCATACAGCTAAGATATTTTTAAGTCTAGTAGATTACTACACGAATACAGAAAGGAAAGAGGCTTTGGTGAACAGCTCTACAATCTAAAGTCTAGTATTCTAACAAGCGATAAGCGCCTATCAGCTAGCAAACTTCTGATCACCTCTCTTCGTAGTCAACATCAGTTTACTACGATCACTGTGTTTCCTTTATCTCAGTCGGTGATCTTCGACGTACAGGGATGTACTAGTGTCGACGTTGCAACAGGACGTTGCGTAGTTAGTCGACCAGTTTGTACGCTGGTGAGCAAGGCGCTTACGCTTTACGAAATAACAGGGAAAAACGTTCTAAGTCAGAGAACGATCTAGCTCCAGCGCCTATCAGCTAGCAAACTTCCAATCATCTCCCTACGATAAGTCAACATCAGTTCACTAGCGTTCACTGTGTTTCCTTTATCTTAGTCGATGATTCTCCAGTTTGTACGCTGATGAGCAAGGCGCTTACGCTTTACGTGAAGGAGGGGAAGTATGGTGCGGAATATTTTAGAGGTGGAGAAATTGCAAACAGCTTTTCGAACGGATAAGGGGGAGGTTATTTCGGTAGAGGAGGTTACTTTTCAGCTTAAGCCAGGAGAGACTATTGGTATTGTAGGAGAGTCAGGCTGTGGTAAGAGTGTTACTTCCCTATCGATTATGAGACTGTTAGGAAAACATGGTTATATCAAAAAGGGAACGATAAATCTGAAGGGGAAAGAATTAACGACACTAACGGAAGCGGAGATGCGAAAAGTTAGAGGAAATGAAATTTCGATGATCTTTCAAGAACCAATGACTTCTTTAAATCCGGTTTTTACAATTGGAAATCAAATGGTGGAACTAATTCGTCTACATATGGGCTTAAATGCCAAAAAAGCAAAGAGCTATGCGGTAGAAATGCTGAAGAAAGTAGGAATTCCAAGAGCAGAGGTAATTATTGATGAATATCCACACGCTCTTTCTGGAGGTATGCGGCAAAGGGTAATGATAGCGATGGCTCTATCTTGTAAACCGAAGCTTCTAATCGCAGATGAACCAACAACAGCATTAGATGTAACCATTCAAGCACAGATTCTTGAATTAATGAAAAGTTTAAAAAACGAATCAGAGACAGCGATTATGATGATTACCCATGATTTAGGAGTTATTGCGGAAATGGCTGATAAGGTTATCGTCATGTATGCCGGGCAGGTGGTAGAAGAGGCAGATGTCTTTACTCTTTTTGATGAGCCAAAGCATCCCTACACCAAAGGCTTAATCGAATCTATTCCACATTTAGAGTATGATTCCCAAGAAAAATTATATTCTATTCCAGGCTCTGTTCCGACATTACAGCAAATGCCAAAAGGCTGTAGATTTCATACTCGCTGCCCTTATGTCACTGAAAAATGCATTGCCGAAAAGCCTCCCCATATTAGCATAGACAATCAAGCAGATCACAAGGTTCGTTGTTGGTTGTATGAGACTCAGCAACAAGGCAACATGCTGGAAGAGGAAAGGGAGGTTAAGATATGAGTGTAGAAATCTTGTCTGAAAAAGACGGAATATTCAAAGAACAAATGCAGCCATTAGTAGAAATCCAAAATTTAAAGAAATATTATCCAATTAAGAAAGGGATATTATCGAAAACCGTTGGCCATGTAAAAGCTGTAGATGGTCTTGATTTTTCCATTTATTCTGGGGAAACAATTTCCCTTGTTGGTGAATCTGGATGTGGGAAATCCACTACTGGCAGAGCTATTGTGAAGCTAGATCCTCCGACAGATGGGAAAGTCTTATTTGAAGGAAGAGATATGGCCGCCATTCAAAATAAGGAATTAAGAAAAATTCGCACAGATATGCAAATCATCTTTCAAGATCCCTATTCTTCTCTCAATCCGCGAAAGCGAATCGGTGATTTATTGGCAGAGCCTTTAATTGCCCACAGACTTGCGACAAAAGAAGAAGCAAGTAAAAAGGTAGATCGAATGCTTGAAATAGTAGGATTAACTAAATTTCATAAAAGCAGATATCCTCATGAATTTTCTGGCGGTCAAAGACAAAGGGTAGGGATTGCTAGAGCTCTTATGCTAAACCCAAAATTGATTGTTTGCGATGAACCGGTATCAGCATTGGATGTTTCTATTCAAGCGCAAGTACTAAATTTATTAAAGGATTTACAAAAGGAATTTAATTTAACCTATTTATTTATTGCACATGGTCTAGGAGCAGTTAAGTATATTAGTGATCGAATTGCCGTTATGTATTTAGGCAAAATTGTGGAAATTGGAAAGACTGAAGAGATTTTTAAGAATCCAAAGCATCCTTATACACAAGTGTTGCTAAGTGCCTATCCGATTCCTAATCCTCATCTTCGAAATAGAGAGCGGATTGTGGTAGAAGGAGATGTTCCAAGTCCGGCAAATCCACCAAATGGGTGCAGGTTCCATACTAGATGTCCTATGGCACAAGCTATGTGTAAGGAGAAGGAGCCGCTATTAGATGGAGCAAATCATTCAGTTGCCTGTCATTTTCCACTACGTTAAAGGAGGGAGATTCATTTGTTCCAATATATTATCAGGAGATTATTGATTGCTATTCCAGTGTTGCTGGGGGTAACGGTATTTAACTTTATTATTATTAACTTGGCTCCTGGTAACCCGGTAGATATGTATATTAATCCAGATACTACTCAGGCGGATATTGATGCAAAGAAAGAAGCATTAGGTCTTAATGATCCTATTTATATTCAATACTTTAGATGGCTTGGAAATCTTTTGCAAGGAGATTTTGGATTTTCCTATACAACATATGAACCTGTATTAGATTTAGTGCTAAATCGTGTTGGCCCCACGTTGCTCCTTATGAGCACTGCCTTAGTTATTGCTTATATTATTGCCATTCCAATAGGAATTTTGAGTGCAACAAAGCAGTATTCTTGGATTGATTATTTAACTACTACTTTTTCATTTTTAGGTGTATCCATTCCTAACTTTTTCTTAGGATTAGGAAGTATTTACGTATTTGCACTTGTTTTAAATATCTTACCGACAGGTGGCATGTTTACATTGGGAAGCAGTGGAGGATTTATGGATACATTGTTTCACCTCATTATGCCAGCCGCTATATTAGGAACCGGGATTGCAGGCAGTACGGTTCGCTATGTCAGAAGCAGCATGTTGGAAGTAATGGGGCAAGATTATTTGCGGACAGCAAGAGCGAAAGGATTAAAAGAGTTTATCGTTACCAATAAGCATGGATTAAAGAATGCGTTAATTCCTATTATTACAATTATCGGAATGGAAATACCAATTTTAATAGGCGGCGCAGTAGTAACGGAGCAAATTTTTCAATGGCCAGGCTTAGGACAACTAACAATCCAGTCGATTTCCTCTCGTGACTATCCTACGTTAATGGCGATAAATTTTATTGCAGCACTTGCTGTCCTATTTTCGAATTTACTTGCTGACATTTTATATGCCGTAGTAGATCCACGAATTAAGTATAACTAAGGAGGAGTGCATATGAGTATTCCTAATGTGAAAGTGGATACGGAATTACAAGTTAATGTGGTGATTCCTGTTCAAAATCAATTGGGGAATGAAGAAAGCTATCTAAAACTAATAACAAAACGTTTTTTTAAACATAAGTTGGCCGTTGTTGGTCTCATTATTTTTTCATTAATGGTTCTGATTGCAATCTTTGCTCCAGTAATTGCACCGCATAATCCATATTCTGTTGATGGCGAATTTGCGTCTGCTCCTTCTGCTAATAATATTCTTGGTACAGATGAAGTGGGAAGGGACTTGTTTAGCCGACTATTATATGCTGCTAGAGTCTCTTTATCAGTAGGAGTCGGAGCAGTGGCGATTTATGTTGCTATTGGTACTATACTAGGAGCGATTGCGGGGTATTTTGGAAAATGGGTGGACATGGTTATCATGCGTATTACAGATGTGTTCATGTCATTTCCGTATTTAATGGTAATTTTGGTTCTAGTAAGTATAATGGGGCCAAGTCTATTTAACGTTATTTTAGTATTAGGTTTGCTCGGATGGCCATCGATTGCAAGATTAGTAAGAGGGTGTGTATTAACAATTAAAGAAATGGATTATGTTAAAGCAGGTGTCGCTATAGGGTATTCCACGCCAAAAATTGTTTTTCAACATATTCTTCCGAATTGCATTGCGCCGATTCTTGTTAATGCTACATTTGGCATTGCGTCTGCCATTATTATGGAAGCATCCTTGAGCTTTTTAGGGATGGGGGTTCAGCCTCCTACAGCAAGCTGGGGGAATATGCTTAATGAAGCTCAATCCATTACTGTATTGGCAACACAGCCTTGGTTATGGATTCCGCCTGGAGTCATGATATTACTTGCTGTATTATCCATAAATTTTATGGGGGACGGTTTGCGAGATGCAATGGATCCCAAGAGCCATAAATGATGAGGAGATGCATTTATTACTATTCTAGAACAATAGATGGGGGAACATTCAATGAAGAAATTTAAAACGATATTTAGTCTATTTTCCATTGTCATTTTAGTATTACTTTCAGCGTGCTCGGGTGTAAATAATCCAGCTTCAACTGGTGGTGGTGCAAAAGAAAATACGATGTATTTGGGGCTTGTAAATGCTCCAGTTAGTTTTAATCCCATTAATTCTTCTGATATTGCAGCATCATGGTTAGAAAAATTTATGTTTGATACTTTTTTAGAGATGACTGGTCCTTTGGAGTTTACACCAAAGCTAGCTGAGTCCTTTGAAACAGAGGATAATCAGACATTTACAATCAAAATTAATAAGGATGCAAATTGGACAGATGGAACACCTGTTACGTCTGCGGATGTTGCTTTTACGTTAAATTTAGTTGCTAATCCAAAGACGGAAACAGCTGTTGGAGCCTATTTAACTGTATTAGATGGATTAACAGACGATGGCAAGCTTCCAGAAGGAGAAACAGAAATACCATCTATAACCATTGTTGATGAGAAAACAATTCAATTTAAGACAAAGGCCCCAGTCGATCCAAATATGGTGAAAGAACAATTAGGTTCTAAATTTATGATTCTTCCAGAACATAAGTTAAAGAATATTGCTCCGGAAAATCTCCAAAAGGATCCTTTTATGATGAAGCCGACCGTAACGAATGGTCCTTTTAAGTTTGTTAAATATGCAAAAGATCAATATGTAGAATATGCTAGGAATGATGACTATTATTTAGGGGATGTAGAACTGGATAAACTATTTGTGAAAATCATGCCAGCAGCAAACCTTGTAGCTCAATTGCAGACAGGCGAAATTCAAATGAATGCTGCAGGAGGGATTGGAAAAATTGCAGTGCAAGACTTTGAGACAGTAAAAGGATTTGACAATGTAACAACCACAACAGATAAAACATATGGATATCAGAATATGAGTTTTAATATGGAAACCATCACAGATAAGAAAGTAAGACAAGCAATCGCTTATGCTATTGATCGTCAAAAAATTGTCGATCAATTACTAAAGGGAGAAGGAGAAATTGTAGACGGTCCGTATACATCCATCAGCCCTTATCTTGATAAAGAATTAGAAACATACACGTATGATCCAGAGAAATCGAAGCAGTTATTAGAAGAAGCAGGCTGGGATTTCAATAAGACAATAGAATTTGTTGTTCCGATTGGAAACAAAGTGCGGGAACAATCAGCCAATATTATTGCCGAAAATTTAAAAGCGGTTGGATTAAAACTAAATACAACTACGTATGATTTCCCAACGATTATGTCAAAAGCGAGAGCAGGCGACTACGATTTAATGCTAATTGGCTTCACTAATACTATTGATCCAGATTTAACAACAATCTATGGTTCTGCGGGATCAAGTAACTATACAAATTATAACAATCCAAAGGTAGATGAACTATTAGCAAAGGGGAAACAAGAACCAGATACAGAAAAGCGTAAAGAGATTTATAATGAGCTTCAAGCAATTTGGAGTGATGAACTGCCGATCTTTACATTGTATTCTGACTATGACTTTGGAGCAGTTTCTAAAGATGTAGCTGTGGGATCACCAAAGGTATTTGGTTTCCATAATGAATTATATAAATGGTCGTTAGCTGGTGTAAACTAAAAGCGATAAAAGCGGCTCGAACATAAGTATTTCCAACAAATTTAAACCTGAACAATTATACAGAGATTCTAATCTAGAATTTTTGTATAATTGTTCGGTTTTTTTATTTTAAGAAAGAAGGTGGCATTTGTACATGTAATAAAATATACTGAATTAATTTTATTCTGAATGATGTTTTCTAACTTACTAAAAAGAGGTATGATAAAAATAATGTTTAGCAAATCTAAATAAATTTCATCGATGATTGGATATTAAGTAGTAAATTCAATTAGAGTAAAGGCTGGAGGGAATAATGTCAAAAATATTTGGTCGACTTCGAGTATATAAACTAAGTATTACAATAGCACTTATACTAATGTTAACCGAACTTGCGGTAGAACTGGTTCAGCCATTGATTATGGCAAAGATAATTGATGATGGCTTGGCTCATCAAGATACAAAAGTAGTGTTAATTTGGGGAGGATTGTTGATATTATTTTCGCTTGTAGCCTTTGCTGCTGGAATAATTAATACATTCTATTCTTCCCATGTTTGTCAGAATTTTGGCTATAGTCTTCGGAATGAGTTATATCAAATCATTCAGTATTTTACGTTTTCAAGCAGTAATGTTTTTGCAAGTTCGTCTTTGATCACTAGATTAACGAATGATATTACACAATTACAAAACACGATATTTATGGGATTGCGATTTCTATTAAGGGCACCGCTTTTAATCGTTGGTGGAATCATTATGTCCTTCTTAGTTAATGTGAAACTAGCGTTTATATTGGCGATTACGATTCCGCTTATTGTGGTTATGTTTATTTGGGTTATTAAAATAGGAAGAAGTCTGTTTCAATCTGTTCAAAAGAAACTCGATCAGGTAAACAGTGTGATGCTGGAGAATTTAACAGCAGTGAGGCTTATCCGAGCATATATCCGTAAGCAGTTTGAAAGAAATCGTTTTATGCATACAAGCGAGGATTTAAAAAATCTTACCCAAAAGGCGCTCCGAATTATGGAAACTACTGTGCCGCTCTTATTATTCGCTATGAATCTATGTATTATTGCCATACTTTGGATTGGATCCGGACAAATAAACACAGGTGAGGCACAGATTGGTGAAGTAGTTGCCGTTATCAATTATACATTAAGAATCACTACATCGATTTCTGTAGTAAGTATGTTAGTAATGGTTATTTCTCGTTCAAAAGCTTCAGCTGATCGAATCCAAGAGATTATTGATAAGAAAGAACAGGATAAGGATAATCCAGATGAAAGTATGGACTCAAAACTGAAAGGAAAAATTAAGTTCCAGCATGTATCCTTTCGTTATCCATCTAATAGAAGGAATACGATAGAGAATCTGCACTTTACCATCCACCCTAAAGAAACAATTGCTATATTAGGAGCAACAGGTTCAGGAAAAACAACACTCTTCCAATTAATTCCACGTCTTTATGAACCAACAGAAGGAAGCGTTTTGATCGACGATAAACGAGTGGATTCATATTCATTAAATACGCTAAGAAAGCAAATTGGATATGTACCACAGGAATCGATGCTCTTTACGGGTACCATTCAAGAAAATATTAGATGGGGAAATCCTGATGCGACCTTTGATGAAGTAGTGCAAGCTGCAAAAGATGCCCAAATTCACGATACCATTATGTTAATGCCTCATACATATGATACGAGAATTGGACAAAAGGGAGTTAATTTATCCGGAGGACAAAAGCAACGCCTTTCCATTGCAAGAGCACTCGTCAGAAAGCCAAGTATTCTCCTGCTAGATGATAGTACAAGTGCATTAGATTTAAAAACAGAAAAAAAGCTGCTGGATGCAGTTGCAGATTATCAATGTACCCTTCTGCTCATTACGCAGAAAGTATCTACTGCGATGAAGGCAGATAGAATAATGTTGATTGAAGATGGAAAGATTGTAAGTTTTGCTTCCCATGATGAGTTATGGAAGACAAACAACCTTTATCAAAAAATAGTAGAATCACAACTAGGGGAAGGAGAGTGGGAGAATGCAAAGGGAACTAACCGATCCATTTCGCTATCCTAAACCTAAATTAAAGCCAGATCCCACAGTTGTTAAAAAAGGGAAAAAACCAAAAAATATGGGGAAGACCTTATACCGATTATGGAGCTATCTTGCACAAAAAAAGGGATTATTATTTCTTGTTTTAGTGATGGTGGCAATGAGCTGTGCATTAGGATTATTGGGACCATATGTTTTAGGAATTTCTATTGATCGTTTTATTGTCAATAGAAATTTAGATGGTTTTACAGGAATGCTAATAGCCCTTGGTGGTATTTACTTTTTTCATTCTGTTGCATTATTTTTGCAAAGTTATTGGATGGTTGGAATTTCACAAACAACTGTTTTTCGCTTAAGAGCGGATTTATTCCACCAATTTCATGAGCTGCCGATAAGTTATTTTGACAAAAAGCAGCATGGAGAATTGATGAGTCGTGTTACAAATGATATTGAAAATGTCAGTTCTACTTTAAATAGCTCTGTTATCCAAATCTTCTCTAGTATTATCACATTAGTTGGGACAGTAGTCGTTATGTTATTGCTCAGCCCGTTATTAACCGTCCTGACTTTAACTATTGTGCCAGTTATGTTTATCGGAATGAAGTGGATTACGAGTAGAACAAGTATATTGTTTAAGGAACAGCAAAAGAATTTAGGGGAGTTAAATGGATTTATTGAGGAATCTATTTCAGGACAAAAAATTGTAAAAACTTTTTCTTTAGAAGAAAAAGTGATTCATGATATGAAAGAAAAAAGTGATAAGCTTAAGAATTCTGCGTATTGGGCACAAGTCTATTCAGGCTTTATTCCAAAGTTGATGAATATGTTAAACAATGCTAGCTATGCAGTAATTGTAGGGGTTGGCGGGCTATTAGCCCTCAAATCAGGTACTGTATCTATTGGGGTTATTGTCATCTTTGTTGAATATTCCCGACAGTTCACTAGACCCTTAAATGATTTATCGAATCAATTTAATACACTGTTATCTGCCATTGCGGGTGCAGAGAGAGTATTTGACGTATTAGATGAAGAAAGAGAAGAAGTAGATGAGAAGAAAGCAGCCGTGATGGAAGAAATGAAAGGAGAAGTTCAGTTTAAGCATGTTTCTTTTTCTTATGAGGTAAATAAAGAAATTTTAAAAGATATTGATTTTAAGGCAAACCCAGGTGAAACAATTGCTTTGGTTGGACCCACTGGAGCTGGAAAAACGACTATTATCCAGCTTATCACGAGATTTTATGATGCAACCGCAGGAAATATATTAGTGGATGGACAGGAGATTACAAAAATAAAAAGAGAGAGTCTTCGTTCGCATATGGGATTTGTTCTTCAGGATAGCTATCTATTCGAAGGGACCATCCGGGAAAACATTCGGTATGGCAGGTTAAATGCTACGGATGAGGAAGTGGAGTATGCAGCAAAGCAGGCCAATGCTCATGGCTTTATTGAACATCTTCCGGAAGGATATGATACGATTCTTTCTGCTAATGGAAACGGAATTAGTCAAGGACAAAAGCAGCTATTATCCATTTCTCGAGCAATTTTAGCAGATCCATCTATTCTTATTCTGGATGAAGCAACAAGTAGCATTGATACAATCACAGAGGTGAAAATTCAAGATGCTTTAAAACGGTTGATGAAAGGGAAAACGAGCTTTGTTGTTGCTCACCGATTAAACACCATTAAACATGCGGATCTGATTCTAGTATTGGATAAAGGGATGATAGCCGAAAAGGGGTCTCACGAAGAATTATTGAAGAAAAAAGGCTTTTATTATGAACTACATCAAAACCAATTCTCAGAGACAGTTGATTAGATTATAAAAATAAAATGGGGCTGCACCGGTTGGTCAGTGTAGATAGTAGATATATAAAGAACAGCACTTCTCTCCTTAGAGCTGATATTGAAGGAATAAGGGAAGTGCTGTTTCTTATTTTATAAATAAAAAATATTTGTATGAAATGATATTTGACTGACCGGTCATTATTGTTTACAATAAAGATAGATTCGGTGCATGTCAACCATCCGAAAATAGCTCGTTATATACAAAGGTGGATGTTGAAAGTGAAAACAATTGACCAAATTATTGAATTTTTGAAGAGTATCGGAGTAGACGCAGAAAAGGTTTATAGGAATCCAAAGGAGACATACTAGTTTATGGAAAGCGTAAAACAACTCAAGACATACATGGAAGATAATAACTTCAATTTACATGAATTATCAAATGAGCTTAATGAATGGAAAAATAGCTTAATTATTTATAACTTTGCTTTAGATGAAATAAATACGAAACTAAAAATATTAAATGAGGAATTTCAATTTATCCATAATCATAATCCAATCGAGCACATTAAATCACGAATTAAAGATCCAAAGGGTATTATGCAAAAGCTGCATCGAAAAGGGCATGCTATAACAATGGAAAATGCCAAAAAATATATACATGATATTGCAGGAGTTCGAATTACTTGTTCCTTTATTTCGGATATTTACGAAATTTATAATATTATTGAAAAACAAGCTGATATTAAAGTACTGCAGGTAAAAGATTATATTAAAAATCCAAAACCAAATGGCTATAAAAGCTTACATTTAATTATCAGTATTCCTGTTTTCTTAAGTACAGGAATGCAAGAAGTATTTGTTGAAATTCAAATAAGAACGATTGCGATGGACTTTTGGGCAAGCTTAGAACATAAAATCTATTATAAATTCGACAAAGATGTTCCTGCACATTTACTTAATGAATTAAAGGAAGCAGCAGATGCAGCCCATGAACTAGATGTAAAAATGAAGCGAATCAAAGATGGCGTCGATATCGTTCATACAGTAGGGAAGAATCAGCTATTCATATAGTTTGAAAAGGAGCTTCGCAAGAAACGAAGCTCCTTTCTTTGTAGAAACAAAGAAATCCTCGAAATCCAGCATTTATAATTTATATTCAGCGAAAAATATAATCTCCCCCCTATTGAATAAGGTTTCATATCTATTTTTTCGTAAATAATTTATAATAAGAAGATATATTTTAAGGTTAGATGCTATTTGTCTGATTTTGATGAAAAAGGAGAACGAAATGAAAGAACAGCTATTTTGGAGTACATTTAAACCGTTTATACAGGAAAATTGGGAAAAGGCACAGTTTAAACAAGCAACTTCTATTCAAGCACAATCTATCCCGCTAATATTAGAGGGAAAAGATGTAATTGCTGAATCCCCAACAGGAACAGGAAAAACATTGGCATATCTACTACCAGTCTTAAATAACTTGGATACAGAATCGAAGAATATTCAGGCAATCTGTCTTGCTTCCTCTCAAGAACTTGTTATGCAAATTTTAGGAGAAGTACAAAAATGGGGAGAGGGCAGCGGTGTTCGGGCGGCCTCTTTTATTGGAGGAGCAAATGTTAAAAGACAATTAGAAAAACTGAAAAAGCATCCTCATCTTGTCATTTGTACACCTGGAAGAGCATTAGAATTGATTAAACAAAAAAAATTAAAAATGCATGCAGTAAAAACAGTAATTTTAGATGAAGCAGATCAATTGTTAGTACCAGAGCATCTAGAATCTGTTCGTCAAATTATCAAAGCCACTTTAAAAGAAAGACAAGTCGTTTTATTTTCTGCAACATTACCAAAGCAAACAGAAAATATTGCAGCTGAACTTGTTCAAGATGCAGAAATTATTCGCATCAAAAAAGATAAGGTGATCGAAGCAGCTGAAGTAGAGCATATTTATTTCCAAGCGGAATATCGAGATAAAGTAAAGCTATTAGAACCGATCTCTCGTTTAAAGAATGCGAAGATTCTTGTGTTTGTAAAGGATATTGGAAATTTAAGTGTTATCTATGAGAAGTTAGCATTTAAAAAAATTCAGACAAGTATTTTGCATTCTGATCTAAATAAAATGGAGCGTCAAAAGTCATTAACTGATTTTCGAGATGGCAAGAGAAACATGCTTCTAGCAACAGATGTAGCCGCAAGAGGGCTTGATATTCAAAATATTACACATGTTGTTCATTATGACTTAGCTACAGATCAGACTCAGTATATCCATCGGTCTGGAAGGACGGGCAGATTTGGTGCAGCGGGAGTAGTTATTAGTTTAGTGACAGAAAGAGAAGAAAGAGAACTGAAGCAAACAGCTAAGAGGCTAAATCTTCAGTTATCGAGAAAAACCTTTTACCATGGAGAAATGGTGGATTACAAAGTGAGACAAAAAAACAATAAATAATCTTTTTAAAAGCTGGCATCAACCGTAATAGCAGGTTGATGCCGGCTTTTTTATTTGAATTAACATTCATAAATGAAAATATAAGCATAAAAATGGAGAAATTTCACAAGATAATACCATAAATAAACAAAGCACTAAAAGGAAGGGTTAAATGGTAACTTTTGCTTATCTACTAATATTTACATCTATGAGTGTTTTAACAATTGTTCTGGATATTTTTGTATTTCATGATGGATTTATGAAATGTATAAAAAGAATATACGACGCCGAAGTTGGTGCAGGAGCTATTACCATTGTATTTACTGCGATATTAGGCTTTGTCTGGTCGGTCGTAGTGGATATTCGACTATGGAAAAATAAAAAACAAAGAAGGCAGAAAACTCAAGGATAATTACTCCATTTAGATACCAGTTGCACAACAGAGTATAGAAGTTTCTGCCAGGGCTGGCCCGGAATACTAATAAAGCAAAAGATGAGGCGCTTGCGCTTTTCTAAAAGGAAGTGTGTTACAGGCATGTTAAAAGAAAGCATTTCATTAACTCAATTGGCGGCAGTTGTTTTTAATTTCCAAATTGGAAGTACGATTGTAATAGGCCTTGGATTAAAAGCAAAAGAGGATGCATGGATTGTGCTTCTAATTGCTTTAGGATTAGGAATTATTATCACCCTATTTTATATCTATATGTTTTCTTTAACTCCTGGGAAAAATTTATTTGAGATGTTCGAATATTGCTTTAATCGGCCGATTGCAAAGGGGCTTAGTCTCGTTTATGCAGCTTATTTTTTTTATTATAGCTGTCGAATTATCCGCGACTTTGGAGAGTTGATAGCAAGTACAGTACTTCCCTTAACACCGATTGAGATTTCCACCATTATGCTAGTGTTCGTAATGGGATATATATTGTATATGGGTGTGGAGGTTCTTGCGAGAACCGCAGAGATATTCACTCCTTATGCATTTATCTTCATCATGCTTTTATTTATTTTCTTATATGTTGGTAAAAACCTTGATTTCTCTAATATAAAACCAGTATTAGCTGACGGCTTTAAGCCCTTATGGACTGCTGTGTTTCCCTATGAAATTGTACGGCCGTATGGACAATTACTCGTTTTAACCTTTATATTGAGCAATGTTTCAAATGCTAAATATAGCAAAAAGATTATTATTTATAGTGTTCTGATTTCAAGTTTATTATTGCTGGTTACATCATTGATGATTATTTTGTCTTTAGGATACGAGCTCGGATTACGTTCCAATTTCCCCTTATTAAGTGCAGCTCGACTTGTTTCTATTGGGAATTTTCTACAACGGATCGATGCTATTGTAGTTTTCTGTATGATGCTCGGAACACTTGTAAAAAGCTGTATTTATATATATGGAGGATTAAAGGCAATCGAGTACATTTTTGGTCAATCATTTCGGTATTTTTCGATTCCGATGATTTGTATTGTAGGAGTATTCACAACATTAATTGCGCGAAATTATACCGATCATATGGAGGAGGGATTGCAGTCTAATCCTTTTCTGTTACATCTTCCATTACAATTTGGCCTGCCGGCATTAATGGTATTTATCATGTTAATAAAACATTGGAATAAATCTAACTCCAAGAAAAAAGCAAAAAGTGGAGGACAGAATGTGTTTTAGGAAATAGCGATGAGCGAAATTTTGATTACATTAAATTAAAACCGATAAGGTGCTGAGTGATTATGTTGACAGAAAAACTATCTTTAACCCAAATATTTACGATGATTATCAATTTCCTTCTTGGAAGTTCTATCGTAATTGGCATAGGAATGGAAGCCAAAAGAGATGCATGGATAGTTGTTTTAATTGGAATGATTGTCGGCGTAATTATAATAAGTTTTTATCTTTATTTAATGTCATTGCTTCCAGGGAAAAACTTATATGAGATGATGGAATATTGTTTTTCTAGAAAAGTTGCTATCACTTTAGCTCTCGTGTACTTAAGTTATTTTATCTATGTTTCTGCAAGAGTAATTAGAGACTTTGGGGAATTGATCACTTCTGCCATTCTGCCTGTGACACCTATAGAATTTACGATATTAGCGCTTATGTTAGTAATTGGCTATATCTTATATTTAGGGATTGAAGTATTAGGAAGAACAGCTGAAATATTTAGTCCCTATATGTTTTTATTTATCATCCTGCTGTTTATTTTTTTATACGCTGGAGACAAAATAAACCTCACCAATGTACAGCCAGTTTTAAGTAATGGGATAAAGCCAATAATGAAAGCGGCTATTCCATCTATCATTGCCTTCCCCTTTGGAGAGTTAATAGCATTTACGGTTATTTTCGCTCATATTGGAGAGTTTAAGGCAACGAAGAAGGTTGCCTTAATTAGTGTTATTGTTGCAAGTATCATCTTACTATCTTCCGTTTTTATCATTATAGCCACCTTAGGGGAAAATACAGCAATGCGAGCAAATTTTCCACTATTAATAGCGGCAAGACTTGTTAGTATAGGGGAGTTTTTGGAAAGGATTGACGTGCTCGTTGTGTTTATTATGATGCTGGGAATATTAATCAAAAGTTCTGTGTTTCTATATGGCGGCTTAAAAGGAATGGAGTATGTTTTTCGGATACCTTACCGATATTTTGCTATGCCTGTTGCCTGTATCACAACGATGTTTAGCATCTTCATTTCTACGGATTTTTCGGATCATATTGTGGAAGGGTTAAATGTAGACTTATTTCTTGTTCATGTTCCACTGGAACTTATGGTACCTATTTTGATTACATTTGTGTTGTTAATAAAAAAATGGAAAGAACAAAGGGATGAAAAAAGGGGGTTAAAAATATGAATTATTTTAAAAAATTGATGTCTATAAATAGCAAAAAAGAAATACCCTCTAAAGTCGTTCCGACCGAAGCGAAAGAAATAGGGATAGAAGAACTTACCTTTGAAGCATTGAGAGAAGTGATAGGTTTAACCTTTGGAAATACAGCTGATTTGCAGTCAGATGTGATTCGAGTAGGAAAAAGTGAGGGATGTATTTATTATTTAGAAACTGTAGTAAATACAGAAATGTTAAAAGAGATGTTAGGGAATACGTTAGAGAATTCAGCAGATAAAGATATTGTTGTTGATACAATTGAAGACCTACAGAGCTTAAGTAAAAAGAGCTTTGGTGTTTCAGGATATAAATTATTAAAAAAGGTTAATGAAATTGTTTCTTCTCTCCTGGAAGGACGTATTGTTATTGTTTTTAGAGGTGTTGGGCAGGCGCTTAGTTTAAATTATTTAAATAGTGAAGGCAGGTCAGTAGCCGAGCCTACTACACAGACAGTCGTACGGGGACCAAAGGACTCTTTTGTAGAAGATGCCTCTACAAATATCAATTTAATAAGAAAAAGAATAAGAAACCATCAATTGCGTTTTGAAAAATTTATGATAGGAAACGAAACACGTACAAATGTATACATGGGGTATATGTATTCCATTGCAAATGAAAAAATAGTAGCAGAAGTAAGGTCTCGATTAAATAAAATTAATATTTCTGCTGTCTTCGAGTCAGCGAATGTTGAAGAATTAATTGTAGATAAAAGTTTGACTGTTTTTCCGTTAGCGATGAATACAGAGCGTCCAGATGCAGTAGCTACCTATTTAATGGATGCAAAAATTGTCATCATCATTGATGGATCGCCATTTGTATTAATCGTTCCGGCTGTACTGACTGATTTTTTCACTTCTCCGGAAGATAACTATCAAAACTATTTTATGAGTAGTTTTGTTCGTTTAATTCGCTACCTATCTTTTATGATTGGTTTAATTATGCCTTCCGCTTATGTAGGAGTTTTGACCTTTCACCCAGAACTGCTGCCAACTACTTTATTACTGAGTGTTATTGCACAGCGGGAGGATGTACCTTTTCCAGCTGTAGTGGAAGTGTTTATCATGGAAATTACTTTTGAAATTTTAAGAGAGGCAGGGGTAAGAATGCCGCGGGCCGTTGGTCAGACGGTTTCGATTGTAGGAGCATTAGTTATTGGACAGGCAGCCGCTGAAGCGGGAATCATTTCCAATATTATGGTTATTATTGTCGCGATTACTGCGATTGCTAATTTCGTTTTTCCTAATTATAGCTTCGCGAACGCATCTAGACTTATTCGATTCGTTCTTATCATTGTTGCCTCTATTTTAGGGTTATATGGGGTTCTTTTAATACTTGTATTTATGGTTGTACACTTAAGTTCTCTTCGTTCCTTTGGGGTTCCTTATTTAGCACCTGTTGCTCCATTTATTGTCGAAGATCAAAAAGATGTATTTGTTCGTTTTCCACTATGGTCCATTAATAAGCGTTCTTCCTATTTAAGTCCAAATGTAAAGAATAAGCAAAAGCCACAAGGGTCCCCGTCTCCGCCTAAACCGGAAAGTGGGAAGAAAAAGTGAAGAAAATTTGTGTCTTTCTATGTATATTAAACTGTTTGTTTCTATTAACTGGTTGTTGGGATCGAAAAGAATTATCAGAAATTAAATTAGTGGCAGGAATGGCCATTGATAAAGGCGAAAATGCAAAATATAAATTGACAGTAGAGGCCTTAAATGCAGTAGAATTAAATACCCAAACTGCTTCTGGAAATGCTCCGACAATAGTAGAAGGCATTGAGGGAAACACTATTTCTGAAATTACGCATCTCTTAAATGAGTACTATGCACAGTTCCTGGTTTTCTCTCATATGAAGATACTGGTAATCAGCGAGGAAATAGCTAGGTCGGGAATGCTTGATTTTATTGACTTCTTGGAAAGGAATAGGGAAATACGGGATGACTTTAATATTATTATTGCAAAAGATGGAAAGGCAGAAGATATTTTAAAAATAGTTGCCCATTATAGAAAGGCTTCCTCTTTAAAGTTATCCCCGCAATTGGATCATTTATTAGAGGATTGGGGAGGAGACCCAGGAATGAGTATTATTGAGTTTATCTCCGAATTGAACCTAGAAGGGAAAGAACCAGTGTTAGCTACTGTCCGCGTAAAAGGAGATGTAGAAAAAGGAAAGAGTATGGAAAATATCATGAAGGTGACTCCTGATGCAATAGTAGTCGTTGATTCTCTGGCGATATTTAAAAAGGGCAAATTGGTCGGTTTTCTGAGCATGGAAGATTCGAGAAATTATTTGTGGATTAGAAATAAATTAAAAACTACTTCTTTGTCCATTAAATGCAAACAGGGAGACTATAGTTCTGTGCGTGTAACAGAATCACAAACAGAAATAACTTCTAAATGGAAGAATAATAAGCCTGCTATTCATGTTGGGATAAAAGCAGAAGGATATCTGGAGGGAACACAATGCTATAAAAGTGTAGATAAGCTAGGTACCATTGAAAAATATGAAAAACTAGTGAATAAAGTTTTATCCCAAGAAATATCCAATAGCATTTCACATGTTCAAAGCCAATATGAATCAGATATTTACGGATTTGGAGAAGCAATGAGACGACAAGACTATGATTCATTTATGAAAATAAAAGACAAGTGGGATCAAGAATTTTCAAAAGCAGATATTAAAGTAGATGTAGATTTTGTTCTGAGAAGATCAGGAATTCGCTCCAAGAGCTTTTTGACAGGTACAGAAAAATAATTACTAAAGGAGAAAAACTGTTCCATTATGAACAGTTTTTTCTTTGCTTATTAGGATTAGTATTTTCTAAGACTAAAGTTGTAGAGCAAAATCAAGCTAAGGCATGTTATGAAAGAAACAGGAAGAAGGTAACATAGTAGATAAGAAAGGAGCGAAACGCAAAATGAAAAAATTTGGTTTATTTCTTATTGGGGCGGCCGCCTCTATCATCCTTTTATCACAGATAGGTCCAATACTCGGTTTAGTTATTAGTGCAGCAATTCTTTATTTTGCCTTTAAGCAATACACGAAAGCAACAAGCACATCAGGAAAGCTGGGGTGGGGGATAGCAGGAGTGATTATGCTTATTATAACAGCAAGTAACCTGCCAGCGATCATCGGATTAGCAGCCGCGTATGTATTGTATCTTGTTTACAAAAAGTGGAACAACAAGCAGACCATTATTACAAATAAAACAGCGGATGACCCTTTTGCAAATTTTGAAAAACAGTGGTCAGAATTAAATAAATAAGGAGAGGTTAATATGACAAATCTATTAGAAAGAATAAAAAATACGGTAATGGCAGACATTAATCATTTATTAGATAAGAAGGAAGAAAAAAATCCAATCGCGCTTTTAAATCAATATGTAAGAGAATGTGAGAAAGAGACAGATAAAGTAAAAAAAATGGTCGAAAGACAATATAAATTAAAAGAAGAGTTCATGAAGGAATTACAACAGGCTGAACAAATGGCGGAGAAAAGACAAAGACAGGCTGAGGTGGCTGGCAAAGCAGGAGAAGAAGAGCTTTTTGCTTATGCTAAGCAGGAGCAGACTCATTATGAAGAAAGAGTATTACGCTTAACCGAATCGTTAAAAAATACAGAGCAGCAATTGCATGAAATAGAAACGAAATATATGGATATGAAACATAAATTGAAGGATATGAAAATACGCCAGATGGAACTGATGGCAAAAGAAAATATAACAAAAGCACACCATACAATGAATAAAGTATTAGAAGAAAAACAGGCGAGTCCAACAAATCCAACACGCTTTAGCGAAATGGAACAATATATAGAAACGTTAGAAGAAAAAATAAATACAGAATATTATAAACAAACAATGGACGAAAAGTTAGCAGCATTAGAGAAAGATATGCTAAAAAAAGAAGATGACTCCATTTCCTTATAAAAAAATGGTATTCTAAAAGAGGCTGGTGTGGTAAAGCCAGCCTTCAATTATTTAAGATCTTCATCCAAATAAAATAAAGAAGGGAGAGAATAGCCAATGTTTAAACAATTAAAAGATAACTATGCAAATTGGTTTTATGTAGTTGGAGGTTTTTTGTTATTAGAAATCTTCGTCTTTAATCCCGGACTAATCTTTTCCCTTCTTGTTTCAATTGGCATGATTTATATATCAAAGAAATCACGGCAAGGCGGAGCTGGAAAGATTCTTTTTTGGATAGGGAGCCTGCTTTTAATCATTAGCATACTAAATATGGTTACAGTGAAAATTATCTTGTTTACACTCCTTGCCTATTACCTTTTTCAATTATTTCAAAAAAAGAATAATGAGGATATTATAAAACCAATCATAAAGGATAAGGAAACGGCCATACAGACAGACGAAATAAAAATAAAGAAAAAGCCCTTATTTACGAATTCTCTCTTTAGCCGTAATACCACACCAGATCACGTATATGAATGGGATGATATCAATATTCAGGGTGGCATAACGAATACTACTGTGGATCTTAGTTACACGGTGTTACCAGAAGGAGAAACAGTTATTATGATTCGAAATATTGTAGGAGATGTGAAGGTATATATCCCTTATGATATGGATGTTAGTATTCACCATTCCAGTTTATTTGGTTCCTATCAAATATTTGGTGAAGCTGAAGAAAATATATGGAATCAAAATATAAGCATTCGGACAGCTGGATATGATCAGGCTGAGACTAGAGTGAAAATTTTCACCTCATTAATTACTGGTAGCTTAGAGGTGAAAAGAATATGAGTATTATAACGAGACAAATTTTGTGGGGAGTATGTGCATCCCTTCTTTTACTTGTATTCTTTTCCATAAGCTATCTAATCGTCTTTCCGCCGGCAACCTGGAGTGCTTTGTGGGAAAAAGAGGTAATGGATGTTCCATTTATTTTATTTTTAATCAGTGTAGATATTACATTAGGTGTTTTAATTGGTTATTTATCAGGATTTTCCTGGAAAAAACAAATCCGTTCCATAGAAGAAACCTTACATACAATGGATAAAATGGAGTATTATCCAGTTCAGCCAATTGGTTCCACAGAGGAGCTCCAATCTTTAAGCTATAGAATCATTCAGCTGCAGAATCAATTAGTGGAACAAATGAAGCTATCTCAAAAACTCGTAAATGAGAAAGCGGAAGATCAAGAGGTGAAGGTTCAAACTGTCATTATTGCAGAGCGAAATCGTTTGGCCAGAGAATTGCACGATTCTGTGAGCCAACAATTATTTGCAGCATCGATGCTGTTATCAGCAATTAATGAAACAAGACCGAAAACGAATGATCATGAATCACGGCAATTACAGCTAGTAGAGGAAACGATTCAGCAGTCTCAATTAGAGATGAGAGCTTTATTGCTTCATTTACGACCAATCGCTTTAAAAGGAAAAACGTTAAAAGCGGGAATTATAGAATTATTACATGAACTACAGCAAAAGGTATCTTTGGAAATGGAAATGAAACTAGAAGATATCGATTTGGATAAAGGAATTGAAGATCATCTTTTTCGAATTCTTCAAGAATCGGTATCCAATACATTAAGACATGCAAAGGCAAGTTCCTTAGAAGTACAGCTTATTCAGAGGGAGGCATTTGTTATATTGCGAATAATCGATGATGGTGTCGGCTTTAATGTGGATAAGAGGAAAGCAGGATCTTATGGACTTCAAAATATGCACGAAAGAGCAGCTGAAATTGGCGGAGTATTAAAATTAATAAGTTTGGAAAATAAAGGAACAAGATTAGAAGTGAAAGTGCCAATTTTGGGAAGAAAGGAGGATTTAAATGATTAGAGTATTGCTAGTGGATGATCATGAAATGGTGCGGATTGGAGTCTCTTCTTATTTATCTGCACAGACAGATATTGAAGTTGTTGCAGAGGCGGAAAATGGCAGTAAAGCTGTTGAGCTTGCTCTTCAATTAAAGCCAGATGTGATTTTGATGGATTTAGTAATGGATGAAATGGATGGAATTGAGGCAACGAGGCAAATAATAGAAGCATGGCAGGAGGCAAAGATAATTATTGTCACCAGTTTTCTTGATGATGAGAAGGTATATCCTGCTTTGCAGGCGGGTGCAACAAGCTATATGCTCAAAACATCCAAGGCGAGTGAAATTGCAAGAGCTGTGCGCGAAACATATCAAGGCCAAATTGTCCTAGAGCCTGAAGTTACTGATAAAATGATGACAAAAATGCGAGAAAAGAAAACTACGCCTCTGCACGAAGAGCTAACTACCCGAGAAATGGAGATTCTCTTGTTGATGGCGGAGGGGAAAAGTAATCAGGAAATTGCAGACGAATTATTTATTGCATTAAAAACAGTGAAAACACATGTAAGTAATATATTAAGTAAACTGCAAGTACAGGATCGCACTCAGGCTGTCATTTACGCTTTTAAGCACTCACTTGTAGAATAAACAAAAAATAAAAAACCTTATATGCAAGTGAATAGGTCCCTTAATCAAACGTTTAATTAAGACATTTCTCTCTCTTCAATTAAGAAAAAGACAATCTAGGAAAATATTTTTTGAACTTGTCTCATATGATGATAAAGAAGAGAAAATAAACACACATCTTTTACTTACATGCTTGTGGAAGATAGATTGAGGGAGAGATTCATGAGTTCATTTTATAAAGGGACCTTTTTATTAATTGTTACCGCGTTTTTTGGCGAATGTATCGAATTCATTATTAATATGGTAATGGCAAGGGAACTTGGAGAGCATGGACTAGGTTTATTTATGACCATATTACCTACTATCTTTCTTATTGTACTGCTTGCTACCTTTGAATTGCCAACATCCATTTCGAAATTTATTGCTGAAAAAGATTCCAAATATCATTTATCGATGCTGCAGCAAGTATTAAAGTGGACCATTATTTTTACTATTTTTCTAACCATCATCGCATCTATCATCATACCTTTTATCCCTATTTTTTATTCCTATCATCCACTCTTGAAGTGGCTAGTTATTCTTCTATTGCCGATTATTTCCTTTACTTCTATTGCGAGAGGTTATTTTATGGGAAAACAGCAAATGGGGAAAATTGCGGCTTCTAATTTTTTGAAAAAAATTATTCAATTAGGTTTATTAGTCTTTTTGTTTCAATGGTTTTCCTTTGATTTAAATACTTCTGTATTGATTGCCTTTTTTACCATTGTAGGGAGTGATACAGTTGTATTATTGTACTTATTGCATATGTTTTTCGTGCAATATCAGCGGATTAAAAAGGGGAAAAATGAAAGCATGAATGGGAAAGTCATTTGGAAGGATTTATTATCTGTGTCTATTCCGACAACAGGTCTTCGAATATTTCATGCTCTAACACATGCCATTCAGCCTTTTCTCATCAAAGGGGCACTTGTTGCATCAGGAATAACAGCAGCAAATGCGACAGAACAGTATGGAATGCTTGCAGGGATAGCAATGACGATAGGTTTTTTTCCAGCTTTTATATCCCATAGCTTTATGACAATGCTGATACCAACTGTTTCGAAAGCGTATGTACAAAAAGACTATCCAAAACTACAAAGATTATTGCAGCAAGTGATGATCATAACAGCAATTTATGGAACCATATCTGTTGGGATTTTTTATTTTTACGCGGAAACACTTACGATGACCTTTTTTCACTCTACTCAGGCAGCTATAATTGTGCAGCTTTTATGGCCCTATTTTTTACTTCATTACTTCACCATTCCCATGCAAGCATATTTAATTGGTTTGGGCTTGTTGAAAGATGCGGTTTTTCATAGTGTGTGGGCAACATCATTCTCTTATGCAGCGATTTATTATTTAGGATCTTTAAGCCAGCTTCAAATGAGCGGAATTGCAATTGGAATGAATTTAGGAGCTGTTATATTAGCTTCCATGCATTATTTAACAATATGCAAAAAAATAGGAGTTTCAATGTGGCTGACACCAGTGAATAAATTCCAATAAAAAATTTTAAAAAAAGTGTAGGGATTCGCAGAGGAGCTAGCGTTTATTAAGTAGAATCGTAAAACTGGGAAGGGGAAAAGAAAGAACATGGAATCCCTAATAAATAAAACATATACTGTGGGAAATCAAGAAGAATTATTTGAACATGTCGTGAAGGAATACGGAAAATCAATTTATATCTATATATTATCGCTTGTTAAGCATAAAGAACTAGCGGAAGATTTGTATCAAGAAGTATTAATTTCCGCTTATACCTCATTTGGCAGCTTTGAAGATCACCATAAAGTGAAAAGCTGGCTCTATAAAATTGCTCTAAATAAGTGTAGAGACTACTGGAGAAAAGAGAAAACATCAAAGAAGTTTTGGGAAGAGTCTGTTTATACATATGCAAGAGATACTTCTGTGGCATTGGAACCTGAGGAAACATTAATGAGCAAATGTGAAAAAGAAGAGATGATTGATACATTGGAAGAATTACCAAATATGTATAAAGAACCTTTACTGCTTTTTTATTACCATAATCAAACATTGGTAGAGATAAGCAACCATACAAAAACGCCATTATCAACGGTCAAAACAAGAATGAAACGTGCGAAGGATCAATTGAAGCCAAAAGTTATGAATAAAAAGATTGTTTATTTATGAGAGAAAACTTGAATTAGTTGCTTCTCCCTACTGATTCAAGTTTTCCTATTCTGTACATAAATGTCTGATTGCTTTTAACTAATTATCACTAAATGATAGGAACAGTCCAAGTAATGGAAATTCCTTATTCATTCGCAAAATTACATCGAAACTACTAAACTAATTACTATTTCTTTGTTTATTATAGTAATTTACGGAATACATCGCGCCTTCATTTACCATATTGTTGTCACCAATATCATCTGGAGCGGGATTTCCTGCTTTAGAAAGTAAGTCCTCTTGTTGCGTAGAATTGAATTTGCTTTTAAAGCGATGAAAAATGTCTTTCCCTTTTGATGTGAACAGGAAAAAGCTTCCTAATCCAGCCCCGACAATTGCAAAAGTACGCATTGAATTTTTTCCAAACATGAGAGATTCCCTCCTAATTTATTCCTTCTCGTTCCATTCTATTTTTTATTTACCCTATTATAAGTTTTACAAACGTCATTCAGGGAATAATAATAGAAAAGCGATTAAGGGGGGATTCAAGTGAAAAGATACCGTTTAGAGAACTGGGAGTGGTTTCAGCTATTGGAAGAAGCGGATATACAGGAAGTGTCCTTAGAAAAGGGTCCATTAATAAATACATGGTTTCGCGATATAAAAGGAAATCGAAGTAACTATCTTCATATTGATACGTCAGAAGAAGACCAAGAAATATTAAGTGGTTCGCTTATATACCATAGAGAAATAGATAAAAAAGAAGACTATGAAATTTTCCATTTTTTCTTATCAAGGGATACATTAATTACTTATGATTATAAGGATAATAGTTTACATATTGATAGAAACAATCTAATAAAAGAGATAAAGCATGCACAAACACCGATTGAAGGATTTATGGTTATTCTAGGAAAAGTAATGACAGATATTTTGTATCATATAGATGCTTATGAACAACAGTTAGAACAATTGATTTGGGATGTTAAACAAAGAAATAGTATAAAAACATTAGATAAAGTGTATCAGTCTAGACATGAACTTCTTGTTTGGAAGAATGTTATGATCCCTTTTCTTGAAATCAGATACTCATTAGAGGAAGCTTTTGGCGAGGAAATTACCAAAGGAAAAGTATATGCTCGTGTTACTAAGAGAATCGAAAGAGGATTAATTTTGGTGGAAGAATACCAAAAAGAATTAAATAATCTCGTTAATTTTGAAGAGGTAGTATCCCAGCATAGAGGAAACGAAATTATGAAAACCCTGACGGTATTCACTACAATATGTACACCAATTATGGCTTGGGGAGCATTATGGGGAATGAACTTTGAGATTATGCCAGAACTAAAATGGAAATTCGGCTACGTTTTTTCTTTAGCAGTGATTATTGGCTCAACGGTTGTTGTATATTTCTATCTTAAATCACGAGGGTGGATGGGGGATCTGTTAAAAGCCCGGAAGAAAAATTCTTTTTTTCGATAACCCTAATCCAAGCAATATTAGACTCTTCCTCCTAAATTAGCATATAATAAGATGGTAGATATGATAAAAAGGAAGAAAACTCCCATGAATATGCAAGGAGGAGCTATGGAAGAGTCAAAATTTTGTAGTGAGTCACTAGTAGTGAAAACAAGTATTGTTTTTCCAACAGATACCAATACTTATGGAACTTTATTTGGTGGCAAATTAATGGCCTATATTGATGATACAGCTGCTATCTCAGCGATGCGTCATGCAAGACGAGGGATTGTTACTGCTTCGACTGATTCAGTTGATTTTTTGTATCCTATTCATGAGGGAAATGCTGTGTGTCTAGAAGCTTTTGTTACCTATACTGGAACTTCCTCCATGGAGGTATTTGTAAAAGTAACGGCAGAGGATCTAATTTCTGGAGAGCGCCATTTATGCGCACTTAGCTTTCTAACGATGGTTGCCATCGATGAAAATGGAAAGCCGACAAAAGTTCCCAAAGTTATCCCACAAACAGAAGAGGAAAAGAGCCTTTACGAATCAGCGAAGGAACGAGCGGAAGCACGAAAAAAACGGAAGAAAGAAACAGAAGAACTTGCAAAGAAATATAGAAGTTTTTGATGATGGGCAAGGGAATGCCATGTCATTCTCTTGCTTATCCTAGTAATGCATAAAATCATACTAAAGCTAATAAGTTTGTCGAAAGAAAGTCTGGGAAAAAGAGAATATTTTCATTATTGATAAAAATCGATTTTACATGCTGTCGAAATACCAAATTATTTTCCAGGAAATGATGACATTCTCCAAAATATTGTCTAATAACACTGTCTGATTTTGCAGGGGGGATAGTGTTTAATTTCGTTATCCATAATTATTCTATACTATGGGACAGGTGCTAGGAGGTAAAAGTGAAAATATTTTCTCTTTCCTATTTTGTTGTTACAAGAAAGATTGACTTGAATATGGAAATAATCGAAGAAGAAAAAAGTCTTGTTTTATGGAGTGATAGAGTTACTAGCGACGAGCAGACATTTCATTTACACACCATCCATGACATTTCCTTTAAGCCCTCGAGTAATCAATATAAAATGCTATATTTACATACAAATCGTGGAGTGTACTCTTTTGTAATAAAAGATAATCCAGAAGAAATGATTCGATTAATTAGAAGACAAATAGCGGATTATTTATAGGCATACATCTAAAAAAAGGTTTGAGCAAGGAGGTTTTTGACCTCTTTACTCAAACCTTTTTAATCTCTTTCGGACAGAATTCCGAAAATACGTAAGATACTTATAAATAAATTTAGGAAATCGAGATATAAATTTAAAGCCATTAAAGGAACTTGATCTGCTGTTATACCATAATGTTTCATTCGATTAAAATCATACAACACATAGCCGCTAAATATTAGGACACCAATGAAGGAATATGCGAGCATGCCACCTGTTGCTAATGGCCAAAAGATATTGAAAATACCGATAGCAATTAAAGCGATTAGGGAAGCGAGTAACATTCCTCTTAAGAAAGAGAAGTCGCGCTTCGTTTTTGTTGCATATATAGCAACCCCAGCAAACACAATTGTCGTAGTACCCAATGCATTAATGACAACATTTCCGCCAACTGTGGATACATAATAAGAGACGATTGGAAAGGTGGTAATCCCCGAAATAAACGTAAAGGTAAATAAGAAACCATAAGATAATGATTTTCCTCTTCTTGCGAAGATGGCGATTAATAAAAGAACAACTTCTAAAATTGACAAAGGTAAAAATAAATAGGATGGAACAAAATTACCAATCATTGTTCCAATGAATGCTATTCCTAGAGAAAGAGCAAAAGTTCTTAAAACAGAGGGCATATATTCATTACTTGGGCTATATGCATACATTTTTCTTCACTCCTGTATTGTGTTTAATTTATATAGTAATACGAACAACGCGCAAAAAAGTTTCAATTTAAGCCATTTTTATCGCGAACAACATCTGCTTTCAGTAAATCACGGATTTCTTTTAATAGCTCTTCTTTAGTATCAACGGTTACTGCTTCTTCTTGTACCTCTTCCTTTTTCTTAAAGCGGTTTAAGAAGCGGATTACTAAAAAGATAGAGAAAGAAATAATGAAAAAGTCAACAATTCTTTGTATAAAGTTTCCATAATTTATACTTGAATAAGACCATGTTGAGAAATCTACGCCGATAACAAAGTGGGCGAACAGCGGCATGATCAAATCCTCTACTAGTGAACTGACAATTTTGCTGAATGCCGTACCAATAATCACCCCTACTGCTAAATCTATTACGTTACCTTTTATTGCGAATGCTTTAAAGTCTTTCCACATGCGATCCTCCTAATATATGTACATCTTATTTTGTTTTTTAAAATATTATTATTCTGACATGAAAAATTATTATTATCAAGTCAATGAGAACACAATTTAGTAAAAATAGGACATGGCAGAAATCGAATATGTCCTATGAATTATTTAATAAATCACCTTAAAGCTCGAAAATAGTTCTTCTGGCTCACTTTCCTTTATTTCTATATGGTCCACTCTGGCAAAGCGATTTCCCTTTTTTACTTTTTCCATAAAAGCTCGCAGCGTTTCAGAAGAAGCTACAGCCATACATTCCACTGTTCCATCTGCTTTATTGCGAACCCAGCCGGTTACCTGATTTTCCATAGCAATCATTTGGACAAAGTATCGAAAACCTACGCCCTGAACCCTTCCTTTGATTATAAGATGTAGTTGTTTCATTTCGTCCCTCCTAATTTTAAAAATCTTTTATCTCCTTTTTAACGGGCGGTGAACTCAACAAGGAAAAAAGCATTCGAAAAGACCGAGTAAGGTGCTTATATCAGCAAGGGTGAAGAAAATCCGCACAGATTGGAGCTTTCTTTATTTTAATATATAGCAAGCTTTCTTATTAATCATCTCATATTTATTTATATTGACGCAAGTTAGGTCCTTGGATATGGGGAATGGGAGAGCGGATAGTCTATATGATGTGTGTGAAAGGTCTCGGAGAAGGGGGGAGTAGGAGCTGGAAAAAGCTAGATTTGTAGATTGGGGAGCAATTTGGTACTATTAATAAGTATATATGAAGCTCTATAAAAAAATTAGTATCTTTAGTGAGCTTTCAATAATATAACTTATGGTAGTTATGCTTGATTTTAAACAACTAGAACATGACTATCCATAAAGTGAATATCTAACTCCTCCTAAAGGAGTATAGATATGTTTGGAAAATAGGAGAAAGATAATGAAAAGAAATAAATATATCTGGCTGTTATTGGTCGTAGTCATTATAATTGCAGGGATTTTAATCACTTCTATGGTTAATTCCTATCTAACAGAGAAACATAAAAATGAGCTGGATCAAAAACATATGGTGATTAAGAAAGATTTACAATGGACGAAAGATAATGCTTATTTTGAAATAGATATGAACGTGAAAGAGAAAGAGTATGAATTATATATTATAGGAGAAGGAGAAAGGAAATATCAGCAAGTAGAAGCTACGGATCTAGGGGAAAAAGATGATACGATTGTGACTGGAGATTTTGCCTTTTACTTATGGACGAAAGAATACGGAAAGGAAGCAGTGAAACAAGATCTAGAATTACCCAATCCTATGACCTTCAATTTGTTGCAAAAAAATATAGCGACATTTCTTGTTAACCAGCAAAATATTGCGGCTGTTTACCAAGGAGAAGAAGCAAATGAGGTAATGGCCTATTTCTATACCATTCATGATGGAAAATTAGTTACCCTGACTGATTATGGAATGCGTATCTTTAGTAAAAATATCAAAAACATTCAACAAAATTATATACAGACCTTAAGGAAAAAAGATACCGACCAAATGGAATTTGATACATGGATGCTTGAACAGAAAAGCGGGAAATTAGTTAAAGTAGATGGAACTTCTATTGAAAATAAGGATATTATAAATAAATGGCTGGATGATACGGAATTTTACTATCCATATAAAAACTTATCTGTTACTTCTAGTTTAAAAAATTTAGCGGAACAAGGAATGTTGATAGGCGCCCAATATCCAATCGGAACAAATATAAAAGAGATAAAGAAAATTAATTCGAATTATACAATCAAGGATTATAATCAGAAATATAGTCAATTGGATTTTCCTGAGGTTACTTATTACTATGATAAGAAAACCGATCTTGTTACTTCTATTTCTATTCCAGGTATTCGTTTAAAAGAATCAGTACAATCGATTCAAGATACAATCGGGAAGCCAGATGATTTTGTTACGAAAGAGGATGGGTCTATAGCTACTTATACAGCAGGAAACTATAAACTAATCATCCAATTGGACTTATCTCAACGAATTAAATCGATTAGATTGGTAAAATAGGAAGATTAACAAAACAGTAAAATAAAGGATGTTCCGTGAAATGTTTCATAACATAAACATTCCATGGAACATCCTTATTGAACTTGGTTACTAAAAATTAAAATGCCCAGTCTCCATTGCGGAATACTGCTTCTACTTTTCCGTCTGTGGTAATACCGTCAATATTCATTTTGTCTGAACCTATCATAAAGTCGACATGTGTAATACTATCGTTTAGACCTTTTTCAGCTAGTTCTTCACTTGACATCTTTTTTCCCCCTTCAATACAGAATGCATATGCACTTCCGATTGCTAAGTGATTTGAAGCATTTTCATCAAATAAAGTATTGTAGTAAAGAATATTTGATTGAGAAATAGGTGAACGATGTGGTACTAAAGCTACTTCTCCAAGATAATGAGAACCTTCATCTGTTTCAACTAATTGACGAAGAATTTCTTCCCCTTCTTCTGCCTTCACATCGATAATTCGACCATCTTTAAAGGTTACGGAGAAATTATTAATAATGTTTCCGCCATAGCTTAAAGGCTTTGTGCTTGATACAGTTCCATTTACTCCTTTTTTATGTGGAACAGTGAAGACTTCTTCAGTCGGCATATTTGCCATGAATTCAAAACCTTTTTCATTGATGGATCCTGCACCGCACCATAGATGTCCTTCTGGAAGTTCAATCGTTAAATCTGTACCTGGAGCTGTATAATGAAGCTGTTTGTATGCTTTTTCATTTAAGTAATCCACTTTTGTATGAAGTGTTTTATCATGTTCTTTCCATGCTTGGATTGGATCTGCTTGATCTACTCGAATAGCCTTAAATATAGCATCCCATAGTAACTCAACTCTGCTGTTTTCAGGGGCATCTGGGAAAACAAGATTTGCCCAAGCTTTGGATGGAACAGCAATTACGGTCCAGCTTACTTTGTCGGACTGTACATATTTTCGGAATTGGCTTAAAGCTGTACCAGAAGCTTTTTGGAAGTTACTAATTCGTTCAGAATCAATCCCTTTTAAAAGGTCTGGACTAGAAGATACTACTGACATGAAGGCTGCCCCTTCTTCTGCAAGTGCAATCGTCTCTTTTGCTCTAAATTCAGGATATTCTTTAAATGCTTCATCTGGTGCCAATTCGTATTTAGTACGAGTAACGAAATCATCACTCCAATTGACTACAACATTACTTGCGCCAATTTGGTAAGCTTCTTTTACGACAAGACGAACAAACTCTGCTGATTCAATGGATGTATTAATAACAAGCGTTTGTCCTTTTTGGATATTTACACCGACTTTTACTGCGAGTTCTGCATATTTTTGTAGATTTTCTTGAAATGTACTCATTTTTATTCTCCTTTTCTATAAGCGGTTAGCTCTATGTATAACATGAATCCCAATATGGAATGGATGCTGCTTCTATTGTAGCTTTTTTAGAAAGAGAAATAAACTGATTGATCATAACATTAGGATAATAATTGATCTTAGCGCGAGGGAAACAAATAATATGCATTTTTGATAGAATAGATATAATTGTTTTTTTATTTATAGGAGGTTTTTATGACTAATCGGTTACAAGCAGTTATCTTTGATTTTGATGGTGTTATAGCAGACACTGTTCCTTTATATTACGAAGCAACAAAAAAAATGGCGTTGGAGATTGGGGTCTCCTTTACTAGAGAAGATAACTTAAGATATCAAGGTGTTCCTCGAAAGGTGCTAATTGACGACTTAGTTGCACAAACAGATAAAGTATTTACGGATAAAGAAAAGGAAATGTTAGGAAATCGCAAGAGTGATTATTATAAAGCTTTAATTGCAGAATTCACAGTAGAAAATATGCTGCCAGGAATGTATGAATTTTTGAAAGAACTTAGGGAAATGGGGATTAAATTTGGGATTGCATCCTCTAGCTCCAATGCACCTTTTTTATTGGAGCGTTTTGGAATAAGAGACTGGTTCGACTGCATAGTAGACCCACATTCTCTGAAAAAGGGAAAACCAGATCCAGAAATATTTTTAACAGCAGCAGATTGCTTAGGGATCGATTATCATGAGTGTGCTGCTATAGAGGATGGACAAGCAGGCTTGAGTGGTATTTTACAAACGCCTATGTTTTCTGTCGGGATAGGACAAGGAGATGTTTTTGCAAAAGCGGATTGGCAGGTTGCTTCCACTAGAGAGCTAAGTGCGAAAACTTTATTAGAAAAGTTTAATAATCGATGAAGAAAAAGAGGGAAACTTATTCATGGAAGCAAAGAGTAGTGTGAACGGCTTGTAATAGTAGCAAATTACTCCAATATCATCCGAAATTATCCGGATGATATTGGAGTAATTAATAGCTGGAATGCGAATATACCAGCCTTATAGCTTTTAATCGTCTTTTTTCATCGCGGCTTTTAATAAATCTCCTAGACTATTTCCAAAGCTTTCGTCTTTACTGTATTTCTGAACAAGTTTCCGTTCTTCTCTTTTGTTAATGGTCTTTTTACGGTCTGTAGCTTTTTCCACAACATTGCAGTTTCTGCATTGGAAATAGGTACCGGCCACTCCATTATGGATTTCCATTTTTTTATGGCATTGTGGACAACGCTTGTTCGAAAGTTTAGGATCTTTTCTTTTACTAAAAGAACAATCCATACTGGAGCATACAAGAATTTTTCCGTTTTTTGTATTTTTTTCCTTTAGGAAAGATCCACATTCAGGACATTTGGAGCCAGTGAGATTGTGCATCTTATACGATTTCTCACTTTGTTTTATTTCCCGGACAAATCGTTTTGTCTGCTCTTTAATTTGTTCCATAAATTGATGAGGATTTGCCTTTCCTTTAGCGATATCCTCTAACTCTTGCTCCCATTTTGCCGTTAAATCGGGAGTAGTCAAATCATCATTAACGAGATTGATGAGCTGTTTTCCTTTGGAGGTAGAATGTAATTTCCCATTTTGTCTTTCTAATACCTCAGATGAAAGCAATCTTTCAATAATTTCAGCACGTGTAGCTGGAGTACCCAGTCCGAATTTTTCCATTTTCCCCAGAATATCAGCTTCTGTAAAACGAGATGGGGCTTCCGTAAATTTTTGCTCCAAATTTACAGATTCGACTTTTAATTGTTGCCCCTTTTGAAGCTGTAGACTTTTAGAAGAATCTGTTTTGCGAGAGTCTAATGCTTTAAAACCTAACTCTAATACATTTGTTTCTTGAGCGACAAATGAAGCTCCATTTATGTTTAATGTTGTAGAAATAATTTCGTACTTATATTTTGGGTAAAATAGTGTCAAAAATCTTTTTACGATTAAATCATAAATTTTTACTTCTTCATTATCTAATCGGTTTAAAAATACAGGCTGCTCGGTGGGGATAATGGCATGGTGGTCAGATACCTTATTATTATTAAACACATTATTGGCTTCGACCTTCCCCTTGTTACGTAAGACAGGTTGAACTTCTTCTTTAAATGCTCCAGAAATACTTTCGATGCGATCAATCATCGTATTCTTCATATCTGTCGTTAAATATCGTGAATCCGTTCTTGGATAGGTGACAAGTTTATGTTGCTCGTATAGCTTCTGCAGGACATTTAACGTCTTTTTGGCAGAGAAGCCGAATCGACGGTTTGCGTCTCGCTGGAGCTCTGTTAAATCATAAGGCAATGGCTGTTGTTCTGTTTTTTCTTTTACCGTTAGTGTTTCAACAACTGCTGGTTTTCCTTTAGTATTGGCGACAATTTTTTCTGCCGTTTCTTTTGAAAAGATTCTTCTCTCTTGATTCTTTTCATATTTTGCTTGTAGAGAATCTATTTGTGCAGTGATGGTCCAATATTCTTTTGGAACAAAGGATTGAATTTCCTTTTCTCTCTCTAGAACCATTGATAAAGTGGGGGTTTGAACACGCCCTGCTGACAATGGATCATTGAATTTTGTTGTTAAGGCTCTTGAAACATTTAATCCGATTAGCCAATCTGCTTGTGCTCTACACACAGCGGATTGATATAAGCGATCATAGTCTTTTCCAGGCTTTAGTTGTTTAAAGCCATCCTTTATTGCTCGGTCTGTTTGTGAAGATATCCATAAACGTTTAGTTGGTTTGTTAAATCGAATCTTTTCTAAAATCCAACGAGCAACTAATTCTCCTTCACGCCCTGCATCTGTGGCGATAATGCAATCTTTAATATCTTTTCTTTTTGCTAGTTGTTCAATGGCTTTATATTGATGACTGGTTTGCTTCATCACTTTTAATTCCATTTTTTGTGGAATAATTGGTAAATCATCTAAATTCCAATTTTTAAATTTAGGATCATAATGCTCAGGCATTTTTAATTCAATTAAATGGCCTAAAGCCCAAGTCACTATATATTTATCTGATTCTAAATAATTTTTAGTGGATTTATTGCAACCAAGCACTCTTGCAATTTCTCTAGCAACACTTGGCTTTTCACATAACACAAGAGATTTCATTTAAACACCTTCCAATAGAAATTTTAGCTGTCTTGAATAAAAGAAGTAGATTCTGTTATTCATTTTCAAGTAAGAAAGCCAACCGTATTCTTTTTGATAATCATCGTTTTATTAGTCATACGATACCTTCTAGTATAACATGAGAGAAGAAGGGGAGTGGGAAATAGTGAGCTTTTGCTGAATATAAAGGCGAAGCATATGATGACCTATTTCGAACGTATAAGAAAATAAAGGGGACCACTTTTTGGGGGAAAAGGAGGACGGCGCCCTTTTCGAATGGTCGAGAACGCCGTCTATTGCTTGGATTTATTCTTCTTCTTCGATTCGGTTTTTAAAAGCTTCCTGTGTTACGATAAATTCTTCATCGCCAGGAGCATCCTCTGTATGTGTATGTTTTCTTGTATCCTTTGGAAGCGGACCTGGATGGTGTTTCTTCTTATGATTGAAATGTTCTCCACGTGCCAATAATAACACCCCTTTCTTTTCTATTTTTTATAAAAATCGCTCATCCTATACCGACGAGAAGTGGAAATTGTATAATGGAAATAGATTTATTGAAAACAGGAGGGGATGGATGAATGGATTTTTCGTTTCTTGTTTCAGAAGATAAAATAAAAAAAGCATATAAAGACGGGGAGTTTAACCATCTTCCCGGGTTCGGAAAACCGCTCCCAAAGGATAGCTTAGCATCTGTACCAGAAGAATTGCGAATGGCTTATCGTGTTCTCAAGAATGCTGGATATTCATTAGAAGAAGATAAGATTAGACAAGAATTACTGTCCATGGAAGATTTAATTCGTTCCTGTGAGACAGAAGAAGAAAAATTAGTTTTACAAAGAAAATATAATGAAAAATTATTGCGCTTCCGTAAAATGATGAAAGAACGTACAGCAGGAAGTCATTCTCAACCTTTTTCTGGATATCAGAAAAAGGTTGAGAATAAATTTTTTCCAAAATGATGATAGTAGTTACGGTTTTAATTCAAATATAGGTTTCTTCACTTATATTTCAAAAAAAAGGTGATGAAAATATCACCTTTTTTTTATTAAAAAGCAGGACTATCGTCATGATTCATGAAGTTTACGAAATTTACATGAAATAAAACTAAAAATTTGAAGAGAAATGTCGAAAAAAAAGGTAAGACAGAGAATCGAAATTTTGGAATAAGATAGGTGAAAATGATGGATAAAACTTCCTTGATAGGAATTATACTTGCTATTATTGCTGTTGGAGTTGGAATGGTATTTAAAGGTGTCAGCCCTGCAGTATTATTGAATCCAGCGGCTATTCTAATTATTTTAGTAGGTACAGTGGCAGCAGTAGTTATTGCCTTTCCTGCTTCAGAAATTAAACGAGTTCCAAAGTTATTCGGCATCTTGTTTAAGGAGCAGAAAGTGCAGGATACGAAAGAGTTAATCCGCTTGTTTTCAGAGTGGGCACAATTAGCTAGAAAAGAAGGACTTCTTGCATTAGAAGCAAAAACAGATGAAATTGAAGATCCATTTTTAAGAAATGGCTTATCTTTGTCTGTAGATGGACAAAGTGCAGAGTATATTAGAGATGTATTAACAGAAGAAATAGAAGCAATGGAAGAGAGACATCGTTCAGGAGCACTAATTTTTACGCAAGCAGGTACTTATGCTCCTACATTGGGAGTACTAGGAGCAGTAATTGGGCTGATTGCTGCATTAGGAAATATGTCTGATGCTGAAGCACTTGGACATGCTATTAGTGCTGCGTTTGTTGCTACTTTAATGGGGATATTTACGGGATACGTTTTATGGCATCCATTTGCAAATAAACTGAAGAGAAAATCACACGTGGAAGCAAGTCAAAAATATTTGATGATAGAAGGGGTTCTTTCTATTCTAGAAGGAGAAGCGCCTAGGGTAATTGAACAAAAGCTTGCATCGTATTTACCTGTTTCAGAAAGAAGACAATTTCTGGAAGAAAGCGAAAGTAGTGTGAATACGAATGAGTAAAAAGAAAAAAAAGAAAGTACATCATGAGGAGCATGTAGACGAATCTTGGCTTGTTCCTTATGCCGATATCCTTACTTTATTGTTGGCTTTATTTATCGTTTTATATGGCATGAGTTCTGTTGACGCAAAAAAATTCTCTGAAATAGCAGAAGCTTTTAATAGAGAATTACAAGGAGGGACAGGTATTTTCGAATATCCTAGTCCTGCACCGTCAATGAATAGTGAAACTACAGATGTTGATTTGGCTGACCAAGAGAAAAAGGAAGACAAAAAGGATAAAAAAAATCTTAGTGAAAAAGAGCTAAAAGAATTACAAGAACAGCAAGATAAACAAGAATTATTAGAGATTCAACAGAAGGTAAATGCCTATATTGCTAAGAATAAATTAGGGAATAAGCTGGATACGGAACTGACGGATGAAGGTTTGCATGTTTCAATTAGAGATAATGTACTCTTTGCTTCTGGAAGTGCTGAAGTTCGAAATAAGGACAGAAAAGTTGTTTCTGAAATTGCCAATTTACTTGTGATGGATCCACCGCGAAGCATTATTATAAGTGGACATACAGACAATGTTCCAATCAGTAATTCAAGTTATGAGTCCAACTGGGAACTAAGTGTGACAAGAGCACTGAATTTCATGAAATTACTTCTTGATAACAAGAAATTAGATCCTAAATCATTTAGTGCGAAAGGTTACGGCGAGTTTCAGCCTATTGCTAGTAATGATAGTTCTGCAGGAAGAGCAAAAAATAGAAGAGTAGATATTTTAATTGAACCAAGAGTTGCAAAAGAAGACTAACAATGGATAGTCTTCTTTTTTTGATATAGAAATCTTATTAAAAAAGAAGACTAAATCAACAAATAAATAAAGTTTTCGTAAAAATGAATAAAGTCTTGTTGTTCATCAAACAAAAGTTTATAATAAAGACAAATGTTTTGTTAGAAATAGAGATAACTCATTTCTACTTCTAACCAATGGCAGTTTCACTTTATTTGAGGGGGAGATGGAAGTGAATGATAAAGAGATTTTTATTCTTCAGCTGATTAAAGAAAATCCCTTTGTTACTCAAAATGAAATAGCTGAGAAAATGGGCTTATCCCGTTCTGCGGTAGCAGGCTATATTTCTTCTTTAACAAAAGAAGGGAAACTACTAGGTAGAGCTTATGTATTACCAAAAAAGAAAGAAGTTATTTGTATTGGAGGAGCCAATGTTGATCGTAAAGTTCAAGCAGAGGAGACCATTCAGTACGGAACCTCTAATCCAGCATCTACAAGTCAGTCACCTGGCGGGGTCGCAAGAAATATTGCAGAGAATTTAGGACGATTGGGACTCGAAACTTCTTTATTTACTATTGTGGGAGATGATCATGAAGGGGAATGGCTATTAGAGAATACCAAAAACTATGCAGATATCACTCCATCTCTTTTGTCTAATCTTTATCGCACGGGGACTTATACAGCCTTATTGAAATCTGATGGTGAACTTGCCGTTGCTTTAGCAGATATGTCTATATATGACAGCATTGATAAAGATATAATCGATAAAAAGTGGGGGTATATTGCAACATCAGAATTAGTTATTCTTGACACTAATTTTTCAGCAGAAGTATTGGAGCATATTATCATCAGATGCAGGCAAGAACAAATGGCATTGTGTATTACGCCTGTATCGGCACCAAAAGTACGAAAGCTGCCAGAAGATCTGCATGGAGTTACTTGGTTGATTGCAAACAGAGATGAGGCAGAGGTACTAGCAGGAATAAAAATAAAAGAAGAAGGAGACTTCTTTAAAGCAGCTGAAATAATTCTCGAAAAAGGTGTTGAAAAAGTAGTTATTACACGGGGAGATAAAGGCCTTATCTATTTTACTAAATTGGGGGAAGCTGGTGTGATCCTACCTCCAGAAGCAGAAGTAGTCGATGTAACAGGTGCTGGTGATTCCCTTGTTTCAGGTATAATGTATTCTCATATTAAAGGCCTAAACACGGAAGATGCTTGTAAAATCGGTATTACTTGCTCAAACATAACCCTTCAATCGAATCAAACAGTAAATCCGTTATTAAATAATAAAAAATTACAAGAACTATTTGGAAAATACTTTGCAAAAAGGAGCATATAACATGAAAACAGAATGGCTAGAATTCTCAAAAGAAGTATTAGAAGCAAAGAAAAATAATCTACCGATTGTAGCCTTAGAATCGACTATTATTTCCCATGGAATGCCTTATCCTCAAAATGTGGAAACTGCTAAAGAGGTAGAAGATATTATTCGTAAAAATGGCGCAGTTCCTGCAACCATTGCAATAATAGAAGGGAAAATAAAAATTGGTTTATCAGAAGATGAAATTGAATTTTTAGCTAAAAGCGATAATATTGAGAAAGCAAGCAGACGTGATTTACCATATTTGATCGCTGGTAAAAAGAATGGGGCAACAACTGTAGCTGCTACCATGATTTGCGCAGAACTTGCAGGAATTAAAGTGTTTGTAACTGGCGGAATTGGCGGCGTTCATAGAGAAGCAGAGCATACAATGGATATTTCTGCGGATTTACAAGAACTTGCTAAAACAAGCGTAGCGGTTGTTTGCGCGGGAGCCAAATCAATATTAGATATTGGATTAACGCTAGAATATCTTGAAACATATGGTGTTCCAGTTGTAGGATATGGAACAAAGTCTCTTCCTGCTTTTTATACAAGAACGAGTCCATTTGAAGTGAATTTCTCAGTAGAAGATCCAAAAGAAGCAGCAGATATGATCCAAACAAAATGGGCATTAGGACTAGATGGCGGGGTAGTGATCGCTAATCCAATTCCAGAAAAAGATGCTCTCGATGAAAAATACATTACAGAAATTATTGAAAAGGCACTCCAAGAAGCAAAAGAAAATCATATTACAGGTAAAAAAGTAACTCCATTCTTATTAAGTCGTGTCAAAGAGTTAACAGAAGGAACAAGCCTAGTTGCTAATATTGCATTAGTCAAAAACAATGCAGAGGTGGGCTCAAAAATAGCAGTAGAGTTAAATAAATAAGAAATAAGACTATTCGAAGTAAGAATATCGCTTCCAAATCGGTAGTAGCATTCTCTTTGAATAGTCTTTTTGATGAAAGAATGTTTATTAGAAAAACGAAACAAGAAGAGTACACATAAACTCCAATGGGGGGAGGCCATTCGCTATTGCCATTAATAGAGAAGGCTTCCTTTTTTCTAGTTCTCTTGTCTTTTTTTAA
Source organism: Niallia circulans NBRC 13626 (assembly GCF_001591585.1). Taxonomy (GTDB): domain Bacteria; phylum Bacillota; class Bacilli; order Bacillales; family Cytobacillaceae; genus Niallia; species Niallia circulans. Next base: position 62,321 of record NZ_BCVE01000012.1, on the reverse strand, counting down.
ATTTAACATATTCAAGAATGCCAGCAAAATCTTCTTTTGTAATTCCTTCTTCTATTGCCTCCTCTACTAAACTCATCCAGTCCTCATCGATTCCATCTATCACTGTATAATTATTGTCTAGTAGTTCCTCTACATTTGTCTCAAGAGTGTGGGCAAGTTTCGTTAATACTTGAAGAGAGGGGTTCTTTTGAATTCCTCTTTCAATATAGCTTAAATAAGATTTGGAAACACCGGATTTGTCGGAAAGTTCATTAATAGAAAAGCCCTTTTTTATTCTTAATGTCTTTATTTTTTCTCCAACCAACATAACAATATTCTCCTTATCACATAAGAAATGTAATTTCATTATAACGAACGATATAGTGAATATAAAATATGAAAAAGCTAGATAAAAGGAGTTATTGTGAGGAAAAGAATGATAATCGTTCGTTAAAAAGAAAAAACGGTTGATTTTGGAATTTTCAAAAATGATAGTTTTGCACTATACTTATGGAAAAGTTCTTTACTAAGAACATTATTGTGTTTTATAACATTATAATTTAACTAAAGAGATATAAATGAACTAAATCAGTAACAATTATTTCAGCATAAGAAACCAAAAAGAAAAAGGAAGAGGGTGGAAAATGTATAGAAAAAACTGTGATATATGCAATAGACCATCGTATAGTAGTAGTGAACGAGGCAGGTGGATTTGTCCTATATGCCAAAATGACTTAACGGAATATCCTTTTTTTGATGCGATTACATTTGAACAAATTCATATTAATTATTCTTTTAAAAAAGTGCTAAAAAGCTATCAAACACAATATTATGATAGAAGACAAGATAAGTAGTGCTCCTGACTTAAGAGAAATCTGTAAATAATGCATAAGTATGATTAATTCGATAAGATTCGCTGTAATCAACATTTTTTGTAGAAACAAGGAGAAATATTTTAGTAATTTATCCTAATTTTATGACAAATTACTGCATCATTTCATGAGGAAAAGCGATATAATGAGAAAACAGTAAAAAATACGAGAAAAGGTAAATGTAAAAGGCAAACCAATACGAAAGTTTGGGACGCAAAGTCACGGATCTAATGTCTTAAAACAATGATGGCCGGACTGCAAAAATACAAATGTATTTTTGGGAGGGAAGAATTAAGTGATTAATAGTCAACTTTTTACCGAAGAATTGGATTCAGAATGGATTCAATTAATTAATGAAGCCAAAAATATTGGAATGAATTTGCAAGAAGTAAGAGAATTTTTGCGAAGTGAGAAGGATTACTTAATTCAGGAAAATCCGAAATAAACATTTGTATATAGAAAATGATTGTCTAAAAAATGGACAAAAAAGATATCTCTACATTGAATACTTGACAATAATGGAATATATTGTGAAGTATTCAATGTAGATAACCTCTTTTGAAATGGAAAAAATCTAATAACTTATTTTAGCCATCTAAGTGGAAAACGTACTATTTTTTTTGTTCCAGTCTCCATCTGTTAAATTCCAAAAATTCACGGAATTCTTTTTTTGATACCCCGGAATCCATTGCCTCTTTTACAATTTTTAACCATTCAGAATCTAATTCATCCTTATTCTGTTGATCATTGATTAAATGATCGACTGGTATATTGAAAACAGCTGCTATTTTTTCTAAAAACTGAATCGATGGATTGGATTGTAAATTTCTTTCCAAGGAACTTAAATAAGATTTTGCAACTCCTGCTTGTTCAGCTAATTCTGATAAGGACATTCTCTTCTCTAAACGTAGCTGTTTTACACGATCCCCAATCATACGCTCACTCACTTTCACTCTTTACGGTATGTATATTTATCATAGCATTTATAGATAAAAAGTTCCATATAAAGAACGAATTGTTCTATCCATTATGCTTATAAACCATTGATGTGTAAAAGATTTTTCTAAAAGTATGTTCACAATATTGAAATATATCTTATAGTGTTTACCCTTTTCTACATACACTGAAACATTTTTTTATTCATTTTTCAATCCTTTTTAGACAATTTGTCTGAAAAAGAGTAGAATGGTAACGAATAATTTGAAAATGTTGGTGAATTTCATGTTGAATAAATATTATATGATATTCGAGGAATTAGAAGCTGCGATAAGAAATGGAAAGTATCCACCCGATACTATTTTGCCATCTGAAAATGAATTAGCTGAGCAGTATAACACATCTAGAGAAACAATTCGTAAGGCTTTAAATATTTTATCGCAAAAAGGATATATTCAAAAGCTCAGAGGTAAAGGTTCTTTAGTGCTTGATTTAGAAAAACTGCAATTTCCAATCTCCGGGCTAGTTAGCTTTAAGGAATTAGCGGATAAAATGGGACATTCCTCTGTCACAATTATTGAAAGCTTTACGAATAAACAACCATCTTCTTTTTTGCAAAAGGAAATGCAGTTAAACAAGGACGATTCTATCTGGGAAGTTTTTCGTGTAAGAGAAATTAATCAAGAACGTATCATTTTAGATAAGGATTATATTGTCGAAAAATATGTTCCGGGATTAACAGAGGAAATATGTAAAAACTCTATTTTTGATTATATTGAGAAACAGTTAAATTTAAAAATTAGCTTTGCGAAAAAAGAATTTACAGTAGAAGAGCCTACAGAAGAAGACTATAACCTATTAGATTTAGAAGGATTTCATTCGATCGTAGTAGTTAAAAACTACATATATTTTGAAAATGCTACTTTATTTCAATTTACAGAGTCGCGACATCGACCAGATAAATTCCGATTTGTTGATTTTGCAAGAAGAAACGAGGCGTGAAAAAATGGTCCTAGCATGTTTTATTTTCATTCTATGGGGAACGTTACTTATAGAAAATAGAAAATGGAGATGCTATATATGAGTAAAAAAATTGCTACTTTAATTACTGATATGTTTGAGGACTCTGAGTACACAGAACCGGCTAAGGCTTATAAAGAAGCTGGGCATGAAGTTGTAACAATTGAACTAGAAGCTGGTAAAACAGTGGAAGGAAAACAAAAAGAAGCCTCTGTGACAATTGATAAAGGAATAGATGAGGTTTCCCCTGATGAATTCGATGCATTATTCATTCCAGGTGGATTTTCTCCTGACCAGCTCCGTGTCGATGATCGAGTTGTGGCCTTTACAAAAGCGTTTATGGATGCAAAAAAACCTGTTTTTGCAATTTGTCATGGACCGCAGCTGCTCATTACTGCTAAAGCGCTAGAAGGTAGAAATGCCACTGGCTATAAATCAATCAAAGTGGACATGGAATACGCAGGTGTTACTTTTAAGGATGAAGAGGTTGTGGTATGTGGGGACCAATTGGTAACAAGCAGAACGCCAGAAGATATCCCTGCCTTTAATCGTGAATCATTAAAGCTTTTAAATAAATAAAGAAATATAAATAATGGAAAGAGTCTGTACCTACACAGATTTATGGTAAGGGGAATATAATCTTTTTATCATGAGTTGGAGTAGGTATAGGCTCTTTTTTTGTGTTAATCTTAAGAAGAGATAAATTGTTTTTTTGGCTGCAATCAACTCATAATGTTAAGATAACATACTTAATGAACCGCTAATATAAAAAGAGGAGTAGAAAAAATTCTATTTGTGTTCATTCTTAGCGGTAATTTTAGATAGGAAGAAGGCTTGGACATGATTGTATTAAAATCAAAACGAGAAATAGAACAAATGAAGAAGGCTGGTGAGATTCTAGTTGGTTGTCATAAAATGATTGCCAAGATGATAAAACCAGGGATTACAACATTGGAAATTGATCAAAAGGTGGAAGCTTATTTAGCAGAAATGGGAGCGACTCCTGAACAAAAAGGATATCGTGATTATCCATATGCAACTTGTGCCAGTATAAATGATGAAATTTGTCACGGTTTTCCAAGAAATGAGCCTCTAAAAAAAGGAGATATCGTAACCATTGACATGGTTGTTAATTATAATGGTGCTTTGGCTGACTCTGCCTGGACATATGCAGTTGGAGAAGTATCAGCTGAATTGCAAAAACTGATGGATGTTACAAAAAAAGCCCTCTATATAGGTATTGAACAGGCGAAGGTTGGCAATCGAATCGGGGATATTGGATTCGCTATTCAACAATATGTAGAAGAACAAGGTTTTTCTGTTGTGAGAGATTTTATCGGTCATGGTATTGGCAAAGTAATACATGAAAAACCAGAAGTACCTCATTTTGGTTTAGCAGGCAAAGGGCCTCGTATCAAAGAAGGAATGGTATTTACAATTGAGCCAATGGTTAATGTTGGTGATTATAAAATGAAAATGGATAATAATGGATGGACGGCAAGAACGATAGATGGAAGGCACTCAGCACAATATGAGCATACCATTGCTATCACAAAAGAGGGTCCTGTTATACTTACCGATCAAGATGTTTAATGGTATTCGTTGTCCTATGGCATTAAAAGAAATCAGTGGGCACTCACCCACTGATTATTTTTTCTAAATCAAGTTATTGTTTTCGCAAGTTTCCAAGCTCTTCAGCGAGTGCCTGCATTTCATTTGGACTAAAGGAGTCTCGTTTCATCACATGCTCATAAATTTCTTTAATGTCATCATATAGATCTTCATCAAAATGGGTGGATTTAATGGCACCTATGTTCAATACTTTTAATTTTTCTTTTATTTTTTCAATCATGAAATTCACATTTTCTGTTGTTTTATTATCTAAATTCATACCTTTCCCCTTTCCTGGACAATAAAGTTGTTCTATTCATCTTTTCATGCAAACATAGAAATGTCAATATAGAGATGTATCATTAAATAAAGTGCTTTTTGCGAACTGGTAAGTAAAAAAAGTATGTAAATAGAAAAATGGAGGAAAATAAAAATGAAAATACGTGTTTTATTTATTTGCTTAGGAAATATTTGCCGTTCTCCTATGGCGGAGGCAGTATTCCGTGACTTAGTCGAAAAGGAAGGATTGCAAGAAAGTATTATTTGTGATTCGGCTGGAACCGGCGGATGGCATACTGGTAATCCGCCTCACCAGGGAACAAGAGATATTCTTAAAGTGAATAAAATCAAGGATGCAGGTATTTTTGCCCGTCAATTGGCGGATAAGGATTTAGAAGAATTTGATTATCTAATTGCAATGGATAACAGTAATATAGCAAATATTAAAAAGCTTAATGAAATGTTAGACGGCACAAAAGTCCGTTTGTTAATGGATTATACAGACCACGCTGCGGGAAAAGAAGTACCAGACCCATATTATACCGGCAATTTTGAAGAGGTGTTTGCCTTAGTGAAGGATGGCTGTGAAGGTCTGTTACGAGAGATTAAGCAAAAATATTCCTTATAAGCAATAATAGCCATCCTTCAAGCTTGTTTTACAAAATTGGGGCTGTAATAGCCAAATAATTTGGAGAGGTGGCAGGGATGATGAAAATAAGCATGACAAAAGGTCTTTTTATCGGCAGTCTTATTGGAACAGCTATTAGCTTATTGGACAGACATACAAGACAACATGCGGTAACAACTTTACAGCATGCGAAAGATACTGTAACAGATTTGGATCAAATGACATCTAGCTTGAATCTAACTTCCGAAAAAATAAAGAATTCAGCCCTGAAAATTTCGGACGATGCTGCATTTGTTAAAAAACAGTTAGAAGAACTGAAAGGAATAACACCAGTCGTTGCTGGTATTATCCGAGATACAAAGGAAGCTTTCTCAAGCGGGAATACGAGAAATCAGGAAAAAACGCTTGTTTCCAGCATACAATATTTACCTAAGCCAGAATAGCCAGTAAGAATGGTTTTGACAGGGATAGCAGCCTATGTACCCATCTCTTTATTTGGAATTTTTTACATTAGAAGAGGGGAGATGCTTTAGGCTGCCTCCCATTACATACTATGAGAACATATGCTAGAAAGGGCTAATGTCTTTTCTAATTAGTGAACAGGTTTTTATTTACACGATAAAGGGCAATAGACATACATAAAAGAACTGTTAGGACGGTGATTTTGTATGGGAGGCGTAATTCCATTTATAAAGGTTCTTATCAAGAAAATTCAACAAGATAATGTATTTGATCTGGCAGCCCAATTATCCTATTATTTCCTTTTGTCAATTTTCCCATTACTTATTTTTGTGATGACTCTTCTTCCGTATCTTCCTATTACGAAGGAAGACTTATTAGGATTAGTGGAAGGATTTGCTCCTGGCGACATTATGAATACGATTGAATCTAATATTGATCAGGTACTCAGCAGAAATGTTAGTTTATTATCATTTGGTATCATTGCGACAATATGGTCTGCTTCAAACGGTTTAAATGCTATCGTAAAGGCGCTAAATAAAGCGTATGATGTGGAAGAAACAAGATCTTTTATAGTAGCAAGAGGTATGTCTATTTTACTGACACTTGGAATGATTGCTGTAGTAGTAGTTGCTTTGCTATTGCCGGTTTTTGGAGAACAAATAGGGATGTTTTTATTTTCACAATTTAATTTAACGGATGAATTTTTATCCTTATGGAATACTTTAAGATTTCTTGCATCCCCCATCATTCTATTTATTGTGTTTCTTGCTCTTTATTGGATTGCACCGAATAAAAAACTAAAATGTATTTCCGCTATTCCAGGAGCCATTTTCGCTGCAATTGGCTGGGTAGTCGCTTCTTTAGCCTTCTCTTATTATGTAGGGAACTTTAGTAATTATTCGGCAACATATGGAAGTATCGGAACGATTATAGTTCTAATGATATGGTTCTATATAACAGGTATTATTATTATTATTGGCGGCGAGATTAATGCTTATTTCACGGAAAGAAAGAAAGAACCTTGTTAAGTGTATCCGTTATTTACCTCTATAAAAGAATGTAAAAAGAACAAACTATTAGAGGGGAAACATTTTAATAAGGGGGAATTTAAAATGACAAAACATACAAAAAAAGATGGCGGGACAAAACAAAAAGGGAAAAGCAAGCCTAAGCATAAAACATCTGGTTCTGCCAACGGATCAAACGGCTACCATTAACCAAAAGGCCTTCAAGGATTACACCTTGAAGGCCTTTTTGCTTGGCGTAATAAAGGATAGTAATATTAATTGGGAAAATTAGCTAATTTGTGTTTGGTCCATTAATTCCTTTTGGTAACAATGTTAGCAGTGACGAAAACAGTGTGGGGGAATTAATGATGACTCATATACAGCTTAGCCAATTAAATGGTTCTCTTATAAAAAAAATCACTAATTGGGCTAGGAAATAGTGGATAATTGAATATATCTGGCCAATCGAGCAAGAGAATTAGCTGAAAAGTAAAAATATCAGCCAACCGGAAAGAGAAATCAGCCAAAACTAGAAAATATCAGCCAACCGGAAGGAGAAATCAGCCAAGACTAGAAAATATCAGCCAACCGGAAGGAGAAATCAGCCAAAACCGGAAAATATCAGCCAACCGGAAGGAGAAATCAGCCAAAACTAGAAAATATCAGCCAACCGGAAAGAGAAATCAGCCAAACTAGAAAATATCAGCCAACCGGAAGGAGAAATCAGCCAAACTAGAAAATATCAGCCAACATGTATCCACATTCCTCCGCCGAGTTGCTTATCCTTTTAATAACCGCAAGCTATTTAAAATAACCAAGATGGTGCTGCCTTCATGTCCAATAACACCAAAAGGAAGGGCAACGATTTGCAGGAAGTTGGAAATAATTAAGAGCATAATGACCGAAATAGAAAAGATAATATTTTGTTTAATAATGCGATTCATCCGTTTAGATAGTTGAATGGCATCAGCAATTTTAGGTAAATCATTTTTCATTAAAACAACATCCGCTGTTTCCAAAGCAACATCTGTACCTTCGCCCATAGCAATACCGACATTTGCTGTGGCGAGAGCTGGTGCATCATTAATTCCATCTCCAACCATAGCCACGATTTCATATCGCTCTTTTAACTCTTTAATAGAGGTTACTTTCTTTTCTGGTAAGCATTCAGCAATATAGTCCTCTACATAGCTTTCTTGGGCGATGGCTTTTGCTGTTTTTTCATTATCTCCTGTTACCATAACCGTATAAATACCATTTTCCTTTAAACGGTTAATAGCTTCTTTCGATTCTTCTCTTACAATATCCTTTAATGCAATTAACGCAATCACATCGGCATCTTTTTTTATAAATACAGTTGTTTTTCCTTCTTTTGATAACTGATCATATTTTCCTTGTTGGAAAGCCATTGCTTCCTTTTCGCCTACAAAAGCAGCTTTTCCGATCCGCCATTCGGCATTATTCAAAAGGGCTGTAACACCCCAGCCTGAATTATCTTGAATGCTTTCTGGCTGTGGGAATGTTTCTTGATATTTCAGCTTAGCGTATTGGACAATTGCTTTTGCAAGTGGGTGATTTGAATGGCTTTCAATGCTAGCTGTTATTTGAATAATTTCTTTCTCTGAAAAATGTTGATCAACCAGGACATCTGTTACAACCGGTTTTCCTTGTGTTAATGTTCCTGTTTTGTCAAAAGCAATTGCTTTTACATGGGCAAGATTTTCTAGGTGAACGCCACCTTTAAAAAGGATGCCAGCTCTTGCTCCATTAGAAATCGCTGATAATGTGGCTGGCATAATGCTTGCAACTAAGGCGCAAGGAGAGGCCACGACTAAAAAAATCATTGCTCGATAAAAAGTTTCATTCCATGACCACCCTAAAAGGAAATGGGGAAGGAACATTAATAGGACAACAATAGTTAATACAATTTTGACATAGGCACCTTCGAACTTTTCGATAAAGGCTTGCGAAGGGGATTTCTCACTTTGTGCTGATTGAATCAATGTAATAATTTTTTGGAAAAGAGTTTCGTCTGCATGTTTGGTCAGGGTGACGGTAATCGACCCGCTTATATTTACGGTACCAGCAAATACTTCATCATTAATTCCCTTAGATAATGGAATAGACTCACCGGTGATAGCTGCTTCATCAATTGCTGTAGTTCCCTTAATAATCTTTCCATCCACAGGTACTCTTTCACCTGGTTTAATTAAAATGATATCGGAGACAGAAAGAGATGATACTGGAACCACTTGCTCTTGGCCATCAGGCAGGATTCGGACAGCTTCTTCTGGCTGCAATTTCATAAGAGCAGATATTTCTTTATTGCTCTTATTCATAGTATAAGTCTCTAATGCTCCACTTACAGCAAAGATAAATATTAATATCGCTCCTTCTGCCCAATATCCAATAATAGCAGAACCAATTGCTGCAAAAATCATGAGCATTTCGACATTTAATTCTTTATTTTCAATCGTTTCGCTAATTCCCTCTTTCGCCTTTGCATAGCCGCCAATCACAAAAGCAAGTAAGTAGGCTAGGATAGACATAGAAGAATAATGAAAGTGGTGTAAAATCCAGCCGCTTACAATGAAAATTCCGCTTATCCCTGCAGCAATTAGTTCGAGATGAGGAGATAGCTTGGCAAATAGAGTAGGCTCTGCTTCTAGCTTTGTTTCGATATAGGTTTTTAATTCTGTTTCTGTAGACATTCGTTTTTCCTCCTTTGTTAACCATTCTTATTGAGAGCGAGAATCAAGTTCAATACCCTTAAAAAACACGAAAGCTGCCACCTAGAAAGGTGACAGCATAAATACCCGAATAAAAATAATTTTTTGATATTTAGTTTTATAAGATAATCTTACCACATATTGTATGAACCAGGTATCATTTTGCTTCTGCTAAATATTGATTTTTCATTTCTTTTTTCCCGAAAAGGAAAATAATCAAACCAACAATAAATAAGATAGCAGCAATCACTACAAAGTAGCTTATATGCTGGAAATATTGAATAAACAATCCTCCCAAATATGGACCAATGAGACTTCCAACGCTAAAGGCCATTCCACAAAGAAGATTTCCAGTCGGCAGAAGATTAGATGGAACTAAATCGGTCATATAGCTAATGCCTAAAGAGAAGGTAGAGCCAACTGCCATTCCTGCGAGGAAGAGACAGATGATAAGGCCGATTAAATAAGCTTCTAATAGGCTTGCGAAAGAAAAGCAGGCAGTACCGATAATTAAAATCGTTATAAGTGTCTGTCTTCTGCCAAATTTATCACTAATCATTCCTAAAGGAAGCTGAAAGACAATGGCTCCGATCGAAAAGGCGGTAAGCAAGAGAGAAATCTGGACGACACTTAATTCAATTCTTAATCCATACACAGGAAAACTAGAGTTTAAGCTTGATTCTAAGAATCCATAGGCAAGCGGTGGAAGAAAAGCAATCCATGCATACTTCATAGCACTAGAAAAGCGTTTCATTGTATCGAGAAATGAATTGGTTTCTACTGTTTGCTCTGGAAAATCATTTTTAATCCAGAGAATAAAGATCCATGCGATAAAGCACATAATAGATGAAAGAATAAATGGCAGTGACTCATTTATTTTTACTAATGGTGTTAACAATGGTCCCACTGCAAATCCAATCCCAAAGAATACACCGTATAGTGAAATATTGCGTCCGCGTTTCTCCTTTGGTGAAGCTGTAGTAATCCATGTTTGGGTTGCAAAATGGAGAGAGTGATCTCCAATACCAATAAATAAACGAAGAAGGAACCAGAACCAAAAGGATTTCCACACTGGAAAAAGCGCTAGTGCAACAATAACAACCAACCCGCCAAAAACGATAACGGGTTTATACCCATATTTACGCAAGGGATGTTCCATAAAAGGAGAGATTAGCAGAATCCCTATATACAGTCCCACTGCATTTAAGCCATTTAAACTGGAAGAAAGACCATCACTTTCAAAAATAACTGCTATTAATGGAAGCAGCATTCCCTGACTAAATCCAGAAATACTGACAATGCTAATTAATACGGCAAATTTTTTACTGTTCATAATATACTCCTTATTTTTTCCTTACATTGGGTTTATATTTAGTCTCCCTAAATGATGTTATAGGGGATTGAACAGTATTGCAATAGATTTTTTTAGAGAAGTAAGAATATTATTTTTCTTTTCCTAAAGCAGTAAAATTTCTTGAAAATTGGTTATATTTAGGGAAAGTAGCTGTATAATAAGTTTAGCCTCCAGCCGGATGGGAAAAATAAATGAAGGTGATAGTGAAAGGAAGCGAAAAAATGGTTAATAAAATATTTATGATTGCAGCATTTATTGGGGTTCCATTATCGATAATAGGTTCCTTGTTACATTGGTCAAGCATTCTTATGTTTGTTATTTACTGTCTTACCATCATCGCGTTATCGAGTTTTATGGGGAGAGCAACAGAAAGCTTAGCTATTGTCGCTGGCCCTCGAATTGGTGGATTATTAAATGCTACTTTTGGGAATGCTGTAGAATTAATAATTGCTATATTTGCTTTACGTGAGGGGTTAACAGAAGTAGTATTAGCATCCTTAACTGGATCTGTGCTGGGGAATCTATTGCTTGTAGCTGGGTTGTCCTTTTTTATCGGCGGGTTAAAGTATAAGAGACAGCAATTTAATGTTTTTGATGCTCGTCATAACTCAGGACTACTGATTTTCGCCGTTATCGTTGCGTTTGTTATTCCTGAAGTTTTCACGATGAATATGGGTGAAGGAAAAACATTTTCATTAAGTATTGGGATCGCTATTATTTTAATTGTATTGTATTTAGCAGCACTTTTATTTAAATTAGTAACTCATCGCGGGGTTTATCAAGTGGAAAAGAGTGGAGACCACGGTCATGCTCATGAGGAAACTCCAGAATGGTCTGTGAAAAAAAGTATTGCTATTTTGGCGATTGCAACACTAGCAGTTGCTTATGTGTCAGAAAACCTAGTACATACTTTCGAGGTAGTTGCAGAATCCTTTGGCTGGTCTGAGTTATTTATCGGGATCATTATTGTGGCGATTGTAGGAAATGCTGCAGAACATGCTTCTGCTGTCGTAATGGCATACAAGAACAAAATGGACATAGCGGTTGAAATTGCGATTGGTTCAACGTTGCAAATTGCGATGTTTGTTGCACCGTTATTAGTATTAATTTCCTTGTTTTTCCCAAGTGGATTATCATTAGTCTTTACGCTGCCAGAACTTATTAGTATGGTAACAGCTGTATTGCTAATGGTAAGTATTTCAAATGATGGAGAGACAAACTGGTTTGAGGGAGCAACCTTACTGGCAGCTTATGCGATTATGGGAATTGGGTTTTATTTGCTTTAAGACTATATAATTTAGAAAAACAAGGCCTAGCCGTTTTCTTTACAACGGCTAGGCCTCTTTTTCTTATTCACCTCTTTATTTTTCGATAATAAATTTTAAGTATTCGTTGATTTAAATATGTTGTTTAGGGAATCTATCATGTCGCTTCCATCGGATCACCAACCTCTTTTCCTTTTGTAATGTGGATTACATTCTGATTGATGAATATTCAAAGGTTTATATTTTCCTCCTTTACTAAAATCCAAGCGATCTAAATAGCTGCCCTCCTTTTATTTGATGATCTTATTATACAATAATATTTAATAAATGTAAATATTCTGATTATTTATTTTTAAGGATAAAGGACAAGTTTTAAGTTTCGTATGCATATGAATGAAAGTAAGAGGATGGGTGGAGAAAGGGGTTTAATGTATGTCGTCATTGTTTTATCGATGGCTTTTGTACGTTGGCGGGCTTTTTATATTAGCGTTTGGGGCAACGTTGACTATTAAGGCTAATTTAGGAGCTGGTCCTTGGGATGCTCTTAATGTAGGCCTGTCTCATTTGGTAGGATTAACAATCGGAAGCTGGATTGTTATTGTAGGTATCCTCCTTATATTTGTTAATGCTTTTCTTTTACGAAAAAGACCAAATTTATTATCTCTTGCAACCGTGTTTATTCTTGGCTTTTTTGTTGATTTTTGGATGGCGCATCTTGTTAATCGTCTTCATTATTTTATGTTTATGAGTCAATTACTTTTACTTATTGCTGGGTTAATTATTGTTGGTCTAGGGATTGCTCTCTACTTACAGTCTGAATTTCCTTTAAATCCCATTGATGATTTTATGGTTACCATTCAGGAGAGATATGGAGTCAATCTTATGATGGCTAAGCTAATTGGAGAAATACTTGCTTTATTGTTCGCTTTTTTAGTAAAAGGACCTATTGGGCTTGGTACCTTAATCATTGCTTTTGGACTTGGTCCAGCTATTCAATTTTTCCATCCATACTGTTCTAAGCTGACGGGAAAATTTGTAATTAAATAGAAGGAAAGAAAAAAATTATTTTATAATGGATAATCTTGATGAACTCCGAAAAAAATAATCATAGTGATGGATGATTATTTGAAGGGAGTTCAAATTGCTATGTACAAGAAAATAATGATTGTGCTTTTATCTTTTTTCTTAATGCTTCCAATGTTCACATATGCGGAAAAAGCAAAAGAGAAAGAAAAAGAAGAAAATCCACCGAAATCCAAAATTATTACCATACCTAATGCAGTTATGAATATAACGAAGGAAAATACGTATCCAAACCCAACACAGGATGTGCCTAAGCTACAACCTAGTGAGTTAACACAGCAGCTTATTAATTCTTCTAAAGTGAAAATCGATAATCCAGATTTGATTCGTATGTTGAATGAGTCTACGGTTAATAGTACGCCATTTGCTCTTGGCTATAAAGCAATTGTCTATTTAGGACAATGGCCGCTTAACTATGAGTCAACAGAAACGGCGCCAAATTGGGAGTATCAGAAAATAAATACCAATTTCTATGATAATCGTGGTGGGAAATCATCCTACCAGATCCATTATGTGCAAGAATCACAGAAAAAAATTAGGGGCGGCTTAACTGCAAAAATTCCCAATGCAGAACAAGTGAAGAAAATGATGCTTGTAAAAGCAGCTCAAAATTCAGGATTATCTCTTGCTTTTGAAACAGTGGTTGGAACAGGAACGAAAAAGGACCAAGTATACAATATCCCAGCTAAAAGACTTGGATATTTATACGGTTATGCACCTGCAGTTAATGAAAAAGGAAAAGTGACATATGGTGAAGTATACATGATGCTTAAAGGTAGCAAAAAATCCATTATAGTTAAAAATGTAACTTCTCAAGGAATTGGTGCATGGATTCCCGTCCAAGATCATATTTCCTTTGAATTTAGCGCAAGCGAAAAACCGAAATAAATGGATGGAGAAAAGGCTGACTATGGATGTCAGTCTTTTTTTGTTAGGAGAAGGTGTTGGGGAGCGAACAGGAATAGAGAGTGGATCGGAGAAAGTGGCTTTTTTATGGAGGATGAAAAGCTAAACAAGGAGGGGATAATTGGAAAAAATGGTGTTCATAAGAGAAATGAAAACCAAAAGAAGGGAAGCTAAGTGGAAAAATGGTGTTCATAGGAAGGATGAGAGCAAGAAAAGCGGAGAGGGAAGAGAAAAATGGTGTTCATAAGCCAAAAAGAAAAACAGCATTTCTCCTTACCGTAAACATATACCAATAGTACAAAATCATCTTGCAAAAACGCCCACAACGCACAATAAAAAGTGTCCATCAACTATCAATGGACACTACTTTTTATTATCGACTAATTACTGCTTTTCTTGTTGTAAAATCCACATCTTGATAGTAACTGTTTTTTACAAGGACATTTGGTCCAAGGCATTTAACAGCAGGACAATGGCAATTTAGCGAACGAGCTAAATCAGTGGATAGCCATTTTTGGAAGATATCTTCTAAATGATCTGTTTGAATATTGCCAAGTGCTGGAGTGTCACCGAAATCAGTAACAATTACATCTCCAGTAAAAATATTAACGTTTAAACGAGAACGACCATCAGGATCGTTTCGAACTGTAACATTTTTGCTAGAATAAAGGCGATTTAATAACTGTAGATCTTCTTCTTTCGTATTACACGGATAAAATGGAAGGGTACCAAATAGCATCCACACATTTTCATCGCGAATATCGAGAAGGTGATTGATGCTGTCACGAATTTCATCTAGTGATAATGTTTCTAAAGCAGAAGCGAAATCTGAAGGGTACATAGGGTGAATCTCGTGTCTTTGACATTTCATCTCTTCAACAATTTGCCGGTGGATATGCTCTAAATATGGGAGTGTACGCTTATTTAGCATGGTTTCGGCAGAGACAACTACCCCAGCTTCTACTAAAGCTCTACTATTTGTAATAATGTTGTTAAATAGCTTCCCTCTTTGTTCGTAAGTTGGTTTTCTTGTCATCATCGCAAAACCTCGTTCTGCAAATTCCTCTTCTGTTCCCCAGTTATGAGAAATATGCAGCACATCTAAATAAGGAATTACGGGTTCGTAACGGTCCAGACCTAGTGTTAAATTTGAATTTAACTGTGTTTTTACTCCGCGGCTATGTGCATATTTAAAAAGAGGGACCACATAATTTTCTACAGATTTTCGGCTCATCATTGGCTCTCCGCCAGTAATACTTAGTGAGCGTAGATGCGGAATTTCATCCAGTTTTTTTAGTAATAAATCAATCGGTAAAGCATTCGGGTCTTTTGGTTGAAGAGTATAACCAACAGCACAATGCTCGCAGCGCATATTACATAAGGTTGTTGTAGTAAATTCAATGTTAGATAAGGTTAATTTTCCATGCTGCTCCATATCCATATAAGCTTCCCAAGGATCAATGCTTGGAGAAATTATGTTTTTTTCAGTAATCATTATAAGCTCCTTTATAAAATAAATAGTTAAACTATATCTATGTGTAAAAAAGGTATAGAATGCTTTTTTCCATTGTTAGGGATAAAAGGCCCCTTGTCATTATTAAAGGAAAAATCCTATCTGTCAAACGTTTTTGTTTAAATATTACGTAGGCGGGAAAAGAATCTTTAACGAGAAGAAGGGAGATGAATGATATGTCTAATGCAGCAAATCAAGGAAATAAAATTGTAACAGGCTTAGTAATTGGAAGTGTCATTGGTGTCACAGTTTCTCTAATTGATCCAGCTACAAGAAAAAGAACGATGCAGAAATTCGAGAATTTAAAAGATGGAAGCACTCGCATTGTTCAGAGTTATAAAGATAACCCAGATGAATTTAAAAAGGATTGGAAGGAAAGATTCCATCGTTCTTCTGATGCCATGAAAGCTATTACGAATGATACTCAGAGATTGTACAAGCAAATTCAATCCACTGTGCGTGAGCGTTCCAAGGACTTAAAAGAAATTACGGAGGATTTCAGACAACTCTACTTTCAAACAAAGAGACAATATAACCAAATTACGAATAAGATAGCTACTACGAAAGATCAAATTATTGAATCGTCAGAAATGAAAGAAGGAACCCAGCTTCCTGCTGTTAGAGAAGAGATGGAAGTAAAGGAAAAGGGGACAGCCCTACAATAATGTAGAGAAAAGGAGCATCTTAAGTCTTAGAAGATGCTCTTTTTATGTAGCGGTTGTCTTTTTTTTAATAAACTTGCTGGGTAGAAAGTAATTTTCTCTAAATCCATCTTCACATGTAAAACTTCTATATTTAAGATCATAACTCATAACTTTCTATTCAATTAATAATTGTTTGAGCTTGTCTAAATTGCTTTGAGGAATATTACAAGCCACCAGAAGATAAGTTTCTATGTTTCCGTACTCTTCGATGATTTTTCTATATACGTCTTCTAAATAATCACGCTGAACTTCTAACATGGGTTTTAATCGTTCTGGCGATACTTGAAACAAACTCATCCATCTAATAAAAGTTTCGACTTTCTTCATACGAGCAGCTATTAACTGATTTGATACTAGATATTCGTTTATAACCGCTTCATATGGGACACCCACAAGTAATTGAATAATTGCTGAGACAAAGCCAGTTCGGTCTTTTCCTCCTGTGCAATGAATCAGGGCAGGAATATTTTGCTGGTTTGAAAGAAAGATAAGAATTTCGCGAATTTCCTTATGACAGCCAAATGCCATATGTTCATACATTTCTTTCATGATCTTTTCAAAATCAATGGTATTTGACTTGCTAACTAAAAATTTAAAGAATTCAAGACGGGTAAATTCTCGGCTTTTATCATGGATGGATACATTTAATAATTGAATTCTTTTTCCAGTCGGGATACGACTTACTTTTGATTTTTGCTCATTAGGTGTTCTTAAATCACAAATGGCTTTTATATTCAATTTATCGAAGGTTTCCAAATCTTTGTTGGATAACTTAGATAACTCTTCTGAACGAAATAATACACCAGCTTTCATTTTGCGCCCGTCACTGGTTGTCATGCCGCCAATATCACGAAAATTATATAATTTTTCAAATTCAAATGCTTTTTCTAAGGTCTTCATTTTCATCTCTCCATCTTTATATTCAATAGTGAAAGGAGAGGAAATAGATCTAACAATGAATTTCCCCTCCATCGTCATCTCTTTATGTGAACAAAAAAGGTCTTATAGTCATATAAATTCAAAAATATACTATTACTTATTTACTTTTATTTACAAAGAGATTAAGATAAGTATAAACATTATGTGACTAAATGTCTATAAAAAGTCATAAAAATATTAAAAGGAGATTTATCATGCCTAAATTTACAAAACAGGAAAAAGAGCATATCCATCATGCCCTTATGGAAAAAGGAAGAGAAATTTTTATACAGTATGGACTGGCTAAAACAACTATTGATGATATTGTACAGGCATGCGGGATTGCTAAGGGCTCATTCTATAAATTCTTTCAATCTAAAGAGGAGCTTTATTTCGAAATTCTAAAAAATGAAGAAGAAGTACGTGAGACAGTTCTTGCTGAGTTATTTCGTGAAGATCTTTCTCCGAAGGACTTGCTTACTTCATTTTTTCATACATCCTTCACATTTGTGGAGGAAAATCCCTTTCTTCAACGTGTGTTTCAGAGTGATGAACATGAAAGACTTACAAGAAAACTTCCGGAACAGATGGAAGAATTCTCGCGGATACATACTCAAAGAGGAATCAATGCTATCAAAGTTCTTATGGATCGTGGAGTCTTACCTAAAGAGAATCCAGAATTAACGGTAGGAGTTATCCAAGCGATTATGATGATAAGATTGCATAAAGATGAAATAGGAACAGAGCTTTTTCCTCAAGTGATGGATAGAATTATCGATTATATAGCTACAGGGTTAGGAAAGGAAAGTGTCAATAAATAAACAGAAAGGAGCATCTTGACTAGATGTTTCTTTCTTTTTCCTCTATGAATGTGTAAAAAAATAATACCTGTGCCAAGCTAAAAAGAGGAAGGTTGCCGAAAGAAGAAAAATTCGTTACGATTAAGAAGTAGTTTTGAAAGGAGAGAATACATTGGGTAGTTCAATTACAGATAAAAATGAGCAAGTTACTTTTCTAAAGACAAGATTAAACATGTTTATGGATGTGCTAGATGCCATTGATCCAGAAGAAGCTGAACTAGAGGATATTGATCGCTTAATTGAAATGATAGATGAAATTGAATCAAAATGTAATGAGTTTAAACATAGAGATTTATAAACCACTTCTTAAACTTTTTCGAGGGGATAAAGCTTCCCATCAATAAAAAATAGATTGTTTAAAAACACTCAGCAGATGGGTGTTTTTTTATATATTAATTTTACTGATAATTAAAAATTTTAATGTTTACAAATCCGATTGGAATTACTATAATAAAGAACGTTACGATTAATTTTACATTGTATGGAAGGTGAAAAAATGAAAAAAAGCAAAAGGTGGTATGACAATCCATATGTACCATGGATCCTTCCTATTTTCCTTATTGTACTGTGGCAAATTTTAGGGCAGTTTCAGATCATTACTTCTTCTATTTTGCCAACACCAGTAGAGGTCATAAAAGCAGGAATTAGCTTATGGGGGACAGGTGATTTACAAGAACATGTGTGGATAAGCACACAGCGGGCATTTATCGGTTTCGTCATTGGGGGAATATTAGGATTTATTTTAGGTTTATTTAATGGAACCATTTTATTTTTTGAAAGAGTCATTGATACATCTATTCAAATGATACGAACAATTCCACACTTAGCCTTAATTCCTCTTGTTATACTTTGGTTTGGGATTGGAGAGAGTGCCAAGATTTTCTTAGTGGGAATAGGGGTTATGTTCCCAATCTATATCAACACATTTAATGGAATTAAGAATGTTGATCGGAAATTAGTAGAAATGGGATCTGTTTATGGTTTAAATAAATGGATGCTTTTTAGAAATATTATCTTACCAGGTGCCTTGCCATCTATTTTAGTCGGAGTGCGATATGCTCTTGGAGTCATGTGGACTTCCTTAATTGTTGCGGAAACGATTGGTGCAGATGCTGGAATCGGTTTTTTGGCAACAAATGGTCGAGAATTTATGCAAATGGATATTGTTGTATTAACAATTGTTTTGTATGCCATCTTAGGTAAATTATCCGATTTTCTCGCAAAACTGCTCGAACAAAGATTTTTAAAATGGAATCCCGCTTATCGACGAGATTAAGATGGAATGAGGTGATGATATGTTCAAAATAGAATTAAAAGAGGTAGCAAAAAGTTTCGGTACAAATGAAGTACTCAGCAACATTAATCTATCACTTGAACAGGAAAGCTTTACGGCAATTGTTGGGCGTAGTGGATGTGGCAAAAGTACATTGCTTCGCGTTATTGCAAAGTTAGAACAGCCTTCAAAAGGGAGTTTACTTTTTTCTGGTGAAGAGGAGCGAGAACCTAAGATTCGCATTATGTTTCAAGATGATCGCCTGCTTCCTTGGAAAAATATTATACAAAATATTGAACTAGGTGCAGATAAAGAAAATGACGCGATAAACTCACTGGAACGGGTGGGATTAATGGAAAAGAAAAAGGATTGGCCAGATCAATTATCAGGTGGTCAAAAGCAGAGAATTGCCCTTGCCCGTGCTTTAGCGAGTAATCCTGATATTCTTCTATTTGATGAACCACTTGGAGCACTTGATGCTCTCACACGATTGGAAATGCAAAATTTAATAGAGGAAATATGGCAGCAGAGAAGATTTACTTCTCTTCTAGTAACCCATGATGTAACAGAAGCAGTCAGGTTAGCAGATCGGGTTATTGTTATCGATAAAGGGATCATTCAATTAGATGAAATTATTGAGTTGCCAAGACCTCGTGAACGCAATGATAAATTTACTTATTATGAAACAAAAATACTTAATCAGATTTTAGGGGGATAAAGATGAAAAAAATTTCACTATTTATCGTTGCAGCATTCACAGCTGTTGTTTTAGCTGCATGTGGAGATACGGCTTCAACGGATTCTAATTCATCGGTGGATAAGGATAAAGAAGTCATTACTATTGGCTATCAAAAAGGGAATACCTTAAATATTCTAAAGGAGCATGGGAATTTAGATAAAGCCTTAAGTGATGCTGGCTACAGAGTAGAGTGGAAGGTGTTTCCAACAGGAACTGTGTTATTAGAGGCTTTAAATACAGATAATATTGATTTCGGACATGCCTCTGATGGGAATGCCGTATTTATGCAAGCTGGTGGTCATCCGTTACATTATGTAGCCTCAGAATCTCCTTATCCAGAAGGGGTAGCTCTTATAGTCAAAGAGGACTCATCTATCCAAACAGTCGAAGATTTAAAAGGAAAAACCATTGGGGTTACCCAAGGTGGGAATCAGCACTATTTATTGCTAGTTGCATTGGAAAAAGCAGGCATTGCATTAGATGATGTAACAATAAAATTCTATAAAGACGCTGCGGAAGGATTAGCTGCATTTACTAAAGGTGAGTTTGATGTATATGGCACATGGGATCCTTATTTAGCAATTGTCGAAAATAAGGTTAATACTCGAACAGTAATCAATGGCAAAGACCTGACAGAAAATCGGACATTCTATTTTGCAACAGAAAAATTATTAAAGGAAAAACCTGAAGTTACAAAAATAATTTTAGAAGAATTACAAAAGGCAGATCAATGGGCAAATGAAAATAAAGACGAAGTCGCTAAAATCTTAGCTTCTGAGCTTGGATTAGAGGAGGCACCATTACAAAAGGCAAATGAAAGAAGAACCTTTGGTGTTGAAAAAATAAATGAAGATATTATTAACAGTCAACAAAAGCTTGCAGATACTTTTTATGCAGCTGAGCTACTAAAAAAGGACATTAGTATTAAAGACGCGGTAACAATGGATGATTCTATTATTCCCACTAACATAAAATAAGGAGGAAAGATCATGTCCACAATTAAAAATGCATTTTTAAGTTACGGAAGCAAAGATGCTCCAGTAAAAGTAGAGGTGTTTTTAAATTTAGCATGCCCCTACTGTGCTACTTTCTTTGTTGCAGCTGATCAAAGTTTAAAACCATATATAGAGAATGGGAAAGTACAATATGTGATTAAGCATTATGATAAACCACGTGAAATGCTATTATATGGCACATTGGCAAACTTATTTTTTGATTATAATGAGCCAGAGCGCATCTATGAAATCATGAAGGATTTATTTGCGAAGCAAAGCCAATGGAGTGAGAAGGATAGTGATTTTATTAAGCAGATGTTAACAGAAACATATGGCTTACAAGAAGAGCCGGCAACAATTGATATTAGTTTGAAAATTACAGCAGAGGCCATCGAGCGCCAAGTGAAGATGGTACCAACTGTCTTTATTAATGATAAAGAATTTCAATTCCCAGTCGAAATCGATGCACAGCAATTAATAGATGAAGTAGAAAATGCATTATCTTAATACAAGGCGTCTTTAAAGTGGCTGAGGTTTAGAAATGATGATTGTTAAGAAGAGATCTCCTCCAGATGAAGGATATCTCTTCTTTTCTATAAAGAAAACCAAAATTTATAGTAATTTTCTGTAAACGATTGCAAATCACTTCTCTATCGCCGAAGAGAAGAGTATAATTTTTTATAGGGAGTATTTGTATGTAACAAAAAATGTGCAAGGTATGCCTTGCGCTTTTCAAATGAGGGGGAGAAGCATGTATTTTGAAAATCTGAAGAAGAGTATTTACGATTTAATTGTAGAAACATCGACCAATCTTCCAAAAGATGTGCGCCGTGCAATTGCAAAAGCTACTGCATCAGAAAATGCTGGGACTCGTTCGGCGATGAGTTTAGCGACCATTACGCAAAATATTGGGATGGCAGATAAGGAAGTCTCACCTATTTGCCAAGATACAGGGCTGCCAACATTTAAAATTAAAACACCTATTGCTGTCAATCAGCTGGATATAAAAGCAGCTATTTATGAAGCGATGGAGCTTGCAACGAAAAATGGGAAGCTCAGACCAAACTCCGTTGATTCACTTACAGGGGAAAATAGCGGGAATAATTTAGGGGCAGGGACACCTGTCATAAAGTTTGAACAGTGGGAAAAGGATTATATCGATATTCGTTTAATTTTAAAAGGCGGAGGCTGCGAAAATAAAAATATCCAATACAGCCTTCCATGTGAATTAGAAGGTCTTGGCCGTGCTGGTCGTGATTTAGACGGAATTCGTAAATGTATTCTTCATTCTGTATATCAAGCACAAGGGCAAGGCTGTAGTGCTGGTTTCATTGGAGTCGGTATCGGTGGAGACCGTTCTGCAGGATATGATTTAGCGAAAGAGCAGCTATTCCGCTCTGTCGATGATACAAATGATATTCCAGAATTAGCGGCGCTAGAAGCGTACATCATGGAGAATGCGAATAAACTAGGAATTGGTACAATGGGATTCGGCGGGGAAACAACACTGTTAGGCTGTAAAATTGGCGTAATGAACCGTATTCCCGCAAGCTTCTTTGTATCCGTTGCTTACAATTGCTGGGCATTCCGCCGTTTGGCTATCTCCGTAAATCCTGATACAGGGGAAATTAAGGAGTGGCAATATCAAGAAGGAGATAAAATCGATTTCAAAGCAGATACGGAAGAAAATGAAGTAGCGGCAGCAGAGGAAGTCATTATCCTTCAAGCACCAATTAGTGAAGAGGAAATCCGTCAATTAAAAGTCGGAGATGTTGTCCAAATTAATGGAATGATGTACACAGGGCGAGATGCGATCCATAAATATTTAAGTACAAATGATGCTCCTATTGATTTAAATGGACAAATTATTTATCATTGTGGACCAGTTATGCTCAAAGATGAAGATGGAAATTGGCATGTGAAGGCTGCTGGACCAACAACAAGTATTCGGGAAGAGCCTTACCAAGGGGATATCATGAAAAAATTTGGTATCCGTGCAGTGATTGGAAAAGGTGGTATGGGTGCTAAAACATTAAAAGCATTGGAAGAGCATGGCGGTGTCTACTTAAATGCCATTGGCGGAGCGGCCCAATATTACGCTGATTGCATTAAATCGGTAGAAGGTGTAGACCTTATGCAGTTTGGAATTCCTGAAGCGATGTGGCATTTAAAGGTAGAGGGATTTAAAGCCGTGGTGACAATGGATGCTCATGGTAATTCTCTTCATCAAGATATTGAAATGTCTTCTTTAGAAAAATTAGCGCAATTTAAAGATCGTGTATACAAATAAATGTGGTGAGAACGGCTAAAAGCTTAGCCGTTTTTTTCTTTGCTTGTTATTACCAAGAATGAATTCCTCCAGTGTACAGAAAATAACAAAAGGAATGAACGGCAAAGGAGGAATTACATTGAAATTAGCAATCAAAACGTTTATTTGCTTTTCTGCTTTTTGTTTATTTGCCCTTCCTGTAGGAGCGAGTGTATCCAATAAACCGCTAAGCTGGGGATTTAAAAAGGGAGCAAATGAACAACCGGCAGAAGCAGGGCAAGAGTTAGATACTTTACTGGAAAAGTATGGTGCTTATTATAAAGATACCAGTGAAGATAAGGTACTTTATCTAACCTTTGATAATGGCTATGAAAATGGATATACAGGAAAAATTCTTGATGTTCTCAAAAAAGAAAAGGTACCTGCAACGTTTTTCATTACTGGTCATTATTTAAAAAGTGCTCCAGATCTTGTTAAAAGAATGGCTGCGGAAGGTCATATTATTGGAAACCATTCCTACCATCATCCAGATTTTACACAAGTTAGTGATGAAAAATTAAAGCAGGAGCTTGATTCCGTTCTGAAAGAAACAGAAGCACTAACAGGGAAAAAGGGAATGAGTTACTTACGTCCCCCGCGTGGTGTTTTTAGTGAGAGAACATTAAAGCTTGCTCAAGAGTTAGGATATACACAAGTGTTCTGGTCATTAGCCTTTGTAGATTGGAAGACAGACCAGCAAAAGGGTTGGAAGTATAGCTATGACAATATAATGAAACAAGTTCATCCGGGCTGTATTTTATTACTTCATACTGTTTCAAAAGATAACGCAGAAGCATTAGAACAAGCAATTAAAGATTTGAAACAAAGAGGCTATACCTTTAAAAGCTTAGACGATTTAACATTGAAGAAAGAAATGGATGAAGGAATCATGCAATAAGAATTGTAGTATGCCCAATGAGAGAATTCCTTCTCTTTATTGGGCTTTTTCATGCTATAATACAAGAAAAAAACAGGTGATCACTTTGCATACCGTTAAAATTGAAGGACCTTATAATTTTGATCTCGTCTTAAGCAGATTAGCCTTAGATCCACTACATGTACTAGATAAAGAAGCAAGATGGGTAAAAGTACCACTTCGTATCGATAACAAACCAATCGTGGTGAAGATACAAGCAACTGGAATAACGGAAAAACCAACATTTCGCTTAGAGTGGGAGGAAATAGATTCCTCATTGCATGACCTCATTTATAAAGAAATCCGCAGAATTTTCCGGTGGGATGAATCATTGCTCGCCATTCATGAACATTTTCAATCAACCAAATTAAAGCCGCTCTTTGAGGAGCATTATGGAACACCGATTGTATTAGATTTTCATCCTTACAACAGTTTAGTAAAGTGTATAATCCATCAACAGCTAAACCTAAAGTTTGCCTTCACCTTAACCCAGCGTTTTGTGACTACATATGGTTTTCAAAAAGATGGTGTCTGGTTTTACCCAGCACCAGAAACAGTAGCAAAGCTTACTGTCCAAGAATTGCGTGAACTGCAATTTAGTACAAGAAAAGCTGAGTATATTATCGATCTTTCCAATGAAATAATAAAAGGTAATTTAGATATCGCAAGTTTAGAAAAAAAGTCTGATGACGAAATTATGAAAGAATTAATCCGCTATCGAGGAATAGGCCAATGGACTATTCAGAATCTATTATTATTTGGATTAGGAAGGAATAATCTTTTTCCCATTGCAGATATAGGGATTCAAAATGCGCTGAAAAAGCTTTTACAATTGGATCAAAAGCCGACAAAAGAAGAAATGGAGGCTTTGCTCCCGGAATGGCATCCGTATTTAAGCTATGCATCCCTATACCTATGGAGAAGTATTGAGTAGCTCTTTAGCCTTATCTTTAGTTGTTAACAATTAACTATGGTAAAATATAAATAAGTTGATTATTTAAATAGTTTGAAACGAGGAAAGTAAATGGAGAAAAAGACACAGAAAAAACCAAAGAAGCTTATTATGGCTTCAAGAGCATTATTAGTTATTATTGGAGGAATTATCACTGGATATGGGCTGGAAGCAGTGCTTATTCCTAATGCAGTATCTGATGGAGGGGTTACTGGTTTAAGTATCGTTGGTTCTCAGTTAATGGGATTCCCCCTTGGAATTTTGATTGGAATACTAAATATTCCCTTTATATTTTTAGGATATAAACAGATAGGAAAAAGTTTTGCTATATATTCGGTTATCGGTATACTTTCTTTAGCTATTAGTACAAGCTTAATGCACCATGTCCCGACCATCATTGAAGGAGATACGCTTCTAATAACAGTTGTTGGCGGGATTATTATCGGTTTTGGAATGGGTTTAGCCTTGCGTAATGGTGGAGCATTAGATGGAATTGATATGTTAGCTGTATTGCTTTCAAGAAAATTACCATTTGGAACAAGTGATTTAATCTTATTTTTAAACTTGTTTGTATTTATTTTCGTATCTACGGTATTTGGTCTTCAAGGAGCTATTTTATCTGCGATTGCATACTTCATTGCCTCTAAAGTAATCCACATTGTAGAAGAAGGTTTAAGTGGATCCAAAACGTTTAAAATTATTACAGATGAACCAGAAGTAATGGTTGAAACCATTCGTGACCGCCTAGGTCGCAGTGCAACTTATACACTTGCAGAAGGCGGATACTCAAATGAGCCATTTAAAGAAATTACATGTGTAGTCAGCCGGATGGAAGAAAGAAAAATGAAAGAGATTATCCATGAATTAGATCCGACAGCATTTGTCGCTATTTATGATGTATCAGAAGTAAAAGGCGGTAACTTTAAGAAACGGGATATCCATTAATAGAAAAAAGCCAGTTGTCAGCGGACAAATGGCTTTTTTCTTTCTTATAACTTCATAGAAGGACCAAAGAATTCATAATGAATATGACTATCATCAATCCCATTTTTCTTCAATCCTGTTATCACTGCTTGTAAAAATGGAACTGGGCCGCAGACATAGTAATGTCCATCTGTCGTAATGGCATTCTCTTTTAGCCAGTCTGCATCAATATAGCCAGCTTTTTGGAAGAATGGGTTTAGCTTATCTTCTTCGGAAGGATTTTCGTATATATAAGAAAGAGTGAGATTCGTAATTTTTTCTTTCAGTTGGATTAATTCCTCTTTGAATGCTTGGATGGAACCACTTCTTGCAGAATGAATAAAGTGTACCTCGCGATTGGGCTGCT
The DNA here is from genome assembly GCF_001591585.1 of Niallia circulans NBRC 13626. Lineage (GTDB taxonomy): Bacteria > Bacillota > Bacilli > Bacillales > Cytobacillaceae > Niallia > Niallia circulans. The sequence continues at coordinate 35,682 of NZ_BCVE01000012.1, read as the reverse complement.
CTTTTGCAATACTTCCTACCATGCTCATAAATGGGGTGATACCAACACCTCCACTGATAAAAACAATTGGGTTTTCTTCTTTTAAAAGGGTAAAGTCACCAGCTGGAACGGTAACTTCTACTAGATCATCAACATTAATATCGCTATGAAGATAATTAGAAACTTTGCCATCCGGATTTTCTACTGACGCTTCCTTTTTAACGGAAATACGGAAATATTCTTTATTGCTGGCACATGATAGGCTGTACTGACGGTTAAATAAGAATTTTTCCCCAGGAATGGATAAGCGGATGGTAATGTATTGACCTGCTTCATAGGCTGGTAACGAACTTCCGTCAGCTGGAGCTAAATAAAAGGACGTAATAACATCACTTTCATTTACTTTCTTTATCACTTTAAATTCTTTATAGTCAGACCAACCGCCATTTTGAGAAGCACTTTCTTCATACATTTCTTTTTCGATATCAATAAATACTTGTGCAATTACACCATAAGCATCAGCCCATGCTTGGATAATTTCATCTGTTGCAGCAACTCCTAGGACTTCTTTAATCGCTTTTAAAAGAAATTCCCCGACGATTGGATAGTGCTCGGCTTTCACCATTAAACTGCGGTGTTTGTGGGCGATTTGTTTTACAACTGGTATAATAGTCTCAAGCTGATCAATATTTTGTGCTGCTGCTAATACGGTATTAGCAAGAGCGGTTTGCTGGCGTCCTCGTGCTTGATTAGCATGATTGAAAATATTCAGCAGTTCAGGGTGGGCAGCAAACATATTTTTGTAGAAAACAGTAGTTATTTGTGTACCATGGACTTGTAATACTGGTACAGTAGATTTAATGATGTCAATAGTTTTTTGTGATAGCATTTTTATAACCTTCTTTTAAAGTAATATTTAAAATACATCTTTAATGATAGGATTCTGTCTCGATAAAAGCAATATTTTAAATGCATCTTTTTCACTGTTTTTAACATGTTTAACAAAATGTTCACAATTTCACTATCAGAACCGTAAAAATAACAAAAGGAGATAGAGTTATGCGGTTAACCAATTATTCTGACTACTCTCTAAGAGTATTAATCTATTTGGCAACACAAGAACAGCCAAAACTAACAAATATCAAAGAAATATCGGAAGTTTATAATATATCGAAAAACCATTTAATGAAGATTATTTTCAATCTCGGGAAATTAGGCTATATAGAAACAATCAGAGGAAGAAGCGGTGGTTTTCGCTTAGCAATGGATCCAGCAGATATTAACATTGGAGCAGTTATCCGCCAAACAGAGGAAAACTTCTATTTGGTAGAATGTTTTGATGATAATAATGCCTGTGTCATCACGCCAGTATGTTCATTAAAGCATGTTTTAAATAATGCATTGGAACAGTTTTTTAAAGTATTAGACCAGTATACACTAGCAGATATAGCAGAAAATCAGGTGATGTTAAAAGATTATTTTGCTCTGAAAAACAAAGCAAGTTCAGAAGAGGAATAATCTGCTTTTTTAGAAAATGTATATAAGAAAAAAGGCTGAACATGTTAATCAGCCTTTTTGTTGTTTCTATATTCACTTTTTTATTCTTCTTTTTCGTTCTCTGCTGGTGTTTCTGTTTCGGTATCTTCCGTTTGGTCATCTTTTTGGTCAGAGCAGCCAACTAACATTCCTGCAAAAAGCAAAGCAGTCTCATTCCCAATGTTAACTTCTTGAAATTCAAAAGAATCACACGTAGCCAAAGTATTTTTTGTATTAACTTAGTGTAGATAGTAAAAAACAAGTTTTGGTGTGAAAATGGGTATATTTTATGGTCCTTTTTTAATGAGAAGGTTATTTTAAATACTTCGTTTGTGGAACAGTCTTATTGACTCATTGCACTATTTGTAGAAATGCTTTTTTTAAGTAAAGCAATTCTAAACAATGCTACAAAAAGGGTTACAGTTGATACGATTAGCAGAGCCATCATTTCAGTTGTTAAACTCTTTCCTCCAAAAATCAATGAATAATAACCATTTGAAGCATATGTTGCCGGTAAATAGGAACCAATCGTTTGATAGAAGCTAGATAACATCGTTTTTGGAATAATTACTCCTGAAGTAACAAGCTGCAATGAAAGGGCAAGGATGTTAAATAACATGCCACCTGGTCCAAATAAAATAACAAACATCTGTGTCAAGCTTAAGAAAGAGAAATAGACAAAAATTTGAAATATTCCTGACTCTATTATGGATGTGTGTAATTCAATATTAAATATAGCAAACAATAATAATGTGATGCTAGATAAAAGAATAGATGCACCTATATTAATGATTTGTCTTACTAAGAATATCGACCATTTATTATAATTGCTTTTTATTTTTGATGAAACAATATTCATATTAAGGCTCATAATCATAGAGCCTACATATGAAGCAAGTACCATCATCAGCGGCACCATAGTAGGAGCAAATCCATCAACATTATTCGTCTTTTCAACAGTTGTTTGAACAGATTGGATGTTTAAAGATTCTAAGGCTTGAGAAATACCCTTTGAAAATTCTTGAGCGAGCTCATTCGATGGTACGTTTTTTCCTAATTGTTCCTGTAAGTTTGACAGAATAAGTTGTTGTTTATAATTATAAACATTTTCATTAATGGATTGAGTAATATTCTTTGCTGCTCCATCCATTATTTGTTTTGCCAAAGTAGCGTTTGCTTGGTTAATGAAATAGTTAATTTCCGGTATCTCATTTTCTTGCAGTCGACTAGAAAAGATTGCAGGGATTTGCATCACCATATCTAGTTTTGCTTGATTCATATCTTTTTTTGCGGAATCAATCGATTGGTACATTTTTACTTCAAATGGTACATTTTTCACCACTTCTTTTTCAATCATGGAACCTATTTGTTGGTCTTCATTAACTACGCCAATTTTCAGCTTGTCGATTCGATTATTAACGCCATCATATGCTGTCATCCATACACAGAAGAAAATTAATAGGAATGCAACTGCAGTGGAAATACCAATAATAGTTTCAGGATGTTTAAAAAATTGTTTTAATGTTTTCATTTAAATTCCCCTTTTTTTAAAGCAAGTACATGCTTGCATTTATAGTAAAAAAATTGCTAGGGTGTTAATCCCCTAGCAAAAAGATAAACACTGTGTTTTATAAAATCCTTTTTGGAACTTGAAATGACACTGTCACCAAAGCGAGATTTTGAAAGAAAGTAGCCGAAATTCAGCCAGATAAAATTCATCGCTTGAAAATCAATATCTGTATCTACTAGCTTCCCTCTTTTATTCATCTCATTAAAGTATAATACCATCATATCTTTTAATTGCTTTGGAATGTTAACAATCGTTTCATTAAGTTCTGGAAACAATTGTGCCTCGCTCAAACCAATCATAACTAAATCTTTGATTTTTTCCATATACGTATGGTAGCCCTCTGCGATCACCCACAAATCTTGTTCAAGATCCCAAACCATTTGTTCATTAATAACTTTTTCTAACATAGGGTGATAGGATACTGATTGAATAGCTGCTTCCATAATCCCCTTTTTATTTCCAAAATGGCGGAAAATTGTTACTTCATTCACACCTGCTTTTTCAGCAATGGCGCGGGTCGTTGTTCCTTTATACCCGTAATCACGAAATAGCTCAATAAACGCTTGAATGATTCGTTCTGATGTACTATTTATTTTTTTCATATCCCATCCAACTTTCAAGATTGAATGCAAGTGATTACTTGCATTGTTTAGAATATCTTAGAATTTACTACATGTCAATACCTTAAGGGAGATTTGACAGTAATAATTTTATAGCTGCCCCAGGAGACTTCATTAAAAAAGTAACTAGTACAATAATTTTAGCAATTGCTGCTTTACTTGTCATTAAGCTATTTACCTGAGGAAATATAGTTTTTATCAGCTGGAAATCTTTTTCAGCTTCTGGGAATAAGAGAACTGGATATTTCTCCAAAGAAGCTTTAGTATAGGAAGAAGACAGAATGAGGAAAGATAGTACTACCTTTTAATAGAAGATAATAGGAGTAATTATAGATGAAAGATAAACAGCAAAATACGATAGCGAAGCTGAAGGTAGGACAAACCTTCCCATTGACAATAAAACGTTTAGGGATAAATGGAGAAGGAGTCGGCTATTTTAAAAGGCAGGTTGTCTTTGTGCCAGGTGCTCTTCCCGGAGAAGAAGTGGTAGTAGAAGCAACAAAGGTCCAGCCCAAGTTTTCAGAAGGAAAGGTAAAAAAGATAAGAAAGTCTTCGCCTTTTCGCGTACAGGCACCATGTCCATTTTATGAACAATGTGGAGGATGTCAGCTTCAGCATTTAGCCTATGATCAGCAATTGCAGGAAAAAAGAGATATTGTTATTCAATCATTAGAAAGACATACAAAGCTAAAAATCGATAAATTGGATATTCGCCCAACAATCGGCATGGAAGATCCATGGAACTATCGTAATAAAAGTCAATTTCAAGTGGGACAGCAAAAAAATGGTGCAGTGATTGCAGGGCTATATGGACTTGATTCCCATCGCTTAATCCCCATTCAGAATTGTATGGTACAGCATCCATTAACGAATAAAGTATCAGAAGAAGTTCGCAAAATCTTAGAAGAATTCCAAGTGCCAATCTATGATGAACGGAAACAAAAAGGGATCGTCCGCACAATTGTAACACGTGCTGGCTTTGAAACTGGAGAAGTGCAAGTGGTACTGATCACGACACAAAAAGAAATGCCAAGAAAAAAATTAGTAATGGCTGAAATTCAAAAAAGATTACCAGAAGTAAAATCTTTAGTGCAAAACATCAATGGTAACAAAACGTCTCTTATTTTTGGCGAAAAAACCATCCATTTAAGTGGGGAAGAAGTCATTCAAGAAACACTAGGTGATTTAAACTTCGAATTGTCAGCCCGTGCCTTTTTCCAATTGAACCCTGTTCAAACAGTAAAGCTGTACGATGAAGTAAAAAAAGCAGCAGCGTTAACAGGACAAGAAAAAATAGCGGATGCTTATTGTGGTGTCGGAACTATTGGCTTATGGCTAGCAGATGGCGCAAGTGAAGTCCGCGGCATGGATACAATCGAAGCTGCGATTACAGATGCACAAAAAAATGCAGATAGACACGGTATCGAAAACGCAACCTATGTAACAGGCACAGCAGAACACTGGCTGCCAAAATGGGTAGAAGAAGGTTGGCGCCCAGATGTAGTTGTCGTTGACCCGCCGAGAACAGGCTGTGATCGAAAATTATTAGACGCGATTAAAAAGGTTAAACCGAAGAAATTTGTGTATGTCTCATGTAATCCATCTACCTTAGCAAAGGATATTGATTATTTGTCTAAAGATTATAAGGTGGAGTATTTGCAGCCGGTGGATATGTTTCCGCATACGGCACATGTCGAATGTGTAGCTCAATTATCGTTGATATAACAAGCTTTGCATGCAAGGTATGTATACATTGACCACATACCTTGCAAATAAAATTATTTAGAGATAAATTTTTCAAAGAGATCGACTGATTTTTCTTTCACTGATTCGGTGACATGAGCATAAACATCGCCAGTTGTTTTTATACTGCTATGTCCAAGACGAACTTATACTTCTTTTAAAGACATACCTGCTTCTAGGCACATGGTAGCATGAATATGCTTCAAATCATGAAAACGGATTTTTTGAACATTGGCAGTTTTAATTGCTTTATTAAACTCTGCTGTTAATGCTCGAGGGAAAATTGGTTTTCCGGTTTGTGTTGAGAAAATTAAATTATGGTCCTCGTAACTCTTGCGAAGGGCCATTTTCATTACTTTTTATGATTTTTCTATGTCATCCAGTTCTAGGATTTAATCATACAGTATATTGCTCTTCTTTTTTAATATACTAAGAAAAGATTGTAGCACTGGAGATATCCACCTGGATTTATGATAAATCACATTACTTTTAATAAGTTGTGATGATTCAATTGGCTTAAAGATTAATTCGTTATTGTTACAATTTTCTTTCACAACAATATAAGGAAGAATAGCAAGGCCCAACCCGCACAAAACTGATTGTTTAATAACTTCAATACTTGAACTTTCAAATGTTTTGTCAGGCATCTGTCCACTCATACGTATGTAGTTATCCACCATGGTTCTGTACCCACAATTTCTCTCTGTATAGATAAATTGATAATCCTTTAATATCTTTAATGGATTATCACATAAGGCTAAGTCAGCCGGTAAAACCCAACCTAAGGTCTCATCAAACAAAGTAGTCGTAATGAACTCATCGTATTCCATTGATTGTCCAATCAAAAAAATTATATCTGTTTCTCCATCTCTCAGCTTCTTAATTGCTTGTTCATTTGTTCCCGTGTCAAGTATAATATTCACTTTAGGATTTATCTGTTTATATTTTTTTAGGATATTTGGTAAACGGTAGACAGCTAGAGATTCATTCGCAGTAATAGTAAGTGTACCTTCAGGATGATTGCTATCTTGTGGGATTTCTTGTGCTTTTTCATAAATCGCAAGTAACTCTAACGCATAAGGATGAAAATAATGCCCCGCTTTTGTTAAAAGTATTTTTTTTCCTAACCGATCGAAAAGGGGAGATTGCAAGTCGTTCTCCAAAGCCTTAATATGCGTTGTTACAGTGGATTGTGCATAGTCTAATTCGCGCGCTGCTTTTGAGAATCCACCATATTTAACGACAGCACAGAAAGTCTTAACATGTCTCATTTCCATAGTTAAACCTCTTTTTAGTATCATAATTTATGAATGATTATATCATATATTTCAATTTATCAAATAATAACTCTTCCATTATAGTAAGAGTAGGAATAAAGAAAAAAATCTATTCCACTTCTAAAATTGATTATCGGAGGAGAAATAATATGAGGAAAAAGAGCTATCATATCGCTGTTGTAGGTGCTACTGGTGCAGTTGGCCAGAAAATTATTAACTTGCTGGAGAATATAACTCAATTTGATATAAATGAAGTCACTCTTCTTTCATCGAAGCGATCTGCTGGTAAGAAAATTTCTTTTAAAGGTCGAGAAATCATAATTAAGGAAGCGAAGGAAACAAGCTTTAAGGATGTTGATATTGCATTTTTTAGTGCAGGCGGAGAAGTTTCAAGACAATTGGTAAGATCCGCGGTTGATAGTGGCGCAGTTGTGATTGATAATACTAGCGAATATCGTATGTCAACTGAAGTTCCACTTGTTGTTCCAGAAGTGAATGCACATACTCTTATTAAACACAAGGGTATTATTGCAGTACCAAATTGTTCTGCTTTACAAATGGTAACAGCACTTCAGCCGATTAGAAGATTATTTGGTTTAGAGAGAATTATTGTCTCAACATATCAAGCTGTATCAGGAACTGGAATACATGCAATCAATGAGTTAAAAGATCAATCAATGAAATTACTTGCGGGCGAAGAGGTTACCGCTTCTATAATGCCTGCAAAAAAAGATAAAAAACATTATCCAATTGCTTTTAATGTAATACCGCAAGTAGATGTATTTACTGAAAATGATTACACCTTTGAAGAGGTAAAGATAATTCAAGAAACCAAGAAGATATTTGAAGATTCTAACCTAAAAATGGCTGCCACTTGTGTCAGAGTGCCAGTTGTAAGTGGGCACTCTGAATCTGTTTATATTGAATTGGAACGAGTAGCAACTGTTGATGAAATAAGAAATGTATTATCTTCGGCACCAGGCGTTATTTTGCAGGATTCTCCAAGTAATCAACTATATCCAATGCCTATTTATGCAGCCGGAAAAACAGAAACGTTTGTTGGAAGGGTTCGAAAAGATCCTGACAATCCATATGGTTTCCACCTATGGATTGTATCAGATAATTTATTAAAAGGGGCTGCTTGGAATTCAGTCCAGATTGTATTGACAATGGTCGAAAAAGATATCATTTGATCTCAGCCTACTTGAAATGGAACAATATAAACAATAGCAGCATCAGAATCTCTTTAATTGTATAGTTTAAATAAAAGATTGAATTGGAAAAAATCCTCATAAAGACTCGATTAGATCAAAATTAACTAGGAATTAAGTAAAAAATCTACTAAGAGAAGTATTTCACTTGGTATAGAAATATCCCCTGAATCTAATTGTGATTTAGGGGGTGTTTTTGCTTTTCTCTATTCAACTAACCTTTTAATGAAAGAAAAATTTAAAAACAACTATATTACTCTTTATTGTAAATTAAACAACTATATTATTTCTGATATTTGTAATCTGAAACTTTCAGTTAAGAAACAATATGATAATTCATTCCTAACTAAAAGGCATGTAAGAATGTATGGTTGAAGTTGGGAAGAGTGGAAACATCCATTATAACCATGAAAGAATTCTGCCCACTTGACCACATTTTAACTTTTTAAATTTGAAATAGAACGAAACATATTTTCTAAAGTTTGAGTCAAATACTGAGAATGAAGATTAGAACGTACGTTTGCTTTGGGCTATGAAACTCAAACCCAAAACGGCGCACGTCGAATGTGTGGCACAATTAACGTTGATATAACAGCCTTTTTATGCAAGGTATGTACACATTGACCACATCCCCTGCCAATATAACTTTTCAAAAAAGGATACTTGTCTAAGCATCCTTTTTCTTTTTTATTAAGGCTAATACCATAAATAAGCTCGGAAGAAGAAAAAATAAAGGTAAGCTTAAAAAATAAGGAACTACGGTTTTTGATTCAGTAATATGGTCAGAAAAGTTTATGCTAATAAAAGATGAACAGATGGTTAAAATACACATCATTGGAATGACTAATACGCGATAAGGGAGCTTAAAGATATATTCCAGCCCCTTTAAGGCAGCAAAGGAAAAAATACAAATTTTAATTACTACACCTAATGCAATAATAAATATGGCAAATGCATCTACCCTTTGTAAGAAATCACCTATGCTAATTAATCTAGTTGCACTTACAAGAGGAAAAGTACTGCGAGATGCAATAGATGGTCCTAAGGAAGTTGTGACAATGAATGTACCTACTGTTAACCAGAATCCTGATGAAAGGACAGAATAAATTAGTGTGTGTCTCGCATATTGTTGTTTAGGTAAATGAGAAAATAAAAATGTTAAGGCAAATAATTGAGCATATGGTCTGATGAGCTCATATGGGAAAATGGTATTTAACAAGGGCTTAACCCCTGTAGCTAAAATAGGCGTAACTCGCTCTAATTTTATGTCGTGATTACCAAATAATAGAATGGTCACAAGGATAATAAAAAGAATAGCGTATGGTGTAAATACTTCTGTTACTCTTCCAAGGACTTCCACCCCTAAATATATGATGTATGTAAGGATAATCACAAAGCTTAAGCTGCAAACTTCTATCGGAGTGTTAGGGAGAATAAAGGTTGTAACCAATTCTCCAAAATCACGAATAACCCGAGCGGCTAAATAAAAAAAATAGAGTGTATAGATATATGTAATAAAAATTGAAATGGGACGATTTAATATGTATTCAAGCATTTCGGAAAAATGTTTATTGGGCAATATTTCTTGGAAATGGTAATAAAATAATGCGATGAAAATGCCTATAATGGAAGAGCATAAAACAGCAATCCAGGCATCCTGTTTTGCATTTATCCCAATCCCGATAATAAGAGAACTCCCCAAATTAAATCCAATAACAATGTGGAATAATTGGTTTAAAGAAATTTTTTCTTTTAACACCATTTTCGAAACTCCCTTTAGGACTAGATGTTTTCTGATAAGTTCTATCATTTGTTAAATCCTTAAAAATATTCGATTATATTGAAATGTTCGGTGCGTTTTTTTTTACGTCTTTTTCCATGGAAACATAGCTAATGGAGATGCCGGTATTAGGAAGTGAAAGATATTCCAAATAAATTAGAATATAGGTATTTTATTTTATAGTTGCTAATGTTACGGCAAATACAGACGGATTCATGTCCTATTCGTGTTTTAAGTTTAATCATATGTTTATTGAAGAACTTTAAATAACAACATCGTGTAGTTTTACAACTTAAAATAAAAAACGCTGCTCATAAAAGCAGAGTCGATTACTAATCGTATTATTATTTTATTAGTTTGGTTACTTTGTTTGCTCAATTTAATTTCCCAGTTGTTTAGATGTTGTATAATCAATACATCGTTCCACGAACTCCAATACATCTTTGGAAATCGGAAATAGTCCAGTTTCCTCACTAGGTAGTTTTCTTATTTCCCAAAATTTATCGATTAAATCATCGTTCCCATGAAACGTCACTTCTGATAGCTCTATTAACTTACTAGCAATTTGAATTCCCTGTACTGATTCTGCTTGTATACCTTGGTTTATATAATATTCAATTTGTTTTAATAACAGAATATATTGATGAGTTATTTCATCATTATGACTAAGGCTCGGAATCGTTTGTTCTAAAAATACTTTTTCGTCATCTTGAAAATATTCAATCCACTTTTTAGGTTTGCTTTGTGAAAGTTGAACAAGTTCGGTGATGTGTTCCCAAGATAGCTCTTTTTTTAAATCTATCATATTGATTAATGAAGTAGTGTTAGCTATGCTTGTTTGAAGTTTTGAAAGCTGTTCTTGTAAGTAATTGAAGTGTGAGGTGAGTATTTGTTTATAAGAGAGCTTATCTAATAAATGGTGAATATCCTCTAATGACAGTGAAAGGGACTTTAGAATAATAATTTTCTCTAATTTAAATAAATCCTCTTCTGAGTAGAATCGTCTTCCGTGCTCATCTTTAAAACTAGGTGTAAGAAGATTGATTTGATCGTAATAGCGAAGTGTTCGTTTGGATAAATTTCGCTGTCTACTTACTTCTCCAATAGACCATCGTTTCATGGTATCCCTCCTTAAAAAACTTGCAGGTTACGTAACGTAATCTAATATAGTTGCATTATATCATATATAGGAAGAGGGATGAGGATGAAGAACAATCAGACTAATTGGAAAGAACAGGATCTATGGGGGAGTAAAGAATTTATTTTATTAATGATACTTGAGTTTATTTTTGTCCTTGGCTGTTTAAAGTTTATTGTTTCATCGATGTATGCACAATTTTTTAATAATGATTTATATGCAGGTACACTTATGGGGTTAACAATAGCAATCGTTTTACTAATAGGTGTTTATTTTATTGCTCTCCGTCCAAAAGCACTTTCTTGGCATGAAGTAGGAATAAAGAGGTTTTCAAAGAAAGATTGGAAGATAATTGCTGTATTTTCTGTTATTTTACTTATTGGAGCTGTAATCATTGTTGTACTTACTAGTTTTATAGGAATTTCGTGGGAGAATGGAAAGACCGAATCACTAAAGCAAAACGTAGATTTCTTTACAGTTTTTATTGCCTTTGTGTCAGCGGCAGTGATTTCACCAATATATGAGGAAATTTTTTACCGAGGATTTATATATCGCTGGTTACGCACTCGCATGGGAATATTCGGAGCGATTCTAATTAGTTCAGCTATTTTTACTATTGTCCATATCCCTACATATAACGCAATGCCAGTTAACTTTTTCAGCGGTATCATTTTTGCACTAGCATATGAGCGAACGAATTCGATATGGCCATCTGTACTGATTCATGGTATTACGAATGGAATGATGGTTTTATTGACAAGTTTGGGATAAATATAGTTTTTTAGTAACCGAAACACGTCACAAAAGATATACCTTATTAAATAAGGGGGACAAAAGATCAGTTTTGTACCCCTCAATCATTATTTAAAATACTTTCGTTGTCCATCCTCACAATTCCAAATATCAGTCGCGATTTTACGATAGAAATCAGGTTTGTGGGATACCATTAAGATGCTTCCGTGATATTCCTTTAAAGCACGCTTCAATTCTTCTTTTTGTGCATCTACATATAATTGACTGGCAGCTTCGTTTAGTATTAATAAATTCGTTTCTAGGTTTAAAATTTTGCACAAGCTGACCTTGGCTTTTTCTCCACTAGAAAGGACTTCGATTTGTTCAATATGCTTTGTTGTTAATCCACATTTTGTTAGAGCAGCACGGACTTCCGCTTGATTCATACTTGGAAATTAGCTCTAGATCTCTTCGGAAAAAGTGTTATAGTTGGACTCTTTCACTTCTTGCTCAAAGTAACCGACATGGATTGGTTCCGGCTTTTTTGATTAATAGGAAGGATAACTATACCAATTGACCTATTTTTCACTTTTTGGTTTAAAATGTGTTTAAAACTAAAAAGACAGGGTATTGGAGAAAAAACGGAATTTATTTACAGATTGAGCTATCAGCAAGCAATTAGGCTATTAGATACTTACCTATACAGAGATTCCAAGTCAATTTGATGCTATTTACCTAAGGTGAATATGGAATAATTAGATAATTTTTATCATTATTCCATATTTTAGGTATGCTACAATGGAAAAGATTGAAAAAAGAAGGGGGGTTAAGGAGGCGTCATCACGTAAAAAAATACATAGTTATTAAGACGAATAGCACCAGAAAGGGTGATCTTACTTGTCTATATTCTATTATTATGGGTTGTTGCAGGAGAAGGAAGACCAGCTTCGCAGACTAAAGAATGGGAAATCTGATCTGCAGGCTATTAAACATGAAATGACAAGTTATAGTGATAATGTTGTCAAGCCAGATTTATCAGCTTCAACTTGGCATGGGACATTAGCTGTAGAATTTGAAAATATAAGAACAAAGGGAGCTTTTCAACAATATCAAGATATTGAAATAAAACAGTTACCTAATAGGCTTTCGGAAATCAGCGAAAAGATTAACAGTCTGCAAAGTGAAATGAGCAGCATAAGACATACTATCCATGAACTCGAAGAAGAAAGAGAAAAGGAAATGAGAAGAAGACAGGAAAAGAATTAGATGAAATTATTCTTCTTAAATGAGAGCATTTCCTGCAGATAATTTTATTTATTTTTTCTAAATTCTAGTAGTAAAGTTGTGGTGAAAATATGGGAGAAATAAAGTTTGATTATAGTGGGATAGAAAGTGTTTTAAAAAAAATGGATACTAACATAACTGCATTTCAAGCAAACCTGCCAGAAAATAATGCTAAGAATAATAAGTTAGATTTATTAACGGAACTAGAAGAAGTGAATGCATCATTTGTAAAAATAATAAATGAATATAAAACCCTTTTGCTGAAAAATGCCAGCACAGTAAGAAGTTCTGTAACATTGATGAGGGAAACAGATGAAGCACTGAGAGACGCTATTTCTTCAGAGGTACTAAGATGAAAGTATTAGAGGTTGCAAGTCTAGAAGAGTATTTAAGCCAAACAATAAAATCCTTTAATGAAAAGGTAGAGCAGATTCATTCTTTAGAGCAATCTGTGATGGAACTAGTAGGTTTAGATGGTTCCTTTCAAGGAAAAGGTGCTGAATCGATTAAATTCTTTTATGAATCTAGTCATAAGCCTTTCCTAGTGAAACTAAAACAAGTTATTCAAGATTATCAAGAAAAAATATCTCAATGCAGAGAGGCAATACATTCTTTTGAGCCAAATGAAGATGGAGTTATTCGGCAGGAGTTTTTACAGGGAGAGCTTTCAGAGCGCTTAACGTCCGTGCAAAACTATACAAATGATGTCATCGCAGATGGAAATAGCGTAATGGAAAAGATCGCCGATATTATTTCTTTAGCTAGTCTTGATGAGTCCATGTTTAATAGCGAGATTAGAACTGCTAAAGATAAAATAGAGGAAACCATTGATCAGCTTGAAACCATAGATCGGCAAAATGCTGATTCCTTTAATGAAATAAAAAGTGAATTAGCAATCATGCAAAGTTATTTATCAGAGCTAAACACAAAAGTTAACTTTAATCCTGAACTGATTCGTCATTTCAGTCCATATAACCTTTTAACAAGCACTAGCCATTTTTTATTGGTTTCTAGTATAAAACCATCTAACAGCGGATTTGAAAGTAAACCTCCTTATTGTACCGATTCCTCCCAATCCATCTTTCTATTAGATGCATATGGACAATATCCATATAGCTGGCTGGGATTAAATTATACTCCATCAGAGAAGCAGGAAGTAGAGAAGGTAATTAATGAGGACGGATTTCTAGTCGGAGACAAAGTAACAAAAGGGGATTTTTCTGCAGAAGGCGGACTTGGAAAGATAGAAAATGACTGGTCTGGTTTCGATGACTTGAAAAATGGAAGTGACCAGCTTGGCGGCGCTAGTTCTTTCAGTGGCATTCATGTTGGCATAGAACACGATACAACTATTCTGGATAGTAGCTTCAGCCAAGATATTCTATTTGCAGAAGGCCAGGCAAGTATTGGGGGGAGCAGTATTCTGCCGATTGCTAAAGCAGGCGGAGCAGTTTATACAGCACAAGTAAAATCTCAGATAGATAAAGAGGTCGACTTTGTAGGAAGCACTGGATTAGAAGCAAAAGGGGAAATTTTAAAAGCCAATGCCTTTGCCGGGGTTGATGGCAGTTCCATTGGTCTTGGAGCAAAAGCTGCCGTTGCGGAAGGAGAAGTCTCTGGTATAGTGCCAATCCCTTTTACAGACTATACGATTAAAGGAACTGTAGGAGCTTCTGCTTTTGGAGTAGGTGGAGAGGCAAAAGTAGGTAAAGAAATTGTTCTCGACCTTCGCTTGCTATTAGGAGTAAAGCTGGGTATAAGTTTTGAAAAAGAGGAATAAAGAAATTTATTAGTAAAAGGAGAAAGTACTATGTCACAAGAGGTCAACTCATTAATCATTGATAAAGGAACTGAATTATTACCAATTGGAACAATTGTATTGCTTGACATATTTTCACAGCCTTTGATGATTTATGGGAGAATGCAGCAGCAAGCAGAAAAAAACAAAATTTGGCAATATGTGGCATGTCCTTATCCACAAGGACATATCTCTGATGAAACCAATGTTTTTTTCAATCATGAGCAAATCAAACAAGTCATCTTTAAAGGATTTGAATCAGAGGGAGAAAAATTAATGAGAGAAAAGTTAAATTCCTTGCATCTAAGGGATGAAAAGTGATGAAAAAGATAGTTAGCTTTTTTTGGGAACCATATCATATTATATGGTCTGAATTTCATTATTTAGCTAATTTGAAGAAAGATTCAGGAACAAATGCAAAGGAAAAAGGCAGAATAGCTCAGCTACAGGCCTTTAATGCTCTGCTCCTAGTAATCTACTCGCTATTTTTAGTCAGTTTCTTTGTCTATATCATTTTGCTTTTTGTCGTAAAGCTTTATGCATTATCAGGAATTATTGTCGGGCTGTTGATGATGACCATTATTAAATTGGTGCAAAAGAAGAAGTATCTAAAACGCCGTAATGCTTTCATAAAAGATGATCCTAGATTGATAGAATCATAGAATAGAGAGGTATCGCATCTTGACTAAATTATTTTACAGCATAATTACTGTAGTATTGATGCTTGTTGGCTGCAGCAATGATTCATCTACTTCAGAAAAGCAAGAGACAAAGGGAAATGTTAATAAAGAAGAACTTTCTTATAAAGACACACAAGGGGAAATTGTAGACTTTATTAATAATGACATCCAAAAAATAGTAACATATGAAACAGAAGCGAATCAGCAATTAGCGACCGTTTCTGGTGATAATTACAATTCCGATGAGGAATTATATGAGGTGCTGACAAGTAAGGTAATTCCTACTTATGAAAAAGCTGTTAACGAAGCGAAGGAACTTCAAGTGTCTGCTGAAGAGCTAGAGCCGATGAAATCAAAAATCAAAGAAGCGACTAGTACGTACTATGAAGCTTTAATACTAGAGAAAGAGGCACTAGAAAAGAAGGATAAAGGACTTATTGAAGAATCAAATAAAAAAGGACAAGAATACATTGAACTAATCAATAGCTATCATGAAGATATGAAGAATTTGGCAAGTAAATATGAAATTGACTACCAGCCAAATTAATTTTCATGCCATTAATAGATTATAAATAGTTAGTTTATAAATTTAATTAAGTTTAAAAGATTATTTAATTGTGGTAACTGCATAATGTCATTCATTGTGTGTTATATATATAAAATAAAAGGAGAGATAATATGTCAGGAATCATTCGCGTTACACCAGAAGAATTAGTAGGTATGGCCAATCGCTATTCTAGTGAAGGAAGTCAAGTGGGAGATCAAATTTCTCGCTTAGACAACATGATTCAAGAATTAGAAAGCATGTGGGAAGGTCAGTCAAGCAGAGCGTTTAGCGAACAATATCAATCGTTAAGACCATCATTTGTAGACATGCAGCAGTTGCTTGAAGAAATTTCTTCTCAATTAAACAGTACAGCAAAAGCATTGGAAGATGCAGACGCTCAAATTGCAAATCAGATTCGAGGATAAGATTGGAAGATAGAATATGGTTTATTTAAGAGCGCTTTTCTACAAATGGAGGCGCTCTTTTCTTTTAAGAGGTGATGACATGTACATTGAGGTAACGGTAGATCTTTCCAAATATAATGGAGAATATTTAGAACTTCGACTCTCTAATTATCATACAGTGAAGAAGTTAGTGGATATTGCCTGGAAGACAACTAACAGGCTAGATACACCAAGAAACGGATATTGGATAAAGGTAATGAATAAAAAGAGAGTTTTTTCTGGAGAAAAGCGGTTAGCAGATATCGGAGTAATGACAGGCGACAAGATTCAAATATTATAAAGGAGACAGCAAGTATGTCAAATGAACATGTATCATATATGGAAAAAAAGCTGGATGCTGTTATCCAGAAGGAAGACCAGCGAATTATATTTAATTTTCAAATTGAGAAAATTAAGCTGAATCATTTGCTGGAAGCAGCGTTTTTAGAAGAGATAGATAGCCAAGTTAAAAGAAAGCTTAATAAACAGGAGGATTTATTACAGATAGAGGTTCAATTGCCTAAGTCTTTTATTTATAATCAAGGAATCTTCTCTTTGAAAAAAAAGGAACAATACATAATTGCTCATCAATTGCTTGAAAATGTCCGCAATCACTCCTTATCCCGTCTTCATTTATTTATATGTCCAGAAAATATTGCTGTCGATCAAGGTTTGGCGCCTTATTTCCTCCATTATGGAGTGAAAGAAAGTATTCCTCCATATGAAGACAATAGGGAGGAAGAATGGCTGCAGCTGAAAGCAATGACAGCAGCATTGATTGATAATCAATATTCTTTTGAACAATATATTGCCTATTATGAAACATTGAAATTAAGTGAAGCAGCAGCTGAGATTATGAAAGCAAATAATTATGATGATCTGCAAGCTGTTCTTGATCAAGCTTTTTTACAGGAAAAAGAGGAATATGAACAGTTGGTCGAACTTCCGAAAAATAAGTGGAAACGGATGAGATATGCCATTTGGGCAACTAGCATTTTATTAGTACCAGCAATTATTTACTCTATCTATACCCTGTTTTTTCTCCAGCCAAAACATAACCATATATTAGACGCCCATCAACACTTTTTAGCGGATGCTTACAGTGATGTAATCAATAGCCTTGAATCATATGATATTGATAGTTTGCCGACTGTTGCGCAATATGAATTAGCAACAGCCTATATATCTGGTACGGACTTATCCGATAAACAAAGGGATATTGTAAAAAATACAGTTACTCTTCAATCTGATTCTAATTATTATGAATACTGGATTAATATTGGAAGAGGGGACGCCGAAGCTGCCTTGGAGAATGCTCGCTTTCTAGAAGATCGCAGTCTTATCATGTATGCTTTGCTAGAGTATCAGGCTCAAGTTCAGAGAGATGATTCGCTCACCAGTAAAGAGCGTCAGCAACAAATCGATGAAATTGAAAATGAGCTAAATAAATATGAGCAAGATATGAAAGAAGAATCTTCACAAGAGGATACTCTTCTGAAAAATAATCAGACAACAAAAGATCAAGGTCAGAATCCTAAATAAAGAAGAAAGCATCAAAATAATAGGAACAATTGCGAGGTGATGTTATGTATACGCTGTTTCTTTTCCATGAACAAACCTATTATTCTATTAAATTAACAAAAAATAGCAGCATTACCATTGGTCCAGAATTTGGAGACAACATTACTCTTCCATCTTTCCCTTCTTCCATACTTGTAAGAGTGGGGGAAGATGACATGGCGACATATACGATAGATTCGACTGAAACTGTGATGGAAACAGAGAAGTTTTATCAACTAAGCCAGGAAAGGCAATGCCTTACGCTGTTTATGACAAGCAGGAAGAAGCTCGAAAAAACTTACTATATTGGAAATCAGTCTGAAGTAGTATGTATGGTAGCACCAGTTTCACAGGATGAAGAATGGAATTTCGACAAAAAATCTATTTACATAAAAAAAGCGCATATGCAACATGGCGAAAAAGGGCTTTCTTTAATAAAAAATCATAATCATATGGAAATTATTTCTAGAGATTCTACTGTTTATCTAAATGGCCATTTAGTTTTAGACAAACAAAAGCTAGAGGTTGGCGATATACTCTTCTGGAATGGCATATATGTTACATTGATGGATCAGGATGTGATTCAAATAGAAAGCTTCTATGAATTTGAGTCCTCTCTAAAAGAGATTTACCTTCCTCAATCGGAGATGATGAAACGCTATCCGAATTATCGGAGGACACCTAGAATGCTGTATGAATTGCCTAAGGAGAAAGTGCAGTTATCCTTTCCTGGTCAAGAATCGATCCACTCTAAAAGAAGTCTATGGCTAATCATTCTTCCACCTTTAGTGATGCTGATCGTGATGGGACTTGTTGCTTTATTAATACCAAGAGGAATTTTTATACTTATTTCTATCGTGATGTTCTCGATGACTATTATTACTTCCACGGTTCAGTATTTTAAAGAAAAGACAACAAGAAAAGAGCAAGAAGAAAGAAGAAAAAGAGTCTATTCTAATTATCTGGAAGAAAAAAGAAGTGAGCTTGAATCCTTAGCTTCAAAGCAGCGACAAGTACTGGAGTTTCATTTTCCATCTTTTGAAAGAATGAAATATTTGACAGAACAGATCTCTGACCGAATCTGGGAGCGAAGCATAGATAGTAAAGATTTTTTACAATTTCGACTGGGGACAGGGGATGTTCCTGCAAGTTACCAAATAAGTGTAAACTCTGCTGATTTATCCAATCGGGAGATGGATGAATTGCTTGAAAGGTCAAAGCATCTGCAGAAGTCCTATCAGCATGTGAAAAATCTTCCAATTACTGCGGATTTATCGAAAGGATCCATTGGACTTATTGGTAAGATGTCCGTATTAAAGGGAGAATTGCACCAAATCATTGGGCAGCTTGCATTTTTTCATAGTTATCATGATGTACGATTCCTTTTTATTTTTCATGAGGATGAATATAAGTACTGGGAATGGATGAAATGGCTGCCTCATTTTCAAATTCCTCAATCTTTTGCTAAAGGGTTTATTTATAATGAACAAACAAGGGATCAGCTATTGTCATCTATTTATGAATTGATCAGGGAAAGAGATGTGGAAGAAACAGATGAAAAAACTCGTTTTGCTCCCCATTTTGTTTTTATTGTTACGAATCAGGAACTCCTAGCTGAACATGTAATTCTGGAATATTTAGAAGGCTCTCACAGTCATCTGGGCATATCTGCTATCTTTGCAGGTGAAGCAAAAGAAAGCTTCTCAAATAATATTCATACATTGATTCGATATGTGAACGGAAGACAGGGCGATATATTAATCCAAAATAAAGCCGCAGTGCAGATTCCTTTTAATTTAGATAATCATGCTTTAAATGGTAATGAAGAGTATGCCCGTATGCTAAAAACACTTAATCATCAGGTGGGGGTTACTAATTCCATACCAGAAACTGTTTCGTTTATGGAGATGCTTAAGGTAAGAGATGTTGATGAAATACCAATTAAAGAAAATTGGCTGACAAATGAGTCTGCTAAAACATTGGCCGCTCCAATCGGACTGAAAGGTAAATCTGATATTGTCTATTTAAATCTCCATGAAAAAGCTCATGGACCACACGGATTGCTGGCAGGTACGACTGGGTCGGGGAAAAGTGAACTATTGCAAACGTATATTTTATCACTTGCAGTTCATTATCATCCACATGAAGTAGCTTTTTTGCTCATTGACTATAAAGGTGGAGGGATGGCACAGCCATTTCGAAATATGCCGCATTTGTTAGGTACTATTACTAATATTGAAGGCAGCAGAAACTTTAGTAATCGTGCTCTTGCTTCTATTAAAAGTGAACTTAAACGAAGACAGCGTTTGTTCGATAAATATGAAGTGAATCACATTAATGACTATACAAGCATGTATAAAAGGGGAGAAATTGAAGAGCCGCTGCCACATTTATTTCTTATTTCTGATGAATTTGCGGAATTAAAGAGCGAGGAGCCTGATTTCATTAAAGAATTGGTAAGTGCTGCTCGAATAGGGAGAAGTTTAGGGGTTCATCTAATATTGGCAACACAGAAGCCAGGTGGAGTAATTGATTCTCAAATCTGGAGTAATGCTCGTTTCCGAATTGCTCTTAAGGTCCAGAATGCAGAAGACAGCAGGGAGATTTTGAAGAACAGTGATGCAGCCTCTCTTACTGTTACTGGCAGGGGCTATCTGCAAGTCGGCAATAATGAAGTGTATGAATTATTCCAATCTGCATGGAGCGGTGCTAATTATCAAGAAGATTCTTCACAAATGGAAGATGAAATTGCGATTGTATCGGATCTGGGGTTAATTCCTTTATCTGAGCTATCCATACAGGAAAAAACGAAAGTGCAAGTGAACAGTGAGATTGATGTTATCGTGGGAAAAATAGAAGAGCTGCAAAAGGAGCTTCAGCTAACAAAACTATCAAGCCCATGGCTTCCACCTTTATCTCCAAGAATATATCGTCCAGATTATCAGCCTGATGAGAACTGCCGAAAAATTAATCTGGCTATGATAGATGATCCTGAAGCGCAAAGTCAATCGATCTATCCCTATACTTTGCTAGAAGATGGAAATGTTGGGGTCTTTGGCACATCTGGCTATGGAAAAACGCAGAGCTTGATTACTCTTCTTATGGGAATTGCCGAAAATTATTCTCCGGAAGAGGTCCATTTTTATTTAATGGATTTTGGCAATGGCGGATTGATGCCACTTAAGCAACTTCCTCATGTCGGTGAATTATTCTTAATGGATGAACAGCAAAAAATCAATAAGTTTATGGCTATTTTGCAGAATGAGATAAATATAAGAAAACAGCTTTTTCAGCAAACAGAAGTAAGTTCTATCTCTATGTATAATCAGCTAAGTGATGAGACGCTTCCAGTGTGGTTTATCGTGATTGATAATTACGATATTGTCAAAGAGGAAATGGCTGATTTAGAGGCACAGATAAATCAATTTGCTCGGGATGGTCAATCATTAGGAATATATATGTTCTTTGGCGCTACTCGTGTAAGTTCCATTAGACCGTCCTTGATGAATAATTTAAAGACGAAAATAGTGCATTACTTAATGGACCATACAGAAGCTTATTCTATTTTGGGAAGAATTCCTTATGAACCAGAGCCTATTCCAGGCAGGGCTATTATAAAAAAAGAAGGAATATATTTTACGCAGATTTTACTGTCTTGCATTGGTGATAATGATTTCGACCAGCTAACGGAACTCAAGGCATCCATTCAAAATCTACGGGAGAAACATGAATCCTGCCGAACTCCTCAAAGGGTTCCAATGCTTCCAAAAGAGTTAACTAACATTAGCTTTAAAGAATATATAAAGGACGAAAATTCAGTAGGTCTCATACCTATTGGTTTAGACGAAGAATCTGTCCAGCCTGTATTTGTTGATTTTCATGCTATGAATCATTTCATGATTTTAGGTCAAGCACAAAAAGGAAAGACAAATGTCATTAAGCTACTTATGAACCATGCCATCCAACAAGGAATGGAAGGAATTGGGATATGGGATTCTATCAATCGTGGGTTAGCCTATTTAGCAGAAGGTGACCAGGTTCAATATCTAACAGATCGAGGTACCGTTGCTAAATGGCTAGAATCTACTGAAGCCCTGCTTTTAGAAAGAAATCGTCAATATGATAAGGCGATTTTAGAAGGAAAGGCACTTCCGTTCTTTACTCCTTTGTTGTTTGTTGTAGATGGATATGGAAGATTACTTCAGGAAATAGACAATAGAATGCAGGAGATGATTGTGAGACTAATGAAAAATTATAGTCACTTAGGGTTTCAGATTGTAGTTTCAGGCAGTACTAATGAATTAACAAAAGGCTATGATCCGTTAACTTTAGAAATAAAGCAAATTAGGCAGGCATTGTTACTAATGAAGAAATCGGAGCAATCCTTGTACACTTTGTCATATGAGCGTAAGGAACCAGAAATCCAGCCTGGCTATGGATATTATGTAAAAAATGGGCTTGAGAGAAAAATTCAAATTCCTTTAGTGCTTATGGAGAGGAAGGTATATTCTTGATGGGAAAAGTGAAATTGTGGAAGATGGTTATTGCACTGGTTGTCATAATTGGTGTTCCAGTGTTATTTTTTCAGCTGATTGGAGATCATCCATTTCTGGAGAAGCCAAATACAACCAAAACAATTGCAGTTGTAAATGAAGATGCTGGTGTTGATATTGCTGGGGAACATAAACTTTTAGGGGGAGATGTATCTTCTATTCTCTCCAACGAGTCATCTTTTCAGTGGACTGTTGTTTCTAGAAGCGCTGGAGAGAATGGATTAAGGAATAAGAAATATGATGCTGTCATCTATATTCCATCTAATTTCTCTGAACAAGTGATGGCATATGAAGAAGAGAATCCTAGTAAAGTGACATTTAAATATAATGTTCAAAGTCAGTTAAATGCGGTAAATACTGAAAAAGTAAATTTGGAGATAGAAAGGGCTACCAAACGGGCAAATGAACGTATCAGTTCTTTATATTGGAATTATGTAGCGAACGATATGGAAATGGTACGCTCTGAATTTGAAGAAATTTTGCAAAAGGAAATAGACTTTCAGCAGACTATGCTAGCTTTCTATAAACCAAGTTCCAAGAATCTTGCTGACGAGATTTTAGAACAAGAGGGCGTATTAAAGTCCATGAAGTCATCTATTGAGCAAATCGGCACGCAAAGTGATAGTCAGAATCAATCTATGAAGTCATTTTCTGAGGATTTAAGCAGTTTAGTTGACTATATCAAGGCATATGAAGAGTATCAGCAACAACAAAAACAAAAATTGACAAACTTGCAGACTACTGCTCTTTCTACAATAAAGTCAGCGACAGAAGCTTCATCTCCTTATTTTGCTGAACAGTCACTTTTTTTGTCGGAGAATAATCAACAATTGATGAGTAACGCTAATTCCGTTTATGAAAAACTAGATAACAGTAAACGGTTATTAACATTACTAAAAGAAAATAGAATATTTGCTTTGGATAAACAAAGGGAAGCAATTTATGACTACCAGAGCAGAATGCTAGATTATTACAAGCAATTAATTGATACAAAATCCTTGAATTCTTTTCAAGAAAAGATAGTGAAAACCAAAGAAAAATTGGCAGAAGGGGAAGGCAGTTTGTTACCAGAAGCACCGCCAGAAAATCCAGAATACCCTAATTTGCCGACATCTGATGATGATAAGGATAGCGACGACCAAACAGGAGAACAATTTATATTAGAAAGTACGCATGCAAAGGAAGATTCAAATACTGCTAATGGAGCAAACAGGGAAACGAAAAATTCATCTGCAGAAGAGCAGTTAGCACAAATGGAAGAATTATTGAAAAAGCTTCATGAGTATTTACAGGCAGATGAACAAATTCCGGATGAAAGTAAGAGTCAGTTCGAAATACAATTAAAGGACATTCAAAAAAAATTAGAGGATGTGAAGCAATCACTTAAAACGAGTAACGAGGGTAATAACCAAATTATTCAGCAATTGAAAGAAAAAATTGCTGCACTTCTTACAGACAATGAAACGTTGGCAAATACGATCAAAGAGCTTACAGAAAATAAAAATTCTCTTACCGAAGAGAATAGATTGTTGAAAGAATATATAGAATCTCTCACAGAAGTAAATGATGAGCTGCGGGAACAGCTGACACTTCTTACGAATAATATGAATTCTATTATAACTAGAATAGAAGAGAAAGAAGAGGCAATTTTAGCATCACCAGCACTGTCTGGGGATAGAAAACATAGCCTTGAAACTTGGTTCCATAAGGAATTTCTTACTGGAGATATTATGGATTTGCTTTATTACTATGCTTATCTAGATCAATATGAAACGACGTTGAACAACATGCTTTCTGAGAACAACGCAAAGAGCGAAGTAATGAAAAACGAACAATTCCTTACACAGCTTACAAGGATTTTTCAATTAACAGATGCGGAAACTACTGCTTGGACAAATGTGGAAATAGAAATGCCGACAATTGGAGATGGCTTAACAGCACTTCAAGACCAATTTATTGTATTCTTGGCTAAATCAAAAGAAAGCCTAGACACACATCATACAGAATTAGCCCAGAATTTATCCGAGATTAAAACAGAAGGGGAAGCATTACTTCAGCAAATACAGCAAGGGGAACAAACTGCGGCGCATGAACCAGGATCGGCAAAGGGAATTCAACTGGTAGCGGTACATTCACAAATCATCGAGCAAGTAAATGCTATTCATTCTTCCATAAAAGAAGCAGGAAAGCACCAGCAGACTGTTATTGACCATACGAATGAACTGCATGATGAAGTTTCGTTTGTACAGACAGATGCAGATACCTTAAATAATAAATGGGCTGTAAATGTAGATTCAACAAGAAAAATAAAGGATGATGTCTTTAGTGTTCTGCAAAATGCATTTATTGAAGGACGCTCTAAAGGCGACGTTTATAATTTCTTATCTAGTCCACTTCAATTAACAGCTGGTGCAAGTGAAGTGAAACAGGAAAAAAATATTCCGCCTGTGGTTATTATGTTTATTGTCTTAATTAGCAGCTTGCTAATTGGGTATACAACCTATTACTTTAAACGTATTCCATTGTGGTTCCGTGGAACAGTCTTTCTTTTACTTAATTTGATTGTCGGCTTTGTGATTAGTTTATATGGATTAAATATCTATGAACTCTCTCAAGCTAGTACGATGCAATGGACTGTATTTACTATCCTTTTATTATTAGTGAGTTCTAGTATAATTGCAGTCAGTTTTGCAGCACAAAAACTTCTTGGTTTATTCCTTACAGTCGGATTAATTATTTTATATGTAACACCACTATTAGCTTTAACAACACCGAATTTCAGTTATGATGATCCGATGTCCAAAGTTTATATGTCTATTCAATATGGAACGCAATCGTTATTTGCTCCGGCAGCAATCATTCTATTGATTGGGCTACTGCTGCTGATAGGAGTACAAATTCTTATAGAAAGATGGAAAAGCAAGGAAATAGAGGATGAGTCGAGAAATGAATCGGTTTAGTAAAAAAATCTTTCTTAGTCTAATCTTATTTGTATTCATGGCTATCTTCAGTTGGCTGACCGAGCAAACGGCAAGGGCGGATTCCCTGATTGATAGATTACAGCCCAATGAATACGAAAGCAGTCGTAATCTAAAGAATACAGATTTTCTAAAAGAATCGAGTCAATCATCTAAGACAGATGCTTTAACGGCAGAAAAACGTGCTATTTCTTTTGATGGAAGCAAAGTAAATGACCATGACGAATGGAAAGGGCAGCTTTTTACACAAAAGATGGAAACAGGCAGTAGCATTACTAGGAAAGCAGAAAAACTTCAGTTATTTACAGATGATGAAGAGAATGTTCACTACAGAGTGGACAGGATAGGAGAGGAAAATTCTACAGAGCTATCGATGGCTTTATTGATAAGCATTTTAATTGGCATTTGTCTTTTGCTTCTCATTCTTATATTATTTGTCTTTTATCGGAGTAATCTGAAAGTGACAAGGAAAGGAAACCTGTAAGACAAAAAGAATATGGGGTACCCAATTGGAATTAATTCATTGGGTACCCCTCAATCATTATTTAAAACACTTTCGTTGTCCAATCTTCACAATTCCAAATATCAGTCGCAATTTCACGATAGAAATCTGGTTCGTGGGATACCATTAAGATGCTTCCGCGATATTCCTTTAAAGCACGCTTCAGTTCTTCTTTTGCATCTACATCTAAGTGATTGGTAGGTTCATCTAGTATTAATAAATTCGTTTCTGTGTTTAAAATTTTGCACAAGCGAACCTTGGCTTTTTCCCCACCAGAAAGGACTTCAATTTTACTTTCAATATGCTTCGTTGTTAATCCACACTTTGCAAGAGCAGCACGAACTTCCGCCTGATTCATACTTGGGAATTCGCTCCAAATTTCTTCAATACAAGTGTTGTAGTTGGATTCTTTCACTTCTTGCTCGAAGTAACCGATGTGTTGATAATCACCGCGCTCTACTTTACCCGAAAGAGGATTAATCAAGCCGAGAATACTTTTTAAAAGTGTAGACTTACCAATACCGTTTGCCCCAACGAAGGCAATCTTTTGTCCCCGTTCCATTTTCAGATTAAGCGGGCGAGAAAGTGGTTCGTTATAACCGATAACAAGATCCTCCGTCTCGAAAATCCAGCGACTGGCTGCGCGAGCTTCTTTGAATTTAAACTCTGGTTTTGGTTTTTCTTTCCCTAATTCAATAATGTCCATTTTGTCGAGCTTCTTTTGACGAGACATGGCCATATTACGAGTCGCAACACTTGCTTTGTTACGAGCAACAAAATCTTTCAAATTAGCGATTTCTTGTTGTTGACGCTTGTAAGCAGACTCTAGCTGCTGCTTTTTCATTTCATATATTTTTAAGAAGTTATCATAATCGCCAGCGTAGCGATTCAATTCTTGGTTTTCCATGTGGTAAATCAAGTTAACAACACTGTTTAAGAAGGGAATATCATGGGAAATCAAGATAAACGCATTCTCATATTCTTGTAAATAGCGCTTCAGCCATTCGATATGCTGTTCATCCAAGTAGTTTGTAGGCTCATCTAGTAATAGAATTTCAGGCTTTTCTAGTAATAGCTTAGCCAGCAGCACTTTTGTACGCTGCCCACCGCTAAGATCAGCTACATCACGATCTAGTCCGACATCGTCTAAACCAAGACCACGAGCAACTTCCTCGACTTTTGCATTAATTTGATAGAAATCGTTACTATCTAGCGTTTCTTGCAGCTCCCCCACTTCTGCAAGTAATGCATCAATATCAGCGCCTTCATCGCCCATTTTTGCATAAAGTTCATTAATCTCTGTTTCTGCATCAAAAAGATATTGAAAAGCAGTGCTTAGTGCTTCACGCATCGTCGTTCCTTTTTGAAGGACAGCATGCTGATCTAAATAACCAACACGGACTTTTCGTGACCACTCAATTTTTCCTTCATCAGGCTGCAGCTTCCCAGTAACAATATTCATGAAAGTTGATTTACCTTCACCATTTGCGCCAACTAGTCCAACGTGTTCTCCTTTTAAAAGCCGAAAAGACACATCATTAAATATTGCACGATCACCGAAACCGTGACTTAAATTCTTTACGTTTAATACGCTCATTCTTTTAACCCCTTTTCTACTATCACATGTGGATATCATACTTGATTTAGACTGGATTTTCTAACTTGAAATTTATATTGTCTAAAATGCCATTCAATTTGGAAGGTAAGGAAAGTTTACGATTTCTTCATTAATTGGATATGGAATTATTTTTTTGCTTTTTATAATAGGATAAAAATCTATTATACAATATGATAGAAGGTTTTCCCATATGGGAATAGTTGAATAAAAAATGAAATAATTGGTTGATTACTAAAAAGAAATTTAGAGGATACATTCCATTGAAAGGCGAAAAGATAGAGCGTAAACAGATAATCTGTAATCTGCTTAACTTAAAAAAAGTGCAGCCTATTCATACTCTTTGGTAATTTTAAAGGAAAAGAAAGAAATGTAGAGAATAAATAGATTAGATAAGTAAAGAGAGAGCAGGGAGATGGTATGGAATTCGAGGATTAATGAAATTAGAAATATTCATTTAGGAGATTAATAGGATAAAGATTATATATTTTCGGTGAAACGGGATTCTATATAAAGGGGGGATATAACGGAGAAGCAGAGTTTGCTCCTTCTCTGATTATAGCTGTTAATAGGAAGAAAAAATGAAAACCCTTACTTTGCGGCCGGTTTCATCATAAAAAAAGGTTAGAGGAGGAAACGATGAGCAAATTAACTTTTTATAACCCAATTCTAGAACCAGGGGCAGATCCTTGGGTGTATAAAGATAATAATACTTACTATTTTATGGTAACGAAAAGGACAAGACTTGATTTATGGAAGTCACCTACATTAAGTGGAATAGCAAAAGGGAGTTGTAAAACGATTTGGACTGCTCCGAGTGAAGGAATCAATTGTGCTAATATTTGGGCTCCAGAAATTCATCGGATAAATGGGATATGGTATATATATTTCACAGCGAATGACGGAATAGGTGATGATCAATCAAGGAAGATTTTTGTGTTAGAGAATTCCGCGGAAGATCCGTTTAACGGGGATTGGGTAGAGAGGGGGTATGTAAATACAGAGTACCCTGGTTTAGATGGAACGATTTTTGAACATAAAGGTCGACTTTATTTTGTTTATGCTGGATATGGGAACTTTCCTGAGTATGGATCAGCTCTATATATAGCCGAGATGGAAAATCCGTGGACAATTACTGGTCCGAATATATTATTGTCAAAACCTGAGTATGATTGGGAGAAGCAAGGGGGAATGGCGATTAATGAGGGACCGGTAATGTTAAAGAGAAATAATAAGTTGTTTCTAATCTATTCTGCAAGTACCACTTGGTCAGATGATTATAGTTTAGGGATGTTAACAATCTCAGAGAATGAGGATGTCATGAATCCCCAGATTTGGTTTAAATCTACAGAGCCTGTGTTTAAGAAAAGTATCGAAAATAAGGTATTCGCTCCTGGCCATAACAGTTTTACACAATCCCCTGATGGTACAGAAGATTGGATTGTTTATCATGCTATCTCCGAATCAGAAGGAGGAAGCCAGCGACGAAGTACCCGGATTCAAAAATTCAATTGGAATGCCGATGGTTCTCCTAATTTTGGAATCCCATTATGTACATCAACACCGATTACCGTTCCTTCTGGTGAGTGATAAGGAGGGAACAGAGAAATTCGGGAAGAGGAAGGTCGCTGCAGTGGAAATTTCCAAAAAGATAATGATATTAAAGTGAAGGGTAATAGATGAATTTTTTCGATTGTTTTTAGAGAAGGAAGCGTTCAGCAAGAAAAAGTGGTCATTCCACTTTATTATTTGGAAAATTGGAGGGGGGATTCACCACCCTCCTCCTTGTCGTATGTATGCATTTTAATGTAAAACAATGGAAATGGCACTATATATTAATAACAAGGCCATTATGATATTAAATGGCTTCTGATACTTTGATAATGACTTCTGAAAGATGGAGCCAAATATACTCCAACATAATGAGCTGAGAAATCCGATAATCCCTAAAAATAATGAAAAGATAAAATAACTAAAGTAAGAAGTGTAGTAAGGTAATATAAAGGTTGATACAACTGTAATCCCATACAAGATCCCTTTTGGATTAATAAATTGTATTAAAACACCTATTAAAAAAAGATTTTTGTTCGTCTCGTCATTTTTTTCGTTATTATTGATACCTTTACTGGTAAGTGTTTTATAAGCTAAGTACAGAATATAGCCGACCCCTAAAATAGTTAAAGGTATCTTTATAATAGGCAGGATACTTATAAGCAAAAGATTAAAAATACTACACATCAAGGCTAAAACAAAAAAGCCGGCTGAAACCCCCAGACTGAACTTAATAGTTTTTTTAAATCCATATTTATTAGCAAACGACATTGCCATAAAATTATTTGGACCTGGAGTAAAGCTGCTAACTAATACAAACAAAAGGAATGATAAAAAGGGCATATTTAACCTCCATTTCTACTTGATAGATTGTAATCTATGAAGATAACAATCAGACTGTAAACAAACTTCTGTATCTGGAAATAGAAGATGGAATAGAGTATATTTATTAATCTCTTTGAATCAGGTTCTTGCTTTTTGCTCCGGGGTTCGCTTTCCATGGGTCTCGCGTGATCCGCGTAACTCCTTTATCCTGCAGGGCATCAAGATGTCTCGCTAATCCACAGAATCCTCACCTCACTATATTCCAAGAAACGCATGAAAATACAATTCTACTTCTCCAATATCTTTTTGTCGACAAACTGAATGTAATCTCTAAAGATTACAATATATCACACTTTTTATATTATACAAAGTAGTGTTTGGTGAATTTTTCTAAATATCAAAATTCGATACAATTTAGGGCTGAATTTTTAGAATTCAGCTTTTTTTAGTAGGAAGTAAATATAAATTTTTTTAAGAAATGGAGCAATGCTGGTTGATAGGAGTTTGTTACTAGTTTTTTATCTAGTTTCAAGAAACATAGAAAGAAGAAGTTTGTCTTTTTAAAGGGTTTATTTTGAATTTATGTTACAAGAAACGCTTTCTTAATTTAAAAAACCTATCCATATGACGACAAATAGCATTAAAATTCTATTTTTTTTGTAAATTCTTTATATTTTTGTAAATGAGTCTTGTTAAGCGATTTATATCATTATACAATGATTCACGGATAGGTTTGTTATATTTTAATAGTAAAAATATAACTTATTATCCGTCGATTAATTGTATAGGTGTTTAGGCCTATGACATTTTATGAGCTACAACTATATTGTCTGAAAAAGGATGTGACAAAGAAACTAGCTAATTTTGCACTGGTACAGTGGATTATGGAAAAGTTATGGGTGGGAAACTGCATATGGAAAACTACTATTCTATTAGGATAATTTTCTAACAGGACAAGGACCTTAGTAGTTCATCTTAAGAAGCTTGTATTTCAAACAAGATAGTCTCCTTTCGAGACGTCCGAATCATGAAGCTAATCTAAAAAATATGAGGAGAAAAAACATGAAAAGAAGAAATAAGAGGAATCTTAGTGTTATTACGATAATTGCTATACTTTTTAGTTTATTCTCACCAGTAGCTAATCTAAATGTAAAGGCTGAAACGGTTGTAGCTACAGATTTGATTATCTCGGAATATATTGAAGGAAGCAGCTTTAATAAGGCGATTGAGTTATATAACGGAACTGGCTCTGATCTTGATTTAAGTCAGTACAGCCTTGGAATTCATACAAATGGTGCCGAGGAAATTTCGCATAAGCTCTCCCTGAACGGCACATTAAAAAATGGCGAGACATATGTTATTTATCATGGTCAAGCCGATGAAAAAATAAAGGCAAAAGGAAATCTAGAAAATTCGACGGTGATTAATTTTAATGGTAACGATCCTCTTGTTCTATTAAAAGGAGAATCTATTATTGATTCCATTGGCCAGGTTGGCTCGAATGCTGATTTTGCTAAAGACGTTACGTTAATTAGAAATAGTGATGTTTTATCAGGTGACAAAAATGTTAAAGACAGTTTTGATCGAAATGTAGAATGGACGAACAAAGGAATTAATTACTTTGATAATCTTGGCATACATACTTTTGGTACAGCTGCTCCTGAAGAGCCTGCAGAACCGGAACCTGCTATTTCGATCGCAGATGCGCGTGAACTTGGCGCTGGCAAAACAGTTACGATAGAAGGTATTGTGACAACAAATTCAGGACTTTGGGGAAGCGAAACTTTTTATATGCAAGATTCCACTGCTGGAATGTATGTATATGCTAGTCCTAAATCTGTTAAGCCAGGAGAGAAAGTAAAAATAACGGGCGTATTGAAGACATATAAAAATGAACTGGAAATCGAACCAGAAAGCCTTGATATCGTGTCTTCAAACAATGATCTGCCAGCAGCACAGTCTGTTACGGAAGTAACTGATTCCACACAAGGTGAATTGCTTACGTTACAAAACGTTACAATTTCTGAAATGACAAAGGATAGCTATGGCACTGCTACATTCCAAGCTGTATTTGAAAGTGGGGAAAAGGTACGTGTTATTCATGATAATCGTACAGGTTCCACTTATGATGACTTAATTAAGCAATACAAAGAAGGAGATAAAGTTCATCTTACCGGAATCGGATCAATTGATGAAACGGGGTATCATCTAAAAACTACTGGTCTTAATAGCTATGATTTAGTGAACAAGCCAGCCGTTTATTCCACACAAACACCAGGGGTAGTTCCAGCTGGTACAAAGGTTGAGTTGAATTCTGGTCTAGAAGATGCTGCTATTTACTACACAACAGATGGTTCTACACCAACTGAAACAAGTGTAAAATACACACAGCCAATCGCTTTAAAAACAGGTGAAACTACGATTAAAGCAATTGCTGTAACAAATGGTACAGTAAGTGATGTATTTAGCTTTACTTTTAAAATTCTAAATACGGAAAATCTCCGTATCCATGATATACAAGGAAAAGGGCATATTTCTGAATATAATGGTTCTTCTGTTACGAACATAACTGGTGTTGTAACCCATGTATTTGGTTCAAGCAGTTTTGTTATGCAGGATGTGGATGGAGCAGATACAGATATCGAAACATCTGAAGCAATTGAAGTATACAAGTCCTCTCATGGGGTTTCTGTTGGAGACAAAGTTTCCGTTAATGGAACTGTTACAGAATATGGTGGAGGAGCTAATCTGTCTAAAACACAAATTACCGCAACATCCATTACTAAAGATGGAACGGCTGAACTACCGGCTCCACTTATTATTGGGAAAGATATTTTTCCTCCAAACAAAGTAATTGATAATGATGAAATGACATCTTTTGATCCAGATGAAGATGGGATCGACTTTTGGGAATCTCTTGAATATATGCGTGTATCATTCCCAGATGCACTAGTAGTAGGACCTCCATATTCGAATGATGTACCTATTATTGTGGAAAGCACGACGAATAATACATTAAATAATCAAGGTGGATTAAATATTGCTGAAGACGATTATAATCCAGAAAAAATCTTTTTAGATAATGTGGGAAGTGATTTCCAGCCAGGTGATAAGTTTAATGGTGACGTTGTCGGTGTCGTAACCTATTCAAGTAATGGTTATCAATTATCTGTTAATAAAAACGAATTACCTACTTTAACAAAATCCAATTTAACACAAGAAGTTACTCATATTGTCCCGGCAGAAGATAAATTAACTGTGGCTTCATACAATATTGAGAATTTC
Organism: Niallia circulans NBRC 13626; assembly: GCF_001591585.1. Taxonomy (GTDB): domain Bacteria; phylum Bacillota; class Bacilli; order Bacillales; family Cytobacillaceae; genus Niallia; species Niallia circulans. Next base: position 2,475 of record NZ_BCVE01000012.1, on the reverse strand, counting down.
TCTAACAATAAAGCAAACACTCCAGATGCCAAAGTAGCTAAAATTGCCAAGTCATTTGTAGAAAACATGAAATCTCCTGATATTATTACGTTAGTAGAGGTTCAGGATAATGATGGAGAAACTGATTCAGGAAATTCTGATGCATCAGAAAGTTATCAACGTTTAATCAATGCAATTGTTGCTGCAGGTGGTCCAGCATATAAATGGATAGACGTGGCTCCTGTAAATAACACAAACGGTGGAGCTCCTGGTGGCAATATTCGTGTTGGTCATCTTTACAACCCTGAACGTGTAACATTGGTTGAAGGAACGAAAGGAAAAGCAACGGAAGCAAATGGTTGGACGGAAACAGGGAACCTTACATTAAACCCAGGTGTTATTAATCCACAAGCATTTAGTAACACACGTAAACCACTTGCTGCAGAATTCGAATTTAAAGGTCAGCGTGTTGTAGTAATCGGAAACCATTTGAATTCTAAAGGTGGAGATCAATCTTTATGGGGAGCTAACCAGCCGCCTGTACTGTCTTCTGAAGCAGAGCGTATCAAGCTTGCACAAGAAGTAAACAACTTTATTAAAGAAGGGCTTGCTAAAAACCCTAACTTAAACGTGGTTGTAACTGGAGACATGAATGATTTTGAATTTACACCGGCTCTTAAGGCTTTAAAGGGTGAGATTTTAACAAATATGGTGGAAAAGGTTCCAGCTGAAGATCGTTTCTCCTACTTCTTCCAAGGTAACAACCAAGTACTAGACCATATTTTAGTAACAAATAGATTAGCAAATGTAACAACGGCTGATATGATTCATATTAATGCAAACTTTACGGAAGCAACTGGACAAGCATCTGACCATGATCCAGTAATGATTCAACTTGATTTATCTAATTTACCAGAAGTACCTGATTTAACTATTATGCATACTAATGATATCCACTCTGCTTTGGATAACATACCGAAGACAGTTACTGCTGTAAAAGAAATAAGAGCAGCAAATCCAGATGCCCTTCTCCTTCATGCAGGAGACCAATTTACAGGGACCTTATACTTTAATGAATTCCAAGGAAAAGCTGATTTAGCGATGCTGAACTTGCTTGGCATTGATGCAATGACCTTTGGAAACCATGAATTTGATTTAGGTTCTTCTGTAGAAGGCCATCAGGCGCTAGCTGACTTTATTAAGGGAGCAAACTTCCCATTTGTCAGTGCGAACGTTGACTTTTCAAAAGATGGGAAATTTACTGGACTTCAGAACAAATCGATTGAGTCAAACAGTGAAAACGGAAAGATATATAATGGCATTGTCAAAGAAGTAAATGGAGAGAAGGTTGGGATTTTCGGATTAACGACAGCGGAAACGGCTGACATTTCTAGCCCAGGATCGATTGCTTTTGAAAACTATTTGAAAGAAGCAGAAAAGGCAGTAGAAGCTTTTGAAGAAGCTGGGGTAAATCGAATTGTTGCCTTGACCCATATTGGATATGACGATAATGCAGCAATTGATAATGATTTAATTCTTGCGGAAAAAGTAGAAGGTATTGACGTGATTGTCGGAGGTCATAGCCATACAACATTGGAGAAACCAGTAATAGTAGACGAGGATGAAACACCTACGTTAATTGTTCAAACTGGTAACTCCAACAGTAATCTTGGCGTTTTAAATGTAACTTTTGATGAAAATGATGTAGTGAAGACTTATGACGGTCACTTAGTAGCTATCGGTGCTCAAGAAGAGGATAAAGAAGCTGTTAAAGTATTGGAGCCATTTAAAGAGAAAATTAATCAAGTGGCTAAAACGGAAATCGGCGTGTCATCACCAATTGCATTAGAAAGTCCACGTACGAATGGCGATGATACAAAACCAAGTGTCCGCAAGAATGAAACGATTTTAGGAAACTTGATTACAGATGGAATGCTTGAGAAGTCAAGAACGTTCACTGGTAAAAATATTATTATGGCCCTGCAAAATGGCGGGGGAATCCGTGCAGCAATTGATAAAGGACCAATCACAGTTGGTGAAATAATCACTGTTCTTCCATTTAACAACACATTAGCAACCATGGATGTAACAGGTGCTGAGCTAAAAGAGGCGTTTGAAATTTCTCTAGGTCAGTATCCAGCAGAAAATGGTGGTTTCTTACATGTAGCGGGTGGAAAAGTAGTATATGATGAAACAAAACAATCTGGAGAGCGAATTGTATCTGTTTCCTATTTAAATGAAGCTGGTAAATATGTAGAAGTTCAAGATGATACGATGTACACAATTGCTACAAACGCGTTTACTGCTAAAGGCGGAGACGGCTATGACGTTTTTGCTAAAGCTTATGCAGAAGGCCGCGTTACAGACCTAGGGCTATCTGATTGGGAAAACTTCCGTGACCATTTAATAAGTATTGGAAGTGAAGGAATACCTACTGAAGTAGAAGGAAGAATTATTGATGTGAGTCAAGAGCCGGGTGAAGAACCAGGACAAGGG
>NZ_BCVE01000011.1 GCF_001591585.1 Niallia circulans NBRC 13626 | reverse complement strand
TCCACGAGTGGTTCGAGTAGTTGCGCTTTCCGGAGGATATAGCAGAGAAGAAGCAAATCAAAAATTAAAAGAAAATGACAATATAATCGCAAGTTTCTCGAGAGCTCTAAGCGAAGAATTAAACGTTAATCAATCAGAGGAAGAATTCAATCAAAGCTTAAAAGAAGCCGTAACCTCTATTTACGAAGCTTCCACCGTCAAGGAATAAGGGGACATTTTTAATTGTAATTCCGTTTGAAAAAGAAAAACTATATATTTAGAAGATGAGAAAAAGAAATTTTAAATGGAAAGGCTCTGATACAGTTTATCAGAGCCTTTATACGATTAATCAAGAATTCTTTTTTCTCCGTCTATCGCTTGGATAGGATGTATATTCTGCGTGAACTCCAGTGTTCCCATATATTCGCTTTGTTCATTTCTTACAGCAAAGTACCGTATATATACATATTTATCTTTGAATTTAATCCAAAAGTCTTCACTATCTTTTTTTCCTGATTTAAAGTCATTTAATAACTTTTCTACTATATGCACGCTTTTTGGTGGATGACAGTTTTGGACAGTGCGTCCAATGACAGCTTTTGTTCGGGCAAAAATTCTTTCTTTTCCATGGGAAAAGTAACGTACAACATCGTCTTTATCAATAAAGGTGATATCCACTGGCAAATGATTCAGCATCAGCTCTAGCTGTTTGACAGATAAAATTCCAGTTTCAAATTGAATCAATCCACTTTCAATCTTATCTAAAGCAGATGTCTCTTGCATAGAAACTCGCTTTGGAATCCACTTTTCGACCGGTTTAATCAAACAATAGCCAATTTCTTCGCTTTCCGCTGCAATTTTTATCCATTCATCTTCGGTTAATGTGCTTAGGGCCATTGGAAAGAGAATATTCTCTTCTTTAAAAATCATTTCAGTAGCTTCTTGAATGATAAAGTAAATATTATTCAGAATGTCTTGTTTTTCCCCATGATAGTCTTCCAATTGTTGCTTGGCTAATTTGATAGCTGCACGAATTCGATCATCTACTCCCCACATTACCTGGGTTGGTCCATATATACCGTATTTTTCAAGAAAGGGGAATAGTAAATTTTCCTTGCGGCTATAGTGTTTATCGATTTCTACTAATAATTGTATGTCTTCTGAAAGTTTTTGGATATTGTCTGGAGAATCTTCTTTTTCAAATCGTTCATAATGAAGCTGAAGCTTGAAATTCACCAACAAATCAATTTCCTTATTTTCCAGTTTAAAAGTATGGATTGGATGTCCAGCTTCTTCTTCAGCTTTTTGGGAAGTGGAGGCATGAATATCATCAATGGACCCTTTGAATACTGCTGTGTGCACGGAACATAATCGTTGTACCTCTTCAACTGGGATACCTTCCTCTTCCATTAATGCTTGTTCAAGCTGTGATATTTCCGATACCGATATATTACCAACTGCTTTTTCGAATTGAGCTTTAACTTCTTCCACGGACCTGCCAGCATGTAAATCTTTAATAATTTCTTTTAAAAGCTGCTGGCGCTCAGAAGCTTCTTTTTTTAATTCTGCTCGATTGTTTATTAATTCACTCATATGTTGTCTCATCCTTCTTCTATAATTGTAAATCCATGATCTATACAAGTTTGCTTTACTGTTTCCATTGATATTTTTCTTATGCGGCATCCCTTTGGAATCGTCATTATTCGTCCGGCAGTTTGTATTATGCGAGGGTCTGTAATCTTTTCAAATCCAAGGTCTTTTAAAACGCTGACTAATTCTGGATAAGTAGTGGTTAGTTCTAAGATGGTTAGATTTAAATCTAATAGTTTAGCCAATCGATAACACCTCTTTTTCTGATAATAATTCTCAATGGAAGTATAACAAAATAATCAAAACAAAAATGTGATGGAAATCACACTTTAAAAATAATGGATAAACAATAGCACTTTTACAGGAGCTATTTTATTTAGGTTCATGATTTGTTTAGGCTCCCAACAAAATAAGAACTCAATGAACGTTGAAGAAGTAAGCGCTACAAACTACAATTTAATTAAAGGTGATCACTTTAAAAAATAAAGACATGGAGGATGTATAGCTTAAAAGAGAGTTAATACAATAAGGCTGAAATGAAAAAAAGGAAACGGCTTTAAAGGAGGTAGTGATATTGTTAAGCAATATCTTAGAGGAAGAATTTATCCAATTAAATGTGAGGGTGGATAATTGGGAGGAAGCAATTAGAAAAGGTACACTACCTCTCGTAATGAAAAACAAAATAACAAAAGAATATGTCAATAAAATAATCGAAATTGCTAAAACAATAGGACCATATATTGTCATTACTAAGCATGTAGCTTTACCACATGCTCCTGCAGAATTTGGGGCAAAGGAAACAGCAATTGGGATTACTACTTTAGAATATCCTGTTAGGTTTGGAAATGAAGCAAATGACCCTGTTAAGTACTTATTCTGCTTAAGTGCTACAGATAGTAATAGTCATTTGGAAGCATTGGCAGAATTGGTAAAGCTCTTGGAAAATGAGGAGTTTTTTAAGCTGTTAGATACAAGCAGTAGTCCGAAAGAGATATTTTCATATATTAGTAAAATTTAAAAGGGAGAGATTTCTATGTATAAAGCATTAGTAGCGTGTCGAGCAGGTGTTGGTTCAAGTTTGATGCTAAAGATAAAGGTAAATGAGGTTGTGAAAGAAAATAAACTGCCTATCCAAGTCGAACATTCCTCATTGGATGGAGTGCCTGGGTTTGATGGCGAATTATTAATCACGCTTGTCGACGTTGCACAGGAATTGAGTAATAAAGGAATAAAGCAGCATATTATTGGTATTGCAAATATTGTAGATAAAAAAGAAATTCTTGAAAAATTAAATGCATTTTTACAGCAAACGGAAATTTGAATAGAAGGAGCTGTTAGTAAATGATGCAATTCATAATTAGTTTATTTAGTAATCCTGCAATCATTCTAGCGTTAGTTGCATTGATTGGATTGCTGGCACAAAAAAAGGCAATGACAGAAGTAATGACTGGCACCTTTAAAACACTGATTGGGTTTTTGATCTTTGGAATAGGTGCTAGTACGATGACAGCTGCATTGAAAAACTTTAATGTCTTATTCCAAGATGGCTTTGATTTAACTGGAGTTGTCGCATCTCCAGAAGCCGCAACAGCCCTTGCACAATCGGAGTATGGGTTTGTTGTATCCTGCACATTGATTTTAGGGTTTGTAATGAATCTAGTTTTTGCAAGAATAACTCCTATGAAGAATATTTTTTTTACAGGAGGGCATAGTTTATTCTTTGCATGTGTACTATCGCTCATTATTAAATCTTATGGGTATTCAAATACTATTTCAATCCTTGTTGGCGGGGTTATTTTAGGATTTTGTTCAGCTGCTTTACCGCAATTATGTCAGCCTTTTATGCGGAAAATTACAGGCAGCAATGCTACTGCTATAGGGCATTTTAATATGTTAGGCTATGCTTTATCAGGCAGTATTGGAATGTTATTCAGCAAGCATCAAGAGAAAAGCACGGAATCAATTAAATTTCCTGCTTGGTTATCTTTTTTTAGAGATTTTCTGATGGGAATGGCTGTTATCATGTTGATTCTTTTCTATGTCTCTGCTCTAAAGGCGGGAAAAGATGTTACACAAGAATTAGCTGGTACAACCCACTGGCTAGTCTTCCCCTTAATCCAAGCCTTTATGTTCACAGCAGGGATGTCGATTTTAATGACAGGTGTACGTATGTTTTTGGCCGAAATTACAGCAGCTTTTGTGTCTATCTCGGAGAAATTTATCCCGAATTCGCGTCCGGCTCTAGATGTTCCGACTGTCTTCCCATTTGCGCCAACAGCAGTAATTGTTGGTTTCCTGTCTGCATATGTAGCTGGACTTTTGGCAGTATTTATTATGGTGTTTTTTGATTTCCCAGTTGTTATTATACCTGCTGCTCATATTGCTTTCTTCTCAGGAGGAACGGCTGCGGTTTTTGGTAACTCAACAGGGGGCTGGAGAGGAGCAGTTGCAGGATCATTTGTGGTTGGATTATTACTAGCCCTCTTACCAACAGTTCTCTATCCAGTGTTTGCTGGTATGAATATTGAAGGGTCGACTTTTCCAAATATTGACTACAATATTACTGGTATGCTTCTCAATAAATTCTTAAGCTTTTTCCACTAAATTTTAGTTAAGTTATGGGGAAAAAGAAATCAAGAGGAAAGGAAAAGAAGAAATGAGTGAGGCGAAGAACTATTTAGAAGCGATACAAGAAGAGATGAATCAATTAATCAACCATATTTCCATAGCTAATCTAGAAGATGCAAAGTCCTGTATTATTAATGCTGGGAAAAAAGGAAAACGATTACATCTCACGGGTATTGGAAAACCTAGCTATGTTGCACGTTATAGTGCATCTTTATTATCCTCTACCGGAACTCCAGCCTACTTTTTAGATGGAACAGAAGCAATTCATGGCTCGTCAGGTCAAGTAGTGGAAGGAGATGTCGTAATTGCCATTTCCAATAGTGGAGAGACAGAGGAATTAAAAAAGACGATTCACACTTTAAGAGAAAATGGGGCAATTATCATTTCCATTACAGGGAATCTGCAGTCCTCGATTGCTCGGCAAAGCGACTTTGCAATTTTTGCAGGTGTATCAAAGGAGGGGGATGGTCTTAATAAGCCTCCTAGAGCTTCTGTTGTTGCTGAACTGCTTGTACTGCAAACCTTATCAGTATTACTTCAAAATGAGATAGGCTTGGATGCACAAACGTATGTAAAGTGGCATCCTGGTGGAACCCTTGGACAGTCCATTAAATAATAGGAAATTTTAAAAGGCTATAGAGGAAGAAACTTTCTATAGCCAGCAAAATAAATAGTTTAACAGAGGTGAAGATAATGAGGCCTAGTGGAATCATTACGGCAATGGTTACCCCTTTTGATCAGGAGCAAAAGATAGATATACAAGCAACACGTAATCTAGTAAATCGCTTAATCCTTTCAAAGGTGGCTGGATTATTTATTTTAGGTACGAATGGAGAATTTCATGTTTTATCAAGAGAGGAAAAAGTCGAATTTGCCTCACTTGTCATTAATGAAACAAATAAACGCGTTCCTATTTTTGTAGGAACTGGAGGGAATAGCACAGCAGAAGTCATTTCTCTATCAAAAGAAATGGAGAAGCTGGGAGCAGATGCACTTTCTGTCATTACGCCATATTTTCTGTCGTTAACAGAAGATGAATTATATCATCATTATAAAAAAATTGCTGAATCGGTAAGTACTCCAATATTACTCTATAATATTCCGAAAAATACTGGTATTCACTTAAGCCCGCCATTAGTAGCACGACTGGCTAAGGTGGATAATATAGTAGGAATTAAAGATAGCAGCGGGGACATTGAAAATATTAAAAACTATATTAGCGTGACAAAAGAAGAGGCCTTTTCTGTTTTATCTGGGTCTGATTCTTTAATTTTAAAAGCTTTAGATGAAGGAGCGACAGGAGCAATTGCCGCAACTGCGAACCTATTAACATATATAGATGTCTCTATTTATAAGCATTGGCAAAAGGGCGAAAGACAGGAAGCAGAAGAAGCACAGCAAAGTTTAGAGGAGCTGCGTCGAGTATTAAAACTTGGTTCCACCCCTTCTATCTTAAAAAAGGCAATGGAGCTTGCGCAGATTCCAGTTGGGCCAGCTAGGTATCCAGTCTTAGAACCAAAAAGTGAAGTAATCGAAGAAATTAACTCGGTAATAGCAGCATATCTACAAAAATATCATCAATTATCGTATGAAGGGGCTGCTATTCATGTACAAAAATAACATTCTTAATAGAATCGAAAATACAGCAATTATGGCAATTGTAAGGGTAGAAACATTAGAACGTGCCTATGAAATTGCAGATGGATGCTTAGCTGGAGGAGTAGATGTATTAGAAATTAGCTACACATTACCAAATGCGGGGGAAATTATAAAGGGGTTAAATGAGAAATATGGTGCTCGTTTACTAGTAGGGGCTGGTACAGTCTTAGATACAGAAACAGCAAGATTAGCGATATTAGCTGGAGCGAAATTTATCATTGCACCAAATTACAAAGAAGAGGTTAGTAGAATATGCAATCGATACCAAATACCTTATGCTCCAGGCTGTACAACCATTTCGGAGATGGTGGATGCGATGGAATCAGGTGCTTCCATGATTAAAGCATTCCCGATTTCTAATTATTACGGATCCCAGCTTGGAACAGTTTTCAAAACACCGATTCCTTATATGCCTATAATGGCTTCTGGAGGTGTTACGATAGATAATATCATAGATTGGTTTGAAAATGGAATTGACTGTGTAGGAATCGGTAGTTTGTTAACAAAAGGAACATCATCACAAATTGAACAAAATGCTAGAGAACTTGTAGAAAAATTAAGAGAATATCGAAACAAGAAGTGAAACATAGAGAATAAAGCAAGAGAAATAGTTAATGAGAAATAAGGCAGCAATCATTAGTCTATTTCTCTTCTATTATTAAATGTATCAATAAATGGAGTGAAGTCATTTGCTAGATGAACGATCATACCTCATTATCCAAAAAATTATGGAACGCCCATTTATAGAAAAGCAAAACTTACAAGAACAAACGAAATTAACGCAAAGACAAATTGATTATAGCCTAGAGAAAATAAATAGCTGGTTAGCATCCCATCATAAAAAACCAATCGAAATAAATAGCTACAACCAAATTTCTGTTGACTATGAAACGAGGGAATTATTAATAAATGAGGTATCAAATACTATTCCAGTTGATGAGTATGTGTTAAGTAGTGAGGAACGGATACAATATATGTTTCTTTATCTTTTCATAAACATAGAGTATCTGTCGATAAACCATTTCATTGATGCTTTAAAGGTTGGCAAAACAACAATAATGGGAGATTTAAAAGCTTTAGCTGCAAAATTACAGCATAGGGGAATTTCTTTGGAGTACAATCGGAAACAGGGATATCATTTGGTAGGAACCGAGAGCGAGATACGCTATTTAGGATTAAAGTTAATAGTAAAAGAATTAAATACAAATAAAAACACCAAATTATTTGGCTATTTTTTACGAGAAAATCATCTTGAAAGCTACGAGCAAATGAAGCAAATTGTATTATTTTATTCGAATAAACATAAGATTCATTTTATCGAGAACAGGTTAACAGAATTTATTTATTCCTTTTTATTTTTAAAGACAAGATTAAAAACGAAGGAATCTGTTAACTTCATCCATGAATGGAAATCGGTTAAATCTACAAAAGAATATCAGTTTGCAGAAGAGCTATTATCATTTTATCATTTGCAGAAGGAAGATAATATTTGCTACTTAACAGCCTGGGTACTAGGTCTAACATTAGGGGAGGCCGATGAATATCGCGAAGATTTTCCACTTATTATGGACTTGGTTGAACATATCCGCATGCGTTTTGAATCTTTTTCCGGCATTCGCTTTGAACATCCAAGAGAAGTATCTAAGCAAATTTTCCGGCATTTCCGATCTGCCTATTATAGATTGCTTTTTCATTTGCCGATCGTTAATCCATTGTATGAGAAGATTATAGAGGAATACAATCATCTATTTACTATAGTGAATGAAACGATGAAGCCGCTTAGCGTGCTATTTAAACATCCTATTCCCGCAGAAGAAGTAGCCTATTTGACGATTCATTTTGCATCCTTATCCAGGAATGAAAAAGAGGGAAAGGTAAATAAAAAAGTAGGTGTGATTGTTTGTCCAAATGGAGTTGGGAGTTCCTCTATTACGCATACCGTTTTAAAGTCTATTTTTCCCGAGTTCACTTTTTTAGCTCCTATCGAAACACAACAGCTGGATAAAATAGACGTTGATTATGATTTGTTATTTTCTACTGTACCAGATATTCGCTTGTTTTATACGAAAAAACCTGTTTTTATTGTAAGTCCTGTTATGGACATATCAGAAAAGTATCGTTTAATAAGAGATGTTTATACAGAGCTGGGGAATTCCTTTTTCAAATTGCCCAGTGTAGAATTAATTACGCAAATTGTGGAAAAGTATGCTGTAGTGAAAGAAAAAGAGCAAATGAAGCGAGAATTATACGAGTACTTTGCAGTAAATGAGAAAGTAGAGCTAAAAAAAGAGCAGGGACCAAATTTAAGTGAAATTATCTCCCCAAATCTTATTCAATTACGTGTATTGGCAAAGAATTGGCAAGATGCCATTTCCTTATCTGCCTTACCATTATTACAAGAAAGAAGAATAACAGAAAATTATATTCAGAAAATGATCGAAAATGCTAGGAAAGATGGTCCTTATATGGTCATCATGCCAAATGTAGCGCTTCCCCATGCAAGACCAGCAGATGGCGTAAATCAATTATCCATAAGTATAGCTGTATTGAATGAGCCAGTGTACTTTGATAAACATACAAATAAACCGGTTCAATTTGTCTTCTGTTTGGCAGCCATTAATCAGGAATTTCATTTGAATGCACTTTCACAGTTAGTACAATTGCTGGAAAAAGAGGAATTTTATCATATCTTAAAAACAAGTAATACTTCCGAAGAGGTTTTTGATTATATATGCTGTCAGGAAGAAACCAATTTAAAACTAGTGCCATAATAAGGGATGAGTGCTAATAAAACAAGGAAGGCAAGGCACCAATGAAGAGAAGGTGCCCTGCCTTATTGAATTTCTGAATGGAACATAGGTACACAGTAGAACGGTCCACCGGATTACCTTATTGGGTAATGTGCTCTTGGCTGGCTACAACGATTTCGATGTTGTTTTCTTGGGCGAATTCCTTGTATTCGCTGTTTGGTGCTTGATCGGTTACGATATAATCTACATCTTCTAATCGGCAATAAGTCATAAGGGCGTATTTTTCAAATTTCTTATGGTCTGTGAGCAAGAAGATTTTTGAACTTCTATCAACAACGTTTTTTTTGATTTCGCTTTCTAGTGGGGAAGAGTTTGTTACTCCATTAGAAATAGAAATACCTGTAGATGCCATGAATGCTTTATTGATATTATATTCTTTAATAATATCTGTACTTTTCACACTTGCAAAAGATTTGGTATTTCTTTGCAGGAGCCCCCCTAATGTAATGATATTTAAATTCTCATAAGGTAAAGCACGAATAATAAAATCCAAATTATTGGTAATGATCGTTAATTGTTTTTGTTTAACATATTCCATCATTTCAAGTGTGGTAGTTCCGCTATCGATAAAAATAATATCTCCATTCTCTACAAAACTAGCTGCGGATTTTCCGATTAATTCTTTTTCGTTTTTATTTTGAACTTGTCTTTCCGTAAAAGAAACTAATGTACTGTTATTAACCGCAACTCCTCCGTATACTTTTTTTAATTCGCCTCGATCCACTAATTCTTGTACGTCTCTCCTAATCGTATTCTTCGATACTTTAAAGACTGTGACTAATTCATCTAAAGATACTGTTTGATGTTCAAATACATAATCTTGTATTTGTTTAATTCTTTTTGTTTTTAACATATGATTCATCCTCTGTTTAGGTAATTTTTTAGTCCATGTACTCGATACTATTTCTTATGTTATCTATTTTAGGAGATTATAAACAATATCTGTTCTATTTTTGAAAGATTACTGGATACATATCGATTATACCAAAAAATAATCAAAAGTTCATCATTAAATTAAATATAATGATTATTTTATTGGGGGGATTTTAAGTATATTCCTATATTCACTGTTTAAGTTTTCCAAAAAAATAAAAAATATCGTTTGAAATGATTGACTGTAAGCGTTATACATATTATGATGTAATCATAAGTTATCAAAACTTAACCAAAAGATGATAATAACATCATTGGAAATACACTCGGTAAGTACAAGGGAAATGAATAAACAAATAATTGAGTGTTTTGGCTGGGAAAAGGTAAGATATTTTGGTTATGTTTTGGGATAAGAAACAGGAAATGTGAAAGTAGATCGTAGGAGGGAAAGGGAAATGGCTGTTGAAAAACTAAAAAATTATATAAATGGAGAATGGGTAGAAAGTAAAACGACTACATATGAAGATGTATATAATCCAGCTACTAAAGAAATAATCGCACAAGTGCCAATTTCTACAAAGGAAGATATTAATTATGCAGCAGAAGCAGCGAAAGTTGCGTTTGAAAAGTGGAAGAATATCGCTGTTCCTCGTCGGGCTAGAATTCTATTCAACTATCAACAACTATTAGCTCAACATAAAGAAGAATTAGCTCAGTTAATTACAATCGAGAATGGTAAAAACTTAACAGAAGCACTTGGTGAAGTTCAACGTGGGATTGAAAATGTAGAATTTGCGGCAGGTGCACCTTCATTAATGATGGGAGATTCTCTTTCATCGATTGCAACAGATGTTGAGGCTACTAATTATCGTTATCCAATTGGAGTAGTTGGCGGGATTGCACCATTTAATTTCCCAATGATGGTACCTTGCTGGATGTTTCCAATGGCGATTGCTGTAGGAAACACATTTATTTTAAAACCTTCTGAACGGACACCATTACTAACGAAAAGATTAGTAGAATTGTTTACAGAAGCAGGGCTGCCAAAGGGTGTATTTAATGTTGTGTATGGTGCCCATGATGTGGTAAACGGAATTTTAGAGCATCCAGAAATTAAAGCGATTTCGTTTGTAGGCTCTAAGCCTGTTGGGGAGTATGTATACAAAAAAGGAAGCGAAAATTTAAAACGAGTACAGGCGCTGACAGGAGCGAAAAATCATACCATTGTATTAAATGATGCGAATTTAGAAGAAACGATTACAAATGTTGTATCAGCTGCATTCGGTTCAGCTGGGGAACGTTGTATGGCATGTGCCGTAGTAACGGTGGAAGAAGGAATTGCGGATCAGTTTATGGAAGCTTTAAAAGAGAGAACAAAAAATATTAAAATCGGAAACGGTTTAGAAGATGGCGTGTTCTTAGGTCCTGTTATTAGAGAAGAGAATAAACAGCGCACACTTAGCTATATTGAAAAAGGAATTGAAGAAGGAGCTAATCTTGTATGTGACGGAAGAGAGACGGCGCCAGAGGATGGATTTTTTGTTGGACCAACTATTTTTGATCAGGTAACAACCGAAATGACCATTTGGAAGGATGAAATCTTTGCGCCTGTTCTATCCGTTATCCGTGTGAAAAATTTGCAGGAAGCGATTGAAATTGCAAATCAATCTGAATTTGCCAATGGTGCATGCTTGTTTACATCTAATGCATCGGCGATTCGTTATTTTAGAGAAAATATCGATGCGGGTATGCTTGGCATTAACCTTGGAGTACCAGCTCCAATGGCATTTTTCCCATTCTCAGGCTGGAAGTCTTCATTCTATGGAACATTACATGCAAATGGGAAAGACTCAGTAGATTTTTATACGCGTAAAAAAGTAGTAACAGCAAGATATGCAAAACCTTCTTTTGAATAATTGTAAGAAATCTGTACAGGGGATACGAGTGCCCTGTACAGAAAATAAAATAATAGGAGGTTAATAGAAGTGAGTAAGTTACTTCGTAAATATCAGCAAAAAGAAGAAAGAAATGGCGTGAAAACTATTCATGAGGTTCTAAAGGAAAATGCCCCTTTAGAATATGTCGAATTTAGATTGCTAGATTTTACGCCTGGTGCAAAATATACGGAGACGCTTCAAGACAAAGAATGCTGTATCGTCGTTGTTACTGGGAAAGTAACAGTCACGGATGGTACGTCTATTTTTGAAAATATTGGTACAAGAGAAAATGTCTTTGAACGAATTCCCACAGACAGTGTGTACGTATCAAATGACAAAACCTATGAAATTACAGCAGAGAAAAAGGCGGTAATTGCGCTTTGCTATTCCCCCTCATCTAAACCACTACCAACTAGATTACTGAAAGCAGAAGAAATAGGTGTAGAGGAGCGTGGTAAATTTAACAATAAGCGCCTTGTACATAATATCTTGCCAGACTCTGATCCCACAGCGAATAGTTTATTAGTTGTCGAGGTATTTACAGAAACAGCCAATTGGTCAAGTTACCCTCCCCATAAGCATGATGTGGATAACTTACCAGAGGAATCTTTTTTAGAAGAAACCTATTATCATGAAATCGATCCAAGACAGGGATTTGTTTTTCAACGCGTGTATACAGATGATCGCTCTTTAGATGAGACAATGGCCGTAGAGAATGGAGATGTTGTCATCGTTCCGAAAGGCTATCATCCCGTGGGAGTGCCAGACGGCTATGCATCATATTATCTAAATGTGATGGCGGGACCAAAGAGAATTTGGAAGTTTAATAATGATAAAGATCATGAATGGATCATTCATCGCTAAATAGAAAAGGGGTGCCTGAAATGGGTTACACATTTAACGATAAGAAAGAATTCGATATCATCGCAATTGGCAGAGCATGTATTGATCTAAATGCAGTAGAGTATAATCGTCCGATGGAAGATACGATGACTTTTTCTAAATATGTAGGAGGGTCTCCAGCTAATATCGCTATCGGTGCTAGTAAATTAGGGCTGAAAGCTGGATTTATCGGAAAGCTATCTGATGATCAGCATGGCAGATTTATAAAAAGATATATGCAAGGTGTTGGAATTGATGGTTCTAATATGGTGTTTGATAAAGAGGGACATAAAACAGGTCTTGCCTTTACGGAAATTTTAAGTCCTGAAGAATGCAGTATTTTAATGTATAGAGAGGATGTCGCTGATTTATATTTAACGCCTTCTGAAGTCAATGATGA
The DNA here is from genome assembly GCF_001591585.1 of Niallia circulans NBRC 13626. GTDB lineage: Bacteria > Bacillota > Bacilli > Bacillales > Cytobacillaceae > Niallia > Niallia circulans. The sequence goes on along the minus strand of NZ_BCVE01000011.1, from coordinate 136,597 downwards.
ATATATTAAAAAGGCTAAGGTCTTGCTTGTCTCCGGAACAGCTTTAGCGAAAAGTCCCTCCAGAGAAGCCGTCATTAAAGCGGTAAATGCAGCAAGAAAAGATAATGTCAAAGTTGTATTTGAATTGGATTATCGTCCTTATACATGGCAATCTCTTGAAGAAACAGCTGTTTACTATTCTTTAATTGCTGAACAGGCAGATATTGTAATCGGAACAAGAGATGAATTTGATGTAATGGAGAATACGAAAGACGGCAAAAATGAAGAAACAATTCGATATTTATTTAGTCACCAAGCAGATTTAGTCGTTATAAAACATGGTGTAAAGGGCTCTTATGCTTATACGAAGTCAGGGGAGCTTTATCGAGCTCAAGCCTATAAAACAAAGGTGCTTAAAACATTTGGTGCAGGAGATTCTTATGCATCAGCTTTCCTTTATGCATTGATTTCTGGAAAAGATATCGAAACAGCCCTTAAATATGGAAGTGCCTCTGCTTCAATCGTAGTAAGCAAACATAGTTCTTCTGAAGCAATGCCAACAGTAGAGGAGATTGAAGCCTTAATTAAGAAGAACGAAAAAGTGGAAGTTTAAAGAGGGGAGGATAACAATGGAAACAATTCGCTTAACAGCAGGGCAAGCATTAGTGAAATTTTTAAACCAACAGTACCTTCATGTAGATGGAAAGGAATTTCCTTTTGTGGAAGGAGTCTTTAATATTTTTGGACATGGAAATGTTCTGGGAATTGGAGAAGCGTTGGAACAAAATCCAGGTCATTTGAAAATCTATCAAGGGAAAAACGAACAAGGGATGGCACATGCAGCTATTGCATATAGTAAGCAGATGCTTCGCCAGAAAATTTATGCGGTAACTACTTCATCAGGACCAGGATCTGCAAATGTGGTGACAGCTGCGGCCACAGCATTTGCTAATAATATTCCTGTATTGCTTCTTCCAGCTGATACCTTTGCAACGAGACAGCCAGATCCGGTGCTGCAGCAATTGGAACATAATCACAGTCTTGCAGTAACCACAAATGATGCGTTTATGTCTGTGTCACGTTTTTGGGACCGTGTGACAAGACCAGAGCAATTAATGTCTAGTCTAATACGTGCTTTCGAAGTAATGACCAATCCAGAAACAGCTGGTCCAGCAACGATATGCATTTCACAAGATGTGGAAGGAGAAGCTTACGACTATGATGTGAAATTTTTTGAAAAAAGAGTTCACTATTTAGATAGAAAGAAAGCATCTGAGAGAGAGCTAAAGAGTGCTGCTGATCTTATTAAAGAGAGTAAAAGACCATTAATTCTTGTCGGGGGAGGAGCGAAATACTCAGAAGCAAGAGGAGTTCTTATTAAATTATCAGAAACCCATCAAATCCCATTAGTAGAAACACAGGCTGGTAAATCAACCGTAGAAAGCGACTTTGCTAATAATTTGGGTGGAATGGGGATTACGGGAACGCTGGCAGCAAATAAAGCAGCTTATGACGCAGACCTTATTATTGGGATTGGTACTAGATACACGGATTTCGCTACATCGTCGAAAACAGCGTTTAATTTTGCTAAGACGAAATTTTTGAATATAAATATTAGTCGTATGCAAGCATATAAATTTGATGCTTTTCAAGTTGTGGCAGATGCGAAAACAGCCTTAGAAGAGCTAGTGCCGCTATTAGAGGGATATCAAACATCTTATGGCAATGATATCCGTATTTTAAAAGAAGAATGGCTTCAAGAAAGAGATCGCCTGGCACAAGTAACATTTACTCGGAAAAATTTTGATCCAGAAATTAAGGGGCATTTTTCCCAAGAAATATTAAATGAATACGCAGATGCTTTGCAAACCGAATTAGCGCAAACAACGGCTTTGCTTGCTATTAATGAGACGATTTCTCCAGATAGTACCATTATTTGTTCTGCCGGTTCTTTACCAGGAGATTTGCAAAGATTATGGCATTCCTCTGTTCCAAATACCTATCATCTTGAGTATGGTTATTCATGCATGGGATATGAAATTGCCGGTGCCTTAGGAATTAAATTGGCAGAACCGAATAAGGAGGTTTACTCCATTGTCGGTGATGGCAGCTTCTTAATGCTTCATACGGAGTTAGTCACAAGCTTACAGTATGGGAAAAAAATAAATATTTTACTGTTTGATAATGCTGGTTATGGCTGTATTAATAACCTTCAGATGGACAACGGAAATGGCAGCTTCTTCTGTGAGCTGAGAGATCATAGTCAAAATATCATGAACATTGATTATGCCAAGGTTGCAGAAGGATATGGAGCTAAAGCTTATAAAGCTAATACCGTAGAGGAATTAAAGGCGGCTTTAGAAGATTCCAAGCAACAAAATGTTTCGACCTTGATTGAAATGAAAGTGCTGCCAAAAACAATGACAGATGGATATGAAAGCTGGTGGAATGTTGGGGTGGCAGAAGTTTCTGAAAGAGAAACAGTAAGAAAGGCAAATGAGCAAAGACAAAAGAAATTGCAGCAAGCTAAACAATATTAAAAGGGGAAAAGGAAAATGAGAGAAGAGATTTTATGGGGGATTGCTCCAATCGGCTGGCGTAATGACGATTTACCCGAAATTGGGGCTGAGAATACTCTATCACATTTGTTAAGCGATATTGTTGTTGCAGGTTTTCAGGGAACAGAGGCTGGAGGATTTTTTCCTGATACAAAGATATTGAAAAAAGAGCTGGCTCTACGAAATTTAAGAATTGCTGGTAAATGGTTTAGTAGCTTTCTGATACGTGATGGAATACAAACAGTATCCAAACAGTTTCATGAGCATTGTGCTTATTTAAAGGAGGTGAATGCCTCTGTCGCAGTTGTTTCGGAACAGACTAACAGTATTCAAGGAACAGAAAAAAATGTATTTGGAGAGAAGCCCTTTTTTACGGACGCAGAGTGGGAGGTATTCACACAAGGATTAAATGAACTTGGCAGAATTGCAAGTGATTATGATCTTCATCTCGTTTATCACCATCATATGGGCACAGGAGTACAAACATTAGCAGAAATTGATCGGTTAATGGCGATGACAGATCCATCATATGTTCATCTATTGTATGATACAGGACATATTTTTGTATCTGATAATGATTATATGACTCTATTAAGGAAACATCGAAATCGAATTAAACATGTACATTTTAAAGATGTACGGCTAATTTCCTTAGAAGAATGCAAGAGAAATAATCTATCCTTTTTACAAGCCTTTCTAAAAGGGATGTTTACAGTCCCGGGGGATGGATGTATTGATTTTAAGGAAGTATATAACTATTTGCTCAAGACAAATTATAATGGCTGGATAGTCATTGAGGCAGAGCAAGATCCAGCCATTGCACACCCTTTAGAATACGCTCTTATTGCTAGAAAATATATTGATGAAACATTATTTGAAAAAAATCATATATAAAGGGGATTAAGAGAATGGGGACAGAACAAGGGAGTAGAGGTGGCAGCTCTCACAGGAAATCCTTAATGTTGATTACGCTAATCTCGACATTTGGTGGATTGCTTTTTGGATATGATACAGGGGTAATAAATGGTGCGCTGCCATTTATGTCTGATGAAACGCAGCTTCATTTAACACCTGTAACAGAAGGGCTCGTTACGAGTTCCTTATTATTCGGAGCTGCTTTTGGAGCAGTATTTGTTGGTAGATTGGCAGATTTATATGGACGTAGAAAGAGCATTTTAAACTTAGCATTAATATTTTTTGTCGCAACGCTTGGCTGTACATTAGCCCCAAATGTTTTGCTCATGGTTATATTTCGCTTCTTACTAGGTTTGGCAGTGGGAGGAGCTTCTGTTACAGTACCAACTTTCCTAGCGGAAATGTCTCCTGCTGAACGAAGAGGGCGAATGGTCACGCAAAACGAATTGATGATTGTAACAGGTCAATTACTTGCATTTACTATTAACGCCATTATAGGAAATATGTTTGGTGATGCCACACATGTGTGGAGATATATGCTGGTAATTGCTGCAATTCCGGCAGTGTTCTTATTCTTTGGAATGCTGAGAGTACCTGAAAGTCCACGCTGGTTAGCTTCAAAAGGGCGTAAAGAGGAAGCGTTACAAATATTAGAGAAGGTAAGAGATAAAAAGCAAGCAAGATTAGAACTGCAGGAAATTGAAAACGCTATCTCGAAAGAAGAGAATACGGAGAAGGCTACATATAAAGACCTTACGACTCCTTGGATAAGAAGAATTGTTTTTATTGGGTTAGGAATCGCGATTGTTCAACAAATTACAGGTGTTAACTCGATTATGTATTATGGAACGGAAATTTTGAGAGACGCTGGTTTTGGAACGGAAGCAGCATTAATAGGGAATATCGCAAATGGAGTCATTTCTGTTCTTGCCACGTTTGTGGGAATATGGCTTTTGGGTAAAGTGGGGAGACGACCGATGTTATTAACAGGGCAAATTGGTACAACACTTTCCTTGCTGTTAATCGGCATCTTTTCTTTAGTCCTAGAAGGCCAGCCATCCTTGCCGTATGTAGTGCTGTCTTTAACCGTAACATTTCTAGCATTCCAGCAAGGGGCTATTTCTCCAGTAACATGGCTCATGCTGTCTGAAATTTTTCCGCAAAGGGTCCGCGGACTTGGAATGGGAGTAACCGTATTTTGTTTATGGATTACTAATTTCCTAATCGGATTTTCTTTCCCTATTCTTATGGCTAATATCGGATTATCTACTACATTCTTTGTTTTTGTTGTATTAGGAGTGTTTGCCATAGCATTTGTTAAGAAATATCTGCCAGAGACAAGAGGTCGATCTTTAGAAGAGCTAGAAGAATATTTCCGAAATCAGGATAAGGAAATGATGAAAATCGCCAAATAGTATTTTATCACTGATCACTTATACCTTAAATTGGAAGGAGTATAAATAATATGACATTAAAAATTGGTGTAATTGGAACTGGTGCCATTGGCAGAGAACATATTAATAGAATTACAAAAAAGCTAGCAGGCGGAGAGATTGTTGCCGTAACGGATGTGAATCAAGAATCTGCTAGAACAACAGTGGAACAATTTAATTTAAATGCAGGGATATTTCCAGATGATAAATCGTTAATTGCAGATGGAAATGTAGATGCTGTTTTTGTAACAAGCTGGGGACCTGCACATGAAGAAAGTGTTTTGGCTGCTATCGAAGCAGGAAAATATGTCTTCTGTGAGAAGCCGCTTGCGACAACTGCTGAGGGATGTATGCGTATTGTAGAAGCAGAAATGAAGCATGGAAAGCGTTTGGTGCAAGTTGGATTTATGCGCAGATATGATAGTGGATATGTTCAATTAAAAGAACTACTTGATGCTAATTTTATCGGAGATCCATTAATGATTCATTGCGCACATCGCAATCCAGAAGTAGGCACAACTTATTCTACGGATATGGCAATAAGTGATACATTAATTCACGAAATTGATGTTCTGCATTGGCTCGTAAATGATGATTATAAGTCGGTGCAAGTATTGTTTCCGAAAAGGAATCGGTATGCCCATGAGAATTTAAGAGATCCTCAAGTAGTAATTTTAGAAACTAAATCAGGTATTGTTATAAATGCGGAAATCTCTGTTAACTGCAAATATGGCTATGATATTCAATGTGAAGTAGTTGGAGAAGAAGGGATTGTAAAATTACCAGAGGTTGCAACGGTTCCGTTCCGCAAAAATGCTACATTAGGATCGCAAATTTTGATGGATTGGAAGAAACGTTTTGTAGATGCCTACGATGTGGAATTACAGCATTTTATGGATTCAATCAAAGAAACTGGTGAGCCCAATGGTCCAACAGCATGGGATGGCTATATTGCTCAAGTTACCGCAGATGCATGTATTAAAGCACAGAATTCGGGAGTGAAAGAAGAAATAGTATTGCAAGAACAACCAAGCTTTTATAAAGATAATGTGCAGCCGACAAATGTTTAATAGCTAGAAACTTATTATTTTAGTAGATCGCTATCTATTTTGGGAAAATAGCGGTCTACTATCTAAAAAGTATATAAAGAAAAGAGGAATGAACATGCGTTTAGCTTATGATCCATCTCATTATAGAGATAATACCGGCTTAAAAGAAACAATTGATCATGTCGCAAGACTAGGGTACGAATATGTAGAACTTTCGCCTCGTAAAGACTTTATTTGGTTTTATGAATATCCAAAGGTAGATAAACAACTAATCAAAGACTTGAAGCGATACTGTTCGGATGCAGGAGTGAAAATTTCTTCTGTATTACCTGTACAACAATGGTCTTCGCCAAATGAATTAGAACGGCAATCAGCTGTTCGTAACTGGAAACGCTGTATTGAGATTACCTCTGAATTAGGGGTGGATTTAATGAACAGCGAGTTTGCTGGTGATAAGAGTCGTCCAACAGAAAGCGAAGCAGCTTTTATTCGTTCAATGGATGAGTTAATACCTATTTTTGAAAAAGAAGGAATCAAACTAAATTTACAATCTCACCCTAATGATTTTATCGAGCTTAATACAGAAGCGGTGCGGATGATTCGTGCGTTAGATAAGGATTGGATTAAGTTAGTCTACTCTGTAGCCCATGCCTTCTTCTATGATGATGGAAAAGGGGATATCGCTCAACAATTGGATGAAGCAAAAGATTTACTTGCACATGTATTAATCGCAGATACGATGAACCATAAAGCTGCATTCGGGCTTCGTTATATCGTAAATCCACCAAATGCAAATGTTACTATCCATCAACATTTAAACCCTGGTGAAGGGGAAATTGATTTTGATACGCTTTACCGTAAGTTAAGAGAATTTAAATTTGATGGAATTGTAACCAACTCTGTATTTGCCTATCCGGACAAACCAGACTGGTCAAATGAAGTAACTTTAAAGTCTATTAAGGAAGGATTAAATATTGAATAGAATAGGAGGAATTGCTGATGAAGTTAGCAATGAACCAAGGGACAACATTAGAAAATTCCACATTAGAGCAAGATCTGCAACTGCTTGAAAAATATGGATATGATTATATCGAAATCCGCTCGATTGATAAGTTAAAGGAGTATTTAGAGACACATTCGATTGAGGAATTAGTGGAGTTCTTTCAAACACATCACTTAAAGCCATTATCGTTGAATGCACTCGTTTACTTTAATAACCGCACTGATGAAGACTACAAAGCACTGCTTGAAGAATATAAAGAAATGCTTGAATATGCGAAAATATTAAATGTCGATCGAATGGTAGTCGTTCCCTTAGTATCAGAAAAGAAGATTCTGCGGCCGGTCATTAAGCAAAGCTGTGTCGAAGTTTTAACGGAACTATCTGATTTAGCTAAACCATATGGGGTAAAACTAGCGCTCGAATTTATTGGTCATCCACATGCTACCGTTAATACGTTGAGCTTTGCGAATGAGATTGTAGCTGCAGTTGATCGTGAAAATGTCGGCATCGTTTTCGATACATATCAGTATTATGCAATGAATTCTACCTTAGAAGATTTAAGAAATACTGATTTTTCTAAAGTCTTTTTATTTCATATTAACGATGTAGAAGACTATATTCCGGGAATCATGCTGGATGAAGATCGAGTTTTTCCCGGAGATGGCGTAATCGATTTAAAGAGCATTTTGAAAATTATAAAGGAAAAAGGGTTTTCTGATCACGCGTCTATAGAAGTGTTTAGACCAGAGTATTATCAACTTGAGGCAGAAGAAGTAGTGAAAACAGCTAAAGAAAAAACGCTTAAAGTGCTGGCGCCCTATTTCTTAACAGAAGAAGTGAAGTAAGGCTTTGATAGTAATAGAGAGGAAGAGTTTGAAAGATAACTCACCTCTCTAAAGGATTCTTTCATCGATTAATATTCAGAATATACAGAAAAAAAGGAGGCGGCTTTTATGTCAATAGTTTCCATGCATGATATGCTCCAAAAAGCAAAGCGGGAAAAATATGCAGTTGGTCAATATAATATGAATAATTTCCAATGGGTTCAAGCGATTCTCCAGGCTGCCGAAGAAGAAAAGTCGCCGGTCATCGTAGCGGCATCTGATCGTTTAGTCGATTATTTAGGTGGATTTAAAACCATAGCAGCTGGAGTTAAGGAGCTTATAAAAGAACTGAAAATTTCCGTACCGGTCGCACTACATCTCGACCATGGAATGAGTGTTGATAGATGTAAACAAGCGATAGATGCAGGCTTTAGTTCGGTTATGATAGATGGATCACATTATTCTATCGAAGAAAATATCTTAATGACAAAAGAAGTGGTAGAGTACGCAAAGCCAAAAGGAGTATCGGTAGAAGCAGAAGTTGGAACGGTTGGAGGAATGGAAGACGGATTAATTGGAGGGATTCAATATGCAGATCCATTTGAATGCACTCGTCTAGTGAAAGAGGCTGGAATAGATGCCTTGGCTGCAGCATTAGGATCTGTTCATGGACCATATCAGGGAGAGCCAGTATTAGGGTTCGAAGAAATGAAACAAATTGCAGGGCTTACAGGTGTGCCATTAGTGCTTCATGGAGGTTCCGGTATACCTGATCACCAAATAAAAAAAGCGATTGCATTAGGGCATGCAAAGATAAATGTAAATACAGAATGCTTACAGGCATGGGCGAAAGCAGTTCGCCAAGTATTAACAGAAAATCCTAATGTGTATGATGCACGATTTATTCTTGCACCAGGAATGGAAGCAGTGAAAGAAACAGTACGAAATAAAATTAGAGAGTTTGGAACAAGTCAAAAGGCATTGGTGTTTAGTGAATAAAGATAATTGTTGAAGGTACCTTTGAAAAGAGGTATCTTTTTTATGCGGAAAATTAAAGAGAGACTCTACAAAAAGTAGAATCTCGTTTTATAGTTTCCCAGTAAGGAATTGTGCTTCACCAAATCCAAAACTCCAGTCATCGTCTCCATTAATCATGAATGAAACCATTACATCATTTGGAGCGATACCACATTTGGCCTCTAACTCTTCAGTTAATTCCTGATAAAACTTTTGTTTATGTTCTTGTTTTCTTTCTCTGCTTGTAATGGTAAAAACAAGCATCTTTTCTGAACGTTCAAATCCTAAACCAGTGTCTTGAATAATCATTTCATACGGTTTATGCTGCGAGACAATTTGATAGCGATCTCGTTCAGGAACTTGAAAATTGCGTACCATCACATCGTGAGTCACATCCAGAATTTGTCTTATTTCATTTTCTGTTCTGCCTTCCAGCATATCTAGTTTGATTAAGGGCATGAGCTTCACTCTCCTGTTCTTTATATGGTTAATTGTTGTGTATAATTTGATAATATTTTTATTAAGTTTATATATAGTTTACTATAATGTATCAATTATGTCACCGAAAAAGGCACTGGAAAAGAAATATTTATATTTAGAATATCCACCAAAAAAATCTCTCAATAGGGTATTTCTAGTTTGACTAAAGTTGAACTCTTAATACTTTTCCTAGGGTGGGTTACTTAACTAAGAAACCTAAAGGAAAGGTGTATTTGTATATTCGTAAATCTTATAGAGAAGGGGAAGAAGGTAAAACATCAATATATATGGACTTGGACCAATTGAAACGGCCAAAGAAAAGCTATATAAAATTTTGGAGGGAGAAATAGAATTCCTAAAAGAATGGAAGGTAAGTGGATTTATCTTGATGATGTCTATGATTGGATATAACTTTATAAAAAGGAAAAGTTCGATATTAAGTCAACAAGGAAAACAAATAACTATTGATTAATCTTTTACATGAAATCATACGAGGTTAAAAAGCGCTTATCTTGAATGTTTAATGATATTTCAAAATGAACATTAGTTAGCAAGATTAATGATACAAATGGAAGATCAATTTTCTATTCCTATGTTAAAAAATAAAAGTGGAAGAACCAAAATAGACAAGTTAATGCCTGTGTATATAACGATGATTCCTTAGCGTAGGAAGAATCGGCTTTATTTATGTTAAAGCATATGTTTGTTTTCCACGCCTTGTTGCTCTTTATTTTCCTAAGGTTAAGGAATTCCTATGCAAATGCAAGTGCGCGATAATCGTCCCTTTTTTAAGATGGGCATGTAAACAGGAAGAATTCTAGCTCCGATTAGAGAAAAATTAATGCAACACTAATTGATTTAAGGTTGATGTAAGGTTCTCTTTAGATTGAGGAAAGGTTGGTTCATTACTTTTGAAACAGGGGAGAAATATCAAGAAATATGATTTAAATGGAGCTGATTTGATAATGAGTGCGGTAACTATTGTACAAACGCAAAATCTGACTAAAACATATGGGGCTGTTAACAGTGTAAATAAACTTGACCTTTATGTTCGTGAAGGAGAAATTTATGGTTTTTTAGGTCCAAATGGTGCGGGGAAAACAACCACGCTAAAAATGCTACTCGGACTTATCAAGAAGTCGGAAGGGACAATCAAAATTTTTGGTGAGAGTCTTGAAAAGCAACGTCAATCTATTCTGCAAAGGACCGGATCGTTAATTGAGTCACCCTCCTACTATGGACATCTAACAGGGCTTGAGAATATGAAGGTCATGCAGCGCCTGAGAAATGTACCAGATAAAAATGTAGATGAGGTGCTTCGTATTGTACGGCTGGAAAATCAGAAAAACAAAAAGACACAGCAATATTCGCTTGGAATGAAACAACGACTAGGAATCGCAATGGCTCTTCTTTCATTCCCCAAGCTACTGATTCTTGACGAGCCGACGAACGGTCTCGATCCCGCAGGCATTGGTGAAATTAGAGAACTTATTAAAGCCCTCCCTACACGCTATGGGATAACTGTGTTACTCTCCAGCCACCTACTCTCAGAGATTGATCAGATAGCTACTACTGTAGGTATTATCAGTGAAGGGAATATGCTGTTCCAAGGTAGCATGACAAGCCTTCGACAAAAAAGCAGTTCTACAATCTATCTGAAAACTGGAGACAATGCCAAAGCGGAACAATTACTTATTACTAAGGGTTACAGTCCAGCTATAACCGGAAGTCGGCTATGGTTAGGTCATCTTGAGGATATGGAGGTGGCAGAAATGAATAGATTACTTGTTGAACATAACATTCCTGTCTCACGGATCGAGGAACAGAAAAAAAGTCTGGAAGATATTTTCTTAGAGTTGACAGGAAAGGAGCGAAGCTTGTGATTAAAACATTAGGATTGGAATATTTCAAAATTCGCCGCAAAAAAATATGGATGATGATTCTGTTATTTCTTATTGTAGAAATGCTGTGGGCCTTCATGTCTATTAGTCGATCCATTGCTAGTAATCCAAATCACGCCATCTGGGAATCTGTCATTTTTAATGTATCCTCTATGAATGGGCTTTTTATGCCTATTATTTCAGCCATTGTGGTCTCACGAATTTGTGATATGGAGCATAAAGGGTCTACATGGAAAATGCTTGTTGCTACCAATGTAAGCCGTAATCATCTCTATATAGCGAAGTATATATGTGCTAACAGCTTGCTCTTGTTTGGCATCTTTGCACAAACTGTACTCATGATTGTGTTTGGACTGATAAATGACTTTCCAGGGTCACCTATCGAATTTTTCAGCCAGTTTATTATGGGGACTTTGTTGACAACACTCGCTGTTACGGCACTTCAGCAATGGATTTCCTTTGCTATAAAAAATCAAGCCTTTGCTTTATGTTTGGGCATGGTGGGTGGCTTTATTGGAATGACCGCTGGATTGATACCAGCTGCTCTTAGACATATTTTTATATGGTCTTATTATTTGGATATCAGTCCAGTTACTTTTCGATACGCCGAGTCTTCTGGCACTTATATAATGCAACCTATAGATATCGAAATTGCTGTGGCTGCATTGATTATGACTGTTCTACTCTATATTGCCGGAAATATTCATGTAAACCGGCAGGAAATTTAGGGAGGGAAGTAGATGGAACGAAGTATTTCTGCTGAATGGTTGAAATTAAGGCATACCCGGATTGGTCTTGTACTTGCTGTGCTTCCTATCCTAAGCCTTCTAACTGGAGGTGCAAATTATTATTTTAACCAAGGTGTTCTGCAAAATGGATGGTATAGCTTATGGACACAAGTGAGCCTTTTTTATGGTGAGTTTTTCCTACCAATCTTGATAGCTATTTGTTGTGCATATGTATGCAGGCTGGAGAACCTAAACCGGAATTGGCATATGGTAATGACCTCTCCTGTATCGGCTGCAAGTGTGTTTATTGCCAAATTGTTTGTTGTTAGCATTTTAATCTTATTTGCACAAGCGTTGTTTATGGGACTTTATTTAATTGCAGGCATCCTATTCTCTTTACCCGGACCTTTCCCTATTGAGACTTTGGGTTGGATAATACGTGGGTGGTATGCTTCTTTATCTATTATTGCCTTTCAATTATGCTTATCGCTGCGAATTCGGAGCTTTGCTACACCTATTGGTATTAGCCTTCTTGCAGTCTTTATCGGTCTGGGCATGTATATTGCAAAGTTGGGCCTGCTTTTCCCTTTCTCGCTACTCACCATTGGTATGAGCGTGTTAAGCCAGGATAAGCTTACTGGCTTACAAAACATTCAATTTTGGGCTATGAACATGGCTTTTGTTGTTATTTTTGCGTCTATCTTTATTCATCGATTGAAAAATAAAGATATTGTATCATCCTGATTGAGCTTAGGAGGAATTTGTGATGAAAAAAATATTGCTAATGCTGGGGCTCGTCATCATAATTGGGATTTGCTTGTGGATGTTCTTCATGAATCCAGAAAAGTTGAAACCTGATAACCCTGCTGGAAAAACCGTCTACTATACTATGATAACCGGTTCCGGTGTTCAAGATGACAATGAACGGTACGATTATGTACTAGCTGCCTTTAACGAAAAAGGAGAAGAAAAAAAACTTGAGTTTTCCGCTGGGAAACAATTGAGGGAAGGGGCTTATATTCAACTATATCACACGGGGTTTCGGGGAGTTACACATTGGGAAGAGATAGACTTCGAGGGGCTACCTGAAGCAGTAAAACAGCGATATCGAAAGTAAAAAGATTTAAAGAAGAAAAGGTCTTTCTCAAAGATATCTAGTTGAGATAACGATACAAAAAATGACCTTAATCATTATAAACGTAAAAATGAATGGCTTGTCTTAGCTTTTTAATACTCAACATTCACTTCTGTCTTAACTTGGGAATTGAAAGAATATTAATTATTTTCTTAAGCATGTATAATAAAATTGGGTGATGTAGATTGGCGAATTTAAAAGAAAAAAAGATATTAATTGTAGATGATGAACCTGAAATCAGAATAATGATTGAAAAATTTTTAAGGAAAGAGGGGTTTTTTCGCGTTTTTACTGCTATTGACTGTGCTTCGACTTTGTCTTTTTTCAAAACAGACAAACCGGATATTGCGATTCTTGATGTTATGTTACCTGATGGCGACGGATTTTCCCTTCTGTCTTCTATCAGACAGCTTTCAGATATACCGGTGCTTTTTCTCTCTGCCCGTGGAGAGGATGAAGACCGTTTGCTCGGACTGGGTTTAGGCGCAGATGATTATATTGTGAAACCATTTCTACCCCGCGAGTTAATATTACGGCTTATGGCAATCTTAAAGCGCGTTTACGCTTCTCCTGTGACAGAGCAACTATCTGTTTTCCAGTTGGGGGATCGTATAATCAATCTGGAGAGCGCTATTGTGCAAAGCTACAGTGACCAGAAAGAGTTTTCATTGACTGCGAAGGAACATGCTATTCTTGTAAAGTTGTACGAAAACGAGGGGAAAATTGTTACGAGTGATGCGTTATGTCAGGCTGCCTGGGGAGACGACAGCTATGGTTACGAAAATACATTGATGGTTCATATTAGGCGAGTCCGTGAAAAAATTGAACTAGATCCCTCTAAACCAATCCATCTTATTACTGTTAGGGGACTGGGATATAAACTTCTACTACAGGAGACAGATTAGGTGGAAGGGATTATTCGCATTTTGCGACGGTTCGTCACCACCACCATCTTTATCTCGATATTTTTGCTTATATTTAATTTGGTTCTGTTAGGGACACTGGTATTCAAGGAAATTAACCAAAGTCCGTCACCTGAAGATATGCTTCGGCAAGTAGCCGAAGGTCTAGGCAAACAGAACGATAGCTATCGTATAGATGAGAATGTAGCAATGCTGTTGAAGCGCAATCAATCATGGGCGATGCTGCTTGATGAAGATGGGCATGTGCGATGGGATTATCACCTGCCTGATGATGTTCCACAAACCTACAACCTAGTCGATGTAGCCAAGTTTTCACGGTATTATCTTATGGAATATCCGGTTTATGTTTGGGAGCATGATGATGGATTGGTTGTGGTGGGATACCCCAAGGAAAGTCATTGGAAGTATCAATTTGACTTTCTTTCTGATTGGGTGAGTTCATTACCTCTTAAGCTTATTCTGCTGCTAGTTGTTAATGTGGCCCTGGCTCTACTAATCTCAGTTCTGATTGGTATGCGTCTTATAAGAGGAATACGTCCCCTTGTAGAGGGTGTCCACAAACTAGCAAGGGAGGAGAAAATTCAGTTAGATTCCAAAGGCATATTTGGTGATTTGGCACATAGCATTAATTCTGCATCGGATAAGCTTCAAAAAAAGACGGATGCATTGAAGACAAAAGACGAAGCTCGTTCTAACTGGATCGCTGGAATCTCCCATGATATTCGTACACCTCTATCTATGATCCTCGGCTATGCAAGCGAGATGGAAGATGGTTCAGAGTTGCCTATGGAGCAAAGGTATCAGGCTGGTATTATTAGGCGACAGGGTGAGAAGCTACGATCACTTGTAAGCGACTTGAATTTGGTCTCGATGCTCGAATATGAAATGCAGCCTTTGCATTTGAAGAGTATCCGTCTGTCAGTATTGGCAAGACAAGTTGTTGCGGAATTTCTGAATAGTGGATTAGACGACCAGTATGAGATTGAATTGAAGCTTGCCGAAGAAGCAGTTAAAATCACTGGAGACGAGAAATTATTACTTAGGGCTATCAGAAATCTTGTTAATAACAGTGTGCGACATAACCCACAAGGTTGTAAAATCATACTGGAAACTTTTCTATCCGAAGATTCCTCCCGATATTTTTTTGTTGTAAGTGATAATGGACGAGGAATTCCGCAAGAAAAATTGGCGGAGATAACCGAGTTGCCTTATTCATCAACGAGAAAGCAAACTGATGATCAAGGACATGGTCTGGGGCTTCCGATGGTAGCAAGAATTCTTCAGGCTCACCATGGTCACCTCATTCTTTCAAAAGGCACAAACCAAAAAGGTCTAAAAGCTGTTATGAGATTTCCTGTGCAATCAAAAAATGGGGAACATTGAAAAAATACAAGATGAATTATTAATCCATCCCATGTCACAAGAAGACCATATTTTTGGTTGATAGTCATTAGTAACCCGTACCGATTACGGTGAGGTACTTTCATGCAAAATGCTGCGTATTATTTAATGATATAGGGTGAGTATATAAAAACTTAAAGGAGATATTATGTTTTTAATAGGGTTTTTATTGAAATATATCACTGAGCAAGTATATTTAAGTTCGGGTACATTACTTCTAGCCATTGCAGGAATTATTTTATCCTGTAAAGGGTTAAAAAAGAAAAAGCTAAGTCCGGTTGTACAAATAAGCCGTATATTGCTTTGTTTGGTATTGCCGATTGAAAACTTCCTTATGTATTTAGGTAATTTTGATGGGAATGCTGCAGACGGATTTGAATTCATTCCTTTTAGTGACGGGCAGAAATTAAGAATAGCATGTCAGGTTTTCTTTATCTTCATACCGGAAATATTCCAAGGTATTTCTAAAAGAATTAATGTGGGAACCATTAAGTGGCTGCTTTGGATCTATCCCGTTGGTATTATAGTATTTCATTTGCTGTTACCTTTATAGATAGAAGGGGAATGTAACAATAAAGCATTACGTGGATTAAAAGGTGCAACAATCTAACATTACCAGTTATGGTCATATATTCTTTGTTCGTAGTATAATAGTCACATAACTACTTTTAAGCGAGGTAGTTATACACAATCAAGACCCTCACTCTATAAGTGGGGGTTCTTAGTATGAAAATACTCTTACACTACTATAAATTGAATATATAATTAAATTTACGACTTTTAAAAAATATATTATGATGCATCAAGAGATTAATATGCAGTGTTGGCACTGTAATTAGGAGAGAGCCTTTCAGAACGGTTAATTACATTTTGAAAGGCTTTTTCTATTTTTCTGCAAAGGATTAATAAGACTGGTGGTAAAAAGTACTCGTTTTATTGGTTGTGGAGTGTTAAATGAAGAAACAAGGGAGAAAAGTGAGGTTACATTTAAAGTAAGTAGTTTAGGACAAATTTCATTTTTCTAAAAGAGAACAATTTTGAGAGTTTAAAAATCTTCAGTTAGCATTTCCATTTTATTTATATGGAATAAGCAATACAAAATTCATATACATTAATTTTGTAATTTTAAAAGGTGACTATCATAAGAATAGAGAATAAATAAAAGAAAAATTTTCAGCAAAGATATTAGTTGGGGATGGTGGCAAGTTTATTTTTAATATTTTGAAAACGTTTTAAATAGGAGGGGTTAAGGATGACGGAAAAAATAATCGCACTCTATCGTTTAATGGATAAGGTGGAAACTTATGAAGATTTTAGTTACCACTCTCATGATAGGTATGAAATATACTACTTTCATGGGGGAGAATGTAAATATTTAATTGGTGATCGGATTTATCGTTTACAGGAGGATGACTTAATTATTATGAATGGCCTAACATTACATCGAGCTTATCCTGAGCCTGGCGCTTATTATGAGCGCAGTGTGATTGAATTTTCTTCCGAATGGCTGCGTCCACTTTTAAACAATTTAAATGTCCCGGAATTGTTATCGCCATTTAATCAATTGAGCAATACTTTATTTCATATAAAAGATAAAGGACAGTCTGCTGAAGTAAAAGCATTAATAAAGAAATTGGCAGAGAAAGTGAAAAGATCCAAGGAAGAAAACGCAGTCGACGATCGCTTCCAAGTGGGAGAGTTAACAGCGATGCTGATGCAGCTTTTATTTAAGGTTTATGAGTTAAGTAAGCAGCAACTTGAACATAATATTCATGCTGAATCTGATAAAAATCTTCATGTCAAAAAAATGATTGAATGGATTGATACGCATTTCTGTGAACCAATCACTTTAGATGATATTGCCCATCATTTAAATATTAGCAAGTATTATATGTCGAGAATTTTTAAAGATGTAACAGGATATACAATTATGCAATATATCATGAGCTGTCGAATAAACCGCGCCAAATATTTGCTGGAGATACATCCAGACAAATCGATTCTTGAAGTATCTCTTGAATCAGGATTTGAAGATTCCTCTCATTTCAGTCGTTTTTTTCGAAAACAAATGAAACTAACTCCTACAGAATACCGTAATAGCAAAGCCATTCGTATGAAAAACACGAATTAAGCTAAATTCTCCCACAATGTCTCTACAGCACCGATTTTTAAATATGATTATTTAAAAGAGCAATAAAAAACAATTTCTTCATCAGATTACACAATTCTATCCACGTTAAAAGTAGATAACTTTCATACAATGGAATCAGAAGGGAACATAAACACGTAACCTCGATAAAAGTAATAGTATTGTTTATAGAAATGAGCATGCGAGATATTGTTAGTATCTCGTGATTATTTCTATAAAATTGAAAGCGTTGTCATAATGAGAGAAAAGGAAAACCAATCCATTAAGGAAAGGAGATTTTATGGAAAATAATCATGTTACGGCTACGGAAACCAGTATGTACATGGAGGCTGCGAAGAAGAAAAAGAAAAGAAGAACGACACAATGGACATGGTATATTTTCTTAATTCCTAGTTTTTTAGGGATTTTGCTGTTTATGGTTTATCCAGTTGTTGAATCATTTAGATTAAGTTTTTTTAAATCAAATGGAACAATAGAAAGCTTTACGGGTTTAGATAATTTTCGCACGGTCTTAACATCAGGACCATTTTGGAATGCTGTTTGGAATACTTTTTTTATCGGAATATTTCAAGTGCTAATCACCATTCCCTTAGGATTCATTTTTGCTACCTTAATTAACTCTGTTGGAAAGGGAAAAAATTTCTTTAAAGTTATCTACTTCTTGCCCAATGTTACTTCAATTGTTGCTGCGGCCATGATCTTTCAATTTGTTTTACATCCAGAGATGGGAATTGTTAATTTTGCGTTAGACTCTATGGGACTGCCGACTCCAGGGTGGTTTTCTGAGCCTAGTACTTCTAAATGGGGCGTTATACTGCTGGCTGTTTGGCATTGGATTGGCTTTGTTATCATTATATGTCTTGCTAATCTTCAAGCGATTCCCTCAGAAATGTATGAAGCTGCAAAAATTGATGGAGCAAGTGGGTTACAGCAGTGGCTGTTCATTACGATTCCTAATATGACGGGTACCTTTGCTTTCTTATTAATAACAGGCTGGATTGGAGCGCTGCAACGTTTTAATGAGGTGTATGTAATAGGAGGACCAAATGGAAGCCCTGCTCGTTCTATACAAACAATGGGAGCCTTTATTTACGAGCGTGGGTTTACCGGTTTTGAATTCGGGATTGCCTCAGCTGCCACATATATTATGTTCATTATTATTTTAATTTTTACGTTTATCAACTTAAAAATGTCGAAAATGAAAATCTAATTTAGTGGGGAGGGAGACGATGAAAAATACGATCTCCATGAAAAAGCTGGAAAGAACGACAGTTATTCTAAAGTATATTGTACTATTTGTGTTTGGAGTAGTTTTGATGGCGCCATTTGTTTGGATGATCAGCGTAGGGTTTGATCGAACGGCTAATATTGTCATGCCTTTTCCGCCGCGGCTAATACCAGAAGCAGTTTCATCCTTCAATTATGGGATCGTTTTTGAGAATGGGAGACTTATTCAAGCTTATCTTAATTCCGCCATTGTAACCGTAAGTTCTGTCTTTTTAAGTGTATCTGCTTCTTTATTAGCGGGGTATGCATTCTCAAAAGGGAAATTCAAGGGGAAGAGAGTCTTGTTTGTCATCGTTCTTTGTACATTAATGATTCCAATGGAACCACGGTTAATCCCTTTATATACTTTTTTTAATCAACTTGGCTTATTAAATACTTTTTGGCCCTTAATTCTTCCATCCGTTATTAGTGGAATGCTTATTTTTCTATGTAAACAGTTTTTCGATCAGCTGCCAGATACATTAAGGGAAGCGGCACAAATTGACGGGGCGGGAGAATTTAAAATTTTCTTCCGTGTGTATTTGCCGCTGGCAGGTCCGATAGCAGCAACAATGGTCATTTTATCGTTCATCTGGAGCTGGAATGATTTTATGTGGCCATTAGTTGTTATTAATGATTTGAATTTGCAGACGATTCCGCTTTATTTAGCGAGTTTCTCGCTGGAAAATGGGTCCAGTCTCGGCGGGTTAACGATGGCCCTAGCAACAGTAAGTGTATTACCAATTGTCATTGTGTATTTATTTTTACAAAAATATATTATCCAGAGTATTGCATTGAGTGGTGTCAAAGGGGAATAGATCATTCAAATAAATTGGGGGTTGGAAAATGAAAAAGAGGTTATTTTCTAAGACGGCTGCATTTGCTTTGGCATGGATGATGGTAATAAGTGCTGCGCTTGCTGGGTGTAGTTCTAAATCAGGAAGTTCTTCAGGTTCCGATAAGGATGGAGAATGGGCAGGACAGCAAATAACCGTTATGATGATTGGTGATTTCGCGATGGAAGACAAGACAGATCCGATTACAGGTGATTCAGTAAAAGGAGTAAAAGTGCTGAAAGAAGAATTTGAAAAGCAGCATCCTGGCGCCACAGTGAAATTCGTTCTGATGCCTTGGGAAGGATACACGGAGAAAACCCAAGCAATGATTACGTCAGGGGAAGCAGATGTGTATCAAATGCCAGGTGTTGCTGATTTTGCTCCACAAGGTGTTCTAGAACCATTGCAGCCATGGATTGAGAAAGATCCAGAATTTGATTTAGATAATTTTATTGATAATCAAGTAGAAGGGTGGAAAGCATTAGGTCCAGATAGTAAGGAGTTAGATATTTTCGGACTTCCATTTTTGGGTGATGCACGTTTTATCAGCTATGATAAACAGTTATTTGATGAATGGGGAGTAGAATATTTGTCTGAGTATCCAACAATGGAGGAAGTAGCAGAAAAGGCGAAACAAATGACTGGGAAAAATCCGAAAACAGGGGAGCAAAACTATGGGATTTGGTTCCGGGGTGACTGGTCTTCTGCCTTCACTTTAGTCGATTTGGCGGAAGGACAAAACGGACAGTGGGGAACTGGATTTGCCTGGGATGAGGTTGAATTTGCTTTTAATTCAAAAGAAATGCTGAGTGGCTTAAATTGGCTATTAGATATGCAAAATTATGCTCCTAAAGGCATTGTGAGTAACCAAGGCAATGAAAAATGGTTAACAAAAGAAAATAATATTGCGATTATGCTAAACCAGGGACCTGGTGATACGGTAAAACCAGCCTATGCTCAAGGACTTGGCGATCGAATTGCCATTTCGCAAGAGTTCAAGAATGATGATGGGCAAGGCGGATTATTTGCAGGAAGTCCAATTACCATTGCCAAAGACAGCAAGAACAAAGAATTAGCCTGGGAGTGGCTTAAATTTGCCACAAGTGATTTTGTTCAAAAATATGTCTACGAAGAACTTGGTTTAGTACCATCTGTGAAATCAGCAACAGAATGGGATAGTGTGAAAGAACAACCTTTGATGCTTTCAGTGTTTGAAGCGATGTCTACTCCTATGACACCAAGATATCCGTGGGGATCTTCACAGCCACGTTATATTTTAACGTCTGAAATTGAAGCAGCATTAACAGGAAAAAGAAGTGCAGAAGATGCGCTGGAAAAAGCGCAAAAGGAAAGTACGGAGTGGGTCAAAAACCGCTAGAAGATAGACTTTAAATTGCAGGAATGAGGCAGATGGGATACTAGAAACTAAAAAAAAGAAAAAAGGTGTATCCAGTCTGCCTGTTTTTTATAAAAGGAGGAGCATGTCTAATGTTAAAAATAGCTGTGATTGGTCTCGGTGATATATCGAGTATTCATCTCTCTGCTATTCAAGCAAACCCAACAGCTGAGTTAGTAGCAGTAAGTGATATCGATGAAACACGAAGGGAGAGTGTGCAGGGGGTAAATTTTTATACAGATTACCAAGAAATGCTTGAAAAGGAAACGTTAGATTGTGTACATATTTGTTTACCACATTATCTTCATTATCCAGTGACAAAAGCTTGTGTGGAAAAAGGCATCCATGTCTTGCAAGAAAAGCCACTGGCTTTACACACAGAAGAAGGTCTTGAACTACTGAAACTTGAAGAGGACAACAAACAAGTGAAAATCGCTATTTGTTTTCAAAATCGCTTGAATGAAACGGTTGAAAAACTACGGCAGATTATCGCAGAAAATAAGTATGGAAAAATCGTAGGGATCAAAGGGATCGTCACTTGGGCAAGGACAAAATCCTATTATGACAATAAGCCGTGGCGCGGGAAATTAGACTTAGCTGGTGGGGGAGTCATGATTAATCAAGCGATTCACACTTTAGATTTAATGCAGCTTTTGGGAGGGGAAATAGCGACAATAAGAGGAACTGTTGACCAGCTTCTTGATTATGGCATTGAAACGGAAGATACGGCAGCAGCCAGAATAGTTTTCAAAAATGGGATTAATGGGTTCTTTTTTGCTACAAACGCGAATGGAAATAACTCAAGTGTAGAGCTTCAAATCGTCTGCGAAAATCAAAAGTTGACCATTAAGGACAATAGGCTAACGATGCTAGATGATAATGGCGGTAAGATAGTGATAGAAGAAGATACTAAGCTTTATGGTTCTAAGTTTTATTATGGAGCAAGTCATAAAAAACTGATTGACGGCTTTTATGCTTGTATTCTAGAGAATAGAAGGGACTATATACATGTCAAAGATGCCCTGCCTTCCTTACAAATGATTGATGCGATCATCCAATCATCTATGCTGAAGAGGGAAATCAGAATCGATGAAGTCCTTGTTTCCAATCGAAGTTTAGGAGATATGTAGTTTTTTAGGAGATTATATTTACTTAAGAATGATACCTTTTTTATTTTTGTGCACGATTGAGCAAATCGTCTGCGTTAAGACATTGAAAAAGCAATAGGGGTAAAATAATTGCCAATAATGAACAAGATTAGCTGATGTGTTTCTCATTTTAGCGATTAAGATAGAGGTATCGACTTTTATTTTACAAAAAAAGGAGCGAGTTCGATGCATAATCAGTTTGCTGCCCAATTGTTTACAGTAAGAGAAGAATTAAAGAGAGGAATTTCCCCTGTATTTAAAGAGTTGAAGGAGATGGGCTGGGACGGGGTTCAGCTATCTGCATTACCTGCTGACTATGATCCGCATGAAGTTGCAAAGGCCTTACAGGAAAATAACCTAGGCACAGCTGGAATACATATCCCGCTTGATCGGTTAGAAAACGATTTAGAACAAGTAGTGGAGGAAGTAAAGCTATATAACACAAAAGATATTGTCTGCCCATTTTTACCAGAGGATGTAAGAAATCAAGACGGGTATGAGGGGGTAAAGGCGCTTTTGAATGAAGTAGCTGAAAAAACACCAGAATTTCGCATCAGCTACCATAATCATGCCTTTGAATTTGATACAGACATAGATGGGAAATCAGCGCTGGAATATTTATTGGAGCCTACTTCCGATAATAAGATTTTTGCGGAAATTGATGTTTTCTGGGTAAAAAAGGCTGGAAAAGATCCGCTGCAATTTCTTAAACCCTATGCAAATAGAATGCCAATCATTCATTTAAAAGATATGACAAATGATGAAAGGCAAACTTTTGCAGAGGTTGGTACAGGGCTGATCGACTTTCCCCCTATTTTAAATTGGTGCAAAAAAGCTGGGGTTGAATGGTATGCAGTTGAACAAGATATTTGTCCAGGAGATCCGATGGATAGTCTCCGAATAAGTTTAGAAAATCTTAAACGTTTAACAAGACTTTTGCAGTAAAGCTTTAGAAATGAAAAAGAGAGGTTAGGAAGGAGACGGAGAAGATTGGCTAAAGTCAAAATAGGCATTATCGGTATTGGTAATATGGGAAGTTCGCATGCAATGTATTTAAATAATGGCGAAATTGAGGGAGCGGAATTAATTGCTGTGTGTGACAGCAATCCAGAAAGATTGAAATGGGCAAAGGAAACATTAGGAGAGCATGTTCAGCAGTTCGATCATGTTGACCGCTTTTTTGAATGTTCGGATATGGATGGAGTTATTATTGCAACACCTCATTATGATCATCCACCATTGGCGATTCAATCACTAGAACAAGGGTTTCATGTCTTAGTTGAAAAACCTGTAGGTGTATATACAAAAAACGTAAGGGAATTAAACGAGACTGCAAGCAAAAGCGATAAGGTATTTGGGATTATGTTTAATCAGCGAACCAATCCCTTATATCAAAAGCTGAGAGAGCTTGTGCAAAGTGGCGAAGTGGGAGAAATTAAACGAACAAACTGGATTATCACAGATTGGTATCGTTCACAAAGTTATTATGATTCAGGTGGCTGGAGAGCGACATGGGCTGGGGAAGGAGGCGGAGTTCTTCTAAATCAAGATCCGCATCAACTCGATTTATGGCAATGGACAAGTGGATTAATGCCTAAACGAGTCCGCGCATTTTGTGGATTTGGGAAGTTTCATGATATTGAAGTAGAAGATGATGTGACCGCATATGTGGAATATGAAAATGGAGCAACGGGCGTCTTTGTTACATCTACAGGTGATTCTCCTGGAACGAATCGCTATGAAATATCGGGTGATCGCGGAAAAGTAGTCATAGAGGATGGAAAGTTAACCTTCTGGCGACTAAGACAATCGGAAAGGGAATTCAATAAAGAATATAAAGGGGGATTTGGCGAACCGGAATGCTGGAAAATTGATATTCCTATTAAAGGAGAAGCAACACAGCATAAGGGGATCACAGCAAATTGGGTAAATGCTATCCGCAATGGGACAGAGCTGCTTGGACCTGGTGTAGAAGGCATAAAGGGATTGGAAATCTCGAATGCCATGCATTTATCGGCATGGATCGATGATTGGGTTGAACTCCCTATTAACGAAGATCTTTTTTATGCTAAATTACAAGAAAGAATTAAGACATCTACTTTTAAAAAGAACAAGCATGCATCGATCACATTAGATGTGAAAGGTTCTCATTAAAGACAGGGCAGATTAGTCTGTCCTTTTTTTCAAGAATAAGAAAAATGTGGGAGGTACAGAAGATGAAATTAGCTTTTACTACTCTTGGATGTCCTCATTGGAATTTAGAAACAATTATCCAACATGCAGTGGAAAATGGTTATTCAGGCATTGATTTTCGTGGGCTGCTAGGAGAACTTGATCTATATAAGCTTCGTGAATTTTCAACAAACGTAAAAGAAACGGTACGTCTCTTTAAGGAAGCTTCTTTAGAGATTCCGTGTTTTTCTAGTTCAGTCAAATTGGTTACTCAATCACAAGAAGAATATGAGAAGTATGTAGAGGAATTAAGAGAATACGCATTGCTCTGTAAGAAATTCAACACTCCTTATATTCGTGTATTTGGCGGAGCGGTTGGAAAGTGGAAGAGAGAAGAAGCAATGGAAATCGCTGAGAAAAATGTTCATGATTATTTGGCGATTGTAGAGGATATTAATGTCAAACTTCTCCTAGAAACACATGATGATTGGACAGATAGCAGATATGTGAAAGAGCTAGTTCAGCGAGTTTCCTCTGATTATTTGCAAGTATTATGGGATATCCATCATCCCTATCGAACAATTGGCGAAAAGCCTGATGTTACTTGGGAGAATCTTGGGGAATGGGTTGCCTATACCCATTGGAAGGATTCTTATCTAAAAAAGGAAGCAGAAAGAGGCTATCAGCTTTGTCTTTTAGGAGATGGGGATATACCATTACAAGACATATACACTTTATTAAAAAGGAACGGGTATGATGGCTACTATACATTGGAATGGGAAAAAAAGTGGTGTCCTGAATTGGAGGAGCCGGAAATAGCCTTTAAGCAGTTTAGTAAGTATATGAAAAATATTCTTGTGTAAGGGGGAAATCCTATGAGGTTCGGATGCTGTGCTGCTATTGATCAGGCAGAGGCATTGGATAAAGCGGGGTATGATTTTATCGAATGTACGGTTATTTCCTTGATGCCAGAAGAGAAGGAAGAGGTATTTAAAACAATATTAGAAAAATATCAAGCATCACCTTTACCTATTGAAGCTTTTAATATTCTTTTGCCAAGTGACTTAAAAATAGTGGGAGATAAGGTAGATAATCAGCGAGTGAAAGATTATTTAAAATCTGCATTAGAACGTGTTTGCCGAATAGGTGCGGACACAATTGTATTCGGAAGTGGTGGTGCAAGAAGTTTTCCGAAAGGACTGTCGAAAGAAAAGGGCAGAGAACAAATGGCAGCCTTTTTATCGACAATATCGGATATGGCGGACCAATTAAGCTTAACAATTGTAATAGAACCGCTCAACAAAAAAGAATCAAATATTATTAATAGTATTTCAGAAGCTGCTGCATGGTCAAAGGAATTTAATAAAAATTCGTTAAAAACATTGGCTGATTTCTATCATATGGAAGAAGAAAAGGAACCACTTACGAATCTCTATGAATATAGAGATTTTATCCAGCATATCCATGTTGCTGATACGAATAGGCTGGCTCCTGGTACAGGAATGTATCCCTATCCTGAGTTTGTGCGAAACATACATAAAGCAAACTATGATGGCAGAATCTCCATTGAATGTAATTGGCGGAATTTTGCAGAAGAAATTGGACCAGCACTTGATTTTTTAAAAAAGCAGTTTTCTTGTCATTAAATGAGTCTCTAAATTTTTTTTAGTACCTTCTTATTTTTTGTTACAGATAAAAATGGTTTGTAACAATCTTGCCTAAAATTTCCTAAATTTAGATGTTATTTGCTAACTAACTAGATTGGTTAATACTTCCACCATGTTGTAAATCTCTTTTCTAGTAAGCTATCAACCTATCAATCTTTCGTTTACCACTTTTTGGACGATGAATCGAAATATTACATCTGCTAGCCTAATAGAAGACACCAGAAACAACGACTACTAGGAGGTAAGATTTTTGAAAAAATTAATAGTAGCCGCTGGATTAGTGCTATCTATTTCAGCATTTATGTTAATCGATAAAGCAGATGCAGCAACGAATCGAACGATTCAGTCTGGGGATACTTATTGGAAAGTGGCTAAGGGCTTTGGGATTCCAATCGGTGATTTAATGAAAGCAAATAATAGCAAAGCCTTAATTACAGGTCAAAATATTATTCTACCAAATGCCACTGTTTCACCAGCCGATAAAGATTTAATGGCGAGATTAGTTCGCGCTGAGGCTGTTGGTGAACCATATGCAGGAAAAGTTGCAGTAGCAGTGGTTGTTTTGAATAGAGTAAAAAGTAATCAATTTCCGAATACTATTCGTGATGTAATCTATGAAAAATCGAATGGATATTATGCTTTTACCCCTGTTCAAAATGGGGAAATTAATAAGACAGCTGATGCGGAGTCAAAAAGAGCAGTTAATGAAGCAATTGCATTAGATGGAAAAGGAAATGGTTCTCTTTATTTCTTTAATCCAAAAACAGCTACAAGTGACTGGGTTTTCTCACGAGAAGCAACGGTTACTATTGGAAACCATCGTTTTGCTAGATAAATAGTAGATATTTCCTTTTAAAAAACAAAATAACTAAAAGAGCTATCTAAAATCCATACTCTCGGTTTTTAGACTAGCTCTTTTTTTATTCTAAATTATTTCTTTATGGTTGATGTATATTAGCTCTTTTTAAGTATTAGTATTTAATTCATACTATATTATTGTTTTATTGGTTAATGGTACCAGATCCTTTAACTCTACTACCATATCCTGTATTATCCGATTTGTTAATATTGATAGTATAGCTACCTTTACTAACTTTTCCAAATGATTTTGTATAACTGTACCCATCAGCTGGCATACTTACAGAATAGTTTGTTAGCAAACTTTTATATAAACTTACTCTATAATTTGATTTATTTGACTGCACATTACCAGCTGAATTATATGTATTAGCTTTGGCTGTTGTTTTTGTAGTTTTGTTAGATAATGAATATTTTTTAGTTCCTTCAAGACTATAACCGACATCAAAGGAATATGAACTACTGTATGCGCTTGCTACTGCTGGGAAAGATAAACCTAGTATTAAAGCTCCTGATAAAACTAATTTACTTTTTTTCTTTTCCATTGTAAATTCCTCCAATTAATAATAGTTTTCTATAAATATAGTAAAGGATAATATTGGGAATCTCAAGATGTAAATTGGGATTTTTTTGCCAATTTATTAGATTTATTGTAGTATATTTATAGAAAATATTGGAGGTGAACTTTATGGTGGAAAGTTTAAAAGTAGTTAATATGACAAAGAAATATTCAGATGATAGGGAAATTATCAAAATAAAGAATTTTACTGTAGAAAAGGGAACCATTCATGTCATCGAAGGAAAAAGTGGTTCTGGGAAATCGACTTTTTTAAGTATTATAGGTGGATTGGAATTTCCTACAAATGGAAAGGTTTATTATAATAATGAATCATTTTATGATTTGCCTGAGCAAAGACAAGCTGAAATAAGGGGGCATAAATTTGGCTTTGTATTTCAATCCTTTCATTTAATACCAGAATTGACAGTTCGAGAGAATATTGAACTTCCATTGAAACTATTAAAAAAAAGGGAGAAACAATTGAAATATAGTATTGATGAGCTTTCGCAAGAATTAGGAATTCACTTTTATTTAAACAAGCTTCCAACTTTTCTATCAGGTGGGGAGCAGCAAAGAGTGGCTATTGCCAGGGCTTTAATAACTGAACCAGATATATTATTTGCGGATGAACCAACAGGTAATTTAGACCAAATTACAACTAAAAGTATTACTAGCTTATTAACTAAATTTAATAAGGAAAGAGAACTTTCTTTAATTATAGTCACACATGAGAAGAATTTAATTCAAGTTCCTCACTTTTTATATTCCATGAAAAACGGTGTATTAGAGGAGATGAGTTAAGTGTTTACATTAGGATTTAAATTTCTATGTTCTAGAAGAAAGTGGACTATATTGATAGTCCTTGCATTGTGTCTCATTATTTCTTCTGTTCTCTCTATATTTACAGCATCTGAGGCTATTAGAGCTGCTCTAATGGAAAAATCTTATTTGCAATATGGGAAAAATAGTGGAGTTCTGGTTGGTATTGAAAAGTCTAAATCTGAAATAAATAAGGAAGTAAAAAATATAGGCGAATTCCAATTGATTGATTGGATTCCTTTAGAGAATTCCAATTCCGCTACAATTGGATGGATGGATAAGGGAGCTGTAGACTTATCGAAAATTAAAGTAATGGAGGGACGGTTGCCAATTGGAAAAAATGAAGTAGCCATTGAATCCGCATACTTAAAATTATTTAATAGTAGCTGGGCTATTGGAGACATGATAACACTAGATGGTAAAGAAAAGCAATGGAAAGTAAAAATTGTTGGGATTATTTCAAATTATTCCTCGAAAAGGTATATACCTTTTCAATTTCAAAAAGAATTAGCTTTCCCCAATATTTTTATTAGCGAGCAATATAAAGACAATTCTAGTAAAAGGAATTATCTAATTAACTATGAAGACGGCAAAAATACTACTCTCAAAAAAACAGAAAATTTATTAGCTGAGTATGATGATAAGGGTTTTGTAAATGAAAAGCTATTTTTGGAAGGCCTAAGAGATTATGATACTATTCGTAATATTTCAATCTTTTATCAAACGGTTATTCTTTTCATTTCGATATTTTCTATAAGCAGTTTATTTGCTTATTTTAATAAATCGCAACGGAGAAAAATTGGGGTATTAAAGGCACTTGGAATAAAAAGAATGCAGCTGTATTTTTTTTACTTTTCTCAAACATTTATTCTTTTCTTTTCTGGTTTGATTTTAGCAGTTCCCCTAAATTATGTTTTTAAATTCCTAATAATAAATAAGAGTTTTAAAGAAGGTATAAGTACATATCAAAATCAGACTTATACTTTTAGTATATGTTGGATTCTCTTTCTTTTTTTCATGGTTTTATTTCTATCTTTTTGGGAGATATTTCGTTCTAGAAATCTATCTATAAAAATGTTAATTAATGGAGTAGAAAAAATACCGATTGTGAATATACTAATTAATAAAAATATAAAAAGATTTGAGATAAAACAGTTAACAAGACAATTATTTTTGTTTCCTAAACAATTTATTTTAACTGTAGCAATGATAAGTTTGTCTATACTTATTTTATTGTTTTCTGTCATTTTTCAAAAAGAGACGGAAGGTATATGGGATATAGATGAATATTATTATTTAAATTCCCAGGAGGTTTACGGATTTGACACGCAAGATAATCTGCCTATCCTTTTAAGGAAGGGGTTAACTTTTTCAGAACAACAAGTTACGAATCTAAAGATTCTGCCTGGTGTTCAATATGTTGAGAAGAATCCTTTTATGGTAGATGTAATTCCATTAATCACATCACAGCAAAAAACAAAAGATATTACTCAATGGTTGGATAATCAGGGAGAAATAATCACTTATAATCAAAAATGGATTGTGCCAAATGTTAAATATGAAATTATTGATAAAGAGGAATTTTCACAACTTTTCCCAGAGGATGATTATAAAGCATTTCGAGGCAAAATCATGATCTTTGTTCCTAATAAGGATGGTAGAAAAGATGCAAATTTAAATAATCTGAAAGGAGAAACAATCGAATTCATTAAACAGGAAAAGCATGAAGGGAAATTGCAGAAAATAAAAGAACAGTTCGAAGTATATAGTGTTAACAATGAAACATATGTAAAACAAATTAATAACAAAAACAAAATAAGTTATGATGGTTTTACTATTATTTTTGATAAAGATACAATGCAGAATTCTAAACTCTTCAACGGTTATATGGAACTCGGAATATTTCTTGATACTAATATTACAGAAAATGAATTAAAGAAGATTGATGATTATGTTAATCAGATGATTGCTACTGTACCTGGTAGTTTGTTACAGAACATACCAGAATTTATCCAAAATGATACAAAGATAACTTCGTTGTTAGGTTTCCTTGCAAAATTTTCTTTCATAATTACTTTTCTTCTTACAGTTACTAGTATGTTTATAATCGTATTTAGTAAATACCAACTCCAAAAAAAGGAGTGGGGGATTTATCTGTCTTTAGGAATGTCAAAAAGAAAATTATATTATTTTCTGACATCAGAAATGGTAGTTTATTGTTTAATTGCTGCTTTAATGAGTTTTATTATTATATTTTTGTATTTAATGGGCGCAGTTTTAACCTTTCCTCTCTCTTACTATTTATATTATTATCTTCTCGTTATTATATATATGTCGCTTCTATTAATAGTTGGAAGTTTTATTATTTATAAAATAGTCATAAATCAAACAGTGTATAATATGTTAAGGGAAGTAGAATAAGTAAATTTTTAGTTGCTTTTAAACAGTCCATACAATTATAAACAAAAATCTAGTCGTACATTATAATAAGAGAATATAGACAGAATCTGTATTTTAGTGAAAAGAGGGAGGAAGAGTGAATAAGAATTTATGGGCTGGATTTATTCTGGGGATTGCAGTGACCATTGGCATCGGATTAGCAATTATCTTTATTGGGGATTATTCTGTTCAAAAGGAAATAAAAACAGGATCTCAATCAATTACAGAGGAGGGGAATAGTAAAGAGGAAAAGTCTAGCAAAATAGACGGAAATAACGAGAGTGAAGGAATATCCTACAGTATCGAACCATATGTTTTGCTATTAAAAAAGGAGGATGGATCTATAGAATCATTTAATCATGATAGTGCATCAAGCGAAATGAAGCCTGTTGATTATTCACCTACTCGAAAAAAAGTTTTGTTAACTCCACAATATGGGTGGGAGGCAGGTGGGGCGCTCTATGTTTATTCGAAAGAAGATGGATTAAAAGAAATAATCAATGTGAACGCTACCTCTGGTGAACAAGAATATCCAAGTGGAGCTGTTTGGCTAGATGAGCGATATATACTTTATATGAATAGTAATTTGTATGGAACGATTCCTAGTGGAGAATTAAAAATCTATGATACGGAAACTAAACGGCAGCTGCCACTTGACCTATTTAAAGGTGATGCGGCAACGCACCTTGCTCGATTAACTAGTATGGGAAAAACGTATATAGTTATTGGAGGAATACAGTTCACAGATGATATGTTAAATGATACGAAAGCATATGTGGAGCAGCATGATTTAGAAGAAATTCTTAAATTGGTAGAATGATAGATAGTTTGAATTGAAAGACCACAAAGGGGTTATAGAAAATCTATAACCCCAACATATCAGCCTTATAAACTAATCAATAAGCCCTTCTTCTTTCAAAAATTCGACCGCAACATCTTCATATTGCTCTTTATCAATATCTACTTTTGCATTTAATTCTTGCATTTTTTCATTATCAATTTTTCCGACAAGCATGCTTAATACTTCTTCTAATTCTGGATATTTCTCTAATGTTTCCGCTCTAATTACTGGTGTTGCATAGTATGGTGGGAAGAAGTTCTGATCATCTTCTAGAACTTGTAAATCAAATGCTGGGATACGGCCGTCTGTTGAAAAGGCGTCAATAACATCGACATCACCGTTTTTAATCGCACTGTACATAATACCAGAGTCCATTGCTTGCGTATTTTTAAATTGTATTCCATAGGTATCGATAAGACCTGGATAGCCATCTTCTCTTTCTAAGAATTCCGGTTCAGATCCTAAGGTTAGGTCCGGTGCGATCTTTTTTAAGTCTGAAATAGTCTTTATTTGGTACTTTTCCGCATCTTCTTTGCGCATGGTTAATGTGTATGTGTTGTTAAATCCAAATGGCTCTAGCCAAACTAAATTATAGTCTTCTTTAAATCTTTTTTTCACTATTTCATAGGCTTCGTCAGGATCACTAACCATATCTTCCTTTAAGATACTTAATAATCCAGTACCTGTATATTCCATATACATATCATAATTTCCGGTATTAACTCCCTCAAAGGCTGGGGCGGTTCCGCCAAGAAAAGATTCATAGTTTACTTTTAAGTCTGTGTGCTCTTCAATGAGATGCCCCATGATGTACACCATAATTTCTTGTTCTGTGAAATTTTTTCCAGTAATAGTGATGCTATCCTTTCCGCTTTTTCCACTGCTGAAATTGGCAATCACAGTCGAAAGTGGAAGGAGTACGATTAAACCTGCAACAATCCAGATTCGTATTTTGCTTTTTTTCACTTTTTTATTTTGAAGACCTTGAGGGGTCACATCTGTTTCTAATAGTTTTAATAAGTAATCAAATATAATCGCCAAAAGGGCAGATGGGATTGCTCCAGCAAGGATAAGGCCAGTATTATAGGTTTGTAAACCACGGAAGATCAAATCTCCCAGTCCGCCTGCGCCGATTAATCCAGCGATTGTTGCCACCCCGATTATTAATACTGTTGCAGTCCGAATTCCTCCCATAATAACGCTTAAGGATAGTGGCAATTCAACCATCCATAACACTTGGCGATTGGTCATACCCATCCCTACGCCAGCTTCGATTGCAGATTTTTCTACTCCGACAATTCCTAGATATGTATTGCGCAAAATAGGTAATAGACCATAAACAGTTAAAGCAATAATGGCTGGAAGTTTCCCAGTACCGATGAATGGTACTAGAAATACTAGTAATGCCAAACTTGGTATGGTTTGAAATACGCCGGCTACTCCAATGATGGAGTCTGCGATTTTTCTGTGGCGAGTTAAATAGATTCCTAGTGGAACGGAAATCACGATTGCAATGGCAATAGAGATAAGAGAAAGATACATATGCTCTAAAATTAAATTCCATATTGTCGGCCAACGGTTGATGAAGACATCTATTGTGTCTGTGATTATATTAGGAATGGCTCATCCCTCCTTTTTATTCTCCAATTTGGTCAGCAATATATTCCACAAGACCTGCACGGTTGACAATACCAATAATTTTAGAATGCTGGTCAATTACTGGAATAAAGCCATATTGGGATTCACTAACAAGTTGAAAAGCTTTTTCAGTTGCTTCTTCAAGATGAAGCGTTTTTATATTCGTATCCATTATATCTTTCAAGGTTAATTCTTCTTCTCTATATCGTTTTTGTACCTCCCACACATTCGCTATTCCGAGAAAGGTATTAGATTTGTCGACGACCACTAGACTATCCACACGCTTTCTTCTCATTAATTTTAATGATTCTGCAAGACCGCGAGACTCACCGGCTGTTACAGGAGGAACCATTAATTTTGCTAATTTAGGTAAAGAAATATTTTCTTGCAAACGATCTTCTCCAATAAAATTGCGGACAAATTCATTTGCTGGGTGACGTAATATATTTTCTGGCCGATCTAATTGCACAATTTCTCCGTCTTGCATAATACAAATTCGATCCGCTATTTTAAGGGCTTCATCCATATCATGTGTAACAAAGACAATTGTTTTTTTGATATCCTGCTGCAAGCGGACTAATTCATCTTGCAATTGTTCGCGGCTGAGAGGGTCTAAGGCACTGAACGGTTCATCCATCAAAATTATTTTCGGCTCTGCCGCAAGGGCTCTAATAACCCCAATCCTTTGCTGCTGTCCACCGCTTAATTCAGAAGGGTAACGATCACCAAATGTATCAGGATCTAACCCGACCATTTTCATTAAATCATTAATTTTGTCTAAATATTGTTCTTTTTTCCATTTTTGGAGTCGAGGAACGAGCGATACGTTTTCTTTAATTGTCATATGGGGTAACAAACCTATTTGCTGAATGACGTAGCCAATAGTTCTGCGGAGTTTTACAGGATCCTCTGTGGAAATATCCTTTCCTTCGATCGTAATGGAACCACTAGATGGTTCTATAAGTCGATTGATCATTCTCATCGTAGTTGTCTTACCAGAACCACTTGGGCCAATTAGAACAAGTAATTCTCCTTCTTTTACCTCGAAGGTAATATTCTTTAGCGCTTTAAATCCATCTTGAAACGTTTTGGTTACTTCTTTAAATTGAATCAATTTCTACGAACACCTCCAGACCTTTCTTTAAAACTAATTACCCGTTTTTGCTAACTAACTAACCACCTTTTTTTAAACTATTTATGAAAGACATTTACTATTATATCATTATTTTTAGAAAAAAAAGACCGAAAAGGAATGATTAAGGGAATAATAATTAGAATTTTCAATCAAATAAAATAGGGGATAATAATAATGTAATTAAATTTTGGAGAATCTTAGATTGAACATCTTACAAGCTATTCGTTACCAATATTTATTTATAAGAAATATTTAATACGGACAGGGGTTATCCTAACACAAGTAAATAACTATTGGATAAGCCCTAATTCTATTCTCTATAAAAAATTAACCGTATTCTTTCTAAATTGTTTAGGAGTAATTCCGGTATACTTTTTAAATACTTTCGTGAAATAGCTTTGATCGGTAAAATTTAAAAGGGCATGAATATCAGATAAGGAATGTTCTGCAAAAGTCATCAGTTTTTTTGCTTCCTCAATTTTCATTTGCTGTATGTATTCACTAATAGGAATTCCCACTTCTTTTTTAAATAAATTGGATAGATATTTGGGGCTGATAGATAAATGCTCTGCAATGGACTGTAAGGTTAATGGTTCATAGATATGCTTGTAAATATAGTTTCTGCATTGAAAAATAGGTCGCGAATAATTTTCCCTATTTGTTTTAGCTACTTTATCTGCAAATTCATACAAGATATTTTCTGTGAAGAAATGAATGTCCTTTAAATCTTGTAATTCCTCTAAGTCTTGAATGTAGCGGTCTCCTAAAGAATAGGCGATTTCAGGATGAAGACCGCCTGTAATGGCCGCACGGGTTGCAAGGGTAATGGTTGCAATAGTTAAATTTTTTTGATTTCTTACTTCATTTTTTTTAGAAAGCTTTCCAAAATGAAAGGAAGTGCTTTCTTTAAAGGCTTTCCAATATGCAAGCAGATTTTCTTTTTGTCCATCTATAATAAATTGATAGAGTTTTTTCTCCGCAATAGGATCATGATGAAAGGAGGAATTTTGGTGTGTTTCTAATATGTATTTATTTGCAGTCTTTTCATCATTTAAATGATTGGGCAATTGCATTTTTGGTAAGGTAATGTCTTTGTCATAAATCTTGTTATTGTATAAAAAATAGATAAGTTTGCAGATTTGTCCTAATTTCGCAATGCTTATGACGGGAAGAGAATAATAATAGTCGCTTAAAGCATCTTCCAAACCACTTTGGCGATAGGCAGTGATCAAGTTATCTATCAGCAGTCTACTTGGCCGTTTAGATAAAACGGGGCCTAAAATAATGGTACCTAAGTTGGTAATTGGAATGATGGATACGTTTTCATAAAAATGTGTACCTATTATGGCGGGAGATAGAGAATTCTTTCCATTACTAGGAATGACCTGTCTGTAAAAGGATTGTTTAGAAGGATAAAGAGGATTAATTAGTTCGTTCGCTGTTTTTTCTGCCATTATAGTTCCTTCATTATTAAGTAAAGTAATTGAAATATTTAATATATCTGTCATTAAATTACATATATACTCCAAATTATTCATATTTAGACGATTTCCCACTAGATTCTCCTCCATTAAATTGAAAGTTGTCAAAATTTAGAGAGTGATACGGTAGTTAAAATACCAAAATAATAGAAATTATACCATAACCATCTTTGATATCAGTATATACTTGGACTACTTAGGTAAGCGCTTTCTATTCATTTTGTTTCCTTTTTAGATTTATAGAAAGCAGAAAAAATCTCTATCAAAAGGAGTGGAACTTTATGAGGAAAATCTATGGTTTTGTTTTATTATTTCTACTTACGATTGTGTTGGGGGCATGCAGCAAGAGCTCCTCAACGAGTACAGAAGATCTAACCATTCCGGATAATCCAGAGGATATAAAAGGAGATGTCACCGTCTGGGCCTGGGCATTGGAAGCAAATTATTTAGAAAAGGATGTACTTCCTGCTTTTAATAAGAAATATCCTAATGTAAACGTGAAGATTGAGCATATTGGTGTTGATCAAGTATACCAAAAGGTTAGTGCGGGTCTTTCATCAGGTGGAAGCGGATTACCAGATGTAGTACAGGTAGAAAATAATCGTATTCATTCATTTACAGATGATTTTCCAGATGCATTTACGAATTTAAGTTCACTTGGCTTTGATAAACATGAAAATGAATTTTCTAAGTCGAAAATAGATGGGTTAAAGGATAAGGATGGAAATATTATTGCAGCACCAAGAGACTTAGGACCAGTGGGTGTTATCTATCGGACAGATATTTTTGAGGAGGCAGGAGTTGACCCAGCGACTATTAAAACATGGGATGACTATATCGAAGCGGGGAAAAAGGTTGTTGCTCATACGGGGAAGGCATTTCTTGGAACAGATGGAGATGGATTGCTTAGAATTATGCTGCAGCAGCAAGGGAGCTATTACTTTACAGAGGATGATAAATTAGATCTTACTTCAGACGCAGCCAAAAAGGCCATTGATATTTTGCAAAAAATGAAGGATGCAGAATTAATTATCTATACAAATAACTGGGATGGCCAAGTAGCAGCAATGAAAAATGGAGAGGTCGCAACACAGCCTGGTGCTGTCTGGTGGAGTGGAACGATGATTGAACAAATGCCTGAGCTGTCAGGTAAATGGGGCATGTTCCAACTGCCTGCTTTTGAAGAAGGGGGAGGGAGAGCTTCTAATGATGGAGGATCTGCCTTAGCGATTCCAAGTAAATCGGATAATAAAGTAGCAGCATATGTGTTTGCTAAATTTGCATCAACAGATGTAGAATCACAAATTAAGGCACTTACGAATAGAGGATTATTCCCAGCGTTATTAGCAGCATATGAAGAGCCGGTTTTCAGTGAAGAACAAGAATACTTTAATAATCAAACATTCTTTAAAGATTTTGCTGATACAGTAACAGATATTCCATCTGTTAATCACAGCAGTGCAGAGTTAGAACTCAGATCCATTATGACAAGTCAAATGGAAGCATTTTTACTTGAGAATAAACCAGCAGCACAAATATTGGAGGATGGAAAGAAACAAGCTGAGCAGCAAACTGGATTGGAATCGAGCAATTAAAAACCATTTTTGCTAAAGGATTAGAGGCTGACTTTTGAGAATAGCATTTGAACCTATTTTTGAATGCAGCCTCTAAAAAGGAGGGGGAGAAGAATGTCGGATAATAAAATGCTAGAAACAGGAACAAATTCATTAACTATAAAAAAGAAAAAACAATTTATCACGCCTAAGACCGTTCCTTATCTATTTGTTGGTCCAGCCTTGCTATTGTTTATTGCTTTTACGGTTTATCCTATAATTGCTTCTTTTCTATTAAGCTTTCAAACAAAGGTTGCAGGTGTTTATACTTTTTCTGGGCTTGCAAACTATACGCGGCTTTTCAGTGATCCGCTCTTTTACAAAGCGCTTGGCAATACATTTATTATTTTGCTAGTGCAGGTTCCGATTATGTTATTCCTAGCCGTCTTATTAGCGAGTGTATTGAATTCTAGTTTATTAAGAATGAAAGGTTTTTACCGGGTCGCTTTTTTTACTCCTGCTGTTACTTCATTAGTCGCAGCCTCTATTATTTTTGTATTGCTGCTAAATACAGACTACGGTTTAATTAATTACTTATTCACTTCGATCGGCCTTGAGAAGGTTCACTGGCTGACAGATCCTTTCTGGGCGAAGGTCTCCCTTATTCTAGTAACAACTTGGAGATGGACTGGCTATAACATGGTTATCTTATTAGCTGGTTTGCAAAACATCCCGAATAGTTTGTATGAAGCAGCTAGTATAGATGGTGCCAGTACAATCAAGAAATTCTTTTATATCACGATTCCACAGCTTAAGCCCGTTCTGTTATTTACTTTTGTAATGTCAACAATTGGCTCCTTCCAATTATTTGATGAGCCGTACAATTTAACAAATGGCGGTCCAAATAATGCGACAATAACCATTACTTACTATCTTTATAATCAGGGCTTCAGTTTCTTTAATTTTGGTTATGCATCAGCCATTGCTTATGTAATTGTGCTCTTTATCGCGGTTCTATCATGGATTCAATTTAAGGTGGTGAGGAATGACTGATGGCAAAACAGAAACGTATTCAAAAAATATTTATGCATCTTTTTTTACTTATTGGTGTTGTCATTTCGATTGGTCCATTTTATTGGATGCTTGTAGGGGCAACAAATCCTTCAGGCGATGTGCTGGCCTTTCCTCCAAAATTGATCCCTGGTGATTATTTGCTGGAGAACCTACGAAATTTAAGCAATTCTATCGATATTGTCAAAGCAGTAACTAATTCATCTATCATTGCCATTGTTTTTGTCGTAGTAAGTTTATTCATTTGCTCTGCAGCAGGCTATGCTTTTGCGAAATTTAAATTTAAGGGGAGCAATCTGATTTTTGCATCCTTTTTATTGGCGATGATGATCCCCTATCAAGCTACGATTATTCCACTATTTCAAATTTTTGGATCGATAGACTGGATTAATACGTATCAAGCGATTATATTGCCGCAAATATGCTATCCCTTTGCTAT
The DNA here is from genome assembly GCF_001591585.1 of Niallia circulans NBRC 13626. GTDB lineage: Bacteria > Bacillota > Bacilli > Bacillales > Cytobacillaceae > Niallia > Niallia circulans. The sequence goes on along the minus strand of NZ_BCVE01000011.1, from coordinate 97,784 downwards.
CTTTTTGATTAGGCAAAATATGCAGGGAATACCAGATTCCTTAATAGAAGCAGCAAGAATAGATGGAGCTGGAGAATTCTTTATCTTTTTCAAAATTGCTTTACCAACAATGAAGCCTGCTTTAGCGGCTGTTGGGATTTTCCTTTTTACCCATCAATGGAATAATTTTATGTGGCCATTAATAGTGATGACAACACAGGAAAATTATACTTTGCCAGTGGCTTTGTCCACTTTAGCTGGTCTTAATTCCATTGATTATGGACAATTGATGTTAGGGACAGCTATTTCGGTAATCCCAGTAATGGCCGTCTTTCTTATCCTGCAAAAGCACTTTATTTCCGGTATTTTAGGTGGTTCGATAAAAGAATAAAGAATATAGATAGGAGTGCAAATAATGACGAAAAAATGGACGGCGGAAAAATTAACACTAGGTGTTTGCTATTATCCAGAACACTGGTCAGAGGAACTGTGGGAAGATGATTTTCGAAGAATGAAGGAGGCAGGATTTACCTATGTTCGCATGGGGGAATTTGCCTGGACGATTTTTGAGCCAGAAGAAGGAGTATATTCTTTTGCTTTATTCGATCGGGCGATTGAAAAGGCCCATAAATTAGGCCTGAAAACAGTGCTCGGAACTCCAACGGCAACACCGCCAGCATGGCTCACCCATAAATATCCCGATGTATTGAATGTATCTCAATCTGGTATAGCTTACCAGCATGGCGCTCGTAGACATTATAACTACAATTCGGAAAACTACCGGAGACTAAGTTCGGCTATTGTGACAGAAATGGCAAAACATTATAGCTATAATCCAGGGGTTGTCGGGTGGCAGATTGATAATGAACTAAATTGTGAAATAGATGTTTTTTATTCCGAGGCCGATCATTTTGCTTTTAGAAAATGGGCAAAGGAAAAGTATCAAACGCTAGATCAATTAAATGAGGCATGGGGAACTGTTTTTTGGAATCAGACATATACCAGCTGGGACCAAGTCTATTTAACTCGTACAACGGTTCCCAATTCTCCGAATCCCCATCATATGTTAGATGAAAAGAGGTTCATTTCTGATAGTGCTATTTCTTATGCAAAAATGCAAGCAGACATTATTCGGAAATATACAAGCAATCAGTGGGTTACCACAAATGGGATGTTTAAGCATCTCAATAATCATAAGCTGACGAATGAAGTGTTAGACTTCTATGCTTATGATTCCTATCCTAATTTCGGCAGAGTCTTAGAAGATAAGAGCGATAAGCCTTTACGAGACCGGAAATGGAGCTGGAACTTAAGTGTCGTCCGCAGCATTTCCCCTAATTTTGCTATTTTTGAACAGCAGTCTGGTCCAGGCGGATGGGTAACACGACTAGAACAGCCGTCGCCTAATCCAGGACAGCTTCGACTTTGGACCTATCAATCGATTGCACATGGTGCAGATTTAGTTATGTATTTCCGCTGGAGAACAGCAACGAAAGGAACAGAAATTTATTGGCATGGCATTAATGACTATCATAATCTGCCTAACCGCCGTATAAAAGAAGTAGAGCAAGTAAGCAAGGAGATTCAACTAATAGGAGAGAAGATAGCAGGAGCGACTTATCAGGCAGAGATAGCGATCGTCACTAATTATGATAATGAGTGGGATGCGGAATTTGATAAGTGGTCTGGACCTTTTGCTTCCCTTAGCATAGAGGCATGGTTTAAAGCGCTGCAGTATAACCATGTACCTGTAGATGCCTATAATCTAAATAGAAACTCTAATCTAGAAGAGTTGAAAAAATATAAAGTACTGGTGTATCCTCATGCAGCGATTGTATCAGAACAAACAGCGAATTTGCTGGAAAGGTATGTAAAGCAAGGCGGCAAATTAATACTAGGCTGCCGAACTGGATATAAGGATGAAACAGGTCAAGTCTATATGAAAGCATTCCCAGGTTATCTAGCAGCTCTTACGGGAATATCGGTAGAGGATTTTACAAGGGAAGCGCCGTTTGAAACTACTCCAATCGTAATCTACAAAGATAAAACAGAGATTAAGACTAGAGGATTTTATGAGACTTTGAAAGTCGAATCAAAAGATACGGAAGTAATAGGGAGGTTTTCTGACTGTTATTTTGAAGGAAAGCCCGGCCTGGTTAAGCACCAATATGGAGAGGGAGCTTGTTATTATTTTGGAGGTGTTTTTACTATCGAGCTTGCTGAAAATTTACTCGAAGAAATACAAATTAATAATTATAATAATAAGTTTGATTTACCTGAAAGTGTAGAGTTGTCCATACGCAAGAAAGAAGGAAAAGCATTTGTTTTCTTATTAAATTATTCCCATGAGACGCAGGAACTGGGGGTAAAGGAGGAAATGACCAATATTTTAACGGGAGAGAAGATACATCAGAAGATACAATTAAAGGGTTATGATGTGCTTGTGTTAGAGTAGAATATCAGGGGATAAATAGGTTTAAGGAGGGACGTTGTAAATAAAGCAACGTCCCTTTTAAATTGCTAATATCTGCAAAATAAAAATTATTATTTTCATATTGTATGATTGTCCTTTATACTAGGGAAGTATGTTAAAAATAGAGTAGCTAGATCCCTCAAAGAAATGATTCTTTTCAAATAAATTAAGCTAGTGAATTTTTGTAAGGAGGAAATGTCGTTTGACCACTATTGAAAAAGAAACAATGATTGTTGAAATTAAGAATGTTGATGAAAAAGGTGCTGGACAGGCAGTTGTTTGGCGTGAAAATGAATTAGGAAACAAAAAAAAATTAAAACTAACAATTCCGCAAACTTTACCAGGTGAAAAGGTAAAGGTAACAGTTGATCAGCCTCACAGAAGACATCGAAAAGCGATGCCAGAAGAAATCTTAGCTGCACATGCGGAAAGAATTGGACCAGCTTGTCCACATTTTGAAAAATGCGGCGGATGTGTTTGGCAGCATTGGGATTATAATGGGCAATTACAACAAAAAACCAATCATGTAAAACGGGTGATTGAAGAACAAGGATTTGATCCGAGCTTAGTAAAAGATACTATCGGCATGGATGAGCCATGGAGATACCGTAATAAAATGGAATTTACCTTTGCTGCGGATGGTTCTCTTGGTCTGCATGAGCAAGGGAATTTCAGAAAAATTATTTCCTTAGAAACTTGCCTGATTGCTGGAAAAGAAATGGTGGAAGCAGCACTTGAAATAGCCAATTGGGTACAGGAACATGCATTAAAAGGTTATAATAAAGATACACATGAAGGACTTTTTCGTCATTTAATGGTGAGACAGTCTTTTGCTACAGGGGAAATGATGTTGGCGCTATTTGCGACAGAAGCTCCAGATGGTTCTTTGAAAGATGCAGTGGATACAGTAGTCGCTCGTATTACCGAAAAGTTCCCGCAAGTTAAAAGCTTTATGTGGCTAGAGAATACCGATTGGGCAGATCGTACGCAATCAGAAAAAAGCCATACATTAGCTGGCAGGGATTTTATTTACGATGAAATGGATGGATATCGATTCCGCGTGTGGTTTGATACTTTCTTCCAAACGAATCCAACACAAGCACAAAAATTAGTCGATTTAGCAGTAGAAATGGCAGAACCAAAAAAATCAGAAAATATGATTGATCTATTCTGTGGCGTCGGAACATTCTCTCTTCCATTTGCGAGCAGGGTTGGCAAGCTTGTAGGCATTGAAATTGTCGAAAGCTCGATTGAATCAGCTAAACGAAATGCAGGAGATAATGGTATTGATAATACTACTTTCCTAGCACAAGATGCCCGAACTGGACTAGCACAAGTATTGGAAACATTTGGCAGACCTGAGTTGTTGCTGTTAGATCCTCCTCGCTCGGGTGCAGGTGGAAAGGTAATGAGACGTATCGGACGTTCTCAACCAGAAAGAATTGTATATGTATCATGTAATCCGGATACCTTTGCTACTGATATTAAGCAGCTGGAGCCATTTGGATACACGTTGAAAGTGGTTCAGCCAGTGGACTTATTCCCGCATACGGTCCACGTCGAATGCTGTGCAATATTAGTAAGAAATAATTAACATTTGGGAAGCTGATTTCAGATTTTTTCTGCTATCAGCTTTTTTATTGTTATAGATAGAAAATGGGGTTGTATTAGTATTGTAGAATCTCCATTTTAAAAAAAATTATCCCCTATGTAGGGGAAATATGAGCAATTGGAGAAAGAGGAATTGTAAATATTTAGTTATTTCTCCCAAATACCCCGGCAAATATTACAGTTCTTCCAACAATTATGCAATGAGTTTTGTTTCCAAACCTGTTAGCCTTGTATATGGGCCTGTTAAAACAGGAGGTATACAAAAAATGAAACAGTTATTATTTATTGCAATTATATTCACTTTTATTAGTGGTTCTTATATATATATACCATCTATTGCAAATGCAGAAACAATTAGTAAGGAAGAAACAACAACTGTAGCGACAAGAAAATTTGCTGTTGATAAAAAAGAAAATGTAAAAGCTTCTGATGAATCAGCAGACATAACAAATAATGAAAAAAAATTACTGGCCCGTCTTGTTCATGCAGAAGCGAAGGGTGAGCCGTTTGCCGGTAAAGTAGCAGTAGCTGATGTAGTACTAAATCGTCTAGATGATAAGCAGTTTCCTGATACAGTAGAGTCTGTCATCTATGAGAAAAATGCTTTTCAGCCTGTTCAGAACGGTTCCATCGATAAAGCAGCGGATAAAGAGTCCATGGAAGCAGTAGAAGAAGCATTAAATAATGGTAAGGAGAATAAAGAGCTTCTTTACTTCTATAATCCAGATACAGCAACAAGTGATTGGATTTTTACAAGAAAAGTTATTAAGCATATAGGAAATCATGCATTTTCTATTTAATAAGTATTAATTAGTTAATTATTTTGCCATTATTTCATATATTTGTAGTAGTAGCTGGGGAGATTTTCGAATAGAATTTCTCCTTTTTTTATTTAAAATTCTTTATTAATTATAGCTAATACGCGAAAAAGGAAAATATTTGAAACTTTTTTAAATACTATTCGTATAGTTTTTTATTGAGGAGGTGATGTGGTGAAGAAAAGTAATCATCGTATATTCATAATCGCATTATTTCCTTTTCTTCTTATTTTATTAGTTGGATGTACTGAGAAAACAGTTAAGGACACAGATCCATACATACAACCAGTAGAAGCAGTTTTACAAAATGCTTTAAATGGCCCGAAGGATGAGTTAATAGAAATATGGAACAAACAAAAGGAAAGCAAAGTAAATGGAGAAGAAAAGCAGGCTGCTCTAGGAGAATATGAAGAAGCAGTCTTTAAAGATTATTTTTCTAATCAAAAATCCTATAATGATTTCATTACAAGATATGGAACGAACCTAATGATGGAGCCGTATAAAAAGGATTATAGTCTTAAGGTGAAAAATATTGAATTCGAAAGAACAGATTCGAAAGGAAAGATTTATAACTTTTCTATATCATTAGCATATCATAAAAAGGGCATGGATGAGCCAAAAGTAAAACAAGTAACTGGGCAAGCGAATGTAAATGCTGATTATAAAATTGAAAGAATGTTAATCCGTGTAAATGATTTATGGGGATCATTTGATAAGAGAAAGTAAAAGCTGCTATGTTAATGAAGAAGTGGATGAAGATAGCGTTAGAAAAAGAGATGTAATTATTCGGGTGAAATGATAAGAGACAGGCAAAAATGCCTGTCTCTTATTTCATTGTAATTCCATATCGCATTTTTTCCGATAATTCTTTTCCCGTTGTTTTCAATAGCTGTAAATAGTCATTAAGGAGATCATCGCTTACTGTAGAAACTAATGTTGAGATGCTAAGCGCTGCTAGTATTTGTCCATGTTGATTTAGAATTGGTACCGCGATACAGCGGACACCTAGTTCATTTTCTTGATTATCCACAGCATACTCGTTATAACGCACCTTTTCTAATTCCATAAGGAAATCTTCTTTCTTGGTAATAGTCCGGTTTGTTGCTTGTGTAAACAGATAGTTATCTAGTAGTGAATGAATTATATCTGGAGGTTGATACGATAACAATAATTTTCCGATTGCTGTACAATGGAGGGGAATTCTTCTCCCAATCCGAGAGTACCGAATAATAGAATTAGCCCCTTCTTCCTTGTCAATGTATACACCTGCATTCCCATCAAGAATACCTAGATGGCAAGTTTGGCCCGTCTTTAGTGCTAACTCAACGAGATATTTATTAGCTATTTGCCTGATGTTTAAAGTATTGATAACTAAATTCCCTCTTTCAACGAGCTTTAAGCCTAATCGATATTTTCCATTTTCAGAATTTTGATCAATATAGCGAGATTGCTGCAAAGTCTTTAATAAAGAATGTACTGTACTTTTATGAAGCCCCATTTGTTCGCTGATTTCCGTAATCTTTAATTCTACGGTGTGATCATTAAATAAATCTAATATTTGAAGTGCACGTTCAACAGATTGAATGATTGGCATAATATCTTCTCCATTTTTGTTTTATAATATCTAACTATTTCCTAGGATAACAAACATTATAGTGTACTTTTACATTAATACAGCCATTTCAAAATAGCAATCTCTATTTGTAAATTAGAAAATATTCAAAATTAACAAAATGTAAGTGTTTACTTTTAAGGGCTGTATGTTATAATCAATTCACACAGACTAAATAATAGTATTGAGTTTTATAATATAAAACAAAAAGGAGATAAGAAAAAATGACCGAACTGAATCGATTTAAAGGCATTATTCCGCCAGTGTCAAGCATTCTTGATAAAGATGGTAATCTGAAAGAAGGCGAAATGGCGTTATTAATTGATAAACTAATTGAGGAAAAAGTAAATGGCTTATTCTTTTTAGGTACTGGTGGAGAATTTTCGCAAATGTTTGTAAAGGAGAGAAAGAGGATTGCTGAATTTGCGGTTAAGTATGTTGCAAAAAGAGTTCCTGTCTTAATTGGAATTGGCAGCACGAATACAAGGGAGGCAATTCTGCTCGGTCAGCATGCGGAACAAATAGGCGCAGATGGAATTGTTGCTATTAATCCCTATTATTGGAATTTGACCAAAGAGAATTTATATACCTATTTTAGTGACATAGCAAAGTCCGTTAAGCTGCCAGTTTTACTCTATAATTTTCCCACCCTTACAGGGCAGGATTTAACACCTGATTTTGTGAAAGAGCTTGTTCTAAATCATCAAAATATAGTTGGTATTAAAGAAACGATTGATTCTATCGGACATATTCGCGAAATGAATGATAAGGTAAAAATGATTAATCCTGATTTTTCTGTTTTTTGTGGGTTTGATGACCATTTATTTAATACGTTACTGCTTGGAGGAGATGGAGCAATAACAGCTAGTGCAAATTTTGCACCACAATTATCAGTTGGTCTGTATAATTCCTTCTTAGCAGGGGATATAGAAAAAGCAGTTTCTTTGCAGAAACAATTAGCTATATTGCCACAACTATATAAAATAGATAGCCCGTTTGTAAATGTAGTGAAGGAAGCAACGAAATTATGTTATATAGATATTACAACCGAGGTGTTGCCTCCTGCTAAAGCACTCAATGAAGAGAAGAAGCAGCAAGTTAAGGAAATTTTACAACAGGCAAATTTATTATAAGAAAAGGTGATAGATTGCTTTTTTTGAAATGATTATTTGTTTACTAAACAAACAGATATTGGAGGGTGATAGGATGACATTACCATTTATATTTGAAAACGAGAATAAATCCCTTTATGAAGTAAAAACGAATGCAAAGGGGCCAACTGGAAAGCTGCCACTTACTGCACAAATGCTGGAGGATTCGCCGAGCGGGGATTTATTCGGACTTAGCCAAAATGTAGGGATGGGATGGAAACCGAAAGATTTATTAGGAACAGAAGTCCTTATTCTAGGTACAAAAGGTGGTATAAGAGATCATAATGGTGAGCCAATCGCGCTAGGGTACCACACAGGACATTGGGAAGTTGATATCCTCATGGCAGAGGCAGCTGCAGAAATTCGAAACCATAAAGGTGTTCCTTTTGCGGGTTTTGTTAGTGATCCTTGTGACGGTCGTTCGCAAGGAACATTAGGAATGTTTGATTCTTTCCCTTATCGAAATGATGCTGCAATTGTTTATCGGCGTTTAATTCGTTCATTGCCTACTAGAGAAGCAGTAATAGGCGTTGCAACGTGTGATAAAGGATTACCTGCCATGATGATTGCGCTTAGTTCTATGCATGATTTGCCAACTATTATTGTGCCTGGTGGTGTTACTCTGCCTCCAGCAATTGGGGAGGATGCAGGAAAAATCCAAACAATTGGCGCACGATTTGCGAATAAAGAAATTAGTTTGAAGGAAGCGGCAGAGCTTGGCTGCGTGGCATGTGCTACACCAGGAGGAGGCTGTCAATTCCTTGGTACTGCTGCAACCTCGCAAGTAATTGCGGAAGCACTAGGCATAGCAGTCACTCATTCAGCACTTGCTCCTTCTGGACAAAAGATTTGGGCAGAAATGGCAAGGCAGTCAGCAAGAGCTGTTTTAGAAATGGAAAAGAATCAAATTACAACAAAGGACATTATTACAGACAAAGCAATCGAGAATGCGATGGTTCTTCATGCTGCTTTTGGTGGTTCAACTAATCTTTTATTACATATCCCAGCTCTTGCACATGCTGCCAAATGTAAAATCCCCACAGTAGATGATTGGGCAAGAATAAATCGCAAAACTCCACGTCTAGTAAGTGTTTTACCTAACGGACCAGATCATCATCCCACAGTTCGTGTTTTTCTTGCTGGTGGTGTACCAGAAGTAATGCTTCATTTACGAAAATTAGGGCTTTTACATGAAGATGTCCTAACTGTTACTGGTCATACTTTAGGAGAGAACTTAGATTGGTGGGAAAAATCCGAAAGAAGAACGCAATTAAGGAAACGTTTATTAGAAGCAGATGGAGTCAATCCTGAGCAAGTAATTATGGATCCAGCTACAGCAAAAGCAAGAGGGCTCACTTCCACTATCACCTTTCCAAAAGGGAATATTGCACCAGAAGGATCTGTTATTAAATCGACTTCAATTGATCGCACTGTAGTAGGAGAAGATGGAATCTATAGACATACAGGAGCAGCAAAAGTATTTACATCTGAGAAATCAGCTATTACTGCAATAAAAACTGGGGGCATAAAAGCTGGAGATGTAATGGTCGTAATGGGAGGAGGTCCATCTGGAACCGGAATGGAAGAAACCTATCAATTAACGTCTGCTTTGAAATATTTGCCTTTTGGCAAATATGTATCTTTAATTACGGATGCTCGTTTTTCAGGTGTCTCAACTGGAGCCTGCATCGGTCATATCGGTCCGGAAGCATTGAGTGATGGACCAATCGGAAAGCTGCGAAATGGAGATTTAATCGATATTATGGTTGATTGTGAAAACTTGATAGGAACAGTTGATTTTATTGGTACAGAAGATCAACGATTGTCAAAAGAAGAGGCGGCATCCGTTTTAAAAACAAGAGAAGCACATCCAGATCTTAAACCAGACCCTAATTTGCCGGATGATACAAGGCTTTGGGCGGCACTGCAAGCGGTTAGTGGCGGGACATGGAGAGGCAGTGTATATGATGTTGACCGAATTATTGAAGTATTGGAAGCAGGGAAGAAGGCTTTAGCGAAAGAAGAAGGTTCTTTCACAAGATAGTTCCACAGTATCTTAGTAGAAGATAGCTCTGGTTGTCGTTGTAAGTTTAAATTAATTGTAAGCGTGAACAAAGCAATGGATGGAGGATTAAGATGTCGACCAATTTACAAAGGGAAGAGGTTACTCCGACACAAAGTGCACCAGCTGGTGAAAAGATAAGTTTAATAGAAAGATTAGGGTATGGTTCTGGTGACTTAGCTAGTAATTTTATCTGGCAAGCAATGAGCATTTTTATTGTATATTATTTTACAGATATCATTGGCATTGCAGCAGGAATTGTAGGATCCATTATGTTGTTTTCCCGGATATTTGATGGGATAACAGATGTATTGATGGGTTATGTCATAGATAAGACGAAATCAAAGCATGGTAAGGCTAGACCGTGGCTATTATGGCTTGCGATTCCTTTTGCAATCTCAGCTGTATTACTGTTCACCGTTCCAGATGTAAGCACTGTTTGGCAAGTTGTTTATATTACGATTACCTATAATTTAGTATGCCTTGTCTATACTGGTCTAAATGTACCGTATGGAACCTTAAATTCCTTAATTACACAAGATCAATACCAAAGATCTGTTTTAAATGTCTTTCGTATGAGTCTTGCATTAATAGGATCACTTATAGTTAGTAATTTGACCCTCCCACTTGCAAATGCCTTTGGAGGTGGCCAATTTGGATGGATTGTAACTTTCCTTATTTTTGGATCGATTGGCAGTAGTCTTTTCTACTTTTGTTTCAAATCAACTACTGAAAGAGTTAAGCCTGCTAGCAAGGAACAACAGCACAATCCCGTAAAACTAAAAGACAGCTTAAGAACGCTTGGGAAAAATAAGTATTGGGCACTTGTGACGACATTTATCTTTATGACCTATATTTTTAACGCCTTAAATTCTGGGGCAGTCATTTATTTTGCTCAGTATATTTTAGATGACACCCTTCTTGTTGGACTTGTAACAACAGCATATACAGTGTTTATCCTTTTAGGAATGGTGATTGTAGCACCAATTACGAAAAGATTTGGTAAAAGGAATGCCATTATTGTTGGGGAAGTAATTACGTTAATCGGTTATCTAATTATGTTAATTGACATCACCAATATAGCTTTAATTGTAGCCGGTACGATAATTCGAGGAATCGGTAAAGCGCCGATTAATGGAAGTATGTTTGCGATGCTAGGTGACACAATCGAGTACGGGGAGTGGAAAACAGGAATTCGAAATGAAGGTATGGTATATAGCGGCGGAAGCATGGGTATCAAAATCGGTAGTGGATTAGGAACCGCTATTATAGGATGGGTATTATTCTATGGAGGATATGTTGGCGGCGGAGGCACGCAATCGAATGCAGCATTGCTTTCTATTCAATCCCTGTTTATTTACATTCCAATGGCAATTACTGTTTTCTTAATTATCCTCATGCTATTCTATCGTTTAGATAAAATCTATCCTCGTATTATTAGTGATCTAAAAGCTAGAAGCGCAAACTAATTTCTAACATAATATGTTATAGCAATAGTTGAAGCTATTGGGAACGTACTAGTTTTGTAGATTCCTTTCCTAATTTACTTTAGAATTTACCAATGTTAAGAAAAGGGGTTATGAAATGAGTAAAATAATCAATCCAGTCTTGCCAGGCTATCATCCTGATCCTTCTATTTTGCGAGTTGGAGATGACTATTATATAGCGGTCTCTACTTTTGAATGGTTTCCAGGCGTACAAATATATCATTCTAAAGACATGATTAATTGGAGATTGCTAACATATCCATTAACAAGAGAATCCCAATTAAATATGATTGGAAATGTCAATTCAGGAGGAGTTTGGGCGCCCTGTTTAAGTTATTCAGAAGGGATGTTTTTTTTAATCTATACAGATGTAAAAAGTAGAATGGGAGCTTTTAAGGATACACATAACTATTTAGTGACAGCTGAAAATATTGAAGGGCCTTGGTCTGAGCCGATTTATCTTAATAGTAGTGGATTTGATCCTTCCTTGTTTCATGATGAGGATGGGAGAAAATGGTTAGTCAATATGATTTGGGATTTTCGTAAAGGAACTAATTCTTTTGCAGGAATCGCCCTGCAGGAATATTCTGTAGAAGAAAAAAGGCTAGTGGGACCGGTACAAAATATTTTTAAGGGCTCAGAGATAGGTTTAACAGAGGCACCTCATATATATAAGCGGAATGGCTATTATTATTTAGTAACAGCAGAAGGAGGAACTTGGTATACCCATGCGGTTACAATAGCTAGGTCAACGTTTTTATTTGGTCCATACGAAATAGATCCAACCAATCCAATCTTGACATCAGATGAGAACAAAAAAGACCAGCTGCAAAAGGCAGGTCATGGAAGCTTGGTGGAAACACAAAATGGTGAGTGGTATATGGCACATTTATGTGGGAGACCAGTTGTCGATAAAAAATGTATATTAGGGAGAGAAACGGCCATCCAAAAATGCTATTGGACAGCAGATGATTGGCTGCGTGTTGAAGGAGGACCAAATCCATCCACTATTGTGGAGGCACCGGATTTACAATTACATCCTTTTGAACAAGAGAGCAACCTTGATGATTTCCAAGGTAATTCCTTAAAAAAATATTGGAACTCATTAAGAAGAACATTTACAGAGGATTGGATTTCACTAACAGAACGACCAGGTTATTTGACATTAAAGGGTGGAGAATCGATGAGCTCCCTCCATCATCAAAGCCTGTTAGCACGCAGACTAGAGAGTTTCACGGTGGAAGTAGAGACAGCAGTTGAATATACACCCGAAAACTTTCAACAAATGGCGGGATTAATTTTTTATTATGATACAGATGATTATGTGTACCTCCGAATTACGACACATGAAACATTGGGAAAATGTATCGGAATTATTGAATCCAAGCATGGGGTTTATGATGAATTACTCGATCAAGATATACCATTAAAATCTACAGGGGAGGTTAAGATAAAGGCAAAAGTTGACCAGCAATGGCTACAATTTGCTTATGCAGAAGAAGATGAATGGAAGAATATCGGCAGTAAAATCGATATTAGTCATTTATCAGACGATGATGCAGATTATATACGTTTCACTGGAACCTTTGTTGGGATATGTACACAAGATTTAAGCGGGCAAAAGAAACCAAGTTATTTTTCATACTTTAAGTATGATGAGTTGTAAAAAAGAATATCAGAAAAGGGTACTGTGAAGTTTACAGTACCCATCTTTATGTGGTAAGAAAAGGAATAGTTAATCATTAATTATGTTTCCTTATAGATAGTGATAATCATGTCCGTAGTTCACAATCTCGCCATAACTTTGTGAACTAAATGTGAAATATATCACAATATACTTTCTCATAGTGAAAATAGTGCTATTATATAAGTGTAGTAAGAAACAAACAAGATCTTGTAAAAGTAAATGTGAATCAATGAACAAACTAATAATTTATCATTCTAAGGAGATGGAGAGAAATGTTAGATTTATTAAGAAATAATAAAGTAGTTGCAGGAATTTTAGCTTTTATCCGAATTTATCTTGGTTATCAATTTATCCATGCAGGCTATGAAAAAATAACAAGTGGTGCCTTTGACGCAAGTGGATTTTTACAAGGGGCGATCGCAAACAGCACAGGTGAACACCCAGCAGTGCAAGGATGGTGGGCAGCATTCTTAGAACATGTAGCACTTCCGAATGCGGATTTATTCACTTTCTTAGTTCAATGGGGAGAATTATTAGTAGGGATTGCATTAATTCTCGGTTTATTCACAAGCTTTGCAACTTTAATGGGAATGGTCATGAACTTCGCATTCTTGTTCAGTGGAACAGTAAGCACAAACGGACAAATGATTTTACTAGCCATCTTCGTAATAGTGGCAGGAGCTAACGCTGGTAAATTTGGTCTTGACCGCTATGCAATGCCATATATCAAAAATCAAATAAATAACAGAAAAAATAAACATAAAAAAGAAGCAGCCGCTGTTTAAGGGGTCTAAAAGAGAGAGCCAGTTACAATTAGTAGCTGGCTTCTTTTTCAAATGCAGTTCTTTTTTCTTCTTCCTGTTTAAAATAAGCTTTTGCTTCTTCGATAAAATAATGGACGATTGGAGAAACCCATCTGCTTTTATGATAAAAAAGAAAGGAAGCGACTTGACCATGTTTCTTATCTAAACGCCGTGCAGATAATCGTCCCTCCTTTAATTCATTTTGAATGGTAATTTCCGGCACAAGAGCAAGTCCCAATCCACATTGTACACATTGCTTTATTGCCTCAATACTCCAAAATTCATGAAAAGAGGTTGGAGTAATATTTTCTTCCGCTATAAATTTATCAAAAATGGTCCGATAGGGGCAGTTGCTTTCCGAATAAAGAATAGAATTAGGCTGCATATGACTAGGGGAGGAAATGATACTCATATTTTCGTCTAACATTTTAATGGTTTCTAAGGAAGGATGCTTCTTGAATTCCAGATTAAGAAGCAAGGCAATATCTAAATCGCCAATCTCTACTAAATGCTGCAGTTCCTCGCATGTCCCCATTCGAACAGATAAATGAACATCCGGAAATTTCTCTTTATATGCCTGAATGATAGTAGGAAGACGGTAAACAGTTAATGATTCAGAAGCCCCAATCGTTATTTTTCCTTTTTTCATTCTCGAAGATTGATGCAGTTCTTTTGCTCCCTTATGCAGGCGCAGCATTTCATTTGCATAAGGAAGAAATGATTTGCCTAACTCTGTTAACGCAATGGATTTGCCGAGACGATCAAAAAGTGGGCCTTCTAGTTCCATCTCTAATGCTTGTATATGGGAAGTAATAGAGGATTGTGCATAGCCAAGCTGAGTAGCTGCCTTGGCAAAACCACCAGCTTCCACGATGGCCTTAAACGTTTGTAAATGGCGTATTTCCATATTGTATCCTCCTGTTATCGGTATAATCGATATTGTTTATCGTATATATCTATTTTACTGAATGATAAAAGACAAATACAATAGGAAATGAGAAATAATTAAAAAACATCAGGAATGGGGAAAAAGAATGAATCAAAGAAAAATTGGTTCCTTGACCTTAAGCGGGTTAATCATTGGACCGCTATTAGGATCAGGAATTATTTTATTGCCAACTATTATTTATGAAAATATCGGAAACTATGCAATCTTTGCCTGGTTCATTATGTCCATCATTGGCATATGTTTTGCATATGTCTGCGGAGAGTTAATGATACAGTTTCCAGGGGAAGAAGGGCTTGGTACTGCCATGGAAAAAGCATTTGGAGCAAAAATAAAAAATCTTTCATCTGTTTTTCTTATGATTGCTGCTTTGATGGGACCAGTCGCAGTGATGATGACAGCAGCTGAATATATTCAAACCTGGCTATTTTCAGGCAATATCAAAGTAGAATGGATTGCGTTTGTTTTACTCATCATGAACGGGTTGATACTGTTATTTCGTCTGAATTTTCTTGGGAAATTGTCTTTTATCATCTCTACATTTGCCGTATTGATATTAGTAAGTGGTAGTGTCTTTTCTTTAATAAACCATCCTTCTGACACTTGGGACTTTCCTGTATTTCATTATTCTTCCTTTGGTTATAGTCTCTTATTGCTTTTTTGGACAATAGTCGGCTGGGAGATTGTTGGGAATTATTCTAGTGAAGTGAAAAATCCAAAAACAACCATTCGGAGAGCGATCTTTTTTAGTGCGGCTGTCATTTTGGTTGTTAATTTAGTCCTTTCTGCTGCTGTTCAGTGGACAACATATACAGGTACGTTTACTATTCGTTTAACGGGGATTATGTATCCATTGTTTGGGCAGCTGTCTATTGGCTTATTGGCAATCGTCGCAACAGGACTTTGTATAACAACACATTTAATGGTTGTTGGTGGAGTAGCAAGACTAATAGCATCGTTATCAAAACCTATTTCCTCTCTCCATTTTCTAACTAAAAAGTTCTCTAATGGAGCACCATATAAAGCAATTGGTTTGCTTGTTTTTATCCATCTTCTGTTTGCCTTTTTAGTCTTATTAAAATTAGTGTCAGTAGAACAACTTGTCAGCTTGGCAAATGCCTTTTTCATTGCTAATGCTCTAATTGGTCTCTGTGCAGCAATTAAGTTATTAAAAAAACCGTTGTTAAAAGGAATGGCCATTATGTTAAGTATCCTGTTTGCCATCTTGCTATTACGCTCTTCCATTATTGTATTAGTCATTATCCTTATTTTAACTGGATTATTTAGCGGCTGGCACAAAAGAGAACTAACCCGCAAGAAAAGAGTGATGTACGATAAAAAAATGACCAAAATGTAGGCAAGATAAGATAAAATGGCTTATATAGTGAGTGACCGTATGCTATTCATTAAATATAAAGCCAAGGAGAAAAAGAAATTGATTGGAACATTATTTAACTGTTTTATGATTTTAGCAGGGTGCATGATAGGCAGTTTTTTGAAAAAGGGAATTAAAGAGGAGTATCAGGATATTTTAATGCAGGCAATGGGACTTGCTGCAACTGCACTTGGAATCCATTCCATTGTTCAATACATGCCAGACAGCAAATATCCTGTTCTGTTTATAGTCAGTCTAGCTATTGGTGGTTTGATTGGCGAAAGGTTAGATATAGAAAATGCTTTTAAACGAATTGTATGCAAATTCTCGAAGGGGAATCTGGCAGAGGGATTATCGACTGCGATTTTACTTTTTTGTGCAGGGACTTTATCAATCTTAGGACCAATTGAAAGTGCATTAAGAGGGAATCATACTTATCTATTTACAAATGCCATTTTAGATGGCGTCACATCGATTGTTCTATCATCGACCTTTGGATTAGGAATTGCTGTTTCGGCTCTCGTCTTATTTGTGTGGCAAGGCTTTTTTTACATAACAGCTGGCTTGCTTGCAAACTTTTTAACGTCTGATTTATTAGCAGAAATATCGATTATTGGCGGAATTCTTATCCTTAGTTCAGGACTTAGCATACTAGGAGTAAAAAAATTCAAGACCTTAAATCTGTTGCCGTCTTTGTTAATACCAGCAATTTGGTTTATGATTCTAAAGCTTTTTTAAACAAGCGAATTTTGTCTAAATCACTTTTGATTAAAAGTTTTTTATAAGGGTAATATACTTTTAGAACAGTTCAAGAGGTGATTATAATGGAAAACACAATTAGACAAGAAGAACTTGAAACGTTAAGAGAACTGATTAAAGATGTCGATACAGCCATGTTAACAACCGTTTCTGAAGAAGGGCTAGTCTCTCGTCCAATGAAAACGCAGGAAGTAGAGTTTGATGGTGATTTATGGTTTATAACAAAGAAAGATACCGATAAGTATGAAGAGATTCTACATGAAAATGAAGTGAATATTTCTTACGCAGGTAAATCCTATGTTTCGATAAGAGGTAGAGCGGAAATTGTAGAGGATATTGCAAAGAAAAAAGAGTTATGGAGTAAGGCCTACGAAAAAATCATGAAAGCGTCTTACGACGATCCGAATGTCGTCTTGATTAAAATAAAGGCAGAAGCAGCAGAATATTGGGATACCAGCTTTACAAAAAACATTGTTTATTTTTATAAAAGACTAGCAGGCAAAGAAGCGGAAAACACAGACATTAACGAAACAATTGAATTATAAGGAACCGTTAAAGCTCAGAGAAACTCTGAGCTTTTTTATATGCAGAGAAATGGGGACGTTTCTGCTGAGGGCAGAAATAGAAATAAGGAGAACCGTCCTCCCTGTATTTGTTAGTAAAGAAAATTAAAAAAATATGAAGAGTGTAAAGCGAACTTGAAGTTTGTCAAAGGATTATTAGGTGTTTGTTAATGATTGGTAAATTTGGCTATTTCGTTAAATTTGTATGGTTAAATAGGGATGTAATTCAATTGGGGAGGGGTTTGTTAGTGATTGCAGTAGAATTGAAGGACATTTCAAAATCATATGATAGACAAAAATCGGTAATTGATCAGATAAGTCTTTCCATAGAAGAAGGGGAATTTTTTGTGCTAGTTGGTCCATCAGGATCTGGGAAAAGTACATTATTACGAATGATTGCGGGTCTTGAAGAAATTTCTGGGGGCGTATTGAAGATGAATAATAAGATTGTCAATCACCTGCCTCCAAAGGAACGCAATTTATCTATGGTCTTTCAAAATTATGCCTTATACCCACATTTAACGGTTGAACAAAATATTCTCTTTGGTTTACGTGCCAAAAAAATAGACAAGTTAGAACAGCAAAAAAGACTACAGGAAACAGCTGAGATGATGGGATTAATGGATCTATTAAAACGTAAGCCGAAGCAATTATCTGGCGGTCAAAGGCAGCGGGTAGCTCTTGCTAGATCTGTTGTCAGTGAAGCTCCAATTTGTTTAATGGATGAGCCGCTTTCTAATTTAGATGCAAAGCTCCGTGCCCACATGAGAATAGAAATCCGCCGGTTACAAAAGAAGCTGGGCTTAACGATGATTTATGTAACCCATGATCAAGTAGAAGCAATGACAATGGGGGATCGAATCATGGTTTTAAATGATGGGAAAATCCAACAAGTAGGCGAACCGATTACTTTATATAATCAGCCAGCCAATTTGTTTGTAGCTTCTTTTATCGGTTCCCCGAAGATTAATTTAAGTAAAGGGAAAATAATAGATTATAAATTAGTGTTGGAGAGTGGGTTGCAAATTACTATGGATAAAGAAGAAATGTTAGCACTGTTGTCCTATCCAAATTTAACGATGGGGATAAGAGCGGAACATATTTTGCCAGCAGCTCCAGAAGAGAAAACACATACTTTAGAGGTTATCAATGTGGAGCAGTTAGGAAATGAAACGCTGTTAACCTTTGAAGTGGGTAAGGAGCTTTGGACAGCTAAATGGTTAGGGCAATGGCGGATTCAAGCAGGAGATCATGTACCAGTTCAGTTGTCCTCTAAGAATATTTGCTTTTTCGATTCTGAATCGGGAGCATTGATTCGACCAGCAATTGCAGCCAAAGAACAAGAGGTTGTTGGACTATGAGTGAGGTTGTATATCGGCAGGAAGTGGAACCTTCCATTGATTTTATAAAAGAAAAAAAGAAGCAGCGGTTACAGTATTGGCTGAAAGGAATGCTATTTCTATTACCTTCTATTCTATTATTTAGTGTTTTCTTATTTTATCCATTAGGAAGAACTATCTTTTTAAGTTTTTTCTTAACGGATAATCGAGGTGACCCAACAGTCTTTGTAGGGCTGGAGAATTACTTAGAAATTTTCAAATCTGCTATTTTCCTGCAAAGTTTAAAGTCAACCTTTCTTTTTGCTTTATACACAGTTCCAGGATCGATTATCGTCAGCTTATTCCTAGCGATTCTTGCAAATGAAAAGTTATGTGGAATTGGTGTTTTTCGAACCGTTTTTTCCTCTTCCATGGGGATTTCAGTTGCGGCAGCTTCTGTATTTTGGATGTTCTTATTTCATCCGACAATTGGGTGGCTGAACCGTATTGTAAAAACATTTGGCTTAGAGCCAATTGGGTGGCTGACCGATCCTAATTGGGCGCTTTTTTCTGTATCTATTTCTACCATTTGGATGAATGTCGGATTTACCTTCTTAATTTTATTAGGTGGACTTCAATCGATTGATTCTTATCTCTATGAAAGTGCAGATATAGACGGAGC
The DNA here is from genome assembly GCF_001591585.1 of Niallia circulans NBRC 13626. Classification (GTDB taxonomy): domain Bacteria; phylum Bacillota; class Bacilli; order Bacillales; family Cytobacillaceae; genus Niallia; species Niallia circulans. The sequence continues at coordinate 78,457 of NZ_BCVE01000011.1, read as the reverse complement.
CGGCTACTTTTATAAATTGAGACGAATTACGATTCCGATGCTTTCTCCCACTTTATTTTTTGTACTGACTGTAACATTAATAAATGCCTTTCAAACATTCGGTCAAGTAGATATGTTAACAAGAGGTGGACCGCAAAATGAAACGAATTTAATCGTTTATTCTATCTATCAAGAGGCGTTTATGAATTACCAGTATGGAACAGCAAGTGCACAAGCAATTATTCTATTTGTCATCATTCTGGTTCTCACTATTATTCAATTTAAGCTTGGAGAAAGGAAGGTCCATTATCAGTGACATTGCCAATTCATAAAAAAATTATCTTTTACATCTTCTTAATCGTTTCGGCACTGCTCATTTTTTCGCCAGCTATAATCGCTTTTTTAATGAGCTTTATGTCTTCACAGGATATTATGACAGGAAAAATAATTCCAACCGGATTAACATTGGACAATTATATAAAAGTGTTTGAACGCTTTCCCTTAATGCAATATTTATTAAATAGTTTTGTCGTTTCCCTTGTTATTATGCTCGGACAATTAATACTTGCTAGTTTAGCTGCTTATGCATTTGTCTTTTTAGAGTTTAAAGGGAGAGATGTAATCTTCTTTATCTTTATTGCAACCATGATGGTGCCATTTGAAGCATCCATCATCCCAAACTTTCAAACGATAAGGAATCTAAACTGGCTGGATCATTATAATGGTTTAACCATTCCGTTTTTTGCAACAGCCTTTGGTACGTTTCTCTTACGGCAAAATTTTAAACAAATTCCCAAAGAACTTAAGGAAGCAAGTGAAATTGCGGGAATTGGAGATTTTAAATTTTATTTAACGGTTGTTCTGCCAATGGCGAAAACGAGTTTGATTACACTAGGTGTGTATGGATTTGTTACTTCTTGGAATATGTATTTATGGCCACTACTGGCCACAACAAATGATAGTGTACGTACTGTTCAAATAGGGTTAAGACAGCTTCAATCACAAGAACAGTTAAATGAATGGGGCATTATTATGGCAGGAGCAATAATTGTGGTTCTGCCAACATTAATCCTATTATTTTTAGGCCAGAAAAAGCTTCAAAAGGGATTAACAGAAGGAGCTTTAAAATAATTTTTTTACAATATTTAACTATAAGATATTTAGGGAGTGTAGGGAAAATGAAGAAAACAAAACAGTTATTCAGTATATTCATGCTATCAATCGTTTTATTTATGGCAGGCTGCAGCAATAATGCAGAATCCTCTACTAGTGGTGAAAAACAGGAAGGACCGACTACGGTTACATTCTGGCATTCCATGGGCGGAGCAGCTCAAGAAGCATTGAATAGTATTGTAGAGGAATACAACAGTTCGCAGGATAAGGTGAAAATCAATGCAGAATATCAAGGTACATATGATGAGGCATTAACAAAATTCCATACAGTTGCAGGGACAGAAAGTGCGCCAACTATGATGCAGGTTTTTGAAATCGGCACAAAATCGATGATTAATAGTGGATTTGTGGAACCAATTCAGACACTCATTGATGAAGATGGTTATGATATGAGCGGTTTAGAAGAAAATATCACAAACTACTATAAAATTGATGACACTTTTTATTCGATGCCATTTAACTCTTCTACACCAGTTATGTATTACAACAAGGATGCTTTTAAAGCAGCAGGTCTAGATCCCGAGAAAGCTCCCGCAACATTTGAGGAGGTAGAAGAAGCTGGAAAAGCGATAACAAAAGCAAACCCAGAAATGAAAGGATTTGCCCTCCAAGCATATGGTTGGTTATATGAGCAATTATTAGCTAACCAAGGTGCTTTATTAATGAATAATGATAATGGACGAACAGAAACACCAACAGAAATTGGTTTTACGGATGAACAAGGAAAATCGATTTTTCAATGGGTAAAACGAATGATTGATGCTAAAACCTTTGCTAATTATGGTACGAATGGTGACAACATGGTAGCAGGATTCCTTGCAGGAGATGTTGCAATGTTTATGCAATCTTCGGCTAGTGCCAGAGATGTCATTGATAATGCGCCATTTGATGTAGGTGTTGCTTTTATTCCCCATCCAGAAGCTGTAGAAAGAAAAGGTGTGGTTATAGGTGGAGCAAGTCTGTGGATGATGAAAGATAAGAGTGATGAGGAGAAAAAAGCGGCCTGGGAATTCATGAAGTACTTACAAACAAAAGAAGTTCAAGCGAAGTGGCATGTTGGCACAGGATATTTTGCTATTAATCCAGATGCTTATAGTGAACAAGTTGTAACAGAAGCATATCAGAAAATGCCACAATTAAAAGTTACAGTGGAGCAATTACAGTCTACTAAGTCTTCTTATGCTACACAAGGTGCTTTAATGGATATGATTCCAGAGGGACGTCGCATTAGCGAAACAGCACTTGAGACAGTTTATAACGGTGGAGATGTCGAGGAGACGTATAGCAATATGGTAAAACAATTTAATGAAGCAATTGAAAAGGCGAATCGAGCTAGAAAATAATAGATAGTTTAGGAAACAGATTAATTTTTATACTAGTTAGTCTGTTTCTTTGCTATTAAAAAAGGAGAGGGAAGCATGAATCAAACCAAAGTTTACGGACACAGAGGCGCAAAAGGCAGGTTTCCTGAAAATACACTTCTCGGTTTTCAACAAGCGATACTACAAGGAGTAGATGGAATTGAATTAGATATCCATCTGACAAAGGATGGGGAAGTAGTTGTTATTCATGATGAATTTTTAAATCGCACAACCGACGGAATTGGCTTTGTAAAATCCTATACACTAGAAGAGCTTAAACAGTTTAGTGCGGGAAGTAAATTTTCCTCCCTTCCTGATTATGAAGAAAGCTGGATTGCAGAAAAAGTGCCTACATTAAAAGAGGTATTACAGTTGCTTGCTCCATACGATATCGAATTAAATATTGAGCTTAAAACTTATACATTTGCATATGAAGGAATTGAAGAAAAGACTCTAGCACTTGTGAACGAATTTGGAAATGGGCGGAAGATTGTTTATTCTTCTTTTCATTTGCCGACTTTATTAAGAATAAAGGGATTGGATCCATCTGCATCGATTGCCTGGCTATTAAATCAATTCATTTCCAACCCTCTTGATTATATAAAAAGCTTGGAATTAGAGGCTTTGCATCTACATAAAGAAATGGTGATTGATAACTTAAAAGATTGGCAGGAATTAAGAAAGCATGTAAGAGTATGGACAGTAAACAAAAAGGAAGAGTTGACTAATCTTATCGATGCAGAAGTAGAATCTATTATTACTGATTATCCAGAAATGGCCATAGCGATAAGACAAGAAAGGGCTGTGTCTGTTGAGTAAATTCTTAAATAGAAGCACCCTCCTGCTGATTTTAATTATCTCCCTTTCTGCTTGCGGAAATAATCAGTCAGTACAAACTATGGTCAGTCCATCTGTGACAGAACACGAAGAAACTCCAAGGGTAATCGCACATAGAGGGGCAAATGAATGGTACAACGAGAGTACCATTACTGCCTATCAAATAGCAGCTCAATCTGGCGTAGATTCATTAGAAATAGATTTAAGAATGACAAAGGATGGCGAGTTAGTTGCCATGCATGATGATACAATTGATCGGACTACAAATGGCAAAGGGAAGGTTTCTGATTACACATTAGAAGAACTAAGGGCGTTTCAAACAATCGAATCGGATAATAGGAAAGAGATAAAGGAAAAAATTCCTACATTAAAGGAAATAATCGATACTTTTCAAGATACACAAAAGTACTATATTGAGACAAGGCTCGTTGATGGAAAACTAACAATGGAAGAAAAACTAATTCAGCTATTAAAAAAGTATGAGCTTTTAGACAAAAATTTGGTAACGATCCAATCCTTTTCAGAAGAGAGTTTATTGAAAATTAAAGAAATGGCACCAGATACTGAATTAGCACTTCTTTTTCGCAAAGGCTCTTTTTCCCTAGAAAAAGCTAGTACGGTTGATTTTCCTATCATCGGCATAGAGTCTACAGATATTACAAAAGAGGTGGTAGACGAATTACATAAAAAGGAAAAAGAGGTACATGTCTATTTTACGAATAAGAAAACACAAAAAGTGGAACAAGAACGAGTTCACGAATTTGGAGTGGATGGCTATTTCACCGACTTTATTCATTTTACGAAAGAGATTTTAGCCATATAAAAAAGGGAAAATGGGTGTGAAGGAATTTATTCACGCCCATTTTTATTTTTATAAATATTACATAGTTAGCTTAAACAAATGTTTTTATATGTTTCGTTACATAGAGTCTTAAATATAGAGTCAGGCAGCGGGAAATAGCAATCATAAGCAATTTTTGCATAATCTCGCGCTTTATCGATATTATTAAGTTCCTTATAACAAAGAGCAATAAATATATCTTTGCTAAAATAAATAGCTTGGTCAACAGGATGGTTAGTATGTTTTGGTACATAAATTGTTTTTAAAATGTGGAGTGCTTCTGAATATGCCTTAGCAAAATACATCGCTTTTCCCTTTTGAAGCATATTCCAATTATCACCGGTTACTTTTTGAGTGTTTTCGTCAAAAGTTAAATATTGATCAATGATAGGCATTGCTTGATGGTATTCTCCCTTTACATGCAGTAAGTATTCCACATAAATTACATCACAGAGTTCTTCAAAAATTTTATCTTCTACAAATTCACCATATTGCTTTAGTTTTTTTAGGTAGTAATGAAATTTTTCTTCATCTCCCACTAGCAAGGCAACCACTGTAGCAAGCTTATAGATATCGTCTATTTTGTAGTAGAGTTTTTCTTTTCTCGAGTATTCCAATGCGCTTTCCACTGCTTCTGAAGTTGCTTTTATGTCTCCGATTGCTGAATATAAGGCAGCGATATGATAATCCATAGTGACTTTAGTCATAGGATCTATCTTTATATGGGTTGTTTCAATATGATGTCGTTCTTCCAAATAACATTGTAAAGCGTCTTGATAGCGGTGTTCCAAATAAAAGTTTATTCCTCTGAAGAATGCAATGTTTGCCCGATTAGCAGTAAGATTAAGCAAATCATAAATTAATGCTGCTTTATCACAATATAATGTCCATTCCTTTTTATTCAGACAAAATAGACTGCGGCTATAAATTTCCAATAAGCGAGCTGATTCATAGCTTTCATTCAAATTAGAGATATAGGGCTCAATTAAGGCGGTCAGTTTGGAGCATTGTTCTATGGTTTCCTCAGAGTGTTTAAAATAAATACGAAATTCTTCATGTATCTTTTCTGCTTCCTCTAATACTTTTCTTAATTCAACAATACTTACCTTTTCTAATAACTCTGATATATCAACGCCTAGTCTCTCCGCAATATATTCCAAACTCTCCATAGAAGGGCGCGCTTTATTATTCTCAATTTGACTAAGCATGCCTTTGGTTAATTTCTCTCCAGCTAATGCCTCTAGGGTCATTTTTCTTTGTTTTCGTAATGTGCGAATGCGTTCGCCTAGCATAATCGTACAACTCCTTCTTTCGATAGTTTAATTATATTAAACTTTTCCTTGAAAGGAAAGTTTTGGTGTGATATGATTTGTTTAATTTAATTAAACTTTTTGAAGGGGGACGAGGTTTTGGTGAAAGAATATTCGTTAGAAAAGAGAGCGGCCTACCATTTATGGACATTTGTCAGTAGTAAATTAATTGCCACAGCTGGGTCACAAATTTATACATTTGCAATTAGTTTATATATTTTGCATTTAACTGGCTCTTCGATGAGTTTTGCCGTAAATATGTTATGCAATATTTTGCCGCGGACACTTGTAGCACCTTTTGCTGGGTCTATTATTGATAGATATCCTCGTAAACATATTGCGATTACAGCGCAAACTGTCTCTACCATATCTATTGGTGGATTGCTGCTTTACAGTGTCACGATAGGATTATCTTTACCTGCTATTTATACAACATCTTGTATTTTATCTATTACCTCGATGTTTGCGAGCAATGCTTTTACTTCTTCTTTAACAGGATTAGTTGATGAAAGCCGCATTCAAAAAGCGTCTTCCATGAATCAAATTGCCGTTTCCATTGCGCAAATTGCCAGTCCTGCTATCGGTGGAATATTATTCGGTCTTGTCTCCATGTCTGTCTTTTTAACAATTTTTCTGATTGCTTCGTTGATTGCTGTTGTACTTGATTCCACGATGAATTTTACATTGTTTGAAAAGGAAAAAGAAAAGGCAGAACAACAGGAAACGGTTTGGATGAGTTTGAAGGCAGGATTAGTTTATGTTAAGAATCAGCCGCTATTAGTAGCTATTATTAGTATTAGTCTTATCGTCAATTTTATTTTTACTGCTTTTAATATTGGTTTCCCATATGTAGTGAATACAAAGCTACATATGCCATCTGTCCAATTTGGAATGGTAGAAGGTGCTTTTGCTGTTGGAACTTTATTGCTATCTATTTATCTTTCATTAGGAAAGGAATTTAAACAACCCTTCCAAGTAAGTAAAATAGGAATTATAGTGCTAGGAATATTAATGGCAGCTGCAGCTATTCCAATCTTCATTCCGATGCCGGCAGTCTCTATATTTATCTTTTACTTTATGCTAATGTTTTTGTTTGGATCTGTTAATATACTGGTTAATATCCCAATAATGGTATTAATGCAAAAGAAGATTGCGAATGAATATAAAGGAAGGGTTTTTACTATATTAGAGACATTTGCAATGGGAATGATGCCGGTTGGAACACTTATATTTGGTGTGTTATATGATTATGTTCCTGCACAATGGATTCTCTTGATAGCTGGTGCCTTATTGATTATATCTGTATTCATTCTTGCAAGGCCATCTGTGATGGAAAAGGCCGCAGAATCAGGGGATACAGTTCCGGTAACCAAACATAGAGCAACTTCTGTATAATAATGAAGTAAATTTCTACAGTTTCGTACTCAAAGTATTCTGCGATGAACCATGGTTTGCTGGCTTCTGATGGAGTAAAAGCTTTATCCAACAGAAGAAGCAAGAATGAATAAAATCTTCGATATTTATGCGAAAAAAGCAAAGGGAATATGGAAGCATTGTATGGAAAGTAATAAAGTGTTTGCTAATAAATCTAGCTATTGTCAGAGACATTTTTAAGATAATCGGGAATAAAAAGGGAACAGATAAAAAGCTGCATCCAAAAATCAAACTCTTTATACTAAGACTCTCCTTCCATAATAGGAGAGTTTTTTTCTATGGTATATATAAGATTAATAGGAGATAATGAATATTCTAGTTATAATAAAGAGGAAAGCTGATTATATTAGATTAGTTAAATGAACTTTAAGTAAAAGCAGAGGTAATGTTCATATGGATAAAAAGGTAAAAGATAAAAAAAAGGAGGAATATCGATCGGCAGAGGACAAAGCTGCTCGTTACTTCGAATCCCTTCAAAAGCAGTTAGTGGATAAGGCTTATGTGTTGCGCTTAACGAGCGACTTTCAAACATGGAAAATAAACCATATTCATTCTCCATCCATCCTTAGTTATTTTTCCCGAAAAAAAAGAAAACCACGAGTAAAAGGATATCGCCCTTATATAGAGTGGTTAAACTATGCAGGCAAACTAGATAACTATTTGCATAGAAGTGTTTCCTATCTATATATGCGCGATTTAGGAAAGACGCTTTCTTCTCCTTTCACACAAGAAAGAGTTAATGAAGCAGTTGGAAAGGTGAAAAATTATTTATTAAAGAAAGAAACAAAGGAAGATAATTTTAGTGTCTCCAGTATATACAAATTAGCTAAAAAAGCTGCTGTTGAACATACAATGATTTGGGTTATGGAAAAGCTGAAACGAGTGACTTCACATATTCCTGCTGGGATGAGCGTGGAGCATGCCCAGCGGAAAATCTTGAAGATTCTTGCAGGGGTCTTGATGCACGAATTAGAAGAAAGAAGAACCATGGACCTTTCAGACGAAGAGCGCCAGCTGCGACTAGAAAAAGCTATTAAACTAGGCTTCTATTATGGATTGACCTATCCTTTAATTGATGATTTGCTTGATGCCCATATTTTATCACCGGAAGAGGAAGAACGCTATTCTGCTCTAATCCGAAGTACCTTAGAAACAGGGATAGTCCCACATTTTGGATTGTGGCATGGAGAAAATAAAGAGCTTATTTCCTTCATCCATAATGAGTTAAAAGAAGCATTTGAATATATGAAAAAACAGCATGATAATCAAACATGGGAGCTATTTTTAAATCAATCCTATATCTTTTTTCATTCACAAGAGGTCGACAGAAAAAAGAAATTGACGGTTAGCACATACTCTAATGAAGAAATATATATCCCTGTAATCCTTAAATCTTCTGCTTCGCGACAGATTGTTCGCTCGTTAATGAATGCACCTGAGGATGTAGGCTATGATCAAAGAACATTTTATTATGGAATTTATAATCAGCTGGCAGATGATTTAGCCGATATGTTTGAGAATAAAAAGGATGGTGCTGTAACGCCTTATACGTATTATCTCACCTATTATCAAACGAGAAAGGACTTACTTAATCCTTTTGAAATGTATTGGACCGTCATTTCTTATTTGATTCACGATGTATACCATTCTGATTTAAAAACCCAAGAAGTCTTATTAGACCGTGCAGTTAACGGATTAAAACGACTAAAGGAAAAATTGGGAAGTGAGAAATATAATGATTTAATGGGAATTCTCACAAAAGATTTTCCCGTCTTTAATCGATTATTACAGCAGATAGTGGAAAAATCAGATGATGTCGACTTTTTCGATAAGTTATTACGTGATCATATGATTAGTATTTTAAAGGAAAATCACAGAGAACAAGAAGCGTTTTCTGAAATGATTCAATCAAGCAGGGTATCTATCGATAATATGCTGCCAATTACAGAAAATGCACAATTGAAAAAAGATATCGTGACAGAAGCAGCAAATTATAGTCTTACTGGAAATGGGAAAAGATTACGGCCGGTTATTACTAGTTTTATCGGGGAAAAAGAATGGGGACTAGATAATGCCCAAATCGCCCCCCTGCTGCGGTCAGTGGAATATATGCATACAGCTTCTCTAATATTTGACGATTTGCCATCACAGGATAATGCCGCAATGAGGAGAGGACGACCAACGCTGCATGAAGTGTATGATACTGCAACAGCAGAATTAACTGGACTATTCCTGACACAAAAGGCAATAGAAGAACAAGCTAATTTACGTGGTTTTGATGAATCCAGGATATTACAGCTGATTCAGTATACAACGAAAGCTACTGCTGATATGTGTAAAGGCCAGATAATGGATCTAGAATCGCGAGGAAAAAAACTATCTCTTCAAGAGCTGAATACTCTTTGTTTTTATAAGACGGGAATTGGGTTCGAAGCAGCACTTGTCATGCCAGCCATTTTAGCGGAAGTTCCAGAAGAGGTTAAGGATTTGCTGAAGAAATATGCTTATCATGCTGGGATTGCATTTCAAATAAAGGATGATTTACTCGATGCAGAGGGAAGTAAAGAAATATTAGGAAAAGAGTCTGGAATGGACAAAGACAATAATACGTCCACTTTTGTAAGTGTGCTAGGTGTAGAAGGTGCCAGAAAGGAAATGTGGGAGCATTATAGTTTAGCATTAGATATAGTCGATGCTATACCGAAGAAGACTAATTTTTTGAGGTACTTAGTAGATTATATGGTCAATCGAAATCGGTAATAATAAATAGATATCGATTGTTTAAAGGAGAATAGTGTGATGAAAATTACCTTTTTAGGAAAATATGGAGGTTATCCTGGGAAAGAAAGTCCGACTTCTTCCTTCTTAATGGAGTCCGCTGGATTTCATTTATTGGTCGATTGTGGGAGCGGCGTGCTAGCAAAGATGCAATCCTATGTGGATTTAAAAGATTTAGATGCGTGCATTCTTTCCCATTATCATCATGATCATATCGCAGATGTAGGCGTGCTGCAATATGCTATGTTAGTGGAATCTATACTTGGAAATCGCGCAGCAACTTTCCCAATTTATGGACATAAACAGGATAGCAAGTTTGAGGAATTAACCAACGATATTTATACAGAAGGGCGAGAAATTTCTGTAGGAAAAATATCTAATATTGGACCGTTTACTATTTCTTTTTGTGAAACGATTCATCCTGCCTACTGTTTGGCAATGAAGATCCAAGCAAATGGCAAAACCATTCTTTACACTGCAGATACAGAGTGGAAGGATGAGTTAGTTGTTTTTGCGAAAAATGCGGATCTCTTAATAAGTGAAGCAAGTATATATAAAGAACAGTTCGGCGTGGTAAGAGGACATTTAACTGGTGAAGAAGCTGGAAAGTTAGCGGAACTTGCCGGTGTAAAGCAGCTTTTATTAACCCATCTTCCCCATTATGGAGAACAGGAAAAACTGGTGGAAGAAGCAAAAGAAATTTATAGTGGTCCCGTTCAGTTGGTATATCCAGGCATGGAAATAGATTTTAAATAGCAGTAAAAAAAGTGTTGGTTTCATTTAATTGAAATCAACACTTTTTTTTGCACGGATATATCATTTTTACAAATTCATATTCTCCACCATTAGTATACTGAAGGAATGTAGCTTCCTCTTTAAAGCCTGCCTTTTTGTATAATTTTATGGCTCGATCATTAAAGACGGCAACAGCCAAGGTGATAAAAGCTGGAGAAAAGCGTTCCTTTATATAAGTGATTCCAGTAGCTAAGAAGGTATAGCCAAGCCCTTGTCCTGTTAGGTCTGGCCTTAAACCAAGGCCTATATCAATGGTGTCGTTTTCTTCCTGATGGATACTAAAAAAGCCAATGAGTCGATTGTTTTCTGTAACAGCATAAACTGAGTCAGCTCTTTTATCCCTATCAAGAAATTCTGTTAAATCCTCTTCATCCGCTTCCATATTATAAAACGCATACTTTCCATCATAATGCCAGTTAAAAGCAATTTCCTCTGCTTGCTCTTGGGTAATAAGTTGAAATGAATACATAAAGAAAAACCTCTCTTTTTTTAATCATAACATATAGAAATATTTTGATAAATGAGAAATTATTCTTCCTCTCGTCTAGTTGAACAGGCTATACTTAAGAAAATAAGAAGGGGGCATCAGACAAATGGAAAAAGAAAATCAAAATCTATTTCATATAGAAGAAACAACTATTTTTGAAGTACAAAAGGCTCTGGATTCGGGGCAGATTACTTCATGGGAGCTAACAAAACAATATATAGAACGAATCAAGACATTTGATTCGACATTATGCTCCATTAGAGAAATTAATCCAGATGCATTAGCAATTGCTGCTGAGCTAGATAAAAAAAGACAAGAAGTGGATCAAATTGGCCCCCTTTACGGTATTCCAGTCATCATTAAGGATAATATTGATACAAAGGATGCGATGGCCACAACGGCTGGCTCGATTGCTTTAGCAAATAATTTTGCCAGTGAGGATGCCTTTATTGTAAAAAAGCTGCGCGAAGCAGGAGCGATTATTATAGGCAAAGCTAATTTATCCGAATTTGCCAATTTCATTACGGAATTAAATATGCCAAATGGTTATAGCTCATTAGGCGGCCAGGTAATGAACCCGTATGGGCCAGGAGTATGGGATGTTGGTGGTTCAAGCTCTGGCACTGGAGCAAGCATTGCTGCCAATTTTGCTGTGGTAGGAATAGGGACAGAAACATCTGGTTCGATTCTTAGTCCTGCTAGCAACAATTCCCTTGTTGGTATTAAACCAACGTTAGGTCTCATTAGCCGGACCGGAATTATTCCGCTGGCGCATAGCCAGGATACGGCAGGGCCGATGACTAGAACGGTTCAAGATGCCGCTATCTTACTTGGAATAATGGCAGGAGTGGATGAAAGAGACGAGGTGACATTAACAAGTATTGGTCAGCCTAGGGATTATACTGCATTTTTAAAAGCAGATGGTCTGAAAGGAAAAAGAATTGGAGTTGATCGTTCCTTCTTACCAAGAGAGGAAGAAGAAGTTGCATTATTTAATAAAGGGTTAGAAGAATTAACACAGCAAGGTGCTATTTTAATAGATATGACGATCCACCGTGAAAAATTTGACTCCATTGTTCTTTATCATGAGTTTAAATATGGGATAGATAATTACCTGCGTAAATGTGCAGAAGAAGTTCCTGTCCATTCATTAAAGGAAGTAATTGAGTTTAATAAAAATCATTTAGATGTTGTAAAATATGGCCAGACTATTTTGGAATACTGCGAAACGTTAAATGGAGATTTAAAAGACCCTACCTATAAGGAACATCGGGATACAGATATTCGATTATCCGCTTTGGAAGGAATAGATGCAGCGATAGAAAAATATGAATTAGATGGTTTAGTATTCGCGAAATATGTAGGCTGTGAGCTGCCGGCAAAAGCAGGCTATCCATCGATTACTGTACCAGCTGGTTATACTCCGAAAGGAAAGCCGATGGGATTAACCTTTACTGGAATAGCTTATAGTGAACCGAGCCTGATTGAAATGGCCTATAGCTACGAACAAGCAACAAAGCATCGTGTCCCGCCAGCTTTAGCATAGAAAAGGCCGGAGAAAGAAGGATATATTAAAAAAGAGAATAGGCAGAGAAAGTGATGGCATTAAACTCCGTCTATTCATTTTTTGAAAAATTCCTTATTAAAAATCAAAGTAGAAGAAGCAGGTTTTCACTAAATAGCTACATGAGACTAGACTTCCTCATCTTCTTCATTTAGTCACGCTCCGTTTAGGCATAAGCTAATTGGCAGGATAATATATTAATAGAAATGATTATAGTTTACTAGCTATCTAAATAGTTTGTCCTAGATTGATTTTCGTATATAAGCTATAATAAAAACAAAAAGAAAGCTCTTACATTCGAATCATATAACCAAAAAGAAGTAGGGAAAAACGGCTGTTAGTAGAAGATGAGTACTAACAAACGGTTAACAAAATAAGAGGATTTCATGTTTTTAAGGAGGAAAAGCAATTGACTTTATCACGTGTACTAGTTGGTATTTTTAAAAGTTTTGAAGAAACAAAGGAACAGCCTAAGGTTCCTGAATTGAAGACTCGTTATTATAAAAAAAGCCGCGATCGCTTAATGGAAACGATTAAGAATGTAGTCGAAAGAAAACTGACAAATTGGGATCTGAAAAAAGTAGATATGGAGAGAGGAGAAATCGTACTCAGCAAAGGCTCAAGCTTAATGATTGTGACTGTTTACAAATTAGCAGGAATGCAATCAGCTGTGGATGTTTATTGCTCAAAGGAAGGAACTTTGGGTGATTTCGGCTCAAGCTATAAACATATTCAACATTTTTTTAAAGCACTTCATACAGAGATACAGCCAGAAAAAGGGTAAATGTCAATAAAACTACATTCAATTGGAATGGAAGTGGATAAAAAGTGAAAATTTTAATTACCGGGGCAAATCGAGGCTTGGGAATTCATCTAGCTAAAACTGCTTTGAAAAGGGGACATACTGTGCTTGCCGGAGTTCGAACGGTTCAAGAAACTTCTCCTATTAATCTCTTGAAAGCAAAATATCCAGATCATTTACATACATATTACCTTGATGTCACTCAGGAAAAATCAATTATCAAAGCGGCTGAACTTGCTGCCAAGGATGTTGGAGCCATTGATGGGATTATTAATAATGCAGGAGTGTTAACAGAACGAGGGAAAAAGATCGAAGAATTAGATTTCAAGCATGTCCAATTTACGATGGACGTCAATGTATTAGGACCAATGAGAGTAGTGAAGCATTTTCTTCCGCTTATATATGAAGGCGAGGATAAAGCTATTATTAATATTTCTTCCGAAGCAGGAAGTATCCAAAACGCCTATGGAGGAGATTTTCCGTACGGTATTTCCAAAGCGGCACTGAATATGTTTAGTGTTCAATTATCAAGATATGTAAATGAAAAGAATATTACGGTATATGCTATTCATCCTGGCTGGATCAAAACGGATATGGGTGGGGAAGATGCAACAGGCTATCCAGACGAGTCGGCAAATGGGATATTAGATATTTTAGAAGGGAAAATCGTCGGAACGAGTGAATTAGGTTTTATTGATTTTAAAGGACGGGAAATGAAAATCTAAATAATATATAGATAGTATCAGAAATGGGCGGCACGATGCAAAGCTATTTCTGATTTTTTTATGAATGGAAACTCTTTTAAACGAAATGATAAAAGAAAAATCCCCACTTTTTGTAGATTCCCATTATAATAGAAATATTATTTATAATATTCTGTTGATTTGTTTTGGAAGGAGAATCTGATGAACAAGGAAAGAATCGTAACAATGCAGCTTTTAAATCAAATACATATGGAAGAACTGCTTTCTCTAGCGACTATTGTCGGCTGGGATTATGATAAGCAAGAAATCCGCACCTTACTTGCTTCGGGGACGGTCTTTGGGCATGTTAATGATAAACGTACTGTGATATCCTGTGCTGCAATTATTCCATATGGAAGCAATTTGGCATCTATCGGTATGGTTATTGTTCATCCAGATTATAGAGGAATTGGTTTAGCCAAGGAGTTATTAGTTACATGTATGAATCAGGTTTCAAAAGATTCTGCCCTTATGTTAATTGCCACACGAGAAGGAAGACCAGTCTATGAAAAATTGGGATTTAATGATTATAGTCATGTGACAAAACTACTTGGAGAAGGGCAGCAGTGCAGACAATCGCTAAATGGTTATACGATAAGCCCATATCAGTCAAAAGATTTTAAAGAAATGCTCAAATTGGACAAAGAGGCATTTGGCTGTGAGAGAGACCTGCTTCTAAAGAATAGACTTGAGCAGGCAAAAGAAGTAATAGTGATAAAGAAAAGTAATTTGATTGTCGGCTACGCTGCTGCGGTAAAAAAGCCTGCTAATCTCGTAATAGGTCCAGTTGTTGCTCAAAATGATGAACAGGCTATGCTTCTTATACAAACAATCATCTCTAACAATAGGGGGATGATAAGAATGGACGTAGTAGAAGGGAAAAAAGAGATAATAAAAGCACTCGTAGAATTAGATTTTCAAGAAAATGATCGTCCTCCGGTAATGGTTAAAAATAGCGAAGCGTTTCCTGAGAGAAATGGCAGTCTTTATGCGATTGCAGCCCAGTCTTATGGATAAAGGATTTAGATTTGCCAAATAAGAAAGAGGTTTTTGGATGAGTATAAAGCTAGAAGAATTATTAAAGCTCCCTTCCCTGCGTGAGGCAAAAGTAGTTGCAGGGAAAGAGGGACTAACAAAGCTAGTTTCCTCTATTTCGGTTTTAGAATATACGGATGTAGCTTCTCTGAAGGAAGATTTGTTTAATAATGATGAGTTTTATGGAAGTGAAATTGTTATTTCTGCCTTGATCATGATTAAAGATGATGTTGAGGCACAATGCAGAACAATTGAGCATTTGCATAAAGTAGGGGAAATTGGCTTAATCTTATATTATGTCGGTGTTTTTCTCCCGAAAATTGATGAGAAAGTTATCGAATTAGCAGATACACTCGGTTTTACATTAATTGTTATGCCTGAAAAGCAAATGTCTTTGCGTTATAGTGAAGTTATATATGAAGTCATTGAAGCGATTGTAAAGAATGAGATGGCTTCCCCTAGCTTTGTAAGTGAGATGGTTGAGCAAATATCTGGAGTACCACTTCCTCAAAGAAATATGGACACTGTCTTAAAAATACTGGCTGACCGTACTCGTTCTTCTCTTGTATTAGCCAATAAAAATAACCAGGTCATCCATGCAGTCACATGGCCAAGAACAAGTACAATGAATATCTTTGAAACAGTTGAGCAATATAAAGAATTGTCTGTTGACCAAGTTTTGGTGAAAAGAAATGGCGACCAGCCTTTATATATATCAAAAAAAGTAATTGCCCAAGAAGGAATCCCTTTTTTAAATTTATATATTTTGAAGGAAAAGGATCCTTTAGTTCTTGATACAGCTGTTCAACTAGCAGAAGTCGTGCAAGTATTTATTAATTTATGGGGAAAACACTACGATGAAATAAGTACAGCAGAGCTAATGAAGGCGATTATGAACGATGAAAGTGTAAAGATGCGACGTCTGGCCAATATATTAAATATTGATGTCACAGCTATACATATGATGTGGATTGTGGAAACGAACAATATGGAGGAAGAGCAACTGCTGAAGAAAGTGAAAGAATACGTCAGACAGAATTATCATGTTTCATTGGTTGATTTTTATAATGGTTTTCTTATTATCCTAGTAGATGATTCTATTATTCAAGAAGATCCCTTTCAGTCAGCAAATCGATTGTTAGCTTTGTTGGATGAAAAGGAACAGAACTTTACGATAACTATTTGTCAAAATATGAACAATACAACAGAGGTTCAGCAAGCATATACGAACTGTAATGAGTATTTACGGATAGCGAAAATTATTTATCCGTATAAAAAAATATTTACCCTGCAAGAAATGAATTTTTCTTTAGAGTGTTTTCAGATTATTAATAGCGGAGAATTGGCAATTGAGAAAATATTGCAGCCTATTTCGCCTATAAGAGAACATGGCAACCAAGCAGAAGAGCTCTTAAGTACACTTACGGTATATTTATTAGAAGGTAGTAATCGTTTTCAGGAAACAGCTGATATTCTTTACTTACATAAAAATACGATAAAATATCGAATTCAAAGGATAACCGAAATTCTCAAATATCCTGTTACGAAATCACCAGAAGTTTTTCAGTTATACAAAGCTGTCGCTGTTTATCGAATGTTAGCACAAATAAAAGAGCAATAGAAAAAAGAGCATTTTTGTTCAATTAAACAAAGAATGCTCTTTTTATTTTTCGGTTCAGCTAAATACATATAGTTTCGTTATCGATATAATAAGTTTTAATTACATAAAGGAGGCGTGAAAATGAGTGATAACAGAGACGGAAATCAGGAGGCACAATCATGGCAGAGTCTAGCTTTTCTATGGACGGGCTCGATGATTTGTATACCTAGTTTATTAATAGGCGGTACACTAGTTAGTGGTATGCCTTTATGGGAAGCTGTCCTTGTCGGGTTAATAGGGTATGGAATTATTGTTGTTTTAATGATCTTTCAAGGAATACAAAGCAGTGATATACACAAGCCGACCGTTAGTGTCGCTTCGCAAGTTTTTGGAGAACAAGGCTCAAAGAAAATAATTTCGATTATATTAGCTGTTGCATGTCTGGGCTGGTTCGGAATACAAGCAAATGTGTGTGGGGCAGCATTTTCCCAATTTTTAAGCGTATATGGGATTAACCTGCCAGTACCGCTTTCTTCCCTCATATGGGGCATCATTATGCTGTTATCAGCCATTTACGGGATTAAAATACTGAATATTCTAAATTACGTTGCAGTTCCCATTTTGCTTGCAGTCTGTGTCTATGCAGTTGCGGTTTCTTTAATGGGTGACGGTGTTGCACAAATAAAAAATTATATGCCGGCTGGATCCATGTCCTTTTTATCTGGACTTTCTATTACGATTGGTTCATTTGCGTTAGGTGCAGTTATTGCAGGGGATTATTCTCAATATGCGAAATCACGTAAAGATGTTGGCAAAGCTGCATTTATTGGGATATTGCCTTCTGGAGTCTTAATGATCACTGTTGGGGCTATATTGACCCTTACTGCTGGAACTGCTGATATTACAAGTGTATTTACAGAACTAGGACTACCTGTTTTGGGAATTATTGCTCTTATCTTAGCAACCTGGACTACGAATGCAGTAAATGCCTTTTCTGGTGGAATTGCCATTATCAATGTATTTAATATTTCAAAAGAAAAAGAACGGATAGCAGTTGCGATTGCAGGTGGTGTAGGCACACTTCTTGCTGTGGTTGGAATTTTAGATTATTTTGTTCCGATTATGTCCGTGCTTTCTGCCATGATTCCTCCTGTCGCAGGGGTAATGATTGCTTCTTATTGGGTTATTCAAAAAGGGGACAAATCAAAATGGGCTAGTAAAGAAGGAATAAATTTCTTAGGAGTAATCTCTTGGCTTGTTGGGGCAGCGATTGCAGGCATTCCTGTTATCTTCTCTTTTTTTCCAAGCTTACCACAGCTGCCAAATCAGCCATTGATTGGAATGGTTATTTCCTTTGTATGTTATCTAGTAGCCAGAAATATTATCGTTCAAAAACAAGTATCTATTAATCAATAATCACAACTGGAGGGAATCACATGCGATATTTAGATGAAGAAGCGATTGAAAATATAGCAGTTGGAGCAGCATTTCTAGGTACAGGGGGTGGAGGGGATCCTTACATAGGAAAAATGATGGCTCTTTCAGCGATAAAAGAAAATGGTCCCGTTCAACTTTTGTCACCCGAAGAAGTAGAAAATGATGATTTTTTTATCCCAGCGGCAATGATGGGGGCTCCATCTGTGTTGATAGAGAAATTTCCAAAAGGTGATGAATTCGTACGTGTATTTAAAAAACTAGGTCAATATTTAAATAAAGAAGTAAAGGGAACATTTCCCATGGAAGCAGGGGGAGTCAATTCCATGATTCCTATTGTAGTTGCTGCCCAGTTAGGATTGCCGCTCATTGATTGTGATGGAATGGGACGGGCATTTCCAGAACTACAAATGGTAACCTTCCATCTAAATGGCGTTTCTTCTACACCGATGGCTATAACAGATGAAAAAGGAAATATTGGTATTATGGAGACAATTGATAATAAATGGACAGAACGGATTGCTAGAGTAGCTACCGTTGAAATGGGTGCAAGTTCATTAGTTAGTATATATCCATGTACAGGGGAGCAGTTGAAAAAATATAGTGTGAAAAATATTATTACCTTATCTGAAAAAATTGGACAAATTATCCGCTCCAATACAAAGGATGAATTAACCAAACTACACGAACTCTTAGATACTACTAGTGGATATCATTTGTTTGATGGGAAAATTATAGATGTTGAACGAAACACAATGGGAGGGTTTAATAGGGGCTGTGTAACATTAGATGGATTGGAGCAATTTACCGGAGAAGAAGTACAAGTATTTTTCCAAAATGAAAATTTAGTAGCCCAAAAAAATGGAAAACCATTAGCTGTGACTCCTGACCTCATTTGTTTAGTAGATTTAGAAACATTAAATCCAGTTACGACAGAAGCGCTGAAATATGGAAAAAGAGTGAGGCTGCTGGCATTGCCTTCTGATCCCCAGTGGAGAACAGAGAAAGGGATTGAAACAGTAGGACCAAAGTATTTTGGTTACGATATTTCCTATACACCATTAGAGGATCTTGTGAGAAAGGAAGTGTGATAGATGTATAAAGTAGGAATTGATGTTGGGGGAACAAATACAGATGCTATTATACTTGATGAAGGTTTAAATTTAATCCATCAAGTAAAAATGCCTACAAGTGAAGATATCGAGTCAGGGATTGTCTCTTCCTTAAAAAGAGTATTAGAAGAAGCAGGGATTGATAGAAAAAAAGTAACCCATGCGATGTTAGGAACTACTCAGTGTACAAATGCTATTGTGGAAAGAAAAAAACTGGCTAAAGTAGGTGTGATTCGACTGGGGTATCCAGCAACGGCCTCTGTCCTTCCTTATACTGCTTGGCCAAAGGAAATGGTCTCTGCCTTAACGGGAGAGTATCATTTAGCCGGAGGCGGGTATGAGTATGATGGACAAGTACTGTCTAGCTTTTCAGAGGAAGAAATACGCTCCATTTTAAAGGAATGGAAAGGAAAAGTAGAAGCGATAGCAGTTGTTGGTGTTTTTTCTTCCTTGAAAAACGATCAAGAACTTCGAGTAGCCGATTTAGTGGCAGAAGTGATGGGAGAAGAAACCCCAGTATCTTGTTCTTCCTTAATTGGTTCTGTTGGATTAATTGAAAGGGAAAATGCAACTATATTAAATAGTGCTTTATTTAAGGTTATTGCAGCAACAAGCAATGGCTTTGAAAATGCATTAAGAGAAGAAGGAATAACAGATGCGCAAGTATTTCTCTGCCAAAATGATGGAACATTGATGTCGATAGAGTATGCTCGAAAATTCCCCATTTTAACGATTGCATGTGGACCAACTAATAGTATTCGTGGGGCATCTTACTTAGCTGGGATTAAAGATGCGATGGTATTAGATGTAGGTGGAACGACATCGGATATTGGTGTCTTAACAGCCGGATTTCCGCGTGAGTCTGCGCTTGCAGTAGATGTGGGCGGAGTCCGAACAAATTTCCGTATGCCGGATATTGTATCCATTGGATTAGGCGGGGGAAGTATTGTCCGAAACGTGAATAATGAAGTAACGATTGGACCAGACAGCGTAGGTTACCGAATTACTGAAGAAGCACTTGTCTTCGGGGGGGGAACACTCACAACAACGGACATTGCAGTACGCTTAGGAGTTGCAGAGATAGGAAATCCAGAATTAGTGAAACATATTGATGAAGAATTCGCTCAACAAGCATACGCGAAAATAGCAGCAATGACGGAAGAAGCAATTGATAAAATGAAAACAAGTAATAATGATGCCACGGTTGTTTTAGTAGGAGGCGGCAGCATCATTATCCCAAGACAGTTAAAAGGGGTAAAAGAGATCATTCATAATGAGAATGGTGCGGTTGCCAATGCAATAGGCGCATCTATTTCGCAAATCAGCGGACAATATGAGCAAATATATATCTATTCACAAACTCCTCGTGATGAGGCGCGAAAAGATGCGGAAGAAAGAGCGAAACAGCAAGCAATATTAGCTGGTGCAAAAGTGGAAACAATTGAACTTGTAGAAATAGAAGAAATTCCGTTAGCATATCATCCAGGAAATGCGACAAGACTAAGAGTAAAGGTAGTAGGAGAACTAACGTAAAGCTAGCTGATTAAAACAATTGGACACTCAGAATAAAGAAAGAGAAAATGATTGCCTCATTTTCTCTTTCTGTTTATATGTGCCATGATATCAGATTTTAAATAGATTCTTTCTTTATTGCCAACATTAAGCGGTTCTAGAATCCCCTTTTTTACACAGTCATGGATATATTGCCGTGTACACCCTAATAACTCGGTAACCTGAGAGGTAGAAACTAATTCTTCTTCTAAAAACTTTCTAAACTCCATATCATTTTTAAATTGAATCATAAAAATCGTCCCAATCTTTATAGTATATTATCGAGTAATTATTCAATACCCAAAATTTTAACGAACTAATCATTTCGATTAAATGAAGATATAGTAAGAATCATAAAAAATGGTCTGATTTTTTTAGAGATTCATTTTCTATTTATCCTAACGAATAAAAGCATATATTTTCCAAAAAGAAATAGATATAATGAGAAGGAGAATTTTTAAATTAAGTATGGTAAAAAGTGGAGGGGAATATGTTCAAAAATAAGTTGGGCAAGGTAAGATCTGGATGGATTATTTTGTTGGCCTTATTGGCTACTACGATAGCACAATTGCTGCTATCAGCGCCAGGTATGATTATTGCTATCATAATTGAATCACAAATTCACCCTAATCTTTCTGATGAGATGATTGATCAAGTATTAGACGGTTCACCGCTCTCGCTTTTGGCACAGGGGTTAGGATTAATTGGCGGTATTGCAGTATTATGTCTTTTATGGAAGTTTGTTAATAAGAAGAGAATTTCAGAAATGGGATTTAAAAGGCTTTCTCCAGATTTTATTATTGGGTTAGGACTTGGCGCATTGTCTATCGTCATTATCTTTTTTATTCTATTATTCACCCAAAATATAGAGATGGCTAATTCACTTGGTTCACCGGATTTTTCAACCTATACCATTTTGTATCTACTGTTTTTTATTTTAGTCGGTTTTTCTGAAGAATTGACCTTCAGAGGTTATATTATGTCTACACTTACCGATAATGGAAATTCAAAATTGGTAGTATATATCGTTTCATCATTAATTTTTGGGATAGCTCATTTATTAAATCCAAATGTAGCGGCTCTTGGAATTATCAATATTTTTCTTGTAGGACTTTTATTTGCTTATATGTATGATAAGACGAAAAGCCTATGGATGCCAATTGGTTATCATATAACGTGGAATTATTTCCAAGGAAATGTGTTTGGTTTTCCAGTTAGTGGTACCACTCCCTACGGGCTATACGGAATAGATGTTTCTGTGGGAAATGATTGGCTAACAGGTGGTTCTTTTGGGTTAGAAGGTGGTTTTCTAGCAACAATTATGATCATTATTGGGTTTATTGTTACCAAACTATTTACTATGAAAAGATAATTTTAATATACTTTGTCTAGATTTTAATCAATATTGTCATAGAATAATAGAGGAATATGCGTTATAATAAATCGAGCTGCATAATAGCATAATAAAATCCGTTTCGACGGTGGAGGTTCTAGCTACCCTCTTTAAAAAACTAAGAAAAACAGTACTACTTTCTTAGTAGTGCTGTTTTTTCGATATGAAGGAGATTTGCGAAATGAAAAACGAAAAAGCGGTTGTTGTATTTAGTGGGGGTCAAGATAGCACTACTTGTTTATTTTGGGCTATAAAAAATTTCAAAGAAGTAGTAGCTGTAACGTTTGACTATAATCAAAGACATATTACAGAGATTGAATGTGCACAGAAAATCACCGAAGAGCTTGGCATTAAACACCATATTCTTGATATGTCTCTGCTAAATCAGCTGGCGCCAAATGCCTTAACAAGAGACGATATTGCAGTCGAAGATGGCAAGGAAGGAGAGCTGCCTTCCACATTTGTTCCAGGACGAAATTTATTGTTTATGTCGTTTGCTGGTGTATTAGCAAGTCAAATACAAGCAAAACATATTGTAACAGGTGTGTGTGAGACAGATTTTAGCGGCTATCCAGACTGTCGCGATATCTTTGTTAAATCATTGAATGTAACGTTAAATCTTTCCATGGATAACCAATTTGTCATTCATACTCCACTTATGTGGTTAAATAAGGAAGAAACATGGGGCCTTGCGGATGAGTTAGGTGCCTTTGACTTTGTTCGTGAAAAAACATTAACATGCTACAACGGAATTGTGGCAGATGGCTGTGGAGAATGTCCTGCTTGTAAGCTGCGTAAAAAGGGATTAAATGATTATCTCGCTGTTCGAAAGGGGTTATAAGAGAATGCATGACTTTCGAATAGTAGATAGACTGCAAAAATTTGGGGAAGATATTTCCTCTAAGCAATTAAAATATCATTGCAAACGTGTTATGGTTAGTAAAGAGTTTACCTTTGATGCAGCACATCACCTGCATGCTTATGAAGGAAAATGTATGAATCTTCATGGACATACATACAAGGTAGTTTTCGGAATTAGTGGATATTTAGATAACCGAGGATTAATGATAGACTTTGGTGACATTAAAAAAATATGGAAAACCGAGATTGAAATTTACTTAGATCATCGCTACTTGAATGAAACTCTTCCACCAATGAATACAACAGCAGAGAATATAGTATATTGGATCTTTGAAAAAATGGAAGAGGCTTTGAATAAAGATGAGATAAAGCAAGCAGATAATGGGGCGAGAGTAGAATTTGTTCGTCTCTATGAAACTCCTACTAGTTATGCAGAAATGAGAAGGGAGTGGATGGAGAGTGAGTAAAGTACCTGTCATGGAGATTTTTGGACCAACGATACAAGGAGAAGGAATGGTCATTGGCCAAAAAACGATGTTTGTCAGAACAGCTGGCTGTGATTATTCCTGCGCTTGGTGTGATTCTGCCTTTACTTGGGATGGCAGCGGAAAAGAGCTGATTAAGCAAATGCAAGCAGAGGAAATATGGGAGGAACTAGTTCGACTAGGTGGAGACGGATTTTCTTTTGTCACCCTTTCAGGAGGAAATCCGGCCCTCTTGAAAAATCTTTCCTTTCTGGTAAATTTATTAAAGGAAAAGGAAATAAAGATTGGGCTTGAGACACAAGGGAGCAAATGGCAAGATTGGTTTATAGATATTGATGAACTTACTATTTCTCCTAAGCCGCCAAGTTCTAAAATGAATACGGATTTTGACATGTTGGATTCGATTGTGCAAAGATTAAGAAATGCTAATCGAAGTACTCATATTAGCTTAAAAGTTGTTGTATTTTCTGATGAAGATTACAACTATGCCAAAAAAGTGCATTTGCGTTATCCTGATATTCCTTTTTTCTTACAAGTTGGGAATGAAGATAATAAAACGACTGATGATACTAAATTAGTCGAACATTTATTGGCGAAGTATGAGTGGTTGATTGATAAAACCATGCTTGATCATCAATTCAAAAATGTGAAGGTACTTCCACAGCTACATACGTATATTTGGGGAAATAAGCGTGGAGTGTAGATAGTCGGGAAGGATTTTAGGAGGATTTTAGAATGAGTAAAATTAATACTCCTCAAATAGAGGAGGCTATTCGCTTACTATTAGAAGCAGTTGGAGAAGATCCAAATAGAGAAGGATTATTGGATACTCCAAAACGGGTAGCGAAAATGTATGAAGAGGTTTTTTCTGGTCTTACCATCGATCCAAAAGAGTATTTTGAAACGATTTTTCATGAAGACCATGAAGAATTGGTATTAGTAAAGGATATTCCTTTTTACTCCATGTGCGAGCATCACTTAGTCCCTTTTTACGGGAAGGCGCATGTTGCTTATATCCCGAAAGGCGGAAGAGTGGCTGGGTTAAGTAAGCTTGCTCGAGCAATAGAAGCTGTTTCAAAACGTCCTCAGCTTCAGGAACGAATAACGTCCACTGTGGCAGATACTATGATGGAAACACTTGAGCCCCATGGAGTAATGGTCGTGGTAGAGGCAGAGCATATGTGTATGACCATGCGTGGAGTGAAAAAGCCTGGTGCTAAAACAGTTACATCAGCTGTACGAGGTGTTTTTCAGACTGACAGTGATAAACGCGCAGAAGTATTTGCGTTGATTAAATAAGATAAAGCTAGTATTTATTAAAAATCCTGTGAGAGCAGGATTTTTTTATTGGAATTTATTTAAATTAACTTACATTTTTTATAAGAAAAGGGGAACTTTTTGGTTGATAAACTGGTCTTAAAGTATAAAGGGAGGTGGTTAATATTACGAAAATGAATGAGAAGGAAATATATGAATACTTTTTTGAAAAGGTATATAAAGCAACTTTTTACATCCTGAAAAATGAGGAACTAGCGAAAGATGCAACACATGATACCTTTATAAAAGTATTTAAAAATTTAGGGAAAATAAATGATCATTCAAAGTTAAGTGCTTGGATAACTACTATTGCTACAAGAACTGCTATTGATATATATAATAAAAACAATAGACAATCAACACATATGTTTGAAGAAGAAAACTATATTTCAACTACGAATGAATTTAATGATGAGAGAGATGAAATAGAATATTATTTAGCTGATTTACGACCAAAATACAAACAAATATTAATATTAAAATATTTGGATGGTTTATCAGAAAAAGAAATTGCTAATCTACTTTCCCTTAAATTAGGAACAGTTAAATCAAGGATATACCGAGCGAAACAGAAAATATATCGACAGTATCACTCTGGAGGTGAAAGTAAGCTTGAAGAATAATCAAGAAAATGAAAGATTAAAGGAGCAGATAAAGAAGGAATATAACTCCATTAATATACCTAAAGGATTAAAAGAAGAATTATGGACACAGATTTCTGTAACAAGAAAGAAAAGACGAATTTTTTCGAAACTTTTTCCGGTTATAGCTGTAGCTGCGTTTATCATTATATTAATTCCGCTTGGCTTAAGTTTAATATCTTCAGATTCAGCACAAAATCCAAGTGACGGTATTTCAATGAAAGAAGCAGCAGATATAAAAACAATTGAAGCTGTTATAACAAATAACTTTACAGGACCTGATGAGAATTGGTTAAAAATAATGAATGATACGAGTTCGGAAGAAGAGGGAGAAATAAAGGGCTTAAGCGAATATGAAGAGGATTTATTTAAAGAGTATTTTGCAAGTGATAGAGCGTATGTTGAATACGTTTCAAGATATGGGTCCGTAATATGGAATGAACCTGCGAAAAATCATTACACTTTAAGAGTATTGGATATTAATTATGAAAAGACCAGTTCTGATGAGATTATATACAATTTTACGGCAAAAATAGAATATAAGAAAAAAGGCAGTAGTACAGCAAATGTTGGAACAATTACTGGGCAAGCTAATTTAAATGAAGAACATAAAATAGAAGTGATGATGATTGAATATTTTGATCTTATTAATGAATTAGAGTTGAAATAAATAAAAAAGCAAAGCACCTTAGAAGGAGCTTTGCCTTTTTATTATGCCATATTCTCACTAGTATCTATTTCATTCGACTGATACTGTTTTGTATCTAATTCACCAAGTGTTTTACTTGTTACAACACCTGACACCATTGATCCACTTACGTTTAGAGCAGTGCGCCCCATATCAATTAATGGTTCAACAGAAATTAATACCCCAGCCAATGCTACTGGTAAGTTTAAAGTAGAGAGAACGATCAATGTTGCGAATGTTGCTCCTCCACCCACTCCAGCAACTCCAAATGAACTGATCATAACGACAATAATTAATGTCGCAATGAAAGATGGGGATAAAGGATTAATTCCTTGTGTTGGTGCAATCATGACTGCAAGCATTGCAGGATAGATACCAGCACAACCATTTTGGCCAATTGAAACCCCGAAGGATGCAGAGAAGTTAGCAATGGATTCAGGTACACCTAATTTATTCTTCTGTGCTTCAATATTTAATGGCATTGTTCCTGCACTTGTACGTGATGTGAATGCAAAAGTAAGAACAGGCCAAACTTTTTTTAAATATTGTTTTGGGCTGAGTCCCATAATCGCAAGAATAATTAAATGAATAATAAACATTGCAATTAAGGCAACATAGGACGCAATAACAAATTTTCCTAGCTTCACAATTGCATCAAGGTTACTTCCTGCAACTGTTTTTGCCATAAGCGCAAGTATACCATATGGAGTTAATCGCAGTACTAATGTTACAATTCGCATCACTATTGTATGTAATGATTCAACAATTTTTTGGAAGAAAGCTGCTTGCTCTGGATTTTTTCTTCTAATCCCTAGGAATGCAACTCCAACGAATGCCGCAAAAATTACTACCGCAATAGTAGAAGTTGGTCTAGCACCAGTTAAATCTTGAAATGGATTAGCTGGTAAAAAGCTAAGAATTTTCTGTGGTACAGTTGTGCTTTGGACTTCCCCTAAAGATTCTTCTAGTTGCTGTCCGCGAAGTACTTCAGCATCTCCAGCATTTACATCAATTGCTTTTAAGTCAAAACCTGCAGCAGAGGCGATTCCGATTCCTGCAGCTATAGCTGTTGTTAGTAATAATGTTCCGATTACGAGACCACTAATTTTCCCAAGGTTAGCTGATTTTTCTAACTTTGTGAAGGCAGCCACAATAGAAATAAAGACTAGTGGCATAACAATCATTTGTAGTAGTTTTACATATCCGTTTCCAACTAAACCGAACCAATCATTCGTAACCGTGATTACTTCTGAAGTCGGCTCAAAAAATAATTGTAAAATTGCTCCAAATAATACACCCAGTCCTAAAGCGGTAAACACGCGTTTAGAGAAGGATATATGTTTCTTTTGCATATAGAATAGAACACTAAGCAAAATAAGTAATATAATAATGTTTAAAATAGCAAAAAGGTTCAATGCTATGTCCTCCTTTTATTGTAATTCCTATAGGTTAAATAGGGATTGCGTAAATTCTTTAAAAGACTAACACTATTTTCCTCATTTGTAAATATGATTTTTGAAAAAATAAAAATGTTTTTTATGAAGCAAAATGATACTGTTCTGTTAAAATAATAGAAAATAGTTTTTCGGGGGGATAGGATGTTTGCACTAGATTATCAATCTCCAATTGGAGTAATAGAGATAATTGGAACAGAAAAGGCGATCTATTCTATCTTATTTTCAGAGAAAGAGTCACCAGAGAACCAGATAGATGATCAGACACCTCAGGTTTTAATTACATGCTATAAGGAGCTAGATGCTTACTTCAGTGGGAAAAGTCATAATTTTTCTTTTCCAATTGAAATGGGTGGAACTCCATTTCAAAGACAGGTATGGAATGCTTTAACTCATATTCCCTATGCGGCAACGGGATCATATAAGGATATTGCAAGCAGCATCGGTAACAAAAAAGCAGTTCGTGCAGTGGGAAGTGCGAATGGAAGAAATAAACTATGCATTGTCATTCCATGTCATCGAATTATAGGAGCGAATGGAACGCTGACTGGTTATGCCGGTGGTTTATGGCGGAAGGAATGGCTGCTTAGACATGAGCAGAAATGGAAAACTAACACCATATAATAAATCAAGACATAATCCATAAACGGGGGACTTTTCCTTTAGCTAATGTTTATTTTGTAGGTTAATGAAAAGTATCCGATTCTTATTGAATCGGATACTTTTCTGCTTCTCATTTAGAACTAATAAAGCTCTATTGAAGTACCAGCTCCACCTACGCTGTGTACAGTGATAACCACTAATGTTATCCAACCTAATTTACATTATAAATGAAAACGATTTCAAAATCAAATATTGTGAAGTAATGAACTTTTTTTCAGAATATTATTTCTTTTTAGCGAGATGTTTTTTTGTTCGCTAAAATATAGATGTTAATGGAAGAGAATAATTTTCTGCTTTCTGTAAAACTTATAAAAAAAGGAGTGATTTGGATGAACGAACAAAAGGGAGCGAATATGTCTGATTTTGGCCAAATAAATGATAATATGATGGAAGCTGATTCAAATAAGACAAGTGTATCGATTAAGACAAATGTAGATCCTAAAAATGTGCTTGAAGATAATCCTTATTTTGATAAAACAAAAACGTATAGTAAGGAAGAGTTGGAAAAGTTCAAGAAATTTTTTAGGGGATAAATAGAAAAAATTCACCTGTAAATTCATACTGGTAGTGACATACTCCTTGGCAGCTGATGAAAAAACTTGTTAATACATAATATAACAGCTGTAAAGGAGTATTTTTATTCTTAGTCTATCAGAATTATGGAGAGCTTCTTTACTTGCATTTTTATATAGAAAATGATTAAATGTATATACTTGTTTTTTATACTGTATGGTATAAAAAACTTTTATAAAGTGTGATTTAGTTTTTTCCTTATATCTTTGGTCCATAAAAATAATCGTTTATATATATTGTTTGTAAAATAAAAGGGAGGAACGAGCAAATGGGGATTGTAGTTGTAGAAATTTGTGATGGAAGTTTGATCACTTCAATAAATTTAGAAGAAATACTAGAATCTAAATATCCAGAAGTAGCTGTGATTGAAAGCAGCTGTCTTTCCTTTTGTGGAATGTGTGCAAAACGTCCTTATGCAATTGTAAACGGAAAAAGAATTTTTGCAAAAACTACTGAGGAATGTCTTGAATTAATAATGAAACAAATTGAAGCAGAATTAGCTGTATTTGCTTAATAGAAGAAATACTAGAAAAGGGAAGTCTTAAGAATTAATTTCTTGATGACTTCCCTTTTCCTATTAGTTTAAGTTTTTTCTAAGAAAAAGCCTTACAATACTACGAACGAGGAATCATGCTGGGAAACAAACTTTACGACAAACTTACAGTGATTGTCTCCTTCTGTTCGGCAGTATGTTCTCGTAACATCCTTTGCATGGAGAACTTTTTTGAGCATTTCTGTCTCACATCTACAGGCTATTTTAAACTCCTTCGCTACCTCGAGGATAGGACAATTATATTCCGTTATTTCAAAAGTATGGTCGTCCACTTTTGTTAAATCGGCCATATATCCTTTTTCATTTTGGATAGTAATCATTTCTTGCATTTTTTCAGCAGGATCTTTGTCATCCATACGTGAAATATACTCTTTTGTTAGACGTTCTTCCCGTTTATTGAATAATTGCTGAACTGAATCTTTTCCATAAAGTTCTTTAATGTCGTGTAATAAATCGATGCTGATTCCTTCATAACTTTTTGGGAAAAAATGTTCTGCTTTTTCCGCCAATGTAAAGCTTTGAATAGGTCGGCCCATTGGCTGTTTGATAAATTCGGATTGGATTAAATTATCTTTTTCTAATATTGTTAAGTGCTTTCGCACAGCCATATGTGTTATTTTTAGACGATCGGTAAAATCGTTTACCGTTAAGGAGCCCTCTTTCTTAAGAAGATGCAGAATTTTATCTTTTGTCGTTTTTTGTGTTGGGACCATTTTAAACCTCCATTCTATTTCATTGGAGAAAAAAATCTAAATAATTTTAAGGTATAGAAATTAATTATACCAGAAAGTATAAAATGTTGAAAGTAGTTACTTGTACAAGAGTCAGTGCATAAGATTAGCTTAGTTAATAAAAAAAACATCCACCAATTTAGAATAAAGTAATTGCTTTTTTATTATGGATGGTTTATTGTTTAAATATACTTTTTAAACCAAAAAGTATAAAAAACAAAAAATGGAGGAAATACCAATGACTACATATTCATTACCAGCTTTATCATACGAATTTAATGCTTTAGAACCACATATTGACCAGAAAACGATGGAAATTCATTATGGAAAACATCATCAGACATACGTTAATAATTTAAATGCTGCTCTTGAAGGTCAGGATGCATTACAAGCAAAATCCTTAGAAGAGTTATTAAGCAATCTGAATGAGGTACCAGAACAAATCAGAACTGCTGTAAGAAACAATGGTGGCGGGCACTTAAACCACTCCTTATTCTGGGAAGTAATTGCACCAGCTTCAGGTGTGAATACACCTTCTGGTGAATTAGCAGAAGCAATTAATAAAGCTTTTGGAAGCTTCGATGAATTTAAGCAGCAATTTACTGCTGCTGCTACTACTCGATTTGGGTCTGGCTGGGCTTGGCTGGTTGTGGACGAAGTAGGCAGCTTAAAAGTAACAAGCACACCAAACCAAGATAATCCAATTATGAATGGCGAACGCGCTATTTTAGGATTGGATGTATGGGAGCATGCTTACTATTTAAATTACCAAAACAGAAGACCTGAATACATTTCCAATTTCTTCTCTATTATTAATTGGAGTGTAGTTGCGGATAAATTTGCGAATAATAATTAATATGATAGACAAAGATTAAGTGGTTCATGCTTATCTTTAAGCTTGGAGGATACTATGAAGCTTGTAGGGATTTCTGGATCATTAGTTGGTTCCAAAACAGCTAAAGCAGTAAATGAAGTATTAGTTGCTGCCAAGGCACTTGACCCAACGATTCAAGTAGAATTAGTTGATTTAAGAGAGTATGAGATCGAATTTGTTAATGGAGCGCCATTAAGTTATTATAATGATGATACCATTAAAGTGGTCAATACTATTTTGAGTGCAGATGCTCTTGTGATTGGAACGCCAGTATATCAAGCCTCTATTTCAGGGGTATTAAAAAATCTCTTTGATCATCTACCAGTCGATGCATTTAAAACGAAAGTAGCGGGAATGGTTATCACAGGTGGTACGGATAAACATTTTCTTGTAATGGAACATCAATTAAAGCCGATTCTTACCTATTTTAAAGCATTGATTACCGTGCAAAATGTGTTTGTGCATAATGACTATTTTGATGAGGAGAATGAAATTATCGACAAAGAGGTCAAAGAGCGAATGATTAAACTGGCTGAGGAAATTATTTATTTACAACGTTAGTTATCCATTTAGAAATGTCCTAAAAAGGCAGATTCTGCGAAGTAGCAGGTCTGTCTTTTTTACTTATTAAAGAGCACACTGTTTCTCAAAAATCCAATTTGCAAGAAAAAATCACTTCTTCAAATTTTTAAATATACTTGTTAATAATTATGTAATGAAAAGTGTAAGGTTAATGCAAATATTAACTTTGTTAAGGTGGTTAACTATGTGATGAATTAGATTAATAAATATGTTAATTTAATGTCTGAAAAATATATCTAAGTTTATATAAAAGTTATTGACAACGCTTACAGATAATTGTATAAATAACTTATAAGATATATTTTTAAAGGGTGTTTTATAAAAATGTTGTTCTCTATTTTGGGGGAATTCCACACAACGAGAGGCTATCTGTAATAACAACAAACTTTGTAAAAATCGCCTTTTGCTATTAAGTTGTATCATAGTGTCATATAAAAAGGGAGATGAGGAGGAATGCAAAAACAAATAAACTGTTGATACGTTGGTGAAAATGAAAGTAATTCTAAATTAAATGCTACATAAAGAGAACAAAGTAAGTCTACGCTTAAAGTGATAGAAATGCAGATTAGTATTATCCTTTTTGTTTTATAAAAGAAATTAAAAATAGGGGAGAATATAAAATGAAAAAAGTAAAAATATTACTTTCAAGTTTTGTGATTTTCAGTATGTTGCTTTTAGGTGCATGTTCAAGTAGCAGTAACGGTAATGCGGATGGGAAGAAAGAAATCACGTTTATGTTTAGAGGAGGGCCAGATGAGAAAACGGCTTATACAGCAGCGATTAAAAAGTTTGAAGATTCGCATGAGGACGTGAAGGTAAAAATCATTAATACAGATGCAGATCAATATGCTACTAAATTATCTGCTGCTGTTTCCGGTGGGAATGTACCCGATGTTTTTTATCTTGATTCTGGAAGTATCGCAAATTATGTTGATAATGGCATCATTAAAGATATTACAGAAGAAGTTGAGAATGCAGATTTTGATTTAGATAGTATTTGGAAATTTGGTGTAGACATCTATCGCTATGATGGGAAAACTCCTGGTAAGGGTGCCCTTTATGGATTACCAAAAGATATCGGTCCATTTGCGCTAGGTTATAATAAAGACATGTTTGAAGAAGCCGGAATTCCGTTGCCAGATAAAGACAAAGCCTATACTTGGGAGGAATTCTTAAAAATTAGTCAAGAATTAACAAAAGATACAAATGGTGATGGCGAAGTTGATCAATGGGCAAGCGGTTTTAATGCCACGTGGACTCTGCAATCATTTGCTTATAGTAATGGTGCATCCTTTTTAAATGATGCTGGAGATACTGTAACAGTTGACACACCAGAGTTTGCAAGTTCTTTGCAGTTCCTTGCCGATTTAACTAATAAATATAATACAACACCAAATGCTTCACAAGCTGAAACATTGGACACATACCAAAGATGGATGAATGGCGAATTAGCATTTTTCCCAGTTGGTCCATGGGATATGAGTACATATGCCAAACTAGATTTTGAATACGATCTCATGCCGTGGCCATCTGGTACAACAGGTAAATCTGTTGCATATGTTGGTTCCCTGGGATTAGTAGTTTCAGAGACTACAAAATATCCCGATTTAGCGACTGAATTGGCCATTTACTTGTCTGCTGATGAAAATGCCCAACAAACATTATTAGATGCTAAAGTGCAAATTCCGAATTTAATTGATATGGCTGAAGAATGGGCTAGCGATACAGAAACGGTTCCAAATAATAAGAAAGAATTTTTAGATATTGTTCGAGATTATGGTGTTCCATACCCAACTTTCGCTACCTATAACTCCCAATGGTTAGATGAATTCTGGTCGAATATTACTCCCGTAATGCAAGGGAAACAGACTGCAGCCGATTTTGTAAAAGAAATACAGCCTAAAATGCAAAAGCTTTTAGATGAGGCCAATGAACAAGCAAAAATGTCTAAATAAACTAAAATACTAGGATGTCTTTTTACTAAGAGGAGAACTCACCAATTTTAAGTAAAACTTGTTGTGAGGTTCTCTTCTTTTAAGACACCCTTTAATTGCTAAAGAGGTGAGCATATGTCCAGTGTTATAGCTACAAACAGTGAAAAGAATAAAAATCCGAAAATAAAACCTAAAAGTAAGACTAGTAACTTGTATAAGCAAGAGCATAGAGTTGCACTGATGTTTGTGGCAGCTCCAATTATTGGATTTCTATTATTTTCTGTTTATCCATTTGCTTATTCTGTGTATGCATCATTTACGGATTGGAATGGATTGAATAGAATGAACTTTGTCGGCTTAGATAACTTTATTAAACTATTTCAAGATGAATATTTCTATCAAACTCTCTATAATACAGTTTTTTATATGATAGGAATTCCTATTGGATTAGGATTGGCATTGCTGCTCGCAATGGCTTTGAGCAGGGGGCTGAAAGGGACTACTGTTTTTAGAACAATCTACTACATCCCTGTTATCTCTTCTCTTGCAGCAATCTCTATAATGTGGGCATGGGCTTATAATGGAGATTTTGGATTGATTAATCAATTTTTGGATTTATTTGGAATTAAGGGTCCAAACTGGTTAGAAAATACTGCAACTGTTAAACCAGCAATTATCCTTATGGCAGTATGGAAAGGGTTAGGTTATTCGATGCTGCTTTATTTAGCGGCAATTCAAAGTGTTTCGAAAACCTATTATGAAGCAGCTGATCTAGATGGTGCAAATTCTTTCCAAAAATTTAAAAGTATCACATGGCCAATGGTTAAACCGGTAACGTTTTTCTTAGTTATTACAAATATAATTGGCGGATTCCAAATATTTACTGAAATTAACATTATGACCCCGACTGGCGGACCATCTTATAGTGCCGCGTCTATTGTTTGGTATGTATGGCAAAAAGCATTCAAATATTATCAAATGGGATATGGTTCAGCGATGTCACTAATTTTATTTATCTTTATCTTTATCGTAACTGTTATTCAATTCTATTTTAATAGAAAATCAGATTATAGTTTGGATTAAGGGGGTGTATAGCATGAAAAAGCAAAGGAAAATAACAGATATATTTATTTATTTCATTCTCACCATTGGTTCTCTGTTTATGATTGGACCATTATTATGGATGATTACTACTTCATTAAAAGACAAGACTGGTGTATTTGCCTTACCGCCACAATGGATACCAGATCCCTTCCAGTTTGATGCATACATTAAATTATTTCAGCTTGATACTTTGGGATACGGACTTAAAAATACTATAATTGTCTCTTTAACCGTAACTATTATTGGTACCATAACATCTAGTATGGCTGCTTTTGCTTTTGCGAAACTAAGAATGCCTTTTAAAAATACATTATTTTTAATTTTATTAGCTTCTATTATGATTCCTTATCCAATCATTATGATTCCCCAATTCGTAATGTTTTCTAAAATGGGTTGGGTAGATACACTATTACCATTAATTGTGCCAGGTTTATTTGGAAATATTACGATGATTTTCTTCCTTCGTCAATATCTAACCAATGTGCCTTATTCGTTAATTGAAGCAGCAAAGGTGGATGGAGCGGGTTACCTTCAAATTTTCTTTAAATTGATTTTTCCTGTTATTCGTCCGGCGGTAGCGGCACAATTTATTCTTTGGTTCATGGGTGTGTGGAATGACTACTTAGCACCATTAATCTATCTAAATAGTCCAGAGAAACAAACATTACAAGTAGTAATTGCAAACTTAAAAGCAACTTATGCTATTCAAACGGATTATCCATTGATTATGGCAGGTTCTGTTGTCTCTTTACTTCCAGTATTAATCGTATTCTTGATATTTCAAAAACAGATTATTGAATCAGTTGCCTTATCAGGTGTGAAAGGGTAAACAGGAGGACCAAGCTATGAAAATGAAAGAAGAAACAAAACAGGGCTTAGAATTAATAGAATCATACGGATGGGGAACCTTGGGAACCCATGACCCTACGATTATCAAAGAAGATGATTTCTACTATATGTTTTCAACCGATACACATATCGATAATGCGCCAACTGAGGGGGCGCAAATTAGAAAATCAAAGGATTTAATCCACTGGGATTATGTTGGAACTGCGTTAAAGGCTGTTCCTAAAGAGGCTAAAGAGTGGTCCAAGGCATTAGGCTTATGGGCCCCGGAAGTTATTAACTATAAAGGTCGCTATTATATGTATTATTCCGCTTCCACTTTTGGGAGTACGGTTTCTTGTATTGGATTAGCTACTGCTGACCATTTAGAAGGACCGTGGTGTGATCAAGGGATTGTACTTAAAACAAATCCAGAAATTGCAACCCATAATGCGATAGATGCAAATGTAGTAATAGATAAATATGGTGAGTACTGGCTTTGTTATGGATCCTTCTTTGGAGGCATTTACCTTGTCAGACTTAATATGGAAACAGGGATGCCGGTTGCTGATGATGGTTATGGAACATTGCTTGCAATAAGACCAAAAGAAGTAGAAGGTGCGATAGAAGGCGCTTTTATTATCTACAATTCGACATTTGATTATTATTATTTGTTTACTTCTTATGATAGTTTGCATGATAGTTACAATATTCGTGTAGCGAGGTCGAAAGAAATTACTGGTCCTTACGTGGATGTGAACGGTAAAAATATGATAGATACAGAGGATGAAC
This sequence comes from Niallia circulans NBRC 13626, assembly GCF_001591585.1. Lineage (GTDB taxonomy): Bacteria > Bacillota > Bacilli > Bacillales > Cytobacillaceae > Niallia > Niallia circulans. Next base: position 42,151 of record NZ_BCVE01000011.1, on the reverse strand, counting down.
CACATACTATTGGTGTTAAGTTAGTGGGAAGCTATCAGTTTGAACATGATATTGCTTGGATTGGACCAGGTCACAATTCCATTTTTAGCGAAAAGAATAAACAATTTATGGTTCACCATGTTCGTTTAGAGGAATTTTCTCCCTATCATTATGGATTTATACGGGAATTATTTTGGCTAATGAGCGGCTGGCCGGTTGTATCGCCAGAATACTACTATCATACTGAAACACGCAATTATTCTGTTCTGGATCTATTGGGTGATTGGGAATATATTTCTTTTGATGAAGACAGAAGAGTTAAGCATAGTAAAAGGTTTTCTTTAAAAGAGGATAGTCTAACTAAGATTGATTCATTAGGTGATAATCAGTTTACCTTTGTGGATAGAAATTTTGAGTTTGTTATTTTTCCTGTTAAGGATTGGAAAAACAATATAGAGACAATAGCCTTCTCTGGTTTAACAAAATCAGGAGATACTATATTTGGAAAGAGGGTGTAATCTATGGTGTGGTCAAACAAAGTGATGATCGTTCTTGATAGGCTGTTAAGTGTCATCATTCTTAATCTGCTTTGGATTATGGGGAGTATAATTGGGCTTGGAATTTTCGGGATTTTTCCAGCTACCTATGCCCTTAATGTCCTAATTAGAAAAGAGGAGTTTTTCAATGATTTTCCGTCATTTAGAAAGCTTGCGAAGGAATACTTTTCTGCATATAAGCAGAACTTTCTAAAAATGAATGGTGTTGGAATCATTTATTTCCTTGTATTATATGTGCTTTGGATCGATTTACAGCTGGTACGAGGAATGACAGTTGGGGCTGCTATTTTCTATTATCCAGTTCTATGTTTCATTATTTATGTTTTGGCTACTATTCTTTATACATTTCCAATAGCCATATATACGCATGGTACGTTTAAGGAGAAAGCAAAATTAGTATTGAGTTTACCATTATTACTGCCTTTACATACAGTATTTAGTTTACTCTTCTTGTTAGTACTTTTAGCAGTAGCTTATAAGTATAGTATTGTAATACCACTATTTTTAATTAGTACCTATTTTTTATGTGTGGATAAGTTCATATCAGGAGAATTAGTCAAAAAAAGAATTATAAGAGGTTTTGAATAGATACATAGAACGCTAAAGGAATTGTTATTAGATGGAAATCAGACCAATGGCAGATTGAAAGTGATTACATCTGCAGTTCTTAAATTTTTAATCAGATAAGTCTTAAGATAATCACGTCTATGGTTATGGGATAATTTGATGGGAGATAATCTTTTTAGTTTGAAATGTAATGGATAAAAAGGAGAGAGTAAGATGACGAATGTTAAGACAGTTCATTATAACAACCCAATTGTTTTACAAAGAGCAGATCCTTGGGTATATAAACACACAGATGGCTACTATTATTTCACTGGTTCTGTCCCTGGCTATCAGAAAATAGAAGTCCGCAGAGCTAGAACATTAAATGGGCTGAAAAATGGTGAAAGTGCATTTGTTTGGCATGCTCATTCAACAGGCCCATTAAGCTCTTTAATTTGGGCTCCGGAAATTCATTTTATCCGTGGAAAATGGTACATCTATTTTGCCGCAGCAGAGTATGATTACCCTAAAAATGGGATTTTTCAGCATCGTATGTTTGTACTTGAATGCGCTGATGAAAACCCTCTAACTGGAAAATGGATTGAAAAGGGTCAAGTAAAAACGGCTCAGGAAAGTTTTAGTTTAGATGCAACTGTGTTTGAATTGCACGACAAGCTTTATTATGTGTGGGCACAAAAGGAACCGGCTATTCCAGGAAATTCTAATCTATATCTATCTGAAATGGAAAATCCTTGGACCTTAAAAGGGAAGCAGTTATTATTATCTATTCCTGAATACTCTTGGGAGAAAATCGGATTTTTAGTGAATGAAGGTCCTGCGGTGTTGATTAGAAATGGAAAAGTCATCATAACCTATTCAGCTAGTGCAACCGATGAAAATTATTGCATGGGAATGCTTTGGGCCGATATAAATTCCGATTTATTAGATGGATATTCTTGGACTAAATTAGATAAGCCAGTTTTTAGCAGCGCCCCAGAGAATCAACAATATGGACCAGGACATAATAGCTTTACTATTAGTGAAGATGGAAGGGAAGATGTTCTTATCTATCATGCAAGACCATATACAGAAATAGAGGGAGATCCTTTGAATAATCCAGATCGCCACGCGAGGGCACAAGTATTTACTTGGGATGAGAATGGGCTTCCAGTGTTTGGTAAACCGATTAAGGATTAGGAGATATACTAAGAGTCTAAAAAAAGAAAAAGGCTGGGATATAAGTATTAATTAAATTTAATCCCGAACAATTATACGTACACACTAAAAAACATTCGTATAATTGTTTGGGTTTTTTATTTATTTTAAGAAAGAAGCTTTGTGGTAATCTCACGCAGTCTGAATACACCTCGCTTCCCATGGGGCTACGTCTGAGTCTCCGCGTCACTAAACTGCACCCCAATTATTGGACACCACAAGAGCTGGGGTTTTTGTATGGATAAAAGATAACGGTGGAGCATAGAAGGTTGCTTCCCAGCGCAACGTGTGTCTGTAGTGTAATGTAATGGAACAAATTGGTTTCATTATTAATATAGAGATTGTCCGTCTTTAACCATTAATTATCCTAATCTTTTCAAGTATAAGACCAGATATGCATCCTTCAGTTAGAAGGTAAGACTGTCTGTTGCGGCATGGAACTTGTCTTTTACTTGACTTGTTTTTTTAAAAGTTTCTATTTACTTGTCAGTATCTAGTAAATTATGAACGAAACTTGACATCTAGACATAATTCTTTCAATGTATAAAGTAATAAATAATAATAGGTGAATAAAATGGGAATTAAAACGTTATTAATTGCTCCTTATCCTGCTTTGGAGCATGTGATGGAAGAATGCATAAAAGTAGAACCTGAACTTAATATGAAAATTGAATTGGCCAATCTTCAAGAAGCAATTCCAATTGCAAAGGAGGCTGAAAAACAGGGCATTGAGGTTATTATAAGTCGTGGGGGGACTGCTCAATTAATAGAGCAAGAAGTGACTATTCCAGTTGTTGACATACATGTTTCTGGTTATGATATGCTCCGTGTCTTGACCCTGGCAAATGATTATCCAGGCAAGAAAGCGATTGTGGGTTTTTCTAACATTACAATGGGCGCGAAGGCGATAACGGACTTGTTAGAAATACCTATTGAAGTATTTACAATCGAGGATGCTATTGAAGTTGATCCTTTAGTCAATCAATTGAAAATGGATGGATATCAATTAATTATTGGAGATGTTATTACTCGTGATGCGGCCGCTAAATATAATCTAGAAGGAATACTAATACAATCAGGCAGAGAGGCAATATTTGAAGCCATTAAAGAAGTGAAGAGCATCTACCGAATGCTGAGAAAGCAGCGTTTTCAAATGACTATTATGCAAACCATTATAGAGAGACAGTTTTCGGATGTCATTGTAATGAATCGTGATGGAAATATTGTCTATGAAAATTGGAAACGATTTAGTGATTCCCCGCTTTCGGTCAAAAAAATGATAAATATCATTCAACAAAAAAGTGATAGTAAAGAAGAATTAGATATCATTGAAACGAATCAGCATAAACGAGTAAAACAGATGATGGTTCCTATAAAGATAGAAGGGGAACTTCATTATTTATTTGCCTTTTCTTCTATGAAAGATTTAGTACTGGATAACTCCTTACATATTATAGATGTACCAACTCCGCCCGTTATCCTTTCTAAAAGTGATAGTATGAAGAGGTGCATAGAAAAGATTCAAAGTAATCTTAGCAGGAATGGCTGGATACTTATTGGGAAATCTGGCACAGGAAAAAAGTTAATCACCAAATGGATTCATTTCCAAAAAAATAGAGGAAATGGTCTTTTAGCAGTTATGTCTGCCAAAGCATTTATAAATATGAACCAACAGTTGGATCCTGATATAAAAACGATTTATTTGAATGAAATAGAGATGTTAAGCCTGGAAGAGTTAAGGATATTTGTTGGAAAAGTAAAGAGTAATTACAATAATGTCATCACAATTATAATAGCGATGGAGACGTCAGGCATAAATGGGTATACTGCTCTTCCGTATCTCGAATTTATCCGAGTTGATTTACCAATTTTGGTTGAACGTAAAGAGGATATCAGACCATTAGTGACCCACTTTTTAACTGCATTTCATTCTGAATTTGGCACCTCAGCAATCAAGATAAAGGAAGATGCATGGCAAGTATTGGAATCTTATTCTTGGCCAGGAAATGTTGAAGAATTATATATACTTATTCATGATGCTGTTAAGGAAGAAAAAGGGTTTGTAATAGGGAAAGGGTTGATACAACAGCTTCTTGGAGAGAGGTTGAATAAAATGGAAACTATGGATAATAAATATTTACAAGGTACATTAGAGGAAATAGAAAAAAGAATTATTGACGCCGTCATGGAAGAAGAACATTATAATCAAACAAAAGTTGCTGAAAGACTCGGGATTAATCGAACAACTTTGTGGAGAAAACTGAAACAATAACAGTTTCAGTTTTTTTTATTTTATTTTTTTGTTTCATTTTGCAACGTTTTATACTAATTCTATTGTGGTAATAGTTGAAAGCAGTTACAATTTTATTTGTAAACGATTACTTATTATTTAAAATTGAAACATATAAAAAGGAGTGTTAAAATTATGAAGATTAAAGAGACGTTAGAACGGATTCCTGGAGGGATGATGGTAGTTCCGTTGCTAATTGCAGCACTATTAAATACATTTGCTCCAAACCTTCTCAGAATCGGGAATTTTACAGAGGCTTTATTTGTTAATGGATCATCTACTTTAATTGCATTATTTCTATTGTGTACGGGAGCGCAAATAAATGTAAAGTCATTTGGGGTATCTGTTGGGAAAGGGGCTACATTATTAATCACAAAATGGGTTGTTGGTGCAGCCTTTGGATTACTAGCGTATCTATTTGCTGGAGATAATGGTCTTTGGTTTGGTTTAGCTCCTATTGCAGTAATTGCCGCTATGACAAACAGTAATGGAGGATTATTTGTTGCTTTAGTTGGGCAATACGGAAGTAAGGAAGACAGAGCTGCGTATTCCTTATTAGCTCTTAATGATGGACCATTTTTGACAATGGTTGCTCTATCCATTTTTGGTGCAATGGGATTTGTGGACGGTTTATTTTCTATTACTTCTTTTATCTCTGTGCTTCTTCCGATCATAGTTGGGATGGTATTAGGTAATTTAGATGATAAAATGAGAGATTTCTTAGATAGTGGAAGTTCTATGTTAATTCCATTCTTTGCTTTTTCTCTCGGTATGGGCATCAATTTTTCTGCCATTCTTGAAGGTGGCTTGGCTGGTATTATTCTAGGCTTATTAACCGTTTTTGTAACTGGAACTGCTGGTTACTATGTGTTCAAGCTTTTAAAATGGAATCCGATTGTTGGAGCTGCTGAGGGCTCCACAGCTGGTAATGCGGTTGCTACACCTGCTGTAATTGCCGCTGCAAATGCTAGTTTTGCGTCAGTGGTCGATATTGCAACAGTACAGGTGGCCGCATCGGTGGTAACCACGGCAATACTGCTTCCAATCTATGTAGGTTTCTTAGTGAAAAGATTAGAAAAAAAAGGATATAAGTTTGAGGAACAAGGTATCAAAATGTAAGGTAAGGATGTGTTCGACGTGAAAAACAAAATGGGGATTATTTCTGATGATTTAACAGGCGCTAACGATTCTGGTGTGCAGCTGGCAATAAAAAAATTATCTACTAGTGTTGTGTTTGATTATAAAAATTTATCTAAAGATATGGCCTCTGATGTTCTAATAGTAGATACGGACAGTAGAGCGAAAGAGGAAGAGGATGCATATAAGGCAGTAGTAGAGGCAGCATCCTTTCTTAAAAGAAACGGGTATAAACATATTTATAAGAAGGTAGATTCCACGTTAAGAGGCAATTTAGAGGCAGAACTGGCAGCGCTAGAATCTGTTTATAAACCAGATATGATTGTTATTGCGCCGGCCTATCCTAAAATGAGACGTCAAACCATCAATGGACACCATTTTGTAGACGGTAAAATCATTACAGAAACCGAATTTTCCAATGATCCGAAGACACCTGTACAAGAATCGTTTTTGCCAAAGCTTTTAAATTCGAAAAATAACAGGAAAATTACATTGGTTAATAAGGAAGTTTGGCACAAGTCTAAAGAGGAGATAAACAGTTTTATACAATCATCCTTAGTGGAAGGGAATAAATGGTTTGTTTGTGATGCCGAATCTGAGGAGGATCTCATAAATATTGCTAAACTATTTTCTGAGCAAAATAAATCGATTATTTGGGCAGGATCTGCTGGACTGATAGAATATCTGCCGGGAATGCTGCATTTAATGCCTTCATCAGTAAAAGAACAGGAAGATATGGAAATCCAAACTACTTTGATCGTATCTGGAAGCTTATCTCCCGTAACGAAAAAACAATTATATAAGGTTGATAGACTGCAAGATTCTTATTTTATGCAGGTTGACCCTGTGGATTTAATAAATGGTAGCTATAGGCTGGATGAGTTTATGGAAATAATCCAGCAGAATAAAGAACACAACCATTTTGTACTTTATGTAGAAGCGGATGATGACAATAGAAAGCGTGCCATTGAAGCAGGTAAGATACTAGGATTAAGTAAAAATGATGTTAGTGAAGCAATATCAAATGGATTGGGTATCATTTCAACCCATATAGTAAAAAATGCTCCTTTTATTAAAGGGTTAGTCTTAACAGGCGGAGATACTGCCAAGGCAGTATGTCGTGCGCTGGGAGTAACAGAAATGGATTTATATATGGAAATTGAACCAGGACTTCCTTTTGGAAAAATTAGAACAGAAATGAAAAGCTATTGGGCGGTAACGAAAGCAGGAGGCTTTGGCCAAGAAGATTCATTAATAAAAGCATTAGAGTTTTTAATTAACAATAGAAGGGTGATAGTATGAGTATTGTAAAACCAATTGTAGGGATAACAATGGGAGATGCAGCAGGGGTTGGTCCAGAGATTATTTTAAAAAGTCTCGATAAAGAGGAAATGTATACGATTAGCAGACCGTTGGTAATCGGCGATAGTAAGATTTTGAATAGAGCCAAACAATTTGTTAATAGTGATTTAGCTATCCAAAATATTTCCGTAGAGGAAATTAACGAAATAACCTATGATTATGGCACTGTTTATTGTTTAGATTTAAATTTATTGGATGAAACACTTCCGGTAGGAAAAGTGGCTCCAGAAGCTGGGAATGCGGCATTTCAATATCTTGCTAAAGCCATTGAGCTTGCAAAAGAAAATAAAATCCATGCAATATGTACAGCACCATTAAATAAAGAGGCATTGCACAAAGGGGGACATAAATATCCAGGCCATACAGAAATCTTAGCTGATCTTACTGGTACTCAAGATTTCTCTATGATGCTGTCTGCTCCGAATTTAAAAGTTATTCATGTTACAACACATGTTGGAATTCTTGATGCAGTTAAGATGATTAATCCCGAACGTGTCTATCATGTTATTAAACTTGCTCATGATACTTTACAAAAGGCAGGTATTTCTAATCCGAAAATTGCTGTTTGCGGCATTAATCCACATGCTGGTGAAAATGGATTATTTGGTTATGGAGAAGAAGAAGAAAAAGTAATTCCTGCTGTAGAAAGAGCACAAAAAGAAGGGATAGAAGCAGTAGGCCCACTTCCGGCAGATACATTATTTTTCCGTACTGTACGTGGGGATTTTGATATTGTAGTAGCAATGTATCACGACCAAGGACACGGTCCAGTGAAAGTACTAGGATTAGATGCCGGAGTGAATATTACCGTTGGTTTGCCAATTATTCGAACAAGCGTAGATCATGGAACGGCATTTGATATCGCAGGTAAAGGGATCGCAGATGAAAAAAGCTTAATGGAAGCAATGCGACAAGCTGTAGAACTAGCTCCTAAATGATAAAGAAAAAGAAGATAAATTTATTAGCTTGTTAGTGTATTAGATAGACAAATATGGCCGGAATTTTACCTTAACATCATCATTCAGTAATTCTAATCATCGCAAGCTGCTGAATTTGAAAAAGTTGGATGTTTTGGTGCTCGATGTAAAAGTTCGGAAGCGCAACTAACCATCAGTGGTAAGGCAAAATACTGATGGTTAGCTTTGTTTATAAAGCGGAGGATTTTTCTTTTCGTCTATATTCAAAAGGAGTGTAATTTGTTTCTTTTTTAAAAAGTTTGGTAAAGTAGGAGTAATTTCCATATCCGACTTTATCTGAGATTATATGTACTGGTAATGTAGTTTGAATGAGTAGCTCCTTAGCGATGTCTACTCTTTTTTTGATGATATAGTTTACAAGAGAGAGTCCAGTTTCTTTCTTAAAAATTCTTGCTATATAATCTGGGCTTAAATATACAATCTTTGCAATATTATCTCTTGTAATATTCTCATGATAATGTTCATCAATATAGTCACAAATTGTATTAACAACGGTTTTCTGAGAGTGAATAAAATCTACATATTGCAGCGAAATATCAACTAAGTAAGTAATATAAATCATCATATCATCGATTGAACGCAATGATTGTGTTTGTAAAAAGTTATTTGTATTTCCATCAAATAATTTGTGTGCAAGCACTTCCTTCTTTTTTAAGTGTGTAAATAACAATTGTGTAATATCCAAACGGAAATTACATAAAACATCAAGATTAAGAGCGTTTGATTCTTTCAAGTGAATTAAATACTGTCGACATTTAGCTAAAAAGCTTTGTTTGTTTCCATTTTGCAGATACTTCTCTAAAATAGCTAAATTAGGTTCTGTGTAACTAGTGACTGTTATCTCATAAGATAGAAAGTGCTGAACAGAATTTCTAAACTCAATCATATCGTCACTTTTTCGCTGGAGCTGCTTTACTGCTGACTGAATGTTGACTAACGGAGCAGGAAAACCAATACTAAAACGACTATCTATTGACAGCTCCTCCTTAAGCGTATGGATTAAGTTCTTGCATAATGAAACGAATGAGGTTTGTTCATCACTTTTTTTTAAAAGAAGTACATAGCTTTCTTTATTAATATCAAGGGTGACTATACTCTCTAAAGAAAAGCGCTTTTCTTTAAGGGTAGAGTTTAAATGGACAATTAGTTTAGAAACCAATGCTTTATCTATTTCAAAAATAGGCGTGCTGTTTTCTTTAAAAGACATATGATAAGGAAATATATTTAGTAAAATGGGCAAAAAATAGTCTTCTGTAGAATAATTTAAATGATTTTTTAGTAATTGTTCTTCTAGGTCTGCTTGAAGCCACTCATGGTTTCTTAAATATGAACTCCAAAAATGATCTACTAGCTTTTGTTTGTTCTGCTGCCAATACTGACCTACTTGGATGGCCTGTTGACTTTGTTGATTGGCTTTTACTTTCTTAATCGCTTTTAATATACTGAATTCTAATTTATCGATTTCAATTGGTTTTAAATAGTATTCAAAGCTCTGAAGCTCAATCGCCTTTTGGGCATAATGAAAATCAGCAAAATTAGTTAAGAAAATGGTCTGGATTGTATAGCCTTCTTGCCGCACCCATGCCAATAATTCGAGGCCGCTACCTTGCGGCATTTCAATATCTGAAATAAGCAAATGAATGCTTTGTTTTTTAAATATATTCTTTGCTTGGCGGATATTATGGGCCGTATAGACTCGCTCAATTCCTAGATTCTCCCAATTGACCTTCTCCTTTAATAAGGCAACGACAAAGCGATCATCATCTACAACTAAGACATTCATTGTTTATTCCTCCATTAATTGAGTTGGGATAACTAATTGAACAATCGTTCCACTTTCAATTCCGTTTGAAAAGGAAATGGAAAAACTATTCCCATAAAGCATTTGAAGCCTTTGAATGACATTGTTTATTCCAATTTGCCTGCCATTAATTTCTGAAATGGGCAGTTGGTTTTCGAGTTTATCTAGTATATCTGGTGGATAGCCTGGGCCATTATCTTTTATCGTAATATTCATTTTTTGTTCAGCTTTCAAAGTGGATATGTTTAGAGAAATAATAAGTGTATCCTCGTCGTTTATAGCTGAATGTCCGTGTTTGATGCTATTTTCAATAAAAGTTTGCAGAATCAATGGCGGGATTTGTACTTCCCCCACGTCTAAAGCAAAGGATGTTTCAAATTGGAAAGTCGGTCCGTGTAATAATTGTTGAATAGCAAGATAATCGTGGATATGATCCAGTTCCCTTTTTAATGAAACAAAATGGAGATTTGTTTGAAAAAGATAGCGAAAGTAACGGGATGTAGCAATGGACATTTTTTTGATTTCTGCAAACATCTGCATTTCCGCCATACTGTGAATACTTGATAAACAATTAATATAAAAATGTGGCTTAATCTGTAATCGCAAAAAATCCATCTCTATTTTTTTCTTTTCAAGCTCTTGTTCATAAATATTAATTTTTAACTTTTTTATTTCTTGAATAAGGTTTTTAAATTGGGTGTTAGCTTGCTCCAGCTCCACGATACTGCTACTTTCAAAATCAATCATATTGGTACTATTGTTTAGTTCAGATAGATTTTTAGAGAATTTTTGAATAGGGAAGATTAACCGATTTTTAATATAAACCAAAATGAAAAATAAGATAATGCTAATAACAATGGTAGCTAAAATTAAGATGAATTGTGTAATAACAACATGTTTAAATGCTCCAAAATGATCTACGTTTATTTGTAGACTAAATGGCAATAAAGTTTGTTTTTCTTGAAACCGTAACTTACTTGTAAAAAAGTCATAGGATGCTGCGTCGTTTGCTGTTGACTGATTGGTGGTTAAAATTGTTCTTCTCTCTTGCTTCATTACGATGGAGCCATTTCTCCCTAAATTAAAGTTTTCTAGAGGCTTTAATAGGTCTTCAGCAGAAACTAGGCAAACAAAAATCCGATTTTCATAGCTTAATAGATGATAAAAATAAAAGGCGCCGTTTATTTTTATTGCTTTCCAAGTGCTAAAGTTTTCATATGTATGCAGAGAGTCATTTTTAGAGAAAAAGTAATTCTTTATTTGTAAATAATCTTGATAAGGCAGTTTAATTGGTGATGCATTGGTAAAAAAGGATTCTCTTTTTAGACCGAGAAAGAACTGAAACTCTTTACCTGTCGAGTATTGAAAGTCAATTATACGCGTTCGAAAATTAGTTAAGTCTCGGGGGAATTCGTCCATCTTCATGTTTTCTTCCATTTCTTCAATTAATGGCTCGTGCACGACCGTCCAAATCATAAAGTGGTCAACTGCTTTTAAGTTGGTACGCACATTCTCCATATAAAGATTGACCGTATTGGTAATCGTCTCAATGCTTTGTTTTCGTGTAATGGAGATGGTTAACATGCTAATAAACATGTTGATTAGTAAGATAATGACCATAATGATTAACAGTACTTTTAAATAGTAATTGATCGATCGGGATGGGTTTTTATCAATAGAACGGACCATTTACTCATCTCCCATGCTTATTATCATTATATTAATTTGTCAAACTATTTCTAGCAGTATTCCGTCAGAAAAATATAAAAAAGACAGAAAAATAACGGAATACTGCTATTTCTTCGTGTAATTAGAAAGGAATGATAAAATCTATCCTGTTTAGTATTATTTCAGGTCGGTATAGCTCTATTTTTATTGAATGCGCTTTCATATAATGATTATATCAAACAAAGGAGGTGGAAGAGTTGAAAAGTACGATAGCTACGGAAAAAAACACGCAAGTAACACCAAATATTCCAAACAAAATAAGACACATAAAGCAAATCAAAAAAAGTCTGCCCTTATATGTGTTGCTTCTGCCTACTCTCATTCTATTAATTTGTTTTACGTATATTCCGATGTATGGAATTATCATGGCATTTAAGGATTATTCTCCCGCTCTTGGAATTTGGAATAGTCCTTGGGTTGGAATGAAGCATTTTATCCAGTACTTTCATTCCTACCAATTTGGTTTAACGGTGAAAAACACCTTATATATTAGTTTATATAGTCTGTTAGTTGGGTTTCCTCTGCCGATAGCTTTAGCCATCCTCTGTAACCAAATGCGTATTGGCATGTTTAAAAAGGTTTTTCAAGTTACAACGTACTTGCCGCATTTTATTTCTACAATGGTAATGTGCGGGATGATATTAATTTTTTTATCACCGAGTACTGGGCTTATCGCAAATGTTCTATCTTTATTTGGGATGGAAATGCCGAACCTGTTATCAAAGCCGGCACTATTTAGCAGTGTATATGTGTGGAGTGATGTATGGCAGCATTTAGGCTGGGATAGTATTATTTTTTTGGCTGCCTTGTCAGCAATTGACCCAACTTATTATGAAGCTGCAACAATGGACGGCGCAAGCAGAATTCAAAAAATTATTCATATCGATTTACCGCTTATTATGCCTACGGCTATGATTCTATTAATTTTGCGTGCCGGCAGTCTTTTGAGTGTTGGCTTCGAAAAAGTATTATTATTACAAAATCCATTAAATTTAACGGGCAGTGAGGTTATCTCCACCTATGTATATAAAGTGGGGATGCAGAACTTCCAGTATAGTCTTTCCACAGCAATTGGGCTATTTAATACGGTAGTTAATGTAATCATATTACTTTTTGTCAATTGGCTTTCAAAGAAGCTTACGAAAACAAGTTTATTGTAGGAGGGGGGGCATTAGAATTGGAAGGAACACTTATTCAAAAATTCAATAAAAAGTTAAAAAGGAAAAAAAGGTGGAATGATTGCTTATTTGACATAGCTGTTTACACAATTGCTATTTTAATGATTTCAATGATTGTATATCCTCTCTGGTTTATTATTATTGCTTCATTTAGTAATCCAACAGATGTAACCAATGGGAATGTATGGTTTTGGCCAAAAGAGTGGCGCTTGGATGGCTATATTGAATTATTTAAGCAGGAGATTATTTGGAGATCGTATATCAATACGATTATTTATACAGCAGCAGGGACGATTATTGCCATAATTGTTAATATTCCTGCCGGATATGCTTTATCAAGGTCTGACTTATTCGGGAAAAAGTGGCTTTCTATTTTTATCCTAATTCCTATGTTCGTCAGCGGGGGCTTGGTACCAACCTATTTAGTCGTAAAAGGCTTTGGATTACTTGATACCTTTTGGGTAATGGTATTGCCTTTTGCAGTGTCTTCCTTTCATATTATTATCGCTCGAACATTCTTCAAAAATAGTATCCCTGATACATTGTGGGAAGCCGCTCAAATTGATGGCTGCGGAACCATACGCTACTTTCTAACGATTGTGCTGCCATTATCAAAAGCCATTTTAGCTGTAATTGGATTGTGGACGGCTGTTGGTATTTGGAATTCATGGTTTAATGCATTAATTTATATTTCGAACGAAGACTTACAGCCACTCCAATTAGTGTTGAGAAGAATCTTAATTTCCAATGAATCCTTACTTGGTACTGCATCTGGTGAACTCGCATCGGAATTGAGAAGATTATCTGAAATGATGAAATATGCAGCGATTGTTGTATCAACTGCACCAATTATGTGCTTATATCCATTTTTACAGAAATATTTTAATCAAGGTGTCATGGTTGGTTCCATTAAAGAATAAGAGAGGGGAAGGAAAAGATGTTAGAGAGAAGCTGGAAAGGGTTATTGAGTGTCGTTTTAGCAAGTAGCTTAATAGTTGGCTGCAGTAATGCTAATACGAACCCAACAGAAAAGGAAGATGGAGAATACCGAATTGCAACCGTCCGCTGGTCAGACTGGGGAGATGATTTTCTAAAAGGCTTTGTAGAAGAGACGGAAAAAGAAGCAGGAATTAATGTCGATTGGGATATTTACTTGAATTCAGAATGGGGAGATAAGAAATCAGTTTTAATGGCAGGTGGAGATTTACCAGATGCATTTTGGGGATCACTTGCTTTAAGTGATGGAGATATTGCCCAAAATCAAAGTCTCTTTATTCCCCTAGAGGATCTCATTGCCGAAAATATGCCGAATTTAATGGCAGCATTTGACAAAGAGCCGTCTCTGCGAGCTTTAGTTACTTCGCCAGATGGTCATATTTATAGCTTGCCTAAGAAATTGCCTTTAAGACCATTGACAGGAAATCAGTTGTTTATTAATCAAAAATGGTTAGACAATTTGGGCTTGGAAATGCCAGATACGTATGAAGATTTCTATCATGTTCTTCAAGCATTTAAGGAAAAGGATGCCAATGGAAATGGCGACTTAAATGATGAAATTCCATATGGGGGGAATATTTATGGCTTTATATTACCGTTTGGTGTAACAAAGGGTAATGATAAAGCCGGCTTAATGACGCTAAAAGATGGAAAGCCTTCTTACATTCCAACACAAGAAGAATATAAAGAAGGGATTGCATGGATGCATCAAGCATACAAGGATGGCTTAATCGATCAGGAACTGTTTACACAAGATGATTCAATGGCAGAAGCAAAGCGTAAAGATGAAAACGATGCATTAGTAGGTGTTGCCTTCGGCTGGACTCCAGATGCTGTATTTGGTCCAAATGCCGAAGAATATGTACCATTAGCTCCACTAAAAGGTCCGGATGGAGAAAGATATGTCATTTCTGATACAGAAACATATTCGAGAAATGAACTACTAATTACTACCCAAGCTAAGGACCCGGCGAAATTGCTGCAATGGGCGGATAAGTTTTATACAGAGGATGCAAGCATTCAAACTTTTTATGGTTCCTTTGGAATTGGGGTAGAGAAGAAGGATGATGGATCATATCAAGTACTGGATGCACCAGAAGGCGAATCTGCAGATATTTTTGCCTGGACAAATTCATTCCGTGATTTTGGTCCAAAGTACATTGAGGACGGTTTTAATGAAAAGGTAACATTGCCTACAGACAGTGGGGATGGATTGAAGTTAGAATTGGACAAAAAAATAAGTGAATATGCAAGAGAGCAATTTCCAACAGTAAGTTTTACGGCAGAAGAAATGCAGCGTTTAAACACATTAAATGTAGACTTAACTTCCTATGTAAATTCCATGCAATCAAAATGGGTTGTAGAAGGTGGCATAGAAAAAGAGTGGGATGACTATATAAGTCAATTAAAGAAAATGGGCTACGATGAATTTATGGAAATTCAAAACAATGCGTTTAACCGCTATCAAGAATCATTAAAATAGTTCAAAAATATAACAGTCAGAGAATTAATATATTCTGGCTGTTACTTCTATATGGAGACTAGGTAACTTTTATAGGACTAATTCGGAAAAGGAAGGTGAATGAAATGAGTTCCCTTTTTCAAATAGATGGTCTGATTGGCAGAAAATTAGCGAGAATGGTGGATATATTTTTATTAAATTTAATTTTTATTCTTTTTTCTCTGCCTGTTGTGACAATAGGTGCTTCACTGACAGCTTTATATACAGTCAGTTTTAAAATAATAAATGGGGAAGATCCATCTGTCTGGCGAAGTTATATCAAAGCGTTTAAAAAGAATCTAAAACAAAGTTCTTTCGTTTGGTTTCTTTTAATAGGGATTGCTGTCATACTGTTTGGCGATATTTATTATCTTGTATACACAAGTGGTATTTGGAAAATCATTTTTATGAGTCTCACTCTTTTCTTTGGTTTTCTCTACAGTACATTAATCTTATATATTTTCCCCTACTTATCTAGATTTGAGGATTCAATAAAAACAGGTATGGTGAATTCTTTATTAATGGGAGGATTTCACTTTCCCTTCCTCGTCCTGTTATTAATCATTAATTATTTACCTATAATCTTCATTATTTCGTCTTTTACTGGCTTTATGACAGGTATCTATTTCTTTACATTCGGGGGATTTTCCATTTTTGCTTTGCTGAACACAATTATATTGAAGAGAATTTTTTCAAAATATGAAAATAAAAAAGGAGAGAAGTAGAATGGAAGTAATACGAATAGGAATAATTGGCGTTGGCGGAATGGCTCAGTCTCATATCAAAGGACTGCAAAATGTTGGAACATTTAAAATAGAGGCAATCTGTGATTCGAATCGTGTAAGACTAAAAAAAGTCGGCGAGCAATTAGCTATTAAAACAGAAAATCAATATCAAGATTTCCGTGAGCTAATTGATTCTCAAAAAATAGATGCAGTTGTTTCTGTCACCCCTAATAATGTTCACGCACCTATTTTAGAATATTGTATGGAACGGAAGATGCCTATTTTAACAGAAAAACCATTTACTTTGGATTATGAGGAAGCACAGCAGCTTGCAGAAAAATATAAAAAACAACCTATTCCCTGTATGGTAGGATTTAGTTATCGATACACTCCTGCATTTCGCTTTGTAAAAGTATTGCTGGAAAAAGGGGAAATCGGTCAAATAAGAAATTTTTCTATTCAGTATCTGCAAGGTTGGGGAGCTCCATCGTATCAAACTCCTTATATGTGGCGCTTTAATCCTGCCATTACAGGAACAGGCGTATTAGGAGATTTAGGTTCCCATATGATTGATATGGCACATTATCTATTTGGACCATTCCAAGAGGTATCGGCAATATTGGAAAGTTTTATTACCAAAAGAAAATTAGAGCATTCGAATGAATCGAAAGAATTCGCTATTGATGATTTTGCAAGCTTTCAGGCCCGGATGGAAAACGGCATTATTGGTACATTTCAAACAACTAGAAATGCGATTGGATCAGGAAATCAGCATGAGATAGCGATTTTTGGAGATAAAGGAACGCTTCATGCAAGTACAAAGGAAGAAGATATCGTTTATTTAATTCAAGTTAATGAGGAAACGGGTGAACTTGTGGAGAAAAAAATGCATGTTCCCAAATCGGTCTATTTGACAGAATGGGAAGATTTCTCCAAAATGCTAAATGGGGAGGTAAGATTAGGTTTCCCAGATTTTATGACGGGAGTAATGAATCAACAAGTATTAGAAGCAATTAGGGAGTCCAGTAGAGTTCCTGGAAAAAGAATAGCACCTCTCTAAGAAGCTGAAAGGGATAGTGTTTGTTTAATTCTCCTAATAAAGGATAATAATAACCTAGGCAGCAATTCTACATAGATTAGTATTCGATTATTAGAAGGAGAATTTATTATATGAAGTTTAAAAATCATCTTGTCTTTAATGTTTCTGTAATTATTTTATTAGTGATTGTATTAATAGGAGTATTTGCACCAGAATCGCTTGAACAAACCTCAGCTAATGCACAATCTTTCATTACAGATTCTTTTGGCTGGTATTATTTAATTGTCGTTACGTTTTTCGTGATAATATGTTTATACTTATTAATAAGTCCGGTAGGAAGAATTAAATTAGGAAAACCTGAGGATAAGCCAGAATTTTCTCGAATAGTATGGTTAGCAATGCTTTTTAGCGCGGGAATGGGAATCGGACTTGTGTTTTACGGGACTGCGGAACCACTTAGTCATTATGCAATTAGTTCACCTACAAATGAGATTGGAACAGAACAAGGCATGAAAGATGCTATGAGATTTACCTATTTTCATTGGGGAATTCATGCATGGGCAGTGTATGGAATTGTGGCATTAAGCCTTGCTTATACTACCTTTCGCAAGGGAGGAAAGACGTTAATTAGTTCGACCTTAAAACCATTACTAGGTAATTCTATGGATGGAAGATTAGGAAGAATCATTGATATTATCGCTGTGTTTGCGACAGTTACTGGAATAGCAACAACACTAGGATTCGGTGCGGTACAAATTAATGGAGGGCTTTCTTTTCTTTATGGGGTTCCTTCTAGTTTTTTAACTCAATTTATTATTATTGTAATAGTTACCATCTTATTTTTACTCTCTGCTGTTTCAGGTTTAGGGAAAGGCATTAAGATTCTTAGCAATATGAATATGATACTAGCATTTGTCTTATTTTTATTTGTATTTATTTTGGGGAATACAGTCTTTATCCTCAATTTATTTACAGATACAGTGGGGACGTATCTACAGAATATAGTGCGCATGAGCTTCCGGATTTCCCCTTTAAATGGTGAAAATCGTCAATGGATAAATACTTGGACCATTTTTTACTGGGCTTGGTGGATTGCATGGTCACCGTTTGTTGGAATTTTTATTGCTAGAATTTCCAAAGGAAGAACAATCCGTGAATTTGTTACGTTTGTCTTATTTATCCCCTCCATAATTGGGTTTTTATGGTTTACAGTATTTGGGGGTAATGCGATGTTTATCGAGCATAAGGGATTAGGTTCTATTTCCACCTTCGCAACGGAAGAAACATTATTTGCTCTTTTAGAACATTTTCCTCTTAGTGCGGTATTATCTATTTTAGCAATTGTATTAATTGGTGTTTTCTTTATTACCTCAGCGGATTCAGGTACTTTCGTTTTAGGTATGCTTTCTGCCAATGGTACACAAAATCCGAGCAATAGAATTAAAGTAATTTGGGGACTCTTACTTACCTCTATTTCGCTTGTCTTACTTTATTCAGGGGGATTAGATGGTTTACAAAATATGATGATTATAGCCGCTCTCCCTTTTTCCGTTATTATGATCTTAATGACGGTAAGTTTATTAAAGGAGGTCCATTTGGAAAAAGCGGAATACGAATCAAAATGGAAAAAGAAAAAAGGCTCGATGTGATATCGAGTCTTTTTTCTTTTTAATCTTCATTCTCTTTGTCTTTATTAAACCATAACGGCTCATAATCATCGACTTCGCCATTATAATTGATTAATATTTCTTCACCAGCTTTTATATCCTTATAAGCATAATAGTCAAATGTATGCTTATCAAAATTAATCTCATATGTTGCATTTGGTTCATAGGAATGGTTAAAGAGCATGCCGTATCCAAGAACAACAGCACTGTGGTTAATCCCATATTCATAAACATAATCTTCTAGCACGGTTCTTTCGATATATTTATGCTGCTCATTAGGATATGGAACAACGGGAGCTTCATGGAATAAAGTACCTTTTTTGATATCACATGTAGCAAATACGCCTCTATTGAATTCTCCATCACTTAAGGGAGATGTTTTAATTTCAATCATCATTGATCACCTACAACTCTTTCTAAAGTATACTGCTATATCATACTCTAACATTGTTTCTATTATTTAGGAAATAAATAAAATAATTTTTTATAAAAAAGAAATAATTCTTGTAATAAACTGAGTTTTTAGCTAATGAAGGTTTGAGGATTCATAGTGTATAATGAGATAATATTCATTAAGGAGTATGTTTTCTTAAAGGAATTCAGTTAGTAAGATGATTACGTGTTAATAAAGCGGTAAACAAGGGCGTTTATACATTGTTTATAATAAAGAAAATAAAGAGGGAAAGAACAGGAGAAAAAATGAAAAATTATAAAATGCTTATTCAATATGATGGTGGACGTTACAAAGGATGGCAGCGTCTGGGAAATGGAGACCAATCTATTCAAGGGAAAATTGAAAATGTCTTAACAGAAATGGCAGGAGAAAAGATTGAAATTATTGGCTGCAGCCGAACAGATGCAGGGGTACATGCCTTATCTCAAGTTGCCAATTTTAAAATGAAGAAAGAGATGACGGAAAAAGAAGTAATGAATTATTTAAACCATTACTTGCCAAATGATATTAGTATATCAAAAGTACAGATTGTACCTGATCGCTTTCATGCGAGATATAATGCGAAGGATAAAACATATTTATATAAAATATGGAATAAATCGTATACCCATCCATTTATGCGTAAATATAGCATGCATGTAGAGAAACGATTAAATCTAAAGAAAATGGAACAAGCAGCTGCCTATTTTGTGGGGAAACATGATTTTACAGCTTTCTCCAATGCTAAATCAAAGAAAAAGTCTATGGTGAAAGAAGTATACTTTGTTGATATAAAAGAAGTTGACGGATTTATAGAAATTCGCGTGAGCGGCGATGGCTTCCTTTATAATATGGTCAGAAAAATGGTTGGTACATTGATTGAAGTTGGCTTAGGAAATATTGAAGCTGATGCTATTCCAGCAATTATGGAAACAAAGGATCGCAGCCTAACAGGCATGATGGCAGAAGCGAATGGGTTATTTTTAGAAAAAGTAAAGTTTTAATAGAAGTGAAGGCGAGCAAGTGGTTATTTTGAACTGCTTGCTTTTTTGTATCCTTTTAATGGTTAGGGAACAATAGTGAGGGACAGAGTGATTGAATTGCATCTAAACTTTAACAGCAAAAGATATACAAAGAAATTCATTATATTACTTTTAAAAATAAATTTTATACTATATATCTGAAAAGCTTTGCTAAAAAAAGAATGATTTGACGAATAAAAGGATAATTATATAAGATACAAAGATTTGTCACATCCTTTTGGTAATAAATAATTTTTGAATGCAGAAGTGAATTTATTTGGAGGAGGAAATTTTAGATGAAATATGCTGATGACAGTCTTATGCTTCATACCGATCTCTACCAAATTAATATGATGGAGACTTATTGGAGAGATGGAATACATGAACGAAAAGCTGTATTTGAACTTTATTTTCGCAAGCTGCCATTTGGTAATGGCTTTGCCGTTTTTGCTGGTTTAGAACGGATTTTATCTTATATAAAAAATTGCCGATTTACGGATAGTGATATTGATTATTTAAGAAGTGGAGTTGGCTATAAAGAGGACTTTTTAGATTATCTAAAAAATGTTACTTTTTCAGGAGACATTTATTGCATGGAAGAAGGAGAGCTAGTATTTGCTAATGAACCTATTCTACGTGTGGAAGCTCCACTTGCAGAAGCACAATTAGTGGAGACAGCATTATTAAATATTGTTAATTATCAAACACTTATTGCCACTAAAGCTGCGAGAATGAAACAGGTTATTGGCAGTCAAACGGCGATGGAGTTTGGAACAAGAAGAGCGCAGGAAATGGATGCGGCGATTTGGGGAACAAGGGCTGCCTATATCGGGGGATTTTCCGCCACTAGTAATGTAAGGGCTGGTAAGATTTTTGGCATACCTGTATCTGGTACACATGCACATGCATTAGTTCAAGCTTATCAAGATGAATATGAAGCTTTTAAGAAATATGCGGAGGCGCATACAGACTGCGTTTTTTTAGTGGATACATATGATACACTTCGTTCTGGTGTACCCAATGCCATAAAGGTAGCAAAGGAATTTGGTGACAAAATTAATTTTAAAGGAATTCGCTTAGACAGTGGAGATTTAGCCTATCTTTCTAAGAAAGCAAGAGCAATGCTTGATGAAGCCGGGTTCTACGATGCGAAAATTATCGCATCGAATGATTTAGATGAGTATACAATTATGAATTTACAGGCAGAAGGAGCAAAGATTGATATTTGGGGAATTGGCACAAAGCTGATAACAGCGTTCGATCAGGCAGCATTAGGAGCTGTGTATAAATTAGTAAGCATTGAAAATGAATCAGGTGAAATGAGAGATACAATAAAATTATCTGGAAATCCGGAAAAGATATCCACACCAGGGCAGAAAAGGGTATATCGAATTATTAATAAGGAAAATGGTCATGCAGAAGGTGATTACATTACCCTCGCAACTGAAGCTATCACACAAGAACCTTTAAAAATGTTTCATCCTGTTCATCCTTATTTGAATAAGGTGGTAACAAACTACCAGGCAATTGAACTACATCATCCGGTTATAAAGAATGGACAAATTCAAATAACTCCACCACTATTAACGGATATTCAAAAAAAGGTCGAGGAAAATCTAGAGTTGTTATGGAATGAATATAAAAGAACGCTCAATCCGGAAGAGTATCCAGTTGATTTAAGTAAGGCTTGCTGGGAAAACAAGCGCAATTATATCGAGAAAATGAAGGGGAAGACGAACCGAATTTAAAAGGGAGGAAAATATGTGAGAAAAATAGGGGTTTATGGATCATCCTTTGATCCTATTACAAATGTTCATCTTTGGACAGCTAGCACAGTTGCTCATCGATGTAAGTTAGATAAAGTTATCTTTCTTCCTTCTTCGAGCAAAAGAAGAGATAAAACAATGGAAACAGCTGATGAACATCGCATAGAGATGGTCAATATGGCAATAGCTGACAATGATAAATTTGCAGTCGATGACTATGAAATGAAGCAAGATGGCTGGGAAATCTATACGTATCACACAATGAATTATTTTAAAAAATTATTTCCAGAAGACGAAGTATATTTCATTATGGGAGCCGATTTACTTGTTGATATTGGACAAGGCAAATGGACCAAAGGGGAAGAATTGGTAGCGGAAAATCGATTTATTGTTATGGCCCGAAATGGAGTTGATATGCTTTCCACGATCAGCCGCTCACCACTTCTCCGCAATCATGATGATGGGAAGACCTTTCACTTGTTAGATAAGGGACTGTCCATGGAAATAAGCTCTACGTATATACGGGAAGAGTTTTCAATGGGGGGAGAACCAAGGTATCTTTTGCCAGAAAAGTGCTATCAATATATAAAGAAAAATAAGTTATATCAGTAAACCGTTCTAAAAAAAGCATAGAAAAGAACAAAATTAATAATAAATTAGTAATTGATGAATACTGAATAGTCTGATAGAATGGAGGCAATCTAAAGGCTATGTGTAACTGGCGAAATACGGATAACCGTAGGGGAGCACATAGTGTCGTATGCCGTTCGCCTGGGCAGAGGTAAGGGAATGAACTCCTTGCCTTTTTCTTTTTTTACTATTTCCGTTAAAAAAGGGAAGCAGTATGTTCCAAGCTTACAAAGAATATAATTGATGAAAAAGGGAGCAATGGAGATGAGCACTACGACTGTTAAAGAAGTAAAAACAATTAAGACGTTAAATAATATTGCAGCAAGTGGACTAAATGTATTTAAAAAAGGGAATTTTACAATGGATGATACGAGTGCCAATCCTGATGCGATTCTTTTGCGCAGCTTTAATATGCATGGGTTGGAATTGGGAGATAATTTAAAGGCAATAGCACGTGCAGGAGCAGGAGTCAATAATATACCGGTTGAACAATGTACAGCAAAAGGAATTGTTGTATTTAATACACCTGGTGCGAATGCAAATGCCGTAAAAGAGATGGTGCTCATGTCATTAATGGCTTCTTCCCGAAATTTATTTGAAGGAGTATCATGGGCCAAAACACTTGTTTCGGAAGGTGATCAAATTCCAAAACTTGTGGAAACAGGTAAAAAACAATTTGTTGGACATGAAATTAAAGGAAAAACATTAGGTGTAATTGGTTTAGGTGCAATTGGTGCTCTGGTAGCAAACGATGCTCTTGCCCTTGATATGGATGTTATTGGGTATGATCCATTTCTTTCTGTCGATACTGCTTGGAATTTATCACGTAATGTTAAGCGAGCAATGACATTAGATCAATTATTTGCAGAGTCTGACTATATTACGGTTCATGTTCCATTAACGGAAGACACGAAGGGAATGTTTAATAAAAAGGCTTTTGCCTTAATGAAACCTGGTACGCAAATTCTGAATTTTTCTCGTGGAGAGCTAGTAAATGAAATAGACATGGCTGTTGCATTGGAAGATGGGAAGATAGGACGATATATAACAGATTTCCCAAATGAACATGTTCTCCAAATGAAAAATACGATTGCGATTCCACACCTTGGTGCATCTACAGGAGAATCAGAAGAAAATTGTGCGGTAATGGCAGCGCGTCAGGTAAAGGATTTCTTGGAAACTGGAAATGTGAAAAACGCTGTGAACTTTCCGAATGCATCTATTCCCTATACGGGAAAACGTCGGGTGACGGCATTCCATTTAAATGTTCCTAATATGGTTGGTCAAATGACACAAGTAATTTCTACCTATCAGTTAAATATTGCCGATATGATAAATAGAAGCCGTGGCGAATATGCTTACACGATGATAGATATTGATAACCAAGTAGCGGATGAGATTGTTCCTCTTTTATCTAAGCAATTAAAGGAAATCGATGGAATTGTAATGCTGAGAGTAATCTAATTCGCGAAATAGTAAATAGACACTTACACTTATAGGCTCTCAGGCAAAATAGATTTTTGCTGGAGTCTATTTGTACCTAGTTGGATTATGCCAGCGATGGAGTACGAGACAATGGAAAATTATCTATTTTATTAAATCAACATTTTTTTAACAAAAAGGGCTGTCCAACAGGACAACCCTTTTGCTTAAAGCAGTTTATTTAAATAACACACTTACTGACTTATGTTCATAAACGCGGCTGATGGCATCACTTAGTAATTCAGCAATAGATAACTGTGTAATCTTGCCGATTCTTTTTTCTTCTGTAAGTGGAATGCTGTTTGTTACAATCAATTCCTTAATTTGTGATTCTTGTATCATATCAATAGCGGGTTCAGATAAAACGGGATGAATACAACATGCGTATATTTCTTCAGCGCCATTATCAAGTAAGGCTTTCGCAGCAGTAGTTATCCGATAAGAAGTATCCACTATATCGTCTATAATAATTGCCGTTTTTCCTTCGATATTACCAACAACGTTTACTTCGCGGGGACCGAAATCTTTTGGACCTCGTTTATCGATAATAGCGATAGGTGCTTTTAAGCGGTCTGCGAGCTCACGTGCCCGGGTTACGCTGCCGTGGTCTGGGGCTACTACAACAACATCATGTGTAAAGTCTTTCGTATTTAAATAATCAGCAAGAAGCGGGATACCTACTAATTGATCAACTGGGATATTAAAGAAGCCTTGTGTTTGTGGAGCGTGTAGATCTAAAGTTATCACACGGTCTGCACCAGATTTTTGAATTAAATTGGCAACTAATTTAGCTGTAATGGGCTCTCTTGGTTGGGCTTTTCTATCTTGGCGTGCGTATCCATAATAAGGGATAACGACATTAATAGTGTTAACAGAAGCTCGTTTTAATGCATCTATCATAATAAGCAATTCCATAATACTTTGATTTACAGGATCGCATGTAGATTGAATAACAAATACTTCGCAGCCGCGGACACTTTCTTCAATATTGATTTGAATTTCACCATCACTGAATTTTTTGACTGTACACTTTCCTAATTCGGTACCGAGATGATTTACGATTTCTTGAGCTAGTTCTGGCGACGAATTGAGTGCGAAAACTTTTAATTTGGTTCCTTGATATGAATTGGGCATGAATGCTTCCTCCTATAATTTGAACATTCGTAGTGATGATTCATTTTCCTAAAGATACTTCTAACAAATATTGTAGGACACTGATATTTGCATTGCAACCTAATAATAGATTTTTTTCTTCCTGATGTATCTTTCTTCTTGTATGAGGGAGCAATGGAATTGTCTTAGTAATTTATAGCCTTATAATCTGCTTTTACAAACCTAAAATGAAAGATGTTTTTTTAAAAGAAACTTTTGCTATTTGATCATGCAGAGATTCGTGTATCTTGTCTTAGAATGTGCTAAACTATAATTCGTTAATTCTTATTACATAAAAAAATTTAAATAGTAGAACTGAAAAGAGAGTGATAAAACATGCAGCAAGAAACATTGTCTAGAGGGTTGAAAAACAGACATGTTCAATTAATTGCAATTGGAGGAGCAATAGGAACAGGGCTTTTTCTAGGGGCTGGTAAATCCATCCACTTAGCAGGTCCGTCTATTTTATTTGCCTACATCATAACTGGTATTATTTGTTTTTTGATTATGCGAGCACTAGGAGAGTTGCTTCTTTCTAATCTGGAATATCATTCCTTCGTTGATTTTGTAAATGATTATTTTGGCAATAAAGCTGCCTTCGTAACAGGCTGGACGTACTGGTTCTGTTGGATTTCGATTGCAATGGCAGATTTAACTGCTATCGGCATGTATACAAAGCTATGGTTTCCACATGTACCTCAATGGTTACCAGGGTTTATCGCTTTAATTGTCTTACTTATTATGAACTTAGCTACTGTAAAGCTTTTTGGAGAGATGGAATTTTGGTTTGCTTTAGTTAAAGTTATTGCCATTATTGCATTAATCATTATTGGCTTTATTATGATAGTAAAAGGCTTTTCAACAGATGCTGGTCCTTCAAGCTTTACCAATCTGTGGAATCATGGCGGCATGTTTCCTAATGGAATGAACGGGTTTATTCTTTCATTTCAAATGGTTGTTTTTGCGTTTGTAGGAATTGAATTAGTAGGGCTTACAGCTGGGGAAACAGAGAATCCTGAAAAGGTTCTTCCAAAGGCAATTAATAATATACCGATAAGAATTTTAATTTTTTATGTGGGGGCATTGCTTATTATTATGAGTATTTACCCTTGGAATGCCATTAATCCTGCTGAAAGTCCTTTTGTTCAAGTATTTTTGGCCGTTGGGATTACAGCAGCGGCAGGGATTGTGAACTTTGTTGTATTAACTTCCGCAGCATCAGCCTGTAACAGTGCGATCTTTAGCACAAGCAGAATGATGTTTGCGTTGGCAAAGGAAAAGAATGCACCAGAATCGCTTGCTAAATTAACAAAAAATCAAGTGCCATCAAATGCACTATTCTTTTCTGTGATTGTTGTGTTAATTGCAGTTATTTTAAATTACATCATGCCAGAAGGCGTATTTACGTTAATCACAAGCATATCGACCGTTTGCTTTATCTTTATTTGGGCAATTACTGTTCTTTGTCATTTAAAGTATCGTAAATCACGCCCAGCACTAGCGGCAAAAAATAAATTTAAAATGCCACTCTTTCCATTTGCAAATTATCTTATTCTTCTTTTTCTAGCGTTCGTCCTTGTTGTATTAGCGCTTGCTGAAGATACAAGAGTTGCATTATTTGTTACACCAGTCTGGTTTATCTTATTATTGGTGATTTATCAAATTAAGTGGAAACAATCTGCAAGTTGATAGATTTCTTTTATAAATGGAGCCTGAAATTGATTTGAATATCGATTTCAGGCTTTGTTTTATTAGTAGCGGAAGATTTGAAAAAATCAAAAAATATATTGACAAAATCTTCAATAAAATGCTATTATATTCTTCTTTTGAAAAGGAGGGAGAACGCAATGATTAAAGTTCAAGGAATTAATAAGTCCTTTAAGGTGGCAAAGAGGGCAGCAGGTCTACGAGAAGGACTGAAAGCTCTTGTTTCAAGGGAGCATATAATTGTCCATGCATTAAAGGATATAAGTTTTACGATAAATCCTGGAGAAATGGTGGGATATATCGGTCCAAATGGAGCAGGGAAATCAACGACGATCAAAGTAATGAGTGGTATTCTGGTACCAGACAGCGGCGTTTGTGAAATTATGGGTTATACCCCTTGGCAGGATCGTGTAGAATATGTGAAAAATATTGGCGTTGTTTTTGGGCAGCGATCCCAGCTATGGTGGGACGTTCCAGTAATCGATTCATTTGCCCTTTTAAAAGATATATATCATGTACCAGACAAGGACTATAAGGACACACTGTCGTTATTAATGGACACACTCGAGTTAAAAGATATCCTGCATTCACCAGTAAGACAGCTCAGCTTAGGACAGCGTATGCGTTGTGAAATTGCTGCTTCTCTTATCCATAATCCACAAATTCTCTTCTTAGATGAACCTACCATTGGTCTTGATGCCGTAAGCAAGATAGCAGTTAGAAATTTTATAAAAAAAATCAATAAGCAAAAGAACGTAACAGTTATTTTGACAACACATGATATGTTTGATATCGAAGCCCTATGTGACCGTGTTCTTCTAATAGGAAAAGGGAGCCTATTATATGATGGGAATTTGCAGGAATTAAGAAGCCGTTTTGGCTCCCATCGTACCATTACTGCAGACTATAAATCTAGCAATGCACCAGTCGAAATTCCTGGAGCCGATATTCTTTCTTGGACGGAGGAGCGAGCTATATTAAGTGTAGATACCTCAGAAATTTCTGTCTCGGAAGTTATTATGAAATTGTCTCATTCCCTGGATCTTGTTGACGTTTCTGTAACATCACAGCCGATTGAAGATATTATTGTACAGCTTTATAAGGAGTACGAAATATGAGGACAATTAAACCATATGTGGCTGTGTTAAGATTGCGATTATTAAATGGGATGCAGTACCGGGCAGCGGCTTTAGCGGGTGTGGCTACACAGTTTTTCTGGGGATTTATTTATATTATGATTTTTCAAGCTTTTTATATGCAAACGATGGGTGAACAGCCTATTTCTTTGGAAGAATTAGTTACTTATTTATGGTTACAGCAGTCTTTTTTAGCGTTTATTATGCTATGGTTTCGTGATAATGAATTATTTGATTTAATAACGACAGGAAATATTGCTTATGAGTTATGCAGACCAATCGGAATTTATGAATATTGGTTTAGTAAGTTATTAGCGCAGCGGTTAGCAAGTGCGCTGCTAAGGTGTTTTCCAATACTATTACTGGCATTTCTCCTTCCGCCAGCTTATCGGCTAATGCTGCCGCCAGATCTAAAAACATTTTTATTATTTTGTATTTCCCTCTTATTAGGATTGTTCGTATTAGTGTCTATTTCTATGTTTATTTATATTTCCGTTTTTATAACGCTTTCGCCAATGGGATCTCTGTTAGTATTTGGTGTAGTAGGGGAGTTCTTTGCTGGGATGGTAATACCTATTCCGCTTATGCCAGAGTGGCTTCAGCAAATTGTTTACCTTCTACCATTCAGATTAACGGCAGATTTTCCGTTTCGAGTCTATTCTGGCAACATTCCGAATACTGAAGCAGTTGAAGGAATCATAATTCAATTAATATGGCTGGCAGCACTTGTGTTTCTTGGGAAAATGGCATTACATAAAGCGATGAAAAAAGTCATTGTACAAGGAGGGTAAATAGTATGCGCCTTTATTTTCAATACCTTCTGCTCTTATTTAAATCACAAATGCAGTATCGAACGTCTTTCTGGCTATTGTCATTAGGGCAGTTTCTTGTGCCCTTTTCTGCCTTTGCTGGATTATATTTTTTATTTGAAAGGTTTGGTCAAATTAAAGGCTGGGATTTTTATGAGGTGGGTCTTTGTTTTGCTGTCATTCATATGGCTTTTGCATTAAGTGAATGCTTCGCAAGAGGATTTGATAATTTCTCCAGCCTTGTTGCCAGCGGTGATTTTGATAGATTGCTTGTTCGACCAAGGACGACTTTTATTCAAGTGTTAGGTTCGAAATTTGAATTTACAAGAGTGGGAAGGTTATTACAGAGTGTTATGGTTCTAGGGTGGGCATTATTTAATCTAGCAATTGATTGGAACATAATGAAGTGCATCACGCTGTTGTTAATGATTTTAAGCGGTGTTTTTATTTTTACAGGAATTTTTATTTTGGCAGCGACTCTTAGCTTTTGGACCATTCAAGGATTAGAGATTGCTAATATTTTTACCGACGGCGGCAGAGAAATGGCTCAATATCCATTAAATATTTATCAAAAATGGGTGACGCGTTTTTTTACTTTTGTTATTCCTTTTGGTACTGTCAATTATTTGCCTTTGCTTTACCTTCTTGGTAAGGGCGGCGAAGCGGAATGGTTATATATGCTAACCCCGCTTGCAGGGATTTTATTTATCCTTCCTTGTATTCTTGTGTGGATAGTTGGTGTGCGTCACTATCGGTCAACTGGTTCTTAAAATGGGATGTTTCTTAAACTCGTAATGGTGGTATAAATCTAGTAGATAAATATATGCATCATGAAATATTGGGAGGCGTTTTACAATGAATAAAGATTCAAACACAAACCCTGCAGGCAAAACTCATCAGCCTGACGAGAAGAAACAAAAGGATGAAGCTTCAAAAGGATTGAAAGAAACGCATGATCAAGCAAATGATAGTTTAACAGAGGGAACCATTGATAAGAAAAAAGACAAAGAATAACCATTTTAAGCGTCAAGAAGATGGAGAAAACGAGGAATCGTTTTCTCCATCTTTTTTCATGTCACTAAATAATAGATAAGGGAACAAAAAGAGGATATAATTATATCCGCAAAAGTAAAGGAAAGAAAGGCTGATGGAATGAAAAAAAGATGGAGGATATTAATTGGCTTTTTGGTTTTATTGTTTATCCTATTTGGTGCCTATCAATTAATGAACGCTCGATCTTTTCAATTATTCGGTGGATTAACAGATCATGTGAAGACAAAGAAAAAAGTAGTTGCCTTAACATTCGATGATGGACCTACCAAAAATGTAGATGATATTCTGTCCTTACTAGATGCTTACGATGCAAAAGCAACTTTTTTTCTAATTGGAAATGAAATAGAAAAAAATCCTCTTTTGGCAGAGAAAATTGCGGAAAAAGGACATCAACTTGGAAATCATACATACTCTCATGAGCGTATGATATTTAAGTCGCAAGCTTTTATAAGGAATGAAGTAGAAAAAACAAATCAATTAATTGAAAAAGCTGGTTATACAGGTGAAATAGATTTCAGACCGCCAAATGGAAAGAAGCTAGTTGGGCTTCCTTATTTCTTGAAACAAGCAGAAATAGATACGATTCTATGGAACATGGAGCCTGATACGTATTATCAGACGGCAGAAGACAAGATAAACTATGTGAAAGAGTCAGTAAAGCCAGGTTCCATTATTTTGATGCACCCAATGTATGATAAGACAGGGCAAGAACAAAAAGCGTTAAAAGGAATTTTAAGTACACTAACAGAAGCTGGGTATACATTTGTTACGGTTAATGAGCTTCAAGAGATGGCAGATAGCAATTAATTGTTAAATAGCAAATAGAAAAAGGTATGTGGATTTTAGCCAGATACCTTTTTTTATGAATGAAATACCTTAGCTTTCACGTTTCACTGCAAAAGGTGGTTGCTCCATCCAGCCATTTTTAATCATAATTTTAGCAGCATCTTCTGTAAATAAACCTATCTGTGTTAATGCTCTTGTATACATAAAGGCAATATCATGCCGACCATTTACAGCTATTGAGTTACCAAAGGATCTAATTTTCATCGAAAACATATCCATTTTATGAAATAACATTATTTTATCCGAAAAAGGAGAAACAGTTGATGTTGTAATTAAGTGATCAAGAAACGATGGTGTTGGTAAATGATCATTATGTAGTTTTTCCATATACTGTTCAACATGCTTATCGGTAAAGTTCTTTCCTCTAATAAAGAGTTCCCGAATCTCTTCTTGTTGGACAACTTGACTAAATGCCATAATCAATGCTTTACTCGCTACATTGTTCTCGATATTATCGTAAAGATGTGCTATTTCTAATGCATGTAATGATCTTACATGTCCAAAATAACCATTTAAAAAATCCTTTTGAACAAACATTTGACTTTCAGGAATGGGAATAATAGGCGGTTTACGGGTAAAGCCCTTTTTCATTAATATTTCCTTAATTTGCTCTATTAAACGTACGGTAGAACTCATACAATATTGGAAAAATTCTTTTACATCCTTTCGAAAAACAAGGGGAATAGCTACGTTATAAATGCTTATTCCAGCCTTAGCTGCATACTTAAGATAATGAACATAGTATTCATCTTCAAACAAACGAGGTGCATGAAGGTTTACATCTTCTTCTAGGGAAAAACCTTTTGGCAATGGAAAATTCTCCTTTGAAAGTATTTCTGCTGATATAGATAAAAATTCTGTGCTCAACTTTAAGGCATTTTTCAATAGCTTTTTAATATCAGAATCCTCGACATGCTGAAGGAAATAATGGAGAAAACATTTTGACATGCTGTTGCCCATATACGTTGCCCAAAGTTTACCTAATTCTGCTGATGTTAGCTTTTCACTTAGGTCAGTTTGTTTTAAATCTATATTCAATGGTTTTGGTTTCGCGTCCATCTCAAAAAACTCCTTTAGTTGGTTTTGTTTTAGTATTCACAGACATATTTAATCGTATGCTAAATTTACCTATTAATATTGAATCAATTTTTAGCTTTTTCCTTTTTATAAGGGAAGACCTTTCACTCTATGTACCAATCGTTTAGAATAATTACAGAAAAGAAAAATTATGGGAGTAGAAAATGAAAATACTAATAGTTGAAGATGATAAAACAATTGCTTCTGGTTTAGATTACAGTTTACAAAGTGAAAATTATGACACAATTATTTGTCATGATGCCAAAGGCGCGAGAAAAACGATAGCGGCAGAGCTTAACCATATTGATCTATGTTTATTTGACTTGTCTCTGCCAGATGGTTCTGGTTATGAATTATGTGAGCTTGTGAAAAGTAAATCAGATAAGCCCGTTATCTTTTTAACGGCATTAGATGATGAAGTTAATGTAGTAATGGGCCTTGATATGGGGGCAGATGACTATATTACTAAACCGTTTCGCCTGAGAGAGCTTCTTTCAAGAATAAAATCCGTATTGCGCCGCTACAATGTACAGCAACAAAATACTCCTTTCATCGAAATAGACGATATTCGTATTAATACATTGGAAGGAAAGATCTATAAAAAGGCTGAAGAAGTGGTAGTCACGGCCCTGGAATACCGGTTATTTCTGATATTCGCCAATAATTTAGGCCAAGTTTTAACAAGGACACAGCTATTGGAGCGAATCTGGGATGTTGCAGGGGATTTTGTTAATGACAATACCTTAACAGTTTACATTAAAAGGCTCCGCGAGAAATTAGAAGATAATCCCCAAAAGCCAACCATTATAAAAACTGTCCGTGGTCTTGGCTATAAGGTAGGTGACTAGTAATGCTTCGTAATCGTGAAGTGAAAGTAATGATGATCGTTTTAGTATGCATAAGTATCTTAGCGATTATATATGCATTGATCTCCTTTTCTTTCGCTGCAGCCGTTTATTTGTTTATCGTTATCAGCATTATTTTTATTATCTTTTTTTTATTTACAAGATTCCGTTATAAGGAAATAAAACAGCTTTCGAGCTACTTACAGCGAATAAGTAATGGAGATGAAAGTCTGGACATCCGCGATAATGTTGAAGGCGAATTAAGTATCTTAAAAAATAATATCTATAAAGTTACCTTAATGCTTTCAGAACATAGCACACTTCTTCGACAGGAAAAATTGAAACTGACAGATGCAATTTCTGATATCTCTCATCAATTGAAAACACCGCTGACTTCCATGGTGGTAATGACTGATTTGTTAAGCAATCCCCATCTGGAAGAATCAAGAAGGCGTGAGTTTACGAATAATATCTCGATACAGCTGGAAAGAATGGAGTGGTTAGTTTCTTCTTTACTGAAATTATCGAAAATGGATGCTGGGACGATTCCTTTTAAAAAGGAAAAAGTAGTTGTGAAAGCACTAATTCATAAGGCAGTTGAACCAGTATTAATTCCGATGGATATAAGAGAACAGACTTTGCAGATTACTGGAGATGATAGTGTTACATACATAGGTGATTTTAACTGGACAGTAGAAGCAATAATAAATATCTTAAAAAATTGTGTAGAGCATACCGGAGAAGGTGGACAAATACACATTAACTTCGCGGAAAATGTCTTGTTTACAGAAATGGTTATTCAAGATAACGGCAAGGGCATCGCTAAAAAAGATTTACCTTACATTTTCAAACGATTTTATAAAGGGGAAAATGCTAGTGAAGACAGCATCGGCATCGGCTTAGCAATGGCCTATAGTATTATAAAAAGCCAGCATGGGGATATTGAAGTAAGAAGTAAGATAGGAGAAGGAACTACTTTTCATATTAAATTCTATAAACAAGTGATTTAGTGAAATTGAGTTATGGATGATAGCGGAAATTAGAATAGATGAAAAAGAGAATTCGTTTTACTGTGGGCAGGCGTTCATTGAAGGAATGAACGCCATAATTTGTTCGGATGGAAGGGAAAGCGACGTTCATAAAGAGGATGAAAACCAAAATTGGTTCGGCATGAAGGAAAAGTAGTGTTCATAGAGGGAATGAAAGCCAAAATTGGTTCGACCGGAAGGAAAAGTGGTGTTCATAGAGGGAATGAAAGCCAAAATTGGTTCGACCGCAAGGAAAAGTGGTGTTCATAGAGGGAATGAAAGCCAAAATTGGTTCGACCGGAAGGAAAAATGGTGTTCATATAGAGGATGAAATCCATATCTGTTCGGCAGCAAGAAAAAGTAGTGTTCAACCAAAGAAACCCCAATATCAATAAATTAACACAAAAGAGCTATAACCAGTTAAAGTGACTAAATTGTCACTTTAAAGTCACTCAATAGTCACTTTAGACAGGTAGACTAAGAGCATCAAGTAATTGGAGGGCGAATAAATGGAAATTTTAAAAATAGAAAATCTGTCTAAAGTATATGGAAAAGGGGAAACAGCTGTTAAAGCATTGGATAACGTATCCTTTTCTGTTAATAAGGGGGAGTTTGTAGCAATAATTGGACCATCTGGGTCAGGGAAATCGACTTTGCTTCATATGCTAGGTGGGGTAGATAGACCAACAAGTGGAAAAGTTTTTGTAGATAATACAGATATATATCAATTAAATGAAACACAATTAGCTATTTTTAGAAGAAGACAAATTGGTCTTATCTATCAATTTTATAACTTAATCCCCATTTTGTCGGTAGAAGAAAATATTACGCTGCCTCTTCTATTAGATAATCACAAGGTAGATAAAGAACAATTTAATCGCATTGTTTCGATATTAGGTCTGCAGCAAAGATTAGATCACCTGCCTAATCAATTATCAGGGGGACAGCAGCAGCGCGTATCCATTGGACGAGCACTTATCAGTAATCCCGCAATTATGCTGGCAGATGAGCCTACAGGGAATTTAGACAGTAAAAATAGTGAAGAGATTATGGAACTATTAAAAATGTTTAATAAAACCTATAATCAAACACTTATTGTCATTACCCATGATGAACGGATTGCATTACAAGCGGATCGTGTCATTTCTGTTGAGGATGGAAAAATCGCCAAAAATGAGGTGATTCGTCCATGAATATAATGAATAAACTTACTTTGAGAAATTTAAAGGAGAATAAGCGAAGAACACTAGTGACGATTATTGGCGTTATTATTTCTGTCAGTATGTTGACAGCTGTTGCCACTCTTGGTGTTTCTTTTATTGATCTATTAAAAAGAGATACGATAGCAAGGGGCGGAGAATGGCATGCGCAGTTTATAGGTGTGAATAGCGAGCAAGCTAAAGAGATAAAAAAAGATAGCAAAATTGAAAAAGTTATCTTATCAAATGATTTGGGTTATGCGGAATGGAAGGATTCGAAAAACGAAAATAAACCGTACTTATTTTTTAAACAATATGATGAGCAAGGATTTGAGCAATTTCCAATTCGTTTAAAAGAAGGAACGTATCCAAAATCCGCGGATGAAATTATCATATCTGATGAAATGAGGAAGAAAGGGAATAGTTCTTATGCCATCGGTGAGGAAATAAAAGTTAGTATTGGGGAAAGACATTTAAAATCAGATGGAGAAGATACGATATTAACACAAACAGATCCTTTGCAAAGGAATGAAGAAGGAGAAAAAACGGAGGAAATCCAGCAAGCAAAAGCAGCTACATTCAAAATTGTGGGGATTATGGAAACCCCATCATGGGAATCTTCATGGGCACCAGGCTATACAGTAATTAGCTATTTGGACCAAAAGGAGTTAACGACTAACAGCAGCGTCAATGCAAGTGTAGTCTTGAAAAAGGTAAAGCAATCTTTATATGAGGACTTGGAATCCTTAGCAAAGAAATTATCTATTGCCAAAGTGAATTTTAATGATGAGCTCCTGCGTTATGAGGGAGTATCTTCACATGATAATGTGCTTGTTACGATGTATTCTCTATTAGGAATTATCATACTTGTAATTGTAATTGGTTCTGTGGCATTGATTTATAATGCTTTTGCCATCAGTGTGTCAGAACGGGCAAGACATTTAGGCATGCTTTCTAGTGTCGGCGCAACTAAGAAACAAAAAAGAAATTCAGTGTTTTTTGAAGGCACAGTTATAGGAGGCATCAGCATCCCGATAGGAATCCTTGCGGGACTAGCAGGAATTGGCGCGACATTCTATTTTATAAACAAATATTTTAAAGTAGCTTTAAACACTACAGAAGGCCTGAATGTAGTAGTAACGCCTTATTCCATCTTATTTTCCATTCTGATTTCCATTGTAACAATTTTTATTTCTACCTATCTGCCAGCAAGAAAGGCATCAAAGATTTCAGCAATAGATGCAATAAGACAAACACAAGATATTAAATTAACTGGAAAAAAAGTAAAAACTTCTAAACTTGTGCGCAAGGTATTTGGCTTAGAAGCGGAAATTGGCTTGAAAAATTTAAAACGTAATAAACGAAGATATCAAACAACTGTTTTTTCGTTGGTTATAAGTATTTTGCTTTTCTTAACTGTAGCATATTTCACAGATAATATGAAAAAATCAGTTGGGCTATCACAGAAAAATATTGATTATGATATTGCAGTGTCTGCCGATTCTAATACTACAGAGGAAGAGATGCAGATTTTAGCCAATGCACCTAGTGTTACAAAAAGTAATGTAATTAAAAGCACCTATGTGAACACTTATCTTGCTGAAGATGTATTAAGTAAAAATAATAGGGAAAAAGTGAAGAAAGATAAAACTATTCTAGAGAATGGTAAACTATCATTTAATGTGAATTTCTTTGTGCTATCTGATGCAGCTTTGCAGAAATATGCTAAAACTGCAGGCTTTAATTCCCAAGAATATACGAATCCTAATGTTCCAAAAGGTATTGTAATAGAGAACGTTTCCTATTCTGATCCATATGAAAAGAAATTTGTGGAAGAAAAAGTGATAAATGCAAAACCTGGTGATTATATGGATCTCTATCGCTACAATTTTGACAAGGAAAAGGATGAAAAGTTTAATAAGATTCAAATTGGTACTTTTACCAATGAAACGATAATGGGGATTGATGCTAATAGTTATGGAACAATTACCATGATTATATCCGACGAGGTAGCAAAGGAATTATTTAAAAATGAAAATATGGATATGAATTACACGCTCTATTTAAACAGCGATAATCCAGAGAAAACCCAAGAGGAATTAGAAGATCTAAAAACAAGCTCGGTCTATATCTACAATGTCGAAAAAGATCGTAAGCAATCAGAGCAGATGATTATGATGATGTCTGTCTTTATGTATGGGTTTATTACGCTCATCTCATTAATTAGTATTGCCAATATCTTTAATACCATTTCTACAAGCATTTCTTTGCGAAAAAGGGAATTTGCCATGCTGCGTTCGGTTGGAATGACCCCAACTGGCTTTAATAAAATGATCTATTTTGAGAGCATTTTTTATGGAATAAAAGCATTGATGTATGGTCTTCCAATTAGTATTGGAGTAATAGCTATCATATACTGGTCGATAAGCAATACATTTGAATATGGTTTTGCGCTTCCGTGGATGAGTATTCTCTATGTAGTTATTGCGATATTTATCATTGTCGCTTCTGCTATGCTATATTCAGTCAGCAAAATTAAGAAAGAGAATATTATAGATGGTTTAAAGCAAGAGAATATTTAATAGAAATAAAATAAGAATGAGAAAAAACTCGTCCGTTTTGGCGGGTTTTTCTCATAGGAAAAAGCAAGCAGGTAAGTGAAAAAAATATAGAATCGGTAAGTATGGTAGAGGAGGGGAATATGAAGAGAGATATTTTACAACAAAATAAAAAAGCTGGAATCAAGCAGTCCATCATTTTAACGGGATTTATGACTACCTAGTTATGGCACGCTTAGCAAATAAAAGAAGAATGAATGCAACAAATAAAAAATCCTTACATATCGGCTGTGGCAGCGGACATTCTTTGCTTTATATGGCGGACAAAGGGGCTTACCCAAAGTAAGAATGAGTACTTTTATAAAAGAATTGATTAAAGCAGGATTTACAATTGAATCTGTTATAGAAAGCGAGTTTTCCAAAAGCTTGGAAACGGTCGAGGCTGAAATCTCTCATCGCTATTATTCCTTATACAAAGCAAGGAAATTTCCAACTACTATGATTATTAAAGCAAGAAGAACATGACATGTGGGAAGCCGCATGTCCTTTTTAGTATTTCAAGTCTTTAAAAAAGAAAGCAAAACTATTTCCGGCAATTGGGATTGTAACAAAAAGAAGTACAACGTTATTATTAGACATTCCTAATATTGGATTTTATAATTTAATTATCTGCTAGTTTGTTAAAGTTATCACATTGGAAGCAGTCTTTGATTAATTGCATTTGTAAACGCATTCTTATAGGAGTATTGAAACCAGAATAAAAATAAGGTTGGAACTTTCCCTTTAATGTTCAGTGTAATCAATACCTTATTTTTAAATATATGAAAAAGGGGATTTGAAAATGGTAACTTCTTTAAATGCAGCAGCTGTATTGGACACAGAGTATGGTCTTTATATTAATGGACAGTGGCAAAAGGG
Organism: Niallia circulans NBRC 13626; assembly: GCF_001591585.1. Taxonomy (GTDB): domain Bacteria; phylum Bacillota; class Bacilli; order Bacillales; family Cytobacillaceae; genus Niallia; species Niallia circulans. The sequence continues at coordinate 3,792 of NZ_BCVE01000011.1, read as the reverse complement.
TTCGGAAGGGAAGCTGATGGCAAGCTTCAATCCAAGTAACGGCGAAAAGCTAGCTGACTTTGTTGATGCAACCTATACAGATGTTGATCAAGCAGTGGATGCAGCAACAGAAGCTTTAAAATCCTGGAAAAAAGTAAGTTTATTAAATAGAAGTAACTTACTATTAAAAATTGCCGATTTAATCGATGAAAATGCGGAAAAATTAGCGTTAGTAGAAACATTGGATAATGGAAAACCGTTAAGAGAAACAAGAAATATAGATGTGCCATTAAGTTCGGACCATTTCCGCTATTTTGCAGGGGTCATTCGCTCTGAAGAAGGAGCTGCCCAAGCCTTTGATGAAGATACTCTATCTATTTCGATTAAAGAGCCGATCGGAGTTGTCGGACAAATTATCCCTTGGAATTTTCCCCTTTTAATGGCTGCGTGGAAAATCGCCCCAGCTATTGCTGCAGGCAATACGGTCGTTATTCATCCATCTTCTTCTACTTCTTTAAGTGTGCTGGAGCTGGCCAAAATATTAGATCAAGTTTTACCAAAAGGGGTGGTCAATGTAATTACTGGTCGCGGCTCTCATTCCGGGGACTATATGTTAAAGCATGAGGGATTTGCGAAGATTGCCTTTACAGGATCTACAGAAATTGGCCAAGAAGTTGCTGTGGCTGCAGCAAAAAGGCTTATTCCCTCTACACTTGAGCTGGGCGGAAAGTCAGCAAATATCATTTTCAACGATGCGCCAATGGAGCGAGCTTTAGAAGGGGTTCAATTAGGCATCCTCTTTAACCAAGGACAAGTATGCTGTGCTGGTTCCCGAATTTTTATCCAAGAAGGAATTTATGAGGAGTTTCTTGCGAAAATGAAGCTAGCTTTTGAGGATGTAAAAGTTGGCTTGCCTTGGGAAGAAGATGTCGTGATGGGTTCACAAATAAATGAACGCCAACTAGAGCAAATTTTAGAATATGTAAAAATTGGAGAAGATGAGGGTGCTAGAGTTGTAACAGGTGGGTGCAGGCTCATAAATAACGGATTAGAAAATGGTGCATTTATGGCTCCGACGATTTTAGCTGATGCTACCAATGATATGCGTATTGCCCAAGAAGAGATTTTTGGCCCAGTTGCAGCAGTCATTAAATTTAAGACCGAAGAAGAGGTTATTGAGCTGGCTAACCAATCAGAGTTTGGCCTTGGAGGAGCGGTGTTCTCAAGAGATATTAATACAGCATTGCGTGTAGCAAGAAGTGTGGAAACAGGCCGGATGTGGGTGAATACGTATAATCAACTACCAGCGGGAGCGCCATTTGGCGGTTACAAGAAATCAGGAATCGGCAGGGAAACATATAAGAGCATCTTAGAAGGCTATACACAGACGAAAAATATATATATTGTAACGAAAGAAGAAACAGAGGGATTATATTAAAGGGAGAGGAAGCTGTTAAGACATTGTCTTAGCGGCTTTTTTCTATGCTTGGAATTTCATGTATAATTTGCTCTTAGATAAAAAGAAATTTAATTTAGTTCTTTCGTGAACTTTTTCCAAAGTAGAAAGTCTAATGTATAGGAACAAAGAGGAGGTGATTAATTGGAAGAGTTAGAGATTAACAGAAAAGCTATTAAAGGAGATGATGATGCCTTTTTGGAAGTCATGCAATTACATAAAGAATCACTGTTAAGGGCTGCTTTAGCATTTCTCAAAGACGAAGACGCGGCAATAGAAGCCTTGCAGGAAGTAACCTATCGGGCATATAAAAAGATACATACCATTAAGGAACCAGCCTATTTAAAAACATGGCTGACAAGGATTATGATTAATTACTGTCAAGATCAAGTAAAGAGGAAGAATCGGATTATTTCTGATAAACAACTATATGACGTATCTGTCCACCAAAACCAATCGTTAATCGAATTAAAGGAAGCCCTTGGAATGTTATCATGTGAAGACCAGCAATTAATCTATTTAAAATACTTTCAAAATACGAAAATCAAAGAAATCGCCGCAATGGAAAATATTCCAGAAGGAACGGTAAAGTCTCGATTACATAAAGTACTGAAAACGCTTCGGCTATATTTTAAAGAGAAAGGAGCGAGTGATCATGTATGAAGAAGAGGAACAAAGATTGTCTAGGTTAAAGGCTGATTTAGAAAAAGCAGCATTACCGCTCGAAAAAGCAGAAGAAGCCATATTAAGCGGAATTTTGAAAGCTAAACAGGAAAAAAATCGGGCGAAGAAAAAACAAAAAAGATTAATCGGGCTTGCAATTGCTGCAATAATCATCATTTCCTTTGTAACATCTATTCGGATTTCTCCAACCTTCGCAAATGCTCTCTCGTCCATCCCTGGAATGGAATGGTTGATTGGTTATATTGAACAAGATAAAGGGTATTCTGCCATTATCGAAAATGATTATTATCAAAAGGTAGATGTTTCTGAGACAAAAGGTGATTTAACGTTAACGATTAACGGAGTGATTATGGATGAATCAGGAATAAATATTTTTTATACATTACAGTCTACTAAGTCTCTAACTGGTGGAAAGATAAAGGATGTTAATCTTTTTAATAAAGAAGAATTTCCTGAGCATGTACAAAGCAATAATGTCTTTTTTGCTGATGATATCGAAAATGAATTTCAAGATAAGGTGGAATACCAATTTGTTAAACCTTTTTCCTTTAAGGAATTAAAGTTTAACTTTGAATTCATTACAGTAATAGACAACAAAGAAATAAAATTTCTGATTCCTTTTGAGCTAAAGGAAAATGTAAAGAAGAAGGTTACTTATCCAATAAACCAAGTGGTGGTAGTAGAGAATCAAAAAATGACAATTGAAGAAATGATTGTCTATCCTTTAAGAATTGGTGTCAAAGTAGCATTCGATCCAGCAAATACAAAGGAAATTTTGGGATTTGAAGATATGCGCTTGGAAAATGAGAACGGTGAAGTGTGGTCGTCAATTGCAAATGGAGTTGTAAATACAACTTTGAGTAGGTATGAAAAAATGTATTATCTCCAATCAAATTATTTTGAAAAACCAAAGGACCTTTATTTGCGGATCAATAAACTAATGGCGATTGATAAAGAAGAAGCGATGGTTATTGTGAATACAGAAACAAATACATTGATAAACAATCCGAAAGATGAAAGGCTAAAATTAGGGAAAACATCTAAAACACAAGTGGAATTTTCTATGGATTCGAATAGTGAGGAAGATCCAAAAGATCTCTTTAGTACTGCAATTACTGCAGATGGAAAAGAATTATCCATTTCTAAGATAGAAAGTAGAAGCTCGCACAAAGAAATAAGTTGGATTTTATCTTTTGATAACACAATGTATAAAAATCCTTTAAAGCTCGAATTGGCTGCTTATCCAAACTATATTAAAGGAGATATAAAAGTAAAATTAAAATAAAAGGATAGGCTTTATTTAGTAAGGTAAAAAGGAATTCAAAAAAAATGAAAACCAATTTTTATCATAAATTGGGCATGGAGGTAGAAAAATGAAAAATAGTTTATCCATAATTTTTGGGTTAGCGATAATAATAGGTTTCACCATATTAGGTTTGTTCATATTGTCTGCATTCGGTAAAGAGTCAATAAAAGTAGAAAATGTTAATGAGGATTATAGATATGAATTAGTTCCTGCAAATGAGAATAATATTATCATTTTCGATAAGAAGACTGGTGAATATTGGAGCAAATTTATCCCAAGCAATGAAGGTCCTACTAATTGGGAGAAAGGCGATTTTCCAACAAATAATAGCAGTAAATAATAGACTAAGTGCATTGACCACCTTTCC
>NZ_BCVE01000010.1 GCF_001591585.1 Niallia circulans NBRC 13626 | reverse complement strand
CCCTCAGTTTGGCTGATTCCACCCTTACTTTGGCTGATATTTTCTCAGTTTGGCTGATTCCACCTCTGCTTTGGCTGATATTTTCTCAGTTTGGCTGATTCCACCCTTACTTTGGCTGATATTTTCTCAGTTTGGCTGATTCCACCTCTGCTTTGGCTGATATTTCCCCAGTTTGGCTCATTCCGCTCTCCCTTTGGCTGATATCTGGAAAGTTTGGTTGAAAAAAATCGTTATTTTTGCTGATTATCTACTCTATTTCAGCATATTAATGACAACATTGCTAAAAAATTAACTTTCTATCTTGTGACATTTCTTTATAAACAAGTTTTCTTTTTCAAAAATCCAATCTTTACAATAAAATCCCGAAGCACCATCTTCTGCTTCGGGATTTTTTCCTATTTTTAATTTTTTATTTCGAACTTGCAGTAGCTCTTCGGATAAAAAATGATAGCACTAATGCAACACTCGCAATAATCGTAGCTACAATAAAAGCGTCATTAATTCCACTGATTGTAGATGCTTGAGCTGCTTTTCCATAAACTGTAGAGATTGCTAAGGTTTGACCTGCTCCGGTTGGAAGTCCTGTGAGACCAGCTAAACCTTGACCAAGCTGAGCAAATTTCTCTGCAATATATGGGTTGGCAGACGAGATAATGTTGTTATAGTTATCTAGATGAAAAGCGGTACGATTGGTCATGACTGTGATTAAGAAGGCAGTACCAATACTTCCCGCAACTGTTCTGGCTGTATTGGAGACAGCAGTTCCATGACTCGTTAAGTTTAATGGGAGCTGGTTCATTCCCTCTGTCATAACCGTCATCATAATAAATGACATCCCGAACATCCGGAAAATATAAAGCATCATGAGATGAGAGTAAGATGTCTGCATCGTTAATTGAGTGAAGCCCCATGTAGTCAGAACCGTAATGATTAAACCGATTATCGCTAGTGGTCTTGCCCCAAAGCGGTCAAAAAGTTTTCCGGAAATTGGTGACATGATTCCCATTACAATCGCACCTGGCAGCATTAATAATCCAGAATCGAGGGCAGTGAAGCCGCGGATATTCTGCAAATAGATTGGTAAAAGCAGCATTGCCGCAAACATCGCCATATTGACAATCATGCTTACTAATGTTGTTAAAGTAAAGATACTATATTTGAATACACGTAAGTCTACCATAGGCGCTTCTGTTGTAAGTTCTCTCCAGACGAAGAGGCATAAGAAAATTACTCCGATAACAAGAGAAAGAACAACTACTCTGCTATCCCATCCGTTATTTCCTGCTTCGCTGAAACCATAAAGCAAGGAGCCTAGGCCGACTGTACAAGTGATAAAGCCAATCGTATCAAAGACTGGATTGGATACTTTTGTTACATCCTTCATCCACAGAATAGCGATAATTAAATCGAGAATGCCGATTGGAATAACAAGCTCGAATAAGACTCTCCAAGAATAATGACCGATTAACCAGCCTGATAAAGTTGGCCCAATGGCTGGTGCGAAAATCATGACGACACCCATAATCCCCATTGCTGTTCCGCGCTTTTCGGGCGGGAAAATAATTAAAAAGACGGTCATTAAAAGTGGCATTAATAAACCGGCGCCTGCTGCTTGGATGATACGCCCAATTAGAAGCATCGAAAATCCAACAGAGGTCGCACAGACAATGGATCCGATGGTAAACGCGGAGATTGCTGAAATCAACAGTTTCCGTGTTCCTAGTTTATTGATTAAAAATGGAGTGATTGGGATAAACACACCATTTGTCAGCATATATCCAGTGGACAGCCATTGGACGGTGCTTGTTGATACATTTAAATCGTTCATAATATGTGGAATGGCCACATTTAGTAAAGTCTGGTTCAGAATAGCGACAAATGCACCTAGCATGAGGGCAACAATCACTTTACCGCGGTTGATTTCTTCGGCCGTTTCTAGTGGTTTATAAGGAGCTTTTGCTTTTTTTGATTCTTTGGCTTCAGCTGCTTGCTCCTCTTCATCCGCTATTTCGTTAGATTCGACAGCATTAGCAAGGCGTTCCTTTTCATAGGATATTCCTTCATTTGTTTCCATTGCTTCTGCTACGCCATCTTCACCGTCTTCTTTCATTGCATCTGCATGCTCTATGGTATCCGACGACTCTTCTTGTTTTACCATCTCTGATTTTGTAAGGGATGACGTGGTGTCATTTTCCTTCTTGGCATCTTCCATAACGCGGCTCGGTTTTGCTACTGTCTTCTTTTTTCGTAAAAAAAGATTGATGATCAGCAGAAGGAGGATGCTTCCTATAATATAGCTTGTGATGTAAGTGGTCATATCCATCACCTACTTATGAATTCTTACGGAAACGTTCATACCTGGAATTAGTTTTAGTCCGCCGTAGTTATCGATAGAAATTGTTACCGGAACTACTTGTGTTTCTTTTGTATAGTTTCCTGAGCTGTTGTTGCTTGGCAGAAGGGAGAATGTTCCTGCTGTTGCAAGTCCTAAGCTGTCTACTTTTCCTGTTAAAACAGTCTCTGGGTAGGCATCTACATATAAATCAACTTCTTGCCCAACTTTTACTTTGTTAATATCTGTTTCATCGACATTTGCTGTTACCCATAGATTTTCTAAATCATAGCTTTTAGCAAGGGAAGTTCCTGCAGCAACAAATGTATTTGGGACAGCGCTAGATTGAACAATGGTACTATTTTCTGGAACAGTAATATCCATTTTAGTTGTACCTGATTCTGTTACAACCTCTACAGTACCGATTTTTTCGTTTTTGTTAAAAGAAGTACCTGCTTCGCCTTTCCAATCCGTTAATTTACCTGTTGCTGGTGATGCGATGCTGATTTGTTGTCCAGCAATTTGAGCATTATCTGTTTTGATATAGGAAACAGATTGGTCGTAGAAATAATAGCCGGCAAAACCTCCGCCAACTAACACAATCAATAGGATAATATTTAATAAAATCATGCGTTTACTATTCATGGTTGTTCCTCCTCAATTTCATTTAATATGGTCAGTATTTTTTCATTTAGCTCAAGTAATTTGTTTATGTCTTCCTCTGGAAGCTGCATAACTTCTCTTACTTTTCCTGCTAGAATAGAAGTCCCAGCGAAATATTGCTGCATGACGTGCTGACCTTCTGCAGTTAGTTGGATGTTGACCGATCGACGATTGTTTTCAGGAATGGTTCGTTCAATTAATTGTCGTTGGGATAGTCGATCGATAACACCGCTAACGGTGCTTTTGGTTAAAGATAGTTTTGTTGCAAGTTCTCCAATGCCGATATTAGGGCAGAAATAAATTCTGTACAGCGTTTTTAACTGCACGGCTGTTAAATCCAATTTCTTCGCATCAAGGTGCACTAGATGGTTATAGGCTTTATTAATACGAGAATAGGAGCGGATTAATTCATTATTTAACGACCCGTTCATCTGAATTTTTCTCCCTTTCTAATAGTTTTTATCAGAACTGTTCGTATGCGAACTATTGGATTTTCGCATATTTTTTTGGAGAAGTCAATGGATTTGCTGAGATCTTGTTAAGGAAATCACTAATTTATGAATCAGCTGTAAATGGTTTGTTTTTTTCTTCAAAAAGAGCGAGAAAGGCATCGACCACATTTGGATCAAACTGCTTTCCTTTGTTCAGCCTAATTTCGTGAAGAATTTCTTCTAAAGGAATTTCTTTTCGATAAACGCGACCGGAAGACATCGCGTCAAAGGTGTCTGCAACTGCGACGATACGAGCGAGCAATGGGATTTCTTCTCCCTTTAAGTGTTGTGGATAACCTTTTCCGTCAAAGCGCTCGTGATGATATAAAACAATATCCAATATCCCACTATTTTTATATTGCTTAACATGTTTAATGATTTCATACCCTTTTGTTGTATGTTTTTTTATTAATTCATATTCAGTTGCTGTTAACTTTCCTGGTTTTGTTAATAAAGATTCGGGGATGCCGATTTTTCCAATATCATGCAGTAATCCGCCGATATGAATAACCTCACATAAATGATGGGGGAGCTTCATTTTTTCGGCAATTTGCATGGCATATTTTGCGACATTTTTCGAATGGTGCATCGTATAGGAATCTCGGGAGTCGAGTGCATTGGAAAGTACTTTTGTTAAGGCTAAATTATCTTCCATCACTCTTTGCACGCGTGACATAAAGGCAACGGATATGAACGTGATAAGAAGATAGGTTAATAAATAGGTAATAAAAGTAAGAATAGATGAAGCATGTGGCTCTGGAATGAAAAAAAATCTACAAACAACAACTAGAAATGTCAACATTACAATCTTCCAAAGAGAGCTATTGTAGAAGCCGAGTCCCAGAAAAATAGAGCATAATATATATAAAATAAAATAATTATCATGGTTTTGCAGAATATAGCGATTTAAAATGATACTAATGATAAAGAGAATAAAGAAAAGATAACGAAAATAAGCAGGATTATTCCAAATTCGATGATGCATATCGGACCTCCAGTGCTAATCTTAATCGAACAAACCTCTATTAATGGAAGCATTCCCTATTCTTCTAATTTAATAAGCTTTGCAGGGGAGAAATATTTTCTAAAAAAAAGCTCATACTACAAAAATGAAAATAATTCCTGAGGTGATCAGATGAATGACCAACAACGTTCCTTTTTTGATCGATTAGTTTCCATTCAAGAAAAATATACAAAAGAGGCGCAAGAGTATTGGAGTTTGTATTCAAACATAGATTCATGGCAATTTTGGGTGGTGCTGCTTATGTTAGTTGTTCCCCTGATCGTCTTATATTTTACCATTGACCGCAAGCGGATTTTCATCATTGGTTTCTTTGGATTCGCCGTGCATATGTTATTTTTCTATGCAGATGCAACTGGTATTCGCTTTGGGTTATGGGCCTATCCATATCAGATGCTTCCTTTCTTACCAAGCTTTTCGCTAGATGGGTCGATTATTCCAGTCGCGGTTATGCTAGTATTTCAATGGACATTAAAACACGAAAAAAACTTCTATCTATATGCCGTCATTTTAGCAGCCATTTTTGGTTTTGGCTTTAAACCATTGTTGACAAGCATGGGGTTATTTGAACCATATAAATGGGTTAACTTTTTTCATATTTTCCTGATTTATTTGTTTCTATATATTGGTGGATATTTAATTACAAAACTATTTATGAAATGGCAAGAAGATGAGTAATTTATCTGATTTCGGCAAGGATAAGAAGGAACATTTAGTATAGATTATTGATCGGAGTCTATTCCATGCTCGTTCTTATCCTTATTGTACTTTTATTTAATACGATAGCATATAGCATTCCAAAACGATTAACTCCTATTGAAATGTTGACAACAACACTATTTGCAATGTTAATTCAGTTACTTACAGATATCTATCTTAGTTTGAAATATAATATTTATGGTTACTTTGAAAAAGGGCCTGACTGGGATAGCTTTATCTATATTCTGGGAATTTATCCTGCGGTCAATATTATTTTTCTTAATTGCTTTCCGTATAAAAAGAAGCTCAGGAATAAGATACTCTATGTTTTTGTCTGGGGCGTCTTTGCCATGATCTTTGAAACGATATTTATTTGGAGTGGTACCTTCTATTTAAATGGTTGGAAGCAATCATATTCTATATTTACGTATCCAGTTCTTTATGTCACGCTCCTATTATTTCATCAATTCACAGTGAAATTAATGAAAAGAAGCAGGAAAGAAAGCGACCATTAAACAGCCTTCGATTTGGTATAATATAAGGAAATACTAGAATTAGGTGGTTTGACATGACAATTCTTATATTTATCATCGCCGGCATAGCCGAAATTGGTGGAGGCTATCTTATTTGGCAATGGCTTCGTGAAGGAAAACCCTATTATTGGGGAATTTTTGGCGGGATTTCGCTCATTTTATATGGTATTATTGCAACCTTCCAATCTTTTATGTCTTTTGGTAGAGTATACGCTGCATATGGAGGTATCTTTATCATTCTCTCCGTATTATGGGGGTGGGGGATAGATAGAAAAACACCAGATATATATGACTGGTTAGGGGCAGGAATTTGTTTATTAGGTGTGATGATAATGGTTTTTGCACCGCGTCATTAAATGCTGGTTTTAGGATAGCTTCCTTTCTAATAGTTAAAGTGCTTCCTCTATAAATCTTCTTAAATAAATAATCCCTTAGAAATTGGCATCCTTTTCAGTAAAAGGAGGAAAGTTGGAATAGTTTCCATTATAACTAGAGTGGATAATCATTCGCTATTCAGCAAGAGATTACATGAAAATAGGGTGATCGACATTAAAATAACGTTCCATGCTTTTTTGAATAATATGACATTAATAATTGCTTTTATGTTTTTGGTACTGCAGTTAAAAGAATATCTTGTCTTGCGATATAAAAATATTCTCAAGTATATGTGGGTTACTCCAATTTTTGTTAGTCTATTAAGTATTGCAGCCATGTGGGAGCCACTAATTTATGGGGAAGTGCGATTGGATTTACGAGGTGTTCCGATTTTTTATATTTCTTATTTATTGGGATGGAAATATGGATTAATCTCGACCATCTTACCAGCTTTATATCGCTATCAGCTTGGAGGCACCCTTGTAATGGATGGGATATTTCAGGCAATTATTCTGCCATTTATAATAGGCGCTTTTTTTCAAGATAAGAAGTCTTATAATCCACCATATTCCATTATAAATATGAAGCATATGCTGAGCGCATTTTTCTGCTACCAGATCCTAAGGCTATTTTTTATTCTTCAGACGACCCATGTTTCGTTTATGACAGTAATATTACTTATAGTATTTGAACTCGTTGCTGTTCTCTGCATTTTTCTTATGCAAAATAGTGTTAGCAGAAAACAGTTATTACGAAAAGAACTAGAATATCATTCAAGACATGATAGTATGACCGATTTATATAATATTCGTTTTTTTCGGACAAATGTTGAAAAGCTAATGCAGAATAATGTCCCCATTGTCATTGCCATGATGGATGTAGATTATTTCAAAAAATATAACGATATCCATGGTCATCCAGCTGGTGATGCTGTACTACGTACAATTGCGCAGCTATTAAATGATACGATGAGACAAGAAGACATTTTTGCCCGATACGGCGGTGAGGAATTTATTATGTGCTTTACCAAAATAACGAATATGCAGACAGCTGCAAATATTGCAGAGCGAGTTCGAAAAAATGTGGAGGATTATCGATTCTTTGGGGAAGAGACTCAGCCTAATGGGAAAGTAACTGTTTCTGTTGGAATAGGCGGTCTTTCTGCTGGGAAATCACTAGATGAATTAATAAAAGAGAGTGACCAAATGCTGTATAAGGCAAAGAAATTAGGCAGAAATGTAGTAGCGTGCAGTTCCTCCTAAGTGAGGGACTGTCCTTCTTAATGAGTCGTTTTCCAAAGAAAAAGACAATTCCGATGTGATAGAAAAAGGTGGAATTGTCCTATTATAAAGTTTACTTTTGTGATTCACTTGCAAAGACAGTTTCCAACTCTTTCATTAATAATGCTGCGCCTTCTTTACTTAACACAAGCTTTCCATTACCAACCGTGATATTATCGGGGGAGACTTCTCCTGTAATGGCACATTCTTCAAAAGCTTTATATTTTTGGAAGACAATTTTTTCCCCTTCGACAAAAATTTCTAAAGGATCTTTAATTTCAATTCCTAATGTTCTTCGCAATTCTCTTGGAATAACAATACGACCTAATTCATCCACTTTACGAACAATTCCTGTGCTTTTCATACTTTTTCCCTCCCTATACATTTTTTAATATATATCCTATATTTTAACATACTGTCTTGGAAAATGAAGAAATATTTTGAAGTAAAGATAACTTGCTGGAAGCATATCACTAGAATTAGCTACAAGCTTTCCACTATACTTTTTTTGAAGAGGAAATCTTTTCTAATTCATAGAAGGAGGATATAATCATGCAAACAACCATTCCACAAATCACGCTTAATGACGGTCTTGTTATTCCAGCAATTGGTCTTGGTACCTATAATTTACGAGGAGCAACTGGGGTTCAGGCCATGACATCAGCAATAAACATGGGCTATCGGTTACTAGATTCTGCATTCAATTATGAAAACGAAGGCGCAGTTGGAGAAGCAGTTCGCCGCAGCACCGTAAGCAGAGAACAGTTATTTATTACCTCCAAACTTCCAGGACGCCATCATCAATACGACAAAGCCATCTATACCATCCAAGAATCCCTATACCGCACCAAATTAGATTATTACGATTTATTTTTAATTCACTGGCCAAACCCCAAAACGGACTTATATGTAGAGGCATGGCAAGCCTTGATTGACGCCAAAAAATGGGGACTCATTCGCTCCATCGGCGTATGTAACTTCCTGCCAGAGCATCTCGATCGCTTGAAAAAGGAAACTGGCGTACTGCCAAGCATTAATCAAGTAGAGCTCCATCCATTTTTCTCTCAAAAGGAACAATTGGCCTACGATAAAGCAAACGGTATCGTAACCGAATCATGGAGCCCACTCGGCCGCGCAAATAACGTTCTAGAAAACGAAACAATTAAACAAATAGCAGAAGCACATGGAAAAACAATATCCCAAGTCATCCTTAGATGGCACACCCAACTAGGAGCATTACCAATCCCAAAATCAAGCTCCCCTGAACGTCAACAAGAAAACTTGGAGATATTCGATTTTAAACTGAACGATGCCGAAATGAATAAAATTTCCAGCCTAACCCGAGCTGACGGCCGCATTGCCGATCAAGATCCAGCTGAGTATGAAGAGTTTTGAGGTAGTTTGACTTAAGGAGTGGGGAACTGAGCGGGGCGGTTGGTTGGAGAAGTTCGGTGTGAATTGGCTGAAATATGGGTGGAATTGGCTGGATTGAGGTAGATTTTGCTGAAGCAGGCGAGGAAATCAGCGGAGATGACAGTAAATTTGGATGAAGTTGGCGAATATCAGCTGAAGTAGTGGTGGAATCAGCTAGAGTGCGAGATATATCAGCCAAAGTAAGGATGAAATCAGCCAAACTAGGAAAATATCAGCCAAAGTAAGGATGAAATCAGCCAACCTGAGAAAATATCAGCCAAAGGGAGGTTGGAATCAGCCAAACTAGGAAAATATCAGCCAAAGTAATGGTGGAATCAGCCAAACTGGGAAAATATCAGCCAAAGGGAGGTTGGAATCAGCCAAACTAGGAAAATATCAGCCAAAGTAAGGATGAAATCAGCCAAACTGGGAAAATATCAGCCAAAGGGAGGTTGGAATCAGCCAAACTGAAGAAATATCAGCCAACCCAATTTCCCTCTCCCCACCAAAAAGGATTTTCAAGCAAACAAATAGAATAAATGAACTAGAGAAAGGAAGTGGTAAATTGTTTATAAACGAAATTTGTAAGAGTAATAGATTAAAAACAACGGAAATTCTGGTCAAAAGATTAAAAGAAACGTATAGGCTGAGACCAAATGTAGTGGAAGATTTAAGGAAGTTATTAGCAGGCTATCGGGGTGAGAAAGATATGAAGTATTACTTTCAATTTTTGCCAGACAAAGATTGCCTCATCATTCATAATCTTCGTCTTTACGATGGAAAAACATATTTTCAGATGGACTACCTCATCCTCACGCAAAAATTTGCACTTATTGTTGAATGCAAAAACTATTATGGAGAAGTAGAGATTGACACTAACTTTAATCAGATGATTCGCAAAGTAGATGAAAAGGTAGAAGGCTATTCTAATCCAATTTCCCAAGCCAAAAGGCATCAACGTCAATTGCAAAAGTACTTTCAACTGCACAATCTCCCGCCAATCCCCATCGAATTCATCATAATATTCAGTAGTTCATCCACTGTATTAAAAGGAAGTCCAGCCATCAGAGATAAAGTCATTCATAGTCATAGTTTTATAGAAAAATGGGACAATCTCTCTCAAAAATATAAAGTGACTGTGGTAGAAGGGAAGCTCCTCCGCAAAGTATCCAAAAATCTCCTGAAAAATAACACTCCTGAAAGTATTGATCTACTAAGAAAATATGGAATCCCACAAAGCGACCTCATCACAGGCGTACAATGCCCATCCTGTGAAAAATTTGCAATGATACGTCAAAAACGCAAATGGTTCTGCCCTCACTGCAACACATATGATAAAAATGCCCATCACCAAACAGTGAACGATTATTTTTTATTAATAAAAGCCACTATTACCAATAAAGAATTCCGGAACTTTGCCAATATATCCTCACGTGAAACAGCTGCCAAAATGCTAGTGAAAATGAATTTGCGAAGTATAGGAGAAAATAGAGGAAGAAAGTATCAAAAACCATAAGCAATTGGATAAATATTCGAATGGATGATGAGTAGAGAATAAACTATGCTCATTATCCATTAATTATTGGGAAAAGTGGGGGAGGAATCAGCCAAACTGGGAAAATATCAGCCAAAGGGAGGTTGGAATCAGCCAAACTGGGAAAATATCAGCCAAAGCGGAGTTGGAATCAGCCAAACGGAGAAAATATCAGCCAAAGCAGAGGAGAAATCAGCTAAACTAGGAAAATATCAGCCAAACCCGAGCCAAAATCAGCCAACCCTCCAACCCAACTCAATTCCACCCCACCAAAACTCATCCCGCCAACAAAGTCTTCATCAATCGCTTCTCCAGCACAATATCCGTCATATTCGGATTATGCTTCTCCAACTGAGCGCCTTCTTCGCAAAGCGCAGCTGCTTTATCATGATCGCCATTTACATACATTTCATACGCTGCTGCAATTCGTTTATTGCTCATCTGTTTGATTGTTAAGAAACGCTTAACTTCTTTATTCTCATAAATAGATTGGACTTCTTCCTTGTCACCATCCAGTACAGTTAACAAAAACAAGCGCTCTTTGGCAACCTCCACCCGGAAAAGGGGGATTAACTCGTCTTTCCTTGCCCACAGTATGTCATTAATTCTTTTTGCCTCTTCAAAATCGAGGCGGTCCATTGCGCGAACTTGTTGCATGCACAGTCCCCACTGGGAAAAATAATCCTTCCCATCATCGCCATCGGGCAGTGCAAATAGTTCTTCTGGCAGCTCTTGATAAGAAACGCCATTGGAAGTTTGGGCATTAATATAGAATTGACTAAATAGCTGCCATTGCTTTTTTTCGTTGCTCCAAGCCATTTTTAGCGTCATCCCATCATTAAAACCATAGGGAATAATATTGGTTACTCCAATGAAGAGGCCAAGGAGTACGAATAGAGTGACAGGGATAGGGAAAGCATTCCCATATATAATCCAAGCAATGCCGCCAACCACTAAACTACTGAGAAAATTTATGATAACTCCGCCGCATAAATACAACTTAAAGGGATACTTGCCTTTCACATATTCGGGAGGAGCCATTAAACATTGGCCTAATGTACCTGGCATATGCAGCTTTTTCCACTTTAAACCGTCTTTGGTGGCAACAACCATCCAGGAAAAAACGCGAAAGGAAACAAGCGAATAGCCAGTCAATTTTCCAAAAATAAGATGTCCCCCTTCATGTAAAATAATATGTATAATATAAAAAGCAAGGAAACAAACTACGCTGATAAGAATATTAGTTATACTCCATTCTTGCGATAAAAGAGCGAGCATAAGTGCCCCACCAAATACTCCTCCAATCAAAGCCATTCCAAGTGTTGAAAGAAATTTCTTCATGCCATAACTCCAATCTTAAGAAATCTTGTTAAGATAATTGTAACAAAGCCTTATGCATTCATCTATCAAAAAAAGCAATTTATCCCAAATCGTCAAAATAGTATGAAACACATAGACATAGTAAAATAATAGAGAAGGTCTACATAAAAAAGGAGCGTGTACATAATGAAGACAGAGCAGCAATATTTTGAAGAAGGCACAACGATTCAAACATATATGGAAAACATGAGTACATTAAAAGAGGAAAGCTATGAAGTATATGACAACTTCTCTTTACCGCAAGATAGTTTTATAGAAGAATTAAAAAAGCATAAGTTGCATTTCCTAACGATTACGGAAGATTGGTGTGGCGATGCGATGGTGATTAATCCTGTTCTTCGCAAAATAGTGGAAGCGGCGGATCTGCCAATGCATGTGGCATTGCGAGATGCAGATACAGATTTAATTGATCGCCATTTAACAAACGGCGGCAGAGCAATTCCTATGGTGCTTATTTTAAATGAACAAGGCGAGTTAATTGGCAAATGGGGACCGCGTGCACCAGAAGTCCAAGAAATAGTTAATGAAGGACGCGCTAAGCTTCCTGCAAAAGAGGATCCAGCATTTGCGGAAAAACAAAAAGAGTTTTACGAAAGCCTGCAAAAAAGATATCGCACGGAGCCAGCTATTTGGACATATGTATACAATAGCTTTAAGAGCAGAGTCCAAGAGATCATTAAATAAGCAGACAGCCCTTGAATTTGAGGGCTGTTTTTTAATTGGTAAAAGCTTTTGTTTGACATCGAACTCTAAAATCATTAATATAATCGCATACGATATATCGGATACGATGTATTTGGTGGAATTGATGTATGGCTGCAGGGGGAGGAATGGTTTCATGATAAATATTTTTAAAAACTTTCAAAAAAAGGACTGGATGTTCATTTCATGTGCATTAGTCTTTATTATTTTACAAGTATGGCTTGATTTAAAGCTGCCAGATTATATGTCTGAAATTACAAGGCTGGTGCAGACAGAGGGAAGTGAGTTAAGCGACGTTTTAGCTCAAGGCGGATTTATGATGCTTTGTGCGATCGGAAGTATGGTTGCTTCGATTATCACGGTTTTCTTTGCCGCAAAAGTAGCCGCGGGCTTTTCGAATCGTCTCCGTAAAAAGGTTTTTGATAAGACATTATCTTTTTCAATGGAAGAGCTGTCTGGTTTTTCAACAGCTAGCTTAATAACTCGTTCGACAAATGATATTATGCAAGTTCAAATGCTGATTATATTAAGCTTACAAATTGTTATTAAAGCACCGATCATTGCCGTGTGGGGAATTTTAAAAATTACCGGGAAAAGCTGGGAATGGACTGCTGCTACAGGCGTGGCGATTGCGGTGCTATTAGTGCTGATTGCTACGATTGTGTTAGTTGCTCTTCCAAAATTCAAAGTTATCCAGAAGTTAACGGATAATCTTAACATGGTAACAAGAGAGCATTTAAACGGAATCCGGGTTGTTCATGCTTATAATGCAGCAAACTATCATGAGGAAAAATTTGAGAAAGCAAATAAGGAATTAACGGATACAAATTTATTCACTTCTCGAATCATGGCCCTGATGATGCCGACGATTTCCCTGATAATGTCGGGGATGACGCTTGCCATCTATTGGATTGGAGCAGTGTTAATCAATAATGCGGCAATGGCAGACCGCTTGCCGATATTCTCAGACATGGTTGTCTTTTCTTCCTATGCGATGCAAATCATTATGGCGTTTATGATGGTTTCCATTACATTTGTTCTTCTTCCTCGTGCGGCAGTTTCGATTAAGAGAATAAACGAAGTGCTGAATACCGATGTGAAAATTAAGAGTGGTTCGAAAACAGATGGAGACAAGGTAGGAGAGATTGAATTTCGCGATGTCAGCTTTAAATACCCTGGTGCGAGTGATTATATCCTCCGAAATATTAGCTTTACTGCTTCCAAAGGAGAGACTGTTGCGATTATTGGTTCTACTGGGAGCGGAAAAAGTACTCTGTTGAACTTGATACCTCGCTTTATGGAAGCAAGCGAGGGCGAAATTTTGGTAGATGGTCTAAATGTGAAGGATTATAAGCTAGAAGCATTACGAGACAAAATTGGATATGTATCGCAAAAAGCAGTTATGTTCAGTGGCTCTGTGTCTTCCAACATTATGTTTGGAGAGGAAGATAAGGATTCAGTGGAACAGACAAATATCCAACGAGCAGTGGAAATTGCGCAAGGAAAAGACTTTATTGAAAAAATGGATCAGCAATATGAGGCCGCGATTTCACAAGGTGGAACCAATCTTTCTGGTGGACAGAAACAAAGATTATCGATTGCTCGTGCCATTTATAAAGATCCAGAAGTCTATTTATTTGATGATTCTTTTTCCGCGTTGGACTATAAAACAGATCGTGTCCTACGCTCTAAACTGAAAGAAGAGATCAATGATGCCACTAATATTATTGTGGCACAGCGAATTGGAACAATTAAGGATGCTGACCGCATTCTGGTATTAGATAAAGGCGAAGTGGTTGGAATGGGTACGCATGATGAGTTGATGGTAACTTGCGATGTTTATCAAGAAATTGCCTTATCACAATTATCAAAGGAGGAACTCGAAATTGGCTAAGAAAAACGAGGTAAAAGAAGCAAAAAATCCAACCCAAACGGAGGAGTTGGGGAACCAGCCAGCAAAATCGATTCCTCCGCGTGCAAAAGGGATGAATTTTTCCAGTTTAAAGCAGCTGGTCATTTACTGTAAGGCTTATTTTCCGATTATCATCTTTGCTTTAATTCTTGCGATGACAGCGGCAATCTTTAGCATTATCGGTCCTGATCAGCTAAGCAAAATGACGGATTATATTACAGCAGGACTGATGGGGGAAATTGATCTAGGCGCTGTATATAATGTAGCGATTCTGTTGGTTTTCCTATATGGTTTAGGTTTTATTTTTAACTATGTGCAAGGCTATATTATGGCAACTGTTACCCAGAGAATTTCGAAACAATTAAGAAGAGACATTTCGGTAAAAATTAACCGTCTGCCTTTAAAATATTTTGATAATACAACAACTGGTGATGTCCTTAGCCGGGTTACAAATGATGTCGATATGGTTGGACAGACGATGAACCAAAGTATTAGCAGCTTAATTACTGCTATTACTATGTTCGTCGGTTCCTTAATCATGATGTTCTATACAAACTGGATTATGGCGATTGCAGCGATTCTTTCTACCTTTATTGGTTTTGCGTTTATGTTCTTTATTATTTCGAAATCACAGAAATACTTCGCTCAACAGCAGCAAGAGCTTGGAAAACTAAATGGTCATATTGAAGAAATCTATTCTGGCCATAATGTCGTGAAAGCTTACAATGCTGAACAGCAGGCGAAGGACGATTTTTTTGCTATTAACACACGACTATATGAGAGTGCGTGGAAATCGCAATTTATGTCAGGGCTGATGATGCCGTTAATGATGTTTATTGGAAACTTTGGTTATGTGGTTGTATGTATTGTCGGGGCGGCTCTTGCCGTAAATGGCCATATTTCATTTGGTGTTATTGTTGCCTTTATGCTGTATATTCGCTTATTCACACAGCCGCTGCAACAAATTGCGCAAGCAGCAACAAATCTGCAGTCCACAGCAGCAGCAAGTGGGCGTGTTTTTGAGTTCTTGTCCGAGGAAGAACTAGCAGCAGAAGAGGAGAAAACAGCAAAATTGGCAAATATCAAAGGCGATGTGGAATTTAAGCATGTCCGTTTTGGCTACAGCGAAGAAAAAACGATTATTGAAGACTTTTCCGTACAAGTAGCCGCTGGTCAGAAGGTCGCAATCGTAGGCCCGACTGGCGCTGGAAAAACAACATTAATTAATTTGCTCATGCGCTTCTATGAAATAAATGGCGGCGAGATAACGATTGACGGGATTCCAACCAACCAAATGACAAGAGAGGCCCTGCATGATCTTTTCTGTATGGTGCTGCAAGATACATGGATATTTGAAGGTTCTATCCGCGACAATATCGTCTATTCAAGAGAAGGAGTATCGGATGAAGAAGTAGAAGCTGCCTGCAAAGCAGTTGGCTTGCATCATTTTATCAAAACATTGCCAAACGGCTATGATACTATCTTGGATGACAAAACAAGTTTATCAGCAGGTCAAAAACAGCTTATCACCATCGCACGTGCCATGGTAAAAATGGCGCCATTACTTATCCTAGATGAAGCGACTAGCTCCGTGGATACCCGTACGGAATTACTGATCCAAACAGCAATGGATAAGCTGACAGAAGGAAAAACTTCCTTTGTGATCGCCCATAGACTTTCTACAATTAAAAATGCCGATTTAATACTTGTCATGAAAGACGGCGATATTATTGAAGCCGGAACACATAAAGAATTAATCGCGAAAAATGGATTTTACGCTGAGCTTTATAATAGCCAGTTTGAAGAAGCATCGTAATAAAAAGATTTTCATAGAAAAACTCGCTAGAATGTTGCGAGTTTTTCTTCCAGCTTCTTATAGAAAGGAGGTAAAAAATGTTAGATAGGCCGACATACATTTGGGAATCGATTGATTTTTTGAATCGATTTATTATGAAGAGCCTCCAAAGGCACGCAGAAGAGCATGGACTAACTGCTCCTCAAGCGCGTGTCATCCTAGAAGTTTTCCTTCATAAAAAAATAAGTGTGAAGGAGCTTACCCAAAATCTGCGCATCACACAAAGTACCGTTTCGGATATTGTAGAACGACTGACAGAAAAGGGCATTCTGATAAAGAAACCGAATCCGAAAGACAAACGATCCGTTCAGATTATGCTAACAGAAAGAATGCTAAAGAAAATCGAAGAAAAATCCCCAAAGCCCATTCAACAAATAATGGGAGCCGTCTTAGACAATTTGCAGCCAAGTGAGCAAGCAAAAGTCGAAGAAGGAATGAGATTATTAGTAGCCGCTGTCGGTAAGAAAATGGAAGCAGACGGTATCGATGATTTAGAAGATTTCGAAGTATTATTTTTGCCAAAGGAAAAGAAATGCACATAAAAAAGTCGGGTCTGGGACCTGACTTTTTTATGTTGGATTTATGCAGCCTATTTTGTTTATTTAGACATTGACTTTTCTAGCGTCATTTTCAAAATACATAAACTTCTTTAGTAAAATACATCTTTCTTTTCGCTAATCCTAAATCTCTACATAGGACAATCCGGGTGCTCCCATACATCAAAAAAATTTCCGTCAGGGTCTTTGAACGTGAAGAATTTGCCCCATTCCCCCTCATCCGTAATAGAAGGTCTTACAGAAACGCCCTCGGCTTTAAGCTTATTGTATAGTGCATGGATATTCTTTGTTCTAAAGGTGATAATCCAATGAGGTTTACCGTTAAGGGTGAAAGTAGCAGTTGTATCAGTGTCTTTCTTCAATAAGTCAAGAATAGGTCTCCCGTTATTCCATAGACTTAACCGATCTTCCCGAGGAAACTTCACTTCAAAACCAAAATGTTTCACATACCATTCCGCAGTCTGAAAAATATCAGCCACTGGAAGACAACAATAGGCAATTCCTTCTAATCCAGTTTCTAAATAAGTTTCACGCATCTCTTCTCTCCTCTCGATAGGGGAATTATAAACCCTTCAGATACATTATTCTGCAATTGCGGAATAATTCCTCCTTATGAACAAAACAGTCACGTAAGACTTAAGGTTGTCCAAAATGAAATCAAATCATGGTTTACGAAATGTTTTCGTTATTCTTTAAATGTGAGACTATGCATCAAAATTAAGCCTTAGGAACAATCGCAGAAATGAGGCAAATTATTTGAATATCTCCTTTTTGGTTTTGACAAGAATATACTTTCGCCTAATAGCGCAAAGTTCTACCCAAACGCTTTACTTCTACCCTTTCATTTTATCATCCATTATTCCCCTGCTTCCACACTCAGCGACCCGCACACTAAACTCGCTAATATACTCTTCTTTCTTATGGTAAAGCCCCACCGAGAATGTTTCGTAAATGTCACTGGTCACGGTTAAGTTTTGTTCCTGTACATAGTGAAGGAGCTTTTGCAAGGTTTGAAAGTACTCTGTAAATATGTTGGATTTTAATTTGATACATACATATGTCCCCTTCGGAATAACTGCTCGCTCTGCTTCATTGGAAAGGCTGGATAGCTGTTTTCGTAAAGGGACTGGTGTATAAAGATAGCTATAAGTAATCTCTTCCACTTTTTCATATTGTTTGAATGGAATAATGGAGCCATAGCCATTGTTGCGAAATTCTTCCTTTGTTGCTTTTTTTAGGTTGCTATAGGAAGGATTAAGAATGTTCTGTGGCCCAATATTTTTAACGCTTGTTTGGATAATGGCTTGATCTTCCTTTTCCATTAGGACGATTTCTCCAAACGGATATTCTTGTCTTTGCAATTCTTCGCGGAGCTCTCGAATAGACTGTTGTGTCTCTAGTAAGGAAGCGATTTTTTCGGATATCAGCTCTTCTTGTTTTTTCAAGAAAGCGACGAAATCCAAGTTATCTGTTTCTTGGATTTCTTTAATCTGCCCAAGAGGTGTGCCGATTGAAATAAGCAATTTAATAATATCAAGCCGATATAATTGTGTATCCCGATAATAGCGATAATTCGTTTTGGGATCGACATAAGCAGGTTTAAATAAGCCGATTTTATCATAATGGCGAAGTGCTTTAATGGTAATATTCGCCACTTTAGCGACTTCTCCAATGGAGTAAAGTTTCTCTTCCATCTTAATCAACTCCATCCATTCTAAGATTTAGCTAACGATTTTTGTCTCCAAATAAGAGTCAAGGCGATACCGATCGCTAAAAAGACAGCTGCGAAGTAGAAAGGATAATTTAAATCAATATCGAATAATATTCCTCCAATAATCGGGCCAAATACATTGCCAATACTTGTGAACATGGAATTCATCCCGCCGACAAAGCCTTGTTCGTCTCCCGCGATTCTGGAAAGATAGGTCGTCACGGCTGGCCGCATTAAATCAAAGCCAACGAAAACAATAATCGTAACAAGGAGAATGAGAGAGTAAGAATGCACAATTGTTAAAAGCAAGACTAGTATAGTGGAAAAAAGCAGGCTATATCGAATTAACAGAATTTCGCCCATCCACTTTGTCAATTTTTCAAATAAGGCTACTTGCGCAATGACTCCAACTGTCGCCCCACCTGTAATGATAATTGCAATATCCTTTGGCGTAAATCCAAACTTATGATCGACGAAAAGTGAAAATAGTGATTCAAAGGAAGATAAACCAAAGGATGAAATAAAGATAATAAGAAAAGAAATAAAATAGATAGGCACGAAAATTCGCTGCCAGCCCACCTTTTCTGCAATTGCTTGATTTTCCTCTGTCCGTCGCTCAGGCTCCCTTAAGGCGAAAAAGGAAAGAATCGCAGCTGTAAAGCCTAAGATTCCGGCAAAATAAAAAGGCATACGCGTCCCAATTTCTGCTAAAAACCCGCCAATTCCTGGGCCAATGATAAATCCAGTGGAAATAGCAGCAGACATATAGCCAAGTGCTTTCGGTCTAGCTTCCATTGTAGTAATATCGGCAATAAAAGCCGTAACAGCAGGCATAATAAACGCCGCACTAATCCCGCCAAGCACCCGTGAAAGAAAAAGAATGCTGACCGTTTTACCGATTCCGAATAATAATTCAGACGCACCAAAGATAAGTAGTCCAATGACAATCATGCGCTTTCTTCCAAATTGATCGGCCCAGCGACCAGCTATAGGAGAAACAACAAGCTGGGCAATCGCAAAAGCTGCCACCATGTAACCAACAATCGCTCCAGAAAGATGAAGCTCATTCATAATCGTTGGAGTTACAGGAATAACCAGACCAATACCGAGAAAGGCAATGAATAAATTTATAAGTAAGATAGAAAGAGTAATATTCTGTCTAAGCATAATGTTCGTCTCCTTAAGAAGTATCTACAAAGATTAAGTGTAAACTCTCCTCTAAGGGTAGAGTCAATGGGGTCTGTAATTTTTCGTCAGAGTAATAATAATTTTTACACTATTTACAGAGAATATCCAAATGATTAACCTAAGAGTAGGAGTGTGAAAAATTGGGAGGTGTTCATCATAAGTACAAATAATCGTCTAGCTATGATTAAAGCTTTAAAGATTACTGTCGTTTCCTACTTAAGAGAGCATGGTTTTAAGGGGGCATTTCCACATTTTAGAAGACAAAAGGAGAATCATATTGATTTAATTACGTTTCAATTTAATCGTTATGGTGGATCATTTGTTGTGGAATTAGCATTTTGTCCGGCAGAGGGAATAACAACGAGCTGGGGAGAACATATCTCACCAAAAAAGGTAACGGCACATGATGTAAATGAACGATATCGGCTGAATGAAGACTTAAATGATGCTAGCAAACAATGGTTTCATTTCGAAAATGCCATAGATGAAAAAGATTATGAACAAGTTGCTTCAGAAGTAAAGCAGTTATTACATAGAAAGATAGAATAGGAGAACGGTTATGGATTGTATAGGCTGTAAATTAGCGAATAAAAACGAACCAGTTTACGTTGTATATGAGGACGATTATGTTTGTTGTTTTTTGGATCATCTTCCATTTAATGAAGGGCATACATTAATCTTGCCAAAGAAGCATTTTTATGAGGTAGAGGAACTAGATGAATCAACGTCCAAGTCAATAATGGAGGCATCCATCCTCCTTTCAAAAGTTATAAAAGAACTATATCATCCAGATGGAATAACGATATGCCAAAATGGGGGCGTCTTTAACGAACTTACCCATTATCATATGCATATTGTGCCAAGGTATGAAAATCAGTCATTTTCAACTTTTTATTCTGATGATGAATCAGCCAATATGGGAATAACAGAACGGTTAAAGGAAACACAAGAAAAGATGGTGGGAATTATAAATAAATTGTAAAAATCGATGCTTGGTAAGAAAGAATCCTTTTTCCTTATGGATTTTGGTAAATCTTGTTACTTTTGTTTCTGATTAACTTTGATTAATTAGAACAAATGTTCTATAATATGAATAGGGAGGTGTAAAATATGAGACCAAATCTTACAAAAGATATTAGTATAGATAGTTTTAAAGATTTTTATTGGTTAAAAGAGGAATTACAATCTTTTTGCAGGGAAAATGGAATAAGTGCATCGGGATCAAAAATAGAGATTTCCGATAGAATTGAAACATTTCTTCGAACAGGAGAGATAAAGAAGCCGATTAGAAAGTCAAAGTTAAATAGTAAGTCAGAGATACCGGGCGATTTAAGTCTTGATACAATCATTTCGGAAAATCATCGTTGTAGTCAAAATGTAAGAGCCTTCTTCAAGACAGTTATTCCTAATTTTCATTTTTCTACGTATATCCAAAATTATTTTAAAAATAACATTGGAAAAACATATCGGGATGCAGTAGATGCTTGGTATAAAGAAGAAGAACGAAAGAAGGACCCATCATACAAGAAAATAATCGCTCCTCAATTCGAATACAATCAATTTATTCGTGATTTTTTTGCTGACATTAATAATCAAGAGAAGAGTCGTGAGGAAGCAATTGAAGCTTGGAACAATATCAAAAAACTTCCTGGAAGCAATAAATATACGTCTAATAATTAGCCAAGCACATCTTAACATTTCTACAGTGGTGTGGTTTGATTTTTGACAGGTATAAAGAACCATTGTTTGACTCGTTCATCACATGCCATTTGCTTGCCTATTTCCAGTCAACGGAACTAGTCTTCTGCCTTTTTTACGCCCTGTTCCTGTTTTCTTATCGATCCTATCAGCATTTCGGTCTTGTACCACGATAGCTGCTATTAGTGAATCCTGGTTATGGATTTATTAGTATGATATTTTTATCCTTCCTGTTTTGGTTTTGTGTGGTCTTATTATATAATATATTTTCCCTGTATATGACCATTATGATTTTTCGCTAGTTCAATATGTCAAACACGCCATATTCTTTCCTTTGACGCCCTTTCCAAACGATGGTCATGCCAGTCGGAATTATCGCCGTCTATTTGTTGTTTCATTATATACCAGTGATAGTGTTTTTTATAGGCGGAGGTTTATTAGCCTATATTTTAATGTTTTTAGGGTCTTTTTCGTTTGCGGGATGTTGAATAACGAAATCCATTGATTCACCATGAAACGTCTGAAAAGATGGCTATGCTTTTCTAGACGTTTTTTACGGTGTGTCCTCTAAAAAGTAAAAGGGATTTTAAGATTAGGGCTGTCGATACTTTTGAAATCTAATCCCATTGTCACCTGTATTACTTAATCTTCTTCTTAAAAATAATATATCCTTATACATTTTCATGCTTATGACAATCATTGCCGCACTAAATAGACTGGATAAAATCGTGCTCGCAAATAACAGCCAGATGATTTTTTTAGCGCTATTCCACATCATTGTGACACCCCCTAGTTAGAAGGTATTATTTGTAAAAGCAAGAGGAATTATGTTGTTTTTGTGCTTGATAAGTTCTTCCATTTATACTCCTCATAAAAAAGACAACCCTAAGTGCAAAATACACTTAAAGCTGTGCTTCAACATTTATTCCCCAGTCATCAATTTTTTCCCATCCTCTTTCTCTGGCAAGTAAATCTGCTGACTAGGCAAGGCAATTTCAATTCCGTGTTTCTCTAAGATACTAAGTATTTGTAAATTTGTGTCTTCTTTCACTGCTAGGTATTCAGCCCAAATAGTTGTCTTCGTGAAAAAGTAGACAAAGATACCTAATGAATAATCACGGAAATCGGTAAAACGAACCATTATCGCATCGGGATGTACACCTGGATGTGCACGCAGCATTTCGTCTATTTCTTTTAAAGCTGTTTTTAGCTTTTCATTTGGCGTACGATAGGAAATAGCTAGTTCATAGTCTATTCGTCGTTTTGACATCTTCGACCAGTTTGTAATAGCTTCATTGGAAAGTTTGGAGTTTGGCACGGTTACAATCGTATCAGCAAATGTGCGAATTTGCGTACTGCGGAAGGAAATATCCTCAACGGTTCCTTCTACAGAAGGCGTTTGAATCCAGTCACCTTTTGAAAATGGTTTTTCCGTGATAATTACGACACCGCCGAAGAAGTTGGCGACCGTGTCCTGTGCAGCTAAGGAGAAGGCAAGACCTGCAACTCCGAGACCGGCAACAAAGGCACCAATTTGAATTTCCCAAACATCTAGAATGCTGACAGCCGTAAAAATGACGACAAGCATACGGAATACTCTTCCTAAGAAAGGAATCAGCATACTATCTGAATCTAATTTGGTTCGAGAAATCATTCGTTCGAACGGATTCGACTGATCGGAAAAATAATTAAAGATTCCCCAGCCGATCAATCCAATAATAAACGACTTATATAGCAGCTGTACAAAGTTAAAGGTAGTAATCGGGAATGGCAAATAAGTAAGTGCCAAGTATGTACCGAGAATCACCCAGAACCATCGTAGCGGTTTTTCAAATGCTAGCAATATTTTCGAAACAATATCTACCGGCAGTTTCTTTACCATTGCTAATACTAACTTGTATATATAGGCGGTAAAAAGCTTTCGAAATCCTAAAAAGACAAGAAAGATTAACAAGGCGATACCTAAATCAATCCAGTTAAAACGTTGAAAGGCAGCGATAAATCGCTCCATTTGGGACCAATGAAAATCACTCATCTAAAATCACCTCGAGGAACATTATAGCATAGGAGGGGAGGAACCAAAGAATACGAAGAGAACAGTAAATAAATTGTAATATGAATTCCTTAATATAGAAAAAAGGATCAGTAATCATGCTGATCCTTTTTTAACTATCACTAAAATCTTTTAAAATACTCTTCAATTCCATCGGCGATGGCTTTTGCTGTTTTATCCTGATAGCTGCTTGATACAAGCTTTTGACGTTCCGTTGGATTATTGATAAATCCTAACTCTAGTAACGTAGCAGGTACAGCCGTTTCACGTAGAACTGCAAGTGTTTCACCGTAGATACCACGGTTATTGGCACCTGTTGCACCAACCATATTCTTCTGTAGCAAATCAGCCAGCAAGGTACTTTTCATAATCCTGTTTGGATCATTGTGGTTTTTGCTATTGATTTGAGAAGGGTAAGCTGGGTTGTATTTATAGAAAATAGATTCCATTCC
The DNA here is from genome assembly GCF_001591585.1 of Niallia circulans NBRC 13626. GTDB lineage: Bacteria > Bacillota > Bacilli > Bacillales > Cytobacillaceae > Niallia > Niallia circulans. The sequence goes on along the minus strand of NZ_BCVE01000010.1, from coordinate 147,750 downwards.
AGATACCGTAGTTGAACCAGTGCCTGTTGAGTTATGATGAATACTCACAAAGATATCTGGATTTAAAGCATTTGCTTTTTTCGAACGATCTAGTAAGGAAACATACGTGTCATTTGTACGGGACATATAGACGATATAGCCACGGCTTTTCAGCAGCTTCTCTACCTTCTTAGCTACTGCTAAGTTTAAGTTCGCTTCGGTATAACCGCCTGCTACTGCCCCAGGATCTGACCCGCCATGGCCAGGATCTAGGAAAACGGCTTTCGCTTGTTTAAATGCACTAGCTGCACTAACAGCAGAGCCAGTTCCTTTAGGAACAATTTTAATTTCGATAGACTCTAATCGTTTCGATAATCCTTCCGATCCAGCCTTCATTCCATTTTTCGCCCAGCCAAGCCAGCCATAGTTTTGTGCATGGACACGGTAGTAAACATCGAAATATTTCTCCATATCACTAGTTAAACTGATTTTGATTGCTTCCAATCGTTTGCTCTTTCCAACAGTACCGGAAATTTCTCCATTAGAAGAATTTGTTACCCAGCCTGTACCTTGGATATGTGTGGAATAAACAATATCTCCTTGGAAAGAAGCATTGTTTAATTTGATCTTAATAGCTTCTAAACGTTTTGCTTGTCCAGTAGTACCGCTTGAGACACCGTCTTTCACAGAAGAAATCCAGCCTTTGCCTTGTACATGGGTACTATAGGACACAGAAGGCTTTTTCACAAAGGAAGTACTTGTCGAACCAGGCGCCTGTGCACCTTTATTTAAAAGGACAATTTCAATTCCTTCTAAACGCTTCGCAAGACCTTCTGTACCAGCAGATGCACCGTTCTTCGCCCAGCCAAGCCAGCCGTAAGTTTGTGCATGAACACGGTAATAGACGTCATAATGTTTGGCCATATCGCCTGTTAAATTAATGCGAATACCTTCGAGACGTTTACTCTGTCCTGACGTACCAGAAAGTGCGCCATTCGACACAGCGTTTTGCCAGCCGATACTTTGAACATGTGTGGAATACTCGATACTTCCACTGTATGGTTTATTCTTTAAATCAATTTTAATTCCTTCTAGTCGATTGGACTGTCCAGAAGTTCCGCTCATTTCTCCATCCGCAACCGCATCCTGCCAGCCGATTGTCTGAACATGTGTTGCATATGTAACAGATGGTTTTGTAATAAAGGAGTTATCAGTTGAGCCAGGCGCCTGCGCACCTTTTGCTACTAGTTTGATTTCCATTGCTTCTACTCGTTTGGAAAGCCCTTCCGTACCAGCAGATGCACCATTCTTTGCCCAGCCTAGCCAGCCAAATGTTTGAACATGAAGCCGATAATAGATGTCATAGTGCTTTGCCATATCCCCAGTTAAAGCTATTTGGACTGCTTCCATACGCTTTCCTTCACCAGGCGCACCACTTTCTGCTCCATCGGTCTTGCTTGTCATCCAGCCATAGCCTTGTACATGGGTTTTGTAGGTAACGCTGCCAGCGTAATTTGCATTGGCAAGGTAAATTTTCATTGCTTCTAATTGTTTCGATTGCCCGCTAGTTCCAGATAATATCCCGTCTTTAACAGGAGATTGCCATTTTCCATCAACAAAGCTTGCATAATTAATAGAAGGATTTAATACAGCAGATTGTATCATTGCACGAGAGGCTTTTGCTTTCGGCATTACAGAAGGACTTTCTTCTGTAGTTGTGCTTTTAGAAGTTTCCTCATTTTCGAGGGAAGCATCCTGATTATTCTCTGGTTGCACCATTTCATCATCCTGTGTTTCTTCCGGAACTTCCTCACTAGGAGTGGAAGGTTCTTCTACTTTTTCAGAAGAAGAGGGGTCTGTTACAAAATTTAATGCATCATATTCTTCCTTCGTAATCAATGCTTTTTGTTGATTCTCGTCTATAGAATAATAAGTTAATCCTTGATTGTGAACAACCGTCCCATATTCATCCAAGGTTTTTACTTCTTCAATCGATGTACCGTTATCATTTTGTGCTATGACAGTAACCTGATCTGTGAAAGTAACCGGTTCGACCTGTTCTATTTTGTAAGAATCAGATGGAACGATTCGATAAAGTATACTTTCTTCCTCAGAAAGCGGGAGCTGCTCTCGATCTTCTCCGACATTCATTGAAAATACTTCGTGATCACCTAATGAGTCAGTTAGATAACCTTCAACAGCTTCTTGCTTTTCATTTGTCCAGCCATTTAAGTGTAAAACAACTTCCTCATTCAGGTTGATTTCCTGCTTTTCGCCATTATAGTAAATAAAATAATAGCTAGAGCTAATATCCAACTCATTCGTATCAGCCTTTTCCATAGCATGTCCGATACTTAAGTTAGAAGGAAACACCAAACTAAATACCAATACAGCAACTAACAAAAATACTCTTTTCCTCATCACCAAAACCCTTCTTATTTTTTTACAGAGAAATCTGTATAACACTACTATTCTATCATAATTTCGGTGGTCCAAAGCACTATTTTTATCCTATTATCTTGGTATATGTTACCAATTGATGATGTATATAGGATATAAGAACTAGTATAATAGGGGTATCTTTTTTGCTGTTTTAACGATAGTCAACAATATAGCTGACTAATCTCTTCATTTTTCCATTCTGGGAAGTTAAAATTTGAAAAACTTTAAAATAAACGGATAATTATCACTGTCTCTAGTAAATTCCAATTATAACTATAAAATGAAATCAAATACAGAAAAAATAGTGAGCATTTACATTTGGAGGGAGTATTGACAAGATATTATTAAGAAAGTGAAAAAATAAAAAAATCGTTAAAAATTCCTATCGCAAGGAAATAGAAAAGATGTATAATAGACATAAGTTCTTTATAAAGAACGATAAAACGAAGGATGAACTTATATTAAGTACGATATTAGGAGGTAAGCAATTGGAAGGAATAAAGTCGGTTAAAGAGATTTTAGCTATTTTGAAAAAAAGAATGTTACTTATCATGATAGTATCCATTGGAGCTGGCATTGTAAGCGGCTTATATACTAATTATAAAATAACGCCGCTCTATCAAAGCAGCTCACAGCTTTTGGTTAATAAGAATATTGAAAAAGTCGTTGATGTCAGTGAACTGGATGTAAGATCCAATATGGATTTAATCGATACATATATTGTCATTATCAGAAATCCAGTCATCTTAAATGATGTGGTTGAAAAGCTCCAATTACCAATAACGGCAGAGCAATTAAGTAGTCAAATCCAAGTTGCTAAACAAGATTCTACACAAGTTTTAAATGTAACAACTACAGACACTAATCCAGAACGAGCTGCAAAAATTACCAATACTACTATTACTACTTTTTTAGAAAAACTGCCATCCTTAATGAAGGTTAATAATGTGCAAATAATGAATGAAGCAATAGTAAATGAAAAGCCGATCAGCCCTAGTATAACTGTTAATATAGGAATCGCGGTTGCTTTAGGAGCCATTATGGGAGTGGGATTAGTCTTATTATTTGCCTTTTTAGATACGACCGTAAGATCAAAATCAGATTTAGAAAAATTAAATATAAAAGTAGTAGGAACGCTATCTGCTATTTCTGAAAAAGACAGAATCCCTCAATCACTTATGGAATCCTTAAAAGCTGAAAGGAGATCGTTAAATGTCACCACTACCGAAACGGAAATCTAAATTAGAAAGGGTAAGTAATCTATTATCCCATCTAAAACCCAAATCGCCAATTAGAGAACAATACCATGCAATACGTGCTAGCATTCAGTTAGCTATTAATGAAAATCAGATTAAAACCTTAGCAATTGTATCAGGAGAAGAATCAGAAGGAAAATCTACCTTTTCTGCTAATTTAGCAATAGCTTTTGCAGAGGTAGGAAAAAGAGTTCTTCTTGTTGACTCCAATTTTCGTCATCCAACATTACACACATCATTTGAAGAAAATAATGAATTTGGTTTAAGCACTATACTTGTAAACAGGGACAGGCTAGAAGAATGTGTAATAGAAACACCTATTGACCATCTTGACCTGCTAACTAGTGGACCTGTGCCTCCTAATCCATCAGAACTGCTCGGTTCACCTGCAATGGAGATGTTAGTAAGCAACGTATCCCATCAATACGATATGGTTATATTTGATACGCCATCACTAGTATCTGTTGCTGATTCTTTATTACTATCGAATATATCAGACGGAGTATTAATGGTTGTACGAAGCAATAAAAACAATATAGAAACCGTTGAATTTACAAGGGATATGCTTTCGAATTCCAAAGCGATTTTTTTAGGTGCAGTGCTTAATGATGAGCGAGTGAGTAAAAGGCAGCGTAAAAAAGTGAGAATAAACTAGAGCTGAAAAGCAAACTGCTTCACTTAAGTATTTTTTTATAAATAAACCCATTCGACAAAAAATGCTATTTCCTTCTATTGGATACATTGTTATAATGACGATTATTCAAATGTTCTTCAAAAAGAACGACTTGATTTTAATATAAATATAGTGTTTTTAATTGAATTTTTATAATCTTTTAGAATATAGGCCTTTCTAAGGTTATATATTTTTAATGATTCGTTCTTTATTAAGAATATGTTGTTTTTTGAAATGAATTTTTTGGTGATGTCTCTTAACCAATATCAATAGAGGCACTCGGTCATGCTGTGGGTAGGATGAAGGCTCTACCTTAGCGCTAGTCTGCAAAAGTGTGATGTGAGGAGAGGTTAAATGCCTCATTTTAAAAAAATTTAACGAAGGAAACCAGTTCGTTTTCTTCGTTAAGTTTTTTTAAAAGAGAAATAAATATTATTATCATTGTTACTAGATAAATAATATTTATTGTAACTCGAACATATTAATTAGCAGTTAACAAGAAAGCTGGTGAAAGTAGTTGTCGTTAGGAGAAAAATCATTAGTAAGAGAATTAAATGCAAGGACAGAAGAAGTGCTGATCAAAGAGCAGAAAGCTTATCTTCTTTTCAAAAGAGTCTTCGACATTCTTTGTGCCATCATAGGGCTGCTTATACTTTCGGTATTATTCTTCATTATTGGATTTTTAATAAAGCTCGAAGACAAACGGGGATCAGTCTTTTTTAAACAGACGAGAATTGGAAAAGACGGTAAACCCTTTGAGATGTATAAGTTCCGTTCTATGGTATCCAATGCAGAAGACCTTAAAGCCTCGTTAATGGATAAAAATGAAGCAACTGGTCCTGTGTTTAAAATAAAGGATGATCCAAGGGTAACAAGAGTCGGCAAATTTATCCGCAAGACTAGTATCGATGAACTTCCACAGTTAATAAATGTTATAAAAGGAGAAATGAGTTTAGTAGGACCAAGACCTTCCCTTCCACAAGAAGTAGCTGCCTATTCATCATATGAAAGACAAAGATTAAAGGTAGTTCCAGGCATCACCTGCTATTGGCAAGTTGGTGGAAGAAGCAATCTTAGTTTTAGTGAATGGGTAGAGCTAGATCTAAAATATATAAGAGAAAGAAACCTATTTATTGATTTTAAGTTAATCATTAAAACATTTTTTGTCCTATTTGGATCAAAGGACGCGTATTGAGTGGAGGGATGAAGGAATGGAAACGTCGGTAATTATTCCGACCTATAAGCGGACAAATGATTTAAAAAGGTGTTTAGAGGGATTAAGCAGACAACTTCATAAACCTGATGAAGTAATAGTTATAGTTCGTGATACAGATGACCAAACTGTTAGCTTTCTAAAAGACTATCAAACTATTATTTCTATTAAACAAGCCATCGTAACTCGGCCAGGCCAAGTAGCTGCATTAAACAAAGGATTGCAGCAGGCCTCAGGAGAATTCATTTGTATATTAGATGATGATACAGTGCCGCATACTCATTGGCTTCAAAAGATAATCGACCTATTTAAAAGCTCTGAGCAAATTGGCGGAGTTGGCGGGCGTGACTGGGTAGTTCACGGCAACCACAAAGAAGAGGGAAGGAAAGATCCTGTTGGAAAAGTACAATGGTTTGGTCGTGTCATTGGCAATCACCATCTAGGATATGGAGAAGCTCGTGATGTAGATGTATTAAAAGGAGCAAACATGAGCTATCGACGAAAGGCTATTGCTGGATTATCTTTTGACGAAAGATTATTAGGGCAGGGAGCACAAGTACATAATGATTTGGCATTTAGTTTAAGTGTTAGAAAGCGAGGATGGAGGTTGGTATATGACCCGGAAGTAGCAGTGGATCATTATCCAGCTCCGCGATTTGATCTCGATCAGAGAGGAAGGTTTAATAAGGAAGCGTATTACCATTCTGTTTACAATGAAACAATTATCATGACTGATTTTATGGAAACTAAAATTAGAAAACTAACTTTTATATTATGGTGTCTTGTTATTGGTACATCAGAGAAGCCTGGATTGTTACAAATGATTAGGTTATTAATGAAAAAGAATAGTATCGAAAAGTTTTTTATAAATGTTTCCACTAGAGTAAGGATAAAAAGGGAAGTGACTGCAATATCTAAGTGATTGAAGGTGCGAATAATTTGAATAGAGTAATTGGCTATCCGAATAAGTCAATAAAACAGTTTTATTATTTATTAGTTATATTACTACTTTTAACCGTAGGGGTGGGAATTGTAACACCCAGATTTAGCGTTATTTTATTAACACAAATAATACTAATACTAGCAATGGCTGTATTTGGAATGTTCTTATCTTACTTTAGATCAAGATTGTTTATCATTTATTTGCTAATTATCTGGAGCAGTATGCCTGGAATTAGAAGAGTAAGTGACTGGATAATGGGTGAATATCAGTCTATTTCTTTATTAAGTATTGCTCCATTACTACTAACTGCTACTATAATATTTTCCCTCATGCATAAAAAAGCAACTTATAATAATGAGCAAAAAAAGATAATTTACTGTTTTATAGGAGCCTTTATTTATGCTTTTGCTATTGGAATAATTAGTAATAGAGGTTCAGCATTATATGAAATGGCTAATTACGTAATTCCATTTCTGTTGTTTATTTATAGTGCATCATTAAGTAAGCATGAAATGAAATATAGAGATATATGGATTTCTTCGTTATCTACAATAGCAGTATTCCTTTCAATTTATGGGTGGATCCAATATTTTTATTTACCAGAATGGGATAAACTTTGGATGGAAAATGTAGAAATGAATTCAATTGGTATAGCTGAACCAATGAATTTTAGAATATTCTCTACAGTAAATTCACCTGGACCATTTGCTCTGTTTTTATCGATTGCAATAGTGCCAATGATAGTGGAAAAAAAGTGGAGAGGAATCTTCGGATGGGTTGGTGTCTTTATTGTTCTTTCTGCCTTAGCCATTTCCTTAGTAAGGTCTTCTTGGATTTTTACAATTGTGGCAATAATGGTTTATATCCTTTTTTCTAGAAGCATATGGAGAAAAGTAAAGTACTTAGGTTTAATTACAATCGTTGTAATAATTCTTATCAACCTAGTTAACCTGATACCAGGAGCAGTCCAAATAAATGAGCGCTTTGCTACCTTGGGTAATTTAGAGGAAGATACATCATTTAATGCACGATTAAATTTTGCAATCGAAACGTCCAAAAAGATACTTAAGAATCCACTAGGTAATGGTTTTGGATCAAGTGGAGTAAGTACTAAATTAAGTAATAACGGTAATTTGGGGGAAAGTGGAAATTTTGATAATGGTATCCTAAATGTTTTTTATACATTTGGTTGGGGCGGAGGTTTTTTATTTTTCACAGGATTATTTTTATTGTTCCAGATGCTGAGAAGAAAGTTAGTTAAAATTCCTAGTCACCAAAGCTATTATCAGCTGGGAATAGCAATGATAATTGCATTACTTATAAGTCTATTAAGCTTTAATAGTATTCCAGGAATGGGTGGCTTTTTAATATGGTTTATTATTTCTATGTCGTTTGTAGAGGAAGAGGGTGGGAAATGAGATTCTATATCTAGATAAAGTAAGAAGAAGAATGGAAAAATAGGAGGCTACCTGTTGTTGGATTTCATCGAAAATGGATTAGTGGTGGAAAAATTCTCTAACAAATTTTAAAACTATTGCGTCGGTGGGGAGAATTTATTGAAACAAATTTCATCCAAACATTATAGTTCCTCAAAACTGGCTGTAAGTATATATTAAAAAATTTAAAGATAAAAGAAGGTAATGTTGCATGAAAATATGCATTGTCACACATAAGTTAATTAAAGGAGATGGACAGGGAAGGGTAAATTATGAAATAGTGAAGACCGCATTAGAGTATGGTCTATCAGTAGTAATTGTCTCTACTGAAATTGATGAATCCCTTCTGGAAAATAATAATATAACTTGGCATAGAGTCAGAGCTAGCATTTTGCCTACCAATCTATTAAAATATCAGCAATTTGCCCTATTAAGCACATTCATGATAAAAAAGATTAATCCTGATTTTCTTATTTTAAATGGATTTATTACATGGGTAAAAAGTGATATGAATATTGTTCATTTTGTTCATTCTTCATGGGTTGATTCTATGTATCATCCTTTTAGAGAAAAGAAAACGATGAAAACATTCTATCAGTTTTTATATAGTTTTATTAATTCTAAGTTAGAAAAAATCTCTCTCCGATCTACCAAAAAAATAGTGGCAGTATCAAATAAAGTAAAACAGGAACTTTTGAAGATAGGGATGCCGGAATCTAAAATAGTTGTAATAAATAACGGCGTTGATATTGATGAGTTTACTCCTAATAGAGAAGGAAAGCCACTATTCCTTCATAATAATTACTATAAAAGGACAATGTTATTTGCGGGAGATATAAAATCTAATCGAAAAAATTTAGACACTGTTCTAAAGGCAATGCTGATGGTTCCAGATATATATTTGTTGGTAGCAGGAAGTAAGGAAGGGAGTATCTATCCAGAAGTTGCAGGGAAAATGGGGTTAAAAGAACGTGTTATTTTTTTAGGATACAGAAATGACATTGCCACCTTAATGAGTCAAGTAGATCTTTTCGTCTTTCCAACCAGGTATGATCCATTTTCCTTAGTAGTACTGGAGGCAATGGCGACAGGTACAGCAGTTATCACGACTAAAGAAGCGGGAGTTTCAACTTTGCTGGAGTCCAAAGAATATCCTGCTGGAATTGTACTGGAAGATCCGAATGATGAAAATGAACTTGCAGACGCAATAAACAAATTTATCTTCAATGAAAAATTATTAAACGAATTTGGAGTTAATGGTAGATTAATTGCAGAAGAAAATAGCTGGAGCAAAGTTTCTAAAAAGTATGTAACAGAAATGTTGAACCTGAATGAAAATAGAGTGAGAGTGTGATAAAAATGAGAATTATCCATGTGTTAAATCATGTGCGTAATACTGGTAATGGGATAGTAAACGCAACTATTGATCTTGTCTGTAGTCAAAAGCAAATGGGAGAGGACGTAGCGGTTGCTTCGTCTGGTGGAGAATTCACTAAACTTCTGGAACAATATGGAATACCACATTATCAATTGAAGCAAGAAAAAAGAGGCTTGCATTCTATTAGAACTTTATCAGATTTTAATAAGATAATGAAGGAGTTTAACCCGGATATAGTACATGCGCAAATGGTAACAGGAGCACTTCTAGCAAAAATATTAAAAATTAAGCATTCATACAAACTTGTAACTACAGTACATAATATATTCGATAAACAATCTATGATTATGGGGGTAGGAGATAGAGTTATTGCTGTGAGTAATTCAGTAAGTGAAATCCTAAGAAATAAGAAAAAAATATCCCCAAATAAGGTTCGTACTGTTTTAAATGGGACATTAAATAGTCCACGTACAAAAAAACTAGAGGATTACATGCCTATATCCTTAAATGGGCGATCAATTGTAACTGTAGCTGGTATGAATAAAAGAAAAGGAATAATGGAACTAATTAAGGCTTTTGAAATAGTTGGAACTTACAAGGCTTAAGTTAGAAGCGAAGAAAGACTTAGAAAAACTTAGTGTAAATAGAGTATGTGAAGAAACATTAAATATATATAAAGAACTAGCTGTATAAATAGTTAATGAATAAAATGGGGGTAAAAAATGAAAGTTCTATCAACAGGTATGGGGTGGATTGAATCGACCCCAGGTGGATTAAATCGATACTTCTCTGATTATCTAAAAGCTATGCAAATCAACGGTCATGAGGTGCGAGGGTTAATAACAGGCAATGGAGCAGAGCTTGATATCCCTGATTATATGATTGACACTTCAAAAGGGGTTTCTTCCGCTCATGTGATAAATCGCGCTAATCTATTTCGCAATTCTATCAAAAACTTAATTTCCACCTTTCAGCCAGATATAATTAACCCACATTTTGCTCTATATTTTTCACTTGTGAATCAGAATTTAATTCCTGACCATATACCAATAGTGACACATTTTCATGGTCCATGGGCACAGGAGTCTACTGTAGAAACTACCCGCAACCTAATAATGAATGTTAAGAATAAAAGTAAAAAAAGTTTAGAGAAAATAACATATAGACGCTCTGATTCTTTTATTGTTCTAAGTGAATATTTTAAAAATATATTAATGGAAGACTATGGGATAGATGAAAGTAAAATTAATATTATTCCTGGGGCAGTAAATACAGAATATTTCCAACCAGCAGAGGACAGGGAGGAAATAAGAAGGAGAAAAGGAATAAACATTACTGATAAAGTATTGTTTTGTGCAAGAAGGCTAGTGAGAAGAATGGGGATAGATAATCTTGTGAAAGCAATGGGGAAAGTAGTTGCAGAGTATCCCCATACAAAGCTATACATAGCTGGTCAGGGTTATTTAAGACAAGAGTTAGAATCATTAATTAGAAATTTAAGGCTTGAAAATAATGTCTATTTGCTGGGGAAAATTCCAAACGATGAACTTTTAAACTGGTATCAAATCGCCGATCTTAGTATTGTACCGACAATCACATTAGAGGGATTCGGATTGGTGACAGTGGAATCTTTAGCATGTGGAACACCAGTATTAGGGACTCCTTATGGAGGAACAAAGGAAATCTTGCAAAAATTAGATGAACAACTAATGTTTAGAGACAGTTCTGATCAAGCAATAGCAAGTAAGTTAGAAGATATTTTATCTGGACAATTGAAACTTCCCAATCGTGAGCATTGTAGAAAGTTTGTAATGGAAAATTACACATGGGATAGAGTAGTCGATGCAGTATGTACTGTTTTTGATAATAGTATGAATAGAAAAACTATTGACATTTATAACTAAAAAGGATGGCGAGATGATTGAAATCTGCACTGATTACTGGGATAACTGGTCAAGATGGAGCTTATTTAGCACAATTGCTATTAAATAAAGGATATAAAGTGTTTGGGTTACTAGCCAGAAGGAGTACAGATACGTTATGGAGACTAGAGTATCTGCAAATTAAGGAAGAAGTGGTATTAGTTGACGGAGATATGACAGACCTGTCTTCTTTGATAAGAGCATTACAGTTAGCCAAACCTGATGAAGTATATAATTTAGCGGCGCAAAGCTTTGTTGGGACCTCTTGGGAACAGCCAGTATTAACAGGCAATATCACAGGTATAGGAACAGTGAATATTCTGGAGGCTATAAGGTTAACGAATCCAGGGATAAAATTCTATCAAGCATCAACAAGTGAAATGTTTGGATTAGTACAGGAGGAGATTCAAACAGAAAAAACACCATTTCACCCTAGGAGCCCTTATGGAGCGGCTAAGTTATACGCACACTGGATGACAATTAATTATCGAGAAAGCTATAAAATGCATACTTCTTGTGGCATTCTTTTCAATCATGAGTCGCCATTGAGGGGAATTGAATTCGTCAGCAGAAAAATCACAGATGCTGCGGCAAGAATAAAGATGGGGATACAAAAGGAATTGAGGCTGGGCAATATAGAAGCCAAAAGAGATTGGGGCTATGCAGCAGATTATGTAGAAGCAATGTGGCTAATGCTGCAACAAGAATCAGGAGATGATTACGTTATATCTTCTGGAAGAACAACAACTGTACGCAGACTTTGTGAAATCGCCTTTAGCTATCTTGATTTAAATTATCAAGACTATGTAGTGATAGACCCTCAATACTACCGTCCAGCAGAAGTGGATGTTCTTTTGGGAGATTCATCGAAAGCGAAAAGAAAGTTAAATTGGAGAGCAAAGACAGAGTTAGAGCAGATGGTAAAAGTAATGGTGGATGCGGATATACAGAGAATAAGTAAAGAAATAAACCGCTATCCTTCTCTTTTTCCTAAATTAGCAAATTTATAGAAAGTTAACTTTGAAGTAGTCAAGAACTGCTTCTTTTTTATGCATAAAAATGGCAAAAAGGAGGGGAGCCAGTGAAGCCGGTTGGAAAGATTAAAGTAATGTTCTTAGTACACACGGCAATAATTGGAGGAGGAGAAAGAAGTTTAATTGATATATTGACCTATATCAACAAAGAAAGATTCCAGCCCACATTAGTATGCTTTGAAGAAGGTCCACTTGTGGAAAGGGTCTCTGAAATTTCTGGTGTGAATGTTGCTGTCATTCCATTTTCCGATAAAGTATTGAAGTATAACAGAGATGAAAAAAGTACATTAAGGTTCTTGTCCATATTCTCTTTATTTGTCCCAATGGTTAGGCTTTTTTCTTTCATGTATAAGAATGAGGCAAAGATTGTTTATTCTAATTCGATGAAAGCTCATTTCATTGGACTTGTTGTTGGGAAGCTGGCATTTAAAAAAGTTATCTGGCATGTAAGGGATATTATTGATGGTGGAATAAATAAGAAATTATTTGTTTTGCTGTCAAAGTTTCCGGACGAAATTATATGTATTTCAAAGTCTGTATCCAGTCAATTTGGAAAAACAGAGAAGATAAAAATTGTTTATAACGGGATTCGTCCACTGGAGGAGGCTAGTAGTCATGAAGGAATTTAGAGTAGCCATTATTGGTCAGATTGCGAGATGGAAAGGGCAGGATGTGTTCATTAAGGCAGCAAAGCTTTTGCACCCAAAGTATCCCGAAAGCAAATTTTTGATAATTGGAGATGTATTGTTTACGAAAGAAGAAGAACTTCAGTACAAGAATCATTTAATAGAATTAGCGAAGGATTGTAATTATATTCAGTTTCTAGGTCATAGAGAAAACGTTTTGGAATTACTGAAAGATATCGATATCCTAGTGCATGCTTCTACTAGAGCAGAGCCTTTTGGCAGGGTGATTATTGAAGGAATGGCTTCTAGAAAGCCAGTTATCGCAGCTGGGATAGGAGGACCATTAGAAATTATTGAAGATGGAGTAACTGGAATCTTATATCAACCAGGAAATGCTGGAGAATTGGCTTCTAAATTGGATAGATTAATAAAAGATGAAGAACTATATCAATCTATTTCAAATAAAGGGTACGAGACATATCAGCAAAAGTTCAATGTTTTAAACACGGTTTCTAAAGTAGAAGAGTTTATAGAATTGGTTTCTAATAAATGATTGAAGGTGGTTTGGTGGAATTAATATCCATTTGCATTTGTACTAGAAATAGAGTAGATGATTTGAAGAGTGCGATACATTCTATATATCAATCTACATACAAAAACTTTGAGATCATTATATCTGACGACAGTACAAATGATGAGTCGGAAAAAATGGTCACCAAAGAATTTCCAAAAGTTAAATATATACAGGGGCCTCAGAAGGGACTTTGTTTTAATAGGAATAATGCATTAAAGCTTGTAACAGGATCGCGGGTTATGTTTATGGATGATGATGTTATCATGTCATATGATTTTCTAGAAAAAATCATAAATGGATTAATGAAGATAGAACCCGCAAAACGTAATAGGGCAATTATGACTGGAATAGAAATAAATAATGGTTCTGAAGTGTATCCGAACAAAATTGATTTTTTAGGGTTTCAGACTAAAGCGTATAAAAAAAAGGAGCCATTAAACACAATTGTTATCAATAGTACTATTTTCCCTTTACAGATGTTTAAAAAAATTCAATTCGATCAACAGTTAGTTTATGGATATGATGAAGTTGATATAGCAGCTAGAGCACTTGCGCTAAATTATAAAATATATCTATGTAAAGATGCTATAAATAATCATTATCCCTCTGCAATTAATAGAGATTATTATCTGCCATATAAAGAAGCTTCCAGAATATATGTAACATTTAAAAAGTATTATAAGCTTGAACAAAGTATAGCAAAAGCGTTCTTTTATTTAGGTTTTTGTTATGTTCACATGTTAGGCTATCAAGTTAAGAAAAACAATATAAAAGCGTTTTCTTCAACTGCTAATATTATGAAGAGAGCAATAGAGTATATAAGAAACTTAGAAGGTGAAATTTCATTTTACAAGGAAAAGGAAAAAGAGAATGAAATCTAAAAATAGGTTCTTATCGAACTTTATTCAGACATTTCAAAGTGAATTTATATTAATTATCATTACTCTAATTTCAGGGATTATAATTGCAAGAGTTTTAGGACCAGCGGGGAGAGGAGAATACTTAGCAATTACAATTTGGGGCAACCTATTAATGTGGTACTTTCATTTAAATATATATCAAACAGTCATTTATTATTGGCACAAAATGAAGAATAACAGAGAAGATTTATTGAAAACTTTGGCTGTGGCCAGCCTTTTTCTAGGAGTAGTTGCCACACTAGTAGGCGAATTTATAATTATTCCTTATGTAATGCCGAGTTTAGATAGTCAAGTTTTAATAGCGGCACGTTTATTTCTACTAGGGATTATACCAGGCATTATAAGTGAGGTTATCTTGGGAGCACTAGCGGCTGAGGAAAAATTTTCATTTGCGAATATGATGAGGATAATAAATCCAACTATTTCTACTATCTTTCTTATAATCATTTATTATATGGGGTTACTTGAAGTTTCAAGTGCTTTATATATATTACTTGGCACTAATGCTATTATTGCAATCGCTACATTTTTCATAGGATACAAAAATAACTATTTCTCAGGGAACTTCCACTGGGAATTGATGAAAACTTTATGGTATGGAATGAAAGCTCAAGGAGGAACTGTTGCGGGGGCAACTTCAGCCAATGCTACTCAATTAGTATTGTCAGCGATGCTGCCGCCAGCTGCACTTGGCTTTTATTCAGCTTCGGAAAGCTCAGTCAAGCCTTTGTCCACAATATCTACAGCATTGCAAAGAGTGAGTTTTCCAAGGTTAGCTGGATTATCTGCAGATCTTACACATCAAAGAACTTTGCGAATATGGACAAATAGCTTTATTGCAAACTCTATAACAGCTCTACCTTTCGCATTGCTACTTCCTTTATTGATACCAATCGTTTATGGGAAAGAATATATTCCATCTATTATACCTGCTGAAATATTAATTATTTATACATTTGTAAGAGGGCAATCAATGATTATTAGAAATTCAATAAATGGTTATGGAAAAACCTTTATAAATACAACGACTGAAATAATATCCACCATTTTTATCTTTATCACTCTATCATTTACAGTAAAACATTGGGGAGTAATAGGCGCCAGTGTTATTGCTGTTTTATCATCTATACTAAAACTTATCCTATATTTAGTAGAATATAATAAACATATCCATCAATTGAAGCTGGTATATTTAATACCTAGCTTAGCAGACTTCAAGGCAGTGATAATGGCTGCATTTAGTATTGTAAGAAAGGGAGTGCGGAAACGAGGAAGAATTAATAGCAAAATGGAAAGGGAAGTGTCTAAATGATAAGAGTAGCTTTTATCCTTTTGGTTCATCAGAATCCAGACCAGATAATTAGGTTAGTAAATAAGTTAGACTCTCCTCATACTGATCTTTATATACATATTGATTCTAGGGCGGGAAAGACATTTATATTGAAGCTTAAAGAGAAACTAGAAAATAAAAAAAATGTGTATTTCATTAAAAATTATAAATGTTATTGGGGAGATTTTAGTTTAGTAAGAGCAACTTTGGAGGGATTGAGAAATGCTGCAACCGCAACTATCAAATATGATCATTATATACTACTAAGTGGTCAAGATTATCCAATATATCCAATCGAAGACATATTAAATTTCTTAGAGAAGAATAGGGAGAAATCTTTTATAGAATACACTAAGTTTTCCGAGATTAATTGGTATGAAGGTGGTTATGCCAGAACAAAGTATTGGTTCTTTAGGAGATTGCAGAGAAAGAAAGGAAATCCTTCGTTTTTAAATAAGGCAGTTTCCAAAACATGGAGTATTGTTAGAAAAAAGCTACCTGTAAGAAGGTTTCCTAATGATTTTCAGCTATATGGAGGATCCCAATGGTGGTGTCTAACAAATGAAGCAGTTCAATTTATTCTAGAGTACTTGCGTGAATACCCTCGTTTTGAAAAATTTTTTCATCATGTCGAAATACCTGATGAGATAATCTTTCAAACATTAGTGTTGAACTCACCATATAAAGATAAAGTTGTAAATGACAATTTAAGATTTATGATATGGAGAGACACGACTAGCAGCCCCTCCATATTAATAGATAAAGATTATTACAGGATAGTCAATAGCGCTTCCTTATTTGCAAGGAAATTTGATATAAAAAAGGATACAAAGATACTTAAATTAATCGATGATTTTCATTTTGATATTCAAAACCTTGATAGAGAAAGGAGTAAGCTATGATTGCTAAAATGAAAGAGAGAATACCTTTAAACTGGAAGATAAATTATAAGTATTATAAATCAGCTACAAAATTTGTGATTCCATATGGAAAAAAGGATTTAAAAATATTTGTCACTATTGCATCTGATTATGGAAATTTAGGAGATATTGCTATTACTCAGACCCAGATTGCTTATTTGCAGACTGTATATCCTAGTTATAATATAATCAGTGTTTATGCTAGTGAAACATATAGTGCCATGAAAGAAATGAAAAAAAAGTGCAGCGAAAAAGATATTATTACCATTATAGGCGGGGGAAATATGGGGGACTTATACAAGTCGTACGAAGAGTATAGAAGAACCATCATAAAATATTTTCCTAAAAATAAAATAATATCATTTCCTCAAACAATCGACTTTTCCGAAACAGAATCAGGAAGAAAGGCACTGCAAAAAACGCAAGAAATTTATTCGAGACATAGAAACCTACATCTATTAGCTAGAGAACCTATTTCATATGAAATAATGAAACGACTGTTTCCTTATAATAAAGTTTACCTTGTTCCTGATATTGTTTTATCACGAAAAGAGGCTGAGCCAATTTTAAGTAGAGAGCATATTCTAGTTTGCTTAAGGAATGACATGGAAATTAACCTAGAAGAGTCTTTTAAAAGAACCCTCATAACTTTATTAGAAGGCGAAGTGGAACCATTAGTGTATTATGATACACATATAGGCGATGGCGAAATAACTATGAGTAAAGGAAAAGAGGAATTAGAGAAGATATTTCATGCTTTTAAGAAATCCAAAATAGTTATTACCGATCGATTACACGGCATGATTTTTTGTGCAATAACCAAAACTCCGTGTATAGTTTTCCAAAATAGTAATCACAAAATAGAGGGTACTTACAATCAGTGGCTAAAGGGAATAGAATATATAAAATTATTGGATCCAACTGATATGGATACTATTAGAAGAGCGATTAAAGAGTTGAAAGAGATAGATTTGGATAAATGTGATATTTATAACTTCGAATTGGAATTTCAACCTTTGTTAGATGCACTTAACAACTAAAAGAAAAATGGGGTGTTAAACATTGAAAACAGCCATCATCCACGACTGGTTAGTGGTCTACAACGGGGCGGAAAAAGTGCTGGAGGAGTTACTCAAACTATTCCCAGATGCAGATCTATACAGTACGGTCGAACATCTAGAAGCCAAAGACCGGCATTTTATTCAAAATAAACAGGTGAAAACAACCTTTATACAAAATCTTCCTTTCTCGAAGAGGAAGTATCGTAATTATCTTCCTCTTATGCCGTTAGCAATCGAGCAATTGGATCTATCTAAATACGATTTAATCATCTCCAGTTCTCATGCAGTTGCAAAGGGAGTGATAACAGGTCCGGATCAGCTCCATATTTCTTACGTATATTCGCCAATACGCTATGCCTGGGATTTGCAGCATCAATATTTAAGGGAATCGGGTCTTGAAAAGGGGATAAAAAGCTGGATAACAAGGTTCATTCTGCACTATGTTCGTAACTGGGATTATCGAACAGCTAATGGTGTGGATTTTTTTATGTGCGTATCTGACTTTATTGGGCGGAGAATTTGGAAGACGTATCGGAGGGAAGCAAAGACAGTATATCCTCCAGTAGATGTATCTGCGTTTACGTTAAGAGAAGAGAAAGAAGACTTTTATTTAACCGCCTCACGGATGGTACCGTACAAAAAGATAGATACCATTGTAGAATCTTTTTCTTTATTGCCAGACAAGAAACTAGTTGTCATAGGAGATGGTCCGGACTTTAAGAAAATTAAAGCAAAAGCTGGGTCAAATGTTATGTTGATGGGGTACCAGCCTTTTGATGTATTAAAGGACTATATGCAGCGTGCGAAAGGCTTTATTTTTGCTGCGGAAGAGGATTTTGGAATTGCTCCATTAGAAGCACAAGCATGTGGAACACCTGTTATTGCATACGGGAAAGGCGGATCTCGGGAGACAGTTAGAGGATACAATGAATCTACCAGTCCAACAGGGCTCTTTTTTTATGAACAAAATGTGGAAGCAATTGCGGCGGCTGTCCAAAAGTTTGAGCAAATCCAGATAAATTCGATTGATTGCCGAAACCACTCCTTGTATTTTTCGAATGAACGTTTTCAAAAAGAATTTAAAGCGTTTATTGATACCAAAATCAATGAATGGAGAATAGAAAAAGCTTTAGCAAGTGAAAAAGAGGCAACTTCTGAACACTGGCTGCATAAGAGAAAGAAGGCATGATAAAAAGGAGGCATTCCCATGAAAACAGCAATTATCCATGATTGGCTGGTAGTTTATAATGGGGCAGAAAAAGTATTAGAGGAGATACTCAAGATTTATCCAGATGCAGACCTTTACAGTACAGTCGATTACTTAGATGAGAAAGATCGGCATTTTATTCAACATAAGAAAGTGAACACGACTTTTATTCAAAAGCTTCCTTTTTCGAAGAGGAAGTACCGTGTGTATCTTCCTTTAATGCCATTAGCCATTGAACAATTAGATTTATCTAAATATGATCTCATTATCTCTAGCTCCTATGCTGTAGCAAAAGGGGTCATAACTGGACCAGATCAGCTTCATATTTCATATGTTCATTCTCCTATTCGCTATGCTTGGGATCTTCAGCACCAATATTTAAAAGAAGCAGGGATGGATAAAGGAATAAAAGGATATTTAACTAGATTTCTACTGCACCAAATTCGTAATTGGGATTATCGAACAGCAAATGGTGTAGATTTTTTTATGTCTAATTCTGATTTTATCGGAAGAAGAATCTGGAAGGTTTATAAAAGAGAATCCCAAACAGTATATCCGCCCGTGGATGTCTCAAAATTTAGCTTTTATCCAGACAAAGAGGATTTCTACCTTACTGCTTCCAGGATGGTTCCTTACAAGAAAATAGATACAATAGTGGAAGCATTTTCTCTGATGCCAGATAAGAAATTATTCGTAATTGGAGATGGTCCGGATTTTAAAAAAATGAAGGCGAAAGCAGGTTCAAATGTTCACTTGATGGGCTATCAATCCTTTGAAGTGTTAAAAGACCATATGCAGCGGGCAAAAGGCTTTATCTTTGCAGCGGAAGAAGATTTTGGCATAACCCCTCTAGAAGCGCAGGCTTGTGGTACGCCAGTCATTGCTTATGGAAAAGGGGGGTCCTTAGAAACGGTAAAAGGATACAATGAATCGCCTCATCCAACTGGGTATTTCTTCTATGACCAAACACCAGAAGCGATAAGAAGGGCTGTGGAGCAATTCGAACGATTACCATTCAATCCAGTCCATTGTCGAGAGTATGCTTTGAATTTCTCTCCGGAACGGTTTCGTACAGAATTCAAACAGTTTATAGAGGAAAAAATAGCGCACAAACAGCAAATTTGGGAAAAGACAACGAATATCAATGTAGTAAAATCTTATATCATTTCAGACGTTCACTGGACAAAGAAACAATCAATCAGTTAGGAGCGATGATGATGTTATTAAATGAGGAGTTAGCGAGAGATTGTTTTTATCAAGTTAACAAAGAAAATACATGTAAAGAATTAAATAGCCAAATGTATATTTGGAATGAGCAAAAAAATACGTATTACAAGATTGGAGAAATAGGGACTGTGATATGGGAATATTGCAAGTATCCGATAAGTGAGCAGCAAATCGTAGCAATGCTAATGGAGGACTATGAAGTTTCAAAAGAAGAATGTGAGCAGCAAGTAGAATATTTTTTAGCAGAATTATTAGCAGATAATTTACTAGTAAAGGTAGATTTAAAAGGATGCCTAGAGTGATACGGAAAGTCAAGAAATTTATCAAAATGGATTTTAAACTAAAATGCCTAATGATGGAGGCATTTATTTTTTTGGCAAGAGGTAGGTTTTTGAAACTATTGCCATTCGCGAAAGTTGCTCCTAGTCTGGGTGAAGAATCGATGGAAACGGAAGTTCAGGTAAATGGCAATGAAAAGATGATAAAAGATGTATCATTGGCGATTGAGACGATGAGCAAATATACATTTTGGGAAAGTGCCTGCCTTGTCCAAGCAATTGCAGCAACGAGAATGTTAAATAGAAGAAAGATTGCAACCACTTTATATCTAGGTATCGCTAGGGACCAAGCAGGCAAAATGGAAGCACATGCATGGGTTAGAAGTGGTTCGCATTATGTGACAGGTGCACGCGGTAAACAACGTTTTACCGTTGTGAATACATTTGCCGGTGGTATGAGTAAAAGAGGTGAAAAGAATGAAGGGATCAGAAGAAATTGATCTGCATAGCTGTTCCAATGAACTGCAGTTGTTATTAAGGCTATTGAATGAGGAAGAAGACTCCATAAAACTGATAGAAGAATTTCATAAAAAGGTAGATTGGAAGGAGTTTCTTCAGCTAGTTTATTTTCATAAAGTGTATCCATCCATCTATTTAAGACTGTCTAGTATAGACTCTCCCTATTTGCCTAACAACGTAGTCAAAATAGTAGAGGGTTTATATAAAGACAATACAATCAAAATGCTCCAATTGATCAAAGAACTAGATAATATTTCAACTGCATTAACGAAGAATGAGATCCGCATGCTGACTTTAAAAGGACCAATTCTTTCCTATTATTTGTACGGAGACTTATCTTCCAGAACTTCCAACGATCTTGATATTCTGATTTCCTTTCAAGATTTAAAGTCAACGATAGAAATCCTTCAAGCAAAAGGATATGAAATGGAGTATGAACCACCACGAAAATTAAAAGACTGGCAAAAAAGAAACCATCATCTTGAATTCCTTCATAAAGAGAAAAATTGCAAAGTGGAAGTGCATTGGAGACTTCATCCCGGTCCTAGTAAAGAGCCGAGCTTTGCAGACTTATGGAATAATCGCAAAACGGTGTCTATAGGGTCAACAGCATTCTATACTTTAGGTGAGGAAATATTGTGCTATTATCTTGTTTCACATGGGGCACGTCATGGCTGGTTTCGTATTCGGTGGTTAGAAGATATTGTGCAAATATTGAAGAGAGAAGAAGATATTAATAGTTGTCCCAGAGTCTTTATGGAAAATCAAGCCTGCCACCTCTATCAACAAGCGCTCTATTTAGTTGAAAACCTACAATTAAGCTCAAAAAGGTATCAGAGAAAGATAAATAAGCAATCGAAGGGACTCGCACAAAAGGCTTTTCTATTCATGAGAGAAAGAATCAACTTTTTTCATCCTCCAGACAAGACATGGGATAAGGAAGGAAAAAAGTATCTATTTAAGATGAAACCATTTAAGCAGAAGGCAGCTTACATCATTCGGAAATTCTATGCCAATTCATGGGACGCAGAAGTGCTTCCTTTACCAAAATCATTGCACTTTCTTTATCTTCCATTAAGACCAATTTTATGGCTGTGGCGAGTAATTTTAAAGCAAAAAGTTTCACTTAGGAGACTTTAGAAAATGAGAAATCTTATTGTTTTTTTTAAGAAACTGCAGGCAGTTACTGGAACGAAGATGTATCTTAATATTTTTCTTAGCATTCTAATAAGTGCCCTTGAAGGAATTAGCATTTATCTTTTAATACCAATGCTTGCTGTTATTGGATTGTTGAATATGCAGATAAATGATCTGTTTCCTATTACTTTAATAGTAGCAACAATGGAAAAGCTGCCATTTCAACTAAATTTGACTTCTGTCTTATTGATTTATCTTCTATTGATAGGTGGTCAGGCTTTGCTGCAACGGAGTCAAACGATTTTAAATACAGATATCCAGCAGAACTTTATTAAACAGCTGCGACTAGAGACATATGAATCACTTATCAAAGTGAAGTGGGAATATATGCTGAGAAAAAGAAAGTCGGATTTTAACTATATTCTCACAACAGAAATATCACGAGTCGGCGTGGGAACACATAGTATTATCCAATTAATCAGCATTGTATTTTTTACTATTGTTCAAATAATGCTGGCTTTTCTCTTATCACCATCCTTAACAAGCATAGTCTTAATTATTGGTGGGTTACTTAGTATTTTTATGAGGAAATTCGTAAGGAATTCTAAAACAATAGGCAAAGAAACAACAGAGTTAATGAACGATTACTTTGGAGGAATTACAGAACAGTTTAGTGGAATGAAAGATATGAAAAGCAATATGCTTGAGCCATCTTTTTTTGATTGGTTTCAGTCTAAGTCTCATTTAATTCATTATAATGTGATGAATTTAGTTCGCTTAAACGCTAAGTCTGTATTCATTTATCGGCTGATGGCTGGTATCTTGATTGTCCTTTTTGTATCTATTTCTTTTTCCTTTCTTAAACTGCCACCAGAGAAGCTTATGATAATTATTTTGATTTTTTCAAGATTATGGCCGCGGTTTTCCTCCTTGCAAAGTAATGTAGAACAAATTGTTTCCATGTTTCCGGCATTAGATCATGTTCTGCGTGTTCAAGCGGAAAGTAACAAAAGCCAAGAATGGAGTACCTTTCGCACAAGGGAATGGGAGCCATTTACTCTCGAACAAGCAATAGAATGTGACCATGTCTATTTCCGCTATCAACCATCTCAGGAAGACTGGACACTAACTAACGTAAATATTCATTTTCCGCTTAAGAAAACAACTGCAATAGTTGGGCCGTCAGGAGCGGGAAAGACGACATTAGTCGATTTAGTAATGGGTTTGCTGCAGCCTGAAAAAGGGAGATTGCTTGTAAACGGAAAATCGTTAACAGAGGAGGAGTTACTGTTATATCGGAATTCTATTAGTTATGTTGCTCAGGAGCCTTTTTTATTTCATAGCAGCATTCGAGAAAATTTATTAATGGTTGCACCAAAGGCGACAGAACTGGAATTATGGCAAGCTCTGTCATTTGCTGCTGCAGAGAATTTTGTTAAACAAATGCCGGAAGGATTGGATACGGTTATTGGAGATAGAGGAATAAGGCTTTCAGGGGGAGAGCGCCAGCGTCTCGTTTTGGCGCGGGCCATCTTGAGAAAACCAGCTATTCTCATATTAGATGAAGCAACAAGTGCATTAGATAGTGAAAATGAACAGAAGATTCAGCAGGCTATTGACCAATTAAAAGGGAGAATGACGATAATCGTAATCGCTCATCGTCTATCAACGATTCGAAATGCAGATAAGGTAATGGTATTGGAATCTGGAAAGGTAATACAAGAAGGGGAATATAAGCAATTGGCGCAAACAAAGGGAGCGTTAAGAAAAATGCTTGTTTCCCAAGAATTAGCCGGAAATCAAACATTGGCTTAATTTCTAGAAGGAGAGGATGGAATTGAAACTTGTTTTATTGTCTGGCGGCTCTGGAAAACGTCTATGGCCGTTATCCAATGATGCCCGTTCAAAGCAGTTTCTGAAATTGTTAACCGATGAAGAGGGCAATAAGGAATCGATGGTTCAAAGAGTGTGGGGACAGCTTGAAAAAAATGATCTTGCCAAGGATTCGCTGATTGCAACAAGTAAATCGCAAGTGGAAATGATTCAAATACAAGTTGGAACACAAGTGCCTATTGTGGTAGAACCAACAAGAAGAGATACATTTCCAGCAATTGCTCTAGCCGCTGTCTATTTATATTCTGTTAAAGGCTGCAGTCCTCATGAAGTGATAGCGATACTTCCTGTTGACCCTTTTGTAGAGAATCACTTTTTTTCGAAGGTAAAAGAGCTTGAGAAAACGGTAATAGAAAGTAATGCAGACCTCGCTTTAATAGGAGTGCAGCCAACCTATCCTTCTGAAAAATATGGATATATGGTTCCTTTTGATGAAGAAGAGAGGAGTTATATGCGAGTATCCACTTTCAAGGAAAAGCCGAGAAAAGAAGAAGCAGAAAGACTAATAGAAAGTGGCGGTTTATGGAACAGTGGGGTATTTGCTTTCAAAATCGAATACCTGCTTAATATCTTGTTGGAAAGAGGCTATCCTATTCAATATGAGCAACTAGTAAGTCAATATCACCTATTACCTCAGAATAGCTTTGACTACGAAGTGGCAGAGAAGGCAGAGCAAGTAATTGCTTTATCCTATACGGGCTCTTGGAAAGACCTTGGAACCTGGAATACGTTAACAGAGGAAATGCAAACCCCGATTAGTGGAAAGGGCTTTGTTAGTAAAGGTATAACCAATTCTCATATTGTAAATGAGTTGGATATCCCTATTACACTAATAGGTTTAAATGATGTGGTGGTGGCGGCAAGTCCGGATGGTATTTTAGTAACAAATAAAGAGGATAGTCTGCAAGTGAAGGAAATATTAAAAGACCTAATAGAAAGACCTATGTTTGAAGAGAGAAGGTGGGGCTGGTATAAGGTATTGGAACATACGAAATATCTCGAAGGAAATGAAGTTTTAACAAAAAGAATATGTGTAGAAACCGGGAAGAACCTGAGCTATCAAGTTCATTACAAACGAAGTGAGGTATGGACAGTTGTTAAAGGAGAAGGTGTCCTAGTATTGGATGATCAACTACAGCATATTCGGTCAGGGGATGTTATTCATATTCCCCTAGGAACAAAGCATGCTTTAAGAGCAACCAGTACAATGGAAATTATTGAAGTACAGACAGGCAGTGAGCTAGTTGAAGAGGATATTTATCGATTCTCACTAGAATGGAAACAAATAATGAATGGAATAACCTATAAAAATCTGGCAATAAATTTATAAACAGGTATTGCTAGGAAGTCTGTAGTATGATATGTTCTTAATAAAGAATTTGTTAGGAGAACATTACTTAGTAATCGTATTTTTTTAAGATTTTCGTTCTTTATTAAGAATAAATGAGGGTGAAACACAATAAATGAGTGGTATAGCTGGAATCTTATATGAAAATCAAGCGAGCATAGCAGCTGAGCATGCTAGGAGAATAATGAATGGGTTTCAAGGATTCCCTTCCGATGATATTCAAGTATATAGCAGGATGAATATTTTTCTTGGCTGTCATGCACAGTGGATTACACCAGAATCAATTGGAGAGAGAAATCCTTATTTTGATAAAACAAGCGGAGTGGTAATTACCTCTGATTCTATTATCGATAACCGAATGGAATTGTTTCAATCCCTGCAGGTTGATCGCTCTTTGCAGCAAACTATTTCAGATACGCAGTTAATTCTTCTTGCTTATCTTAAATGGGGGGAAGAAACTCCGAAATATCTGATTGGAGATTTTGCCTTTTTTCTTTGGGATGAAAGGCAGCAAAAGTTATTTGGTGCAAGAGACTTTTCGGGAAGCAGAACTTTATATTATGTGTATAAGGAAAGGCAGTTCTACTTCTCAACGGTAATAGAATCGTTATTGAAATTACCAAATGTCAAGCAGCGGTTAAATGAGGAATGGCTAGCTGAATATTTAGCTATTGCTGGAGTAGTAGATACGGTTGATTCTTCCATTACTCCTTTTATCGGGATTGAGCAAGTGCCGCCATCACATAGCATCACAATTGAAAAAGGACGGAAAAAAGTAAAGAGATATAGTCAGATAAGCTCTGAAGTAAAACCAATACATCTACCTACTGATAATGATTATGTAGAAGCGTTTCAGGAGGTTTATCAATCAGCTGTCCAAGCAAGGCTTAGAACCTATAAAAAAGTTGGGTCTCAGTTAAGTGGTGGATTGGATTCAGGGTCGGTTGTCAGTTTGGCAGCCAAACATCTTAGAGGAGATGCTGGCTTACATACTTTTAGCTATATACCACCAAAAGACTTTATTCCATTTGGTCCGAAGAATTTAGTAGCCAATGAATCAGCCTTTGTAAATAAAACAGTGAATTATATTGGCCATTTACAGGATCATTACCTGGATTTCGAAGGGGAAGATTCCTACACACAGTTAGACGAATTTTTAGAAATAATGGAAATGCCCTATAAGTTTTTTGAAAATTCCTTTTGGATTAAGGGGATTTTTGAAGAGGCACAAAAACGGGACATAGGCATTCTTCTGAATGGAAATCGAGGAAACCTGTCTATATCGTGGGGAGGAGTGCAGGATTATTTTCCTCTTCTACTAAAACAATGTAGATTGCTTAAACTCTATAAAGAAGTGGAGGCATATAGCAAAAACATTGCAAGACCACGGAAAAGGGTTGCTGCGATGGTGCTTAGAGAAACTTTTCCTTTTTTAAATCAGCAAAGGAAGAAATATACAACGGGAGGGCCGCCGCCGCTGATTAATCCAGAGTTTGCAGCGAAAACAAGCATATATACGAAATTAGCAGAAGCAGGAATTGATGCAACAGGATGGTTTTCTGAATTAAACGCATTTGAGCAAAGGAGAAGGCATTTTGATGACTTATTTCACTGGAATGCTTCCAATACATTCATGACCAAACTTTCGCTGAAATATGGATTAATCAGTCGAGACCCGACAAATGATTTACGAGTTATTCGTTTTTGTTTGTCTATTCCAGAAGATCAGTATGTACAGAAGGGAATGGATCGTGCTCTGATAAGAAGAAGTACGGAAGGATATTTGCCTGATGAAATAAGACTGAATCAGCAAATAAGAGGGGCTCAAGGGACGGACTGGCTTTATCGAGTAATTCCCCATTGGAAGAGTCTATTGCAGGAGGCTAGGGAGGTTTCAAAAGATCCAGCGATTCTTTTCTATATTAATTATAGTTGCTTGAAAAGGGGACTGGATAAGCTAGAAAAAGGAGCAATTTCTGAACTCGCAGTGGATCCTGATGTCCGAGCATTGTTTAGAAGCATTATCGTGTATCGGTTTTTAAAAAAGCTAAAGTTGGCAGGATGAGTAGGAAGATACTAGATCTTACAACTTGAAAGGAGGTGATAAGATGAACAAGCTTGAATGGAAAGAGCCAAACTTAGAAGTTTTAGATGTAAAAGAAACAATGGCAGGACCATTTAATAACAATAAGTTAGATGCAACTTATGAAACTGGAACGCCATTCCCTGATCTTGGCTGGAGCTAATGATCAATTCCACTTTTAGGACATAATAGTTATATTTTTTCGATCTGCCTCCATCCTTCGCTGTTAAGAAGGTAGAGGCTTTTCTTTTTGATAGGATAAGGAAGAAGGTGTAGGAGGGACATATGATAACAAAAAGTGCATTTCGTTATTATGCTTTTGGATGCCATGTGTACAGCGAATTCATGCTGCCAGAGTTATGCAAAGAAGAAAAAGTAGAAGTCATTCCAGAACTAGTGATTAAAGAAAAAGACCTGCGGGAATATTGGAATGCTAAAGCAAAGGCAAATAACTATTTTGTCATAGAGAGGGATATGGTTCTCTTCCATGTTCCAAATATCGCAATATTTTTAATCGAAAAAGGGGAAAGCATTTCTATCACGTTATTGTCGGCAAATAAAATGGATGAAATGCGCCTCTATTTATTAGGTACATGTATGGGTATTCTGCTCATGCAAAAACGAATTCTTCCTCTTCATGGCAGTGGAATTGTGATTGAGGGGAAAGTATATGCCATTGTAGGGGACTGTGGCGCAGGCAAGTCTACATTAGCAAGAGCATTTTTACAAAAAGGCTATAAATTGATAAGTGACGACATTATTCCAGTCCAATTAAATAAAGACGGAAAACCAATTGTTATCCCTACCTATCCCTATCAAAAGTTATGGCTTGAGAGTTTGCATGAGTTTGAAATGACTAATCTTTCTTTCAAACCGATTGCTTATCGAGAAGAGAAATTTAGTGTGCCAATAGAACAGCAATTTGAAACAAACTGTCTCCCGCTGGCTGGCCTTTTTGAGCTCACAAAAAAGGACGGAGAGAAGATTGAAATAAAAGAAAAACGGAATCTTGAACGGCTGCAAATATTGTATAAGCATACTTTTCGGAACAGCTTTCTTCAACCATTAGGTTTATTGGAATGGCACTTAATAACCACATCTAAATTCTTAGAAAGTACCTCTATTTATCAAATCGAACGGCCGAAATCTCGCTTTACTGCAAATGAACTGGTAGAGCTTATTTTAACAAAGCAAAAGGGAGAAGAAGACAAATGAGGAAAACACAAGCGCAAATAAATAAACAGACTATCGTTGTACAAACTCCAGGACATATTGTGAGTGATATGAATGGAGAAAAAGTAATGTTAAGCATTGCGAATAGCAAATACTATAATTTAGGTCATATTGGAGGCGATATTTGGGAATTAATAAAGGAGCCAATCTCGATTGACCGAGTGGTAGCTATCTTAATGGAAAAATATGAAGTAACACAACGAAAATGCGAGCAGCATGTTTGTTCCTTCTTGGAAACATTAAAAGAGGAAGGTTTGATTACAATAAAGAGTACCTAAAGGAAAAGAGGAGAATGAATGATTGGCGAAAGAATTCGATATTTACGTCAGCGAAAAGGTTATTCGTTATCTAGGTTGGCAAAAGAGGCGGAGGTATCCAAAACATACTTAAGCAACATCGACAGAGGCTTACAAAATAATCCCTCTCTACACTTCTTAGAAAAAGTAGCCGCTAAACTAGGAACAAGCGTGGAATACTTAATTAGTGATGATTTTGAAAAAGATATGCTTAATAATAAAACAAGCAGTAAAGGAACGATCAAATAGATGCATGAGCACCCAAAAGATACATAGTTGAACTTTGATAAAGGGAAAGTAATCCCCTTTCTTCCTACTTTCCCTGCAAACCTTCCTATAAGCTTTTAATCCTCCCATCGATTTTCATTTTCCTTCATCATGTTGCCAGCCAATTATAGCAAACGAGCATTCTTTAAATGAGTAAGTAAAATATATAATATAATAGAAGAAACTAGGTAGCGTTTACAAGAAAAAATGAGAATAAAGTAACATTTACAAATATTCAGAAATCATGATAACATGCTATTCGTGTGCGTTATAAAGAATTGATTCTTAAGAAAGAAAGCGAGAAATTCTCGCTTTAGTTAGTAAAGAGTTTATTCAGAAATAAGTTTTTTAGCCAGATAGCTGCTCCAAACTTTAAAGCCTTGTTCATTTGCTTTTGATTTATCACCTAACTCAACGTAATAATCTTTAAGTTTTAAATCATTGCTATCAGGCCATGCTTCCCAATGATTCCAATAGGAAATTTCCTTCGATTCTGCAAACTTTTGCAAATCATTCGCTTGCATAGGATAAAGACCTGCCTTATACAGGGGATGTGCCGGCATTAAAACAAATGTTACATCTGGCAGTTCATCTTTTGTTTCATTTATCACTTGGTTGACATTCAATAAGGTTGTAGAAATATCAACTACACCGTTATCATTCAACAAAAAAGGTTCCCAGATGACCATATCTGGCTTCTTATCGATCATAGACTCATAGTCATTATTATTTACATAATCGGATGATGTCTCATTATATGTAATGCTATCAATGGTTACGTATTTATCATATTTATTAGCTAACGCTTCTTGCAATGGGGTAATTAACCCAAGCTCTTCATCGCCAATTTCATCGGAACCAACTAATAAGATATGAAAAGCTTGTTTATCAGCAAGTTTCTCTTCCAGTACTTGCTGGGCACTCTCAGGCCAAGACTTGGCGAAACTCATATAGTAGTCAAGACTAAAGTACTGGTCTTTATGTTCTTCCTGGTCTTTATTTTTTACTTCTGCATCTTTAGTAGGTTGGCTGTTAGTTAAAGGACTGACCTCTCGATTATTCCAATGGGTATTCCCAATAATAAGTATGAGCACGAGAATAATAGAGAGGATAGATAGAATAATAGCTTTCATTGAAACCTCCTAGGAATAGTATAATTATTTAGCAATCTACCAAATTAGTACATAAGATAGGAAAGTTCTCCCTTTTTAAAAAAATATATATCAAAAATGTAAATTAATTGATATAGTAAAACACGTAAAAACAATTCAATTAAAATTATGACAAGAAATGACAATATATGCAATGATATATGATATAATATTTTTGGTTTTTATATTTTTCTAGGAGGAAGTCATGGAAGAAACTATTAGTCTAAAAGAATTATTTGATACGTTAAAGAAAAGAGTATCACTTATTATCTCCATTACATTAGTTGCTATGATAGTAAGTGCTGTGGTAAGTTATTTCATTATTACGCCTGAATATAAATCTTCGACGCAAATTCTTGTTAACCAGGCAAAGGATGATCAATCGATTTATAATTACAATGAAGTTCAGACTAATGTGCAATTAATAAACACATATAGTGTAATACTAAAAAGTGCGGCTATTTTAAACAATGTGAAAAAAGAATTAGATTTAGATATGACTGTTTCACAACTAAATAGCAAAATAACTGTAGAGAGCGCACAGAATTCTCAAATAATGACAGTTTCAGTAATAGATTCTGATCCGGCAGTTGCGTTACAGATTGCTAATACAACGGCTGAAGTATTTGAAAAAGAAATTAAGAATTTAATGAAGGTAGATAATGTAAGTATTTTACCTTTAGCAGATGATCAAGAGAATCAATCACCAGTCAGTCCTAACCCTCCGTTAAATATTGCCATTGCTGCAGTAGTAGGATTATTGATAGGTGTAGGGTTAGCGTTCTTACTTGAATATTTAGATAACACTGTGAAAACAGAGCAGGATATTGAGAAATTGTTAGAGTTACCAGTACTAGGAGCTATTACAAAAATTGATGAAAGTTTTGAAACAAAACTTAGAGGCACACAAAAGGGAAGAAGCAGGGGGGATTCACTTGGCAGCAAGTAAAAGAGCAAAAAAGGGCGGTTTAGCACTTAATAATAGGCGAAAACTGATTGCAAAGTATGATCCGAAATCACCAATCTCTGAACAGTATAGAAATATTCGAACAAATATCATATATTCAAGTGTGGATGAAGAAATCCGTTCAATATTAGTGACATCCTCGGGACCAGGGGAAGGAAAGTCGACAACAACGGCAAACTTAGCAGTGGTGTTCGCACAACAAGGAAAAACAGTATTATTAGTGGATGCAGATTTACGGAAACCAACTGTCCATTATACGTTTAATTTAAATAATACAGCTGGATTGACCTCCATATTAACAAACCAAATGGGTTTAATGGAAGCTGTTCATCAGGATGATGAACAGAATTTATATATTCTTCCTAGTGGGCCAATACCACCAAATCCTTCAGAGCTATTAGGATCAAAAGCAATGAGTCATTTTTTAGAACAAGCATTAGCAGAGTTTGATATTGTCTTATTCGATACACCGCCAGTAATGGCTGTGACAGATGCACAAGTGCTGGCCAATCTTTGTGATGGAAGTATTTTAGTAGCAGGGAGCGGGAAAGCGGATAAAGAAGCTGTGGTGAAAACGAAAGAGCAGCTTGCTGCTTCGACGGGAAAAATATTAGGTGTAGTATTAAATAATAAAAAAGCGGACAAAAAAGGTAGTTATTATTATTATGGCACAAATTAACAATCAGTTAAATTGCTTACGATAATATCACTTAATATAGTTATAGAAAAAGTTAGTAAAATAATAGAGGGGTGTAGAACCAATGATTGATATCCACAGTCATATATTACCTGGAATTGATGATGGGGCACAGACAATAGAAGATAGCATAAAGATGGCAAAAACAGCCGTGAACGAAGGCATAACATCAATCATTGCTACACCTCATCATAAGAATAATCAGTTTAATAATTTGAAATCTTCGATTCTTACAAAGGTAAATGAGCTAAATACAGTATTAAAACAAGAAAATATTCCTCTTACCGTACTTCCTGGTCAGGAAGTACGAATTTATGGAGAAGTGATAGAAGATTATAATAAAGAAGAAATTCTAACACTTAATCATACAAAATATCTTTTCATAGAATTTCCCTCTTCCTCTGTGCCGCGATATGCAGAAAGGTTATTGTATGAATTGCAAACTGAGGGAATAATTCCAATTATTGTACATCCGGAGAGAAATAAAGAATTGCAGGAAAAGCCTAATCTTCTTTATCAGTTCGTAAAAGGTGGCGCATTAACTCAAGTAACGGCATCTAGCGTGGTGGGATATTTTGGAAAGAACGTGAAAAAATTTTCAGAGCAGTTGATTGAGTACAATTTAACCCATTTTATTGCATCCGATGCTCATAATATCCATAATAGAACATTTAAAATGACTGAAGCTTTAGATATGATTGAAGCAAATTTTGGTACGGATTATATCTATCTTTTTAAAGAAAATGCCCAATTTCTAGTGGAAGATAAGAATATAATAAAAGAAATTCCTGAACGGATAAAAAGAAAGAAAATTTTAGGGATATTTTAATCCAATAATTTACTAGATAACTAATAGTAGGAAAATGTATATTTCAATAGTATCATGGTTTTATTATTTATTAGTTATCTGGAGACTACATAAAAAGAAAAATAATTAAGGGTTAGGTGATATAGTGATGTCTGAATTTTATAAGGATCAATCTCTGTATTTAGAAATGAAACAAAATATATCTGTAAATACAGCTCGAAGTTACCTTGTAATGAAAAGATCAATAGACATCATCGGTTCATTCTGTGGATTAGTTGTTCTAAGCATCCTTTTTATTATTATTGGTCTTTTAATTAAATTAGAAGATCCAAAGGGGAAAGTTTTCTTTAAACAAATAAGAGTTGGAAAAGATGGTAGTGAATTTTATATGTATAAGTTTAGATCAATGGCATCCGATGCTGAGGAACGTCTGAAAGAGTTATTAGAATTAAATGAAGTATCTGGAGCAATGTTCAAGATGAAAGATGATCCAAGAGTAACCAAGATTGGAAAGTTTATTAGGAAAACCAGTATCGACGAGTTACCCCAGTTATTTAATGTTTTAAAAGGGGAAATGAGTCTAGTAGGCCCTAGACCACCATTACCAAGGGAAGTAGCTGATTATTCTTCTTATGACAAGCTGAGATTATTAGTAGTTCCAGGTTGTACTGGTTTGTGGCAAGTAAGTGGTAGGAATGAGTTGGGCTTTCAACAAATGGTTGAATTGGATATTGAATATATAAAAAAAAGAACAATTCTATTTGATGCTAAAATTATTTTAAGAACTGTAAAATGCATGTTTAAACCAAATGGAGCGTATTAAAAGATTATGGTGAAATTCTAATGAATTCAATGATGAAAAAAGTAGGTTGGATGCTTTATGGACAAGGCGGAAGGCTGATATTTCAAACAATTTACTTTCTGGGCTTAGCTTTTGTATTTACACCTTATGAGTATGGAATATATGTAAGTATTACAGCTATAACTGTAATACTTAGTCCGTTTTGTGGAGTAGGATTTAATAGTTTACTGGTTAAAATAATTTCTACCGATAATAAAAATTTTCCAAGAGTCTATGGTAATGCTTTAAAAATAACAGTATATAGTTATGTTTTATTATTGATAATTGGTTCTGTAGCTGTTTGTTTTTTATTTGATAACTACTTTTTTGCATTTAAGTTATTTATACTCATCAGCCTTGCCGATTTATTATTTTTAAAGTTAACAGAAATGTCTTCGCAAATTTTTATTGCTAAAAATTTGGTGAAAATTTCTGCTCATATTCTAAATTTTATAAGTTTAATTCGTTTTATGTCAGTCTTATTTTATTTTATAATGGTTAGAATTAATCCACAATATACGGGGCTTTTAAATTGGGGGAAAATATATTTAATAGGATCCTTGATTTTCACTATATATATATTAATTTATACTCTTAAAAAAAATGAAAAACCATTATTAAGAGAGAAAATATCACTATCGTATATAAAAGAAGGGATTTATTTCTCGATAGGATTATCATCACAGGGAATATATAATGATATCGATAAAACCTTAATGGGGAAATATACTAATTTAGAAACTACCGGGCAATATGGTTTTGCATATAAAGTTTTGGATGTACTATTCATACCTATTAAAGCCATTCTTGCAATTACTTTTCCGATATTTTTTAAATATGGAAAAGAAGGCAATATACGAAAAACTTTACGCTTTGGTTTGAAAATTATGTTTCTTCTATTACCATTACTAATATTAATATGTGTACTTTCATTTTATTTTGTTCCCCCGTTAATTAAACTAATATTTGATAATAAATATTTAGAAAGTATCAGTATGTTTAAACTATTATTACCAATTGTTATTTTAAGAAACATTCACTATATACTGGCTGATGCAGTTACAGGGGCTGGCTACCAAAAAGAAAGAAGTATTATTCAAATAATAGTAGCAATTTTGAATTTCTTATTAAACATATATTTTATAAGCCAATTTCAAGTTATGGGAGCTATTATTGTAAGTATAGTTTCAGATTTGTTGATGGTAGTATTTGTTGCAATTTTAATTCTTAATAAATTAAAGGATGACAAAATAAATTTAAAAGGGAGTCATAATGAAAATAGTTAAAGATTCTTATTTAGCAATTTTAAATTTTATTGTGCCAAATATTCCATTTCATAGTTTAAGAATATTTTTATATAGATTACTAAAAATCAATATTGGGAAAGATACTACTATTTTGAGACCTGTTTTTTTCTACAATCCATTTAAGATTACAATAGGTAGAAACTGTGCTATTAATGACCACGTTGTACTTGATGGGAGAGGTACATTAAAAATCGGTAATAACGTAAATATATCACCTTATGTAAAAATTTACACTGCGGAACATGATGTAAATAGTTCTAATTTTAAATATATTGAGGGAAAAGTAGTTATAGATGATTATGCCTGGGTTAGCACAAACGCAATGGTTATGCCTGGTGTAACTATTGGGAAAGGTGCAATAATAGCAGCTGGTGCAGTTGTAACTAGAAATGTTGAGCCATACGCAATTGTAGGGGGAGTTCCTGCTAAGAAGATTGGAGAAAGAAATAAAGAATTAGATTACACTCCTAATTTCAAGAAGTTCTTTCACTGATTTTGAAGGAAGTTTAATCTTAGAAAAGGTTGATGAAATTGATTTATTTATATTATTGGCTAATTGTTATGTTAGGTGCAATTTCTTGGAAACCGTTAATACCAAATTATGGTGGGACGATTTTAACATTAGTGAAAGGAGCATTATTAATAACAATAATATTTATTATAATTTCGAGAGGGATTAATAAGAATTTTCTTACTTATTTCAGTTTATGTGGTATCTTTGTATTGTTTTTTTATCTACTTTTACAAATTAGTAGATTAGATTCTGTTGAATTTGCGAACTTGGGCGACATATTTAAATCTTTTTCATCTTATCTTTTATTATTTTTAATGCTAATGATTAGGTTAAGAAATGAAGAAATTAAAAGAATCTTAGATTTAATACAAAAATTGCCGATTTTCAGTGTGGTATTCGGATTGTTCTTTTCTCTCTTTACTGATTGGTCTGTGATAAAATTTGAATTTACAGGTGTGAATAGGCTACAAGGAAGTAATCCTCCTGCTCATTTAGCTGAAATTTGCTTTGTTGCTATAATTACTTCTGTAGGTCTTCTACTAAAGAAAGATATTCAAAAAACTCTATATTCAAGTTCAACCAATAAATTATATTGTTACCTACTTATTAATACTTTAATTTTGATTCTTACTTTTACTAGAATTACTCTTTTAGGTGCAGGTTTGATTATTTTATATATGTTAATTAAGAAACTGTATATTACAATAATCAACAATAGGTATTCAATACCAATTGTTTTTATCACTATTATAAGTATTTTTCCAGCAATATTTATCTTTATTTATATGGTTAAAAGTATTTTAAGAAGATCAACTAATGAAGGTGGAGGAATAAATACCTCCGGGAGATATTGGGCTTGGAAGTATTTTATTGATAGAGCAAATGAATATCCTGTATTCGGAAGAGGAATGGGCGCAAGTCAATCGCTATATGATGTTAATCCTTATAAAGAATTTGTAGCACCTCATAATGAGTATATTAGATCCTACCTTGAAGTGGGTATATTAGGTAGTATAATAATGATTATTTTTATTTTAGTATTTATAGGATGGTTAATTTATAGTAACAAATCAAATAAATTGTTGAGTAATAAATTTATTTTTATAAGTATTATTTCCATTGGAATAGTCTCTTATTATGATAATTTATTTGTAACTATTCACTTTAGCTTACCGTTTATTTTATTAATACTATGCTTAGTGAATGTTTTTACATTTCGAAAAAGTCAGGAAGGGGACTTCACGTGAAAAGGGTGACCTTAATTAGTTCAACTGGTGGACATTGGACACAATTAAACAATATATATAAAGAATTCAAAAAAATAGAGTCTATTGAAAATAAGGTCAAAATAAAGTTAATAACTGAAAAAAATGAATCTAATAAGGATAATAAAAAAGTTGATTTTCTTTATCAACAAGATAGAAAAAGTAAAAATCTAATATTCATTTTAGTTCTTAATGCAATTTTATCTTTATATTATGTTATCAGATATCGACCACATTATGTAATATCAACTGGAGCAGGTGGGACTATTCTTTATCTGATATTTGCAAAGCTTATGGGTTCGAAAGTGATTTTTATTGAAAGTTATGCGAAAATTAATAGCCCTACTATAACTGGAAAAATAGTTTATAAATTTGCAGATATATTTTATGTTCAATGGCCAGAAATGCTAAAATTCTATCCTAATGGAATATATAAGGGGAGTTTATATTGATATTTGTTATATTAGGGACTCAAAAATTTCCTATGAATAGATTAATAGATGAAATTGATTTATTAATAGAGAGAAACGTATTTGCTGCTGAGGAAGTTGTAATACAATCTGGTTATAGTAAGACTTCAAAATTCGCTAAAAGTTTTGAGATAATTAAGGAGAATGACTTTGATCAGTATTTAGCAAATAGCTCGCTTGTTATTTGTCATGGTGGTACCTCAGCTATAATTAAATCGCTTAATCTATCTAAAAAAGTAATAGTTGTTCCAAGACTATCTAAATTTAATGAACATGTTGATGATCATCAGAAAGAGATAGTAAATGTTCTCTTTCAAAAGGGATATATTGAAATGGTTGAGGATATAAAGGAATTAGAACATTATGTTACTAAAGCTTATAAAACAACCTATAATAAATACAATTCAAATGGTGAATTAGCCAATGTTATTGTAAATTATATTTTAAATGAAACAGAATAGTGAGGAATAGATTAGATGGATAATATATTTTTAGTATGGACGAAGTATCAATCGAGGGTTGAGTCGTTAATAAAAGATATAGCACAAAATTTAGGGGACTCAAAGATTATTTATAGAGATAATCCGCCAGCAAACAGTATTAAAAAAATTATATTATATATGATTTACTTTTTTAAAGATTTAGTTTTTATAATTAAAAGTAAGCCCAAAAGTGTGTTTGTACAAAATCCTCCAAGCTACTCACTATTTGCTCCAATTTTATATAAGCTCATTATTAATAAAAAGGTAAAAGTAATTTCTGATTTGCATAATGCAATGACTCGTGAACCATGGCTAAATAGAATTGGCACCAAATTTTTATTAAGTCATTGTGATTTATTAATTGTTCATAATGAAATTGTGTATAGAGGAATAAGAGAAAGGAATCTTTTTAGTTATATAAATCCAGACAAAATTATTGTATTAGAAGACAAAACTCCACTTATCAAGGAAGTAGAAAGAAAGGTAACTAGTAGTGCTGATAAGAGACCAATTGTTTTTTTTCCTGCTTCATTTAATATGGATGAACCTATCGTTGAAGTAATCGACAGTGCTAAATTAGTACCAGAATTTCGAATTATAATGACTGGTAATTATAAAAAGTTATATTCAAACTTTAATTTGTCTGAAAAAGATTTACCGGAAAATGTAGAAGTTACAGGATGGATAGAAACTAAAGATTATTTAGATCTATTGAAAAATTGTGATATTCTTTTGGGGCTTACGATATTCGATGATATTCAGATGAGTGTAAGTAATGAAGGATTAGGTGCAGAAAAGGTAATGGTATTGTCTGATATGGAAGCATTAAGATTAATCTATCAAGATGGTGCAGTATATACAGAAAATTCAGCGAAGTCAATTGCTAAGAATTTGGGAGTTGCTTTTAAAAAAAGAAATGAACTTAAGAAGAAAATTAAAGAGGTAAAAATAATAAAAGAAGAACGTTATATTAAACAATTAAATAACGTTATTAACAGCATTCTCTAGCTTTCAGTAGTCTAAATTATGTGTTGTCATTAAATTCTTTATTTACCATATAGTTTGTGCAAGGGACAACTTACTAAAGAATGAGTTGAAAAGATAGTGATTAATTGTTTGCACCAAAATTGCATGAGAAATTTAACAATATATTTATAGAGGAGTATACTATGAAATTAGTATTATTATCAGGTGGATCAGGAAAAAGACTATGGCCGCTATCAAATGATGCTCGTTCTAAGCAATTTTTAAAAGTTTTAGAAGATAAAAATAATAGAGCATCCATGGTTCAAAGAGTATATAAGCAACTAAAAAACGTAGGTTTGGATAAGTCTGTTGTGATTGCTACTAGTGCCTCTCAAGTAGATATGATTAAGAATCAACTTGGTAATAAAGTGTCAATTGTAGTTGAACCAGAAAGACGTGATACATTCCCA
Source organism: Niallia circulans NBRC 13626 (assembly GCF_001591585.1). GTDB lineage: Bacteria > Bacillota > Bacilli > Bacillales > Cytobacillaceae > Niallia > Niallia circulans. The sequence goes on along the minus strand of NZ_BCVE01000010.1, from coordinate 108,617 downwards.
GCAATTGCATTATCTGCTGCATATTTATATACAAAGTGTGCTGTTGATATGGATGAAGTTGTTGGTATTCTACCTGTAGATCCATATGTTGAAGATGAATTTTTTTTAAGAGTCGCAGAGTTAGAGCATATTGTAAAAAATACTGATTCTGATTTAGCGCTAATAGGGGTTAATCCAACTTTTCCATCTTCAAAATATGGCTATATTGTTCCGAGTAACGACAAATTACAACATGATTATTTACAAGTTAGTCATTTTAAAGAAAAACCGTCCGAATTACAAGCAAAAGAGTTAATTAAAAAAGGTGCCTTATGGAATTGTGGAGTTTTTGCATTTAAACTCTCATTTATTATTAACATAATAGAAGATTTGGGATTATCAACGAATTATGAAGAATTAAAAAAACAATATAATTTAATTAATAAGAATAGCTTTGATTATGAAGTAGTTGAAAAGGCAAATAAAATCGTAGCAATTGATTATAATGGTTATTGGAAAGATTTAGGAACCTGGAATACCCTTACTGAGGAAATGACAACAAATATAATGGGAATTGGAACAATTAGTGAAGATAGCGAAAATGTCCATTTAATAAACGAACTTGAAATACCAGTAGCTGTTTTAGGAGGAAAAAACTTAATAGTAGCTGCTTCCCCTGATGGCATTTTAGTGAGTGATAAAGAAAGCAGTCCTAAACTTAAAGATTTAATAACTGACTTTAATCAACGTCCAATGTATGAAGAGCGTATATGGGGCTGGTATAAGGTTCTTGATTTTTCAAAGTACGATAAAGAAAAGGAAGTTCTTACAAAAAAAATCTGTATTAATGCAGGCAAAAATTTGAGTTATCATTACCATCAGCATCGAGTAGAGGTATGGACTGTAATTAAAGGCAGTGGAGAATTAATAATGAATAATGAATCGCGTGTCATTTCTGCTGGTGATGTAATAGAAATATCTCCTTATATCAAACATGCTTTAAGAGCGATAGAGGATTTAGAAATTATTGAGATACAAAAAGGGACTAATATTATTGAAGAAGATGTAAAGGATCCAATTTTTTCTTGGAAGGAAATTTTATTAGACTTAAGAGTATAGAGGATTAACTTTACTTCTAATTTAATTTGGATTTACAAACTTAAAGGAAGTGTGCCTAATATATGAAAATTACCGTTGCTGGGACTGGTTATGTGGGTCTATCTAATGCTATTCTTTTAGCTCAACATAATGACGTAATTGCGCTTGATATTATACAAGAAAAGGTAGATTTAATTAATAAGAAAAAATCCCCGATAATAGATCATGAAATAGAGGAATACTTGGCAACAAAGGAATTAAAATTATCAGCTACTACTGATAACTTTAAAGCTTTTAAGGATGCAGAATATGTAATCATATCTACACCAACTAATTATGATCCAGAAAAAAATTATTTTAATACTAGAACAGTTGAAGCTGTAATTGCTAATGTACTATCTATTAATCCAGAAGCTGTAATGGTTATCAAATCTACTGTTCCGGTAGGATATACTGAGAAAATTAAGGAGAAATTTGAAACAGAGAATATTATCTTTTCACCGGAGTTCTTAAGAGAAGGTAAAGCACTTTATGATAATTTGTATCCATCGCGCATTGTGTTAGGCGAACAATCAGAAAGAGCAAAAGTTTTTGCTAATTTACTAGTACAGGGTGCAATTAAAGAAGATATCGATGTATTATTTACGAATTCTACTGAAGCAGAAGCTATTAAACTATTTGCTAATACATATTTAGCGATGAGAGTAGCATTCTTTAATGAACTTGATTCTTATGCTGAAGTAAGAGGGTTAGATTCAAAACAAATTATTGATGGTGTTGGATTAGATCCAAGAATCGGAACTCATTATAACAATCCTTCATTTGGATATGGTGGCTATTGCTTACCCAAAGACACAAAACAACTTTTAGCTAATTATGCAGATGTTCCAAATAATATCATGACAGCCATTGTCGATGCCAATAGAACGAGAAAAGATCACATAGCAGAAATGATTATTAAAAAGAATCCAAAAATTGTTGGTATTTATCGCTTAACAATGAAAATGGATTCAGATAACTTTAGACAATCTGCTATACAAGGTGTTATGAAACGTATAAAAGCAAAAGGGATTGAAGTAGTTGTTTATGAACCAGCATTGCAGGAAGAAACTTTCTATAATTCTAGGGTGATTAATGATTTCGATCAATTTAAGGAAATTTCTGATGTGATTGTTGCTAATAGATTATCTAGTGATTTAGCAGATGTTGAAGAGAAGGTTTATACGAGGGATTTGTTTAGTAGAGATTAGTATTTGTGAAATAAAATGGATAATAAGCATATAAAAGGAGTACTATTTTTTTAGTGCTCCTTTTGAGTATTTTGATAGGAAATTGAACTGAAAAAATAACTAAGAGTTTTTACTTTAAGAGAATATAGATACCAAATATAAATAATAGATATATTGATTTTTAGGAAATAAGTATACTCAATAAAACTATTCATTAGGAGCTTTAGAATGCAATATAAGAGATCGAGACTCAAATTAATTATATTTCTACTACTATTATTCATTTGTATTGGAATATTTATATTTAATATAGAAGTAAACACTAATAAAAATAGTAGCTTAAAAGTGGAAGGTAGAAAGCATGATTTATTAATTGGGACAGCAGTGAACGGAGAGGCACTTAATAATGATGCTGAATATAAGAAAAAAATAAGAGAAGAATTTAGTATTATTACTCCAGAAAATGAGATGAAGTTTAGTGTAGTACAACCGAATTTAAATAAATTTAATTTCAAAAATGCCGACAAGATTGTCGAATTTGCTGAAGAAAATGAAATAAAAGTTAGAGGGCATACTCTCGTTTGGGATAAAAGAATACCTGATTGGCTTGAGAATTCTAACTTTACTAAGGAAGAAGCTGAACAAATTTTAAAAAATCATATATATACAGTAGTTAACAGGTATAAAGGTAGGGTATATGCTTGGGATGTTGTAAATGAGGCTTTTAATAATGATGGTAGTTTAAAAGATTCTTATTGGTTAAGAACTATTGGACCTGAATATATAAAAAAGGCTTTTATATGGGCAAAAGAGGCAGATCCTGATGCGCTATTATTTTACAATGATTATAGTGCTGAAGTAACTAATGAAAAATCAAATGCAATTTTTAATTTGTTAAAAAGTTTTAAAAATGAAAAAATACCAGTTGATGGAATTGGATTTCAATTTCATACCAATCTATATCAAAAATTCACTGAAAATGAGATAACAATAAATATGGAAAGGTTTAGAGATATTGGTTTAAAAATAAATGTTACGGAATTAGATGTAAAGATTTCTGATAGTAATTATTCTGAAAAGTTAAAGCTAAAGAAACAGGCTGAGCAATATTCAGTTGTGTTAAATTCATGTATGAATTTAAAGGGAAGTTGTACCGTTTTTAGTATGTGGGGATTTACAGATAAATATACTTGGATAAGGAGTGATAGTCCTCTGTTGCTGAATAGTGTTTATGAAAAAAAACCGAGCTATAATGCTATTAAAAATATTTTAACAAATATTCATCAATAAATTTGATTGATGCTAAACAATTATGTATAGATTTATGAATGAAGAATATGGGGGTTTTATGATTAAAGGGAAATTTTTTATTTTAAGTATTTTCCGATGACTTTGCCATCATGGAGAAAGAAGCAGAAAAGATAAATAGCTGGGGAGAAAATGTCTATATTAAAATACCAATTACTAATTCGATGGGGCAATCATCTATTCCCTTAATCAAAAAACTATCCAGTAAAGGAATGCAATTAAACATTACAGCCATTTTAACACTAGACCAAGTCGAAGAAACGGTTCAAGCCTTCAAATCTGGAACAAAAAATAATGTTTCCGTATTCGCCGGCAGAATTGCAGATTCGGGAATCGATCCTATTCCCACTATGAAAGAAGCCGCCAAAATATGCAGCAAAAAAGAAGGAACAGAGCTATTATGGGCCAGTTCGAGAGAGCTATTAAACATCATGCAAGCAGACGCATGTGGCTGCTCGATCATCACCTGCTCTCCCGACATCCTTAACAAACTAGAAAACGTAGGTAGAGACCTAAAAACTATATCCCTAGACACAGTAAAAATGTTTAATAAGGACGTACAAGAATTAGGATATTCCATTATTTAGCAGGATGGTTTCTCCTGCTTTCTTTTTTGAGGGAGTATTGTAGAGCTTCGGGTACTGTTTTTAAAGTGAATAAAATAATGAAGAGCCATTAGAACAATGTTTGTTCCAATGGCTGTTTTTACTACGCAATTTTTTTAATCCTTCACAAAAAACATTCTTTGTATCCCAACCTATTAAAACACAGGCAACTTCTCTAAATAAACGATATCATCTCTTTCGGCAGCATCTCCTTCAGCAAGAATGGCAGCTTTGGAAACAACGATTCCTCCTGCTTTGGTAACTAGTTCCTCGAGTACTCGTATCGATTCCCCGGTGCTAATGACATCATCAATTATGGCAATGCGTTTTCCTTTAATCTTGGCGGCGTCTTTTCCATCTAAACAGAGTAATTGTTCTTTTTGTGTGGTAATGGACACGACTTGATTGATTAGCGGTTCGTCCATATAGGGTTTTACACTTTTTCGAGCAACGATATATTCTGGCATGTTGAGTTGTTTCGATAATTCATGGACGAGGGGAATTCCTTTTGCCTCAGCTGTTACTAAATAATCGATGTCTTTCAATTGCTCTGCTAAAAGGGAAGCGGCTGCAACGACGATTTCTGTATCACCTAAAATGACAAAGCTTGCAATCTTTAAATCATTTGAAATAGGGATAATCGGTAACTCTCTTTTTACTCCTGCAACTGTTAGTGAATAAGTCTCCATCATAAATCCTCCTTTTTCTTAAACTCCAAAGAGTCCTAGTAAAAATTCCATCACAACGCCAGCTAATAACCCTAAAAATGGATCGGCAATGGCTGTTACGATGATAGTAATGGCTCCAACAATAGGAGAACTAGCTTCTGTACCAGTTAGTGCAGCTGTTGCATTGCCTGGTAATGTCACAATCGCACCTAGGACGAAAAGGAAACCGGCAATGGATGAGCTGGGTACATATTTTCCAATCTTCGGCAAAAGTTTGAAGAACAGGATCGCTGCCATGATGGCCATTGTTAGTACACCTGCCCATACTGCATGGGGAGCAGAAGCAGTCGCGGAAATAATGATTTCCACAGGTCCTCCACCAAATAGAGAAGAGACCATATCTGCTAAACTACTAATAATTGTTAGCGTGTCAATGTTTACATTTGCTCCAGCGATTTCTCCATTGATTTTTCCAAAGGCAATATTAGCACCAATATTTAAACAAACAAGAGCGAGTGCCCCGCGAATAACAGAAGGGTTGAGAATAAACTTTTGGAGCTTAAATTTATCTTCTGTTAGCATATTTGTTACAGTGGCAGATTCTTTTTTAGTGAAATGATAGACAATGCTAGAAAGCAGCACAGAAACAGTGATTGTATATACTAAGTCTTTTGAAATAATATAGGTTAATAAGGCACTAGCGAATGAAGTTATCCCAATCAATCGATCGTTTTTCGCCATATCCCAGGCAACCTTCGCAAGCATAAAACCAACACCAGCCATCATCCCATTTGTAATAACAGGACCAATCCAGGCAACGATTTGTTCCATCAATCCAAAAACACCTATAATAACTAATAAAAAGGCACCAAAAAAGATGGAAGAGAGCCGTTCGCGCATATTTTTTCCCATTGTTCCTGCAACTGTTATGGTTTCCGCCTGAAAGGAAATAACGGCCACATTGCTTGTTAAGCTATTCCCAGCAGCACCTACAAGAAAGGCAAGCGCAGTTGGCACGGACGCAAAGCCAAATGATAGCGCCAGTAACCCTTGAGGCAATCCATTTAATACAACACTAAATGCTGCTAGTATGTCTTTTAGTATATCTTCCATTTTCCTTCTCCTTTACTATTTCCCGCAATGTCCTATAGAAAAAAACCGTTCAGCAAAGTAGAACGGTTTCTAGAAAAAGAAATTTTCCGTCCATAGTAGAGTGATTTAGGGTCACTCTGTAGAGACTCCCAGACCATATTACCGGGATTATACGGGTTATTTACGTACAATATTTACATTGTAACTTAAAAAGTTCGTATTTTGAATAAAAATTTTGAATAGATAGAAGATGAGGACTTCTTTTGGTAGTAGAATCTGCTGAAGGATGAATACAGCAGTTCGAATAATGGACTCAAATATTGTTATGAAAAATCTCATATCTGTATTGATATGGTTGAATTAGGCCGTTAAAAATAATAATTAAGTACACTAATCCTTTACCTGTCGTTTTCTTTAATTGCTTGTATTAGGGGTGGGAAAATAAAAACTGCAATAAGTATAGGGTATCGAATTTTTATTTTATTTAAAGTAAAAATTGCATAGCAGGAAATCAATTGGTCTATTTGACAGGAAGCATATCAATTTTCCTCTTCGTAAAATTTCACCGCCTTTCATTTCTGCGGAGAGGTTGGTCCTAGTCTTATCAAAATATAAATCTATAGGACCAAATGGTAATTATTAAGTCTACTAACTTTATATAGGATAAAAAAGATATAATAGATCGGGCGCTAGTCCTTCTTGGATTAGCGCCCTTATAAATATTACACCATTAATCTACCAATCCTTTCTTAACACTGCCTCTTACTACTACTTTTAAATAGGGTTCTTTTTTTGAGTATTCAAAGAGACCAATGTAATCTATTCCATTATAATTCAAATATATTTCTTCTGCCTTGTCTTTTGTTGTTATTTTAGTACCTGATAAATGCCTTTCATGAGGAGTAGACATAAGCTCTTCTCTTCCATTAACAGTAACACCATTATCGATAAGAATATAAGAGACTAGCATGAAATAAGGAATATCTAAATCACTATCTACAAATTTTTTAATATCTAATTGTATTTCTTCTTTTTCTAAGAACGTTTTAACATATTCTACTTCATTAAATTTCTTCACCACTTCATAAACCTCCGTAGATTCAGCGAGATGGTCTATCGAAATAGGAGGAATAAAAAAATGAAGCAAAGTGTTAGTTAAAATCCCAAAAATTAATGAGAAAAGCACTATTTTTTTATCCTTTTTGACTAAGAATAGAAAGATTATTCCAAGTATTATTCCTATTGGTATAGTAATAGATTCTGTTTTAAACGAAACAAATGTAATAATGTATATGAATGTTAGCTTCAAAAAAAGAATAGAACTTTTTTTCTTCTGAAGAATAAAAACAGAAGTACATAGAAGGAAATAGATGGAGCTGGCTATAATTAAATACATAAATCCTCCTTTCCTTTTAAATACTTTATTAGTCTCAAGTTTAATCTCTGAAAAAATAAAACCTATAAATTGTGTGTAAGAAAATTATTTGTTAATTACCAATTTTAATATTAAAATCTAATACAAACTCTTGACATAACCAACCAGTAGGTACATTTACAGACGCCTTTCCAATACTTACGGCTCCAGTGAAAGGAATTAATGAATGAATATACTTAGCTTGAAATTTTCCAGTCTCATTTTTAAATTTAACGGGAACTTTTATATCTTGACTAAGTCCACCAGTCATAAAGTATGTATTAGGTAATAAGAACTTCCCACTTATACCATACAGATTTTGTGAGGTATCCATTTTAGCGCTGACATAATTATTGTTAAATACATGAAGGTAAGAATAAAACCCATCTAGAGAATTTGTAACCCCAATAAATCTATTATCCCAGGCAATAGCGACATTATCTGTCCACTGCAAATCAGCATAATCAGACCAAGTGAAATTTAAAAATGCACGATATGAATACTCAGTTGCATTACTTGAAGACTTATCTACAAATGCAGAAACTGATAATTTATCATCATTATAATAATCTCCGTTATCATAAGAATTAATACTAGCTAATGACGTCTTTGTATTGCTAATAGGTATGTTATTTTCTTTATTATATTTAGCGATATCTTTTTCAATCAGTTCGTTTATTTGATTTCGATTTTCATTTGTTACTTCATATTTTTTTCCATTTAAACTATTATAATATTCCTTTTTTGTAATAGTATAATCTGCTTTTTCTCCTGTCGAAGTAGCAAGTTTTTCTTTAGTTTCCTCATTCATTGACAGTATCTCTTCTTTTGAGAATCCCTTTTCAACTAATAAACTATCAAAATTTGTATCTGCTGAGGCTTCCAATGAGAATCCTAAAAAAACTATTGATAGAAAAAAACAATCAAAATTCCTTTATGTCGTTCTATCATCATCATTATCCCTCCTTAAATTTACTTCACAGTTTATCATTGCGTCTAACCTTTTAAAAATTGCAAATCTCTTGAAAGATAGTCCTCTATTTAAATAAGAGACTATATTCTTACAATTTCTGCATTAAATACTAAATTACTCTAGTATATCTAACTTGATAAAACAGTATCTCTATTATATTGAAATCAGATTTTAACAATCTTGGGCAAAGTAATAACAAAAGTAAATATATTGAATATTACTAGGTCCTTAATTTTATGTCTTATAAGACAGATTGAGAGTAAGGTGCATAGAATAATTTTAAGCTTCATGCGTGGATGATAGGCAGGACAACCTTCATTTTGAAGAAATGGTTCAAACGTTTCTTGAGGGATACTTTCCACTAAATGATGGACATGGAAGGCAATATCATTATTTTGTAACGTTACTTCTAAATCTAAAGGCAAAACGAGTTGATTCATGATATAATCTTTAAATATAAGGACACTTCTTTCTGATTAGATTTTGTGTGGTAACTTAATTTATCAGAAGTTGTCCTTATTTTTTATTGTAAAAATAAGCAAAACGGTGAAATTTTACTTGTCGTAAAATTTCACCGTTTTTTTCGTCTTAGAGGTGGGTTTTGTCCCAGCCTACTTTCTAGTTATGACACTTTCTTATCTGTATTTTGTTTCAATTCCATTTTCTTATTTTCCTTTCTCATTTGTTTAAAGTACCAGCCGAATAACAGGATATAAGCGGCAAGAGCTAGCACGGAGAATCCTATTAATTTGATATCCCAAGTATCGACAGCTTTTCCAAATAGAATAGCGAGCATTTTTTCAATTGGATCAGAGTCCACGGAAGAGAACAGGGCGTCAGCAGCCAGTCCATTAGGAAAATTCCCCATAGCTTTGGAGGTTTCCGTCACGAATTTAGCAATAAAAGTTGCTCCCCATAAGAATAAAGGAATTAAAATGGTTCCAATAATGGTCATGCGTACTACTCTTCCCTTTGTTACGATTAGAAGAGCTGGGGCTAATACAGTAAGCAGAATTCCTCCTAATGGAAGGACTGTATTGCCGGGAAGAAAGATAGCGACTAGCAGCAAGATTGGTGCTAAAATATTCGCTACTGCCCATAGTTCTGCGCGTGTCGCTAAGATTGGCCAGTCGATTCCTATCAATAATTTCCGGCCTTTAAAACGCTTACTCATTTTCGATGTAATACCTTCGGATAAAGGACCAATAGCTGGGCCGAACCAACTGCCAACTAATGCAAATAGTTCAAGGGCAACAGCACCAGTAAAGGCTAAGGTGAAAATTTCTGCGACCGACAATTGTCCAAGAATACCGATGAATATCCCTAAGTAGGCACCAATTGCGAAATTACTGCCCCAGAAACCAATTTTTTTATTTAATGCTTCTGCATTAAAGTCAAATTTATCAATAAATGGTAAGCATATATCGATAAACTTGTTTAACACCATAACAAGTGGTGCGATTAGTAAGGATGGATGAGCAGTTGTTGTAATGTTGTTTTGATCATATCCTAAAAGCTCATTGATTGTAGGCTTCATTACATCTGCATTGATAAGCATTAATGCGTAAATAAAAGCTACGAATAATGTCGTAAGAATTAGATTATCGTTAGAATAATACATAGTAAGAAGACCAATGACAGAGAGATTCCAAATATTAAATAAATCTACGTTTAAGGTTGTTGTTTTCTTGGCGATCAACATGAATACGTTTACTAAAAGGCATATAAAAGCGAAGTAGAGTGTGTAAACAGATCCCCATGTGATGACAGCGAGTGGAGCCCATCCTAAATCTGTAACAGATAAAGCAACTCCCGTAGATTCTACAAAACTATTTAGTGCTGGTGAAAAAGCAGTAGTAAGCAAAGAAATAATTGCTCCCATACCCGTTAAGGCAATGGCCATTCTTAGGCCGCCTTCAATTGCTTTCGAGATAGAAACGCCAACGATTAAGGAAAGAATCGTAATGATGATAAACATCATGGCAGATCCTCCTAAATTAATAAAGCCATTAAAAGCATCATTTAATTTCTCAAAAAACATTTGGCTTACCTTCCTTTTATGAAATTTACGTAATCGGTTCCGTAAACGGTTACTCAAAATATAACAGAATTTTTTTAAAGGTACAACTATTAATTTAAATTAGTTTATTAAAGGAAAAGCATTTTTAAAAGAATAAGAGAGAAAGGAAAGTAACCGGTTTCGTTGATAGGAGAGCCTTTTCGCTGGATTGATAAATAGCGGTAAGTTTTTAAAATATATAATTTCAGTTGACATTATTTTTTTGGAATGATTAAATGAAAATAAGTAATCGGTTACGTAAATGAGGGATTAAGATGATAACAATCAAAGATGTTGCGAAAGAAGCAGGTGTTTCTGTTGCTACTGTATCAAGAGTTCTTAATAATAAAGGTGGCGCGAAGCCTGAAACAATTACGCATGTAGAAAATGTAATAAAGAAATTGAATTATAAACCAAATAAAATAGCCAAAAGTCTTTCGGAAGGAAGCTCCAATTTAATTGCGCTTCTTGTCCCAACATTGAATAATCCCTTTTTTCCTGAGTTGGTTAGGGAAATTGAAAAGGTTGCAAATGAAAACGGTTATAATGTGTATTTATGCAATAGTGATGATGATCGCATGAAAGTGGAATATTACCTAGAATCTATGATTGACCACTATGTTAGTGGCGCCATTATTAATTCGCTTCATGTAGATGCAAGTGACTTAGCAGAATTAGAAAAACGCGGAATTAGAACAATTACAATTGACCGTGCAAATTTTGAACATCCATACTCTGCCATAACTGTTGATCACACTTTAGGTGCACAGCTGGCAGTTACTCATCTTATTCGAGATGAAAAATGTAATAATATTGTGTTTATTTCCGGACCTAAAAATGAGAAAAGTGCGATTGATCGTTTAACTGGATTCACGCTTGCTTTAAACGAGGCGGGACATCCTGTCAAAACGCATATATGTTATGGTGATTTTGGAACTGCAAGTGGGTATGAAAATACAAAGGCTCTCATTCAAAATGGCCATTCATTCGATAGCATTTTCTGTGCAAACGATGCAATGGCTATTGGCGCTATGCGTGCATGCCATGAGTTTGGCATTAAAGTACCAAGTGAAGTGAAGATTGTTGGCTACGATAATATTAGTCTTGCTTCCTATATGTATCCAACTCTTTCATCTGTAGACCAGTGCAAAGAAGATATTGGCAGATTAGCGGTCAATGAATTAATCCAATTAATAAAAAATCCGAAGAATAAGCAGAAACAATATGAATTGGAGCCAAAGTTAGTCATAAGAAATTCGTCAACAATTAATGGAGGAAGTATTAATGAATAAAATCGGACCATCTCTGATGTGTGCAGACTTAGGGAATTTAGAACAAAATATTAAAGAATTAGATAAAGCGGGTGTTGATTTTTATCATATTGACATTATGGATGGAAAATTTGTACCTAATTTCACATTAGGACCAGACTTTGTGAAAACGGTTCGCAGACTTACAACAACGCCATTAGATATTCATTTAATGGTAGAAGAGCCAGAAAGACATATCGACTTATTTGCAGAGTGTGGAGCAGACATGATTTCTGTGCATCAAGAATCAACAAATGCTCTACATAGTGTATTAATGAAAATTAAAGAGAAAGGAATAAAAGCGGGAGTAGCGATAAATCCGGGAACTTCGCTTGAATTCCTTGATCAAGTATATGACTTAATTGATTATGTCGTAGTGATGACTGTAAACCCAGGATTTGCCGGCCAAAAATTTATTCCTTCTATGTATGAAAAGATTGCGAAACTAAATGAGAAGATAAAGCAGTATAATCGTGAAATCGAGATTCAAGTAGACGGCAATATTGGAGAAAGTACCATTCCAACATGCCAAGAAAATGGTGCGTCGATGTATGTATTAGGAACAAGTGCTGTATTTAATAGTAATCATTCATTGGAAGAAAATGTTCGATTAACAAGAGAAATATTTAACTAAAACCAACTGGAGGAAAGCTAAAATGAATTATGATATCGTAGTTGTCGGCAGTATTAATATGGATATAATTGTAGAAGCACCGAAGTATCCAGCATATGGGGATACGATGTTTTGTGATTCGATTAAGATGCTGCCAGGGGGAAAGGGAGCAAACCAGGCTGTCTCTGTAGCGAAGCTTGGTAAAAAAACGTGTCTAGTTGGATCCGTTGGAAAAGATAGTGCAGGAAATCAATTGATTGAGAATTTACAGTCAAAAAATGTGGATACTAGTTATATTGTGCAAAGTGAAGCATCAGGTACTGGTACTTTTGTTGCGATTGTTGACAGTTCAGGTGAAAACACAATGGTAGGAACAAAGGGAGCAAACGATTCTCTATCAAAAGAGGATATTGAGAAGATATTCGCCCAAATAGATGCGAAGATTCTGCTTGTCCAATTGGAAACTAGCAAGGAATCTATCATCGCTGCAATGCAGGCTGCTAAAGAACGCGGAATGTATGTAATCTTAGATCCAGCACCTGCTGATGGAATTTTTGAGGAAGCCTTTCAATATGCTGACTTAGTAACACCAAACAAACAAGAAACAAAACGCATCACTGGAATTGATGTAATAAATAAAGAAACGGCACTTGAAGCAGCGAAAAAACTAAATGAAAAAGGCATTTCTGATGTCATTGTCAAAATGGGCGAACATGGAAGCTTAGTATACAAAAATGGAGAAGCAACAGTAGTAGATGCTATTAAAGTGAAAGCAGTGGATACAGTAGGAGCAGGCGACTGCTTTGCAGGTGCTCTTGCTAGTGCCTATTTAGATACGAATGATTTAGTAAAAGCGGCTAATTTCGCAAGCGTTGCAGCAGGAATAAAAGTATCGCGGAGCGGCGGCCAAGAAGCAATCCCAACTTTGAGTGAAGTGGAAGGGTATTTGGTGAAGTAAGGCTTTGGTTATACTAAAAAACTTGATAAAATCCTCATCCGTAACTGGTTGGGGATTTTTTGGGTGTCAGGCACCATAAAAAGACAAACGGTCTATTTTGTCCATAGGAGATAGACAGTGAAATTACCAGACGCAATTTATTTATCATTCATTCTAGAAGAAAGATTTTCTCTTGCGGAGATTTTATTTTAATGCAATCGTTTGCGTTATTTTTACAATTAATTACTAATATTATAAATATTTTTCTTGTAAAATGGTAGATATATTACTATAATCAAAGATAAGTTTTAGTGCAAACGTTTTAATTGGAAATAGGAGGGAACACAATGAAAAAAATGTTGTCATTTGAATTTTGGCAAAAATTCGGAAAAGCATTGATGGTAGTGGTAGCTGTTATGCCGGCAGCTGGAATCATGATTAGTTTAGGTAAGCTGATTGCCATGATTGATGCTTCTGTTTTTATCACAATTGGAAGCGTTGTAGAGAATATTGGTTGGGGGATTATTGGGAATTTACATATTTTATTTGCCTTAGCAATTGGTGGTTCGTGGGCAAAGGAAAAAGCAGGCGGGGCCTTTGCTGCGGGGATTGCCTTCTTATTAATTAATAGAATTACAGGCTCTATCTTTGGAGTTACAAATGAAATGCTATCCGAAGAAGGAGCATTTACGCATACTTTATTTGGAACCAAGATTTTAGTAGAAGGTTATTTTACAAGTGTATTGGAAGCGCCTGCACTTAATATGGGTGTGTTTGTGGGGATTATCTCCGGTTTTATCGGAGCCATTGTCTATAATAAATATTATAATTTCAGAAAGCTGCCGGATGCGCTGGCCTTCTTTAATGGAAAACGATTTGTGCCGTTTGTGGTTATCCTTTGGTCTGTTATCGTTTCCTTGATCCTTGCGGTGATTTGGCCAACGATCCAAACAGGCATTAACCATTTTGGACTGTGGATTGCGACTTCAAGTGAAAGCGCTCCAATCCTAGCGCCTTTTATCTATGGTACAGCTGAACGTCTACTTATTCCATTTGGTCTACACCATATGTTAACGATTCCAATTAACTATACCTCACTAGGTGGAACATATACGATTATGTCTGGTGTGATGGCTGGTAAGGAAGTATTTGGACAAGACCCACTTTGGCTAGCATGGGCAAGTGATTTAGTGAATCTACAAAATGCGGGTGATACTGCGGCATATAATCAACTGCTATCATCTGTTACTCCAGCACGTTTTAAAGTAGGGCAGATGATTGGGGCGACAGCAATTTTGATGGGAGTCGCTGTTGCAATCTACCGAAATGTGGATATGGATAAAAAGAAAAAATATAAATCAATGATTTTTTCCGCAGCCATCGCTGTCTTCTTAACAGGGGTTACAGAGCCATTAGAATTCATGTTTATGTTTGCTGCTCCAGTACTTTATGTTGTTTATGCTATTTTACAAGGATTAGCTTTTGCCTCTGCGGATATGGTCCATTTACGGCTCCATTCCTTTGGAAACTTAGAACTGATTACACGTTTGCCGATTGCTTTTAAAGCAGGCTTGGGAGGCGACGTCCTAAACTTTGTAATTGTATGTATTGTCTTCTTTATAGTGAGCTATTTTATTGCGAATTTCATGATTAAGAAATTTAATTTTTCAACACCAGGTCGCAATGGTAACTATGAAAGTGATGCAGATTCTAACACCACAGAAGCTGGGAACGCTGGTCCTACTAACAGCCAAGTGTTAGAAATTGTCGACTTATTAGGCGGAAAAGCTAATATTACCGATGTGGATGCCTGTATGACAAGACTGCGTGTCTCCGTAAAAGAGCTAGATAAAGTAGGCGATGAATCGTCATGGAAAGCAGCTGGTGCAATGGGCTTAATTAAGAAGGATGGCGGTGTTCAAGCTATCTATGGTCCAAAGGCTGACATTCTGAAATCAGACATTAATGACTATTTGGAGCAAAGTGAATGAAATTATTAACATTAAATACCCATAGCTGGATAGAAGAAAGTCCTTTAGAAAAACTGGAAGCGATCAAGGAGCAATTGCTTGCTGATTCCTATGATGTTATTTCCTTACAGGAAGTAAATCAATCGATGGATGCAGAGGAGGCAGAGGTGGATTCTTTTTTCATTGCCCCCAATCAAGATACGGTAATTAAAAAAGATAACTTTGCTTTTCTTCTCCAGCAGGAGCTGAAGAAAGAAGGGCTTGAATATTATTGGAGCTGGGTTCCTAGTCATATTGGTTACGACCAATATGATGAAGGAATCGCCATTCTCACTCGATTTAAAGTAACAAATGCAAGAGGGATATTGCTGTCCCGCAAAGATGATTATACAGACTATCATACAAGAAAAGCGTTGGAAGTTAGTTTTCAAGCAAGTGAAAGAAACTATTTAGTATACGGATTGCACCTCTCTTGGTGGCAGGATGAAACCGAAAGCTATCCTTTCTTGTATGAATGGAACAAGCTTGTTGAAGCATGGGAAGCGGAAGCACGGGCAGGTGGATGTATCTTGTTGATGGGCGATTTTAATAACCCTGCCCATATCGAAGAGGAAGGGTATAGTGTTGTTTCCAAGCACCCTCATTTAAAGGATGCTTATCTAGATGCCACGGTCAAAAATGGCAGCCATACTGTGGTGAAGAAAATTGATGGCTGGGAGGATAATAGTGATCTTCTTCGAATTGATTATATCTTTGTTTCTTCTAATCTATCTGTTTACTCATATGAAACTGTTTTTGATGGAAGAACCACGCCGGTTGTGTCTGATCATTTTGGGGTTAAGGTAGAGATAGGGTGACAGGCACCATAAAAAGACACTGTCTCTCTACAAGGGACATTTAAATATATTCTTCAATATTAGCTTTTTTACTTAGCAGAAGCACCCTAATCAAACGTTTGATTAGGGTGCTTCATGTTATCTGATTGATTGTAGACCAATAGAATTCTCAAGAACGGGAATGAACTTTCTCTCCTTGAACCCAAACCTCCGAGATATTATCTGGGCGTACGAGATAGAGGATCTTTTGGAAAATATCATCTAAATCTTCTGCTTCAGAGAAAATCGGCAGTTTTGCAGTTGGTATTTTTGTATCAATGATTTGTACATCCCAAGTGTAGTTTTCTTGTAAACGTCCGATTGGCAGACTTAAGCTTTCACCCCCGCCGGCAGTTGCTAGATAAAAGGCTTCATGAATAGAAATTCGGGAATCTGGTACGCCTCTTTCCTCTGCGGGAAGAGCTGGATTTACGCCATCTTCTAGCATTCTCGAGGAAACAACGGCTTGCTTCGCATTATCATACAGACTTGGAGTGGCACCAGCGGAAATATCTGTACCTAGTCCGATATCAATTCCCATTGATTGAAATCTTTTTATGGGCAGTACGCTATTGGCGAAGTAGGCGTTGGATAGCGGGCAATGGCTGATGGCTGTACCAGTTTCCACAAATAATGCGGCATCGTTGTCATTTAAGAAGTTACAATGAGCCATCACAGATTTGTCGCCTAATAATCCAAAATCATGGAGAGCGAATGCATCATGCTTACCCAAGCGTTCTTTTACATAACCATGGGCCCAGTCACTTTCACTGCAATGGGACTGAATATGGGTATCATATTTTGCTGCCAATTCCCCAAGTCCCTTAAGGGCTTCGTCTGAGCAGCTTGGAATAAATCGAGGTGTAACAACAGGATAAACACCTTGTTTCGCTTCTTTGGCTAACTCTTTCACGGCTAAAATAAATGACTCTGTATCAGCTAGAGCTGTTTGTGTATCGGCATCTCGGTAATAGGATGGGTTTTGTTCTGGATCATCCATGACGACTTTGCCTACTAAACCTCTTTGCCCTTTTTCTGCACAGATTTTTGCCAATAACAAACTCGCCTCTTTGTGGACAGTCGCGAAATAAAGAACGGTTGTTGTTCCATTTGCAAGCAAGGTGCTTACCAAGTCTTCATATACTGATGAGGCGAAGGATAAATCTGCATACTTAGCTTCTAGTGGAAATGTATAGGTATGCAGCCAATCGTATAGCGGGATATCTAAAGCTGTACCCGACTGTGCCCATTGCGGTGCATGAACATGCAAGTCTACAAAACCAGGTAAGAAATATTGCCCCTCTGCTAAACGGTGGAAGTTAGCTTGTCCTTCATAAGTCTCTAACAAGGCTGGATATTCGGCCTGTTCCGGTCCAATCATTTTTTTTATCATTCCATTGGTATCGATAAAGAATAAATAGTCTTTCAATATAGTTACTTTTTTGGGAGATTCACTAGAAAAAGCAGTTCCGTGAAAAATATGCGTATAATTGTTCATAAACACCTTCCTAATGTTCGTGTTTTGTGTTAATATAGTCATTGTAGCAAGTTGATAATTGCTAGTAAATAAAAAATTTTATTGCGTATTTTAAAAAATGAAGTGAATGTTGAAGGTGGGCTTGAGCATTGCAAATGTTTCAGGTTGCTATAATATTCAAAAATAAATAGTGTATTTTCATATAATCGTAGGGATATGGCCTACAAGTTTCTACCTGTTTACCGTAAATAAACTGACTATGAAAAGCAGAGATAAAATGGACATGACGTCCCTTTATAGGGAGATGTCTATTCTTGTCATACTTTGATTATAAAGGGCTCGAAGTGCATGCTTTTCTTTTGTTAAGGAAGGTATGTACTTCGAGCTTTTCTGTTCGGTGAATTTGCTCGTTAATGAAGAAACAAGGATTATATGAAGGTATCATTAACAGGGGGTACTGGGATGGAGAATATGGCAAAAGATTTGGAAGCAAAGGGGAATATACAGAAAGGAAAAGAAGAAATTACCGTTGGCAAATCGATTTTTCTAGGAGTACAGCAAATATTAGCGATGGATTTGTTTATCCCGCCGATTATCTTGGCAGGCTTATTGTCCTTTTCCGTATCGGATAGTGCATTGCTGATCCAAATGACCTTTATCGCATGTGGAATTGCAACGATTATTCAAGCAGGCTTTGCAATGAAGCTTCCTGTTATGCAAGGACCTTCCTTTGTGCCATTAAGTGCACTTGCAGCAATTGGAACGACATCAGGAATTGGAACAATGATAGGCAGCTTAATACCTGGTGCGTTAATTATTGCCTTGCTTGGTTATCCGCTTAAACTCTATAGCAAAGTGGTTAGAAAAGTCATCCCACCGATTGTTGCTGGGACTGTTATTGTGGTTGTAGGGATTTCTTTAATGCCGAGTGCGATTAATTCTATTTATACAGCAGAAGGTAGTTTTGGCGAAAATATCTTGGTTGCGACCGTTACAGCAGCTGTATTGATTTTCTGTATGTACGTAGGGGAAAAGGCTAAATCTAAATGGAAATATATAAAAGTAGTATCGGTTATCTTAGCACTAGGATTAGGCTCACTTGTTGCCTCTTTCTTCGGTTTAGTTAGTTTTGCCTCATTAGAAAATGCAAGCTGGTTTCAAATGCCAAGTCTATTTGCATTTGGAGCGCCACAATTCAATGTTCATGCCATCCTAGTCATGATTGTAGTTTACTTAATTGTCACTATTGAAACAACGGGAACATGGTTTACTGTAAGCAATGTAACGGGTGAAGAGCTTAATGACAAACGTTTAAATGGCGGTGCATTCGGTGAAGGGTTAGGCTGTTTTGTCGGTTCTTTTTTTGGTGGAACGCCAGTAACGGGCTATTCCTCTAATGCTGGTATTATTGCGATTACAGGAGTAAAGAGCCGTAAGCCAATTATTATGGGTGGAATTATGTTAGTAGTTCTAGGCATGATGCCAAAACTGACGAGTTTGATTGCCTGTATCCCTAGTGTGGTGATTAATAGTGTATTTGCGATTTTATGCGTAATCATTATGATGAATGGATTTAAAGTCGTGAAAGGATTGGAATTTACGGAGAGAAATATGATTGTTATTGGAGTTCCAATCATGCTCGCTTTATTTGCTGTATTAATGCCGGCGAATGTGTTAAATGGGCTGCCTGAAATTGTTACTTACTTTGTATCATCAGGGACAGCTATAGGAGCCATTGCTGCATTAATTCTTAATCTAGTTTTGCCGCAAAAACAAGTAGAGCGTGTAAATACAAACAAGCCAACGGTAAATGTTAACTAAAAATAGGAACAGGAGAGGCGCGATTATGCAACAAGATAGACTATGGAATGAATGGCATCCAGTATGTAAAGCAGAGGAATTGCAGGATGATCCGAAACAAGTATTTGTTCTTGGAGAAAGAGTAGCCATTTTTCGAAATGAGAAAGGCGTTCATGCCTTTAAAGATTTGTGTATTCATAGAGGAGCGGCACTTTCGCTTGGTAAGGTGAAAAACGGAAATTTAGTTTGTGCATACCATGCTTGGGAATACGATTGTGCAGGAGCATGTGTCAAGATACCGGCATTGCCAAATGGACGAGCTATTCCAAGAAAAGCGAAAGCAACCGTTTATCATTGTGAGGAATACCTTGGACTTATTTGGGTGAACTTGGGGGATGATCCAGCACCGCTTATTTCTTATCCTGAATATAGTACAGAAGGATATCGAACAGCGATATGTGGTCCTTATGAGGTAAAAGCAAATGCACCGCGAATCATTGAAAACTTCCTTGATGTTTCCCATCTTATGTTTGTTCATGAAGGCTTGCTTGGAGATGAGGATCATGCCGAAGTGGTCGATTATAAAGTGGATTTTATCGATAACCGTTTTATTACAAGTAAAATTCCTGTCTACCAGCCCAATCCAGATGGACGTTCAAAAGGTGGATATGCCAATTATGTGTATGAAATTTTAAATCCAACAACTGCTCGTTTCACAAAAACAACAGATGGATCAGAAGATGCGTTGACGATTTTGCTTGTCGTCAATCAAGAAGATAACGAACAGTCGAAAGCCTTTATGCTGTTAACAAGAAACTATGATTTAGATAAACCAGATGAACCATTTATCGAATTCCAGGATAAAATCTTTTATCAAGATTTAGATATTGTTCAAAGCCAAAAGCCAGAATTACTGCCATTGGATCTGCAGGCAGAATTGCATCTTAAGTCAGACGCCCTGACGATCAGCTACCGTAGATGGCTGCAGGAACTTGGAGTGGAAAATGGAACAACTCCTAGTGACAGGCACCATAAAAAGACAAAAAGCTAATTCTGTCTTTCTCAGGAGGACAAAAGGGAAAGGGATCATTTTTTGATTTCTTTTCCTATTTTTTTGTCGGAAAATGCAGGGATTTTGTATGGGATGTAGAATGTTGTATTTTAAGCTGCCTCTTTCTATTAGAGGACATAGAATAAAACCCTCTTGCTTAATCTTCGTCGATTTTATCCTTCATAATATGCAGGCAAAATTCATAAAAAGGGAGGTTGTTCGTTGGCTAGAAAAAAGCGTGTTTGGTATCCTGGTGCTAGTTATCATATTACGAGTCGAGGTATTCGCCGTACTTCTTTATTTTTGGACGAGGAAGACCGCGAAAAGTATCTGCGATTATTGACAGAAGTAATGGAGGAAAGGCCATTTATTCTGCAAACCTATTGTTTGATGACAAATCACATCCATCTTCAAATTAAAACTCTTCAACATTCCCCAAGTGACATTATAAGAACTCTCCATTTTAATTACGCGATATATTTCAATAAGAAATACGATTTTACAGGACATGTGTTTGAAAGCCGTTATGGATCTGAGTTGATTACTTCTGCTCAATATGAATTAGAAGTGAATCGGTACATTCATCTAAATCCAATTCGAGCTGGTATGGTAGAAAGCTTGGAAGAATATCCTTGGAGCAGTTATTTTGACTATATAGAGACCAAAGAGGGAAGTATGGTAAATTCAGAACGGATTTTTGCGTATTTTCCTGAACCCAAACCTGAGCAATATCTTCAATTTTTACATGCGAGAGGAAAAGAATCTGATCAATATCCAATCTAGGTTTTGCAATACTTAGGAAAGTTAAATAAGTTGACCTTATTTAAAGAGTTTTTCCACCAAGGTTTACGTTTTTCTTCTATATCTGTTGTGGGAGTCAATAGAATTTGATGCTCTCCGTTGTTATAATAAGTCAAGGCTCACACTTGTTCTCCTTTTTCCAACGATATGATTTTATGGCTTAAGGTAATACCATGTTCTTCTGATGCATTTAAGCAAATGTCAGAATGAATTTTTTCTTCAAACATACTTCCCCCCTCCAAACACTTATTTTAAAATCCACTAGACATATTTATCCATAATATTAGGTTTAGATCCAAAACAAAAAGAAAATATTGTTAATCAGTATAATTCATGGTGGTATCATTAATCTTCCATATTTCTTTATAACTTATGATTCAATTCCTAAAAAATTAGCGTAATTAATAGTGGTTTTTATTTTATTTCCCAAAATAGTATATTAAATCGCTAAAAAACAGAAAATAAAATAGAGGGAGATTATCATTAAGCTCAAATAAATATAACATTTGTACTTTATTAACACGAAGTGAACATTTAATCTATAGTATAAATTAGTTCATGTCTGCTTCCATGGGTAAAGGTAACATTTAAACTTTTTTTCAATGTCTTGGACAGAGCTCAATTAAGGATATTTTATCGTTCTTGAACATATTAAAATGAAACGTGGATATAAAATTTATAACCACTTTATGTATTGCAAAAGTAATACAACTATGATCCCTCTGTCTAGACTGGCGTTCATGGACGTTGACGAAATTTCTTCTTTGGACAAAAAAGAAATTTCCAGACAGTGTGTTTGAGGTTAATAATGATGCCGACGTGGTACAGTCAAATAGAATATCAAAAAGAGAAAGTGAAGTAGAAATAGATCATTTTCTCAACAAAAGTTGAAGGCAGAAAACAATCTTCATCAGGAGGCTGTTTTTTTATAATATTTCCTAAGGACAATTATATTAGGTTAACTAGCTAAATTTTACCTAGTTAACCTAATAAAGGGTAAAGAGTAAGCTGGAGGTAAAAGCAAAAACAAGGATGCTAAATTGTTTCTACTAAGGATAAGTGATTTCGTTGTTTTTTCTATGATGATAAAGCGGTACCATCTACGCTGTTACTAAAGTCCCCTTATTTTTCGTAAACTTTTGTCTAAATCAATTCCTTGACAAGCATTTTTAGCAGGAGTATATTTGGTTACGGATTATAACTAGGGTAGAAAAAATTATTAAAAAAGAGGAAGAATGACCTATAAGAGAGAAGGGGGGAAGAAGAAGTAGTTTAATTATAGGAAGGAACGAGGCTTAATAAAACCTCGTAAGGAAAAGAAGTGTCGGAAATTATCTTGAATTAAAGATATCTCAATTTGAGAATTTCTGTTAACTTAAAAAAGAAAGAAGGAGCAAGACATGGCAATAGGAACAATTAGTAAACAAGATGTTATTCAAACAAATTTAAAAGGAAAACAGCTCTTATTAAATCCTTTTCTTAATAAAGGCGTAGCTTTTTCGAAAGAAGAACGTCAAGAGCTTGGTTTAAATGGTTTATTACCAACTCAAATTCTAACATTAGAAGAACAAGCAAAACGTATTTACGAACAATTTTCTGCCCAAACAAGTGATTTACGTAAAAACGGTCTTTTATATGATTTGTACAATCGAAATGTTGTTCTATTTTACAAAGTACTTCAGGATAACCTGAACGAAATGCTGCCCATTATTTACACTCCTACTGTTGGAGAAGTGATTCAAAAGTACTCTCATGAATATCATATTCCTGGTGGATTATATTTATCTATCGATAATATGGAGAACATGGAAGAAGCTTTTAACAATTTAAATATTCCTAGTGATGGAATTGATTTAATCGTAGTAACTGATTCAGAAAGCATTCTTGGAATTGGAGATCAGGGTGTCGGAGGAATTAATATTGCGATCGGTAAACTAGCTGTGTATACGGCAGCGGCTGGCATAGATCCTAGTAGAGTGCTTCCAATTGTGTTGGATGTAGGAACAAACAATGAAGCTTTAATTAAAGATCCATTATATCTTGGTAACAAATTTAGTCGTGTTCGCGGCAAAAACTATGATCAGTTTATTGAGCAATTTGTGGAAAATGCCTTGAAGACTTTTCCAGATGTTCTCCTTCATTGGGAAGACCTTGGAAATGTAAATGCTCGTGCAATCATGGAAAAATACAGTGATAAAATTCTTACTTTCAATGATGATATCCAAGGAACAGGCGCTGTTACTTTGGCGGCCGTCATGTCTGCTTTAAAGGTTACGAAAGAGTCTCTTTCTGATCAGCGAATTGTTATCTTTGGACCAGGTGCTGCTGGCATTGGGAATGCAGATCAAATGGTAGAAACAATGGTATTAGAGGGAGTTTCGAGAGAAGAAGCGTATAATCGCTTTTGGCCAATTGACTTCCGTGGATTATTAACAGATGAAACTCCAGATGTTGTTTCTTTCCAACAGCCATATGTTCGTTCTGCAAAAGAAGTAGAGGATTGGGAAAGAAACGAGGAAAATATTATTCCGCTTCTAGAAGTTATTAGAAAAGTAAAGCCGACTATTCTTATCGGTACATCTGGACAAGCTGGTGCTTTCTCTGAAGAAGTGGTAAAAGAGATGGCTAAACATGTTGAACGTCCGATTATCATGCCGATGTCTAATCCAACCCCATTAGCAGAAGCTACACCAGAAGACATTATTAAATGGACAGATGGGAAAGCACTAATTGCTACTGGTAGTCCATTTAAAGCCGTGGAATATAACGGTGTCACATATGAAATTGGTCAATCGAATAACGCGTTTGTTTTTCCCGGACTAGGGTTAGGAGCAATTATTGCAAAAGCTTCCATTATTTCAAAAGGAATGTTTGCAGCCTCCGCAAATGCTGTTGCATCATTATCTGATAGCAGCTCGCTTGGGGCATCTATCCTTCCTTCCATTGACAAATTACAAGAGGTATCTAAAGCCGTAGCTATAGCAGTAGCTGAAGCTGCGATCGAAGAAGGAATTGCGCAAGCGGAAATAGAGGATATAGAACAAGCGCTTAATGATTATATGTGGAACCCTGAATATAAAACAATAACATTAAAACAAGACAATTAAATAAATAGAATCGTCTTGCAATCACTGTAAGACGATTCAAACAGCTTAGAAACGAACAAAGGGAAAGTGAAGTGAATTACCATGTCTCTTGGACATATATTTTTAGTATTAATCCCCATCTTTTTTACCATTATTTTAGGATATTTAGGTGGCTATCTAAACATTTTTAATGCTG
Organism: Niallia circulans NBRC 13626; assembly: GCF_001591585.1. GTDB lineage: Bacteria > Bacillota > Bacilli > Bacillales > Cytobacillaceae > Niallia > Niallia circulans. Next base: position 84,076 of record NZ_BCVE01000010.1, on the reverse strand, counting down.
ATTCTTCTAAAGGTCTCAATACATTAGTAACAAAATTTGCACTACCAGCGCATTTATTTATTGGAATTACAACTACATCAAAGCAAACATTAATCGATCAATGGCCGTTTTTCTTAAATATGTTTATAGGTATTATTGGTTTTTATGTCATATTACTACTTATTGCGAAGTTTGTTTTTAAATATGATGTTACAAAAGCTTCGATGTTCTCATTAAATTCTACGCAGCCGGCATTTGCTTTTATGGGGATTTCTGTGCTTGGTAGTTTATTCGGACAACAAGAAGTTGCTATTCCTATTGCGATTACAGGAATTGTGGTTAATGCCATTTTAGATCCTTTAGCAACAATTGTGGGGAATATCGGCGAAAGTAATAAAGGGAAAGCAAAGGATGAGAAGGGAAGCACAATAGGTATTATTTTGCATGGATTAAGTGAACCACTTGCTTGTATTCCATTACTAGCAGTTGTATTGACACTATTTGGTTTCCACTCACCAGAAATAGTACAAAGTGCGCTTGATCAAATTGGCTCCGTAACATCTGGTGTTGCTTTATTTGCGGTAGGGGTAACCGTAGGTATTCGCAAGATCAATTTCCAAGGAGTTGCTTTTGGTATTTCACTATTAAAAGTGATAGTGCTGCCAGTATTTATGATATTGGTTGCTCATCTAGTAGGGTTAAACCATGCCGATACAGTAAAAGCTATTTTATTAGTAGCATTCCCAGGATCAGCCGTTGCAGCGATGATTTCAACTAGATTCGATTCGCTAACAACAGAAACAGCATCTTCTTTCGTAATTAGCACTATATTATCATTAATTACATTACCAATCTTTATAACCTGGTTGATTTAAATAAATAAAAAGGAAGCAGAAGGGGGGTTTTTCTGCTTTCCTTTTTTTATTGGTGACAGGCACCATAAAAAGACATCCTATCAATTTTGTCCATCTTAGAAGGACAAATTGATGGTAGAGGCTATGTTAATGGTATATAGAAATAGGGCCTTGATAACTAAGGGGAAAAATACTCTGCCATTCCACAACAAAAAAACACTAACATTAGGTTATTTTAAGAATAGATGACAGCAGCTTCTTCTAACCAAAATGGTAAGATAATATTAATCAGATAAGGGAGGGGACTCATCATCATGTTTTTCCTAAAAGATGAAGGATTTGAATATAGCAAGACACAACTAAAAATAGAAGTAATCGATATACGTAATATAGAAGACTTTATTCAATTACAATTAAGATTTACATTTGACTTTAGTTTTGGAACATTTTCTCATGAGGTAACTTGGTCTAACCATGATATAGAAGCGGTGGTGTCCCAATTGGAAAACCTCCATCTTTCTGGAGAAATCACAGCCATTGAACCCGACATTTCATTCAGCTATCAAAGAATGGAGGGAAATCTTTATACATTTTATATTCACTTTGACAATGGAATGATTCATTCAAACATGGGAACAGACTCAGGGATTAGCCTTAGATTAATAATTAATAGACAGTCTTTAGTAGATTGGGCAAGGCAGCTAACCAAACTATTACACCATACATAATAATTTATTATAGTTAAGTATAAAAATCCTTCCCCTCATCGCCATTCCAGATGAGGATATTTTTGTATGGATCAAACTAGAAATAAATATCTGAAAATAAAAAATATTGTCATATTTTCTGACAATATAATAGATTTTCAAAAAAGTTAATAGTAATATACGTTTATGTTACTTAATTTTGAAACATCGTTCCGTTCAGTGAAACACTGCCGGTAGAAAGACATACAAGGGTTATTTTGGGGAGAGGAGAAGGGGAGCAGGTTTTGATAGAAAGATAACAGGATAGAATCGGTCATATTTAAGTTAAGGGGAGGAGTTATTCAGTGAATATGAAAGCATATGAAAATTCAGAGGTACCGGAAAAGAAGATAACGGGTTATCAGTGGAAAACGCTATGGTCTTCAACGGTTGGATATGCCATGGATGGGTTAGATATGATGATTTTGGCTTATACACTGCCGCTCATAATTGCTTTTTTTGGCATTAATCAAGCGCAAGCGGGAAGCCTTTCTACTATTACATTGCTTGGAGCTGTAATTGGTGGAATTGTATTTGGGGTAATGGCGGATAAATTTGGGCGAGTACGGGTGTTTACTTGGACTATTTTAATATTTTCTGTTTTTACAGGTTTATGTGCTTTAGCTCCTAATTTAGAAACATTTGCGATTTTTCGCTTTTTAGCTGGTTTAGGTCTTGGTGGAGAATTTGGAATTGGGATGACGCTTGTCAGTGAGACTTGGCCGAAGAAGTATCGCTCTCGTGCTACATCTGTAGTAGCGGTTGGATTTCAGTTAGGGATTGTTCTTGCTACTTTAACCGTATTGTTTATTGCACCGAAATTTGGATGGCATGGTGTATTCCTTGCAGGGGTAGTACCAGCGGTTTTTGCGTTTTGGTCCCGCAAAAATTTAAAGGAACCAGAGATTTGGACAAAACTTAAAGAAGAAAATAAAAATAAAATTGCCATTGGACAATTATTTGCTTCAAAGGAAACAACGAAGATAACGATTGGCTTAATTATCGCCACAAGTGTTCAAAACTTTGGCTTTTATGGCATTATGACGTGGATGCCGACGATGCTTGCTTCGGAACTAGGCTACAATTTTAATAAAACAACTTTATGGACGGTAACAACAATTGTCGGGATGATATTAGGGATTTTAATCTTTGGTTATTTGGCAGACAAAATTGGACGCAGACCATCTTATATCACTTTCCTGATTGCGGCGGCAATTATTGTTTGGGTCTATTTCCAAGTAACATCGACAGCAGCTTTATTGCTTCTTGGCGGCGTATTAGGATTCTTTGTAAATGGGATGATGGGTGGATATGGAGCCCTGCTAGCAGAGCATTATAATACAGAAGTTCGTTCCACTGCAGAAAATATTATTTTTAATGTAGGGAGAGCAATCGCGGGATTTGCGCCATTTATTATTGGTTATATTTCTCTTAATCATTCTTTAAGCTATGCACTTAGCTTATTGTCCGGTGTTTACATTTTATCTGCACTAGCATTTATCTTTTTAATTCCTGAATCAAAGGATAAAGAGATTGTTTAAGAATTAAGGTTACAATCTATATTTTAAGAGAGAAGGGTGTTTTTATGACACCTTCTCTTATTAAAAAAGACTGGAACAATGTTCCGCCTAGAGAAACTTTTTTTAAAAGGAGAGACATGGCTTGGAATGGTTAAATCGCTTTACAGTTGTAATGGACTGCCTCTCTTCTAATGCCAATATAGGAATGGGTGTCAGTGAACTTGCGAGAGAGACAGATTTAAGTAAGGGTACGATTCATCGAATGCTTACAAGTATGTGTGAACATCAGCTTGTTGTGCAGGATAAAACGACTAAACAGTATTATCTAGGACCGAAAACGATGCTGTGGGGCAGTCAATTTTTAAGATTGCAGGATCCGATTAAATTACTGGGCAGATATGGAGAAAAATTATCTAATGAAACCAATCTGTATACCTTCATTTGTCGTTATCATGGAGGCGATGTCTATTGTGTTTACACCCATCAGCCATCAGATCTGCGCAATAAATATTTTGTTCATGTGGGACAACGGATGCCGATTCATAGTGCCGCAGCAGCAAAAGTAATTTTGGCGTATCAAGAGGAAGCAATGATTGAGAAGATGGTGCAAGAGACACCCTTTGAAGCTACCACCCCCTATACGAAAACGAATCCTCTCGATATCAAACAAGAACTAAAAGAAATCTATCATTCCCAACTTGCATTTTGCATTGAAGAATTGGAAATAGGCGTATCTGCTATTTCCGCGCCAATATTTTATGATGACAAAAAAACGAATGTCAGTATCAGCATTGTTGGCGAAAGTGACTATATCGAAATGCAGCAAGAAATATTAGTGAAACAAATAAACGAAGTGGCCAAAGAGGCAAGTGAACATATGAAATCTATGCATCTATTAAGTTCTATTCGCTTATAAAGAGAAGGGCGGAGCTCCATGGCCCATAATCAAGGAGATAGAAAGATGGATCGAAAAAGAAGATACGAAGAACTGTTGAATAATATGAATCAATATAATTCGGGAACGAAAGGAATCACAAGAGTGGCCTTTACAAATGAGGAACAGGCATGCAGTCATGCCTTTATGCGTTTGTGTAAAAATGAGGGCCTAGAAATTAGAATGGATTATTGCGGCAATATTATTGCGAGAAGAGAAGGAAAGCAAAAAAATCTTCCGCCAGTTGTCATAGGGTCCCATCTAGATACCGTTTACCAAGGTGGTAAATACGATGGCGTAGTAGGAGTTACAGCAGGTTTAGAAGTGATAAAACGCCTCAATGAACAAAACCTGGAAACGGAACATCCGATTGAGATTATTTCTTTCGCCTGTGAAGAATCGTCTCGATTCGGGGTCTCAACGGTTGGAAGCAAAGCAATGGCAGGAACACTGCAAAAGGAGAAGTATCGTCATCTGAAGGATAAGGATGGAATTACCTTTGAAAAAGCTCTTTCACTTTGTGCTCTGCGATTTGATCAATTGGATTTGGCAAGCAGAGCGACAGAACGTTTTCAAGCTTTCTTTGAATTACATATTGAACAAGGTCCGATTCTGATGAATACCAATAAGAAAATTGGGATAGTAACAGGGGTTGCGGCACCCGTCCGCTTCATTATTGAAGTAAAAGGCGCTGCTTCACATTCTGGTACAACACCGATGAATATGCGCAAGGATGCATTGCTTGGGGCAAGTGAACTAGCGCTTGCTTTAGAAGAAGCAGCGAAAGAAGAACAGCATAACGGTACCGTCGCAACAATCGGGGTGCTTTCCATTCCAATGGGGGCGATGAATGTGGTACCAGGTACAGTCGAAATGAAAGTCGATATTCGCTCCACTTCGACTGCCTCTAGAAATAAAGTACTCACTGCTCTTTTAAAAAAAATGGAGGATGTTCAGGAAAGACGAGGTTTAACGATAACTTCACAGGAGATTAGCAAGGAAGAGCCTGTTCAGTTATCAAAAGAGCTTACTTTTCAAATAGAAAAAATTTGTCTGGAAAAAAAGCTTCCTTATCAATGGATGCAAAGTGGCGCTGGGCATGATGCCATGAATATGACTTCCTTCGGTCCAGTTGGGTTAATCTTTATTCCGTCTTTAAACGGGATTAGTCATCATCCAGATGAACATACCGATTTAGACGATATTTTAATCGGAATTGATGTATTAGAGGCAGCTGTATTACAGCAAGCAATAGCCGTGTATTAATTAAAGAAAGGAAGGAGAGAAAAAGGATGGCAGTGAAGGCAGAAATAATATTTAACAAGCAAGTAAGCAAGCGGTATTTTCATTTAAAAGTAAAAGTTCCCAATCAGCAGCTATTCCCAGTTCAAGCGGGTCAATTTTTTCATATCAAATGCAATGATGGACCTAAGCCCTTGTTACGCAGACCACTTAGTATTTTTCGCATCAATGAAGCAGAAAGTACATTGGAGTTTCTTTATTTAGTAAAAGGAGTTGGGACAAAGGCTTTAGCGGAGCGAAAGTCGGAAGAGACGCTGGATATACTTGGTCCATTAGGGAAGGGATTTAGCATAGCGGAAGGAAGTGAAAATATTCTTGTTGTTGCTAGAGGTGTAGGAATTGCCACCCTTTCCGCTCTTGCTTTCAAGATGAAAAGTAAGAATATTTCGTGTTTTGCGATTGTCAGTGCTAGAACAGAGGAAGATTATTTAGTGGAAGCGGAGTTAAAGGCAGCTGGTGTGGAAGCTGTGTTTGTAAATGATGAAGCTGGAACGAGTGATCCTCAGTACGTAAAACTTTTAGCAGAAACATGGATAAGCGAAAAAAAGATAGATGGCATCTATACATGTGGATCAAGAAGACTATCTATATTAATGAAGGAATTAGCATATGAACACAAGCTTTTTGCTGAAATCGCCTTGGAAGAAAATATGGGATGCGGGATTGGTTCTTGCTATGGATGTGTCTGTCAGATTGAAGAAGAGGAACGCATCCGGCCAGTCCGGATTTGTATGGAAGGTCCAGTCTTTCCGTTAGAAAAGGTGGTATTTGCATGAGTGGCTTGGAAGTAACATTAGGCAATCTTCATTTGCGAAATCCGGTTATGCCAGCGTCTGGAACATTTGCGGAACAAATGACTAATTATATTGATATCAATCAGATTGGGGCCATTATTCCCAAAAGCATTACAAAGAATCGGCGAACAGGCAATCCTACCCCTCGTATTTGTGAAACAAAGGCTGGTGGCATGATTAATTCGATTGGGATTCAAAGTGAGGGATTAACGTATTTTAAAGAAAAGACAATCCCCTTTTATGCAGCTTTTTCGACTCCTCTTATCCCTAGTGTGTCAGCCGACAGCATCGAGGAATTTGTGGAGGTTAGCGCAGAGCTCGGTGCTATGGACGAGGTGGAGGCCATTGAATTAAATATTTCCTGTCCCAATTTGAAAAATAATGGGATGGCGTTTGGCATGGATCCATCCATCTCGCATGAATTAGTAAGCCAGGTACGAAAGTCGACAAATAAGCCGCTCATTCCGAAGTTATCTCCTAATGTAACAAGTATTGTGGAGATTGCCAAAGCTTGTGAAGCAGCCGGCGCCGATATTTTAACGGTTTCCAACACATTTTTGGCTATGTCTATTGATGTTCATACTAGAAAACCGAAGATCAGCAATGTAATGGGCGGCTATTCCGGCCCAGCTATTTTGCCCCTCGTTGTCCGAATGGTTTACCAAGTGTATCAGGCAACCTCCCTTCCGATTATAGGATGCGGAGGCGTCATGAATGGAGAGGATGCCATCGAATTAATGCTCGCAGGTGCGTCCGCTGTACAAATTGGCACAGCTTCCTTCGTCGATCCAGAAGCAATGATAACGATCCGCGATGAAATAGAAGCCTATATGCAGGCACATGGAATAAAGGATATACAAGATATTATTGGTGGAGTGGTGGTTCGGTAGTCGAATGGATGGAGGTTTGGCTGAAAAGGCAGCGGTTTTGGCTGATAAAAGAGAAGTTTGGCTGAAAAGATAGCGATTTTGGCTGAAAAAACGAAAGAATGGCTGATATCCATGCCGTTTTGGCTGATAAACCCCAAAGAATGGCTGATATCCTCGCCGCATTGGTTGATAAATCAATTTTTTCATATAAAAAAGGAGTGGAGAATATGTTGTGGGATCATGTTATTAAAAACGGCTATTTATATACCGGAAATGGATTTAAAAAAGGGCATCTCTATATAAAAGACGGAAAGATTGCGGCCATCTCTCAGGATGAATTAGCGGGAGAAGCGGCAGAGGTAACAGATGGAGAGGGATTATATGTTTGTCCTGGCTTTATGGATACCCATATTCATTCAAGGGATCCAGGTCCAACGTATAAAGAAGATTTTTATTATAGCACCCAAGCTGCAGCGGCAGGTGGGATTACGACTGTTTTTGAAATGCCGAACACTAATCCTCCTATAAATAATGTCGAAAATTTTGAGAAACAAAAGAAAAACCTTGCGGCCAAAGCACATGTGGATTTCGCCATATGGGGAATCTGCTTAGGGGATGCTAACCGAGAGGATATCGTTCCACTGCACCATGCTGGGGTTATTGGCTTTAAGTTTTTCTGGGGCTATGCCATTAATAAAGAGACTTATCAGTTGATGTATAACTATAAGGATGGAGACGAAGGCGTCATTCCGCCGCTTTCAGATGGAGAGGTCTATAGTATTTTCCGAGAAGTTCAAAAAACGGGACAAATTCTTGCTATTCATGCGGAAAATAATCAAATAATTCAACGGCTGACAGAGGAAGTAGAAGCTTCCGGGAAAAGAGATTATGAGGCACTTCTGCAAGGACGCCCGAACTTAGCAGAGGAAATGACCATTCAATCTGGGATTGCATTGGCGAAAAATCTTGGCACTAGACTGCATATTCTTCATGTAAGTACAGGAGAAGGGGTAAAGTTAATAAGACAAGCACAAGCAGATGGCTATACAAATATTACATCAGAAACATGTCCGCATTATCTCTTTTTATCCAATGAGGATTATGAAAGAGTTGGCCCGCAGATGAAGGTATATCCGCCTATTAAATATAAAAAGGATCAGGAAGAGCTGTGGAGAGGAATTCAAGATGGTACCGTAACGGTTGTCTGCTCCGACCATGCTCCTCATACCGAGGAAGAAAAGGATGGCAGCTTATGGGATATTCCTGCTGGAATGTGCGGTGTTGAAACATTAGCACCACTACTATTAAACGCAGTAAGTGAAGAGAAAATCTCTTTAGTCGATGCCTGTAAACTCCTTTCCGAAAACCCAGCAAGGCAATATGGAATCTATCCGCAAAAAGGATCATTACAAGTAGGAACCGATGCAGATATTACAATAGTAGATATGAAGAAAAAACATACTATTAAAAGAGAAGAGCTCCACAGTAAAAGCAAGGTAACAGCATACGACCAAACTCCTATTACAGGAATGCCAGTCGCCACCATTGTCCGCGGAACAAAAGTAATGGAAAACGGCCAAATTATCAGTCAACCAATTGGAAGAATCGTGGTGCCAGGAGGGAATGAGAGGGACGGTTCTTCTTTCCAGCTTAGGAGCATAGGTGATTTGTGATTGCTTCTATTAAAGTTTTGTAGATAAAAAAAACAGGAGGAGAGCGGGATAAATGAATAAAAAAGAGAAGCTAGATTCTTTTATAAAACTATACCACCTAATCAACTTTTACTACGAAAACCGTGACCGCCCAGCAGATGGAGAATTCGACTTTTTTGAAGAAGTAAAAACCAATTGTGAAACATTAGAAATTGATTACGATGCGTTTATCCAGGAACTTCGATTGCAACGGTTGTGAGGGGGGAGAAGGGAATCAGAGGGAAGGCTCTGGATTCCCTTTTTCTAAAGGATTTTATGACTTATTGGAGTTTTTTTCTGTTAAACTTAATCATCAATAATAATAAAAGTATTGATCCAGTTTTTTTAAGCAATTATTAAGGAACTGAAAATGATGGTTAACATCAACTTTACTTATAAAGCTTCACTGTATCCTCCAAAAAATTTAAGTATTCAGCAATAAAAGCTTTAGGCTTTATAATTTTCACCTTATTACCGAATCCCGCTAAAAACTGGTAGGCAAATGGATTCATAGGCAATTCAATAGTGGCAAGATAACTTTCTGAGTTCCTCTTGTTAACAGCGTTCTTGCCATATCTCTCGATAAATTGATCTCTGACTGCAACGTCTATCAATAGCTGTACATTAACTAAATCTTGTTGTTCATTATGTTGCTTTTCTGCTTCCAATACCTTATCAGTTCTCGGTATAAAAAAACCGCCTTTGTTGATATTAGTCATCCTCGTCAATTTAAAGGTTCGATAATCTTCCCGTTCTAAACTATAACCAAAAAGGTACCAATGCATTTCTCGCAAATGCATCTTATAAGGTTCTACAACTCTGGAAGTTATATTTCCTATTGAGTCTACATACTCAAATTTTACTAACCAGTTATTTTCCATTGCTTGTTTTATTAATAAAACATCTTCATCTATTTGACTTCTTCCTTTCCAATCATAAAAAGTTACATCCAATTTTGGAGATATATTTGCACTGGTCATTCCTTTGATTTTTAGAATAGTCGTTTGAATTTCTTGATTTGTAATCAGCTGCTCAAAGCCACCTAAAGCTACGAGTATATTTTCAATATCATTCTGATTTAGTAATCGTTTATCGAATTTATACTCATCCATTAGTGCATATCCACCTTCAGCACCATATTTCGCATAAATAGGGATGTTTGCATAGCTTAATGCTTCCATATCACGTTGAATCGTTCGTTTCGTTACATGAAAAAGTCGACTAAATTCTGATGCGGAAACAACTTCTTTTTGTAATAAGATCATTACTATTGAAATAAGTCGCTCAATTTTTTTCATTTTCTCCTCCTATATACGACATATAGTTGTCGCTTATGTCCTATTATACTTTAAATATAAAAAGGAGGAATTAAATATGAAAGCAATAGGTTATTTACAATTCGATGGAAAAGCAGAAGAAGCGATAGACTTCTATGAAAAGGCATTACATGCAACAAATGTAAAAAAGGTGAGATTTGGCGCTTTTGGTCAAGATCCTAATGCTCCATTAACGGAAGAAGAGCAAAACATGATTATGGAATCTCGTATTGAGTTTTCAGGGAATATTCTAATGATTTCTGACGTCCTGCCTTTTATGCAAGTTATGACGGGCGAAATCGTAAAAGGGAATACCGTCTTAATCAGTATTATTGATGCAGATCAAAATAGGAATCAGCAAATATTTGAAAAGCTTGCAGAAGATGGTACTGTAATCATGCCGTTAGCTTCTACACCATGGTCAGCAAGTTTCGGAATGGTAGTGGATAAGTATGGAGTAACGTGGAAATTTAACAGTGAGGCGAGTAAATTTCTAGATAGTTTTAAGTAGGCGCAGGCAATACAAAAATTGTACTAATAGTTCTTTGTAAAATAAATCCCTATCTATTTTCAAATAGATGGGGGTTTTTTTGCTGTGATTTTCTAAAAGTAGAATGTGCTTCGGTAGGCAAGTCTTGCAGTATAATAACTGCTAGAGTACCATTAATTAAGAATAAATTAGATGAGGGGATAATAAATTTGAAAAAAGAAGTAGTAATCTTAATTGCGATTGTAATACTTGTTGTCATAATTTATGGGTTTATCGATTGGAGAGGAAAAACAGAGGATAGAGAGACAGAACCCAAAATAAACCAGGAGCAAGAAACTGGAATCCAATCTCTTTATGTTTCACCAACAGGAAATGATCGAAATGATGGAAGTAAGGAACATCCCTTTCAAACATTAAAAAAGGCGACAGATAAAGCGGTAGCAGGAACAACTGTTTATATACGTGAGGGGATTTACAAAGAACCGCTCACGGTTAAACATAGCGGCAAAAAAGAACTTCCGATTGTCTTTCAAGCCTATGATCAAGAGGAAGTAATAATTAGCGGTGTGGAGAAGGCAGAAAAAGAAGAGGAGACATCTCTCATAACCATTCAGAATAAAAATTATGTTTCTATTAAAGGATTAATAATGGAAGACTTATCTACTAGTCTTGCTGATGAAACAGTAATGGGAATATATATAGCAGGGTCAAGCAGCCATATTGTGATAGAGAACAATGTAGTAAGAAAAATCAGCACCCTGAACGAGGATGGGAATGCACATGGAATAGCAGTTTATGGAACAGAGGGAATGAAGAATATTGTCATTCGCAATAATGTGGTCCAAGATTTAAAGCTTGGAGCAAGTGAAGCACTTGTCTTAAATGGTAATATAGACGGATTTATCATTGAAGGGAATACAGTTCGTAATAATGATAATATTGGCATTGATCTAATTGGATACGAAGGAACGGGAAAAAAGGATGATTTCACCCGTAATGGAATAATCAGAAATAATATAGTATATAATAATTCTTCATTTGGTAATCCCGCTTATGGAGATGATTATAGTGCAGCGGGGATATATGTAGATGGCGGCAAAAATATAAAAGTGAAAGCTAATACGGTTTATCTTAATGACCTTGGGATTGAGGCAACATCTGAGCATCGAAAGAAGTATGCAGATAATATTGAGATTACCCACAACATAGTTTATGAAAATGTTTATACCGGTATATCTATTGGGGGATATGACGAAGAGCGTGGCGGTACTACCAACACTATTATTGCAAAAAATATTCTCTATCAAAATGATACAAAGGGGTTAGAGGGGGGACAGCTGCTTCTGCAATATGATACCAAAAAGAATACCATCCAACAAAATATCATGACAACTAGTTCTTCACAGTTATTTATCGTTAATGAATTTCAAAAAAATGTAGATAATCGACTAGTGAAAAATATTTATCATAAAGAAGAGAACAAACAGGGAAGATGGATCTGGAAAGGAGAAGAATATACAGATTTTATAGATTTTAAAGAAGCCTCCAACAGTGATAAGCAATCCATGTATATTGATCCAAAATATAAGAATCCCTTAAAGCATGACTTTGACTTGAAACCAAATTCCCCTGTTTACAATATTTTGAGTGAATGAGTAAGAAAGCAGGGGGGCTTCTGCTTTCCTTTTGTTCTATTGATTCCCATTTTATTCTAAATGCTTTTTGAAATACAGCTGACTACTTGTGAAAGAATATACACTTGGTTTTACACTCAATACCATTCAGAATGAAATTATACCTTTAAATAAAATAGTACTTTTGCAGTATATATAGCTAAAGTAAATGCAATCAGTCAGTAATATATGTAAGCAAGCAAACATTAAAGTTATGTAACGAATACAAATAAAATGGGGGCTTAAATAGTTGAAAACCATTTTTTTATTGAACTATGGTTCTGACTTAGAACATGAAAGAATAGATACTTTAGTCAAAGAAATGTTAATGCCATTTAGGAACCTTGGATATGATAAAATCAACAAAAATATTCCTAAGAATCCAGATGTAAAATTAATCATAGATACTTTTGACATTAATAAAGAGAAACATATAGAAAACCTATATTATCTAGAAGAGTTTTATATAATAGATAAGCAGTTTGAAAGATTTAAAGAAGAATTTACAAAGTTTAATGGATGTCATCTATATTGCAGGCCGAATCACAGAGGACATTACTATATACATATTAATAATATAGAATATACTGCACGATCGTTCGTTACAATTGACAATAAAGAAATTATACTAATAGATTATGAATCACCTGATAATGAGAAATTAAGAAGAAAGGTTTATCATTTACCTGAAAATTTTCAGTCGTTTAAAATATCGCTTGATAAAATACCCAACTACGAAGATAGAGAAAAAATGGTTCAAAAATGGATAAGCGAAATTATAAATTTTTAATAAAAAGGAATCTTATTTATTATTGTAATTCCTTTTAAAATAATGAATTCTCCTAGAAAATATCCTATTAAAACCATAAAAAATTTTCATTATTTTTGATAAACTTATAATTGAATTGGAGGTTAGATGAGTATGAATGTAACGGAATTTCAGCAATGGGTAAAGGATTATTATGAAGGCAGAGGCTGGTCTGATCTAGACATATTTATTAGAATTGGCTTTTTAGCAGAAGAAACAGGTGAGGTAGCACGCGCTATAAGAGCTCTTGAAATTGGTAGAGACAGGCCAGATGAAGTAGTAGGCTCATATGAGGAAAATAAACAAGAGTTAACGGAAGAACTAGGTGATGTGCTAGGTAATTTAATAGTAATTGCCAACAAGTACAATATTCCACTAGAAGAAGTGTTTCAGTCACATAAAAAGAAACTATCTGATCGTTATTCACAAACGACAACTTCTCAATCGCTTTATTGATATTATTTCAAATATTTTCTCCCCAGTTTTAGGTTTGCTAGCTGCCACAGGTATTATCAAAGGTTTTAATGCATTATTCGTGGCATTTGGCTGGATCAGTAATGTACTAGTAAATGCTCAGACAGGCACAATGGAGTCTACCTATGGAATCTATGCCTTATTAAAATGCGATAGGCGATGGTTTCTTCGTATTTTTGCCAATCTTCTTAGGTTATACGGCAATGAAAAAATTTGGCGGAACACCTATGTTAGGGATGGCTATCGCTACAGCTTTGGTACACCTAACTCTTGTGGATATCAAAGCGCTTGATTCAATTATGACAGTTTTTCAAGGAACACTATTTGAATCACCAATTCAAATCGAATTTTTAGGAATTCCCGTTGTTCTAATGACTTATACATCTAGTGTTATTCCGATTATCTTAGCAACCTATTTTGCGGAAAAAGTAAAAAAATGGTTAGTAAAAGGTAATGCCAGCGGTGGTAAAAAGCTTTTTTGTTCCACTATTCATCTTGTTATTGATTGTCCCGCTCACATTCTTAATTATTTTATACGAGTTAGATAGTCTAAAAGTATGCCACTACCACCCGTAGCAAAACTGGTTGTTTTTGTTACAGTAATTTGATTTCTTATTTATGCTGTTGTTGTAAAAAACTTCAGTATATTCCGAAGAGCCATTCAATGAAATAAGGCTTATTGTGCTTTCTTGGCAGTTTTTCGAAGAAAGAATTGGTTTTGTAAAAGAAGGAGCCCAGAAGAGGTTGGGAATTGCCTGATGGTATTGTAGAAACCAAAGAGGTAATTAAAGATGCAGTAATTCAGAAAAAATATCTTTAATATGTGGTGATTAGGTATACCTGTAAGTGGGGAACTACAAACAAGTTCAGAAAAGTTTAGAAGTTGTACTTTTTATTATTGAAGAGGCTTTAAATCTGATTGAGAATAATGACTATAAAGATATATCGGAAGCTGGTTTCAATCTTTTCAGAAAGGATTCAAAAGACTTCAAGCTTTGGGATTTTTGGTTTGCTGTAATGAGAGGGAAAAGTAATAAGAGAGAGTGCTCAAAAGTCAGACTTTTGGCACTCTCTTCCTTTTCTTGGTTTATTTTTAATAGCGTAATAAGGAAACACAAATTATGGATTACTTACCATTTCACATAATTTGAAAATATCTCATCATTAAATTGATCAGCCCCATCCACATTTGAACTCTTAAATACTGGAGGGGTAATACCAGCTTCTATTAAAAGCTGTAGAGATTCAACGATGAGAGCTTGAGCAAGGAAGCATCCAACGGCATCTGAAGTAGCTCCAGAATAAATGTCAGAGTTTGAGATCCGGAAACCAGCATCACCGATAACAGCGCCATTATCGAGTACTACATCAGCAAGTTCATAAAGTTTTTTTCCGCTCTGGTGTCTTGAAGTTACACTTTGAGAATGTTTAATGCTCGTCATAGCAATGACCTTTGCTCCCTTTTTCCTTGCCTCTATAGCCATTTCAACGGGTACAGTATTTCTTCCTGAGTTTGATACAATCATAATTACATCTTTGTCTGATACTTCATGTAAATTTAAGTACGACTTCGCAAGTCCTTCGATTCTTTCAAGATAGGTGCTTTTATTTGGGCGTTCATGCAACATTAACTCTGGAGGTAAAATAGCTGTGACTAAGGCAAGTCCACCTGCACGATTATAAATCTCTTCGGCAATCATATGAGAGTGCCCAGAACCGAATACATAAAATCTTCCACCCGACTTAACAGCTTGTGAGATGAGGTTAGCACCTTCTATAATGGATTCTTCTTGTGTTTCTTGAACTTCCATTAAAATATTGTTAAAGAATTTACTATAATCCGCAAATAATGATCCCATTGTTCTTCCTCCATTAAAAGTTTTTATTTTGAATTTATTACTATGATAGCTTTTAAGCTTTACCATCCATAACGATGAGTGTCCCATCCTTTTTCAATTAGAGTTTGTTGGGCATACAATAACGTCTTAGATGGTATATCTTTCTCCACTGCAACACCTGATCCGATAACGCAATTACTGCCTACTTTAGTTCCCGGCATATATAGACTCAAAATACCGGTCCGAGTAAAGTCACCAAAATAAACAGCATTTCCAAATTTCTCAGGAATTTCTCTTCTACCATTCACCTTTTGAGTTTGAGGCAGATCATCGAAACGAGTAATACCTACTGTGACTCCAGCAGCGATATCTGTTGATTCACCTATGATTCCGAACACTTCACCAAAATGTATAAAACTGACGTTATCAAAGGTAATACCGCTAAATTCTGCACAATGTCCAATGCGATTTTTACTCCCAATGACGCTATCAGGACCTATCCTACAAAAGTTTTCTATGCGACAATGAGAACCTATTACTACGTTTCCTTCTATAGTTACACCATTTTCAATTTTTGTATGATCTCCAATAATCGCATTTCCTTTTATCGTTACATATTTTCCTATTTCCACATGTTCTCCAAGCTTTATACATCCTTGAATATCAGCTGTCGGATGGATATTACAAGTCTCAGGAATATCATTATGTTGAAGTTTATTTGTCATAACCGATAGCGCCAGCTGATTAGCTTGCATTAGGTGCCAAGGCTTATCTATATCAATTACTCCATCTGTGATAGGATAGGATGAAACCGTATATCCTTCTTCTACTAACCATTGTAGACTTTGCTCAAATTCCATCTCGTGTTGTGGCATAACTCCTGTCGGTACATTTTTCATGAAACCTGGGTTATGGTGCAACATTCTCTTCAACGCTTTTGTACTTAGAGCAAAGACGCCTATGAGTCGCTCTTGTACATAATGAGGACGAGGGTGACCATAAATATTCTGAACACTGTTTCCGGTCCCTTTGGAAATTCCAAACCAATCAGGTGCAAATTCATTTGTTATAGGTTTAGATAAAATGAGTGTATCTACAGTATTAAGTTCTTTTTGATAGGCATCAACAAAACTAGTTAATCTCTCTAGAGTAATAAAGATATCTCCATACATGATCAACAAATGTTCGTCGTTAACGAGGGACACTACTTTTTCTAAACTATCTGCAGTCCCCTCAGTTACCGAGAGTTCAATAGTTTCAACTCCTTCAAAATCGCAAACAAGAGATTTAATTCTGCGTCCTAGATAACTAGTCACAATAATAATCCGGTCAAAAGACAAGCTCTTAAGATGGTTTACGAGATGAACGATATTTCCTTGGTTAGCTACTGGTAATGCTGCCTTAGGCCAATAATCATTATATGGCCACATTTTTTTTCCTTTACCTGCAGCCAATATAATAGCTGTTTTCACATCAATCACTCCGTATGTTTATTTAGTCAATTTAATCAAACCCTAAAAAGTAATGCAGTACGTCCTTTAAGTTGTTTAAATCTAATGAATCATATCCATAAAGATTTACACCATAATTCGAATTTATACCTCCTTTATAAATTGATATATACCAATTCTCTTTAATTATTATAAAAATATGTATATAATGTCAATAGAATAATCTTAAATAAAAGGAATGTGAAACATGAACAATAAAAAAACCCCTTTATATAAACAACTGAAAAAGGAAATTATACAAAAAATTGAAAGAGGGGAGTTGAAACCGGGTGATGTGTTACCACCTGAAAGAGAACTTGCAGAATTATTCGAAATGAGTCGTATGACGGTGAGGCAAGCTATTTCAGAATTGGTCAATGAATATATTCTCATAAGACGACACGGCAGCGGGACATATGTAGCTGAATCTAAAATTCCACAAGGTAGGCGTTTAAAGAGCTTTAGTGAGGACATGAGAGCGCGAGGGCTGTTGCCCGGATCCAAGGTTCTAGAGAAAACAATAATTGTAGAACCTCCTGCAAACATGATTGCTGATTTAAAATCTGAGGGAAAGATTCTTATGCTGAAGCGTTTAAGATTGGCAGATTTGTATCCTTTAGCAATTGAAACAATAATGCTGCCGATTGAAAAGTTTAATAATCTTGAAAGTAGAAACTTCGAGAACGAATCGCTATATCGAATCTTAGAGGATGAATACAGTATAAAGATTACAAAGGCTCAACAAAAAATCGAGGTAAGAATGCCTACTCCTCAGGAATCAGAATTACTTGAAATAAACTACTCTGTACCCGTCTTTCATTTTAAACAGATAACCTTTGATCAAAATAACGAAATTTTCGAGGTTGCTCATTCAGTATATAGGGGAGACAGATATGAAATAAATACTGAAATTTATAGCTAGACTATGACTACGAATCCAAAATAAGGGATTCGTATTTTTTTAAAATTAAATTGACAAAAATATCAGGTAAATATAAAATTTATGTAATTGGTTCGTACCAATTTAGGATTGGTATAAGCACTAAATAATTGGTGCTCTCGTTATGTTATTGCCGATTTATGGCTCCATTTTTCCGTTTCCGGCCTGGCCATATAATTTGGTATTGATACTAGTTTTGGTCTATATCTTAGTTGGTTTCATTTTAGGATTAGTCCTAAAAAAGAAAAACGCAAAACCTTGTACAGGATGTTAGTAAAATTATTAGTTCAGATGGTTCAGAAAAAATGTAGAAAAGGTGATAAAATGAGTGGTTTGTATGGATTAGTGGATATTGGAGGAACTAAAACCCTAATTGGAATAGCCACTAATGAAAAGATTATTGGCACACGTCAGTTGATGTCTAAAACTATAGAATCACCACAAATGCTGATAGATATTCTTATGAAAGAATTCGATTCATTAATAGCTGAAACGGACCATAAATATGGAAGGTTAAACTCGGTCGGTATAAGTGTCCCGGGTCCGTTAAATCGAGAAAATGGAGTTATTCATTTCACAGGAAATTTAAAGTGGTCCAATTTTAAGATTGTGGAAGAACTAAGAAAAAGGCTCAATGATATTCCGATAATCATAGATGATGACGCTAACGCTGCTGGTATTGCAGAAGCGATTTATGGAGCAGGAAAAGGCTATAAGAATCAAATATATTTGACAGTCAGTACAGGTATTGAGGTGCAATCATTATAGATGAAAAACTATATTATGGAAAACAAGATCTTGCGGGCGAAATCGGCCATATGACGGTATCACCAGACGGACCACCATGCTCCTGTGGGAATTTCGGTTGCCTAGAAGCTTTGGCTTCTGGAACATCTATTGCAAAAAAAGGGGAGCAATTATTGATTCAAGAGCAATCTGAAGTATTATTAGAACTTGCCGGTAAGAATTCGGTTACTGCTGAAATGGTTTTTGAGGCAGTTAGGTTGGGAGATCAAGCCTGTTTTTCTATCATCCAACAAACTTGCCGATATTTAGGGATTGGTTTGGCAAATATAATACAAATTTTCAACCCTGACGCGATAATTTTAGGAGGCGGAATTATGAATAATCAGTCAAAACTATTAATTCCATTAATAGAAAATGAAATGAATCAACGCTTGTTCAAAATTCACAGGGGTCATCTGGATCTTAAATTGGCTGCACTTAGCGGACAGAGCGGTTTATGGGGAGCGTGGCATTTAGCCAAAAATTTCCCTTCTAGAGCGGAGAGAAACTCATCATGCCATATTTAATAGTAAATGCTGATGACTTTGGTCTTTCAAAAGGAGTAAATTACGGAATTATTGATGCACATGTAAGTGGAATTGTTACATCAACAACGCTAATGGTGAACATGCCGGCAGCGAAACATGCCTCAAGCCTAGCCAAAAAATATCCTTCTTTGGGTGTTGGAGTTCACCTCAACCTAACGGCAGGTAAACCTATTCATCAAAATGTTCCATCACTAGTCAATCAAAAGGGATATTTCCATAGCAAGAAAGAAGTTTTAAACAAGGCAAATGTAATTGAGATAGAAAAAGAACTTAGGGCACAAATGAACGAATTTTACACTTTTGGATTGAATCCTACTCACATAGATACTCATCATAATTTACACGGCACAGAGCCAGTTTCTTCGATTGTAAAAGTTTTGGCTGAAGAGTACCGGCTGCCAATACGTCAATTAAATAAGGATGATTCAGCGATAAACACTCTAGAGTTTTGTTCTAAATTCCATGATGATAATGCTTCTTATGAAACTTTATTGGATATTTTTGAGCGTGCAAGTGTGACCCCTTTAGAAATGATGTGTCATCCTGGTTTTGTTGATCAACAACTTTTAAATCACAGTTCTTATAATATACAAAGAATAAAGGAATTAGGTATATTAACTGATCCCTTTACAATAACTGCCGTTCAAAAAGCTAGTATCCAGTTAATATCTTACAAGGAGCTCAGATGGTAATAATTCTGTCTATATGCAGTACTTTTCAATTTTTACAATTATATGTGTTCAAAGATATATTGCAATGGCAACGATGTTAGGGATTGTAGTCATTGGTGGTTTAATCCCGCAACTTGTACAATTAGCCACTCCTTATGTACTAAAAGTGGGAGGTGCAGAAATAAAGTTCCAGGAAATCTTTGATTGGATTTTACCTAGCTTACATCCCTTAGCTATTACAGTTATTAGTTTCCTATTAATTAAGTAAGGTTTTAGTGCAATCAAAATTTTAATGGGAATGATTATTTTTTGTGTATTGGGTAAATAGATTGGTATTTTATAATGAATAAGGTGATAAAATGAATATTTATTGTGGATCAGCTAAAGTTGATATCACACCTACTGAAAGTAAGCTTTTAGCAGGTTATATGGCTACAAGACAATCTAAGGGAATTCATGATCCAATTTATGCACGAATTGTTGCAATCAGATCTCAACAGACTTTTATAATTCTAGTTAGCTTAGATTTGATTTGTATAGATCAAAACTATACAGTCGAACTTCGCAAAAAAATTTCAGACCAAACGAATGTTTCAAAAGAATGTATCTTCCTTCACGCTACGCATACTCATTCTGGTCCAGGGGGGACTATTCAGGAAACATCTCCCATCTGGAGAGCATTTCCTGATTTATGGATGCCATACGATAGAATACTTGTAAATGAACAACATAAAAAAATTGTTGAGGCTGTTAAACTAGCATTGGAAAATTTAGAAGAATGTAAAGTTAGTATTTGTGAGGGGGAAGTCAGCGGCATTGCTGCTAATAGGATATCATCTGAAATAGAATATTCCTCAATTTTAAAAGTAATAGAATTTGAATATTGCAGAACGAACAAAAAGATTATAGTGTATCACTTTGCATGCCATCCAACGATAATGAATAGAGACAACCTTCTAATTAGTGCTGATTTCCCTGGAGTAACTAGCTCTAATTTAGAAAATGAAAATAATGTAGAAATTGCATTATTTATAAATGGTCCGTCAGGTGATATTAGTACACGTTTTACAAGAAAAGAGGCAAGTTTTTATGAAGTAAGAAGGGTAGGAACAGTATTATCAGCAGCGGTACTGGAATTATTAACTCACAAAAAACAAATCAAGGTTGATACCATAAGTTCTAAAATAGAGAAAGTAGATTTGGCCCTTCGCAACATAGAAGATTCTGCACAACTGCAGCATAAATTGCACGAACTTAAACAAAGACATAAAATCCAAAGAGTAACAGCTGGAAATAACTGTGCCTATTTAAGAAAGATAGAATCAGAGATTGAAGGTGTTTCTGCATTAATCAAGAAATCAGGAGCGTTAGAAAATTCGTTAACCATTTCTACCGAAATACAAGTATTAAAGCTGGGTGAGATCTTATTTGTATCAATACCTGGAGAAATATTTAATGAAACTGGAACAGAAATAACTAATAACTACAACGGAGTACCAGTATTCATAGCTGGTAACACTAACGACTACATAGGATATATAGTCCCAGAAGGCTACTATGCGAGTGACAGCTATGAGGCATATATGACGTTATTAGAAAAAGGATCCTCAGAAAAAATAAGAGACACAATACTCTATATGATGGACCAATTATAGGTGAGTATTTTACTCCATTAATGGCGCGATTGTTTAACAACACAAACAGAAAATGATCAAATTTTTTATAAAAAACGTCCATGAAATATATTAAGAGAAAAAAACAGGCTCTGTCCTCCGTTGGCATTATCCCTTCAGCAGGGCGGACTGTATCTCCAGTAAACGGTATTGTTACGACTCTTTTCAAAACAAAGCATGCCATCGGAATTACATCTGACAATGGGGCAGAAATCTTAATTCATATTGGAATGGATACAGTCAAGCTGGAAGGTAAATACTTCACAGCACATGTAAAACAAGGAGATAAAGTGAGTGCTGGTGACTTGTTATTAGAATTTGATATGGAAAAAATTAGAGAAGAAGGATACAATCTGATTACTCCTGTTATTATTACAAACAGTGCTGATTTTAAACAAATCGATACGACAAGGGAAAGGGCAGTAAGTGAAAAGCAAGTTGTCGCGTTCTGTTACAGACGGAGAAAATAAATTAATTCTTCTTCCAAGTTCACTCATCGATAATCGACTATTTTGGTTTAATTCATCGATTATTTTCTTATCAATTAAATCTATTTTCATTTTTAATAAAAAACCTCCATTTTTATTAATTTTATAAAGTGTTTCGAAGGAAAATATATCATTTTTAATGGGAATCTTTTATATTCTCCAGTAAAATTAATTCTACAAGGAGGTAGTAAGGATGGCAAGAATTAATGAATCAAAAAACGGTGAAACACCTTTTCAAAGACTCTTAGGATATAATGTAGATGTCTTAAATGGATGGAATCAATTAGGAGATGTGTTAGAAAAAGATTTGAATCTATCATCCCATCTAAAAGAACAAGTAAGAAGAACATTAGCACAAAGCAATGGGTGTGAATATTGCAAGGCAAAGGGAAAACCTGAACCCCACCTGTTCGATGAAAAAACGTCGATTGCAGTAGGGTTTGCAGAAGCCTTTTTGAAGCAAAAAGGGGATATTTCAGATGCTCAATTTAATATATTGAGAGAGTATCTTTCAGAAGCGGAAATTAGTGAGCTTATTGCGTTTATCACCTTTACTACCGCTTCCCAATATTTTGGCGCAATAATGAAATTAGAGCCTGTGACAATATAACAGATTCAGAGGGACGGTTCTGCCGCTTCCCTTTTGTCAATTAATGGCGAGGAAATTGGAGATAAATAGATATAAAGATAGAGAAACATACCGCCTAATGAGATTTTGTTATAAGCAATTAAGGCATTATCAATAGGAATGAAGCAAGAAAGCTTAACGCAAAATGTCGGCATAGCTTTAACAAAAAAGGCAATGGATACTGCTGAACAGAATAGTGATAAATTACTAATAATGCTAGAAGCCCCACATCCCACACTAGGGAAATCGATTGATCTTTCGGTTTGATTGCTATCCAGCACCAAGCAAGTGAGGACAAGGAAAAAGGACCATTTTTATGGTTCTTTTTTTCTTTGTAAGTCAATTAGATCTTTATAATATATTTATACTTAACCTATTAAATTTACGTAAAAAGTGTATTTCATTCATCCTAAAAAATCTCCATCCAATAATTCATTTATTAGTATGTGATTAAGGATATATTTATTCGAATTGGCTTTTTAGCAGAAGAAACAGGTGAGGTAGCACGCGCTATAAGAGCTCTTGAAATTGGTAGAGACAGGCCAGATGAAGTAGTAGGCTCATATGAGGAAAATAAACAAGAGTTAACGGAAGAACTAGGTGATGTGCTGGGTAATTTAATAGTAATTGCCAACAAGTACAATATTCCACTAGAAGAAGTGTTTCAGTCACATAAAAAGAAACTATCTGATCGTTATTCACAAGCTTAGCAAAATAGTAAGTTTCACCTTAAGGGGGGACAATTCCAGTCTTCTGCTACTGAAGAAGCAAAGCAATTGCATAATAGGATAACTGCAGAACCTTATGCCAAAGGGATTAAAAATGTTTGTATGCTGCACTTTTAAAGGGAAATTACAGTTTTTTAAATCCAGCTGCCAATAAGGTATCTGGATTTTTTTCAGGAAGGGGAAAGCGAATTTAATTTAATTCTTGGATTGGATATTCCCTTCCTGCATATTTTGCGCTTTGATTCTTGTTGACACTCCATTTCTTTGTTCCTTATTATAGAAATAATAACGGAAAAATAGCAGAAATTAGAAAGGTGGTGCAAATTTGAAAGTAATTAAAGTTTTCAATAACAATATTATTAGTGTCGTAAATAATCAAAACAAAGAATTAATGATAATGGGAAGAGGAATTGGATTTCAGGTAAAACCTGGAGATCTGGTCAATAAGAAAAAAATTGAAAAAATCTATACGCTAGACAGCAAAGAAGTATCGGAAAAATTTAAAACCTTGCTTCGTGAAGTTCCTATTGAAGTAATGGAAGTATGTGAAGAGATCATCCTATATGCTAAAACGGTATATCATAAGAAATTAAATGATATTATTTATGTTGCTTTGACCGACCATATTAATTTTGCAATTCAACGAAAAAAGGATGGCTATGAAATTAAAAATGCTCTCATGTGGGAAACGAAGAAATTATATAAAGATGAGTTTGCTATTGGGGTGGAAGCTATTAAGATGATAAAGGAAAGGCTTGGGATTGAGCTTCCTGAGGATGAAGCTGGTTTTATAGCTCTTCATATTCTGAACGCAGAGTTGAACGATGATATCACCAATATTATGTCTATTACCAAAGTCATTCAGGAACTTTTAACGATTGTAAAATATCATTTTAAGATAGACTTTGATGAGGAGTCGTTAAATTATTTTCGTTTTATCACGCACCTGAAGTTTTTTGCCCAAAGAATGCTCACTCGTACTTATATGGATAATGATGATGATGATTTATTTAATATCGTAAAAGAGAAACATCCAAAAGCCTTTTCCTGTTCGGTAAAAATTAATGATTATCTTAAAAAAGAGTATCATTATGCACCAACCAATGAAGAACTGCTTTACTTAACGATTCATATTGAAAGAGTGTGTCAGCGTTAAATTGTTCAAAATTTACATTTATCAAAAAAAGAAAGGGTTTACATTTTAGTGGATTTATATTATATTGAAGGCAACAGCAAAATATCAGACCGTAATAGGGTTGTTACTGGTAAAGCAGGCAAAACCTAAGTCACTTATAATATGAGGCTCATGTCTTATATTGTAAGAGATTTAGGTTTTTTTGTTTTTCATGATTCGACACGATCTGAAAATTTTGCTAAATAATACATGTTGGAGGTGTCACCATCATGAAATATGAACAACTAGCAAAAGACATAATACAAAATGTCGGAGGGAAAGAGAATGTAAAGAGCGTAACCCATTGTATTACACGTTTACGTTTTAAGTTGAAAGATGAAAGTAAGGCAAACACAGAGGTATTAAAAGACATGGATGAAATTGTAACCGTTATCAAAAGCGGTGGACAATACCAAGTGGTAATTGGAAATCATGTGCCAGATGTCTACAAAGATGTTGTGGCAGCAGGCGGATTTTCATCATCAGCCCCAGTAGATCCAGAGGATGAAAACCAAGAAAAACAAAGCTTGTTCAATCGCTTTATTGATATTATCTCAAATATTTTCTCCCCAGTTTTAGGTTTGCTAGCTGCAACAGGTATTATCAAAGGTTTTAATGCATTATTCGTGGCATTTGGCTGGATCAGTAATGTACCAGTAAATGCTCAGACAGGGGCAGTGGAGTCTACCTATGGAATCTATGCCTTATTAAATGCGATAGGAGATGGTTTCTTCGTATTTTTGCCAATCTTCTTAGGTTATACGGCAATGAAAAAGTTTGGCGGAACACCTATGTTAGGGATGGCTATCGCTACAGCTTTGGTACACCCAACTCTTGTGGATATCAAAGCGCTTGATCCAATTATGACAGTTTTTCAAGGAACACTATTTGAATCACCAATTCAAATCGAATTTTTAGGAATTCCCGTTGTTCTAATGACTTATACATCTAGTGTTATTCCGATTATCTTAGCAACCTATTTTGCGGCAAAAGTAGAAAAATGGTTAGCAACGGTCATGCCAGCGGTGGTAAAAAGCTTTTTTGTTCCACTATTCACCTTGTTATTGATTGTCCCACTAACATTCTTAATTATTGGACCTGTATCAACATGGGCATCAAACCTTCTTGGTCAAGGAACTTTATGGATTTATGAAGCTGTTCCAGCTATTGCAGGTTTGGTCATGGGTGGTTTTTGGCAAGTATTTGTTATCTTTGGTCTTCACTGGGGATTCGTTCCAATCGGTTACAATAACTACCCCGTATTAGGCTATGATAATTTCTTAATAATGACATTTGCAGCATCATTCGCGCAAATTGGTGCCGTCCTAGCTGTTATGCTTCTTACTAAAAACAAAAAGGTAAAATCATTAAGTATTCCAGCCTTTATTTCTGGTATCTTTGGTGTAACAGAACCAGCAATTTATGGGGTGACACTACCACTTAAAAAGCCGTTTATTATCAGTTGCATAGGCGCAGGCATAGGTGGGGCAATCATTGCGGTCATGAATGCAAAATCATATTCTCCAGGTCCACTAGGAATTTTCAAAATTCCTACATTGATCAACCCAGAAAATGGTGTAGATACAGCCTTCTGGGGTGCGATGATTGCGATTGGTGTTGCATTTGTATTATCATTCGTTCTTACATTATTGTTTGGTGGTATTAATAAACAAGCAAAAGAAGTGGTTAGTGAAGGGAAAGAAATAATGAAAGGAGTAAGAAATGAAGAAATAGTTAGCCCGATTTCTGGTGAACTAATCTCTCTGAAAGAAATTCCTGATCAAGTTTTTGCTTCCGAATCAATGGGGAAAGGCGTTGGCATTATCCCTTCCGCAGGGAGGGCTGTATCTCCAGTAAACGGTATTGTTACGACTCTTTTCAAAACAAAGCATGCCATCGGAATTACATCTGACAATGGGGCAGAAATCTTAATTCATATTGGAATGGATACAGTCCAGCTGGAGGGTAAATACTTCACAGCACATGTAAAACAAGGAGATAAAGTGAGTGCTGGTGACTTGTTATTAGAATTTGATATGGAAAAAATTAGAGAAGAAGGATACAATCTGATTACTCCTGTTATTATTACAAACAGTGCAGATTATAAACAAATTGATACGATAAAGGAAAGGACAGTAAGTGAAAAGCAAGTTGTCATTACGGCTGTTTAATCAGCGTTATTCAGAATAAAAAGTACTGTGTTTTCTGGGGGTGGCCGACACTAGCTAGATGGCAGTAGCGATGCTTATTGGAAGCGCTTCCTTAATTTTCTGTTTATACAACGGAAGAAATTCAACTATTGATTAAAAATACTAATAAGAAGAGGGAAGGTCACCATATGGGAGAAACCTTCCTTTTTCTAATCGTGCGGGAATAACGGACAAATCTCCTCAATAACAAGTGCGTTCTTACCGCTCCATATAAAATAAACACTTTTATCATTTTAAGGGGGTATCTCATTAAACAAAATCTAAATAAAATCAGTCTGAATCAATCTTTAAATTTGTATCCACCTTTGAAAAAATAAAATGTGTTACAGTGTGAGCAAAAGGGTTTATATCTTCAATAAATTGTTCTGCTTTGGCAAATGTATCGAATTGCATTTTTAGCATATAGCAGGCATTTCCAGCAATTCTGTAACAAAACTCTACATTTGGCTGCTCCTCAATATACCTTTTAAAAGAATTATAATCACCATTTTTGACGGTTGCTTCAATAATACATTGAATAGGAAGTCCAAGTTTACTGTAATCCACTTCTAAAGTATACCTTTTGATTATTCCAAATGACTCCATTTGCCTTACGCGTTCTGTTACAGACGGAGAAGATAAATTAATTCTTCTTCCAAGTTCACTCATCGATAATCGACTATTTTGGTTTAATTCATCGATTATTTTCTTATCAATTGAATCTATTTTCATTTTTAATAAAAAACCTCCATATTTGTTAAGTTTGTAAAGTGTATCTATAAAAAATGTATCATTTTTAATGGGAACCTTTTATAATCTCCAGTAAAATTAATTCTACAAGGAGGTAGTAAGGATGGCAAGAATTAATGAATCAAAAAACGGTGAAACACCTTTTCAAAGACTCTTAGGATATAATGTAGATGTCTTAAATGGATGGAATCAATTAGGAGATGTGTTAGAAAAAGATTTGAATCTATCATCCCATCTAAAAGAACAAGTAAGAAGAACATTAGCACAAAGCAATGGGTGTGAATATTGCAAGGCAAAGGGAAAACCTGAATCTCACTTGTTCGATGAAAAAACGTCGATTGCAGTAGGGTTTGCAGAAGTCTTTTTGAAGCAAAAAGGGGACATTTCAGATGCCCAATTCAATATATTGAAAGAGTATCTTTCAGAAGCGGAAATCAGTGAGCTTATTGCGTTTATCACCTTTACTACCGCTTCCCAATATTTTGGCGCAATAATGAAATTAGAGCCTGTGACAATATAACAGATTCAGAGGGACGGTTCGGCCGTTTAATTAATGGCAAGAAGATTGGAGATAAATAGAAATAAAGATAGAGAAACATACCGCAAAAGGAGATTTTTGCTATAAGCAATTAAGGTATTACCAAGCTCTAAGTAATAGATTGGTAAAAATTTGTTTACAGTTATGTCTGGCAGCCGATAACAAGAAGAGGTGGTGAAAAAAATGGATATTGCTGCATTATCAATAGGAATGAAGCAAGCAAGCTTATCGCAAAATGTCGGCATAGCTTTAACAAAAAAGGCAATGGATACCGCTGAACAGAATAATGATCAATTACTAAAAATGCTAGAAGCCCCACATCCTACATTAGGGAAATCAATTGATTTTTCGGTTTGATATTGGTATCCAGCGCCAAGCAGGTGAGGGCAAGGAAAAGGAACCATTTTCATGGTTCTTTTTTCTTTGTAGGTCAATTGTATCTTTATAACATATCTCTATCTCTTTTCTTTTTCGGAAAAATTTATGACAAGCGTTTAAATGAAAAAATGGATTTTTGATATAAAAAGGACAGGTTCCACGTCCTGGTTTAAGTAAATTTATAAAAAGAAGGAACAATAATATAACGCAAGAAGCTTCTAGTGAGTAAATCCAACTCTCTGTCTCTGAAGCTTCTTTTTTCTGAAACAAACTATTTGATTGGTGGGGAGTTATAGATTTGAAATTCTCTTCAAAGGATTTATTTTAACGATTATTTTTTTGTTAGCGATTCCACAAAACATATTGACACTGAAAATAAGGGGTGATATTATGTATCGGAATTAATCACATATATGATTTTGTATCACATATGTGATATGAAGGAAGGGGAGGATTGGATGTCGGTTAAATCTGCCGAAAGGGTTCTGCGAATTTTTGAACTACTTGCCCATTATCCGGATGGGTTATCAATTAAAGAAATTAGTGAGAAACTTTCATTCCCGCAAAGTAGTACATCTAATCTCGTGGCGACGCTTTTGGAACAGAATTATCTAAGTATAGATGTATTGAAGCGATTTAAATTAGGAGCAAAATTAGTCCATATTGGTACACTTGCTATGGAAAATATGGATATATCTATCCAAGCTAAGCCATATTTGCAAAAATTAATGGAAAATGTTCAAGAGACTGTATTTATGGCAACGCTTGCTGAAAATGAATTAGTCTATGTCCAAAAAATAAACAGCAATCGCTCAATCCGTACGACTGCCCAAACTGGCTATCGTAAACCATTGTATAGCACGGGGTTGGGGAAGACCTTTTTAGCTAATATGTCAGAAGAAGAGAGAAAGCGGATTTTAGACCAGATTGAACTTATTCCGATTACAGAGAAAACGGTGACAGACAGAGCGGAATTAGAAAAAGAGCTTTATCAGTATTCGATGATTGGATATACGATTGATGATGAAGAAGGAGAAGAAGGATTATATTGTGTGGCGGCACCTGTATTTGGACCAGGACGCAAGCTGGAAGCAGCAATAAGTGTAGCAGGCCCAAGGGAAAGAATGCTTAAACAAAAAGAAGAAGTAGTAGAAAGAGTTCTTTGGACAGCGAAGAAAATTTCGGAAAGTATGGGTTGCATTTTATCCCACACTTAGCAGACAGTAAGACTCAACCGTATGCTTATGAGAATTTGGAGAAGATTGGTTGAGTTTAACTGTCCGTATAGGTTCGAATGGTTCGACTAATCATCAGTGGGGTTGGCCATCTGATGGAAGTTTCACGTTATAAGAAACGAGGTGAAGAGATGGATGTTATTAGTATCGGTGAGACGATGGTTTTATTTACACCCAATACACTCGGCAAAATCCGCTATGCGAATCAGTATACTTCGAGGATTGCCGGTGCTGAGACCAATACTTTGATTGGTTTAGCAAAATTAGGCCATCAGGCTGGCTGGATCAGCCGGCTGGGCCGTGATGAATTTGGTGAGATGATTTTAAATACAGTTCGAGGAGAAGGGGTAGACGTTAGCAAGGTAGTGATTGATGAAACAGCACCAACAGGAATTCTCTTTAAGGAAATCTTGAATCAGGATGCTGTCAATATTTATTACTATCGCAAAGACTCAGCTGCAAGCAGGCTAGAACCAGCTGATTTAGATAGAGACTATATAGCCAATGCGAAATACTTGTATCTATCTGGAATTACACCTGCCCTTAGTCTATCTTGTAGAAAAGTTGTGTTTGAGTCGATTGATATTGCAAAAGACAACGGATTAAAAATAGTCTTTGACCCCAATATACGCAGAAAGCTTTGGGATGATAAGGAAGCAAGAGAAGTCATTCTGGAGATAGCGGCGAAATCCGATATTGTCTTGCCAGGTATAAGTGAATGTGAATTTTTATTTGGCACGAAGGAATATGGGAGAGCAGTTCGATCCTTCCACGAGATGGGAGTGGAAATAGTAATTATTAAACTTGGAGAGAAGGGTGCCTATTACTCTACTACTGATAGCAAAGGATATATTGATAGTTATCCAGTAAAAACAGTAATTGATCCAGTAGGTGCAGGAGATGGATTTGCTGCAGGCGTCCTGTCTGGGCTGCTTGATAAATTAACCATCAGTGAAGCAGTAAAAAGAGGCTGTGCCATCGGAGCTATGGTTTGTTCTACTAATGGAGATATAGAAGGACTTCCTAGCAAAAGGGAATTAAATCAATTTTTTCAATCCGACTTAACCGATGAAGTGAATAGATAAATAGAAGGGAAGCGGTAATAAGATGAGTACACTTCAGAAAATTTTCGATCATAAATTAATTGCCATCATACGAGGGGCTGATCCTGAGGATACATTGAAAATTGTTAAGTCCTTATATGAAGGGGGAATAAGAGTAGTCGAAATTACGATGAATTCGCCGAAAGCGCTAACAGCCATTGAAAGGGCAGTCGACGAATTTGGAGACAGAATGGCGGTAGGTGCTGGTACGGTGTTAGATGCAGAGTCTGCGCGAAGTGCTCTGTTAGCTGGTGCTCAATTTATTTTATCCCCGACTTATAAAGAGGAAACCATCCGGATGACCAAAAGATATGGTGCAGTTAGCATTCCTGCTGCTTTCACCCCAACTGAAATTTTGGAAGCGTACGAGTCTGGAGGGGATATTATAAAAGTTTTTCCAGCCACTGCTGTAGGTCCGAAGTTTATCAAGGATATTCATGGGCCATTGCCGCAAATACCATTGTTACCAACTGGCGGAGTGGATTTAACAAATGTGAAGGAATACTTAGAGGCTGGGGCTGCAGGATTGGGAATTGGTAGTTCGTTAGTAGACACAAAAAAGGAAATAACGGAACAATATTTACAAGAATTAACTGAAAAGTCAAATAAATTTACGTTGTTAGCACAAAATTATTCATTATAAGGAGTGTTTTTTCTATGAAAATAACAGGCTATGAATTATTCACCGTACAACCACGTTGGTTATTCTTGAAAATCGAAACGGATGAAGGAATTGTTGGATGGGGAGAACCAGTAATTGAAGGGAAAGCTGCTACAGTCAAAGGGGCTGTAGAAGAACTAATGACGTATCTAATTGGGAAAGATCCATTAAGAATTGAAGATCACTGGAATGTCATGTATAGAGGAGGCTTCTATAGAGGCGGTCCGATTCTTATGAGTGCTATCGCTGGAATTGATCAAGCACTTTGGGATATAAAAGGAAAATACTATGATGCCCCAGTCTATCAATTATTGGGCGGAGCATGCCGTGACTCTATCAAGGTTTATTCATGGATTGGCGGAGACCGCCCAAGTGATACGGCAAGAGCGGCAAAAGAGTGTGTCGATAAAGGGTTTCAAGCGATAAAGATGAATGCATCGGAAGAAATGCAATACATAGATTCCTATGAAAAGGTGAATAAAGTACTTGAAAACGTTGCAGCTATTCGTGCAGCCGTTGGCAAAAATATCGGGATTGGAATTGACTTTCACGGGCGTGTGCATAAGCCAATGGCAAAAGTGCTAGCTAAAGCATTAGAAGAATTTAATCCAATGTTTATTGAAGAACCAGTATTACCAGAAAATAATGAAGCATTAAGAGAAATTGCATCATTAACGGCTATCCCTATCGCAACAGGCGAACGTATGTTTTCAAGATGGGATTTCAAATCCTTATTAAGCGATGGATATGTTGATATTATCCAGCCAGATTTATCCCATGCAGGTGGAATCACGGAATGCAAAAAAATTATCAGTATGGCTGAAGCTTATGATGTAGCAGCAGCACCACACTGTCCATTAGGGCCGATTGCATTAGCGGCTTGTTTACAAGTAGATGCAACAGCACATAATGCTGTCATTCAAGAACAGAGTCTAGGTATTCATTATAACCAAGGCAGTGATTTACTTGATTACTTAAAGGATCCAACAGTCTTTTCTTACGAAGATGGTTATGTGAAAATTCCGCAAGGACCTGGACTAGGGATTGAGGTTGATGAGGATGTTGTTCGTGAAATGGCGAAAACAGGTCATCAATGGCAAAACCCAGTATGGCGTCATCGTGATGGAAGCGTGGCAGAGTGGTAAGGATGCTGGTTGTACGGCAGGGAGAAACTCCCTGCCGTAGGAAGAAAAGGATTGATAGTGAAAGAGGACGATAGGAGGACTAAGATATGAAGAACAAAGCAACAAAGGTTCGCTATAGTGTTGTATTCATGTTATTTATAACGGTTATTATTAACTATATGGATCGAAGTAACATATCTATTGCAGCTCCCTTTATTACGGAAGAGCTAGGATTAAGTTCTGTGACAATGGGTCTTATTTTTTCAGCTTTTGGTTGGACGTATTGCTTGCTTCAAATTCCAGGTGGCTGGGTGTTGGATAAACTAGGGAACCGTAATACTCATGCAATTGGGATTGCAGGATTCTCCCTTATGACTTTACTTCAAGGATTTGCAAGCGGTTTCTTAGGGTTGTTTATATTACGAGTAGGTTTAGGAGTTTTTGAAGCACCAGCTTTCCCGACAAATAGTAAGGTTGCAGCTAGCTGGTTTCCGGAAAATGAACGTGCAAGAGCAATTTCCATTTACACCTCAGGTCAATTTATTGGACTAGCATTCCTAACACCGACTCTTATTTTCTTCCAACAAACGTTTGGATGGAGAGGTCTGTTTATTGTTACTGGTATTATTGGACTTGTGTGGGCCGTTCTTTGGTTCATTCTTTATCGCGATCCAAGCAAAAGTAAAAAAGTGAACAAGGCCGAACTTGATTACATTCAAGCTGGAGACGGCTTTGTTGATGCAGCTGCTGATAAAGCGGACAAACCGAAAATCGGAAAGAAAGATTTCGCAACGGTCTTAACAAGCAGAAAGCTTTGGGGAATCTATATTGGCCAATTTGCAGTTAGCTCCACCCTATGGTTTTTCTTAACTTGGTTCCCTACCTATTTAGTCGAGTATCGCGGCTTATCCTTTATTAAGACCGGATTTTTAGCATCCTTGCCCTTTATTGCCGCATTTATCGGGGTCCTTTCCGCAGGTTTCCTTTCCGACTTCCTTGTGAAAAAAGGAGTGTCTAGCAATAAAGCAAGAAAAGCACCAATAATCGCAGGCTTAATCTTATCTACCTCCATTATCGGAGCCAACTATGTGAATAGTCCAAGCTTAATTGTATTGTTCATGTCTATTGCCTTTTTTGGTAACGGTTTCGCCTCGATCACATGGGTATTCGTTTCTCTATTAGCACCAAAACGACTAATCGGTATTGCCGGCGGCGTTTTTAATTTCATTGGGGGAACAGCCTCTATTATTATTCCAATTGTCATTGGCTTCTTAGTAAAAGGAGGCAGCTTTGCACCAGCTCTTACATTTATTGCCTGCATCGCATTAGTAGGCGCCCTGTCCTATATATTCCTAGTAGGGAAAGTCGAACGGGTACCAGAACGAACAGATAATGACAAAATAATTAACGTCTCTTAAGGAGCAGGGGGATAGTTCCCCTGCTTCCTTTTTTAATTCTTCTATTATTGCTATTTTTTCCTACTCCCCTATCCTCGCTACTTTACCTTTTGCGCCAACTGACGATAAATTTCTAGAACAGAAGGAAGGTATAAAATGAAAAGCACCTTCTTCATTTATGAATTATCCCAATATTCAAATTTGTTCAAAGTATACAAAATATTATGAAAATATCTACGAAACTGCTAATGTATATTTGCAAAGTAACCACTAATATAAATATTATGTTTATGTTAGTAAATATAACATCAGTCGTAATGGTGTGGCATAAAAAGTTGATTTTGGGATGAGGGGTACGAAAATTCATAGGTTTCTTAAAGGGAGATGGGAAAAGATGTTACATGGCAGATATAGCGGTCATGCTTTTGAAAAAAGGTTCTTACCTAGATTGACGTCCAAAGAAATTAAGGAATTAGATAAGGAAAACGCACTTGTTATTTTGCCGATCGGTGCAGTAGAACAGCATGGACCACACTTGCCTGTTTATACAGATACTTTAATAGGCGAAGGGCTGTTAGTGGAAGCATTAAATTTAATCCCAGATGAGGATGTTTGGATTTTACCATCCTTACCATATGGAAAGAGTACAGAGCATTTAGGAATGTCAGGAACAATAACATTGTCAGCAGACACTTTACAGGCTGTCATTCGTGATATTGCGAAAAGTGTAAAGGAAAGTGGGTTTAAAAAATTGCTTCTGTTCAATACTCATGGAGGGAATCATGATCTTCTAAATATGATGGCAAGAGAAGTACGGATTGAAACAGGGATGAATGTCTTTCGACTAAACCCTGATTATTCGGTCCTACATTCCCTTATTTCTGATAAGGAACAAAAGTATGGGATTCATGGAGGCGAGGTCGAAACGTCCATGGTGTTAGCGTTAAAAGAAGCATGGGTGGATATGGAACTTAGTCCAACAGAGTTTGTCCACTTACCTGAAGATACACAGCATTTATATTTGAAAGGAAACAGTTACTTTGCGTGGGTGATGAAGGATATATCGGAAACAGGAATTGCGGGAGATGCTGCTAGTGCGACCATTGAAAAAGGGGAACAGATTCTCCAATTAGTTAGTGAAAGCTTTGCCGGTGCTATTAAGGAAATGATTCATTTCGATCTTCGTACAGTCAAAAGCATAATATAATTCGAAAACTCAGGAGGAGGTTCTGTATGCAAAATACCAATGTGATGGAAGGACAAAAGCTGCATCCTTTAAATGAAACGATTGTTCATCTCCAAAATGTTAATAAGATTTATCCAAATGGGAAAACAGCCGTTCAAAATGTCAGTCTCGATATTGAACAGGGAGAGTTTGTATCCTTTGTTGGTCCATCAGGCTGTGGAAAATCAACGATTTTTAAGATGATTTCCGGGTTGATTGAACATACAGATGGAGAACTAACGATTCTAGGGAAGAGCCCTCGTCAAGCTCAAAAACAGAGCACAGATGTATCCTTCGTTTTTCAAGATGCTACCTTATTACCTTGGAGAAATGTAATGGACAATATTTTGCTTCCACTCGAATTCCAGCAAATCCCTAAAAAGCGAAAAGAGGAAATGGCAGAAAAAGTGTTGGAATTAGTAGGATTAAAGGATTTCCGCAAAGCTTTGCCAAGGGAATTATCTGGCGGCATGAAAATGAGGGTATCGATTGCCAGGGCGCTTGTGGCGAAACCAAAATTACTATTAATGGATGAGCCCTTTGGCGCATTAGATGAGATAACGAGACAAAACTTGCAAGCAGAGTTATTAAAAATATGGGAAAAGGAAAAAATGACCGTTCTATTCATTACCCATAATGTATTTGAAGCCGTATATTTATCAACGAAAATTGCCGTAATGACCCCTAGTCCAGGAAAGATAGAAAATACAGTCGAAGTGGACTTACCCTTTCCGAGAAATGCTGAATTAAGAACTTCCCATCATTTTAGTGATATAGCAGCAAAGGTTTCTCATTATTTACAATTTTAATAGGTGGTGATTTTTATGTGGTTAGATAAATTAATAGAGTTAGTGGGAGAAGAGAAGGTCATTGTAAGTGATAACTTAAGAGAACGATTGTCTAAGGATTATTACTGGTATTCGCCCGTACTATTCGAAGAATTAAAAGATAAAGTAGCTGATTGTGTAGTAAAACCGACATCGATAGAAGAGATACAAAGGTTGGTAACTTTTGCAGTCGAAAATAAAGTACCTGTAACGATTAGGGGAGCAGGAACAGGTAACTATGGACAGGCAATTCCTTTAAAAGGTGGAATTGTGCTTGATTTAACGAAAATGGATAAATTACTAGATTTAAAAGAAGATACCGTCAAAGTACAGGCGGGAATGCGTCTTGGCACATTAGAAAAAAAATTACGAAAACAAGGAAAAGAACTAAGGATTTATCCAAGCACTTTTATGACTGCGACAGTAGGTGGTTTCTTGTGCGGAGGTTCAGGTGGAATTGGTTCCATTCGGTGGGGTAATTTATGGGATGGCAATATTCTAGGTGTGACGGTGATGACTTTTGAAGGCGAGCCGAGAATCTTTGAGGTAGTAGGAGAGGAAATAGAAGATTATATACATAATTACGGGACAACCGGAATTGTGTTAGAAGCTATTTTACCAGTGGAGGAGAAGCAAGAGTGGACCCAGCACATCATTTCCTTCCCTACCTTTAAAGAAGCGGTGAAATTTGGGGATGAGTTAGCCCATAAGGAAGAGATAATAAAACGTCTCGTATCTGTGTGTGAATGGCCGATTCCTTCTCACTTTCATTCATTAAAAGACGTTCTTCATGAGGAGAAATCTATTACGATGCTAGAAATAGAGGAGTCCTGTTTGGATGCATTACAAAGCTTAGTAGATAAATATAAAGGAAGTACAGATTTAATGATACCTGCTAACAACTATCATAAAGGTTTAAAGGTATCTGATTTTACATGGAATCATGCAACCCTTTGGGCTCATAAACATGGTGAGAATATGACATACCTTCAAGCTAGATTTAAGGTTGATCGTATTTTTGAACAGATGGATACATTGAGGGCAGAATTTGGAGAGGAGATTCAATTTCACTTTGAGTATATCAAGATAAAAGGAAAAATTACTCCTGCCTCCTTACCAGTCATACTCTATCAGTCAAAAGAAAGATTATATGAAATTATTGATTTCTGCCGAACGATAGAAGTGGAGATTAATGATCCCCATACGTACTTACTTGGATTTGGCGGTTATAATCTGAAAATGGAAAAAATCTTAATGAAGAAACGAGAAAATGATCCTTTCGATTTACTAAATCCAGGTAAGATTCCGGTGAAACAAGAATCAGAGATAATTTAAAAGGAGGGATATTATGGAACAAGCATCACAAAAGGTTACGGAAGTGCAGATAATAGGAATAAAAACGGATAAAAAATGGACGAAAGCGTTTAGCGTTTGGATTCCCCCTTTGATTGTATTTGTATTGTTTATGCTCCTTTGGCAATACGGTACTGTGCTATTTCAAATACCACCCTATCTATTGCCGAAACCAACAGATATTCTTCAAGCATCACTAGAGAACTGGGAGAACTTGCGAAATGCAGTGACTAAAACGATTACTGCTTCTATCATTGGATTTATTTTTAGTGTGATTGGGGGAGTCATTGCAGCAATATTAATGGCTAGTTCGAAAATGCTGGAAAGAAGCTTGTATCCTTACGCCATTCTTCTCCAGACGATTCCGATTGTCGCGATTGCCCCGATCATTGTTATCTGGTTCGGATCTGGAACAAATGCGATTGTCATTATTGCCTTTACGATTGGATTTTTTCCAATGCTGTCGAATACCTTAGTGGGTTTAAATGCAACGGATCGAGGAATGATTAATCTACTAACCTTGTACCAAGCGTCTAAATGGAAAATTATGTGGAAGGTCCGCATTCCTTTTGCCCTCCCTTATATTATGGCAGGGCTGAAAATCTCCTGTACCCTTGCTGTGGTTGGTGCCATTGTCGGGGAGTATATTGC
The DNA here is from genome assembly GCF_001591585.1 of Niallia circulans NBRC 13626. Classification (GTDB taxonomy): domain Bacteria; phylum Bacillota; class Bacilli; order Bacillales; family Cytobacillaceae; genus Niallia; species Niallia circulans. The sequence goes on along the minus strand of NZ_BCVE01000010.1, from coordinate 46,231 downwards.
AGGCATTGGCGGTGGAGACGGTGGGTTAGGCTATGCGATTACCGTTGCCTCTAGTCGCATGGAAACAGCCTACTTATTTGCCTGTGGAATTTCTGCGAGTATTTTAGGGATTGTCTTTTTCCTGTTGGTCAATCTATTGTCAAAATGGGTTTTAGGATCCTGGCATGAATCAGAAATGAAACGAGACAATTAATAGGCATGTGATTTTTTACTAGATAATCGTAAAGGGGGAAATTAGTGAATGAGGAAAATAAAATCATACAAAAAAATTGGTGTGTTCGTCACTGCTATGTCTATGTTGCTGCTTACGGCCTGTGGAGATGCGAAGGAATCAGGCGGAAGCTCTAAGGATGGAGAATTAACGAAAGCTAAATTAGTTACAAATTGGTTTGCTCAACCGGAGCATGGTGGGAACTATGCCGCCTTAAAACAGGATTTCTATAAAGAAGAAGGACTTGATATGACGATTGAGCCAGGCGGTCCGCAAATTTCGTCTACACAAATAGTTGCTTCTGGCAAAGCCCAATTTGGTTATACGCAAGCAGAGGACGTTCTAATCGCCAGAGATAAAGGAATACCTTTAGTAGCAATTGGAGCAATTTTTCAAAAAAGTCCTCAAGTATTAATAGGGCATGAAGGTGCATTAAAGGATTTCAAGGATTTAGATGGTAAAACAGTATACACAGCACCAGGCAGTGGCTATTGGGAGTATATTAAGAAGGCAAATGACTTAGAAGTGAAGGATATGGCTTATACCGGATCATTGGCAACGTTTATTGATGACCCTAATGCCGTCACGCAAGGGTATGTTACTTCGGAGCCTTATGTTTTAGAGCAGGATGGAGTAAAAACAGACTACTTATTCATTCATGACTCTGGTTTTGAAACATATGCCAATGTTATTTTCACGACAGAGGATGTTATTAAAGATAATCCTGAATTGGTTCAATCCTTTATGAAAGCAACGGTAAAAGGCTGGGAATATTACCGTGACCATTCAGACGAAATTAATCCTTTTTTAAAGGAGAAAAATCCTGATTTATCCATGGAATTAATGGATTACGGAGCGAAAGCAGAAGAAGAGTTGATTTTCGGCGGGGATGCAAAAGAGCATGGATTTGGTTATATGTCTGATGAACGCTGGACAATGCTCCAAGATGAGCTGCTGGATCTTGGCATTATTAAAAAGAAAGAAGATGTTTCAAAAATATTTACGAATGATTATTTAGGTGAATAAGATGAAGGATATTCAATTGATCAATGTTTCTTTGCCATTGCTGAATACGGAAAAGCTTTATACCATTGTGATTCAAAACGGCATGTATACAAAAGTAGAACCACAAACCCAAAAGAGAAATGGGAATTTTTCCATATTTAAAGACATTTGGAGCAGTAAGGAAGATTATCAACCAATAATAGATATGGGGGGAAGAATTCTTCTTCCCTCTTTTATTGATATCCATACTCATCTTGATAAAGCATTCTCTTTAGAAACGGTGCCGAATAAGTCGGGGACGCTAATCGAAGCAATCAGAAATTATAGCGAAAAAGCTGCCTCTTTTTCCAAAAACGAAATAAAACGGCGAGTAATGAAAGGAGCACTTCAAGCACTCTCACATGGCACCACTCATATACGAACCCATGTTAACTTTGAATGGAATATATCGAATGAGTTGGCATTAAGCCATCTGCAAGCGGTACTAGAGGCAAGGGATTTGTTGAAGCCCTATGTAACTATACAAGTTGTTCCGATGTTCTCGGATTTGACGGTGAAGTCGGAAAGAGAAAAAGATGTATTGAGAGAAGCGATTTCCTATGGGATAGATGGAATAGGCGGAGCACCACATTTATCACCGAACGCAACGAAAGATATCGATCAGCTGTTTGAACTAGCCGCTAAATATGATAAGTTCGTTGATTTGCATGTGGATGAACAGGATAATCCGGAAATTTGTACGATTGAAAGAATTATTGATAATACGAAGAAATGGGATTTTCAAGGAAGAGTAACGGCGGGGCATTTATGCTCTCTATCTGCTATGACAGAAGAAAAGTCCGATCGCATTATAGAAGAAATGGCTCTTCAACATATCTACGCTGTCACTTTGCCTGGTGCCAATATGTATTTGCAAGGCAGAGGAGATAAGGGAATCGTTCGAAGAGGAATAACGAGAGTACGTGAAATGCTGCAGAAAAAGGTCGGATTAGCAACAGCCTCCGATAATGTAAGTGATCCATTTCATCCCTTTGGTCGATTTGATTTATTACAAATAGGATTGCTTACTGCTTATACAGCACATTTGGCGAGTGAAGAGGAGCTGATAGCTGTTTTAAATATGATAACTCAAACTCCAGCTGCTATTTTTGGGAAAAAAGCCCATGGAATGAAAGAAGGAGGGGTAGCTGAGTTTGTGTTATTCGATGCTACAAATATATATGATCTTTTTGCGAATCTATCTCCCGCGCGGTATGTATACAAAGATGGTGATTGGATTAGCAGCTCCCAATTCGAGCATCGATTCGGCGAAGGCAGTTTAAGTAGATTAGTAGAGATGGGATAAACAGATGAATGGAGTGAGAAGATGTTTGATCTAGTTTTAAAGAATGCTCAGCTTCCTTTTAAGGGAAATCCTACTAATATAGGTATAAAGGATGGGAAAATCCACTCCATTTCATCAAGCAATTTAATGGGGAATGAGGAAATGGATTTAGAAGGAAATGTATTACTGCCTCCTTTTGTGGAGATGCACACGCATTTAGATACGGTGCTGACAGCAGGGGAACCTTGGTTTAATCAATCTGGTACATTGGGAGAAGCAATTGATATTTGGTCTGTCAGAAAGCAATCGCTGACTAAAGAAGATGTGAAAAATAGAGCATTCAAAGCCCTTAAAATGTTGATGGAATATGGCGTGCTATATGTGAGAGCAGCAGTTGATATTTCCGATTCTGACTTAACAGCTTTGCATGCCATCATGGAATTAAGAGAAGAGCTGAAGTCATTCCTTTCTCTTCAAATAATCGCTTTCCCACAAAATGGAATTATTTCTTGTCCGGAAAATCAAGAGCGGTTAGAAAAAGCAATATTACTAGGAGCTGATGCTGTTAGTGCAGTTCCGCACTTGGAAAATACGAGAGAGGAAGGAATTCAATCATTGGAATTCGCTTTTTCTCTAGCCAAAAAATATGAAAAAGAAATTCATATTTTTTGTGATGAAGTCGATGATGAACATTCTCGTTTCCTTGAAGTTGTCGCAAGCCTGACAATGCAGGAGAAAATGGAGGGAAAGGTAACCGCTAGCCACGCTAATGCCATGCTTTATTATTCAGATGCCTATGCCAACAAAGTCATGTCATTAGTGAAAAAGGCTCAAGTTACAATTGTCTGCTGCCCATTAGTTAACACTACGATGCAAGGGAGAGCAGATGCTCATCCAAAGGGGAGAGGTATTACACGTTTGAAAGAGTTAGCGGAACAGGGTGTAAATGTATGCATTGCCCATGATGATATCCAAACTCCCTTTTACCCATTTGGAAATGGCAATATCCTTCAAGCGGCCCACATGGCTCTTCATTTAGCACATATGACTGGAAGAGAGGAGCTGAAGCAAATAGTGAACATGATTACGGTTAATGGAGCACGAGCTTACTCTATAAAGGATAAGTATGGGATTGAAGTAGGAAAAGAAGCGAATTTTGTCTGCTTTTCAGTAAAAGATGTATATGAGATTTTCTTTAAGCAACCAAAATGTAGGTATTTATTTAGGAAAGGAGCGTTAGTGGTAGAGACTGTGCCGGAGAGAACTAGCTGGAAATGAAAAGATTAGGAGAGGAAGCTCGAGCTAGAAATGGAGGGAAGGGGGATAAGAATGGCTAAATATGTAATGGTTGATAAGGATACATGTATTGCGTGCGGAGCATGTGGAGCAGCGGCCCCAGAGATTTTTGATTACGATGAGGAAGGATTATCAGAGGTGATGATAGATCATAATACAGGAACAGTAGCGTTAGCAGATGAATTATATGATGATTTATTCGATGCACTTGATGGGTGTCCGACTGGGTCTATTTTGGTAGAGAATTGTCCGTTTGGTGAGGAGAGTTGAAGTTTGTTAATGTGTTTACAGTTTTTTGGGGAAGAGAAGAGTGAATAGAGTCTATTTTGAGAAAAAGATAAAGGCATCCCCGTCTAAATTAGATGGGGATAAATTTTACTTGTAAAGCAGCTTAATTAGTGAATGTCGTTGTTTTTATTTAATTAATAAGGTATAAATATAGTATCTACATAGAAATTCTATATATTTATAGAAAAGAGATGATACAATGACAAAAACAAAATGGCCCCTGGCTTTACTAGCCGTAATGGATATAGTACTACTCATCATGCACTTTTCAGGCTATTATTTTATCTTCCTGCTGCCAACTGGTTATATCCTTCCGCTTATCCTTAACATTTTGATTTTATCTATTATGGGATTTCGTTCTGCACGCATTCGTTCCTTTTGGGTGATAATTGGTTTAATGCTCAGTATTCCTATTTTGCTTTTACACGCGCTCATGGTTTCCCTTTTGGAAAATAATTATACGACCATTGATTCTCCGGATAACAGGCAGTCGTTAGTGATTGAACATCGGAATTTTACCCTTGGTGAAACCACTTATTATTATGAATTCTACAAAACAAAGTTCGGACTTATCGGCAAGCATCTTGATGGCCAACCCATTAGAGTAATGGTTCGTTCTTCCGATATGGGTGATGGGGGAGATGAAAGTGCCATAGGGTGGGAAAACGCCCAATGGATTACAAAGGATGTGGTTCGTTTTCCAACGCTAGAGGGAGAAAAGGATGTGTATTTAAATCCCACTTCTACTCGTAATAATGCTATCCAAAATAAGAAGGAAGAAAACCAATCCTTTTCGTCAGAAATGACGGAAAGGATTGACATTTTTATGAAAATGGCGGAGAAGAAAGAGGATGGGCAAGCAATAGAGATTAATGGTAATCGCCTAGAGGTTCGTTATGATAAATCAGCGAATGAAAGCTGGATAGAAGTTGAAAACGACAAGGAGTCAGGAACGATTCCAAGACAGCAATGTTCCCGGATAGTGAGGAATGAGGAGAACGGCTATTATATGCTGGAGGAATGTACACATAGATGGGAATATCGGTTGTATCCTTTGGGGAACGGGGAAGAGCGTATATACAGATAATAAAATTTGTTTTCGAATCATGCTGATTAACGAGTACGATTTTGCACAAAAGCTGTTGATTATAATCGGTCTTTCCATATAGACAGATAGGGGGTAGAATCAAGCTAAGCAATTGCCCTTTATCTTTTTGCACATTACTTAAGTGCGAGGAGGAATATGACATGTCATTAGATAAACGCAGTACTGCGATATTAATGCAACTCATCCATGCAGACTCATATATGTCTGTGGAAGAATTAACAGAGAAATTAAATGTTTCCCGCCGAACCATCTATTATGATATAGAGAAAATCAATGACTGGCTCGATAGCCTTGGAATCGACAAGGTGGAAAAAGTGCGGAGTGCGGGATTTATTCTTCCAGATAAAGTGAAAAAGCTTATTCCAACCAACATACAGAAAGTCCAAGCCTGGCATTATGAATACTCACAAGATGAACGCAAGGCATGGATTGCTATTTATATCTTAATGGGCGGAAAACGATATTTTCTGGAAGACCTAATGGAAAAAACTAGAGTTAGTAGAACGACTACTATTGAAGATATTAAATCTTTAAAAATGGATATTTGCTCTTTTCATCTTCATTTGGATTTTGAACGGAAGCAAGGATACACCATATCAGGGGATGAAACGGAAGTTCGGAGAGCAATTGGGTATTATTTATCGATTGCCATCCCCGTCCAAAATCAGCATTCATTAGTAGCTGCTCTGCAAATTCAACTTAGCGACGCCAAAAACAGTGAGCAACTTTTAGCATTGCTGAAACAAGTTTATCATTTACTGTTCCAAAGCGAAAAAGAATTAAATATTAAGTTTACCGATAATATGCTTTACAGCTTAAGTTTGCGATTTATGCTATTTAGCATGAGAATAACGCAAGCAAAATATATAAAAATGGATGTAGTGGAAAAGGAAGTATTACGGAACACGAAAGCATTTTTGGTTGCAAAACAAATTTGCAGGGAACTCGAACGTATATTTCAAACAACCTTTCTTGAAGATGAACAGATTTATTTAACTACTTACTTATTAGGGGCACGTGTTAATTACTCGGAAGAAGATTTAAATGACAATATCCTTTCAGAAGAGTTAATGAAGATTGCCAAAATAATGACGAATCAATTTCAAATCCTTGCTTGTACCTTATTTGATGATCAGGAAACCCTGGTGAAAAATCTCGTTCTCCATTTAAAACCTGCTTTTTATCGGGTCAAATATGGACTTGATGTCGAAAAAAATATTGTTGACGCTGTTAAATCCCAATTTGAAGAGGTATACTTCCTCACGCAGAAGGTGATTGAGCCCTTCGAAAAGCTGATTGGGAAGCAGCTGCCAGAAAATGAAATCGCTTATATTTCTTTTCACTTTGGAGGGTGCTTAAGGAGAGCTGGGACAACACTAATTACTAGGAAAAAGGCATTAGTCGTGTGTGCAAATGGGATTGGCACCTCTCAAATATTAAAACAGCAATTAGAAGGGTTATTCTCAACAATTGATATTACTGATTCTATTTCCGTTAGAGATTATGAGAAGAAGAACTATCATGTTGATCTTGTCTTTTCCACAACAGCGATTCAGAAAAAGGATACACCAGTTTTTATCGTTAGTCCTATTCTATCGGATGCTGAAAAGGAAAGCTTATTAAAAAAAGTAAACGTTATCTTTAATAGCACGCAAAAGCAGCATCTTGCCACAAATCGAATTATCGATGTGGTGGAACGATATGCAACGATACATCAAAAAGACGAGTTGATGAAGGAATTAAGACAATATTTAAATAGTCCAGAAATGACAATAACCGAAGCCTATAAACCAAACTTACTTGATATTTTAAAAGAAGAACATATCCAGACAACTTTAAATGTTCCAAATTGGAAATCAGCTATTAAATTAGCGGCTCGTTCCCTGATAGAAGGTGAATATATTACGGAAGCATATCGAGATGCGATGATTTCAAAAATTGAAAAGTATGGACCTTATATTGTTATTTCACCGAAGGTAGCGATTCCTCATGCTAAACCAGAAGATGGCGTCAAGAAACTAGGCATCAGTCTATTGAAACTTGAAGAAGCCGTTTCATTTTCAAATGATGAAAAGCATGATGTTTCCTTAATCATTACATTAGCTCCTTTGGATCAAGAATCACATCTCAGGGCTTTATCCCAATTAACAGGATTATTTTCCAAAAAAGACACAGTGAACAGATTAATCAAACTTCAAACAGCACAGGATATCTATCAATATATGAAACAATCCTTAATTGATCAGCAATTGGTTAACTAACATGGAGGTGTGATACATGAAATTTTTGGAGGAATCTCTAATTGCTTTAGATGTAGAAGCTGCATCACCGGAAGAGGCTATTATTAGCACGGGGAAGCTTCTAATGAATAGTAAACTTGTTGAAGAAACTTATGTACATGCTATGGTGCGTTCTTTTCAAACAAATGGTCCTTATTTTGTCCTTGCGCCAAATATAGCGCTCCCTCATGCAAGACCAGAAGACGGCGTGAAAGAGGCATGTGTATCATTTGTCAGACTAAAGACACCAGTTAAATTTGGTCATTCTTCTAATGACCCAGTGAGGTTAGTATTCGCTTTAGGCGCTTCCTCTAGTACAGAGCATGTTACCGTGCTGCAAAAATTAACGGCACTGCTATCAAATCAAGAAAATGTAGAAAAACTACTGAATGCACAAAGCTATGAAGAGATTAAACCATTAATAGGAGGACAAATCTAATGAAAATTTTATGCGTATGTGGATTAGGACAAGGAACAAGCTTGATTTTACGAATTAATGTAGAAAATGTACTGCGCCAAATGGGGATAGACGCAGATGTAGAAAACACAGACGTTTCCAGTGCTTCTGCCGAACGTCCTGACTTTATCATTACAAGTAATGAATTATCCCAGTCATTAGCAGGACATTCCTCCAAAATCATTATCGTTAATAATTACTTTGATACAAATGAAATTAAAACAGCTCTTGAAGCAAATATCGTTTAATAAATCCTAAATAATAGAGGAGGAACAAACAATGGAGGTCATTCAATGGCTAGCATCTAACTTCTTCGGAATACCGGCAATTTTATTAGGCTTTATTGTGTTGCTTGGTTTAATCTTACAGAAAAAGAATACAAGCCAAATCATCAGCGGCACATTTAAAGCAATGATTGGTTTCTTAATCATTAATGCTGGTGCAGGTGTTATTACTGGTTCCCTTGGAGTATTTGAACCGATGTGGAGCGAAGTATTTGGGATTGAAGGAGCAGAATTTAGTGCTTTTATGGGACAAGAAGCCTTCAATGCGAAATATGGCTCAGCAGTTACATTAGCGATGTTTATCGGGTTTGTTATTAACGTGTTATTAGCAAGATTCACTCGCTTTAAATATATCTACTTAACAGGGCATATGATGTTCTGGACAACCATGATATTTGCAGGTGTCCTTATCGATACAACAACAAATATCCCATTCGCAGCTTTAGTTCTTATATTATCCGTATTTATGGGGATTTATTGGACCTTCCAACCAGCTATCGTCCAGCCGTATATGCGGAAAATTACTGGCCATGACCAAATAGCGCTAGGACACACTTCTGCGCTCGTTGCATTACTTGCATCTTGGTTTGGAAAATGGTTTGGGAATAAAGAGAATGATGCGGAAAAAATCAAATTGCCGAAAGGTCTTGAATTTCTTAGAGACTCCAATGTTATTACTGCCCTGACAATGAGTATTCTCTTCGTAATAGGTGCTGTTATTCTTTCTTTAAAAGATACACCTGCTGCAGATGCTTTAGTTGCTCAAGCTGGCGATCAGAATTTTATCATGTATGCCATTATTCAATCCTTTACCTTTGCAGCTGGTATTGCTGTTGTCCTTTTCGGGGTGAAAATGTTTATTGGTGAGATTGTTCCTGCCTTCAACGGAATCGCTACGAAACTAGTTCCTGGTGCAAGACCTGCATTAGATGCACCTATCGTATTCACTTATGCTCCAAATGCCGTTATTCTTGGATTCCTTGGCGCATTTGCTGGCGGTATCATCTGGCTAATTATTTTAGGGCAAACAGTAGGGTATGTGTTTGTGCCAACAATGATTGTACTATTCTTTCATGGAGCAACTGCTGGTGTTTTTGGGAATGCAACTGGCGGCGTCCGCGGCGCTCTAATGGGTGGCTTCATAACAGCAACCGTTGTCGCATGGGGACAATATCTAATGGTTAAAACGCTGATTGCCTCGACGATTCCAGACACCGCCATGTGGGCTGCGGATTCTGATATGTTCATCTTAGGACCATTATTCAGATTGATCGGGATGCTCTTTAATTAAATAACAATTATATAATCCGACATTGATTCATATGTCGGTTTTTCACTTAATCGATCAGGAGGTAAATGAAAATGAGCTTTATTCGGACATTAAGAGGAGATATTCAACATAAAGAGTTAGGTTTTACTTATTCACATGAACATATTGTTTGCCGTCCAGCCTATTGGGCTGAAAGAGATGCGGATGATTTACTATTAGATGATAAGGAAAAGTCTAAAAAGGATGTGGCTGATTTCAAACGCCATGGAGGCCAAGCAATTGTTGATGCTACAGCCGTTGATTATGGCCGCGATGTGCAAGCGGTAAAGGAAATATCGGATGAGCTGGATCTCCACATTATCGGTACAGCTGGTTTTAACAAGAGCTTTCTTTGGGATGGAAAGATTAAAGACGAGCTTAAACCGCTTATTGGAAATTACGATACTTATGCGGAATGGATTGATCAAACAAGTATTAATAAACTAACGGAGTTTGTCATTAGAGAAGTGGAAGAAGGACTGGAAGGCACGCCGTTTAAAGCAGGACAAGTGAAATTCGGAACAGGCTATAACCGAATTACGCCCTTAGAAGAGAAGACTTTACGTGCAGTAGCAAGAGCACATCATGAAACAAAAGCTCCAATCCATTCCCATACTGAAGTTGGCACGATGGCATTAGAGCAAATCGAACTATTAAAATCAGAAAATGTGAATCTTGAATTCTTAAGTCTAGGACATATGGATCGTAATCCAGATCCATCTTATCATGAAAAAATAGCGAAAACAGGGGCACTCTTAAGTTTTGACGGCATAGCGAAAATCAAATACGCACCAGAGTCGCTAAGAATTGAATGCATTCTACATTTAGTAGAAAAGGGCTATGAAAATCAAATCCTTATTTCGGGTGATACAGCTCGTAAAAGCTATTATAAACATTATGATTACGGCTTAGGTCTCGAATACATTATTGCCAAGTGGGTTCCTAGATTCATTGAGGAAGCAAATCAAAAAGGCTTTGATGGGGAGCAGCTGGTTCATAAATTCTTTGTAGAAAACCCAGCAAGATGCTTTACATTTAAAAAATAATGAGCGAGGTGTAAGCATGCAATTCCAATACGAAAACTCCTTTGAGGTGAAAGGAAAAATAATCGATAAAAAGGTCGCTATCTTACCAATCGGAGCTGTAGAGGCTCACGGCCCGCATTTACCATTAGGGACAGATAATCTTTTAGCGGAACGGTTAAGTGCGAAGCTCGCCGAACAAGTTAATGGATTTGTTTTACCGACGTTACCTTATGGACAGGTTTGGAGTTTAAAGAACTTCCCTGGCAGCATCAATGTATCGAATGAATCGTTAATTAGTATGTTATTCGATATCGGAGAAAGTTTATACCGTCAGGGCTTCCAAATTTTCGCCATGGTTAATGGACATTTAGGAAATGCTTTTGCCATGAAAGAAGCAGCACGAAAGCTTTATGAAATTTACCCAGAGTTAATCGTACTCTACCTATTTTATCCTGGTACAAGCAAAGTTATTGCTGAAGTTAGAGAAACGCCAGCAAGCCATGGCACATACTTTCACGCAGATGAAATAGAAACATCCTACATGTTATATCTAGCTCCAGAGTTTGTTGCGATGGAGAAAGCATTAAATGATATGCCAACCATTCCAATGATTGCCGATGTGACACCAACACCTTGGGAAGAATTCACCGAAACAGCCATTTTAAGTGATGCAACATTAGCCCGTCCAGATAAAGGGGAAAAAATAATCAAAGTTGCTCTTCAAAACATGGTACAAATTATTGAAAAAATGAAAGAGGGCCGCTAACATGTTAAAAGAAAAGCTTTTTGATTTTGTTTTATTCAACTTTCTAGCAAAGGATAAAGAAAATGTACAGGATATCATGGAAGCTGGAAAAGGCTTTGTTGTTCCAGGAATCGTAGCGTCCGATTTTTCCAATAAGCAAGAAGGGGCTAGTAAGGTTAAAGAATTGAAGGAAGTAGTTGATATCGTCTCTATCGGTCTTGGCGGTGGCGGAGATCCTGTGTATGCAAAACGAGTTCTCGACATAGCCGCTATTTCTAATCCAGGACATATTAATCAGCCATTTGAAAGTGCCATCTATGCAAAAGGATTTCTAGAAGGAAAAGGAGCATCTCCTCAGCTTGTTAATGCATTGGTAAAACCAAGTGGAACCGTTGGAACTGTGAAATTAGCTTCAGGTATGGAAGTAAAAGTAGAGGAATTCGTAGAAATTGCGCTCGTATTAGGAGTGGAGTCCATTAAATTTATGCCTCTATCCGGCGAAGTTCATTTAGAGGAGCTTGTCTATTTAACAAAAGTTGCTGCACAAAAAGGAATTCGTGGTATTGAACCTGCAGGTGGTATAAGTGCGTTCAATATAAAGACAATCATTGATGCAGTAAAGAAAATAGAAATAGAATTTTTTATGCCGCATATATTTGGTTCCACAATTGACCAAGCAACAGGGAAAACCATTCCGACGGAAGTTGCACAAATACTAAATAAACTGGGGGCTTAACTTATGCTAACGAACTATTTTGAAAAAGTAAGCAATCTACTGCAGCTCGTTTTAGAAAAGGAAAAAGCGCAATTGCAATTGGCTGCGGAGAAAGTCGCAGACAGCATTGAAAATGATGGTATTATTCAATTGTTTGGATGTGGCCACTCGCATATCTTAACAGAAGAGGTTTTTTACCGCGCTGGTGGATTGGTACCCCTAAAACCAATCTTATTCGAACCGCTAATGCTTCACGAAGGGGCAATGCGTTCTTCCCAGCTGGAGCGCAAAAATGATTATGCACAAAACTTTATAGAGGAATATGAGATTAAGCCAAATGATATCGTTTTTGTGTTATCCACATCTGGGCGAAATCCTGTCCCTGTAGATGTAGCGCAATATGCGAAAGAAAAAGGCGCTTTTGTCATTGGGATAACTTCATTAGAATATTCCCAAAGCCAGCCTTCTCGTCATAAAAGCGGCAGCCATCTTTTTAATTCAGTCGATTTAGTGATAAATAATCATTCTGCTAAAGGAGATGCAATCTTAAGCTACGATAAGGTGAAGGTACCATTTGCCCCGACTTCTACTGTTATTGGTGCGACTATTCTTAATAGTATCTTCGCAGAGGCAATTAAAATCATGGCAGATCATGATTTTGAACCACCAGTTTTCTTAAGTGGAAATATAGAAGGATCTGACGACCATAATGAAGCATTAGTAAAAAAATATGAAAAAAGAATCCCGTTACTAACTTTAAATATGAAAGAGGAGTAAGAAACGAGGCAGCTAATCATTGGCATGAAAATGGAATTTTTAACTCTATAAGAAAGTCTCTTTTATTAACTTTTAACAGGGCTTCTCTCTACTGTATGAGAGAGCCCTATTTTAGTATAAACAAAGATAATTCAGTAAAGGAATCTTCAAAATAAATTTTCTTCTCCCATTTGGCTGATATACCCTTTACATTGGCTGATATGCTCCCCGTTTTGGCTGATATATCCCTACTTTGGCTGATATGCTCCCCGTTTTGGCTGATATACCCTTTACTTTGGCTGATATGCTCTTCGTTTTGGCTGATATATCCCTTACATTGGCTGATATCCTCCTCGTTTTAGCTGATATATCCCTTAAGTTCCCTGATATCTTCCCCCGCAATTAAAAAATACTAATAAAATTCGTAGAATGATCAGAATTTTTTAAAAAAAATATTGAAATGTCAGAAAACTCATGCGATAATACAAATAATTAGTCCAGTAACAAAACTAATTAAAGTGTAAGAAATAATAGAAATTTTTAAGGATTTACAAACTAGTATTGGAGATAGGATAAAGCATTATGAAAAACAAAGTTGCAGCACATCATGACTTGATAAAAAAAATTAATCGGTCATTGATATTGGAAGAAATTAAAACAGAAAAGTTAATTAGCAGAGCTCAAATTGCGAAGAAATTATCACTAAGTAAGTCAACGGTTTCATCTATTGTGGAAGAATTGTTAGAAAAAAAGTTAGTAATTGAGATGGGAGAACAAAGTCCAGTAAAAGGTGGTGGGAGACCTGCATTAATGTTAGGATACAACACGGATTCAGCCTATGGTATTGGGTTAGACATTGATAGAGTAAGAATTTTGATCATTATTACCAATTTAGTTGGAAAGATAATCTTTAAAAAAAAGGTGAAGCTAACGAATCAAGTAGAAGAAATTATCAGTATTGTCAAACAGAGCATAAAAGAATCTGCTATACCAGAGGAAAAAATTCTAGGGATGGGCATAGGGGTGCCTGGTAGAGCTAATTCAGAAATAGTATTTCGGGCAAAAGCTTTAAATTGGACTAATCTTAACCTTCATGAAATTTTCAAACCGCATTTTCCTTTTCCCACTTTCATAAACAATGATGTCAATTGTGCAGGTCTAGGCGAAATGTGGCTGGATCCTTCAGGGATTAAAAATCTCTTATTCATTGAAATAGGGCAGAGTGTTGGAAGCGCAGTTATTAACGAAGGGAATCTAGTTTATGGTCATGATTACCAAGCAGGTGAGATTGCCTATCAAATAAGCCGGAGTGATTTTGAAAATGGCAAGTTTAACCTGATGGGAAAACCAGGTGTATTCGAATCAAAAGTATCTGGAGTTGCATTGGCAGAGTCAGGTTATTCCCCTGAAGTTTTGTTTCAAAAGTATTCCCATGGAGAGGAACAAGTGATTTCTATCGTAGATAGTTTTGTTATTGAACTATCTGTTTTTATCGCTAATGCAACAAATCTAATAAATCCTGAAAGAGTTATTATTGGTGGAGATGTTTCCGAATCGATGGATATAGTAATCAATCAAATAAGTGAATTAGTTACAAACCTTACTCCAATAAAAACAGAAATAAGTCTGGCTAGGCTTGGAGGGGATGCTGGAGCACTTGGTGCGATAGCGTTTATGTTTAAACAGATAGAAAATCAGTAACACAAAAAGCCATCTTATGGAGGGATGAATAGTGAGAATCATTATTGCAACACATGGTGAGTTAGCCAAGTCATTAATCGAGACTGCTGAATTAATTATAGGTACAAACCACCAAATGAGTTATTTTTGTATGACAAAATCAAAATCAGGAGAAGTAGGAAAGAAGGAATTAACAGAGTTAATTTATAGCGATACTTTAACAGATCTTGTTATTTTCACAGATGTGTATGGGGGAAGTGTCAATAATATTTGTTCTGAAATATTATTGAGTTTACCAGAAAATGAAACATTTCATTTAGTTTCGGGTGTGAATCTTCCTATGATTTTGACTACCATTATGACTTCATATAACGAAGATTCATTGGAAGCGATATTAACTGAATCTATTAAAGAAGGAAGAAATGGGATTAAATACATCAATGAATTAGTAAAAGGAGTGGTGTGAAAATGATTTCTTTATTCAGGATTGATGATCGTCTTCTCCATGGGCAAGTTGCTTTTGGATGGTCACCTTCTGTTGGTGCAAATGTTATTCTTGTGGTAAATGACGAAGCGAAAAATGACAAAGTAAAAGCAATGGCTCTCGATTTGGCTAAACCTAATAATGTGAAATTATATATTAGAGGAGTTGCAGAATCTGGAGAAATAATTAGTAAATTTGCTGAAGCGAAAAAAAGTAATGTATTAGTTCTGGTAAGAAATACAGATGATGCTCTAGAAGTTGCTAAGAACTCCCAAGGTGCTATAAGTGAGATAAATATTGGGGGGCTAAGATACGAAGAAGGGAAGAAAAAATTGACTGATTTAGTTGCAGTCAGCGAAAAAGATATCAATAACCTGAAACAAATAGAGCAGCTAGGTATAAATTTAGATTTCAGAATATTGCCAAGAGATAAAAAACAATCATTCAGTGATTTACTAAAATAAAAAAATATTTCATCAAGATCTACGAACAATGGTCGTCATCATATCTAAGAAAATGGTAGTAAGAATAAGGGGAGGCGAGATTTTTGTTATATGAGGCAATATTATTGGGGTTAATAGCCGGTATAGGAATATTGGATAGCAGATTATTCGGAGTCTTGATGTTAGAACGCCCTTTGGTATTAGGTGCATTGGTTGGATTAGTTCTTGGTGATTTTAAGACGGGGATTATTATTGGTGCGCAACTAGAATTAATCTGGATGGGGATTGCTGGCATCGGTTCATCTACACCACCCGATGTTGTGACAGGAGGAGTCTTGGGTACTGCTTTTGCGATAATTTCTGGAAAGGGTCCAGAAGTTGCCTTGGCACTTGCAGTTCCTATTGCAGTTTTAGCTCAATCACTAGGTGTACTTGTAAGGGTAATTAATACTTATTTTGTACATAAAGCTGATCATTACGCGCAAAAAGCTGATTTTAAAAAAGTTACCCTCATGATGTGGATACCTATCTCTTTATTTTTCCTAAGTGTGTTTGTTCCAACCTTTTTAGCAATTTTATTTGGGGCAGATAAAGTTACGTATCTAATTAATTCAGTTCCAAAAGTGATTTTAGAGGGAATGACTATTGCCGGAAACCTGCTGCCAGCCATTGGATTTGCTCTCTTGATGGATATGCTGTTTTCTAAAAAAATGGCCGTATTTTTCTTTATTGGTTTCTTAGCGGCATCCTATCTAGAACTTGATGTTATGGCAATAGCGTTAATGGGTGTATGTTTAGCAATTCTATTAAACTTTTTCATTGATAATAACGATGCTGGAAAGAAGAAGGACGAAAGTAATAATTTAACGGAGGGAGAGATTAACTTTGAGTGAGGGGAAGAAGCTTAGTAAAAAGGACTTGCAAAGCGTTTTTTGGCGGTCATTTGCTCTGCAGGGTGCCTTTAACTATGAGAGAATGCAGAATCTCGGCTTTTGTTATACGATGATCCCGGTAATCAAGAGATTATATGAAAAGGAAGAAGAACAGGCACAGGCTTTAAAAAGACATTTGGAAATTTTTAATACAACACCAGTTGTTTCTCCTACTATTGCCGGAATTAGTGCAGCGATGGAGGAACAAAATGCAAATAATGAAGATTTTGACACTGGTTCCATTAATGCGGTAAAAACAGCGCTTATGGGACCGTTAGCTGGTATTGGAGATTCATTATTTTGGGGAACATTGAGGATAATTGCTGCGGGTATTGGTATATCCTTTGCAGAGCATGGCAATCTGATTGGTCCAATCCTGTTTTTGCTGCTTTATAATGTTCCCAATTTATTAGTAAGAATTTTTGGATTAAAGTTTGGTTATTCTGTTGGTGTGAATTCATTGGAAAGAATACAAAAAGAAGGCCTGATGGACAAAATTATGGCAATGGCTACTACAGTTGGTTTACTTGTAGTGGGAGCAATGGTAGCAACTATGTTAAATATCACCACACCATTGAAATTTAGCGTAAATGGAGCAGAAGTAGTAATTCAAGACATATTGAATCAAATTTTGCCTAATCTTTTGCCAATATTAGTAACATTTGTTGTATTTTGGATGATTAGAAAAAAAGTAAGCATATCTAAGATGACAATTGCGACTATTTTTATTGGAATAATTATACATTGGATTGGAATATTATAAAGGAGAGATTATTAATGAATATTACAGATTATTTAAAAGAAACTCCAGCAAAAATGAAGGAAATAATTGCACTATCAAGTGAGCTGTTTTCTACTGTTAAAAAAGAGGAGATTAATAGAATTATTATTACAGGATCTGGAACTAGTTATCATTCAGGGGCGCAAGTTCAACAAAAAATGCGTGAGTTAACTGGATTATCTGTAGAAGCTTATTATCCTTTTCAAATTACAAAGGAATTATTAACAAAGGACACAAAAAATACTCTCTTTATTGGAATCTCGCAAGGGGGAAGTAGTTATTCTACCTACAATTCTATGAAATTAGCCAAAGAGTCAGGATGTATCATAGCATCCATGGCGGGAACAGATAATGCACTAATTGATGAAATTGCCGATTATGTACTGACTGTTCAATGTGGGGAAGAGAAAGCAGGTGCAAAAACAAAAGGATTTTATTGCACAAAATTAAATTTGCTTCTTTTAGCTCTTTATATTGGAGAAGAAAATGGGAAATTGAGTAGTGAGGAAACGAAGCAAGTGATAGAAATATTAAATAAAACAAGCGATGCCTTTCTAGATATTTACTATTCTGCGGAAGAATGGGTGCGAAAGAATAGTGAAAAACTAAAAAATGCAAAAGAAATAAGAATTGTCGGCACCAATGAATTATATGGGGATACTTTAGAAGGTGCTTTGAAATTATTAGAGACGATGCGTATTCCTGTAACTGGTTATGAATTTGAAGAATTTATTCATGGAATCTATAACGCAATTAATGAAGATTCTACGATTATATTCTTGCATACAGGAGAAGAGCCGAGAGTAAATAAATTAATTAGCGTTCTATCAGACTGGACAGATAATATCTATATCATTGGCAGTAAGGTAGATGGTTTTGAGGATAAGAATTTGGTGATAGAAAATGGAGATAATTATTTGTATCATTCATTTGTGTATCCAATAGCAGTACAGTTAATATGTGCAATAGTCCCTGCTTTAAAAGGAATTAATCCAAGTACACCAAAAGATCCGAAATTCCATATGAAATTAGAAAGCAAAAAATTGAGTGGGAAAATATAAAGATTAGCAATAGCTGATCAGTAAAAGTCTATCTTTCTAACCTAAAGGAAGATAGGCTTTTTTGAATTTAAAGATGTCCTAACTATTTTAAGGAGTGATTCTGTACTTTTAGTTTTTGCTCCTTATTTTTTGATATAAATAGAGAAAATATGATGGCAGGGAGTGAGAGCTTGATTCGAGGAATAGAAGAAGAGAGGTTAATAGAGTTAGATGAAAAGTTCAAGAAGATTCCATTAAGTGGATGGATTATTCGAGAAGTATTTTGAGATATCATGAACAATCAAGAGGTATTTGGCAAATTCAAAAGATAATAAATAAAGAAGGTAAAATAAATTTCCTTAATAAATAGAAACATTTCTATAATTTATTCCGTCTGTTATAGAATAACAATTTATTTACCAAGGGAGCTTATGTAATGAAAAGAATCTTTGTACTTATTTTACCACTAGCTTTTATCTCTATTTTTTTCTTAGGTTGTCAATCACAAGAAGAAACATATTCATTAAACAATAATATTAAGTATGACGGAGAAATAGTCAAAATTAGCATCTCAGAAATAAAAGGCAATAATGACTATGTTTTTGCTGATAAGGATTCGATTGAATTTTTAAGAGGTATTGCATTAAATGCTGTAAAAGAGAATAGGATTGTAAATATGTCTAATCCTAATTTTAATATAGATATTGAATATAAAAACAAAAAAACGGAAAGTTTATATCTATGGTTAGGTGGAGAAAATGAAAAAAGTGCATTAATGAAAATGGATGATAATTCTCATACTATTTATACAATTTCAGAAGAAATGAGCAGTAAATTTTCAACTCTATTAAGAAATAAAAAGAGTACATTTTAGAATAGGCTATCTTCTTTTTAAAGTCTAGAAAAAGGGGCTTTGAGGTTTATGCTAACCAAAAACTTTATGATAAGATGGTCCCGATCCTTTCACCTGACTATATGAGGTTAAATTTTAATATAGAATTTGATTAGTTTACACCCAATACTAGATTTGTTTCTATACCAAGCTGTGGTATCTGTGGGATTAACTCCTTATTTCATCTTTATAAGCACAATAGTCTTGGAAAATGGAATAACACACTAGCTTTCGGAGCATTTCTCATAATGAATAATCCTTATTTAAAACATACTTAAAACGCGACATCAATGAGACTAAATCAAAAATTTGAATGACTTAAACAGTTGCATTTTAAGGCTAGTACTTTCTTTGAATAAAAAAGAGCCACTAAACACTAAACTGGAATGTGAGAAATTCTAAAAATATACGAATGAAATTACTTACAAAGGAGACCGGATATTACTTTGGAGTAATTACTTTTTATCTAATACTAGAGAGGAAGCGGTAGCACCGTTCCTCTCTAGTCTTTTTATTCCTGAGCAGTATTAGTATCTTCCTCTAAGTTATCGTACCATTCTTTTGGTACTTCAGCGTACTCATGGTATTCATCTTTATAGCTGCCTCTATCAAAGTACCCATGGTTTGAAAAGAGGTTTTGATAGATAAAGTCACCATCATCATTGTAAAAATAGGATGCTATTTCTTTTTCGCTCATAGGATTAGAAATCCATGAAGAGATTAAATCATATATTTTATAGAGGGGTATACTGAAGCCAATGTTTGCATCTCTGGTATCTACTGCTGAGTTTATGGCAATTACCTTACCTGTTGATTTATCTACAAGAGGACCACCACTACTTCCTGGAGCAATTGGGGCAGAAATTTGATACACCTCTTCATATTCGAATTGATCAATAACAAAGGTCCGCCCGATTCCACTAATATTGCCTAAAGTGACTGTATTTTCATAGCCTTGAGGGCTTCCGAGTGTCATTACTTCGGCACCTATTTCTGCAGGGCTTGTTGATTCCAGCTCCAATGGCTCCTGACCAGCTAAATCAGGCGCACGAATAACTGCCACATCTGAATTGTTACTATAACCGATAACGGTACCAGAATATCTCTTTCCATCTTTCCCTTTTACCTCAACTGAAGTGGAGCCTTCCACTACATGAGCATTTGTTAGGACATCACCATTATTATTAATCAAAAATCCAGAACCTTGCCCAGCGTTAGTAAAAATAGTAAACACCTTTTCTTGTGCAGACTTTATTAAAGCTGTTGTATCTTTCCTTTCTTCTATCGGAACTTCTATTTGCTTGTAGGTAATTTTTTCTTTCTCTATTTTTAGTATAGTAGATTCCTCTTTTGGAGCAGTTTTCTTTTCTTTTATCGGAACTTCTACTTGCTTGTAAATAATTTTTTCTGCTTCTTTTTGGGCTGTAGGTAATGCTGATTCTGTCTTTGAAACAGTTTTCTTTTCTTTTGCCGGCATCTCTGCTGGTTCGGATACTACCTTTTCTTCTTCTGGTTTAGAAACTACCTTTTCGACAGTCTCGTTTATATCTTTAGAAGACTCTATTTTTGAAGCAAGTAGTTGTTGGCTATCTAAAGCCTTTCGAAGGTCACCCATTTTTATATATAATATACCAATTAAAGATAAACAACTAAAAAACATAACAATACTAATTATCCAGTGTAAAGCTGTACTAAAACTTCTTACTGACTTATTACAGGCTGGACACTTTTTATCTTTTGTATCAAGCTGATTTCCACAATGCCTACAATACACTAAATTCCCTCTTTTCTTACATTTTGAGTCTATTTATCAATATGATATCACAATTTTTGCAAAGATAGGGTTGGTTTCCTAGCAAGTACTGATAATATAAATGTATTTTTGTGAAATACTGTTAATTTAATAATTAAACAGTATTGTAGATTTGCCATTACATTTTGAGTTTTTTATAAAAGGCTTGAATATCTATCATCTTCCCAACTTCTCATAAACTTTGATATTTGAATTATCCGAATCTTAAAAAGATGAAAATGCACCTGCCTAGTAAATATATCCTAGAGTGTTAAAGACTACTGATGCTGGAGCAGAAAGATAAAATTGACCATGTTTTTGTTTAATTGCATTTAATTTTATTTTGCATTGTTTTCCTTCCTTAGGTTATAAAAATCAACTATCTTCTTCGCCATTTGGTAAATTTCCTGTTTCAGCGTGGAAGGGGAGATGACTCTGATTTGATCGCCAAAGCCTAAAATATAGGCAATTGCTTCTTGTTCTGTATCACTGCGCAGGCTTACAGGGAGCCATCCCTCTGCAGTTGGTGTTCCTATTCTTTCGATTTGCACAAAACGTGTGGTGAATTTCATTCTATGAATAATCGATGGCGCTGCTTCCACTTCTACCTTATATTCAGGAAGAGAGCTAATAAAAGTTTGTGTGGATTCCAGCCAATATTTCTCTAAATTGAAGTCGATTGGTCTAGTAAAAGCTTCCTCTGTCATCACTAAGGACAGGAGTCTGGATGCTCGATAATTTCGTATCTTTTCGTCTGAGGAGGCAATTAAGTACCAAGTACTGCCTTTAGCTACTAATCCTAAAGGATTGACCATTCGAAAAACTACTTTTCCGTCAGCTCGCTCATATTGAATATGCAGTACTTTTTCTTTCCAAATTGCTTCTTGGATTATTTTAAAGGAAACAAGTTTTTCCGCTGGTTGTTTCCATGCGGTTGTATCTATATGAATTCGGTTCCAGACATCGAGGGAACCTTGTCGAAAAGTATTCGGGAGTGCAGCAACCATTTTCTGGCGGGCATCATGCCATTCTTTTGCTAATCCGAGGTCGGATAGCAATTGAACAGAAGGAGAAATAAGCAAAGACAACATTTCATCATACTTTAATCCAGTTAAGTTCGTACGATACTGGTCAAGCAATGTCCATCCCCCCATTTTCCCTCTTTCTGCTACAATGGGTATTCCTGCTGTACTTAAAGCATCCATATCCCGATGGATTGTTCTTTCTGTAACTTCTAATTCCTTCGCTAATTCTTTTGTTGTCATTTTCCCTCTATTTTGTAACAGGAGCAAAATGGATATCAACCGATCAGCCCGCATACAATCACCTCTAAAATTATATATATGACAAAAGGTGTCATTATTAAACATTATACTATAACCATCGAACGTTTTAGGAGGAATGTATATGAAAAAACAGCGGAATATCGTATTATTTACAGCAACAAGTCTAGATGGTTATATTGCTGGGAAGGATGAATCATTAGAATGGTTATTTAAAGTAGAGGGAGAAGGAGATAATGGGTTTTCTGCATTCTACGAAACGATAGATACTATTCTAATGGGAAGAAAAACATATGATTGGATTATCAATCATACGAACGATTTTTCTTATAAAAATAAGGAATGCTATGTTTTTTCGAGACAGGAAAACAAGGATACAGACGAGGTGACATTTATAAAGGATGATATCATCGAGTTTGCAAATAAATTAAAAAAACAAGAGGGAAAGAATATATGGATGGTTGGCGGGGGAGAACTATTACACTCTTTTCTTAAAGAAAAGTTAATAGATGAGTTCATTCTTACCATCGCCCCTGCGATAATTGGAGAAGGAGTTCCTTTATTTAAAGAAGCTGATTATCAAGTGGACTTGATCTTAAAAGGAACAAAATGTTTCAACCAGTTTGTAGAGGTTCATTATGAAAGAAGAAGGTAAGAGATTGGGCTAAAAAAAGTTGAAATATCTTAAACCCGGTCCCTTTACTGCGCCCCAATTGTTAGACACATCTAACAACGGGAGGCGCAGTTTTTTTATGTCCAAATAGGATAGGAATTTAAGCAAAAGGAATCTTTTCTCACGTGTACTTTTCGTAAACTCCATATAAATGCCATTATTAATTTATACTACTTATAGTAGTATAAAAGGTAAATAAATGTTTTATAGAATAATTAGCTCTTATATTTAGGGAAATAAGAGAGGGGGAGTCTAGGTGCAAAAAACTATTTTACTTGTGGAAGATGATCTTGCGATTAGTGATATGGTAAAAAGATATTTACATAATGAAGGATTTAATGTGGAATGTGTTTTTGATGGAAAGACGGCAGGACAAATGTTTAAGGAAAAGCGTTATGATTTGATTTTATTAGATATCATGTTACCGAAATTGAGTGGGATGGATGTTCTTCAAAGTATCAGAACAACTAGTTATATTCCTGTTATCATCATGTCAGCGAAAGACACAGAGATTGATAAAGCTTTAGGATTAGGGTTTGGTGCAGATGATTATATTACAAAACCATTTTCCATGATTGAACTAGCTGCAAGAGTAAAAGCAGCGATTAGAAGATCGACACAGTACGCTGACAAAAGTCGTGAAGAATCTAAGCCATCAAGGATGAAAGTCTATGAATTGGAATTAGATAAAGAAAATCATCGGGTATGGAAGAATGGTTTGGAAATTAATTTGACAGCGACAGAATGGAAAATCCTGCTTTTGTTTTTTAGCAACCAAAAGAAAGTGTTTACAAAGGAACAAATTTATCGTTCTGTTTGGAGCGATGATTATTTTGGTGATGATAATGTTATTAATGTCCATATGAGACGATTGCGCGAAAAAATTGAGGATAATCCCTCTGATCCTATTTATATCAAAACAATATGGGGGATTGGTTATAAGTTAGGGGAGTTTGAATGATTATCTGGATCAGTATTATTTTGGTTCTTCTTATTTTTAACGTGTATCAATATCGACAAAGGAAAAATCGGGATCAACATATAGCATATTTATCAACCAAACTAAAAAAAATTCTGCAGAGGCAAACGAATGAAAGAATTCTCGTGGTCTCAAATGATCAACAATTAAAAGATCTCCTTATAAACATCAATCAAGTATTAGATGATCGTCACGAAAAGTCCCGAGAATTTATCAAAATGGAACATTCCATGAAGCGCATGCTTGCAAATATTTCCCATGACTTAAAAACACCTCTTACGGTAATTGCCGGTTATATTGAAATGTTTCAGAAAGATTTTCCCATTACAGAAACAGAAAGAGTGCAATTATTAAGTCAGGTGCATGACAAAACAATGGAGCTTATTCAATTAATGAATACATTCTTTGATCTCGCAAAGCTTGAGTCTGGTGATAAAGAAATTCCCCTTGAAATAGTAAATTTATCTGAACTATGCAGGAAAAATATCTTAACATTCCATGATTGGATAAGAGCCAAAGGGCTAGAGGCAATGATTGATATCCCTGATGAGTCTGTCTTTGCGCTGGGAAATGAGGAAGCTGTAAATCGTGTTTTACATAACCTCCTTTCGAATGCGCTCCGTTATGGTCTCGATGGGAAGGTAATTGGATTAAGCCTGTATTTTGATGAACAGCAGGTTTATATAGAAGTGTTTGATCGCGGGAAGGGAATCGACGAAGCTGACCAAGCGAATATCTTTGAGCGTCTATTTACACTTGACGATTCGAGAAATAAAGCATTTCAAGGCAGTGGTTTAGGGCTGACTATTACCAAAAGGCTAGTCGAAGAGATGCACGGAGAAATTTCCGTGCATTCTATTCCATATGAAAAAACTTCATTTAACATTACCTTTAGGCGAATGAATGGGTAAGGAATCTTAAGGTTTTTGTAAGATTTAAGACAGAAAAAAGCAAGGGATAGGAGCTAAAATGAAGACAGATAGTAAATGAGGAGGATTTAGATGGACTATGCTGTACGAACAAAAGATTTAACCAAAACCATACAAGGACGTGAAGTCGTATCCCAGGTTTCCCTTCATATTAAACAAGGAGAAGTATATGGATTTCTTGGTCCTAATGGTGCAGGGAAATCTACGATTATGAAGATGCTGACCAATATGATTAAGCCTACACAAGGTAGTATTACAATCTTCGGAAAGCCCCTTCTTCCGAATTCCTATGATTACCTGACGAGAATTGGCAGCATGATTGAGTATCCGATTTTTTATGAGAAAATGACTGCTTTAGAAAATCTAGAACTACATTGTGAGTACATGGGTTACCATAACAAAAAAGCAATTAAGGAAGCGTTAGAGTGGGTTGGCCTTGAAAATGTGGAAACGATGAAACCAAAAGACTTTTCCTTGGGGATGAGGCAGCGTTTATGTGTTGCCAGAGCAATTATCACTAAGCCGGAATTATTAATTTTAGATGAGCCGATTAATGGGCTAGATCCAGCTGGGATTAAGTCAATGAGAAAATTGTTTAATATCCTTAATAAAGAATATGGAATGACCATTTTGGTTTCTAGTCATATAATCGGTGAAATTGAACAAATTGCAGACACGATTGGTGTGATAAAAAACGGTAAACTTATCGAAGAAGCAACGATGGATTCTATAAAGGCGAAAAATACAGATTATCTAGAATTAGTAACAAATAATCAGCGCAAAGCAGCTTTTGTTTTACACAATAAATTGAATATGAATAATTTGAAAGTGATCGATGATGAGGTGATTCGTATTTATGATACAGCCATTACTCCATCACAAATAACGAAAACGTTGATAGTAGAGGATATTGATGTAGAGTCTATGACAAAGAAACAAACCTCATTAGAAGAGTATTTTATAAAGAAAGTTGGATTGGAAAAAATCAATCATTAATTAACTTTTAATGATAATAGGAGGATATATTTTGTTTCATTTAATCAAGCTGGAGCTTAGAAAACATAAATTAGGTTGGTTTATTAAAGGAGCTATTATTGCTAATATCGTTATTCTTGGGTTATTATGCATGATTACTTTCGAGCAAATAATGGAAGGAGAGGAATCCTTTCAAAGCTTTGCGGATTATTCCATGGTTGCTGGAACAATGGTTCGTGGCGTATTTGTTGTTTTTGCTTCTGTGCTAATTTCGAAGGTCATCATAGATGAGTTCAAAAATCGAACTGCGCTTGTTTTGTTTTCTTACCCAATAGATCGGAAAAAAATAATGAGCGCAAAGATTGTCTTGATTTTTATTATGACATTCGTGACGTTGATTATTTCTAATCTGTTTGTCATTCTGAGTTTTCTCGGGCTAAATCAAGTATTTCATCTAACAATTGAAATGAATGTAACGATTAATCAATTTCGTTCCGAGCTATTAAATATATTGGTATTTAATGTGGCAACTGCAGGTGCATCGCTTGTGCCTCTCTATTTTGGGATGAGAAATTATTCAACCCCTGCAACAATTGGTTCCTCTCTGTTGATTGTTATGATTATGTGTTCCTCGATCGGGACGGACTTTTCCTTGGCTAATATTATTTATATCCCTATTACTTTAACAATTGTTGCAATTGGCATTGTTAACATGACTATACGCAAGATGGATTCAATTGATTTACAGTAATTATTTCAGGCTCCAAGAAAACTAATGAAAAAAGGGAAGCAGAGGAGATTCTGCTTCCTTATTTTATTTGTGAATATCCTTGTTGTCGTAATGCTTCAAATACTAGTATTGCTGCTGTATTGGAAAGGTTTAGGGATCGAATGTGTTCGGTCATTGGAATTCGTAGAAAATGGTCTTTGTGTGTTTCTAGTAAGTCTTTTGGCAAGCCCGTTGTTTCTTTTCCGAATATGAAGTAATAGTCCTTTGATTGGTCAGTGAAATCATAGGCTGTATAGGTTTTTTCAGCGAATGTTTCAATATAGTAAAATTCGCCTTGATTTTTCAAAAAAAAATCGTCTAATGAATCGTAATAGGTAATATTTACGTTCTCCCAGAAATCTAGACCTGCTTGTTTGATCATCTTTTCATCGGTTGAAAAACCAAGTGGTCGAATTAAATGCAGCGCTGTATTTGTTCCTGCACAAGTACGTGCAATATTGGCAGTATTAGCCGGAATTTCTGGCTGATACAAGACAACGTGTATGGCCATGAATGTCACCTCTATTTATATTTTCCCTTTCGAATTATAGCATATTTTGAGGCAGCGGCAGATTTATTTAAAGGATAACAGCCTCTTAAAATAGGGCTATTTATCAAATAACCCTCACTCTACCTTCAAGTTAGACGTCAATTCTAAATATTACTTGCATTTTTTGTATTCTATCGTATCTTTTCTTCTGTCGAAAGTCTCCTTATTTTTCCATAAAGTAAAGGTACCTAGGAATAAAAAGGAAAGGCGCTTTTCTGGAAGGAAACGAATGTGGAAGGGAAGAATTACGAGCAATTAGTAGAGGAGTTTACTCCGATGATCCACCATATGATAAAAAAGTTGCTGATTTATAAAGACAAGCAAGAGTTTTTTCAAATTGGTTTAATAAGCATTTGGGAAACGATGAGTCAGTTTAAGGAGGAAAAGGGTAAATACAGCAATTACTTATATCGACATATGCAAGGAAGATTTCTTGATGAATTGAAGCGGCGGACAAGAGAGGCAGAAAGGAATGATTACCCAAGTGAAGAGTTTTGGGCGCTGATGGAAAGTCCTATTCTATACCGAGAAGAAGAGGACTATATAAAAGGTCTTTGCAAGGAACTATCTGAGGGGGAGACAACTTGGGTAATAGCCACCTTTGTTCATCAGCTAACTGTAAAAGAAATAGCACAGAAAGAACGAGTATCGCCTTCTGCTGTGAAATGGTGGCGGAAAACAGCGAAGGAGAAGTTGAAGCGGATATTGGAATTCTAGAGAGAAAGCGATGACTAACCACTACGAATAACATCCCTATTGATTATGAGAATCTTTTATTTGGATGGATCATCCTTCACTTAATAAATTGTTCGAGAATTCATATAGTCCAAATTTTACTGAACCTATATAATGGATTGTATATGACCGTAAAAATAGGGAGAAAGCTATGAAATTAGAACCGTTTATTAATGCAAGTCCTGATATTATTATTTTAAAGGATAAAGAAGGCCGCTGGATAGAAGCGAATCGTAACACATTGGAACTTTTTAATATAGAGAAATATCAAGGGAAAACAGACGAGGAATTAGGAGAGCTATATCCTCATATTGCTGCGTATGTGCCTGGCTTTGTGAAAAGTGATCTCCAAGCTTGGCAGACAGGAAAACAGATAGAAGTAAAAGGGTCGTTTTTTTTCCAAAACTCAGAGCGTATATTTGAGATAATTAAGGTACCGATATTTGATTCAGCTGGAAATCGTCAAAATCTAATCGTATTTGGACGAGATATTACGAAATTAGAAAAAAGTGAACAAATATATAAATCTCTATTTCTACATGACCCAGATGGAGTCTATACTTTGGACAAGGAAGGCAATTTTTTAGATGTTAATAAAGTTGCAGAAGAAATCAGCGGGTATACAAAGGAGGAATTAACGAGATTAAATTTCCGTGATTTAATCGTACCTGAACAACTTCCGAAAGTGCTGCTGCGTTTTGACAAGGTCTGTTGTGGAATGACTCAAGGGATTGAGTCGCAAATCATTCGAAAAGATGGGAAAATCCGGGATATCAAATTGACCACGATTCCATTGAAGTTAAATGATCAAGTTATCGGTATACATGGAATCGCCCAAGATATAACAGAAAAGAAAAGCATTGAGGAACTGCAAAAGAAACAAAAGGCTATTTTATCGAGAATTGCCGTGGGTGAACCATTAGAACAAATAATTGAATATATTACTGAAAGCGTAGAAGAACTTTTAAAAGGAATTTGTTCGATTATGTATTATGAAGAAGAGCATAATTGGCTGCGTTTTGGCTATGGTCCAAAGCTAGATTCTACATTCATTGAAAAAATTGATAAGTTTCCTGTAGGAGAGAATTTTGCCTCCTGTGGCCATTCAGCATACACGAAGGAATTAAAATTACAGCGGATATAGAAACAGATCCATCTTGGTCAAATTGGAGGGCAATTGCACTCGCGAATGGATTGCGTTCCTGCTGGTCATTGCCCATTATCTCATCTAAAGATTCCTTATTAGGAACATTTGCTGTTTATTATAAGGAACCATTGGAACCAAAGGATTCTGATATTGAAATGTTAAAAGATTTTAGTCATTTGACAGGAATTGCTTTGGAACGCCATTTCCATGAAGAAAAGATTAAATATCTAGCAAATTATGATAGTTTAACAAATCTGCCGAATTTGCGGTATTTAAAGGAGATCTTCTCGCAGCGCTTACAAGAAACGAGCCACCTTGCAGTTATGTTTTTAGATTTAGATAACTTAAAACCACATAACGATACTTTTGGTCATTCATCAGGAGATAGGTTAATACAAGAAGTAGGGAAACGAATTCAAGAAGCCATTGGTGAAAAGAATGTGGTGGCACGAATGGGCGGGGATGAATTTGTTATATTAATTAGTAATTATATTAGCAAATCCATGTTACGTGCATTAGCTGCTAAAATTCTCCAAGCAATTGAAGAACCGATCATTATAGATGGTCAAGAATTTTCCACCCATGGAAGCATCGGTATAAGTCTTAGTGGGGAACATGGCCAAACGTTTGAGGAACTGAAGAAGAATGCTGATATTGCTATGTATAGTATGAAGAAAGTGGGTGGCAATGCCTTTAATTTGTATGATCCAAAAATGAATGAAAATGCTGTCAGTGCTTTTCAGTTAAAGAGCAATCTAAAAAAAGCACTGAAAGAAAACGAGTTTGTTCTTTATTACCAACCTAAAGTGAATATAGAAACAGGTAATTTTATTGGAGTGGAAGCATTAATTAGGTGGATTTCGCCAGAGAAAGGGGTAATCAGTCCTGCAGCCTTTATTTCCCTAGCGGAGGAAAGTGACTTTATTTTACTGCTTGGTGAGTGGATTCTAAATGAAGCATGTGCTCAAATAAAAGAATGGGAAAAGTTAAATATAAAAATCCCCATCGCCATCAATGTATCGATTAAACAGCTCTTAAAACAAGATTTCGCTGCACTAGTGAGCAAAAAACTGATGGAATATAAGATTTCTTCTGAATACCTAGAAATAGAAATAACAGAAAGTGTGTTATCTAACCATGAATTTCTCGTTCGAGATACGGTTTCTACATTGCGGAGCATGGGCATAAAAGTCTCCATTGATGACTTTGGAACGGGATATGCTTCCTTCATGTACTTAAAACAGTTTCAAGCAGATACGATTAAAATTGATAAGTCATTTATTAGTCATCTTCCTGCTAGTCAGGAAGATGCAGCCATTGTTTCAGCGATTATCATCCTTGCATCGGAATTAGGTATGAATGTGATTGCAGAAGGAGTAGAAACCCATGAGCAGTCTGACTTCCTAAAAAGCAAAGGATGCACTAACCTACAAGGCTACTTATATAGCAAACCCCTTCCACCAAGCGAAATACTTTCATTTTTAACGGAAGCAGAGGGACGGTTCTTGTGAGGTCAATGACCTTCCATCGAACCGTCTTTTTTCTGTTTTTACAGTTGATTCCTAAAAATTAACAAAATGTTAACAAATTCCTGCCTATAGGAAGTTTTACTGGTTATTCATTTCCTTCATAATAGTTCTAAAGGAGGTGATAAATTTGAAAACAAGAGGGGAAAAAAGTTGTATTGATTATAAATTACTTAAAGAGAGGAGGTTACAGAAAAAGCTCACTCAGTTTGAGCTTGCGGATGAAACAGGCTTACACTATGCCCACCTTGGTCAAATTGAAAGAGGGCAAAAGGAACCAAAAGTAAGTACCCTATACAAAATTTGTGAAGTACTTGATTTACAGCTGGATGCAGTTCTTATTAAAGAGACGATGGAGGAACTAGATTAAAAAGTGTGTGAAAAAGAAGGAGTGTTAAAGATGAAGAAAGAGTGTATTTTAAATAAATATATTGCCAATGAACGCACGATGACCATCATGCCCATGGAAGCAATCGAATATGGCACAGTGGTAAAAGAAGTAGATCGGACTGTGTATGTCAAAGAAACTCCCTTTGACATAATCAAGGAGAATCTATTAATTGGAGGTTCTGATTTTGATGGAAGACGTCGTTCTATTACATATAAATTAGGAATGCAGAAAAGACTGCCTATGCCAATTAACCCCCCAAGAAATATATATGCATTTCCCACCCATGCTCCTAGGCAATTTCACTGTCAATGGATCTTCACCGAGCATATCGATCACATACACCCAGTAAAACACAATGAAAAATTTAAAAGCGCTATCATTTTTAAAAATGGAGAAAAAATCTTTACGGAAGTATCTCCCTATATCCTAGAGACACAGATTATCAAATCATGGAGGGTAAGAAAAACAATGGAAGATAGAAAGGATATCCGGCAATAGGCTCTTATAATGAATAGTGGGTTCAAAGAAACAGGCTTCTATGAGGTCCCATTATTTATATAGAACAGTTTATCCCTCTTTCCAAAGGATTAGGAAATGTCTGAAATCTAGCAGGAGAGGATATAAGAGAATCGGAGGGGTGGTTCTACTGTTACCCTGTTATAGGCATAAGATATGACTGGGTAGAACCATTCCCCCTTTGGTAACGATGCCAGTACAAGAATTGTCGACCGTTACCGACTTTCAAAATCGCGTTTCATTCGGGCAATCATTAATAATTCGGCAGCATCTCGTTCATTTAAATCATTAAATATGGAAACTAGTTCTTTTGCTTCTTCTGTTAGTGTTTCGTTGGCTACATGTTCATTAATGGATTCTCGTTCTTTTATTATACTAGTGCTGATTGACGGTTTGTCATCCTGGATTACTATATTTCCGCTTTTTAAGGATGAATCTCCTAAAAATTCCTCTCCAGCAAGCAGCCAATCAGCAGATACCTCAAATTCCTTCGCAATGGTGTAAATGGCCTTAGCTCCAGGTAATGATTTCTTTTTCTCACTTTCCCAGTCTCCAACATTTCCCGAAGATACCCCAATTCTTTTTCCAAAAGCAGCTTGCGACAATCCGTGTTTTTCTCTTAATAATTTGATACGTTCCCCAATATGTTCGATCTTTTTCACTAATTTAAACTCCCTTCACACGAAAAAATGTATTTATACGAAATTTCGTCTATTTTCGGTTGACTCACTCGAAAAAACGTGTATAATTTGAATTAACAAATGATATTTGCCCACCGGTGTTCTAGCTAGTAAATATCACTTTGTGAAAAAATAGTAGTAAATTTCCGGTAGTTACTAAGCTTAGAATGGACCGGAAAGTTGTAAGAGCTGTCTGACATATAAATAAGTTCCGATTTATTTGGTACATCATTTCTAGGATGCTCGATGAGCGAAGCAGATAAGCGTAGGGAAGCTATGCCCATTTATCTATTAACCTAGCAATTGTACACGAAAAAAAGTAGATTCATGCATAAAATAATCTGAATGTAAGATTAAAGAAAAATGGTAATACTTTTTCAAAGTCACAAGCATTTACAAAGAATAAGCTGTTTGTAAACAAGGAGTGGTTTGATGCAAATTGGAATGATTGGTTTAGGAAAAATGGGATTTAACCTTGCGTTAAACTTAGCAAACAATCATCATTCTGTCTATGGTTTTGACGAATCTAGTGATGCTAGAAATAGAGCGAATGAAAATGGGATACATATTGTGGAAAGTATAGATCAAATGCTTATAAATATGCAATCTCCAAGAGTAGTATGGGTAATGGTAACAGCAGGAAAACCAAGTGAAATCGTGATAGAAAAGCTGCTCGAAAAAATGAAAGCGGATGATATTGTCATTGATGGAGGAAATGCAAATTATAAAGACTCTATCCGCCGTGCCGCCTTAGCTGAGGAAAAGGGCATTCATTTCTTAGATGTCGGCACATCAGGGGGAATTTTAGGCGCCAACCAGGGTGCATGTTTAATGATTGGAGGCAGTCAGGAAATTTTTGAACGAATAGAACCAATATTTAAAAGTGTTTCTACTCAAGATGGTTACTTATATGCAGGAGAATCTGGCAGCGGTCATTTCTTAAAAATGGTTCATAACGGAATTGAATATGGCTTTATGCAAGCAATTGGTGAGGGATTTCAAGTGCTGAATCAAAGTCAGTATGATTTTGATTTAGCTAAAATCGCTGCTGTCTGGAATAATGGTTCTGTCATTCGGAGCTGGCTTATGGAATTAATGGAATCTGCCTTCCAAAAAGATGCCAGACTCGAAAAAATTCGTGGAATGGTAGCATCATCGGGTGAGGCAAAGTGGACAGTTGAAACAGCATTAGATTTAGAAGTTCCTGTTCCCATTATTGCTTTGTCGCTTATGATGAGAAACCGATCACTGGAAGAGGACAGTTTTTCTGCGAAAGTGGTTGCTGCTCTCCGTAATGAATTTGGCGGCCACCGTGTGATTAGGAAGTAATTTTATATTTTATATAATTATTTCATATTTTTCTGCGGAAGGAGGACAGTGTTGTAGTAATTTGTGCAATTATGAACATTTTTAAAAATATAAGGGAGTGATAAGACAAATGGCAACACTATCCATTGGTCAAGCACTAATAATCGCCATTTGGGTTGCAATCGTTATGTCCCGAGGGATAGGCTATGCAACTTTAACATTGCGCTTTAGCCCGTTAATGACAGGGTTAGTTGTTGGAATTGTAACAGGACATATAACAGAAGCGATGATTATTACAGCGGCAATTCAATTAGTTTATATGGGCGCAGTTGCGCCAGGAGGTGCATTACCAAGTGAGCCTGCTATCGCGGCAGCTATTGCTGTAACAGTAGCTGTATTAGGGGATTTTACACCGGAAAAAGCAGTGGCTATCGCAGTTCCAGTTGGAATACTAGGTAGTTATGCTTATCAATTCCGCTTCTTTTTGAATACGTTTGCATTACGGGTGTTAGATAAATATGCAGCAGATGTAAATGACAGAGGAATATTTACATCTGTCATCATTATCCCGATTGTCATAAGTTTCATTCTTTATGTTCCATTAGTGTTTATTGCTCTTTACTATGGAGCTCCGGTTGTTGCTGATTTTGTTAATTCAATTAGCGATGGTCCAATTATCCACGTGCTTGAAGTAGTTGGCGGCGGTCTTGCTGCTCTGGGTATTGCCGTTATTATGCATGTTATCGGTAAAAAGGAACTGCTTTTATTCTTTTTTCTAGCATACTTCATGAGTGTTGCTTTAAAAGACTTACAGATTAATACGGTAACGTATGCGATTTTCGGTGCTATTCTTGCTGGTCTGTATGTATTATTCACGAGAGGGAAGGAAGCAGCTTAAGAACTTAAAAAGGTGGGTTGATTGATGAGCGCAGAAGAAAAGAAACAAAGTCCAGAGAATTACCCTGAGCCAATTACAAAAAAAGATTTGCTTAAGGCTTGGGCAAGATGGTGGTGGGCAAATGAGATCCCGCATACCTTTGATAGAATGGTGGCTCCTTCCTTTTTATTTGGAATGACGCCAATTCTGAAAAAATTATATAAAGATAAAAAAGATTTAAGTGAGGCGTACCAAAGGCACTTATTATTTTTTAACACGCAAGCCATTTGGGGCGGAGGTACATTGACTGGTATTACAGCATCCCTTGAAGAATCCCGCGCGAAAGCACTTGCTGAAGGAAAAGAGGAAGAAGCGCCGAGTCCAGACATGATTAACAATACAAAAGTAGGATTGATGGGTGCTCTAGCAGGGATTGGAGATGCGATTGACTCCGGTACTGTCCAGTATATTTTTATAGCAATCGCTTTGCCATGGGCGATGGCAGGCAGTCCTCTTGGAGCATTATTTCCGTTCCTTGGTTTCACGCTCGTAACATTTCTTTATGGCTATTATTTTGTCAGAATGGGCTACGGGCTGGGACGTAATGCAGCCAAAGAAATTTTAGCAGGAAGCCGTATTAAAACGATGATTGACGCATTATCTGTTCTTGGATTGTTTATGATGGGCATCTTGGCAGGGTCCTATGTAAAAGTAAGCAGCTCATTATCCTTTACTCTATCAGAAAAACAATTCGTGCTGCAGGATATTTTAGACTCAATTTTACCAGGGTTACTGCCTTTATTAACCGTATTAGGTGTTTACTTATACTTCGATAAAAAAGGCTTTAATATTACCAAAGGATTATTATGGCTAACTGGTACATTAATTGTACTCGGTGCAATCAAAGTTTTATAAATCTATTATTTTTGAGAAGTGATTATATAGGTAAGGAAAAAGTTGATAAGATTATCCCAAAGTAAAGGAGCAGGTGTATGGAAAATCGAGCAATTTTGGTGATTACACATGGGGAATTCGGCATCGAGCTCATTAAAAGTGCAGAAATGATTATGGGACCTCAGCGAAATTTACGAGCTTTAGCACTGCGACCAGGTGAATCAGTAGATGATTTGCGTGAGGATGCAAGTAAAATAATGGAAGAGAATGAGAAAAACGGCTTGGAAACCATTTTACTTGTAGATTTATTGGGCGGCAGCCCTTCTAATGTATCTTTATCGTTATTAAGCAAGTATGACTTACACATATTAACCGGTATCAATATGCCGATGTTAATTGAATTATTAACTTTCTACCAAACAGTAGAAGATACCAATAATTTAATCGAAACAGTGCAGGGAACAGGTACAAGTGGAATTCATCATTTGAATCGGAATTTCTTAAAGAAATAAATATCTAATCTGAAAAAGGAGGCCAGCATGGGGAAAATCAATTTAGTAAGAGTAGATGATCGCTTAATTCATGGACAAGTAATGACAAAATGGTCAAAAGGTTTAGGGACTAATGCCCTTTATGTTATTGACAACGAAACAGCATCTGATGAATTTATGAAAGATATTTATATAAATACAAACTCTACTTCTGGATTGAAGATTCAGGTATACAGCAATCAAGAAGTAGTTGAAAAATGGAATAGCGATCAGTTTGGAAAAGATAACGTTGTCCTACTTTTTAAATATATTGCTAGTGTGAAAGAAGTTGTGGAACAGGGGTTACCTGTTACTAGGCTCAATATAGGAGGCGTTTCAAAAAAGGGAGAGGCACAATTTGTTATCCCTACCGTTGCGTTAACAGAAACAGATGTTGATCATTTAAAGTCGTTAGATGCCAAAGGAATCGAAATATTTTTCCAAACGGTTCCAGACAGCAAAAAAGTTCCATTGATGGATGGGTTAAAAACGATTAAGAAATAGTTCTCAAGGAATGAAAGTACCTTTTTCTAAAAGGTGATTTCATTCCTTCCCCATATGTTCAGTAATGCACAATTTAAGCGGAAAGGAACAAAGCAATGGCAAACAAAATTGCAATTGTAAATTCAAGTAGTTTTGGAGAAAGATTCCCTGATCAAATAGAACGTCTTGAAAGCATTGGAGAGATAAAAAGATTTACCTTCCCTGTAAATATTTCGGGAAAAGAGCTAGCTGAAAAATTGCAGGGATTTACGATCATTATATCCAGCGTTACTCCTTTTTTTACGAGGGAATTCTTTGAACAAAAGGACGAAACACTGATTATATCCCGACATGGGATTGGCTATAACAACATTGATATAGAAGCTGCAACAGAAAAAGGGACGATTGTGACCATTGTATCCGCATTAGTAGAAAGAGATGCTGTAGCGGAAAATGCAGTTACTAACCTCTTAGCAGTAGTGAGAAAAACATATCCAGCAGCAACGGCAGCAAGAGAAGGCCGTTGGGCAGATCGGGCTCAATTTGTTGGACATCAAATCAATGGGAAAACAGTTGGTGTAATTGGATTAGGGAATATAGGAAGCAGAGTTGGCGAGATTTTCAAGGATGGCTTTAATGCTAGATTACTAGCATATGACCCCTATCAAACAAAAGAGGAACTGGAACAAAAAGGTGCGGAAAGTGTTTCTTTAGAAGAATTATTAAAACAGTCCGATATTATTTCATTAAATGCATTTGTTAATGAGGAAAGCTACCATCTTCTGTCTGATCACGAATTTTCTTTAATGAAAGAAGGGGTGTATCTCACTAATACGGCACGTGGCGAATTGTGGGCGCAGGATGCTGTATTGCGGGCATTGGAGAGCGGCAAAATTGCAGGGCTCGCAACAGATGTTTTAGAAGGGGAACCAGTGGATAAAACCCATCCCTTTTTCCAATATGAAAATGTTCTGGTGACCCCGCACACTTCCGCCTATACAATGGAATGCTTAAGAGGAATGGGAGAGAAAGTAGTGTCAGACATAGAAAGAACACTTAAAAAAGAGAGACCGGACAATGTGGTCAATGTGGAGTTGTTTCAAGGATGATTTTGTCCTAAGCGTTGTATTGATTGAAAGGAGAATTAGTTTGGAGATTCCATCGTTAGTTATTTTTGATATGGATGGTTTAATGTTTGATACGGAAAAGTTAGCCTATCAAGCGTGGCAAATGACAGCTGCCCATTATGGCTTTTCTTTTGAAAGGACTCTATTTGAACAGTTTATCGGCATAACGAATCAAGATATTGTTCGAAAAATGGCTGATTATTATGGTCCAGATCAACCTGTGCAAGAGTGGCGGGCATATATGCGTTTAAAAAAGCATGAATTAGAATACTCGTTTAGTAGAGGACCTCATTTTAAAAAGCCAGGATTGGACGAATTACTTTCCTTTTTAGAGTCTCAGGGCATAAAGATGGCTGTAGCTTCATCAAGTGCGAGAGAAGTAATCCATCGATTTCTAACTTTATCAGACACACTTCCTTTCATTGATTTATATGTTTCGGGAGAGGAAGTACCAAGTGGAAAGCCAAGTCCTGATATTTTCCTTGAAGTTTGTACTCGATTAAAGGTGAGTCCGAAAGAGTCACTTGTATTGGAAGATTCCCCCGCTGGTATACAAGCGGCCTATCTTGCTGGTATTCCAGCAATTTTTATCCCTGATTTTGTGAAGGAAACAGCTATAATTCGTAAGCTTAAACCTAAAATTTTGGGGGATTTGGCGGAAGTTGAACAATATTTACGATTCGTATAATACCTAAAATTAGGAAACGAGAGGAGGAGGGAGACAAATGCCGAAAGTACTCATTACTCCCAGATCTTTTGGAAAATACAGTGAGGAGGCAAGCCGAATATTGACTGCTCATGGCTTTGAAGTGGTTACTAACCCATATGGCAGAATCTTAACTGAAGAAGAAATGAAAAAAGAAATAGTGAATGTAGATGCAGTTATTGTTGGTGTGGATCCATTGAATGCTGATGTCCTAGCAGAGGCGAAACGGTTAAAGGTTATTTCAAAATATGGCGTTGGAACAGATAATATTGATGTTGATTACTGCAAAGCCAACAATATTCCAGTAACGATTACTCGAAATGCCAACGCTGACTCTGTCGCGGATTTTACTTTCGCTCTAATGTTAGCGATTGCGAGAAGAATAGTAGAAATTGATCAATCATGCCGTGCA
Source organism: Niallia circulans NBRC 13626 (assembly GCF_001591585.1). Classification (GTDB taxonomy): domain Bacteria; phylum Bacillota; class Bacilli; order Bacillales; family Cytobacillaceae; genus Niallia; species Niallia circulans. The sequence goes on along the minus strand of NZ_BCVE01000010.1, from coordinate 7,895 downwards.
ATGGATTGGGGCAAAAAAACAAGTATTGGTATATACGGAAAAACACTTGGTGTGATTGGGACCGGCGCCATTGGAAAGGGCGTTATTAAGAGAGCCCATGGCTTTGACATGGATATTCTAGCTTACGATGTTTGCCCAGATAATGAGTTTGCTAAAAAATACAAGGTGACTTATGTGGAACTGGAACATCTTGTGAAAGAAAGTGACTTTATAACTCTTCACTTACCAGCAACTCCAGAAACAACCAATCTATTTAGTGAGAAAGAATTCAGCATGATGAAGGAAACGGCTGTATTGGTCAACACAGCTCGTGGAGAACTGATTGATGAAGATGCCCTTTATAATGTTCTGCGGGATAAGAAAATTTGGGGAGCTGGAATAGATGTTTTCAAAAAGGAACCACCAGAAAAGAAGGAACTGCTGGAGCTGGATAATATGATTATCGGGTCACATGCTGCTGCCTCTAGTGTGGATGCAGTCAATAAAATGAGCTTAATGGCAGTTGAAAATATCCTTGCTAATTTTAAATAAAAGGAAAAGGTGATCTTTTATGGATAAAATAGAAGTTTTAGCAAAAATGAAAGAGGAAAAGATTGTAGCAGTAATTCGAGCGCAAAATATAGAACAAGGGCTGCATGTAAGTGAAGCGATCCGGCAAGGCGGCATTAAATTTTTAGAGTTAACCATGACAATTCCTGGCGCATTGGATGTGATCAAAAAACTTGCTGATAAATATACAGGAGAGGATGTTATCGTTGGTGCTGGAACAGTATTAGATCCGGAAACAGCAAGACTTGCTATTTTGGCAGGAGCAAAATTTATAGTAGGACCAAATCTGTCCCCGGAAGTCATTACGATGTGCCACCGCTACAGAGTTGCTGTTATGCCTGGCGTTATGTCACCAACCGAAGCACTAACAGCAATAGAACTTGGTGCAGATGTTATCAAAGTATTCCCGGGTGGAGCCTTTGGACCAAGTATTGTGAAAGATTTTAAAGGACCTCTTCCTCAAGGGAACTTTATGCCAAGCGGCGGCGTTACTGTCGAAAACGCAGCTGAATGGATCAAAAAGGGCGCCTATGCTTTAGGAACAGGCTCCAGCCTAACAAAAGGAGCAGCCACAGGCGATTACGAAGCAGTAACCCGCGAAGCAGAAAAGTTTGTAGCGATTGTGAAGTAGAGAAGCAGATGGACGGTTCTTGTGCGGATTTCTTTATTATAGGAAAGCGTTAGTCGCTTTCCTATAATTTATGTCACAAGTTTATAGCCCAACCCTCTTACTGTTTCAATGTATATTTCATCCTTTGCGTAGGAATCGAGTTTTTTGCGGAGTTTTGAAATATGGACTTTGATTGTTCTTGTTTCTCCTAAGCTATCCTCTCCCCAAATCATGTTATAAAGTCTATTTGCATTAAATGTAGTTCCAGGATACTTGGCCAAAATAGATAAAATTAAAAATTCCTTAATGGAAAGAGGTACATACTGACCATTAATGGTGATACGCTGTTGCTGAAAATGAAAAGTAATTGGTCCAAGCTGAAAGTTATCAGCAGGCTTGTCATTTGTTGAATTGGTTGAAAAAATCTCTTGACTAAAGGAAGTCATACGGCGTAAGTTCGATCGGACACGTGCAACAAGCTGGTGTAAATCGAATGGCTTTGTTACGTAGTCATCTGCTCCAAGTTCGAGTCCTTTTATGATATCTGAACCATCATCTAAACAGCTGACAATAATAATTGGAACATTTGAAGTATTTCTTATTTCCTCACAAACTGAAAAACCACTCGTATCTGGCAATTGAAGATCTAGTAATACTAGATCAGGAGAGAGAATAGCTACAGCTTCTATTGCTTCTCCACCCGTTGAAACACAATTCGTCCTATACCCAAAGCTATTTAAAGCAGTTGTTAGTATCTGTTGAATATCTAGATTATCTTCAACAATCAATATGGTCGAATCCATCGTACTTCCCCTCCACCTTTCACTAATTCACCGGGCAACTTAATTAGGAATTTACTACCAGAGCCAGAAATGCTTGTGGCTGTAATCTTTCCATTATGGTGTTTTACTAATTCCTGTGAAATAGCTAAACCTAGACCAGTCCCTTGCCTTGAAATGGCATCTTTTCCTTTTACAAAACGGTCAAAGATAAAAGGAAGCAAACTCTCCTCTATTCCGGTACCAGTATCCTTAACCTCGATTATAAGAAAACTATTATACCTGGAATTGATATGGTTTTCTCTCTTATAATATCCACTTATGGAAATAGTTCCTCCTTTTGGAGTAAATTTTATTGCATTTTGAATAAGGTTAGAAAATACTTGTTCTATCTTAATTTCATCCAATTGTACAAATAACTGATATCCCTCTGGAAGATTACTTAAAGGAGAATAATTACTGGTAATCCCAGCATTTTTAATTTCATAAGAAAAGCGATCATAAAGCTGCTCCAACAAATGGGGAGCAGCAATTTCCTCCCATTGGAAGTTTAATTGCCCTTCATCCAATTTTGCCAAGTCTAATAAGTCTTTTGACAAATGGTTAAGAAGCTCAGCTTTTTCATTTATGATTTCTAAAAATTTCTTTTCTTTATCTGGCTGTATATTGCTTTGGATTAGCTGGATATATCCTTGCATTGATTGGATTGGTGTTCTAATCTCATGTGTTAATGCTGAAAAGAATGCCTTTCTCGTTTGCTCAATATGTTGCAGTTTTTTATTCTTTTCATAAAGTATTAAGGTTCTTTTATTTATTTTTTCTTCTAATAATTCATTTGTTTTTTGCATTTCTAGGGAAAGTATTTCTACCTGTGAAATGGCATAGGAACTTTTTTTGACAATAATGATTGCTTGGGCAAATAAATAGATGCCTGCAGCAATGGAAGCTAAATCAATGCCTTCTATCCAGAAGTTATAGTACAAGTAGTCATGGACAACTGCAAATCCAAAAATACAGATTGCAATTAAGTTGAGCAAAGCTCCATTACGCCTACGAATATATGCGAGAACAACTATATATAAATGATAGATTAAGATAACAATTAAAAAAAGTTGATAGACAAAATATAAATGTGTAAATATATATGCCGGAAACAGAGTAGTCAAGCTAAATATTACGCTGATTGCCACTAATGAATAAACTATGATTTTGTTTATCTCTTTCGGAAAAAGATTCTGTAAATATAACAGAATCAACATAAAACCAATATAGATCGTTAAGTATTCCAATTTGACACTGACATCCCATGAAAAGTTTGGAAAAAAATACATGAATAGTCTATCCCCAACTAGTAATGTACGAAGTGATGCCAAAAGGCAAAATATTCCTAAAAATAAAGGAAGGGTATTAGACCGCTTGAATAAATAAAGAGAGATTAAGTATAAGCTAAGTGCGAGCAAGGTGATGCTTATAACCAAGTCCCTAATCATCGCGTTTTCGCGAAGTTGACTAATTTCTTGATTATAACCGAACTTAATAGGTGCCCACATTCCTCCCTTTCTCTGTTCGTAGTTTGATACCTGCATTATAATTTCTACCCTTGTGCTATTAGGGATAAAAGAAAAAACTTCAGCATAGGACATTGGCACCATGGAGGTTCGGTTTGTTCCAACTGTCCCTTTTTCAGCAAGCATTGATCCATTAACCCATAGTTTATACGCAGTTGCAACAGTTGGGATATACAAAGACATCAGTTGATCCTTCTGCTTTTCCCCAATCATCACTACTAATCGATATGTTCCATAACCTTCATTTGAAAGAGACGAAGAACCGCTATATGAAGCTTGGGACCAGATGCTTGGAACAGAAATGTAAGGTTTATTACTCCGTTCTTTCAAGAAGTTGTCTGGAGTATATAAAGACTTCCAATAAAACTCCCATTCCCCTTCCAAGTTAATAGTTCTATTATCTAAAGAGGTGTGCTGTAGATCAAGTAATCCTTGGTTTATATTATATTCCGTATTAGCATTCGCTTTATAATCAGTAAAAAACAAAAAACGAACAGGTAAATAATGGATATTTTCATTTTCATCAATAAATAGTCCTTTCGGAAGGTTAACAAAAATTAACCTTTTAGCTGCGAAATATATATAGTACAGGATATATGCCTATAGTATAATAGCACTAGAAAAAAGGTCGGAATTTGCAGGATAAATGTAATTATATGACAGAAAATTCCGTATCTTTGTTCGACCTGATTTAATGCATTCATTCCAATTTTAAAGGAGATGGTGATTGATTACTCTTTAAGTAATATGACTAATCTATTTGTGATATTAACATATTTTGAGTGATTAGAAGAGTAAGAAAAACTTTCCAATAGACACAATTTAAGTACCAATATGGAGCAGAAAGGATAGGAAAGATGAGTAAAAGAAACATAAATAGGTCTTTTAAATTATTGCTGGCTATATTAATTGTCTTATCTTCATTTAGTAGTATTCATTTGAATACTGCTTTCGCTGAGCCGATAAAAAATGGCATCTTTGGATCCGATTATCAGGCTAGTGTGACTAGTGCTGGCGATAAAATGATTATAGATAACAGCATAAACATTGAATTAATAGATTCATCAAGTATAGAAACGGCAAAAGTAGCTGTTACCAATTTTAAGCAAGGGGATGAACTGCACTTTGCTGAACAAAATGGTATAACAGGATCTTTTGATGCAAATAATGGCTTATTAATACTTAACGGTAGTGATAATGTTGAAAACTATGAACAGGCATTAAGCAGTGTCGAATTTTCTACTACATCAGAAGATTTGGAGTCTCGGAAAGTTACTTTTTCCATCGAGACTTTACAGAATACAAATGAAGAGTCTCAAGAGGTAGTAACTTATTATACGGATAAAATAATTAGTGTAATGGAAAAAAATACAGAGATGAAAGAGCCGAACTCGACAGAACCAGTCCAAGAGGTACAAGGGAATTCCGAAACTTCTGATAACGTACAAACAGAAGAAGATTCGATTGAACCAAAAGTAGAAGCAGCGAATACTGAACCAAAGGTAGAAGGATCTAATATTGAGCCAAAAAGAGAAGAATTAGAGGCTTCACCATCTATTTCCGAAATAACTAGTCCTTTAACTAATGGAGGTTTTGAAGATGGTTCAACAGGATGGACTAAATACGGTACTGTTGATGTTGGAGCAGGAGGACCGTATATAACAGGTGGGTCAAGGCCTAATGACCCTACTTATAACTGGACGATAGACCCATATCAGTCAAAAATGGCGGTTTTAATACCGAGTGGTAGTCAAGGAGTATACAATTCGGTAATCAATGAACTAAAGCTTTCTACAGATAATAGTAATTATATTAAAGGGCTATTTCCAAACACAACTAACTTCTCATATATTTATCAAGATGTTGAATTAAAAGCAAATGAAGAGTTAACAATGGCCTGGAACTATTTAGCAATCGACTATGAACCTTTTAATGATGCTTCTTTTACATCTTTTGTAAATATAAACAATCCTAATTCTATTCCTCTTGTTAATGGGGTAAAGGCACAAGTTGGTATATTAGGAGCGACGGTCAAAGGAACAGGTAATTACTCTACAGGAAGCTACGGTAGCACAGGATGGCAAACATCTACATATAAAGCAGTAGATGCAGGGACCTATCGTTTAGGATTTGTAATATATAATCTGGATGATACAGAGCTAAGTCCTTATTTATTTGTAGATAAGGAACCTGGAACAACTTTGAAAAATGGCGAGCCGTTTGGTCCAATACCAAAAGATCCAAATGCACCACCTCCTGCTGGTGAAGTGGAACCAGAGATTGAGCAAACACTTGCTCCAAAGGAAGATAAGATTACAGCAAATGCTACGGATGGAATAATAACAGTAAGAAATGTTCCAGAAAAAACGAAAGTAAAAGTCTATAAAAATGGCAAGGAAATTGCAACTGAAACCGAGAGTGGCACGGTAACGTTATCCAATCTTACTTTTAGTAAAGAGGATACTATTCAAGTCACATTCACAGAGGATGGAAAAACGGAAAGTGAACAAACAACGAAAAAGGTTCAAGAACGCAGTGTCTCTCCAATAGAAGACGATATAGTTGCTAATGCAACAACAGATAAAGTAACAGTAAAAAATGTTGCTGCAGGTGCTACTATTACTATCTACAATGAGGATAGTGAAAAAATTGGGGAAGCAATTAATAGTACAGAGTCTGACGAGATTAGTATTTTAGTTGATTTAGGGCTTGATAATAATCAGGAATTATTCGTAACCGTTACGAATAAGGGTGATTTAGAAAGTAATCCCCTAAAAGTAAATGCAACCCTTGAAAAGTCAATTGCCCCAAAAGTAGAAGACATTGTAGTGAATGCTACAGATAAAACGATTACTGTAAATAATGTTCCAGATAATACAATAGTAAAAGTATATAAAGATAGTGTAGAAGTTGCTTTTGTTGAAGGGAAAAAAGGCAATATAACCATCCATGATATAGAAGTAATAAAAGGCGAAGAATTACATTTAACTTTTACCGAAAAGAATAAACTCGAGAGTGAAGAAACTGCGAAGGCTGCTCAAGCTCGCAGTGAAAAAGTTGATGGGGAAAAAGTCGTTGCTAATGCAACCACAAATACCATTACGATAGTAGATGTTCCTCATAACGCAAGCATCTTCATTTATAATGCTGCAGAACCAGCAGTAGTTATTGGAGAAGCTAAGGGTAATTCATCAGGTAAAGTTATTATAACGTTGAAGGAAGATATTAAGGTTGAAGCTCCGATTAGTTTGACATTAACACTTCCTGGGGACTTAGAAAGTAATAAAACATCAATTCAGCCAATGGAACAGTCAGCCCAACTAGATATAGAAAATGTATCGGTATCTGCAACATCTGATAAACTATCTGTCAAAGGGGTAGCTGAAGGTTCAACTATAGCTGTTTATAATGAAGCAGGAGAAAAGATTGGAGAAGCAACAAATAATTATGATTCTGCTACTTTATTAGAAATAGAACTCCAAAGTGATTTGAAAAATGGACAAGGTGTCCAAATAACAGTTATAGAAAATGGAAAGTTAGAAAGTGAACCAATAATTGCAGGTGCATCTTTAGATGTATCGAAAGCGCCAGAAGTGCAAGACATAATTGGCAATGCTACAGATAAAAAGGTAACAGTTAACAATGTTCCGAAAGATACGACTGTAAAACTATATAAGTCAGGAATTGAAACGCCTATTCAAACATTAGCGGATGCTAATGATACCGTTGTTTTTGAAAATGTGGAATTAACAGAGGGAGAGATTATTGAAGTATCTTTCACTTTGCCTAATCATTTCGAAAGTGTAAAGGTAGAAAAAAAGGCGCAAATCCTTTCTGATGTACTAGATGAAAACCAAGTGCAAACCTTAGCACCTATTAATGTTGTACAAGTAAGTGATGTCCCTGCTGATGCAAGTATCTTCATCTACGATATAGACGGAGAAACACTATTAGGTTATGGGAAAAATTATAGTAATGAAACTACTCATTTAGAGGTTATTGTTTTTCATAAAAAATTAACTGGAAATGATTCTGTTCTTGTTACGATTCAGGAAATGGATAAGTTAGAGTCAGAGCCACTGAAAAAAAATACTATTGATGTTGCGCAGCCTGTAAAAGAGCGTTATGAAAATGCAGGTGGGTTACCTACAGATCCTGTGTATATGGATGTTGTAACCAAAGATTTTAAACTACTCACTTTAATAGGAAATCCATTAGCGATAGACGAGTCAAAGAGTTTAATAGAAGATTTAAAACAAGCGATTAAAGTACTTGAAGAAGCAAGTGCTGCAAAAGAATTGGAAAACGCGATGCAAGCTGCAGAAAAAGCAAAAGAAGCCGTGAAAAAGGCAGAAACACGCTTTACAACAGCTGGTGGAGAAAAAACGA
>NZ_BCVE01000009.1 GCF_001591585.1 Niallia circulans NBRC 13626 | reverse complement strand
CGCCATGGGATTTTTTATTATTTGTTGTAGCTTCATCCTGTTCAATAGGATTGTTATTTAGAAAAATATCTAAGCCATTCACAATGGCTTGTTTTATGGCTTCTTTTACCAATAGATCTTCACTCAAGAATCCCCACCACTTTCAAAAAGTTTAATACATCTTATGCTTTAAATGAAAGTACTGTTTAGACTTTTGACTGCATTGCAAAGATTTATACTAGCCTTTTCTGCAACTTTAATAAAGATAGTACATATTTTATTTAATAAATAAATTGAGAGAAGGTTAGAATGATGAAAACATACAACATTTACATTCATCCTAATGATTATAAAAATCTGAGAAAAGATATCTGGAGTGATGACTATGTGTCCGGTTATCTCAAAGAAGGAAAGAATAAATATTTAATTGGAATATCTTATCGTGGTCATTCCACTAGAAATCATACAAAAAAATCTTACAGCATTGTTTTTCAAAATCCCTCTACTGTAAATGGTACACACGAAATTCATTTAAATGCGGAGTCTAAGGATCCTTCTTTAATACGCAGTAAACTTTCTTTGGATTTCTTCAACAGCATTGGTGTTCTTTCCCCACAGACTCAGCATGTTCTCTTGACTATTAACGGTCAATACAGAGGAATATACCTACAGATAGAGTCCCTTGATGAATACTTGTTGAGAAAGAGAAATCTAGCAGATGGAGACATCTTGTATGCCACAGATGACGATGCCAATTTTTCATTATTAACAGTTGAGGGAAAACCAAAAAAAGAGATACTTCAGGGATACACTCCCAAATATCAAATAGGTAATAGCAATCAATTATTCTCAGATCTTTTATTTAAAATCAACACATTACTAAATCTTGAGTTTGAACAAATAATTCCTAAAATGCTGGATATCGAAAAATATCTAAAATGGCTTGCAGGAGTTGTCTGTATACAACATTTTGATGGATTTGATCATAACTATGCAATATACTTCAATAGTTCAACCAATTTATTTGAGATATCTCCGTGGGATTGCGATGGAACATGGGGTAGAAATAGACATGGAAAAGTGTTAAATTACGATGTTGTACCTATAGAAGGATATAACACACTTTCTGCGAGGCTCATTCATATCCCAGCATTTAGAAAAATCTATAAGAATATATTAGAGGAAATATTAAATGATTCCTTCACTGCTAAAACACAATCTCCTATTATCGAAGAACTATTTACCAAAATAAAACCTCAAATAGAAAAAGACCCCTTTTCATCGCGCCTTGCATCTTTTTTTGATAAGGAAAAACAATTTATTCTCACCTATATCCAAAACAGAAACAGATACTTATCTAATCAGTTAAAAAATCTGACTTAATGCCGTGGAATTTTAGCGGTTTTTTTCGGGAGTTTCATTTCCATTTTCACTTATTATTTTTAGCTAAATGCTGTTTTTATCCATAAAATAGGCAATTGCAATAGTACAATATCTTTCCAGTACACATATACATACAGGGAAAACATCATTAGGAGGGAAATGGGAGAATGAATGTTGAATTATTACAAACATTAGTAGGAAAAGTTGTAAAGATTGATAGAGGTGGCCCCAATTCTAAAGTTGGATTGCTGCTTGCAGTAGGAGATGACTTCCTAACAATCTTAATTGAAAATGATGGGATCGTATATTATAAATTACATCATATAAAGAGTATTACCGAAAATGCAAAGAAAGGACTTCCTTTTGAACTTGTAATCCCTGAAAGTTTTGAATATAAGGAAGCTTCAACTTTTGCAGAAATACTTGATTCACTTGAATACTACTGGGTCAAAATTAATCGCGGCGGCAAAGATAGTATTGAAGGAGTTTTAGAAGCCATCAACAGTGATTATGTTACAGTTGTTTCAAATGAAGAAATTATTAGACTGTCTTTGTTCCATATTCACAATATTAGCTATGGGGCAGTAGTTGAAAAGCCTGAGAAAGAAAAGGAAGAGAAGGAAGAGAAGCAAGAAGAACAAAAAGAAGAAAAGATAGACTAAAATGGATAATCATCTCATAAGGGTTGATCTCAAAAGGATTATTAATTGTTAGAAAGTTATAACGGAACTTTTTTAACTTTTCATTTTTCATCTTTTAGAGAAGACCCTTTTGAGATTTCCTAATAGGGTGAGGAGGTTATGCAATGAAGGAGCTTAGTTTTTCCCAGGCTCTAGAACAATTAAAGGGTTTTAAGATTAGGATTTTTTTGAATAGCACACGAACTATAGTTGGAATTTTGCTTGATGTGAAAGAGGACCATATTGTATTACAATTAGACGATAAGATATTTTATTTTGCCTATGATCAAATTCACGCCATTACAAAAAATGCAAAAAATATTTCTCCACAAACCTCTTTATTATCTCACGAAAATAAGAAAAGTTTGCTTGATTTGCTGTACGATTTTAAATATAGCTGGATAACAATTCAAAGCATTAACAACCAGCTTTTTGTTGGGCTATTAAGCCAAATAACTGAAGACTATGTCATGCTCTTAAATGAGGATGACCAAATCTATATACAAAGATCCTTTATTGTCGGTATCTATAATGGAATCTATAATGAGAATGAATCTACCCTTTCAGACAGTAGTAATCTATCAGCAGAAAGCCCAATTTCCAACGAAGAAGTTCATGATGAGAAAGACAACGCTAAAAAGGAAGAAAAGGAATCTCTCCATGTAATAAACCATATACCAGCCATTGAGCAAAAGGAAGATATTCAGGCAAAAGACTATATTGAACATAAAGACGATAAAGATCTCCCTTTGACAAACAATCAATCTCCCCAATTCCAAATTCTCGAAGAAGAGATTATACATGTGAAAGATAACGATGTTGTGGAAGACAATCAATCACAGTATTTGATGGATAATACACCAGCACATAACCTGATTCGCAAAGAAGATAATGATAATGAGAAAAATATTGCAACCCAGGAAGCTGTTTCTTTTCCTGAAAGTTTAAGTTTCCCCAATATTACAGACACATCTTCATCATCTACTAGCAATGATACTATTAATGAATTGTACGCTGCTTCAAGAGATAAGGAAACTGTTACCAATTATAATGCGAATCCCTTTATAAATTTGATTTCAGATAGCAAATTAGAAAATCCCATTTTAACTATTAATCAGGAAGCAGCTATGGATCCTGATACTCATTACCAATCGGAAAATGGTGGGTATGATGATTCTTCAACCATAAAAGATTTTAGCAAGCCAGCTATAGAAAAAGCCCCATTAGAAAATGCTAAGAGAAGAAACTATAGCCGTATTCCAAAAATGGAAATGGCTCCTGGCTATATCAGCCACCCATTAAATGAATTGGGTAGACTTTATAATTGTAAAAATAAGAAAAAAAATAAAAAAACAAAACTTACCTCTGAAACAAAAAAAAACGTCAAACCAGTCGAAACTAATGAAAAAAATTTAGACCCTATAGAGCAGAATTTTCTATTAGAAAAACAATATTATTCTCTAATGAAACATGCTGAGTATATGTATAAAAAATTAAGAAATGAACGATTAAAGAAGTAATTCTCAAGAGTCACCTTTTTATTATCTTAGTTTTTCGCTCTTATCAATCCGGCTGAAGATTAGAAAATCCTCAAACCGTTTGAAGGATTCCAATCATCGCTATCCAAGACAATTCCAGAATGCATTTGGTTATCTTTAAAAAAAAGAGTACTAATAGTGATTAAGATAATAGGTACTCTCTGATATGAGCACAATGTAAAGGAGCTAAATCAATGAATAATTTCAAGGATTTAATTGACGAAGAAGTTGATATCGAGATTTCCGGAAAAGCTTATTTCTCTGGTATTTTAATAGATAATGGTTTAGACATTCTAGTACTGTACAATGGGCGGAAATACATGTATATCCCATTACTACACCTTCATAATATAAAAAAAAGAAATAATTCAGAGGATTCAGTTGAGAAGCCTTATTCTGAAATGCCATTTCTGGAGGAGTCAGAACCAATATCTTTTCGAAAAATATTAATGAATGCAAAAGGTCAATTTATTGAACTATGTGTTACAGGAAATAGGTCTATACACGGTTATATCACTAGTGTTTTAAATGACTATATCGTATTTTACTCTCCTGTGTTTAAAACCGTTTTTCTATCTATGCAGCACATAAAGTGGCTTATACCGTATAGTACAAATCTAACTCCTTACACACTAAGCAATACCGATTTACCTGTTGTTCCTTCTACTATTCCACTAGCTCGTACTTTTGAAGAGCAATTGAAAAAATATATCGGCCAATTGCTTGTTTTTGATTTAGGTGAGAATCCAAATAAGGTTGGTTTAATACAAAACATTTCAAACAATATTGTGGAACTAGTTAATGCAGAGGCAAATATAGTTTTCTGGAAACTTTCCCATATAAAATCTGTTCATTTGCCATAACATATCAATTAAAGTAAGATATTATATCTGGTTAAAAGGCATTAAATCTTTATCAAAAAGTTAATGCCTTTAGTTATATTCTTTTTTAAGTGCTTTTGGATAGAGCGCTATGTTTTCAAGTACAATCTCAAAGAAGCATTCTATTAGTAAAAAAATAGTTCTATCCACATATAAAGAAGGGCTAGTGTAAACAATACAGTTGCTGGAATTACAAGAATGGTAACTTTAAGATATTGCCCCCAAGATATATTTACTTTATTCCGCTTTAAGATGTGCATCCAAATCAAAGTAGCTAATGTTCCAGAGGGAATCAACAATGATCCTATATCGCTTCCAATGATATTTGCTAAATATAAAGTCTTTAGAACGACAGGCTCTAAATTCATTTCAGTTAATGTAAATGTTCCAATCATTAAGGCGGGATGATTATTAAATATATTCGACATTACAGACAAGAGTAATCCCATTGTTATACTTCCTTTAAACAAATGCTCCCCCATGATTGGTTCAACCAATTGAACTAAGAAACCTGTTAGTCCAATGTTATGGAGTCCATAGACAACAATATACATAGAATAAGCAAAGAGAAAAATATCCCAAGGTGTTTTTTTCAACATATCATTTGGAGTTACTTTCAAGTAAATCCATCGCCAGCTTAACAGAAGAAGAGAACTAGTTACGGCAACAATGGAGATGGGGATATGATAATAAGAGGCTACAAATAGAAGAATTCTTACCATAAAAATGAACACAAATACACCAACCATTAGTTTTGTTTGTCGCTTTGTTTCTTCTGTATTTGGATCTGAAAGTAATGGATGCAAGGAAGAGATATGTCTATAATCTATATTCTTGGTAACAAGTGGTATTTTTTTAGGCAGTTGTCGATAAAATACTCCCAGCAACATAAAATAGAGGAATGCTAAACCAATTATTCCTGGGACAAACATCATAGCAGTTTGCATATAAAGATCCAAACCAATTATTTTTAAAGAGATTAAATTAACAATATTACTTACACCTATAGGAACACTAGAAGCAGTTGCAATAAGTGCTCCACTAATTAAATAAGGAAATTTTTCCTTTTGCTTCATACCAATTTTTCTAAACAGCATCAGTAGAACAGGTGTAGTTATTATGATACTTCCATCGTTATTGAGAAATAGTGTCATAAGAAAGCAAAGAAGGTTAGTCAGCCAAAAGAGTTTTTTTCCAGATCCCTTTGCGGCTTTTAATAATCGGGTAGCAGCCCAATGGAAAAAACCAATGCTTTCCATTGTTAATGCCATAACCATTGTAGCAATGATAGTTATAGCTGCCTCAGTAACCTTTGAGCCAATATCTGCTAGATCAGAAAATGTTACACTTCCACTAATTAAGATTAACACGGCACCAATGGTTGCTGCAGTTGCTTCGTTCATTCCCTTAGGACGCCAAAAGATCAAAATCATCGTAGTTAGGAATGAAGCAATGGTAAATATTGATGCAAAATCAGTCACTTATCGCACCTCCAAGATACTGAACTATGAATCATAATTTCACGCTCCTTCATTTATCTTTTATCGATGCCTGTACTATATATATACGTTAACTACATCAGACTGCTATAAACAATAATCTATTTATGATAAAATCAGCTAGTATCTCTGCAAGATATGTAACTTATTAAGATAGTTGCACGTATTTCATAGAGGCCAATGATACAATTCTTTACTATAAAAGAAGACTGCATATACCCTGGATCAGACAGAGTCTGCAGTCAAGTTTTACCATATAACTAAAAAAAGGAATGAAATATATTATATTTATTATAACAACATGATTCTCTACACAAAGTCATTTTAAGGGCATCCGATTATTTCATTATTAATAGGAATTATAGGTCTGTTATAATAACAATCATTTCTTACAACAATCTCTCCTACAAAAAAAGAACTTGAAATCTCAAGCTCTTTCGATTTATTATTATTTCAATTTCCCACTAAGAAATGCTTTTGTACGGGCAGATTTGGGGATTGAGAATAGACTTTCTGGTGGACCTGATTCTTCGATTACTCCATTGTCCATGAAAACCACTTTGTTTGCCACTTCCTTGGCAAATCCCATTTCGTGTGTGACGACAATCATGGTCATTTTTTCTTTTGCTAAATCTTTCATCACTGCTAAGACTTCCCCTGTTAGTTCGGGATCTAAAGCGGAGGTAGGTTCATCAAACAGTAGAATTTCTGGTTCCATCATTAATGCTCGAGCAATTGCCACACGTTGCTTTTGTCCTCCAGATAGTTTGGCAGGATAGACATTAGCAAAATTAGATAGACCAATTTTTTCGAGGATTGTCATACTTCTTTCTTGAAGGGAAGAAGCAGATTCTTTCTTCACTAATTTTGGTGCAAGCTGAATATTGTCTATTACAGTAAGATGTGGAAATAGATTAAAATGCTGAAAAACCATTCCCATTCTTGCAGTAATTTGTTTGACTTTTTGCTGCGGAGCATATATTCCATCTTTCACTAACTCGTCTCCAGAAACACGAATCGTTCCTCCATCGATTTTTTCTAAATCGACAAGACAACGGAGCATTGTGCTTTTACCAGAACCAGAGGGACCAATAACAGCCACAACATCATTGTTATCGACATCAAAGGTTATCCCCTTCAATACTTCGACCTTATCGTATGATTTTTTTATATTCTCTATTTCAATGATTGCCATAAGTATCCGTCCTTCTTATTCAAATTTAAATCTGCGCTCCAGCCATTTAAATAATGCTGTTAATAGCAGGGTCATGATAAGATAAATAATCCCAGCAATAAAAAAGGGCATAATCGTAAAATCTCGGTTTACCGCCGTTTGGGCAAAGTGCAGTAACTCGGGTACAGCAACAGCATACAGCAAGGCTGTATCTTTCACTAATGTGACAGATTCATTTGCCACAGCAGGAAGGGCAATTCGAAACATTTGTGGTAAAACAACCCGTGTGGTTGTTTGCCATTTACTTAAACCAAGCACTTGAGAAGCTTCATACTGACCTTTATCAATTGCAAGCAGACCTCCGCGGAAAATTTCGGCAAAATAGGCTGCATAATTCAAAATAAATCCTAAAGAGGCAGCGACAAAACGATCTAGGACTAAATATTCTCCTATTCCTGGAATCATTGGTAACCCAAAGCATATAAACAATAATTGCAGTAAGAGCGGGGTACCGCGCATGATGTAAACATAACAGCTTGCCAGCCATGCAATTGGCTTGATGCTAGATCGGATTGCGAGTGTTAATAGGAAACCTAATGGAATGGACACTACAATAGCAATAAGAAATAAAAGAACGGTTGCTTTGGCCCCTTCCAACATTGGTTTTAGTATCGAAATAATATAATCAATTTCCATTTCTATTCCTCCAACAAAACAAAACAGGGTTTCGGAAAGAAATCCTGTTTTGTTTATGATTCATTTGCGATGTTACTTTAATACTTTATTTTCACCAAACCATTTTTCGGAAACTTCAGCGGCTGTGCCATCTTCATTCATCTCATCAAGTGCTTTTTGAAGCTTCTCTAATAATGCTTCGTTCCCTTTTTTAACCCCAATTCCGTATTCTTCTGGGGCAAGTGATTCATCAAGGATTTTAAAGGAATCTTGTTCTTTTGTCATATAGTAATCAATAACAATTTCATCTATGACAACTGCATCTAAACGACCAGATTTCAGATCATTTAATGCTAATACGTTATCGGAAAACTCGGTAACTTCCTTAATTTTTGATTTAATAGGACTACCATTTAATGCATCGGATGCAGAAGAAAGAGATTGGAGACCAACAACTTTTCCTTCTAAATCATCTAATTTGGTTATTTTTGAGTCCGCTAATGTTACGACAACTTGTGCATTTTTTAGATAAGGCTTTGTGAAAAGAACTTTTTCTTTTCGTTCATCTGTAATAGTATAGCCATTCCAAATTAAGTCAATCCGGCCGCTGCTTAATTCTGATTCCTTTGTTTTCCAATCAATTGGTTGAAATTCAACTGACATATTCATTTTTTTAGCTGCAGCTTTTGCATAATCAATATCGAAGCCGACAATTTCATTATTGTCATCCCTAAACCCCATTGGAGCGAATTTATCATCAATACCAATGACTAATGTATCTTCCTTATTATCTTTAGAATTGTTGGAACATGCCGTAAAAATGAAAAATACAGATGCCAAAATAACTAAATTAATTGCTAAACGTTTCATGTTGTAAAAGCCACCTTTATAAATTATGTTTTCAGTACAAAAAATCTATAAAACTAAAATCCTTTAGTTCGATAATATATTAGAGTGATAAACTAATGTATAAAATTTACCATACCAAAAAAGAAGTTGTCAATAAAATAATTTAACATATTAGTAGAGTAAAGGATTTCGTGGTGAAATATGTAAAAAAAATTATGCGAGCTTTTTTTAATCTAATGGAAATTATAGAGATCAGATTTGAGGTTTAATAGAAGCAAAAGGAGGCAGTGAGGAATGGAGATATATGGGAAGGAGTAGGAGCAATTATTAAAGACTGTGATTGCTCCTACTCCTTTAAACGATTAATTACGTATCAATCAAGTTCAATTGTCGTCTTTTTCATAAAAGGGTGTATCTGTTATGTATTTTTTTGATGAAATAAGCTTATCATCTTTTAAAATATAAGGATGAGTCTCGTGCAAGGTAGTTTCTAAGACACTTGGCACTTTCCATTCTCCATAAGCACAAATTAATGGAAAGGAAATGTGGTTGGCAGCGTTATTAACTATTTTCTCAAAATTTCCGATTAAATGAAAAGGCTCTTCCATCGTTGCCCATTCTACATCGAAAGGGAATACTTTGATCTAGATAAGGCTGAACCATTTTATTAAAATAATCTGTAATAGCTGGTGGATGATAACTTCCACTTGAAAAATAAAAATCTAAGCTATTTACATAATGGATCTGTTTCAATTGCGAAGATGTAAGTTTGTATTTTAATTGTTCGAATATCCTTTTGCAATTTCGATCATTGTCGATAAGGATTACATATTCTCTTGCTTCGATACCAGCATAAATAAAGCGCAGGACTTCTTCCATATAGTTTCGCATGCCTGTATAAAAGAAGAAAACATGTAATTTTTCTTTCCCTTCAAGAAACAGCTTTTTTTATTTTCCAATTATGCACCTCTTTATTAAATAATAATTCTATTATAGAGTTTTTCCATGGAAAGATAACTAGTTAAATAAGGATGATAGTTAGATAAATAATACACTAAGAAAAATATAATTCCTAGTTGACTTATAAGAGAAATGAGTATAAATTAATAATAATAAATTTATTGAAAATATTTAATATTCCAATTGGAAGAATGCTGATCAGATAAACTGAAGGCTGTTACCTTAAATAAAGAGGGTAACAGCCTTTTTTATTGCAAAAGAGGGGGAGTTATTTTATGAAAAAACAGGTCAAATCATTTGTTAAGATGTTTACCATTCTCCTAGCTGCATCACTAGTACTCTCTGGATGCAGTGGCGAAAAAAGTAGTGGAGAAAATACTAATGCTTCTAAGATAGAACTATTGAATGTTTCCTATGATCCCACGAGAGAACTTTACCAAGAATATAACAAAGCATTCACAAGACATTGGAAAGAAAAAACCGGCCAGGATGTAGCGATACAACAATCTCATGGCGGATCTGGAAAGCAAGCTCGAGCAGTAATTGATGGTATCGAAGCTGATGTAGTTACACTAGCATTAGCAGGTGATATTGATGCGATTGTAAAGGAAAGAGGAGCTATTCCAGAAGATTGGCAAACAAAGTTTGAAAGTAATTCTACACCTTATACGTCAACTATTGTGTTTCTTGTCAGAAAGGGAAATCCCAAGAATATTAAGGATTGGGATGATTTAATTAAAGCTGATGTCTCTGTTGTTACACCTAATCCTAAAACCTCCGGTGGAGCAAGGTGGAATTATCTAGCTGCATGGGCTTATGCTGCCAAACAGTTTAATGGCGATGAAGAGAAAATCAAAGCATTTATTAAAGCACTATTTCAAAATGTAGAAGTTCTTGATTCAGGAGCGCGAGATTCTACGAACACATTTGTTCAAAGAGGAATAGGTGATGTTTTAATAGCATGGGAAAATGAAGCGTATTTAGCAATTGATGAGTTAGGAAAAGAAAAGTTCGAAATTGTTAGTCCATCTCTTAGTATTTTAGCGGAGCCGCCAGTAGCGGTTGTCGAAGGAATTACAGAGAAAAAGGGAACAACAGAAGTTGCCAAAGAGTACCTTCAGTTTCTGTATAGTGAGGAAGGACAGGAAATTGCTGCAAAAAATTATTATCGTCCAAGGAATCCAGAAGTGTTAAAAAAATATGCAGATCAATTCGAAGAGATAGAATTAGTTACGATTGATGATGATTTCGGCGGCTGGACAAAGGCACAAGAAAAACATTTTAGTGATGGTGGGACATTTGATCAAATCTATATACCTTCTAATTAAGTGAACGAGAAAAAGGGCATTTTTATGAGAAACATATTTTTACATCATCATTCCCTTTAATACAGTTATATGGGAATGATGATGAATTTGCTGTAAAACAATTTAACCTACAAGCTAAAGAGGTGAAGAAATGAGGAACGGAAAAAGAAGGATTAAAATGAATAATGCTCTTCCTGGCTTTGGTTTGTCCTTGGGATATACTATGCTCTATCTAAGTATATTGGTCATTTTGCCATTAACGATGATTTTCTTTAATACAACCAAAATGGGCTGGGAGAGGTTTTGGGATACGGTCCTAGATCCAAGGGTAGTTGCCTCCTATAAATTAAGCTTTGGAGCTTCTTTTACGGCTGCTTTAATAAATGTAGTATTTGGTGTGCTGCTTGCATGGGTATTAGTTCGCTATCCCTTTCCAGGCAAGAGAATGGTGGATGGATTAGTTGATTTGCCTTTTGCACTTCCAACTGCTGTGGCAGGGATTGCACTGACAACACTTTATGCTCCAAATGGATGGATAGGCAGTCTCCTTGGGTTTAAGGTTGCCTTTACGCCTATTGGGATAACTATTGCCTTAACCTTTATTGGATTGCCTTTTGTCGTTCGGATGGTTCAGCCAGTTTTGCAAAATTTAGATAAGGAGATAGAAGAGGCATCAGCAAGCCTTGGCGCATCACGGCTCCAGACATTTATTAAAGTAATAATTCCAGAGCTGCTGCCGGCAATTCTTGCAGGATTTACGCTGGCATTTGCACGATCGTTAGGAGAATATGGCTCTGTTGTTTTTATCGCGGGAAATATGCCGATGAAAACAGAAATTACGCCATTATTAATAATTACGAAACTGGAGCAGTATGACTATGCGGGTGCCACTGCGATTGCATCTGTCATGTTATTTATCTCCTTTATTTTGCTTTTCTGCATAAATCTATTACAGTGGTGGACAAATCGAAATATGACGCCAAATTAAGAAAGGAGGAGTGAAATATGGCAGGAAATGTGCGATTACAGCAAGTATCCACACCAATTCAAACTACATCAAATACTTCAGAGCCAAAATGGCTGCGTTGGGTACTCATTAGTGCTGCACTTTTATTCTTGGCCTTGTTTTTGTTACTACCTTTAGCGACTATTTTTATTCAAGCATTTGATCAAGGGGCTAAGCTATATCTTGCAGCAATTACTGAACCTGATGCTTTAGCTGCAATAAAGCTTACTTTATTGGTAGCAGTGATTGCAGTACCGTTAAATGCGATTTTCGGAGTTGCTGCAGCGTGGGCTGTATCAAAGTTCCATTTTAAAGGAAAGAATCTATTCATTACATTAATTGATCTACCTTTCGCCGTATCGCCAGTAATAGCTGGATTGGTATTCGTGCTGCTTTTTAGTACCCATGGTTTGTTTGGAGAATGGCTTTTAGCCCATAATATAAAAATTATCTTTGCTGTTCCAGGTATTGTCCTTGCAACTGTTTTTGTTACCTTACCGTTTGTTGCAAGAGAATTAATTCCCTTAATGCAAGCACAAGGAACTTCAGAAGAAGAGGCATCACTGACACTCGGGGCAGGAGGCTGGAAAACGTTTTGGTATGTAACATTGCCGAATATAAAGTGGGGATTATTATATGGAGTTATTCTATGTAATGCAAGAGCAATCGGAGAATTTGGAGCTGTGTCTGTTGTCTCAGGCCATATTCGTGGATTGACAAATACCATGCCTCTGCATATAGAAATCTTGTATGGGGAGTATCGTTTTGCCGCTGCATTCGCAGTCGCAACACTTATGTCGATATTAGCTATTATCACGTTAATTATTAAAAGCTTACTAGAGTGGAAGACCAAAAAAACAGCTTATGAATAATTAGTCATATGAGAGGAGGAAATAGGGATGAGTATTTTAATAAAAGATGTTTCCAAAGCATTTGGTTCTTTCCAAGCATTAAAGGATATACATTTAGAAATTAATTCAGGGGAATTAGTTGCCTTACTAGGTCCTTCAGGGTCCGGAAAAACCTCTCTATTAAGAATTATTGCTGGATTGGAGACCGCGGATCAAGGAGTCATTTACTTTGGAGAAAATAATATGACGGAAATAAGCACAAAGGAGAGAAATGTTGGGTTTGTCTTTCAGCATTATGCTCTTTTTCGCCATATGACTGTTTTTGATAATATTGCTTATGGACTAAAGGTAAGACCAAGAAAAGACCGACCTGCAAAGCATGATATCGAATCAAAGGTAAATGAATTATTACAATTAGTGAAACTGGAAGAATTAAAAAACCGCTATCCTTCCCAATTATCTGGAGGCCAAAAGCAACGAGTCGCCTTAGCACGGGCATTGGCAGTGGAGCCTAAGGTGCTATTGCTGGATGAGCCGTTCGGTGCGTTAGATGCAAAGGTTAGAAAGGACTTAAGACGGTGGTTAAGGCGGCTACATGATGAGTTTCATATTACAAGTGTGTTTGTTACCCATGACCAAGAAGAGGCACTGGACGTCGCTGATCGAATAGTTGTTATGAATGAAGGGAAAATAGAGCAAATTGGTTCACCGGAAGAAGTGTATGAACACCCAAATAGTCCGTTTGTATATGACTTTCTCGGCAATGTAAACTTATTCTATGGCAGACTTGAAGCTGGAAAGCTTATTCAAGGAAAGAGTAGTTTTTCTGTTCCAGAATGGAAGCATGAACATAACAAGCAAGCAATAGGATATGTTCGTCCCCATGATATTCATATAAGTAAAGAAGAACAAGGAGATGATTCAATTTTAGCCTCGATTCATCATATTCATATAGTCGGTCCGATTGTCCATTTAGAATTAAAGAGAGAGGATTCAGATGAATTTTTAGAAGCAGAAATTACAAAAGAAATGTATCGGTCACTTTCTATTCATTTAAAAGACCAGGTTTACGTGAAGCCCAATCAATTAAAAGTATTTATTCCAGAAGATTTCTCCATATAAAAACATACTAAGACATAAGTATGTCAATTAAATTTAATCCTGAACAATTATATGTGTACACTAAAAAAATTCGTATAATTGTTTGGGTTTTTTATTTATTTTAAGAAAGAAGGTTTGTGGTAATCGCCCGCAGACTGTAATACACTGCGCTTTCCGAGCGCAGTGTATTCAGTCTGCTCCGTTTTATTTTCTTTTGAAAAAAATGCTAGAACTAAATAATCTTTAAAAACGGAGTGAAATGGAGCGGAGGACACTCAACTCCTGCGGGAAGTAGAGCAAAGCCTAAGACCCCACAGGCTTAGTTTGCTCACTGGCGCATAGAGTGTCTGTAGCGTAATGGAACGAATTGGTTTCCCTACTAATTTAGAGATTGTTCGTCTTTCTCCAATAATTATTTTGTTATGTCCCACTCTCCTTTTTGTTGTATGTGAAATTATCGTACTTTTTTCCACTTAAGAGAACCGCAGCCATTATGTGGATGTGTGCTGGGGTAAACTTTGTTTAATGTTTCTTTTAATTCAGGAATAGAGAGATTTTGTAGCATTTCAGAGGAGAGACCGCTATTGCAAACAATCTTTTGAATCAATATATTTTTAACGGTTTTCGATTTATCATAGTAAACCATTTTACTTCCTCCTATTAATAAGTGAATTTGAGTGCACTAGAATAATAATTATTAAGTTTGCCGAAGCTTTCTTTTATTATACAACAAATAATCGACTATTCATAGTGGTTAAGAAGGAATTAAAATAAACAATCATATTTTTTTGTATGGCAAAATTTCTATTGAGGCGAGTGGAACCATTCGTTATAATAGGGCAAAAGGATGAGAAGATTGAGAATTTTGAGTTTTTTAGTATAGAAAAAGAGGTGTCTTAATGGGGAATTATCAAATAATATTATTTGACTTAGATGGTACGATTTCAGATCCTAAAGAAGGAATAACAAAATCTATTCAATATGCACTACAAAAGCTTGGAAAGGAAGAATCTGATTTACGTAAACTAGAAAAATTTATTGGACCACCTCTACAAGAATCATTTATGGAATATTATGGTTATAATCAAGAAATAACGGATCAAGCGATTTCCTATTATAGAGAGAGGTTTACGCAGTTAGGAATGTATGAAAATGAACTATATCCTGAAATTATTCCATTACTTGAAAGCTTAAGAGCAAAAGGCTGTATTATGATTGTGGCAACTTCAAAACCAACTATATTCGCAGAAAAGATTTTGAAGTATTTTCAAATAGAAACGTACTTTACCCACATAATTGGAAGTAATCTGGATGGCACTAGATCATCGAAAACAGAAATAATTCAATACATATTAGATTTGTATCCTGCGTATAAGCCTGAAGAGTTTGTGATGATAGGAGATCGGGAACATGATATTATTGGAGCGAACAATGCAGGAATAGATTCAATCGGTGTTACTTACGGCTATGGGTCCTATGACGAGCTGAACAAAGTAAAGGCAACATTTATTGCAGGCAGTATTTCTTCCTTAAAGGGTATCTTAATAGATAGGAAGCGAAAAGAGCGGATAAGGCTTGTGACAGAAGAAGATGCTCCGATTGTTCATAGACTAATGCTAGAAGCATTTGAAGATTATCGTTATAGCGAGGTACCTTCTAGTGCACTAACGGAACCAGCTGACAAATTCCTTTATGCTCTTAAAAATGGAACAGAGCAAGCAATCATATGTTGGATAGATGATGTTCCCCTTGGTTCTTCTCGTCTGCAGCTTCAAGATGATTCTCTCTATTTTTCCAGACTTTCTGTCATTCCGTCAGCAAGAGGGAAAGGAATAGCTAAAAAACTGCTAGCTTGGATAGAAGAATATGCCATCCAAAATGGCAAGCAGAAAGTAGTGTGCAAAGTAAGAGCGAATGTCCTAAAAAATATCCAATTATACGAAAAAATAGGATTTGTCATCACAAAAGAAGAGACAGCTCCTAATCCTAATGGGCTGTCCGTCAAAGCGGTAACGATGGAAAAAAGGATAACAAAGATCACTCCATCCATAATATAATTTTCTTTAAAAGGCTATTCTCTACGGAAGAGAATGGCTTTTATTTTGCCAATCTCCACTCATATCTTAAAAAATAATATATCCAAGATTGAAACATTACCATATAATGAATAAATATACTGAAAATTCCGCCTACAATAAAAAGAGGGGAATAGACATAAGGAGGACAAAATGAAATATAAATTTGCTAATCGAATAGAAAGAGTAAAGCCATCAGCTATCCGCGAATTATTAAGATTAGGGGGAGATCCAGCTATTATTTCATTTGGGGGCGGATATCCAGACCCGGAAATTTTTCCTATTGAAAAATTAAGGAAGGTGTATGATCAGGTTTTGCAGGAAGAAGGAAAATTAGCGCTTCAATACACAGGGACAGAGGGGCTAATGTCATTAAGAGAAAAGCTTGTAAGTCGAGTAAAAACGATTGGGATAAGCTGTAGTGTTGATAATCTTTTTATTATTCAAGGAGGTCAGCAAGGTTTAGACCTTACAGCTAAAGCATTTATCGATAGAGGAGATATCATAATTACAGAGAATCCGACTTTTCTAGGAGCACTTGCTGCGTTTAACCCATATGAACCGGAATATGTAGGTGTTTCGATGGATGAAAATGGGATGCGTATGGACGAGCTTGAAGCGGCATTACAGAAGCATCCTAATGCAAAGCTTATCTATACGGTTCCTGAATTTCAGAATCCTACAGGTGTGACAATGAGCTTAGAGAGAAGAAAGGCCCTAGTAAGCTTAGCCAATAAATATAATGTGGTTATCGTAGAGGATAGTCCATATCGGGAAATACGTTATGAAGGGAAGGATTTGCCAGCGATTAAAAGTTTTGATACAGAGGGAAGAGTGATTCATATTGGCAGCTTCTCAAAAATTCTTAGTCCAGGTCTCCGCCTAGGTTGGTTAATTGCTAATCGTGATTTAGCGGAAAAACTAAGCCTATTAAAAATGGCTTCCGATACACAAAATTCTACCTTAAATATGTATGCAGTGAACCGATTTATGGACATGTATGATTTAGATGAACATATTGCCCATATTTGTGAAACGTATAAACAGAAAAAAGAAGTAATGTTCCAAACCTTACGCGATACTTTTCCTAATAGTATTACCTATACAAATCCACAGGGAGGATTGTTTACATGGCTTACTTTTCCACAGCATATCGATACAAAAATACTCATGCAGGAACACAGTTTACCAATCGCTAAGGTTGCCTATGTTCCTGGAGAGAGTTTTTTCCCTAATAAGCAAGAGAAAAATCATTGCCGAATAAATTATTCTTATATGTCAGAAGAAAAGATTATAAAGGGAATTACAAATTTGGGGGAAATAGTCAAGGACGTTTGTTAGAACTCTTAAATAACATAAGTACAAGTTAGTTACTTTTAATAACGTTTTGAATAATAGTAAGTGTTTTTGCTTGCAATTAAATAATCTCAGTATTAGGATAAAAAATGTAATAATATTTTTAAAATTTGGAGGTTGGATGATGAAAATTGGAATTATCTTAGGTAGCACTCGTCAAGGAAGAGTAAGTCCACAAGTTGGGGCATGGGTAAAGGAAATTGCTGACAAGCGTGGCGATGCCGAATATGAAATCGTTGATATTGCCGAATTTAACTTACCATTTTTAGGTGCAGCTGAAGGACAAGAGAATGTTGCAGCATGGAATGAAAAGTTAGCAAGCCTGGATGGCTTCGTATTTGTTGTAGCGGAATATAATCACAGTATTTCTGGCGCATTAAAAAATGCATTAGATTCTGCAAGAGAAGCATGGAATAATAAAGCAGCAGGAATCGTAAGTTATGGATCCACAGGTGGTGCACGTGCAGCAGAACACTTAAGAGGAATTCTGGGCGAATTACATATTGCAGATGTTCGCGTTCATCCTACCCTTTCACTATTTACAGATTTTGAGAACTTTACAACCTTTAAACCAGCACCTCTACATTTAGAAAATATGAATGCGATGCTTGACCAAGTAGTCGCTTGGAGCACTGCATTAAAAACCATTCGTGGATAATGCAGTACAGAGAGTAAGCCTTTTAAAGATTACTCTCTTTTTTGAGAAATATCGAAGAGATAAAGCCTTGTAAAATTTTTTAGAAGTCATTTTAAGAATAAGACAAATGGGTAATATTATAGAAGAAAAAATTTTTTACTGGAGGAAAAAATGAGTGCATTTTTAGAAGCAATAAAAAATCGTCGTTCCTATTATGGTATAAGCAAAGAAGCTGTTGTGTCGGATGAAAAAATCCAAGAAATAGTAAATGAAGCTGTGCTACATACGCCTTCTTCTTTTAATTCTCAAAGTTCAAGAGTGGTGGTTTTATTACAGGAACAGCATGATAAACTATGGGATATGACAGCAAGTGAGTTAGAAAAAATTGTTCCTGCTGAGAATTTCTCTTCTACAAAAGAAAAAATAAATTCTTTTAAAGCAGGATATGGAACAATTTTGTTCTTCGAAGATCAGGAAGTGATAGAAGGACTACAAAAACAATTTGCCTTATATGCTGAGAATTTTCCTGTTTGGGCTAATCAAACAAATGCCATGCATCAATTAGTCATTTGGACTGCTCTGGAGGAAGTGGGATTCGGAGCTTCTTTACAACACTACAATCCACTTATTGATGAGGCAGTACAAGGAGAATGGTCGATACCCTCTTCTTGGAAGCTTGTTGCCCAAATGCCATTCGGCAAGCCAATAGCAGAACCAGGAGAAAAAGAATTCAAACCATTAGAGGATCGCGTGAAAATATATAAATAAACAAGATAACCAGAAGGACTCCTGTAACAGGGGTTTTTCTATTAGTAAGAGATGGGCAGCATTACCTAAAGCAAAATAGAAGTAATATTTCTGTTGGTGTGATAGGATTATAGGATCATTATGAAGAAGGTGAAATGATGAAAATTGAAGTATGGTCAGACTTTGTGTGTCCATTTTGTTATATAGGAAAACGCCGTTTAGAGATTGCCTTAGAGCAATTTCCTTATAAAGATCAAGTGGAAGTAGAATTTAAGAGCTTTGAATTAGATCCAAATGCTGAAGTTTACAGTGGTAAAAGTATTCATGAAGTACTTGCTGGTAAATACAGAATGAGTATTGAAGAAGCAAAAAATGCTAATAACAATGTAGGAAGTCAAGCTGCAAGCACAGGCTTGAAATATGATTTTGATAATATGAAACCTACCAATACATTTGATGCCCATCGACTAACAAAGTATGCGAAAACGGTTGGAAAAGATAAAGAGCTAACCGAGCAGTTATTGCATGCCTACTTTACAGAAGGAAAACTAATAAGTGATCCAGATACTTTGGTGGAAATAGGGAAATCAGTAGGGTTGGAAGAGGAAGCACTAAGACAAGTATTGGCTGATTCCACAAGCTTTGCTAATGATGTCCGAATAGACGAAGCGCTTGCTAGCCAAATCGGCGTAACTGGTGTCCCATTCTTTGTAATCAATCAAAAATACTCTGTTTCTGGTGCGCAGCCTACAGAGACTTTCAAACGTGTGCTTGAACAAGTGTGGCAGGAAGACCATCCAGCCCCTAAATTTCAAGATCTTTCAGGAACTGATGCAGAAGGTGCTATTTGTACAGATGAAGGCTGCGAAATTCCGAAGAAATAACCCATATTTGATAAGAATAAATAAAAAAGAGCAAGGGATAGTCGCATGAGAGATGGCTATCTCTCTTTGTTATTTTTTTGAAAGCGTTTTTAAAAAAGTATACGATTTATAAGAAAATGTACTATACTATAAATAGATATACTAAGGGTTGGTTTTTAAAGTATAGACTTTTAAAGATAAATGTTTATAATTAAAATAACAAATAACATATTTAGAATTATTTCTTCTTAATTAAGGTGGCTCGTGTATGAACAAGTATGAAGCAATTGCAGTCGAAGTAAAACGTCGAATTAAAGAAAATTATTACCCATTGGATCATCCAATACCGGATGAAATATCATTATCTAAAGAGTTTTCTTGCAGTAGAATGACAATGAAAAGAGCATTGGACAAACTAGTGATGGAAGGGCTGCTCTATCGAAAAAGAGGGCATGGAACCTTTATAGTTCAATCCGCTTTGCATGCTAGCAGAGTAAATGTGTTAACAAATGAAATAACTGGACTTTCCAAGCTATTGGATGGCGAAAAGATTGAAAGCAAAATTATTAAATTTGAAGTCCATTTTCCTTCCGAGGAGGTTGCAGCCCACTTAGCGATAGATATTAAAACACCTGTATATTATTTAATCCGATTAAGATCTGTAAAAAGTGAACCATATGTTTTAGAAATTACTTATATGCCAACGACAGTTATTTCGGGATTAAATGATGCAGTGTTATATGGATCGGTTTATGAGCATATTACCAAAACATTAGGGTTAACCATAGCTGGTTCCCATCGAAAAATAAGAGCATGTAAATCAACAGAATTGGACCATGAACATCTGGAATGTGAATTAAATGATCCAATTCTAGAAGTAGAGCATGTAGGATATTTAAACAATGGCGTTCCATTTGAGTATTCCTTTTCCCGTCACCGCTATGACAAATTTGAAGTAACAACTGTAAATTTAAAAAGATAAATTGGTGGCTCAACACTATAGGGAAAATTCATTTAGTCTGTTTTTATATCATTGGATACAAACAAGGTGGAATGACGAAATCTTTTTCCTTAACTAATTAAATGAGAGATTGATTGTCTTTAATCAAAAAAGTAGTTATCCTTCGATGTGATAACTGCTTTTTTGTTCAAGTATGAAAAAAACAATTTGCATTAACGTTACGTTAATCTTTTATGATGGAATAGTCAGGAGATGAAAAGATGGAATATACCGTACAGTCATTAGGAAAGTTAGCTGGAGTAAGCACACGAACATTACGCTATTATGATGAAATTGATCTTCTCAAGCCGGCGAGAATCAATTCATCAGGATATCGGATTTATGGACCAAATGAAGTAGATAGGTTACAGCAAATTCTTTTTTACCGCGAATTAGATGTTCCATTAGAAACAATAAAAAAAATGATGGCTTCTCCTTCTTTTGACGTCAAAGAAGCGTTAAAGGAGCATCACGAAAAACTTCTGGCAAAGCATAAACAGTTAATACAATTGATTGAAAATGTTGAGAAAACGATGAAAACATTAGAAGGGAGTATGACAATGTCTGATAAAGAAAAGTTCGAGGGCTTTAAGAATAAGCTGATTTCTGATAATGAAGCAAAGTATGGGAAAGAACTGCGAGAAAAGTATGGCGAAAAAATTATCGACCAATCTAATGCGAAACTAATGAATATGTCTGAAGAGGATTACCGCAATATGATAGAGATAGAAAATAAGCTTTTTTCCACTCTTAAAGAAGCGCTAAAAGAAGGTAATCCTGCTGGGAAAGCTGCTCAGAATGCTGCTGATTTACATCGCCAATGGCTAACCTTCAATTGGCCAGAATACAAGAAAGAGGCACATGCAGGACTTGCTGATATGTATATTGCTGATGAACGATTTACGGCATATTATGATAAGGTGCAAGTAGGGACGACAGCGTTTTTACGCGAAGCTATTTTAATTTATACCGGTATGGATTCTGATTAATAGCTAGTTAATGAAAAAGCTCCTTGATGAAAATCAAGGAGCTTTCTTAACAAGTTATCGATTAAGAAGCGTTTCGAACTTTTTTTTCATCCGCTTTGTGCGATGCAGCATATCTCCAGCCGGTGAGAAGCAAACCAATGAAACAAAGGCTGCTGGATACAAGAAATACTACATGCATACCGCTTAGAAAAATATCAGGTCTACCAGGAATCAGGGCAGTTACTCGGTATCCTGCTTTCATGCTCATCACAGAGAATAAGATGCTTGTAGCAAGAGAAATACCAACAACCATTCCTAAGTTTCGAACAAGTGAATTAATGCTTCCAGCTATTCCTAACTGCTTTCGCTCTACGGTTGACATAATTAGCGAATTGTTAGGGGATTGGAAGAGACCCGAACTCGCACCAAGCATAATAATCCACAAGGCAAGGTGAGTTATAGAACTTCCTTCATGAAGGAATGTTAGTCCAATTTGAGCAGCAATCATTACTAATAATCCAGCAAAAGTAATGGCCTGACCGCTAATTTTGTCCGATAACGAGCCGCTTATTGGAGCCACAATGGCCATCGTAATCGGAAAGAGCATCAGAATATATCCTGAATGTAATGCAGACATCCCAAGAATGTCCTGTGTGTAAAATGGTGATAGGATATTAAAGCAGAAGTTCGCAATAAAAACGATAAATGCACAAAAAATACTAATAGAAAAAAGTGGATTTTTAAAAATCGAGAGCTCTAACATTGGGCTTTCTCTTCGATATTCCACCATGACAAAACTGATGAATGTAATCAAACCGATTAGGATAGAAGCAATAATCATCCAGTTGTTGTAGCCATATTGCTGACCAAGCAGTAAGCCGCCGATAAGGAGAATAATCGCAATGCTGAATAATAAACTTCCTGCTACATCGATTTTTGTCTTAGTTAGTGTTATATCCTTAGGCAGGGTCTTCCATGCTAGTGATATAGCAATAACGCCAATGGGGATGTTAATCCAGAATATGTATTCCCATCCTAAACTTGAAATAATAATTCCTCCTAAGCTTGGTCCAGTAATACTTCCTAGAGAGACAAAGGTACCAATAAGTCCTAGGGCTTTTCCTCTTTCTTTAACTGGAAAAATTTCTGTCACAATCCCTTGGCTATTTGCCATCGTCATAGCTGAACCAATTGCTTGGATAATTCGAGAAAAGACTAAAAAAGCAAGCGAACCACTCAAGCCACAAAGAAAAGAACCAATAATAAACAGAACAGATCCCCATTTAAAAACTTTGATTTTCCCAAATATGTCTCCCATTTTTCCGAAAAAAAGGATAACGGTACAAATGGTTAGTAAATAACTAATCACAATCCATTGAGAGTTAGCAAAAGCAAGACTTAATTGTTTAGATATAGTCGGAAGCGCAATATTGACAATACTCGCATCGAGCGTCCCCATAAATGTGAATATATTTAAAACAATAAAAATGAGCCATCGGCGCTGATGTCCTTCGTTTTTATTTTCAGTTACAGAAGTATGCAAATAATCACCTCATTTATTTAGTTGCATGAGCAACTATTATTGCTTTATTTTAAAATAAGTTAGTTGCGCAGGCAACTATTATTTTGTATGCTACAATCAGTGATTTTAGTGTTCGCTTTCCGAAGCGAAACTATCCGAGGGGGGAGGAACATAATGAGCGATATACCAATTGGAAGGATTGTATCGATGATTCACAGGCAGAATCAGAAATTCCTTTCCAAGGAATTAAAACCTTATGAATTAGGAAATGGTGGGCAGCAAGCTTTTTTGAAAACAATTATTGCGAAACCAGGAATTAATCAAGACGAACTTTCCTTTGTTTTAAAATTTGATAAAGCAACAACAGCTAGAGCGGTAAAACATCTAGAAAGCGTGGGATATATTGTTAGGCATACAGATGATAACGATCGGCGTGCCAATAATTTATATCCAACTACAAAAGCATTGAACATTTTTCCAGAGATACAAAAAGTGCTAGAAAGATTAAATAAAGAGATGACGAAAAATCTAACAGAAGAAGAGGAGCAGCAATTACTTTCCTTACTATTGAAGATTTATCCAGAATTAATGAGTAATATGGTGACGGTAGAGAAGGAAAAATGAAAGTAGGAGGGGAATAAAAAATTCCCCTCCTACTTTCATTTTTCTGCTAAATATTCGACCAAGCTTAGCCAATTATTCTCGATTAAGGTTGGAAGCAGGGATTTGTTTCCCTTTTCAATACATGTAATAATCTCGTAATGCTGTTTGATCGACTTTTTCCCAGCGATAGTATTAAATTTTAATAATTCTAAACGCCGAATTTTAGGGAGAAGTCGTTCTAGAGCGATAACTATTTCTGGATTTTGAGATGCTTCTAAAATAACGGCATGAAATTGGTCGTCTTTTTGGATTGCTTTATACTTATCCTCAGATTTGAGTGCTTCACCAAATTCGTTATTAATGGCCTTCATTTTTTCGACATCGGTAGAAGATAAAGTAATAGAAGCTAATTTAGCTGCTAATGCATGGAGGGCGGCAACGACTGTTAAGGCATGCATTGCTTGGTCTACTTCTATTAGGCTGACAATGGTTTCTGAACCTGGAGAAGTTACAATTAATCCTTCATCCTCCAATTTTTTGATTGCTTCTCGTACAGGGGTTCTGCTTACACCAAATTGTTCAGCCAGTGCCTTATCGTTAATTCTTTCCCCTGGTGTTAATTCAAGATGAATGATTGCTGATTTTAATTGTTCGTATACTTGATCTCTTAATGATTGACGAGGAATATGCCTAATATTTTTCATAGCAATAATATATCATAATTTGGTTATATTAGGGAAAAAGAGTATTTTTCACTATTTTGTCATACTTTATTGTTTACATTTATACGATACGGGGGTATGATATAAATATAAGGTGGAATATGGAAGAAGGGGGGGGAGACTTATTGGAGAAGAAGGAACAAGGAATAGATAATTGCCATATTACGAGTGACCGAAAAAGTCATCATTCAGATAAAGTAAAGCAAAACTTAGTCACTAGGCTAAATCGGATTGAAGGCCAGATCAGAGGCATAAAAGGGTTAATCGAAAAAGATACGTATTGTGATGATGTTATTACACAAATTTCTGCGACTCAATCTGCTTTAAATAGTGTAGCAAAGATTTTATTAGAAGGACATTTAAAAAACTGTGTTGTTGAACGTATCCAAGAAGGCGACATGGAAGTAGTCGACGAGGTTTTAACAACTATTCAGAAATTAATGAAAAAATAAGGAGTGTTTTAAATGGAAAATGTAACATTAACAGTAGAGGGCATGTCTTGTAATCATTGTGTGAAAGCGGTAGAAGGAAGCGTAGGAGAGCTTAATGGAGTTTCTGCTGTCAAAGTTCATTTAAAAGAAGGATTAGTTGATGTTTCATACAATGCAAATGAAGTAACTCTAGATATGATTAAGGAAACAATTGATGAGCAAGGTTATGATGTAAAGTAATTTAAAGAGGAAATGTGCTGTTTTTTTGCACATTTTTATTTTTAATAAAATATACCCTATATAGGTATAAGGAGTTTTGTGATATGGCGGAACAAAGTGTTATGAAAAGGAAAGAGCAAGTAAAAGAACAAACCTTTGAAATTACGGGAATGACTTGTGCTGCTTGTGCAACTCGTATTGAAAAAGGATTAAATAAAATGCAAGGTGTAGAGAATGCTACTGTAAATTTGGCGCTGGAAAAAGCGACAGTTAAATATAGGGTGGATGAACTCTCCCCAAGCGAAATTAAAGAAAAAGTGGAAGGGTTAGGTTATGGAATTGTTACGGAAAAAATTGAATTAGACATTTCAGGAATGACCTGCGCAGCATGTGCAACAAGAATTGAAAAAGGACTTAATAAAATGGCTGGGGTGAATAAAGCAACCGTTAATCTGGCTTTAGAAAATGCCACGGTAGAATATAATCCAGCCACTGTTGTACCTGAGGAACTAATTGGTAAAGTAACAAAGCTTGGTTATGGGGCAACGAAGAAAGAATCAAAACAAGCATTCATCAATCAAAAAGAAGCAGAATTTAAGAGACAAAAACGAAAATTTATCTTCTCGATGATTTTATCACTGCCTCTTTTATGGACAATGGTGGGCCACTTTTCCTTTACTTCTTTTCTATATGTCCCAGATTTATTGATGAATCCATGGGTTCAGATGGCATTGGCAACTCCTATTCAATTTTTTGTCGGGAAGCAGTTTTATGTAGGGGCATATAAAGCATTGAAAAATAAGAGCGCTAATATGGATGTTCTAGTTGCGTTAGGAACTTCCGCTGCCTATTTTTATAGCGTTTATTTATCCTTTGAAGCATTGGGACATTCTGGCCACCCTGCAGGGCTTTATTTTGAAACAAGTGCAATCTTGATTACCTTAATTCTATTAGGGAAATTATTTGAAACTAAAGCAAAAGGAAGATCTTCTGAGGCAATAAAAAAACTAATGGGGCTTCAAGCGAAAACAGCGGTTGTTATTCGCCACGGAGAACAAATGGAAATACCGCTTGAAGAAGTTGTGGCTGGTGAGATACTGCTTGTAAAACCAGGTGAAAAAATTCCTGTTGATGGAGAAATTATCGAAGGACAGTCTGCCATTGATGAATCCATGTTAACGGGGGAGAGCATTCCAGTTGATAAACAGGCTGGGGACACTGTTATAGGGGCCACCATAAATAAAAATGGCTTTTTAAAAATAAAAGCAACAAAGGTTGGCAAAGAAACCGCACTGGCACAAATCATTAAAGTGGTCGAAGAAGCACAAGGTTCGAAAGCGCCCATTCAGCGTTTGGCCGATCATATTTCTGGTATTTTTGTGCCCATTGTTGTGAGTCTTGCGCTGATTACTTTTCTTTTCTGGTATTTTATCATTACACCTGGTGATTTTGCGGAAAGTCTCGAAAAGCTGATCGCTGTTTTAGTTATTGCTTGTCCTTGTGCATTAGGGCTTGCGACACCGACATCTATTATGGCTGGATCAGGAAGAGCTGCAGAATATGGAATATTATTTAAAGGTGGAGAACACCTAGAAATGACCCATAAAATTGATACGATTTTATTAGATAAGACAGGAACTGTAACAAATGGAAAGCCAATCTTAACAGATATAGTAACGGAATGGCAAGAAGAAGAATTACTTTCTTTAGTGGGAGCGGCGGAAAGCAAATCCGAACATCCTCTTGCAGAGGCGATAGTCAAAGGAATTACAGAGCGAGGGATTGTTCTGCGAGAAACTGCTGACTTTGAAGCAATCCCAGGTTTCGGAATTCGTGCAAATGTGGATGGCCGTGAACTCTTAGTCGGAACACGACGATTAATGGATCGTTACCGGATAAATGTCGGGAAAATTCTTCCGATTATGAAAGACCTGGAATCCCAAGGGAAAACAGCGATGCTTGTAAGTGTTAATGGCAAATATGCTGGACTGCTGGCTGTAGCCGATACAATTAAACAAACTTCTAAAAATGCCATTAAACGATTAAAACAGATGAACATTGATGTCATGATGATTACAGGAGATAACCAGCAAACAGCGGAAGCCATCGGACGACAAGCAGGAATTGACCATATCATTGCAGAGGTATTGCCAGATGGAAAAGCAGAAGCAGTGAAAAAACTACAGCAACAAGGAAAAAAAGTGGCAATGGTTGGAGATGGAATCAATGATGCTCCTGCACTAGCATTAGCGGATATCGGGATGGCGATTGGAACAGGAACAGATATTGCCATGGAGGCAGCTGATATTACACTTATCCGTGGAGATTTACAAGCAATTGCAGACAGTATCTTAATCAGTAGAAAAACGATAACAAATATTAAACAAAACTTATTCTGGGCTTTTGGCTACAATACGCTTGGTATACCAATTGCGGCAATTGGTTTGCTTGCACCATGGCTTGCTGGTGCTGCAATGGCTTTTAGTTCCGTATCTGTTGTACTAAATGCTCTTCGCTTGCAGCGTTTAAAACTATAAGAGCAAAACAATTTTCTGTTTGCTTCATAATCTTTGCCACTTTATCTCATACTAGAATAGTACGTAATTATTTCTAGCGGGAGGTAATGAATAATGGCGAAGCAGAAAAAGTCTGAAGTAAATAACCAATGGGCAACTGCTAATACAGAAGTTACAAGTAAAAAGCAGCATAAAACAGCAACAGATAACCAGTGGACTTCAACAAATAAGAAGCAATAAAATTTGATTAAAATAAAGAGGTTGGAACACAAGTCTCTTTAAGTAAAAAAAAGTGAAGTCGCCGGGTGTGATTTCACTTTTTTTACTTGCTTTAAGGAATTTTAGCAAAATTTCACCTAATTAATGGAATATTTTCCCACAGCGATTATTAATGCTTAAACCAGTTTTATTTTTAACTCTGGATTTCTCAAAAGCCTATAGCGTTTGTGAATCTAAAAACTGGCTTCTCATCAATCTTAGATTGATGGTAAATCTTAGCTGTTTCCTCTTCTGAAAGCTTCGTTTCAGTATACCTTTTTTGGTTCTTCCCATTTTTATTCACAATTAGCTTGCGATTCGCCTTTTCTTTTTTCGCTACAGAAAAATATCCGCCTTTTCTATTTTCTAACCCTTTTTTAAGTTAGGATAAAAATAAGGATAAAGGGAAAATTTAAAATTTTCCAGAAATAATTAGCGATTTAAATTAAAAAGAATTAATAAGCATAGAAAAACAGCTTCAAAAGGTAACTGTCTGTCTTCTTTATTTAAAAAATAATGAGGGAGGAATACATAATGATAAACTCAGGTAGTTTATATCAAATTAGTAGCAGTAAAGGTTACCATCCTAAGGTTACTGCTTATTACTTCAAAGAGTGGGATGGATTTTATATGGCCAATCATACGCATTCTTCTATGGAAATTATGTATGTTATATCTGGTGAATGCCGGGTGGAGGTAGAAAGGCAAGATTTTCAAATGAAAAAGCATCAATTTATTTTTATTGATAGTGAAGTACCCCACCGTTTGATTGTTGAAAAAAATAAGCCTTGTAGAATGTTGAATTTGGAATTTGCATTAACTGAAATGAATCGTACATTTCCTCCTATTAATGAGCTTGCAGAAGAAAGCAAAGAATTACAAGAATTACTAGTAATGAAAGAGGCCTATCATTTTTTGAAAGATAGAAACGGTGTTTTTCACTCATTAAGAAATCTAGTGTTGGAGTTAGACAGTCAGATGAATGATACAAGCGACAATTATTTAATGGTTCATATAATTTTTACCCAGTTATTATTACTTATTGCAAGAAATGTAGTTCAAGCTAAAAATGAATCCACACAGCTATCGAATCTATATTTAAAAAAGGTAATTGAATATCTTCATGAGAATTATGATTATGATATAAGAATAGAGCATCTATCTGCGATTACTCATCTTCACCCTAATTATATCCATCGAATTTTTAAGGAGTCAATGGGATGTACCATCATTGAATACTTAACCAAGATTAGAATAGAGAAAGCGAAAATGCTTATTACACAAACAGATATACCGATTACGAAAGTTGCTAGTTTTATTGGGATGAATAGTAGTCAATATTTTAGCAAGGTATTTAAAAAGCACATTGGTATAACTCCTTCAGCCCTAAGAAAGAAGGGGATCATAGACTAAATTTTAACAGGTTAGAATAGTACACAAAAATCTAAAGAAGAGATGAGATTATTTAAAGCGTTTACATTTTTCCGATGGTAACATAAATATAACGAAAAGGAGGGTTAAAATGGCATTTAAAGTTACATTTATAGGCGCTGGAAGCATTGGGTTTACGAGAGGTCTATTAAGAGATTTACTCTCTGTACCAGAGTTTAGAAACATGGAAGTATCTTTTACTGACATAAATCAAGATAATTTGGCTATGGTAACGCAACTATGCCAACGTGACATTAATGAAAATGGTTTGAAAATCACTATTCATTCTACTACTAATCGCAGAGAAGCGTTGTTGGGTGCAAAGTATATTTTTAATGTGGTTCGTATTGGAGGACTGTCTGCATTTCAAAAAGATATTGAGATACCTTTGAAATACGGAATAGATCAATGCGTTGGTGATACGTTAAGTGCTGGTGGAATTATGTATGGTCAACGAGGAATAGCTGAAATGTTAGAAATTTGCAAAGATATTAAAGAGGTGGCAGAAGAGGATTGTCTTCTATTAAACTATGCAAATCCGATGGCAATGATAACATGGGCTTGTAACAAATATGGCGGTATCCGAACTATTGGCTTATGTCATGGCGTACAAGGCGGGCATAGACAAATCGCTAATGTATTAGGAAAAGACAAAAATGACCTTGATATTATTTGTGCTGGTATTAATCATCAAACTTGGTATATCAAGGTTGGCTATAAGGGACAGGATCAAACTAGTAAATTATTGACTGCTTTTGAAAATCATCCAGAATACAGCCAAACAGAAAAAGTAAGGATTGACATGCTACGCAGATTCGGTTATTACAGTACAGAGTCCAATGGGCATCTCAGTGAGTATGTTCCATGGTATCGAAAAAGACCAGAAGAAATAAGGGAATGGATTGATTTAGGGTCATGGATTAACGGAGAAACTGGAGGGTATTTAAGGGTTTGTACAGAAGGGCGTACTTGGTTTAAAACTGATTTTCCTAATTGGTTAAAGGATCCTGCTCTTGAATATAAGCAAGAGAATAGGAGTGAAGAGCATGGTTCCTATATTTTAGAAGGGCTTGAAACAGGGAGAGTATATCGAGGTCACTTTAATATGGTTAACAATGGAGTAATTTCAAACCTTCCAGATGACGCTATTATTGAAGCACCAGGCTATGTAGATAGAAATGGTATTAATATGCCTCTAGTTGGAGAATTACCACTCGGATGTGCAGCAGTATGTAATGTGAGTATTTCTGTACAACGATTGGCAGTGGAAGCTGCAGTGAGAGGTGATGATCAATTATTACGTCAAGCGATGATGATGGATCCACTTGTTGGTGCGGTTTGTAATCCGAAAGAAATATGGCAGATGGTTGATGAATTATTAGTTGCTCAAGCAGAATGGCTCCCTCAATATGCAGAAGCAATAGCAGAAGCGAAAATTAGACTGAAATCTGGGAACCTTCTACCGACAAAAGAATATCGTGGAGCAGCAAGATTAAAAGTAAAAACAATTGAAGAAATGGAGAAAGACAGGGAAGCTGCAAATAAAAATGCAGGGGAAGCAGATAAAGCAAAAGAACGCCCAGTTAGTAAGCAGATAAAGGAGTTATAGTTTAGTTAAAGATAACTATAAGTTGGGAGGTAACTAGATGAAAATTAGTAATCCAATTAAAAGTGGGATATGGATACTTTTAGTTATGTTTATTGTAATCGGTTGCAGCAGTAATAGTACTTCCAGTGGTAAAACCAGTTCAGGAAATGGAAAAACAATTCAATTAACGATGCAAGCATGGGGAAACCCTGCAGAATTAAAAGTTTATCAGAAAGCAATTGATGGGTTTATGGATGAAAACCCTAATATTAGGGTGAAACTAGTTCCGGTTTCAAGTGATCAGTATGATCAAAAGCTAATGACTTCTTTACAAGGAAGTAAGGGACCAGATGTGTTTTATGCACATGAGCCAACTATGCCGCAAATGATAGAGGCAGATGTGGTACAACCATTGGATGATTTTTTTAATAGTGAAGCAAGTTATGTGAACTTAAAGGAGTTTCCTGAAGGATTATTTGGTCCAGCAAGACAAGAAGGAATTACCTATGGAGTTGCTCCAGATGCAAACCCGATGGTTATCTATTATAATAAGACCATTTTTAAAGAGGCTGGTCTAAAAACGCCACAAGAATATTATGAAGAGGGCAATTGGAACTGGGATACATTTATTGAGGTTACTAGTAAGATTAAGGAATCAGGAAAAGAAGGATTAATTATGGAAAACTGGCAGGGGCATTGGTATAGTTGGATTTGGTCAAATGGAGGAAGAATCTTTGATGAAGAAGGTAATTTTGTATTACCAGAAAATGAGAAAGCGAAGGAAACCTTTCATTTTTTACATGATTTAGTTTCCAATGGAAATGCAGTATATGCAGGTTCGCTACCACAAGGTCAAGGGGTTGACGCCATGTTTATGTCTAATCAAGTAGGTATGGTAGCAGGCGGTCGCTGGTTTACTCCCCAATTCGATCAAAATCCTAGTTTAGATTATGATTATATCTATTTTCCGAGTAACACTAAAGAAAAACAAGAAATGGTAAGTGTACCAGTAGCCTATATGTCAGTAAATAAGAAAAGTGAGCATTTGGAAGAAGCGATGAAATTTGTGTCTTATTATGTTGGGAAAGAAGGGCAAGAAGCAAGAACTGGAAAAGACGGAAATGCACTCCCATCTCTCCCTTCCGCAGATGAAAATGCACTAGAAGGTAGTAGTGAAAAACATATGGAGTATTTATTTGATGGGCGGAATAATGGTTTTACACATGGTTCTAACTTTGCGCGTGATGCCCAATTTGCAGGATTAACGACTGAAATATCGGAGACAATTGACTTAATGTTCCTTGGTAAAGAAGACGCTGATACTACTATTGATAAGGTAATTAAGATAATTAATCAGTATGTGGATAAATAATTCTATCTTTCTAAAAAGAGAGAATATACCAAGAAGATAAACCTTCTTGGTATATTTTCCTAAAGGGGTGTGGGGCAGTTGGCTAGAAAAAATGCGAATTTATGGGGTTTTCTTTTTATTAGTCCTCAGCTATTAGGGTTGCTGTTTTTTTCGTTAGTTCCATTAATCTATGCCTTTTATTTAAGCTTTACAGACTGGAGTGGATTTGGGAGTAGCAGCTTTATTGGAATATCTAATTATATTAATCAAATAAATAACCCTGATTTTTGGAAGGCAATGGTTAATACAATCTATTATATGTTTTTAGTTGTACCTATTGGAATTGCGTTAGCTCTAATTTTAGCTGTTGCCCTTAATAAAGTAAAAGGTAAAGCAATCTACCGTGTCTTTTTCTTTATGCCTGTAGTAACAAGTTCAGTTTCTGTAGGGGTAATATTTATGTGGATTCTAAATGGAGATTTCGGTATTTTAAATGAATTGTTATCCTATATTGGGATAACTGGACCTCATTGGTTAACTGATACTAAGTGGGTAATACCTTCCATTGCATTATTAAGTATATGGTGGGGGCTTGGATATAACATGGTAATTTTCTTGGCAGGACTACAAGGCATATCAAGGAGCTATTATGAAGCTGCAGAAATGGATGGGGCAAATGCTATTCAGAAATTTAGGCACATAACGTTACCATTACTAACACCAACTACCTTTTTTGTAACAATCATGACCATCATTTCTTCCTTCCAAGTATTTGACCAAGCATTTGTTATGACAAATGGTGGACCTGCAAAGGCAAGTTATACCATTGTCTTCCACATTTATGATCAGGCATTTGTTGATTTTACGATGGGAAAGAGTGCCGCTGCTTCCATGATATTATTCGTTATTATTTTAATCTTTACACTTATCCAATTTAAATTTCAAAAAAGGTGGGTGTTTTATGGAGAATAAATATGTATTAAATACTGATACTAAATTTGACATCCAAAAAGCACGTAAGAGACGAACATTTATCCCAAAATTAGTTCTGCATTTTATATTGGGAATTGGGGCACTAGTAATGATCTTCCCGTTTGTTTGGACGATCCTTAGCTCCTTAAAGGATATGTCCCAAATATTTGTTATTCCGCCAAAATGGATTCCTGATCCTTTTGTTTGGAGTAATTTTCTTGATTCTTTACAGGCAATGCCCTTTAATTTAGCGTACTTTAATAGCTTTTATATTACTGTTATTATCGTGGGCTTTACATTATTCACTGCTTCAATGGCAGCTTATGCCTTTGCAAAAATTAATTTTAAAGGTGCCAATCTTCTTTTTATTTTATTTCTGGCTACGATGATGATACCAAAGCAGGTTACAATGATTCCTTTATATTTGGTAATGGATAAATTAGGTTGGTTAGATACTCATTTAACATTAATTGTACCAGGAGCACTATTTAATGCTTTTGCAGTATTTTTATTAAGACAATTTGTTATGGGGATTCCAAAAGAGTTAGAAGAAGCAGCTATAATGGACGGGGCAGGATATGTTCGAATATATTGGAATATCATATTACCATTAATTCGACCTGCTTTAGCTGCCATTGGTATCTTTACTTTTATGCAATCTTGGAATAACTTTCTTGATCCTTTGATATATCTGAATTCTCCTGAGAACTTTACTGTACCTTTATTATTAAATTCTTTTAAAGGGCTATATACAGCTGACTGGTCGTTAATGATGGCAGGTACAGTTATATCTATTATTCCAGTATTAATTGTGTATATTATTGCACAGCGTCATATAATTGAAGGAATATCCATAACAGGCATGAAGGGATAAGTATATGAGGTTAATAATTTGATTGTTTGTTTTAATATATCTTAAGCTCCTGCAAAATCTTTTCCTGATAAATGCACAGAACTATATTGTGTTTGGTGGAGTGGTAGGAGGTTATACGCCTCCTGCCACTCAATAATAGACTAAATATAGGAACATTATTTTGAAGCAGCTTCCTGCATCGCTTTAAACCGTTCGATATCATCAGGATTCCCAAAGCTTCGTTCGTTTGTATCGAGGGAAGTAATGGTTTTTATATCCTCTGAATCAAGTGCGAAACCAAATAAATCAGCATTTTCCATAATGCGATGTTCATGAACTGATTTAGGAATAATGATGGTATCACGTTCTAAATGCCATCTTAGAATTACTTGGGCAACTGTTTTATTGTGTTTTTTAGCAATCTCCGTTAAAGCTGGTAAATCGAATAATCCATTCTTACCTTGTCCAAGCGGTGCCCACGCTTCATGGGCAATATTATGTTGTGCTAAGTAATTTCTTAGTTCCACCTGTTGGAAAAGAGGATGTGTTTCAACTTGATTTAGCATAGGAGTGATTCTCGCTGTTTCCGCTAATTTTTCTAAATGGTGGATTTGGAAGTTGCATACACCAATTGCGCGGATTAACCCCTCTTCATAAAGATCTTCCATTGCTCTCCATGTTTCTTCAAATCCAGGTGCAGCCCAGTGAATAAGATAAAGATCTAAATAATCTAACTGAAGCTTCTTTAAAGATTCATGAAATGCCTTCTTTGTTTCTTCATAACCAAAATCTGTTACCCACACTTTTGTAGTGATAAACAATTCTTCACGAGGGACACCAGCAGCTTTTATCGCAGTGCCTACAAATTCTTCGTTTTCATATCTTGTAGCGGTATCAATGGAGCGATAACCATTTTTTATGGCTGCAAGGACACTTTCTTCACATTCTTTTGGATCATTTACTAAGAAAACACCAAAACCTAAATAAGGAATTTCTACGCCATTGCTTAGTTTTTTTGTTGAATTGATTGATAATTCCATCTTTTCACCTCGTTAGAATATAGTTTTCCTATTCTAAGAGTAGCGCTTTCTTGAGGGATTATCAAATAATTGAGATGAAATGCATGGATTGTACGAAGGGGGGGAGCCGTATGTAATAGGTTCGGAGTCGCAAGTAAAAAGCGAAAAGTCGCAAGGAAAAGATAAATAACCGCAAAAAAATGCCGAAACCCGCAAGTAATTTGCTAAAAACAGCAAGCATCTAGGCAAATGACGCAATGAAAATAATCCCTTAAAAATAAGTGACTACAAATTATCATAAAATTAGTTTGAGTTTCACTTAAAAGGGGTACTGTACCAACAAACAACAGGCTGTAATCCTTATATTATAGTATTACAACCTCCTCCAAATAGAAAAGAAAAACCCTCAGAAAAGAGGGTTTTTCGCCAATTATTATTATTTTACTGTTTCGGGAACACTTAGACCTAAGCCTTCAGCAACTTTTGTGCCGTATTCAGGATCTGCTTTGTAGAAGTGACCGATTTGACGAAGCTTGATTTCTTCTAATGCTACAGGTTTCATTGCGCCAACAATGTTTGCGACTAATCTTTCGCGTTCTTCTGTGGTCATTAGACGGTATAAATCTCCTGCTTGTGTGTAGTGATCATTATGATCATATGCTACACTTTCGGCTACTCCAGATACTGCAAATGGCGTTGTTTTGTTTTCAGGTGTTTCTTTTGGACCACTAAAGCTATTTGGCTCATAATAAACAGAACCGCCGCCATTACCATCAAAGCGCATTTGCCCATCACGTTGATAGTTATTTACTTCATTGCGTGGACGGTTAATTGGAAGGGCATTATGGTTTGCACCTACACGGTAGCGATGTGCGTCACTGTAAGCAAATAGACGGCCTTGTAGCATTTTATCTGGTGAAACTTCTACACCAGGTACTAATGTTCCAGGAGAGAATGTAGCTTGCTCCACTTCTGCAAAGTAGTTTTCTGGGTTGCGATCAAGTACCATACGACCAACTTCGATTAACGGATAATCTTTTTGTGACCATACTTTTGTTACATCGAATGGATCAAAACGATACGTATCGGCATCCTCTAATGGCATAATTTGTACGTATAGTGTCCAAGCAGGAAAATCTCCTTTTTCTATTGCATTAAATAAATCTTCTGTATGATAATCAGGATTCTCTCCAGCAAGTTTAGCAGCTAAATTAACATCCAGGTTTTTAATCCCTTGTTCTGTTTTAAAATGATATTTAACCCAAACGCCTTCTCCCTCTTCATTTACCCATTTAAAAGTATGGCTTCCGAAACCATGCATATGACGTAATGTTGCTGGAATACCACGATCTGACATCAGGATAGTTACTTGATGTAAAGATTCAGGGGAATGAGACCAGAAATCCCATACAGCTGTTGGGTTTTTTAAATGTGTTTTTGGATCTCTTTTTTGTGTATGGATGAAATCAGGAAATTTAATGGCATCACGAATAAAGAATACAGGTGTATTATTACCAACGATATCATAATTTCCATCTTCTGTATAAAACTTCACCGCAAATCCACGTGGATCACGAACAGTATCTGCAGAACCTAGCTCCCCTGCAACGG
The DNA here is from genome assembly GCF_001591585.1 of Niallia circulans NBRC 13626. Lineage (GTDB taxonomy): Bacteria > Bacillota > Bacilli > Bacillales > Cytobacillaceae > Niallia > Niallia circulans. Next base: position 143,317 of record NZ_BCVE01000009.1, on the reverse strand, counting down.
TTGAAAAACGGATAAACATTGGAGTTCTTTTTCCTACTTCAGATAAGAAGTTAGCTTTTGTATATTTCGTTAAGTCATTTGTCACTTCGAAATATCCATGAGCTCCAGCCCCTTTAGCATGAACAACTCGCTCAGGCACACGTTCTCTATTAAAATGAGCTAATTTTTCAAGTAAATGTACATCTTGGATTAATGTTGGTCCACGATGGCCAGCAGTAATAGAATTTTGGTTGTCCCCAACTGGTGCTCCCCAGCTAGTCGTTAATCGATTATTTGACATATAAAAAATCACCTCATAATTTAGTTCTTTAGCATATGTATATTATAATATCATCTATAATTAAAAAATCAATATAATTTTATAATAATTATAAATAAGTTCTAAAATAGTAATTTATAAATGTATTTAACCATTAAAACTACGTAATACTTGATAGGATTAGAAAATTGAAAAAATAACTAATAGAGAACGTATGCGCATGAATGAGAATATAGGATGGGAGAAAAACGTGTTTTTTCAAAAGAAGATAGCTTTTATCCACTGCATTATATGTGAGAAGAAACAGATTTATTCCAATAATCTGCTAGGATAAAGACTCAATTTCCCTTATAATGAAAAGAAAGATTTTGCCGGATATAGTTATAGGGGGCTTCATTTCATGCTGCAGAATGGATCAGTGAAAGAGAAAAGTATTTTTTTAATAGGGTTTATGGGAGTCGGAAAAACGACGATTGGAAAAGAATTAGCGAAAAAACTTCAACGTGAATTTGTAGACGTTGATCATCAGATAGAAGAAGAGTATAACATGACCATTCCAGAAATTTTTAGCCATTATGGAGAAGCCTTTTTTCGGAAAAAGGAAAAAGAGCTGATTAAGGCGTTATCGGAACAGAAGGAAAAAGTGATTTCGCTTGGAGGAGGAGCTTTTCTGCAAGAAGATATTCGCAATGCTTGTCTAGAAAATGGGATAGTTATATATATCGATATGTCCTTTAAGGCGTGGAAGGAAAGAATCCCGTTTATTATTGATAGTAGACCTGTACTGCAAGGTAAGACTGATGATGAAGTAAAGGCGTTATTTAATACGAGAAAAGAAATTTATAGGAATCACCATCTGAAAGTCACAACCGATGGAAACAAGGTAGAGGAAACAGTTGATGCTATTATAGATTCATTGGATCTGGCTTAAAAGTAAGCTCTTGGAGGGGAAAATGGTGAGTAAAAGCATAAAGGTAAGAGAGGTCATTATTGGAGAAGGAATCCCGAAAATTTGTGTTTCTCTTATTGGTAGAACAAAAGAAGAGCTAAGGGAAGAGGCAGCAGCATTAAAGGAGCTGAGGATAGATATCCTTGAATGGCGTGCAGATTATTTCACAGAAATAGATAATAAAAAAAGGGTAATAGAAATGCTGCAGCAAGTAAGAGAAATAATTGGCAATATGCCTTTACTATTTACATTTCGTACAGCAAAAGAGGGGGGCGAAAGACAAATAGAGGAGCAAGAATATTTCTCGTTAAACAAAAGTGTGTTAGAAACAGGACTGATTGATTTACTAGACATAGAGTTATTCATGGAGACGGAAGCCATTAAAGAAGTTGTAAATATGGCCCATTCTAAACAAATTGCCGTTGTCGTATCTAATCATGATTTTGACAAAACACCATCTAAGGAGGAAATTGTTTCGCGCCTACAAATGGCGCGCCAGCTAGGTGCTGATATTCCCAAAATTGCGGTCATGCCAAAATCAGTTAAGGATGTTATAGCATTATTAGATGCGACTGTTACGATGAAGGAAGAAGCCCCCAATCAACCGATTGTCACGATGTCAATGGGAGGAAAAGGAGCTGTGAGCAGGATGGCAGGAGAAGTATTTGGGTCTGCAATTACATTTGCTGCAGCAAATAAGGCATCTGCACCAGGACAAATTCCATTAGAAGAGTTGAGAACTATTTTAAATGTTTTACATAAAAGTTTATAACAAGGATTTCGTGTAAGAAACCTCATTCTTATGCGAAATCCTTATTGTTATTTTTCAACTGTGTTTTTTTAAACTTGCTTATAGGAAGAATTACTTGATACACTCATCATTAAAATAATACCCATTAAGGGAGCGTAAATAAAAAATGGAAGTAAATCAAAGATTAGAACAAACAAATTCATTCTTTTCGACGCAAGCAACATTGCCCCTTTCTTTTCGAATAAGAGCAGCTGGAAAAATTAAAAAATGTTATTTTAGAAAAAGAACTTCTTCTTATAAAGGCACTACAGAAAGACTTGGGAAAGCATCCTTTTGAATCATATGCCTCTGAAATTGGCTTTGTGCTTCAGAGTATTCGTCATACAACGAAACACTTGAAGAGATGGATGAAGCCCCAAAAAGCAAAAAGTACATGGAGTCTATTTCCTTCAAGGGGGAAAACTGTATATGAGCCATATGGAACGGTTCTTATTATCGGTCCATTTAACTATCCTTTTCAATTATTAATCGAGCCTTTAATTGGGGCCATCGCTGCAGGAAATTGTGCGATCTTAAAGCCCTCGGAGCTTGTGCCAACAGTTTCAGCTGTTGTAACGGACATGATAAATAATACCTTTAATCCTGCCTATATTAGTGCAATAGAAGGGGGAATAGAAACAAATCAAGCATTGATACACGCTGATTTTGACTATATTTTCTTTACAGGCAGTACGAAGGTAGGGAAGATTGTGATGGAAGCAGCGTCTCAGCACTTAACACCAGTAACGCTCGAATTAGGTGGGAAAAGTCCAGTAATTATCGATGAGACTGCAAATTTAAATGTAGCGGCCAAGCGTATTATATGGGGAAAAACGTTAAATGCCGGACAAACATGTGTAGCACCAGATTATATTATGGTGCATGAGTCAGTTAAAGAACCATTGATTGTCGAAATGAAAAAGACACTAGGAAACTATTTTGGAGAAGAGATTGAAGATAAAGAAGATTTTGGCCGAATTGTGAGTGATCGACATTTTCAGCGCTTAATTGCAATGCTAGAAGCTGATCGGAAGACCATCCTTTTTGGCGGGAAGAACAATCGAGATACACGTTTTATTGAACCCACGCTACTGGATGCTACGTGGGATTCCGCAACAATGCAAGAAGAAATCTTTGGACCGCTTTTGCCTATTTTAACCTATACAAAACTAGAGGACGCAATGGAATCGATTCGGAAGCTGGAGAAACCGTTAGCACTCTACCTTTTTACAAATAACAAGGAAACAGAAGCGAAAGTGATTCGTTGCCTATCATCAGGAGGTGTTTGTATTAATGATGTGTTAACCCACATTGTCCCGCCTAGTCTGCCTTTTGGCGGTGTAGGTGCCTCGGGAATGGGAGCTTATCACGGTGAATACAGTTTTAAAACATTCTCTCATCAAAAAAGTATCCTTAGAAAGAGTACTAAAGTAGATCTTCCCTTTCTTTTTCCACCATACACGAATAAGAAAGAGAAGATAATTCGTAAAGTACTTAAATAATGATGAAGTAAAAATGCCCAATAACATTAAAAAAAACGGAAAGAGAGTGGAACGTCTTAAAGATTAGTTCCCTCTAAATTCAGTAATTCCAAAAGTTTGCTCATAATTATAGCCATTAAAATAAATATCTAAATCATGAAAATAGCGATGTAGATTTCGCATGGCGACACGATCATCTTTCTCTGCTACTATTTGAGCATTTGCGCCAATATCATTAATATCCTGCTTAATTTGCTCATCGTTAACCTTTATGTTCTTTAGAGCCTCCAGGATGGATGAAGCTGCTTCTTTTTGCTTCTCGTAGTTTGTTGTTTCAAGTCTGCCCCAGCCTAATGTTTTGTTATAAAAATCATGCCATTTAGAAATAAAGGTGTGTCCACTTGTGCCATCTGCCAGAACAACCACTTCCTCATTGACTGGTGTATTGACCTGTTCTTTATCAAAGCTTTCTTCTGTCTCTGATGAAGCTTGTTTCACAACTGGACGGTCGTTTTCTGACTGCAAGGGTGATTTGCTGTCAAATAATGATTGGAAAATAAAATAGGAAGAAACACCTATTGCGGTAACAGATAGTAAAATAATAATAGTCCAAGTCCAAAATTTCATATGTGAAATTTTTCCTCCCATAGTAATATTCAACTATCAGTCTATCATTAGTGAAAATGGAATACAATCATGCAAAACCCTTTGAATGATTATCTTGCTTGTATAAATTCATTAAAGCTGGACAAGGTAACAAAAAAGGGAGTGTTGGTATGGAAGGAGACAACCATTTACCTAATGAGTTTAACCAAGAGATGCATCAATTACTGGAGGATTTAGAGGCGGAACTTAGCGAACTAAAAAATACGCTGGATGAAAAAGATTGCTGTATTTTAAACGATTTTGAGGAAGTAAATAAGTTATTTAAAAGTATTCATCATCGTGCAGCTACATTTTATTTACAATTATATTTAAAGCCATATACTAAGAATTTAGAAATCCTTACTGCTAGCGCCCAAGCTCTTTCTGATAAACGACATGGAGCGTTAATAGCTATTAAGCGTAAGGATTCTTTAGACAGATTGATTCATTCTGGAATCCCCTTACATGCAAAATTATCTGCTTCTTTACTAGAAGCAATTTTTTATCCTGGAAACCCATTGCACGATGGGGGAGTGTTAATCGAAGAGGATTCGATTATTTCTGCAGGCAATATATTTCCAACTGCAAGTAAATTTAACGGCAAGGATAAATTAGGAACAAGACATAGAGCAGCCATTGGGTTAAGTGAAATATCAGATGCATTAGTGATTGTTGTGTCAGAGGAAACAGGGAGAATATCGTTTACATTGGGTGGAGCATTATATCCCATTCAGCCAGGTGATATAAATATGTAAGATAGCCAGTATAGAAAGAGAATTGGAAAATTTTGCATAAAAAATATATTATTTAAAATTAAGCAACTTAATATACGTTGCCCCTCCTTAGCAGCTGCAAGAATGGCTGAGACTTTTTAGGATAAACGAAACCACACTCGCCACATTAGGAAACAAAATGTATTCAGGCTGCGGGGGAATAACCACCATTATAACGATTGAAAAATAAAAATAATGGGTATCCAACCAATATTCAGATGACTATCTTTGGTTGAATACCCTTGCTAAGTATTTTCAATAGGAGTTTTAAAGAATATTCTTTAAGGTTTCTTGGAGGGTGCCTCTTGTTTCAGCATTTTTTTCAAAATGAATACCGGCATGCACCATTTTTTTTACTAACTCTGGTCTAAGTCCAGTAAGGATGGCGTTACAGCCCATCATCGAAATACCAGCTAATACTTTTTCAAAATAATCAATAACATCCATTTCCATTTTTGCTGTACCCGAAAGATCTATCACTAATGTTTGAATTTTTGAATCTGCTATATCGTTTAAAACTTTCTCTTCAATAACTTTAATTCTATATGAGTCAATGGTACCGATTAATGGTAAAACGGAAATAGATTGTTTAATCGGAATAATGGGAACAGATAAATGTTCAACCATTTTTCTTTGTTTATTCAACATCTCATCTTTATAATGCGAATAGCTAAGGAAAAAATTATTTAAAAATTGATCTATCTTTTCGTTAAATAATTTTTCCATTCCATAATAATCCTCGCGATTATGTATGATATCCTTTTCCTCATCAATCATGCTAATAAAATGCCATAAGGTTCTTCTGATGGCTTGGACCCATTCTAGCTTTAATTCTAAGGTCAAAGAGTGTTTAGCCCATGCAATTCCTTCTACTTTGGCAAAAGAAATTAAATCTGACTCTTGTTGATCTACTGTGTAAAATATCAGTTTTTTGGCATTTTTTAGCAAATCAATATTTCCTTTATTTAATATATCGGTAATTTTTATAGAAACATTTGTTGCTTCTGTCAATAATTTTTGATTGAAGGTGTTCCCATTCTCATTAATGAAATTTTTTAATTCGTCCTTTATGTACATTATTGTGTTCATTTTCGTTACTCCCATGGATTTAATTTAAGTATGAAATATACTAAACTACACAAATAATAGTTTTCGATAAACTACTTTACCCTATTATAAACATAATTAAACCCAAAATATTAAAATATTGATTTAAAGTTTAAAAAGAAGGAGATAAGCTGACTATATCACTTATCTCCTTCTTTTAATTTATTTTACTAATTCTAATGATATGTCTATTTTTTCTTTATCATGCTCTAATTGTTTATCCACATCATAGGCATAATACATATCATTTTTTATCATATAATTGGCGATTTTAGCATGATTGTCAATCGCTTCATTGAGTTGTTTCTTTAGGATTTCTCTTACTTGTGGAGAAGCTGTCTCTGTTATGGCAACAGCATATGTTCTTACCGTTGCTTTCGCAGAAATCAGCAGCTCTGTAGCAATTAACTCATCACACATTTTTCCAGTGGCCTTTAATTTATCCATGAAGCTCATTCCCATCACCCGTCCCTTTATTGTTTTAGAATTTCCTGTAGTTCTTTGATTGCTTTCTCTGAACTAGATACATCATTATCTAAAATTGCTTTTAAAGTATCATCATCAACCAGGGATTGTAATGCATAGGATTTTACGAGACAACTCTGTTTTAACGTCAGTACTTCATGTAATTCTAACGTTTCATGTATTGCTAATTTAGTAGAAGCCATGTTTTCTCCTCCTGTTGGACTTGTCTTTTCAGTATTTGATATATCCGCAATTGGATAGGCTTAAACCAATTTTTTTTCATATATGAATCCTATCCGATGGGAGCGATAGAGTCAGTTAAAGCATTCCAGTCTTTGATAGTTATTAAAATTTTTTAATTGCTTTCCTTTTCTTTACATAATAGTATGTAAAGGCTTACAAATTTAGTGTACAATAAATAAAAATGTAATAAGGGAGATGGGAGATTGGTACACAGTTTAACAAATGGTGTGTATAAGTTTTGCGAATGGGTAACGCGACTAGCCTATGTAAATTTACTATGGATATTTTTTACATTTTTAGGATTAGGCTTTTTTGGATGGATGCCAGCAAGTATTGCTATGTTTTCCATTACAAAAAAATGGGTGAATGGGGAAAGGGATATCCGCATTTTTCCTCTATTTTGGGCCAGCTATAAGCAAGATTGGTGGAAAGGCAATATTCTTGGGATGATTTTCATGCTTATTTTCCTGTTACTTTATATGGATTTTCGGATTATCGGCATATTGGATGGCCCCACAACACTTCTTCTTTTTTTATTTGTGGATTACTTCTTTTTTTTAGTACGACTTTTTTATATCTTCTACCAGTTTACACATACTACGATCTCAAGTTATTAGAATACATAAAATATGCATTTGTTATCGGGTTTCTACGTCCCGCCCATACAGTAGGAATCTTTATGGCTGTATTTTGTATAGCTTTTCTGGCATCACTTCATATAACGCTTCTTCTATTCTTTAGTATTAGTAGCCTTGCATTTGTTATTACTTGGCTGGCTGCCAGAGCTTTTGGCAGTGTTGATCATCGTTTAAAGAAAATGACCCAACAAAGGATTGTTTAAAAATGAAAAGGGGTTAACGATGAAACATTTCATTTTTTCTATTATAAATAAATACCGACAGTTAAAAATAAAGAAAAAGTTGACGTTAACCATTTTATTCATAATGGTTGGTTCCTTATCCTTTTTATTAATTGGATTTCAATATGCCTTTCATGTATACGATCAATTGTATTATCAAAAGACAACGGATGTCTTGCATATGTCATCCAAGCAATTAGAAAAAGAATTAAAAAGTATTGAGGAAGTCTCCTTTTCCCTCATGTCAGATAATAAAATTCAAAAAATTCTTTCGGAAATAAAGATAGACTCCAATCCTTACCAGCGCTATCAGCTGGATAACCAGCTTTGGGATCTGCTGACAGAGTACGTGGGCTCTTCAAAATATATTCATGCGATTCACATATTTGATGCAAATGGAAGGGAATATCGAGCTGGCGGATATACATCATCCATGATTTCAAAAAAAAAGGAGAAATGGATTGAGATAGGAGAAGGAAAAAAAGGAGCTAATCAGTGGGTAACAGAGACAGACAGCAATAAGATCTTTGCTATTCGCAAAATCAGAACCCATCAGAACTTGAGTTTAGATAATTTAGGCACACTCCTTATTCAAGTCAATGTAGATAAAATTGTAGAAGACAGTGTATCAGAAAATAATAAAGTGACAAGTAATATGATGATTAGCGGAGAAGATAATCAATTCTTTTATAAAGGAATATTCAAAGAAATAGAAAATATTCCCTATTTGCCGAATCAGAAGGTCGGCTATGAAATTCAGTCAATAGGCGGTCAGAAATACTTTATTACACATACTTCTTCCTCCTATGTTAACTGGGTTTATTGGAATATTGTGTCATTTGATTCGATTATTGCAAAAGTGCAAACTACAAAATACATTATGCTGGCGATTTTCTTTTTGCTGAACTTAGTTGTTTTATTTATGGCAGTCGTTTTTTCTAGTAAACTGACAAAGCCAATAGAACAGTTAGTGTCTGCGATGAAAAATGTCCAAAAAGGAGATTTATCCATAAAAAATACATTGCAGCCTGTGCAAGCGAAAGATGAGATCGGCATTCTTACTGATCATTTTATCTTGATGATTGAACGTATTAATACATTAATCAAAGAAAACTATGAGAAACAATTATTAATTAAGGATACAGAATTTAAAGCATTACAGGCACAAATAAACCCCCATTTTTTATACAACACATTGGAATCGATTAATTGGCAGGCAAAGATGAATCGGCAAACTGATATTTCCAGTATGGTGGAGTCATTGGGTTACTTATTGCGGAATGCCATTAGTGCAAAAAATGATGCAGTTCTGTTAGAAGAGGAGATATTTATTGTAGATCATTATATAAGAATACAAAAATATCGATATGGTGACCGCTTAACTTTTCATAAAATGATACCTCCAGAGACGAAGAATTGCTATATACCTAAATTGATGATTCAGCCGCTCGTAGAAAATGCTATTCATTATGCGCTCGAACAGATGATAGAGCCTTGCAAAATAACGGTCCGTGCTGTTCTTAGAGAAAATAATTTGCATATTACAGTAGAGGATAATGGACCAGGAATGGAGGAGGAACTATTAGCAAAAGTTAGAAAGCAGGAAGTAAAAACAAGAGGAACTGGAATCGGCCTTTATAATATTGATTCACGGATAAAGCTTCTATACGGTGAGGAATTTGGTTTAATAATTAAAAGTAAACGAGGAACAGGAACACAAGTACATCTAATTATTCCAAATAAATGGCGGTGAGAACATGTATAAGGTAATTCTAGTAGATGATGAAAAAATCATTTTAGATGGCATTTCTAGTATTATTGACTGGGATATGTTACATACAAGGCTCGTGGGTAAGGCTGCCAATGGGATGGAAGCCTATCAATTAATTAAAAATTTACAGCCGCATATTGTTATTAGTGATATAAAGATGCCGGGATTAAATGGCGTTGAGTTAGTTTCTAAAATTAAAAAGGAATATCCTTCTATTCATTTTATCCTTCTATCTGGATTTTCCGAATTTCATTTTGCGAAAAAAGCAATGGAGTATGGAGTTAAACATTATTTATTAAAGCCTTGTAACGAAAAGCAAATTATGGAAGCGATTCAACAGACGATTAGTGAAATTCGGATGAAAGAAAAAAGAAAGCGTTACTTGCTAGAAATGAAAAAGAAAATGGATACTGTGCAGCCTTTTGTAAAAAAGCAATTACTGACAGAGCTTGTTACTAGTAAAAAATCAGAAAAAAACGTTTTAGCCTATTATCAAAGAATTTTTCATACTAGATTAGAAGGTAAGAAAGTTTTTGTTGTGCTGTTTCATCTCGAAGGAGATTTTAACTATGAACATTTATTTATGTTAGAGAATGTTGGAAGTGACATTTTTGGATCACCTATTCTATCGTCTAATATCGGAGAATATATTTTGTTTCTAGTAGATGAAAATAATGGCCAGGATGAATTACAAGAGAGAATTGAAGAGATCCGTAAAAATTTCTATGCTGTCTACGAAATGGATATGACGGTTGCTGTGAGCGGAGCAGGTCCTATTACATTAACGCGAAAACTTTATCAAGAAGCGCTTGAATGTCTAAGTCATCGTTTTTATTTAGGAGAGGGAAGCATAATAACAAAAAAAGATATTCAGCAGGAACAGGAAATAAATAACTTGGAATTTGGAGATTTACCATTGTTTTTAGAAATAAAATCAGGAAATTGGAATAAAGTAAAGCAAGAGATGGACGATATATTCCAGCAGATTGCAGCTAAAAGAGATCCGATTCATTTGACAAGAACCTATGTTATTCAACTTTTTCTCACCATGATCCAAACATGCTGGGCTAAAAGTCTGCCTGACTATATGGGGAAAATCTCTTATTTACTAGAAGTCGATAGCATTCAGGCCATGAAGGAGTTTTTACTCCATCATACAAAGGAAATCACCTTTATCTATTATGAAAAACATAAATCTTCTCAGTCGCATATAATCGAGCAAATGAAAGAAATAATTAATAGTGAATTAAGCAATCCAGCCCTTTCTTTAAAGTGGGTTGCTAAACAGGTTTATATGAATGCAGATTATCTAGGCAAATTATTTAAGCAAGAAACAGGGGAAAAGTTTTCGACATATGTGACGAGAATGAGAGTGAATAAGGCAATGGAAGAAATTCAGAAGACGGATGATGTAAAAATACTAACACTGGCAGAAATGATTGGATTCGGCGATAATCCGCAATACTTTAGTCAGGTATTTAAAAAACATACGGGATATACCCCTTCTGAATATAAGAACGCACGATAAAAAGCTCCTAATCTCTTTGGGAAAGAAGAGATTAGGAGCTTTTTACTGATGAATTTTCTAAAATAAATACCTCTGTTTTTTAAACAGGATTTCTCTATTTTTTATATTCCATCATGTGGTAATAACATTTAGAATCATGATGAAAGCACTTACAATAAAGAAGGAAGAGGGGGATTTGGTGAGGAAGATTCTCATTTTAGCCTTAAGTCTGTTTGTGGTAACAGCATTTAGCGGTTGTAGTGCATCTAGCAGTAACGAATCAGATGGAAAAAATGGCAGCGACAAGATTACCATCCGGTTTGCGTGGTGGGGTGGTCAGCCTCGTCATGATTACACAACAAAAGTTATTGAGATGTATGAAAAGGAAAATCCTAATGTGAACATCGAGCCAGAGTTTGCTAACTGGGATGATTATTGGAAAAAGTTAGCTCCGCAGGCGGCGGCAAACCAATTACCTGATGTAATTCAAATGGATATGGCCTATTTATCTCAGTACGGTGAAAAAGGACAATTGGAAGATTTAACACCTTATCTTGAAAATGGAACAATAGATACAGCAAATATTCCTGAAAATAATATTTCAGGAGGGAAAATCGATGATAGCCTTTATGGGTTACCAGCAGGTGTGAATGTATTATCCGTTATTTCCAATGATCGCTTATTAAAAGAGGCTGGAATTGAGTTTGACAGCCAAACTTGGACATGGGATGACTATGAAAAAACAGCCTTGCTGCTACAAGAAAAACTAGGAATCTATGGTTCGAATGGGATGCATCCCCCAGATGTATTCTTTCCGTATTATTTAAGAACACAAGGGGAGCGTTTTTATAAGGAAGATGGTACAGGGTTAGCTTACGAGGATGATCAATTATTTATTGATTACTTTGAAAGACAATTGCGCTTAATTGAGGCAGATGCATCTCCAACACCAGATGAACAAGCACAAATAAAAGGGATGGAAGATGATTTTATCGTAAAAGGTGCTACTGGATTTACATGGAATTACTCTAATCAATACTTAGCATTCTCTCAATTAACCGATGATTCTCTTACCATTAACTTTCCTCCAGCCCAAGAACAGGAAAGTGCCTTATTCTTAAAACCAAGTATGTTATTCTCTATTCCGAAAAGTTCGAAGGTAAAAGAAGAGGCAGCAAAATTTATTGATTACTTTGTGAATAATGTGGAAGCAAATAAATTGATTAAAGGAGAAAGAGGAGTACCAGTTTCTACTGAAGTATCTGAGGCAATCAAGCCAGAGTTAAGCGAGTCAGAAACAAAAATTGTCGAATACGTAGAAGCTGCGGCACAACATGCAAGCCAGGCAGATCCGCCAGATCCGATTGGAAGTGCAGAAGTAATTAAAGCACTGAAAGATGTTTCCGATCAAATATTATTTAAACAAATTAAGCCAGCAGAAGGTGCAGAGAAATTTAGAGAACAAGCAAATGAAATTCTAGGAAGAAATAAATAGAGAGCTCCTGTAGCCTTCTATTAAAGAACATTTTCATGAAAGCACATATCCAACCTTGACCAAATGCACGAAAAGTTCTATTTTGAATGATTCGTGCTTTATTTCTGATTAGAGAGGAGTTGTCTTCGTTATGAAATCACGTGCATTAAAAGATAATTTATCCGGATATGCTTTTATATCACCATTTATTATTGGATTTACAACATTTACGGTTGTTCCGATGCTTATTTCCTTATACTTATCCTTCACTAATTATGATTTATTTACAACCCCGACATGGATAGGGCTTGGTAATTATAAAGAAATGTTCTTTGGAGATGAGAAGTTTTGGAAATCATTAAGTGTTACTTTTTATTATGTACTTGCAGGGGTTCCTCTACGTTTAATGTTTGCTTTATTTGTAGCAATGCTTTTAAACCAAAACATGAAAGGAATAGGGATTTACCGCGTACTTTTTTATCTTCCATCGATTATCGGAGGTAGTGTGGCAGTTGCGATTATGTGGCGTAATATTTTTGGTAACGAAGGAGTAATCAATGCGCTATTGTTCTTTATGGGAATTGATAACAAGATTCTGTGGTATCAAGATCCGACAAGCGCTTTATGGACATTGATTCTACTTGCTGTATGGCAGTTTGGTTCTTCCATGCTTATCTTCCTGGCAGGACTAAAAAATATTCCGCCAACATATTATGAAGCGGCAAGTGTAGATGGCGCAAATGCTATTCGCAAATTTTTCAAAATTACATTACCGCTTTTAAGCCCCATTATCTTTTTTAATTTAGTCATGCAAACAATATCTGCCTTTATGACTTTTACACCAGCTTACATTATTTCTAAAGGGGAGGGTGGTCCTCTAGATGGTACTTTACTATACCCACTTTATTTATTCCAAAAAGCATTTAACTTTTTCCAAATGGGATATGCTTCTGCCATGGCATGGGTAATGTTGATTATCGTAGGCCTTACCACACTCATTTTATTTAAAACATCATCTTTATGGGTTTATTACGAGTCGAAGGAGGATTAATAAAGGTGGAGACATTTAAACAAGCAACCAATAATGTTATCGAACCAGACATCAGGCCAACAATAGAAAAGAAAAGAAAAAAGATCAGACCGAAAAAAATACTCTTTCATCTGATTACTAGCATCATTGCTATAATTATGCTCTATCCTGTTATATGGTTAATTGTGAGCTCCTTTAAAGAAAGTTCCTCTATCTTTGTTACTGCTCATTCGCTTATTCCGGAAAGATTTATTTGGACCAACTATGCAGATGGCTGGCAGGGAATTGCTGGACAGTCTTTTGGTACTTTCATTAAAAACTCCTTGATTATTGTTGGACTTTCCACCATTGGTGCGGTAGTTTCATCTGCGCTAATCGCTTATGGATTTGCGAGAATTCAGTTTAAAGGCAAAAGCTTTTGGTTTGCATGCATGATGGTGACGATGATGCTTCCACACGAAGTATTAATGATTCCTCAATATATCATCTTTGCCAAAATAGGCTGGATAAATAGTTTTAAACCAATCGTTGTTCCACAGTTTTTTGGGCATGCCTTTTTCATCTTTTTAATTGTCCAGTTTATTCGTACCATCCCTGTAGAGTTAGATGAAGCAGCTAGAATAGACGGGTGCGGCCGCTTTAGTATCTTCTTTCGCATCATATTACCTTTGATAACACCTGCGTTAGCAACATCTGCTATATTTTCGTTTTATTGGAAATGGGAGGATTTAATCAATCCAGTTTTATATTTAAATAAAGCAGAATTGTACCCTGTTTCTCTAGCTCTAAAATTATTTTTAGATACGGAGTCAGCATCAAATTGGGGAGCAATGTTTGCTATGTCTGTTGTCTCATTATTACCTGTTATTTTGATTTTCTTCGTATTCCAAAAGTATATTGTGGAAGGTATCAGTACAAGTGGCTTAAAATAGCAGCGGAAAAAAGAGATCTTTTCAGTTGAACATTTTCTTTATTCTTTACATGGAGGGAAAGAGATGGTTGATACAAGACTTTTGTTAGAAAAACAAAAAGTGGTTGGTTCGATAGAAAAGTTGATGGAGAATTTAGCGAGTATTAAAGATCAAACAGGTGAGTACTTACTACATTTTGATGGAGTTGTGGTGGATGATAAAAGCTGGGAAGTATGGAATTGGCCACAGGGTGTAGGCTTATATGGAATCTATAATTATTGGAAAATATCGAATAATCAAAAGGCAAAGCAAATAATCACAGAATGGTATTACCGAAGATTAAAAGAGGGAGTTCCACCTAAAAATGTCAATACGATGGCGCCTCTGCTTACCTTGGCATACCTATATGAAGATACAAGGGATCAAACGTATTTACCTTATTTAGAGAAGTGGGCTGACTGGGTGCTATATGAAATGCCAAGGACAAAAGAAGGTGGACTTCAGCACATGACCTATGGACCTGAAAATAAAAATCAGCTATGGGATGATACACTAATGATGACTGTTTTACCTCTTGCAAAAATTGGAAAACTGCTTCATAACCAAATGTATATAGAAGAAGCGAAAAAGCAGTTTCTAATTCATACAAAATATCTGTGTGATCGAAAAACGGGATTATGGTTCCATGGCTGGACGTTTGAGGGGGATCACCATTTTGCGGAGGCTCTATGGGCACGAGGTAATTGCTGGATTACCATTGCTATTCCTGAAATAATCGATTTGCTTGAACTGCCAAAGGGAGATTTCTTTCGTGAATATTTATTAGAGACACTAACTAGGCAGATAGAGAGATTAAAAGAATATCAACATGAAACAGGTATGTGGCATACCTTGATTACCGATCGATCCTCCTATTTAGAGGCATCCGCCACGGCTGGCTTTGCGTACGGAATATTGAAAGCAGTTCACAAAAGGTACATTGGCTCGGAATATAAAGAGGTTGCTTTAAAGGCAGTACAGGCAATTATCCAAGAAATAAATGAACAAGGTGCTTTACAAAAAGTATCAGTAGGAACTGGAATGGGAGAAACACTGGAATTTTATCGCCAAATTCCGATGACTACGATGCCATATGGACAGTCATTAGCGATTTTATGTCTATCCGAATTTTTATACAGTTATTGTTAGCAGAAAGTTATAAGGAGGAGGAAATAAATTTGCAAAAGTTATATCATGGTGCAGCCTTCTATCCAGAGCTATGGGATCAAGAAATTATTGAAGAAGACATCCAACTAATGAAAGAAGTAGGAATTAATGTGGTGCGTATAGGTGAATTTATTTGGTCCTTTATCGAGAAAGAAGAAGGAAATGTGAATGTTTCTTTTTTGAAAGAAGTGATTAATAAATTGAAAGATAATGGTATTGATACTATCCTATGCACACCGACTGCAACACCGCCAATCTGGATGTCCTATCAACATCCAGAACGTATGCATGTAGATAAAAATGGTACTGTTATGAGTCATGGAGCAAGGCAGCATGTATGTACAAATAATGGCTATTTTCGTGAAAAGGCAGCCATTATAACGGAGACACTGGCAAAGGAGTTAGGAGAGCTGCCTGGTATCATTGCCTGGCAGTTAGATAACGAATTTAAATGTCATGTCGGAGACTGCTTTTGTGATACTTGTAAATCTGAATGGCATCGTTGGTTAAAACAAAAGTATGAAACAATTGAAAATTTAAATGAAGCGTGGGGCACACATATATGGAGCCAATACTATCAAACATTTGAACAAATTCCACAGCCTAAACAAACACCTTTTTTGCATAATGCATCTTTATTAACAATGTATAAATTATTCACACATGAAAAAATAGCAGAGTTTGCAACAGAGCAAGCCGCTATTATTCGTCAACATTCAAATGCACCTATTACACATAATGCAACAGTCTTTTTTGATCTGGATCAAGCATTATTGTTTGAAAATCTAGATTTTGCTTCTTTTGATACATATGCGGTCCAGGAAAATGCTAGTTCCTTTATGATGCTGTGTGATTTGTATAGAAACATAAAGAAAGATAGCCCATTTTGGCTGATGGAAACAAGTACTTCTTTTAGTGCATCACTGGAAAGATATGCAAATCCACATTTAGATGGTTATTTGCAGGCAGAAGCAGCATATGCTTATGCTGCAGGAGCTGAAGGTTTTTGCTACTGGCTTTGGAGACAACAGCGAAGCGGTTGTGAGATTTCTCATGGATCTGTTATTAGTGCTTGGGGAAATCCAACAATTGGTTATAAAAATGTATTAGAAGTAGAACGAATTCGAAAAGAATTAGAACCGCTTCTGCTTCATACGAGGCCAAAGCAAGCAGAGGTGGCGATTTGCTATTCGGACCAGGCTAAAGCCTATTTTCAAACAGAGCCATTTAATGGAGTTCAATATAAACAGATTTTAACGAGTTTTTATGAACGCTTCCTTTCTTTGGGCATTCAACGTGACTTGATTATGGAAAAAGCAGACTTAGATGGTTATAAAATATTGTTTACCCCATTTATTCCTTATCTTTCAACAGAGTATATAAAAAGAGCCGAAACATTTGTTGAAAAAGGAGGGATTTGGATTGTGGGCCCGCTTACCGGAGGACGTACGAGTGAACATACTATCCATACAGATTGTGCACTTGGAGAGCTAGAAAAGGCATCAGGTACGGAGGCTTTATTTACAAATCCATTAGACGGAACGAATACATTAGGGGAAGCGTTTGGAATCACAGCAGAGTTAGGCTTATGGAGCACTATTTTTAATACCGAAAAAGAAGGAAATATAGGCTTAATCAAAGAAGGACTAGGTACTGGAGGAACATTTATCAAAGAGACTAAAAGGGGCAAAGGAAAAATAGTTATGCTTGGCAGTTTTCCCCTTGGCAAATCAGGAGAAGAAATGCTGGAGGCATTGATTCAGCATTATGCAGAAATAGCTGCTATAAGACGGGAGATAAAAGCCACTCCTGGTACTGTTCTTATCCCGAGAATCGGAGGGAATGCCACTTACTGGGTTGCGATAAATATGGATGGAGGAACTGGTGACATAACCGTGCCAGAAAATAGTTGGGAGTGGAAAAGTAAGAAAAAATTAGTGGAGGGAACATATAAAATTCCGGCCTATAGCTACAAAATAATAATGTCCCAAATATAATGCTTGTAGCTCCTAATAACAAAGTGGTATTAGGAGCTATCAATCTAATTATGTTGTATTTTCACATAAGGATGTGGTAAAAGGGGACTTTTAGATGGTTGATATATAGGGAAAGTTCCTTTATAATCGAAAATAACAACGTTGTTATTTTCAATTGTACTCTCTATTTATTTTGATCCTCGATTGTAAATATTGCACAGCAGATAGCTTCATTAATTTATTAATAAAATGTAAACGTTTTCTATTGTGTGTGCTTATAGTACTTTCCATGTATACAAAGTTTCTTGATGTGGTTAAAAACAACAATAAGTTTATGTTAGGCAGTAATCAAAATGGTTAAACAATAAGGAGGAAAAATTATGAAGAAGAAAACATATGCATTAGTGGGAACAGGTGGACGGGCGGAATTTTTTTATGGAGCAGTTGCGCGAGATTTTCGAGATACTGCAGATTTAGTAGGTTTTTGTGATTTAAATCAAACGAGAATGGATTATGCTAACCATCTATTAGAATCAAAGTATAGTTATAAAAAGGTTCCAACATATACAGCAGATCAATTTGAACAAATGCTGAAAGACCAAACCCCAGATTACTGCATTGTTACAACAATGGATCGCACCCATCATACATATATAATAAAAGCGATGGAATTGGGATGTGACGTTATTACAGAAAAGCCATTGACGATTGACGAAGAAAAGGCACAGTGTATTTTAGATGCAGTGGAACGTACAAATAGAAAACTACGAGTAACTTTTAACTATCGCTATGCTCCCCATAATACCAAAATTAGAGAATTAATTGAAGATGGAGTAATTGGAGATGTGCATGCTGTACATTTTGAATGGCTGCTGAATACAGAGCATGGAGCTGATTATTTTAGAAGATGGCATCGGGATAAACGGAATAGTGGCGGCTTGCTTGTTCATAAATCAACTCATCATTTTGATCTTGTTAATTTCTGGCTGCAGTCCTATCCAGATACTGTTTTAGCAATGGGGGACTTGATGTTTTATGGAAGAGAAAATGCGGAAAAACGCGGAGAAACTAAGTTTTATCAAAGAGCTTATGGCAGTAAATATGCAAAATCGGATCATTTTGCCTTACACTTAGAAAAAAATGAGCACTTAAAGGAAATGTATCTGAATGCCGAAAAAGAAGATGGATATCAGCGAGATCAAAGTGTGTTTGGAGATGGTATTAGCACAGAAGACACATTAGGGTTAATAGCTAAGTTTAAAAATAAAGCGATTCTCACTTATTCTTTACATGCTTATGCACCGTGGGAAGGATTCAATGTTGTTTTTAATGGATCAAAGGGCAGATTAGAAGTCAACGTAGTCGAAAAATCATATGTTAATTCAGGAGGTAATAAGGAAGAGGAAGGAGCCTTATCCTCAAAATCTATTACTGTGCATCCCATGCTAGGAAAACCATATGAAGTAGAGATAGAAGAGGGAGAGGGTGGTCATGGTGGAGGAGATCCAATATTGCTTCGCGATATATTTGGGGAGCCTGTCGAAGATCGGTTTCATCGTGCCGCCACCCATATTGACGGCGTGAAATCTATTTTAACAGGGATTGCCGGAAATATTTCTATAAAAACTGGCATGCCAGTAAAACTAGATTCATTGGTGAACTTTTAGATAGAGTGTTAGTTTGACAGTAGGAAATTTCTATTTTCATAGAAGTTTCCTTTTATTATCTAGGAGATTTTTGTGCAGGAATTTGTAATTTTTAATTCTGGTTCCATAAAAATTTTAGTTTCTACTTCTTCGTCGTTAATCACTTTCATCAATATTTCAATTGTTTTTTCACTAATTTTGTCTAGTGGAACTCCGACTGTTGATAGGGGTATATCAAAATGCTCTAGTGCTGGAAAGTTATCATAACTAATTATAGAAATATCATTTGGTATGGATAAGTTAGATTCATAAATAGCTTGAAGAGCACCGCGCGCAAGGTCATAGCTCCCTGTAAGAATGGCAGTTGGCCGTTTAGCTAAAGTTAGTAATTGCTTAGCAGCCTCATAGCCGTCATATTGTTCAAAATTATTCACTCGTATTTTTTGAAAAGAATAAGTCGGTAATTCCAACTCTAAAATCGCCTGTTCAAATCCCTTGACCTTTTCTTTTTGCAGTTTATCACCTTCTACATCTCCAATATAGCTAATGTAACGATGCCCCATCTTATAAAGATATTGCGCAGCTTGATAAGTTGCTTTTTGGCGATTTACATCAATAACAGGATAAGGAGTTTGCTTATTGGCTAGTCCATGCATGACAATAGGAACATCTGAATAAGAAGAAACGATGGATTGACTAGAATCAAATACTAGTATGGCATCTACTTGATAGCGGCTAAAGATTTTTAAAGCAGACTTTACTTCATTTATAGATATCAATGTTGTATAAGAAAGCTCCTCCAATTCCTTGTTAATAGTTGTAATAAGCTTTGAGAGAACGGTTTGTTCAATGGTAGGCCACACAACACCAATAGTAAAGGATTTTTTGGAAACAAGGCTTCTAGCTGCAATATTGGGTTGATAACCTAATTCATTAGCAACTGCCATAATGAGATCCTTCGTAGGTTTCTTTACTAATGGACTATCACGAAGTGCCTTTGAAACGGTGGAATAGCTTACTCCAGCACTTTTAGCTATATCTTTAATAGTGACACTCATCTTCATCCCTCCGATTCATCCATAAATAAAAATAACAACGTTGTTTTCATTTTATTATATCCACTGCTTTGCTTTTTAACAAGAAGGCCTCTTCGATAGAAAGAAACTTGATAAATTAGTGAATATTATTTTGATTCGAAGTTTACTGATTTTTCTTGTATAGTATGCCTGATAAAGGTATAATAAATTTATCTTACAAAGAAAAGAGGTGGGAAAGGATGTTAAGTTCAACCGTTTTAGTGCAAGGTTATATGATGGAAAGTCTTTATATTAACCGTGCGAAATTTGCGATTGTAGTTGTTAACGGGATAAGTGTGTCCTTTTTTAAACAACTAAATAGCAAATTAAAACGGTGAAAACATCTCTTACCCACATCTAATGGACGGTAAAAGGAGTGCATTTTCATGCGCTCCTTTTTGCATAGATTTATAAAAATCGAAAGTCTTTAGAAAAGTACATGGAAATTTTTTATAGTTATAGATGTAGAGGGTTATATGGATAGAAAAGAAGATAGGTCTTTTCTATAACAGATAAGTCATGGAGAAGTTGTTTTCCATGGCTTTTTGTGTTGCTTTAAATGGACTGGAATCGTCCGTTTAGAGGTTGGGAAAAGAGATAATCATAACAAAGGAGAGCGGTAAAATGATTATTTGCAGCGTAAATAAGATAGCGAAAATGTATGGAGGAAATACCATATTTGAAGATATTTCTATAGAGATCAAGGAGAAGGAAAAAGTAGGTCTTGTTGGCAGAAACGGAAGTGGCAAGACAACCTTGTTTAGGCTTCTAGCTGGGAAGGAAACACCAGATGCTGGGCAAATTCATTGGAAAAAAGGCATGAAAAATGGGTATTTAGAACAAATACCAGAATTTAAACCAGAATGGATGGCAAAGGATGTTTTAAAGCAAGCATTTTCAAATCTAGTTATCATCGAAGAGAAGATGAAACAGATGGAACAGGAAATGGCGAAGGACAATTCTCCAAGCCAATTACAGCTTTTAATCGAGGAGTATGGAAAACTGCAAGAGTTTTTTACAAATGCTGGCGGATATGAGATGGATGCCAAAATTGAAAAGATTGTAAACGGGTTAAACATTCAACATTTAGTAACCAAAAAATATGGAGATTTAAGTGGAGGAGAACGAACTAAAATTGGTTTAGCCATGATTCTTCTGGAAGAACCAGATTTCCTTTTATTAGATGAGCCGACGAACCATTTAGATTTAATGGCAGTGGAGTGGCTAGGAAGATTTCTTCAAGATTATAGTGGAACCATTTTACTTATTTCTCATGATCGCTACTTTTTAGATGAAGTAATTCAAAAAGTCATCGATTTAGAGGATGGAGAAGTAACGACCTATCATACTAATTTCACCAATTTTACGAAGGAAAAGGAAGAAAGACTTTTAAGAGAATTCCAAGCTTACGAGGAGCAGCAAAAGAAAATCAAGAAAATGAGGGAAGCGATTAAACGCTTGCGTGAATGGGCCAATCGTGCCAACCCGCCTAATGAAGGACTGCATAAGCGTGCGCGAAACATGGAACGGGCTATAGAGAGAATGGAGAAATTGTCTCGGCCAAATATGAATAGAAAGAAAATGAATTTTGAAATGGAATCAAGTGATCGAAGTGGCAAGGATGTGATTCAACTTCGTAATGTTTCCAAAAAATTTGGAGAGCAAATCCTCTTTCAAGATGTACAGATGAAGATTAGCTACAAGGATAGGGCAGCTATTATTGGAGAGAATGGCACAGGGAAATCAACTTTATTAAAAATGATTCTTCAGCAAATCAAGGCAGATGAAGGAGAAATAAAGATCGGTAGTAATGTTAAAATCGGTTATCTTTCTCAGCATACCTTAACAGAAATGGAAGGAGAAACAGTTATCGAGGCTTTTCGAAATGAAGTATCTGTGACAGAAGGGGAGGCTCGACATATTTTAGCGCAATTTCTCTTTTATGGATATTCTGTTTTTCGAAAGACTGCCAATTTAAGCGGCGGAGAAAGAATGAGGCTGCGATTAGCACAGCTGATGCATCAAGAAATTAATCTGCTTGTATTAGATGAACCAACGAATCATTTAGATATTGATTCTCGTGAAGTATTGGAAGATGCTCTAGAGAATTTTGATGGTACTATTCTTGCTGTTTCCCATGATCGCTACTTTTTAAATAAGCTTTTTCGAAAGATTTATTGGATTGAGTCACAAGAGATTCAATGTTATGAAGGAAATTATACGTATGCGCGAGAAAAGTCACAGGAAAGAAAAAGGACACAAGTGCCTATAGACGAAACAATAACATCGAAAAAGAGGATGCAGCCGATTAAGAAAAGACAAAGAACCGAATCTGCCGTTAATCCAGTGGATTTGGCAAATGAACTGGAAGGATTGGAGAAGGAGATATCAGAAGTAGAGAGAAGAATAGAAACAGAGACGGAATGGGAGAGCTTAGCGCAATTTTTATCGGAAAAGGAAAGGCTGGAAAGAAGATGGGAGGAACTGTATACCCTTATGAATAGCAAATAAAAAGGAGAAAGGCTGCCAAGACTCAGCCTTTCTCCTTTTTACATTAATTATTGTGCACAACGCTTACGAATATATCCTTTATCTTTATGATAGAGAACTAATGCAATAATTAAAATGATGGCAGATATCCAGATAGCTTTATTGCCAAATTGAGTGGTTGTAAACGTTCCTAGTAGCGCTCCGAAAATAAAAGAGCCAATTATAAGGGAAAACTCTTTAAATTGGATTCTTGCCTCTTGACTTTGTTTGATAAAAGCAGCATAAGCCGCTTGTGTCGCAGTTCGTAAATTACCAGTAGTCATAGTAGAATTATAGGCCCATTTATCGAGTTTATTAAAAGTAGATATTTGTAAGGAAGATACAAAAGAAATACTTGTTGTCACAATAATGTTTGGTATAGATGCCGGCAAGAAGCCAACGGTAATTAAGACAATACATTCCAATATTAGAATCGAACGTCTATAGCTGTATAAGATCTCTCTTAAAGAAGGAATCTTCACAATTTCTGAGACTAGGACTCCTAAAATAAAAGCTATTAACGGTGGAATATAATGAAGGGATTCTCTCCATTCGCCAGTCGCTGCGTTCACTGCAAACAAAACAATATTCCCTGTTTGCGCATTGGCAAATACGCCGTCCCTGCTAATAAAGGTATACGCATCTAAAAAGCCGCCAACCATTCCCAATAAAGCGGCTAAGAATACAGAATTAGAAGATAAAGAGGGAATTGGTTTTAATTTATCAATCATGGTATTACGCTCCTTGCGAGATAATTCTTTCCTGAAAGCTATAAGGAAAAACATTACTATCTTAACATAAATCGTTTCAGGAGGATTTGAATAAAAACCGAATTTTTTATGGATTAATATATTAAACGCTTTCTCTTTGTTTTAAACAAAGTAAAAAATGTCAATTATTTTTTTCTACTTTTTTGATAGTAAGTACGTGTGAATAATATGTATGTATGTTTGTAATGAGTACAAATAACAAAAAGTAGAGAAGGAAAGCTATTGCCAGATACTGTGACAATAGCTTACAATTTAATCAAAGTAGAAATTATACTGGTCGTAATACGAAATAGTTGTTTTAATAAATTAATGAAGAAAGGCATAGGATGATATGAAGTGGACTAAATGGTTATCCCTCCTGCTTATAATAGGCGGAGTATTTTTTATTGGGTATGGCGTTTGGAATATAATGGATACGAAAGCGCAAACGGAGAACTCTTTATCCGAAGCTAAGGCAGCCATTAACAAGGGGAATGAAAAGTGGGTGGATAAAGAAAGTAAACGTTTTGTCCCATCTATTGGAGATGCTGTTGGGCTATTAGAGATTGACAAAATTGATGGGGAGTTACCAATTGTGGAAGGGACAGATCCAGATGATTTGGAAAAAGGGGTCGGACATTATAAAGGCAGCTTCTATCCAGATGAAAATGGACAAATCGTCTTATCGGGCCATCGTGATACGGTTTTTAGGAGAGCAGGAGAATTAGAAATAGGAGACGAGCTTAAAATTATTTTGCCATATGGGGAATTCTCTTATCAAATCACTTCTACTAAAATAGTCGAGGCCGATGATCAATCGATTATTACACTAGATGATTCACAAGAAGAACTTATCCTGACAACATGTTATCCATTTCGCTTTGTAGGCAATGCACCGCAGCGTTATATTATTTATGCTAAAAGAATATAGTGATTATACCAACTCTGTAAATGAAAAAATACTCGTAACAGCAGATAAGAATCTACACATATTATCTTAATACGTACACCACTTAGTTATTAGTGGTGTATTTTTTATCTGCTACATTTTAAATGCATAAAAAAATTATTAAAGGCGGAACTTTACATAATAAAATTCGTATTATTAATATCTAATTTATGCTTTATAAATTAGATAATGTTTCTAAATGGAAGGGGAGAGATGAGATGGCATGGCTGCTTCTACTTACCGCTATTATGGTTTGGATTATTTTATTTCTGCGCACAAGACTCACCTTTAAATTTGGTGTATCTCCTAAAGTATTAGAGATTCAGCCAATTAAAGGGTTAAAAAAACTAAGTGAAGACCTAGAACATTCTCTTACTAGAAGTTATATGGAAAATGTAGAAGAACGAGTAAGGAGGGAGAACAAGTTAAGAGAAAATGAGTATGAATGGCGCTTACTTGATTTAAAACGATATTTTGTTTTAACCTCTCTTTTAAAAGAATCTCCTATGTTTAGCGTGAAAGTTGATGAATTATGGCATCAGATGCTCATGTTTACCCGAGAATATAAGGATTTCTCCCATAAATACTTAGGCTCTACTCTCCATCACAGTCCTAATGTAAAGGGGAAATCTAATCCTGATCTACGGGGATTCTTTGATTGGGTTTATGCAGAGCTTTTTCTTATAAGAAAAGAGAATATCTATTTATATAAGGGATTTTTTCGACATCCAGTTCATCCAACTATTATCGAAGACTTTAAAAACTTAGCTGAAGACGACTTATTAAATCGATATTTTAAAACGGACACGAAATATCATACTACTGTTTATGCGCTGATTACCGCTATGAAAAAGTCGGTAAAGAAGGTTAGAGATTATCAAAAAAGTACCATCTATGACAAAATGAAAAAAAGTAAAAGGGAACAAAAATTCAATTCCATGCTTATTCCTTACTTATCTGTTTCTTATTTTCATTACGCTGAATTTTCCAGTTATATGAAAATGAGTAGTGATAGTTCAGCAAGCTGCACTAGTTGTGGAACTGGGTCGGTATTCTGTTCGTCTGATAGCGCTTGCTCCTCTGATAGCTCCTGTTCAAGCTGTGGTGGAGGTTCTGATTAGTAGAAGAAAAAGATAGATAAAGCATATGTCTATCTTTTTCTATTTTAGGAAAAATCTATTCTAAATTAGCATGCTTCCCATACATTTTACTGGAATCCAATTCTTTTATTTCCATGTATTTTAAAATCAGACTATCCAAGACGATAAGGAGTAACTGTTCGAATAAGGAACCCATTGGTTGAATACTTTTCGCTTCTTTATTACCTCGATCTTTTGGTGAACCAGGCATTTTAATAACTTGGTCAGCCAGTTTCCCAACAGTAGAATCAGGAGAAATAGTTAGGACTGTAATATTCCCACCAATACTTTTTGCTTTTTCTACTATGGTTAGAATACTTTTTGTTTCGCCAGAACCGGTTCCTACGATGAGAAGGTCATCCTTTTCATAGGTAGCAGTAACCGTTTCTCCAATAACGTAAGCATCAATTCCCATGTGCATCATTCGCATTGCAAATGATTTAAGCATAAATCCAGAACGACCAGCTCCATAAACGAAAACTTTTTTTGATTGCAGAATACGCTCGACAAGCTTTTCTAAGTCCTCATTTGCAATAAGTGCTCCTGCCTGCGTTAATTCCTGAATGACTTGGTCAAGATAATCGCTTGTTTTCATTTACTTATCCTTGAGCAATTAGTTCTTTAAATTTAGAAGCAGCTTCACTTAAGTTCTCTTGGCTAGTAATTCCCCCACCAACAATAACTAAATCTGGTTGAGCAGCAATAACTTCTGGCAATGTTTCTAGTTTTATGCCACCTGCAACAGCAGTTTTCGCTTTTTTGACAACACTCTTAATTGCTTTTAAATCTTCAAAAGAGTTTTTGCCAACTGCTTGTAAGTCATAGCCAGTATGAACACAAATGTAATCAACACCAAACTCATCAAGTTGTTGTGCGCGTGTTTTAATATCTTTAACAGCGATCATATCGACAAGAATTTCTTTGCCAAGCTTTTTCGCTTCAGCAACTGCACCTTTAATAGATTCGTCTTCAGCAACAGCTAAAATAGTGACAAGGTCAGCACCAGCATTAACTGCTTGGCTTACTTCATAACCAGCTGCATCCATAATTTTTAAGTCCGCTAATACAGACAAATTAGGAAAAGCTTCTTTTACTTGCTTAACAGCGTGAAGGCCTTCATTTATTACTACAGGTGTACCAATCTCAACGATATCAACATATTGTTCAACCTGAGAAACAACCTCTATTGCTTGTGGGATATTAACTAAATCTAATGCTAATTGTAATTTCATTTTGTTTAACTCCTTTTCTTTTTTTCATTTTATCTTGCACGCAGAATACTGGAAATATGTCTAATTTCTGTACAACCGTTATTATACGTTTTATAATCCATTTAAGTAAGTACGCACTTTTTTTTTATATAGTGTCTAAAAGTATACTAAGTATCAATTAAGGAAAGAGGAATGATGATGGAACGAATGGCAGGCAAAGAATTTAATTGTGAGAAAGAACTAACCTTAAGTATAATTGGTGGAAAGTGGAAAATGTTAATTCTTTGGCATTTGGGTAAGGAAGGAACAAAGCGCTTTGGAGAACTAAAAGCTTTAATTCCCGGAATTACACAGCGTATGCTTGTCAACCAATTGCGTGAGTTAGAAAATGACTATATTGTAAAACGAGTTGTTTATCCAGTTGTCCCTCCAAAAGTAGAATATTCCTTAACAGATGAAGGAAAATCGCTTATGCCTATTTTAGATGCTATGTATAGCTGGGGACGAAATTATATGGATACGGTACTTGAAAGTCCTCCTGTGATAAAGGAATTAGAATCGATAGACAAATAATGTTAGGATAGTAAATAATGAACGAGAGGATATGTGACAGTATAAGCACAGAGAGTGACTCTCAGTGCTTATATTATAGAAATGGGAATATAAATCTTGGCTACCATTTTAATATTTTTTATTGATATAAAGCTCTTCCTATGGTATATTCTACATATGCTAGTGCAATCGTTTGCACGAAAAGGTGAATGATAGAACAATTTTTTTAATATAAAATGATAGCGTTTACCATTATTGTGCTAAAAATAACGGAGGGGAAAGTATGGCAGTAACCATTAAAGATGTTGGTAAATTAGCAAATGTTTCTCCATCCACTGTTTCAAGGGTACTGGCGAATCATCCGAAAATAAGTGATGAAACAAAGCGCAAAGTCCGGGAAGCAATGGAGGAATTAGGATATCATCCAAACCTTCAAGCAAGAAGCTTAGTAGTTAAGAGCACGAAAACAATCGGAATTGTTATGCCGCATTCGACAGAAAGGGTGCTAGAAAACCCATTTTTTCCAGAAGTTTTAAGAGGTATTAGTTTGGAGGCAAGAAAAAGTCAGTTTGGCATTTATTTAACAACCGGAGCATCAGAAGAGGAAATATTGCAGGAAGTAATCGAGATGGTCCAGGGGAAAAGGGTAGATGGCATTATTCTATTATATAGTAAAACGAATGATAAAATTATGGATTATCTTTTACAAAATAAATTTCCCTTTACTGTTATTGGGAGGCCCTATCAAAATGCTGAAAGAATTACATTTGTGGATAACGATAATGTGTTTATTACGAAACAAATTACCGAGTACTTAATTCAATTAGGTCATCAGAAAATTGCCTTTATTGGAGCCAATATGGAAATGGTTTTTACGATTGACCGTTTGAAAGGTTTTAAACAAGCATTAAAGGAAAATGGAATTGCTTATCAAAAAGAGTTAATCATTTATGATAAGGAATTAGTGGATCGAACAAAAGAGAAGCTTACAGAGATTTTGAATTTGGAAAGCCGACCGACAGCGCTTGTTGTCTCCGATGATTTTATTGCCATTGAATTAATTAGCTATGCAGAGGAACTTTCCATATCTATTCCAGAAGATTTATCCATTGTTGCATTTAATAATATTTCAACTGGTAAGTATATGAAGCCTTCTTTAACAAGTGTGGATATTAATATTTTTCAGCTTGGTGTTGAAGCAACCAAGTGCTTACTCGATGATATTACGTATCCTAATGCTGTAACTAAGCGAATTACCGTACCTGCGAAAATGGTGGAAAGAAACTCTTGTTGTCGAGTAGCGGAATAAAACGACCTTTAATGTGGTAATAAAACAGAAATTAGATGTAGAAAGGGAGAAATTAGAGTGACTCAAAAGTGGTGGAAAGAGGCAGTAGCCTATCAGATTTATCCTAGAAGTTTCATGGATTCAAATGGAGATGGAATAGGGGATTTAAAAGGAATTATAACTAAATTAGATTATTTAAAAGAACTTGGGATTGATTGTATTTGGATTTGTCCAATGTATAAATCGCCAAATGATGATAATGGCTATGATATTAGTGATTATCAAGATATTATGGATGAGTTTGGAACAATGGATGATTTTGACTTGCTTCTATATGAAGTACATCAACGTGGAATGAAGTTAATTATTGATTTAGTAATTAATCATACAAGTGATGAGCATGAATGGTTTGTAGAATCTCGGTCTTCCTTAAATAATCCGAAAAGAGACTGGTATATTTGGAGAGATGGAGTAGATGGGAAAGAGCCGAATAACTGGGAAAGTATATTTGGAGGCTCTGCTTGGAAACTGGATGAGACAACTGGACAATATTTTATGCATATTTTTTCAACAAGACAGCCAGATTTAAATTGGGAAAATGAAGAAGTAAGAAAAGCTCTATACAATATGATTAATTGGTGGCTTGACAAAGGTATTGACGGTTTCCGAATTGACGCCATCAGTCATATTAAAAAAGAAGAAGGATTAAAAGATATGGATAATCCACTAGGCTTAGACTATGTCCCATCTTTTGATAAGCATATGAATGTAGAAGGAATTCAACCATTTTTAGAAGAGTTAAAGAATGAGACATTTGCAAAATATGATATTATGACAGTCGGAGAAGCCAATGGTGTAAAGGTAGAAGAAGCAGAGCTATGGGTTGGAGAAACAAAGGGAAAATTTAATATGGTTTTCCAATTTGAACATTTAGATTTATGGGATAACGAAAAAAATTATGGCGTCGATGTTATGGAATTGAAACAGGTTTTAAATAAATGGCAAAAAGGTTTAGAAAACAAGGGATGGAATGCTTTGTTTATTGAAAACCATGACAAAGCAAGATCTGTTTCCACATGGGGTAATGATAAGGAATATTGGAAAGAAAGTGCCAAGGCTTTAGGGATGATGTATTTCTTTATGCAAGGAACTCCATTCATTTATCAAGGTCAAGAAATAGGAATGACGAATGTTCAATTTCCAACGATTGAGGAATATGATGACGTGGCAACGAAAAACCTTTATAAATTGAAACGGGAAGAAGGATTTAGCCATAAGGAAGTGATGGAGATTATTTGGTCTACTAGCCGTGATAATTCCAGAACCCCAATGCAATGGTCTAGTGATGAATATGCTGGTTTTTCTGAACACAAGCCTTGGATGGGAATGAATCCAAACTATTTAGATATCAATGTGGAAAGTCAAAAGCAAGATCCAGATTCTATCTATCATTTTTATAAGAAGATGATAGATTTGAAAAAATCTGGTCCCATTTTAACATATGGAACCTTTGATTTAGTGGATGAAGAGAATAAACAGGTTTTTGCTTACACTCGGACCCTGGATGATAAAAAGATGGTGATCATTTCTAATTTATCAGCAGAAGAGGCAGTGTTTGAAAATCGTGTCGTCGAATTGGAGCATGAAAATTTACTGTTAGCAAATTACTCTGTTGAAGAACATGAGCCAACAACTTCCATTTCATTGAAACCATATGAAGCAAGAATGTATACTTGTAAATAAGAGATAGTTAAGAGAAAAGTGCATTCAAAAATCAGCAAATTGATTTTTGAATGCACTTTTTGTATTGATTTGAAAAAAGAAGTGCTGGATAGGGAACAAAGATCGAAGAAATTACCTAAAAGGAGGAGGGAATCAGCCAAAGAACAGAAATATCAGCCAAAAGGAGGAGGGAATCAGCCGAAGTGCCGAAATATCAGCCAAAAGGAGGGAGAAATCAGCCAAAGTGCAAAAATATCAGCCAAAAGGAGAGGGGAATCAGCCAAAGAACAGAAATATCAGCCAAAAGGAGAGGGGAATCAGCCAAAGTGCTGAAATATCAGCCAAAAGAAGGGAGGAATCAGCCAAAGTGCAAAAATATCAGCCAAAAGGAGGGAGAAATCAGCCAAAGTGCCGAAATATCAGCCAAAAGGAGGGAGGAATCAGCCAACCTCCCAATATATCAGCCAACCGACCACAAATATCAACTAAAATTAAATTTCTCCTCCAAATTCCTTAAAGAAAAACTATCTCTCTAAAGAAATTACTGCCAGCGTACACCGTGAGATACATATTAATTCCTTTTTATCATTCTCTACTTTAATTTCGTAAACCATACTGGATTTTCCTTGATGAATAACTGTAGCAGTTGCGGTTACAATTCCTTCTTTTACCGAACGAATGTGGTTTGCGTTTATTTCTTGGCCAAACACCGCTTGTTTTTTGGCATCAATTAGACTAGCTGCTCCAACGCTTGCAGCAGTTTCCGCTAAAGCTACGGAAGCCCCGCCGTGTAGATAGCCGAAAGGTTGTTTTGTTCGTTCATCTACTGGCATTGTCGCAATGCATACCCCATTTTTAACTTCAACAATATTGATTCCTAGACTTTCCATAAGTGTATTTTTTATTGAGATATTTGGAAACATATTCTTATTCTCCATTAATTTTTTTCTTATTATAGCATAATCAATTAAAGGAGGAATTATTGCAATCCTAGTGCTGTTGATATCTCCCTTTTTGGCATGAAAATTTTGTGTTGACATAAAAATAAAAATAAAGTTAAAATATTTAATAGTTAAACCCTTTAACTAAATAGATGTGGGGTGAATGTTATTAATCGAACAGAGATAAATCAGATTATTGATCGATATGTAAGTATAAATTTTTCTGTTAATCGTAAATTTGATCAGTTAATTAGACAGGAAATAGGAGATGTTCTAACAACAGAACAGCATTTTACGATGCGCCATATCAACAATGTCGAAGTATGTACATCTACAGAGCTTGCGATTGTGTTTGGGGTGAAAAAAAGTGCCATTACTCCTATCATCAACCGCTTAGTTGAAAAGGGATGGGTTGAGAGAACAAGAGATGAAAAGGATAGGCGTGTTATTTATTTAACTTTAACTTCAGCAGGAAAAGTAATATTTGGCGAGATGGAGAAAAAAATTCAAAGTGTGATTGTGTCTGTTATTTCGCAATTTGATCATACTGAAATTCAAAACTTTATAGACACGTATGCCAAGTTAGATAGATTAATTGAAGAAAAATAGAGAATAGAAGCTGGAGGGGAATAAAGTTGAATGCTATTTTAAAGGGAAAATGGTTTATTCTTGGAGCATGGATTATCGCTATAGTCGGTTTATTTATAATAGCTCCAAATATGGGAGATTTAGTGAAGGAAAAAGGACAGATTACTATACCTGATGAATACTCTTCTTCTGAGGCTGGAAAAATTCTTGATGAAATTCAGAATCAGAAAAATGCAGGGGAACAGTCAACAGTGGCTTTAGTCTTTCATAATGATAAGAAGTTGACGGAAAAAGATATTGCGGAAGCGAAAAAAGCAGTGGATGCATTAGAAGCCAATAAGAAAAAGTTAGGAATTACAGATATACTTTCCTCGTTTGAAAAGGAGGAATTAAAGGACCAGTTGGTTTCAGATGATGGAAAAACCATCCTCACATCATTGACTATTAGTTGGAATGATAGAGAAGCGGAAGAGGTCAGCGACGCATTATATAAAACAATTGAAAAATATGATGTGGATCACTATTATACCAGCAACTGGATGATTGATCAGGATTTGGTAAATAGTTCTCAAGAGGGATTAAAGAAGACAGAAGGAATCACAGTTGTCTTCATTCTGGCTGTATTGTTAATTGTTTTTAGATCTGTAATTGCGCCATTTATTCCTTTAATTACAGTAGGACTTACATACTTAGCATCCCAATCTATTGTGTCTATTCTAGTAGATCAATTTAATTTCCCACTTTCCACGTATACACAAATTTTCTTGGTTGCTGTTCTCTTTGGAATAGGGACGGATTATTGTATTCTACTATTAAGTAGGTTTAAAGAGGAAATGATGCATCGGGAAAGTATTTGGGAATCGATAGTCGAAACGTACAAAAATGCGGGAAGAACAGTCTTTTTTAGCGGTATTGCGGTAATGATTGGGTTTGCTGCGATAGGATTTTCTAAATTTGTGCTTTATCAATCTGCTTCTGCCGTAGCAGTGGGGGTAGCTATTTTACTTATCGCCTTATTTACGGTTGTACCAATTTTTATGCTGTTATTAGGGAAGAAATTATTCTGGCCATCTAAAGGGTCGGCAGAGCATGGAGACAGCAAGATTTGGGAAGTGGCGGGTAATTTCTCTATAAAAAGACCGCTGCTATCCTTATTGGTTGTAGCATGTATTTGTGTTCCCTTCCTTGTTACCTATGATGGTGATATTTCTTTTAATTCTTTAGAAGAAATTGGGGATGATTATTCATCGATAAAAGCATTTAATGCAATTGCGGACAGCTTTGGACCAGGCGAGTCCATGACAACAACCGTAATTTTAAAAAATGATGACCAATTAGATACAATAGAGTATTTATCTTTAGCAGATACGATTACGAATGAATTAGCTAAAGTAGATTTGGTGGATAGAGTTCGGTCTGTAACGAGACCAATGGGAGACTCCATTGAAGATCTTTATATTTCTAATCAAGCGAAAACCTTAGAAGAAGGTTTGGGCCAAGGAAAAGAAGGAATTGATCAAATAAGTGAGGGGCTTCACAGTGCCGGAGATGAACTGCAAAAATCAGGACCACAGTTGAATGACGCAGCAGATGGGATTAATGGGCTCATTAAAGGAACAAATGATGTGAAATCTGGTTTGGGAGAAATTCAGTCTAACTTAGAAAAAATTGAACAAGGCATTCGCCAAGGTTCTGCTGGTTCTGATCAAATAAAGTCAGGATTACAACAGGCAAAAACAGGGGCAGAAGCACTGTTGAATGAGCATAATAAATTACAAACTGGATATAAAGAGGCAGAGAAAGGTCTATCTGCTATTCTCGGGGAATATCAAAAAATTAATTCAGGTTTAGAGCAATTGGCACAGGGGCTAAATAAAGTACCAAAAGAATCGTTTGGTTCTTTAGAAGGGACATATGCTGGATTAGCTGATAACCCAGCATATATAGGAATTAAAGCAGGATTTTTAGGAGCACAACAACAATTACCCGCAATTAATGCTGGTATCGATCAATTAAATACAGGGTTAGCTAAATTACAAACAGGAATGAGTAAAGCGAATGCAGGCTATGCAGAAATATTAAAAAATCAAGCAAATATTTCGGCTGGACTGCAGCAATTAATTGCTGGTATCGATCAACAGCAAAAAGGATTAGACCAATTAGCAGATGGCCAAGGGCAGATTGTGAACAATATGCCTAAATTAACGAATGGATTAAGTAGTATTAATGAGGGACAGAAGCAATTACTAGATGGGTTTAGTGATATAGGTGGTCAGCTTGGCCAATTAACGGACGGATTAACACAAAGTGCTGAAGGATTAGATCAAGTTTCTGAAGGTTTAGGTTCTGCTAAGGATTATTTATCTGGATTATCTAAAAACGAAACAAACAGTTTCTATATTCCAGATGAAGTATTAGCGAGTGATGAATTTAAAGGGGCATTAGATACGTACCTATCTCCAAATCGCAAAATCATGACATTTGACGTTGTATTCTCAGACAATCCATATTCAAATGAAGCAATTGATCAAATTGATAAGATAAAAGATAGAGTTGATCAAATAACAAAAGGAACCAAGCTTGAAAATGCGGAAATTGCTGTTTCCGGGATTACTAGTACCAATGCAGATCTTCGCACTATGTCCAATGCTGATTATACAAATACTGTTATTTGGATGATGATTGGGATTTCGATTGTTTTAATCTTTTTATTCCGGTCTATCATTATGCCGGCTTATATTATTGGATCGTTAATTTTAACATTCTATACAACGCTTGGAATAAATGAGGCAATCTACGTGAATCTGCTGGGCTATTCTGGGATCAGTTGGGCAGTACCATTCTTTGGATTTGTTATTTTAGTAGCTTTAGGTGTGGATTATAGTATTTTCCTTATGGATCGATTTAATGAATATAAGAATTTAACGATAAAAGATGCGATGTTAGAAGCGATGAAGAAGATGGGGACAGTCATCATTTCTGCAGCTATCATCTTAGGTGGAACATTTGCAGCGATGATGCCATCAGGAATGTTATCCCTATTACAGATAGCAAGCATTGTATTAGTTGGATTATTCCTATATGCATTTATCATTTTGCCATTGCTTATACCTGTTCTAGTAAAGAATTTTGGAGAAGCAAACTGGTGGCCATTTAAACGAATAAAGGATTAATAAGGAAGAGGAAGGCATTTAGGGTATATACACTTAAAGCCTTCCTTTTCATATAGGCAATGATTTTGTTGTAAGTGGATGAAGGAGAACGGATTAAATGAAATTTTTCTCTAGATAATGGAATTGAAATTAATCTGTGAAAAAAAACGTTTTTTCTTGTTATTTTTCATTTTTGGATTGATAATAAAGGATAAAGAAAAGATATTTTATAGTAGTTAGGTATTTTAAATCGTCAGGAGTCTTTTGCATGGAGATGTTGCTTCATTTTTTTCAAAAAAAAGCAGTAAAAAGATTTTTAATTTTGTTTTTAATTGGTTTAAGCCTTTATTTTGTACGTAGTATGATAAATCTCATTTTATTTACTTTTATATTTTCTTACCTAATGGATCGACTTGTTCAGTTTTTTACAAGCAAATTTGCGATAAAACGATCAATTGCGGTTATTTTGCTATATTTTACTGTATTATTTTTGCTCATATATGGGATTTCCACCTATTTACCTGTTGTCATCCAGCAAATCTCGATTTTGGTTATCCAAATCACAGACTTTTATATGCAGCCACATGACAATGCAGTCTTGAATTTTATAGTAAATACAATAAATAATCTTAATGTAACGACCTATTTACATCAGGGCTTTACCTTTATATTTAAGTATTTTACAAATATATGGGGAAATCTGCTTCAAGTGTTTATGGCGATAGTATTAAGCCTATTCTTTTTGTTAGAAAAAGACAGATTACGGTTGTTTGCTACTCGTTTTCATACTAGTAAAATAGCACCAATTTACTTTGAATGTAAATATTTCTGTAAAAAATTTGTAGCAACCTTTGGAAAAGTAATAGAAGCACAATTTATTATTGCCATTATTAATTGTGTGTTAACGACAACTTCCTTGTATTTCTTAGGCTTTCCTCAATTATTTGGATTAGGTATTATGATTTTCTTACTGGGTTTAATACCAGTTGCCGGGGTTATTATTTCCTTTATTCCATTATGTATTATCGGTTATACGGTCGGAGGAATAACACATGTCATTTCAATTGTTATCTTAATTGTTGTAATTCATGCGCTTGAAGCATATATATTAAATCCTAAACTAATGTCTTCTAAGACCGATTTACCAGTTTTTTTCACATTCATTGTTTTAATATTTTCCGAACACTTCTTTGGAGTATGGGGATTAATTGTAGGTATTCCGATTTTTATATTCTTGTTAGATATATTAGAAGTGAAGAGTGAAAAACAACGAAAAGAATCCATAAAAGAAAAATAGGTGGGTATAAAGAAAAAGTCATCTCCGGGGAGATGACTTTTTCTTTATAAATATTATTAAATAAACACAACAATGATAATGATAGCAAGCACAATACGATAGATCGCAAATGGTGTTAATTTAATTCGATCGATTAGCTTTAAAAAGAAGCGTATAGAAATTAATGCGAAAATAAATGCACTGATAAATCCAACGATAAAGAATGGGAGAGCAGCAGATGTAATGTATTCCCAATTATTTAGTAAAGAGATAAAGCTTGCACCAGCCATAATTGGTACTGCCATGATAAAGGTAAAGTCAGCTGCTACCCGGTGGCTTAGCCCCATAAGTACACCGCCAGATATCGTTGATCCAGATCTTGAAAAGCCTGGCCATAGGGCGATACATTGAAATAAACCAATGAAAAATGCTTGCTTATTTGTAATTTGATCCAAAGAAGTTGTGGTTGGTTTCTTCTTCTTTTGCGTAAAGTCTGCGATAATCATTAGGACTGCACCCACAATTAAAGCATATGCAACTGTTTCAAAATTAAATAGATGTTCATCTATGTAATCATCAAAAAGAAGTCCTAAAACACCAGCTGGAATTAACCCAATAAGAACTTGTACTAAGCTTAATTTATGTCCGACTACTTTTTCACCATTAATTGTTTTTTTCAAACCAAGAATATTTAAGAAACGATCTTTAAAGATAATTACTACTGCCAAAATCGACCCTAATTGAATAACAACTTTAAAGGTATTAGCTACTTCAGGTGAAAAAATCTCCCCTGACTTTAACCATAAATCATCGACTAGTATCATATGTCCAGTTGATGATACAGGTGCAAATTCCGTCAAACCTTCTACTATGCCCAAAATAAAGGCCACTATCAAATCCCATAACTTATCCAACATTTTTTCACTCCTATTTATCCATTCATTTCAAAATTATATTCTTACTCGAAAGCATACGCCTATCTATCATATCAAAAATTTAGCAAAAGCTGAATGCTATATTGAATATTAAATTAGACTTGGTTTCCTATTCCATTTTTCGATATAAAAACACATAAAGTATAACGCAGAAAGAAATACAGAAGTTTCACTAATTAATATTAGCGAAAGGAATAAAAGAAGATATACTAGAAAGATAGAAAAAGATAGAGAGGAAGAATCACGAAATGGAACGAAAAGGAATCCTGTCTCTTGGCGATGCGTTTATCGATTATGTTTCACGATCGAGTGATAATAATTGTTTTGAAAGAAGTTTAGGGGGAGCTTCTGTGAACGTTGCTGTACATATCAGTAGATTTACTATTCCTAGTTTTTATCTTACAAAACTAGGAAGCGGAGAAGATAGCCAATTTGTCGAAAAGGAAATGTTAAAAGAAAAAATAAATCTTGAAGACAGCGTTCGTACACCAACCAAGAAAATATCGAAAGTATATGTCCATTTAGATGCATCTGGAGAAAGATATTTTCATAAATATGAAAATGAAACGCCAAATGAAATTGTATTAGAATCAGATCTTAAGGAATCATCTTTTGAAAATAAATCGATCTTTTATTTTGGTTCTGGGACACTCTTTCATCCAAGTGCAAGAGCAGCGACAAAGAAGGCGATTGAAATCGCAAAGGAAAAAGGCTTATTCATTGCTTTTGATGCAAATATTCGGATTAAAAGATGGAAAAATGAAGAGGAATGTAGACAAGTGATGATGGAATTTTTGTCTTTTGTAGATATTCTAAAAATGTCAAAAGAAGAACTTCTCTTTCTATTAGAGGTTCAATCGGTAGAGAAGGGCTTAGCAAATTTGGAGAAGTTCCAAATACCTCTCAAGCTAATTACTTTGGGCGAAAAGGGGGCAATTGGACTATTATACGAAGAAAAAGTCCAAATGGCTGGAAAGGTGGTAAAGGCAATAGATACGAATGGTTCAGGCGATGCGTTTATGGCAACGATTCTTGCATGTATTTATAAAAAGGGATTTCCAGCTTGCAAAAAAGAGATGGAGTCTTATATGGATCAAGCTAATCGGTTGGGGGCAATAGTAGCTACAAAGGCTGGTTCCTTGCCGATTCTTCCAGATTATCAAATGATTATGGGAAGAGCTGAATCACCATTGCTCTGTGAAAACGAAGTATAGGAGATAGGATTGCATAGATATTGCGTTGAATTTGAAAACTGGAAAAAAAGCATGATTTTTTAAATAAAGCATACTTACTTATAGAGAATTATTATATTTCTAAGTAAGTATGCTTTTTATGTAACTTTTTTAAGTCTAAAGACGTAGATAAAAATAATACAAGAGTTTGTTTCCAGCCGGGGTTAAACTCTATATGATAACAAAGAGGAGTAGTAAAGATTATAACTTTTATTCGAAGGTGTTTACAAAAGAAGCCAGGATTAACAGCTTTTTCGATAAGTAAATATTAATGCGAAGGAGGGGTGTTTGTGTGACTGAAAGAAAGGTATATATTATTTTAACGGATACAGGCACTTTATTTACACGTTGTATTAAATTTTTTACAAGAAAGCCCCATAATCATGCATCTATTTCTTTTGATCCGCAATTAAATGAAGTTTATAGTTTTGGAAGAAGAAAGCCAAGCAATCCATTTATCGGTGGATTTGTGAAGGAAAATGTCCAGCATAGTTTTTTTCGAAACAGTAGGTGTATTATTTATTCCATTTCTGTTACGCAAACACAATATGAAAACATGAAGAAAAAAATTGAGCAGATGGAAAAAGAACAAAGAAATTATCGCTACAATTTACTTGGGCTTTTATTTATTTTACTAAAAATCCCATATAATCGTAAAAATGCTTATTTTTGTTCGCAATTTGTTGCATCGATTTTGCATGACAGTGGTGTCCTATTTTTTAATAAGCCCCCATGTTTAATGACCCCCTATGATTTATTAGATGAATATAAAATGCAAAAAGTCTATGAAGGGAAATTACATCTATACTCACTTGTTTTCAGAAAGCCGGCAGCCTAATGCATTTATTTATTTTTATATAATTGGAAAAAAGTGACCGTTTAAAAGGTCGCTTTTTTTTTGTATCAAATGGATATATTTCACATGGTTAATGTCAGAACTTTTGGTGAAAATAAAAAGGAGAAATCAATGCTTTGACAAATGGTAATCCCCTATACTATGATAGCTATTGCTGATAAGTCTTATCGGAATAAGGAGGAATAATATGAGAAAATTTAGTATATTATTAAGTTTGTTGGTAAGTATTACCATTGTGTTAGCTGCTTGTGGCAGCAATTCAGATAAGGGATCAAAAGATTCTGCAGATAAAAAAGCTGATAGCAACGCAGATTTATTGGCACAAATTAAAGATAAGGGCACATTAATAGTTGGTACGGAAGGTACATACCCTCCCTTTACTTTTCATGATAATTCTGGGAAGCTAACTGGATTTGATGTGGAAATTGCACAAGAAGTGGCAAAACGTTTAGGAGTGAAAGCAGAATTTAAGGAAACACAATGGGATGCCATGTTTGCAGGCCTTGATGCAAAGCGCTTTGATATGATTGCAAACCAAGTAGGGATTAATGATGAAAGAAAAGCGAAGTATGCATTTTCTGATCCTTACATTTCTTCTGCTGCTGTTCTTATCACGAGAGAAGATTCAGATGTGAAAAGTTTTAAAGATATGAAAGGATTAAAGTCAGCACAATCATTAACAAGTAATTATGCGGAAATTGCCAAAACGAATGGTGCAGAGCTAGTTGGAGTGGATGGATTTAATCAAGCGATTGAACTTCTTAACGCAAAACGAGTAGATGTTACCGTTAATGATAAATTATCTTTCTTAGATTTTAAAAAGCAAAAGCCAGATGTAAAAGTTAAAATTGTCGATACTGCTGATGATGTAGCGCATAGTGGTTTAATGTTTAGACAAGGAAATGATACATTAGTTAAAGCGGTAAATAAAGCACTTAAAGAAATGATTGATGATGGTACGTATAAATCAATATCAGAGAAATGGTTCGGAGAAGATGTACTTAAATAGCATTTTTACTGACGCAGAAGCATTCCAACGATATTATGATATAGCAGTTAGTTCCCTTCTTCCTTTGGTGAAGGGGGCTATTTTATATACGATACCACTATCCATTATATCCTTTATTATTGGGATAATTTTAGCTGTATTAACCGCTTTAGCTAGATTATCCAGTATAAAAATTTTTCGGGCGATTGCTGGAATCTATGTTTCCATCATTCGCGGAACACCATTACTCGTACAGCTTTTTATTATTTTTTACGGGTTACCCAATGTTGGTATTACGCTCGAACCTTTTATAGCAGCTATTATAGGTTTTTCATTAAGTGTTGGAGCGTATGGATCGGAAATAGTCAGAGGATCCATTTTAAGTATTCCTAATGGTCAATGGGAAGCTGGCTATTCCATTGGGATGAGCTATGTTCAAAATTTAAAAAGAATTATTTTGCCACAGGCTGCACGTGTTTCGATTCCGCCATTGTCTAATACATTTATCAGTTTAATTAAAGATTCGTCTCTAGCAGCCTTAATTCTAGTAACAGAAATGTTTCGAAAGGCACAGGAAATCGCAAGTACGAATTATGAGTTCTTATTGCTATATTCAGAGGTAGCCCTATTGTATTGGCTTATTTGTTTCCCTCTTTCTATTATCCAGCAAGGACTGGAAAATCGATTCGGCCGTCACTTAAGTAAATAAAAAAGCTTCTATTAGGCAGGAAGACTAAAATAATCGATAGAGGAAGGAGCGAACATCAT
Organism: Niallia circulans NBRC 13626; assembly: GCF_001591585.1. Lineage (GTDB taxonomy): Bacteria > Bacillota > Bacilli > Bacillales > Cytobacillaceae > Niallia > Niallia circulans. Next base: position 102,274 of record NZ_BCVE01000009.1, on the reverse strand, counting down.
GATTTCAATTAAAGGGTTGTCTAAGCATTTTGGCGATTTACAAGTATTAAAGGACATAAATTTAGAAGTGGACAAAGGGAAAGTCATTGTTGTTATTGGTCCTTCTGGATCAGGAAAAACGACGATGCTTCGATGTTTAAACATATTAGAAATACCAACTAGTGGTCATATTACAATAGAGAATAAGCAATTGGATTTCTCGACGAAAGTAACGAAAAAGGCTATAACAGATTTTCGAAAATTAACAGGAATGGTTTTTCAAAGCTATAATCTTTTTCCCCATAAAACTGCCATTGAGAATGTGATGGAAGGTCCCATCACGGTGAAAAAGCAATCAAAAGAAAAGGCAAGCATGAAAGCGGCTGATTTACTAAATAAAGTAGGACTGGGTGATAAAATCGATTTTTACCCATTCCAACTGTCAGGTGGGCAGCAGCAGCGAGTCGGCATTGCCAGAGCACTTGCGATGGAACCAGAAGTAATGTTATTCGATGAACCAACATCTGCGTTGGATCCAGAGCTTGTTGGAGAAGTTTTAAAAGTAATAAAGCAACTTGCGAATGAAGGCATGACGATGATTATTGTTACCCATGAAATGAAATTTGCGAAAGAAGTTGCGGACGAAGTAATTTTCATGGATGGTGGCTATATTGTAGAGAAAGGCAGCCCGCATGAAATCTTCTCTGACCCTAAAGAAGCAAGAACACGGCAATTTCTTCAATTAATTCAATAAAAAAAGAGCTGGTCAGGAATTTCTCAAAAGCGAGAATTAATCTGAAACAGCTCTAAACAAAAGGGGGAATTACACTTTGTAGTATCATTGTGGTCCCCTTTTTCTTTTTTTATACATAAAAGACTAATTTATTTTTTTTAATAGACTCAATGTTCGTCATGGATTTTCTTATGGATGACCTCTTCTTCTAATAAACTAATGAAAGCTACTAACACCCCTGAAATCAAGGAGGCAATAGTAAAAACGGTTAAACCAGTCAGTATATAAAAAAGAGTCGTCGCAAAGACAGTCAACAAACAGCAATAGATGATAGAGTTTACATATAAGGTGTTTTTCATTTAGAACCTTCTTTCCGCTAATCTTTATAATGTAGTATATGTCCGAATAATGAAATATACTACCGTTAAAAAGGCAAAAGGATGATTGCCCTTTTTTATTAATAAAGGGGATAAGCCCTCACTGATTTTATAAAAAAGCATATCTAATAAGTATAAAGAATAGCTTGTATCACCTTCTTAGAAGCTGAATACACAGCATATTCTTTATACCGTAACCCCATAACCTCCTCTCACTTTGGGTATAGCCGTACGTTTGGCTATACCCCTTTTTTTTTGGAAAAGGATAAAAATTGCTTAAATACACTGTTTTTTGTAAAATAGGTATAAACAACTATTTAATTTATAACAATTTATTAATATTGGATATTAATAGGTCTTATTACATAATTGTTAAAGTTTTATCTTGGTATAAAAACAGCTATATATAACTATAGGGTTAGAAGGAGAATATATATGAAGAAACGAAGTATTTTTCGCAGTTTACGAACAAAAATGATTGTCATTATCTTTTTTGCTACATTATTTAGCACCATGATATCCTTTAAGCTAAATGAGATGATTCTAGAAGCCGGCTTCTTCCCACAAGAATTCAGTATTTTTGTTAATACTGTCATTAATTTAATTTTTGTAACTGTTATTGTCGCATTATTTACACGGAGAATCATTATTTCTCCTCTGAAAAAATTATTGCATTCAACAAAGAAAATTACAGAAGGCGAATTAGATATTGAAATTCATAAAGCTTCTAATGATGAAATTGGCCAACTAACAGATGCGTTTATTTTGATGAAAGAATTTATTCGCAACTTAGTACAAAAAGTGAATGAAACATCTGAACAAATAAATGCTTCTGCCGAAAAGCTGACTGCTAATACAGTGGAAACAAACCATGTATCAGAGCAGATTTCAGCTGCCATTCAAAGTGTTGCTGCTGGTTCTGAAGAGCAGACAAAAGGAATGGATTTCATTGTTGATTCGGTTGCTGTTGTGAATAATGAAATTAAAGATATTGCGAAGAATACAGAAGAAATGGTGAAAAGCACTCATAATACTGTATTGAAAGCTAAAGAAGGACAAGCAGTTGTTGATAATACTGTAACGCAAATGAGTTTGATTCAAAATTCAGTGCAAGAATCGAATGACTCTATTGTATTATTACAAGAGCGTTCCCAGGAGATTGGTCAATTTTTAAATGTTATAACAGAAATTGCTGATCAGACAAATTTATTGGCATTAAATGCAGCCATCGAAGCTGCTAGGGCTGGCGAAGCAGGCAAAGGGTTTGCAGTAGTAGCAGAGGAAGTAAGGAAATTGGCAGAACAGTCCAATCAGTCCGCTGAGCAAATCGCTGTTCTGGTAAATGAAATTCAAAAAGATACTCTATCTTCTGTTAAAACAATGAAACGAGTGACAGAGGAAGTAAAAGACGGCATTGATATTACCAATGATACAAAAGAAAAGTTTACGATAATTTCGGAATCGATGTTATCCATGAGTCAGCAAATGGAAAGTATTTTAGAGGCTGCTCATAAAATTTCTACGAATATAGTAGAGGTTGCAGGTTCGGTAGATCAAGTTACTGGCATTGCCAAGGAAAACAGTCAAAATTCCATGAACGTGTCAGAAGCCTCTCAGGAACAACTGGCGGCAATGGAAGAAATCACTTCCTCCACTAAATCATTAGCTAAAATTGCAGACGATTTAGTGGAGTTAACAAAAACCATACATGTAGAAGGCTAAATAAGAGAGTGGTCAAAGTAGCAGTTAACATCCCAGAATATTTTTCTGGGTGTGGAGCTAATTTGATCATTCTCTTTTTTTGGGGGAAAATAAAAGGAGTAAGTTATATGACATTTTAAACAGTTTTTTATTAATTTGGTTAAAGTTAGAAATGAAAATAAATAATTTTATAAAAATGATTGTCGAAAGTTGTTATTTCATGCAAATACAAATATAATGGAGAATTGTAAATGTGTGTGAATGACTCTATTTATTTAGGGGTAAATATAAATGGTGAAAAATGATTATTTCTGAATGGAAGAATGATAAGCTGTTAAAAGTTTTACTGAACAAGGAGCAATGACAATATGTCCCCAAAAAATTCATCGAAAATAGATTATACACTTGTTCTAATATTAATGCTTCTATGTTTAACTAGCCTTATTGCTATATATGGAGCAAACTCATCCTATGTGTTAAAGCAAGTTATGTATTATGTAGTTGGTATAGGTATTATTATTGGCGTAATTCGTTTAGATTCGGATCAGTTGAAGAAACTGACCTGGTATCTGTATGCTTTTGGTCTATTCTTATTGGTAGTGCTTATATTCGCCCCATCCAGTATTGCCCGAGAAATTAATGGTGCCAAAAGTTGGTTCACTTTACCTGGTTTTTCTCTGCAGCCTTCTGAGTTTGTAAAGGTATTTTTAGTACTGGCACTATCAAGAATCATTGTAGATCATCAGGAAAAGTATATAGTAAAGACGATACAAAGTGACTTTTTTCTCTTATTTAAAATTGGAGCTGTAACGGTACCTCCACTTCTTCTTGTCATGAAGCAGCCAGATTTGGGAACCTCCTTAGTTTTTCTTGCTATTATGCTGGGGATGATTTTTATATCCGGTATTTCCTGGAAGATTTTAACGCCGATTTTTTCTAGTTTTGCTGTGATTGCAACAGCTGTCCTCTACCTTGTTATTTGGCATCCAGATTGGATTACCATGTATTTTGGAGTGAAGGAATATCAGATGGGAAGAATTTATTCCTGGTTAGATCCCTATACATACCAAAGTACAACGGGATATCACTTAACGCAGTCTTTGCTTGCAATTGGTTCTGGCCAGACAACGGGAAAGGGTGTTGGCACAAGTGAAGTAGTGCTTCCGGAGAATCACACTGATTTTATTTTTAGTGTAGTCGGCGAAGAATTTGGCTTCATTGGAGCTAGTATTATTATTAGTTTATTTTTCTTGCTTATTTATCACATAACAAAAGTTGCCTTAGAAACAAAAAATACTTTTTATACTTGTATGAGCGTAGGGATTATTAGTATGCTTTGTTTTCATGTTTTCCAAAATATTGGGATGACGGTAGGAATTCTTCCTATTACAGGGATACCACTCCCTTTTATTAGCTATGGAGGTAGTTCCTTGATGGGAAATATGCTTTCGATGGGATTGATTTTTTCCATTCGATATCATTATAAAAAATATATGTTTTCTAGTGATGAATAACGGTTTTTTATTTAATGACAAAAAGAGGCTGACAGGGAAGCAGCCTCTTTTTGTGTATTCTTTCTCGATTCTTTAAATGAGGGGGAAAGAAAAGGAAAGAATATCAATTATGGGAAGTTAATGATATTGATAATCATTATCATTAGGTGTACTCTTATAATAGAGCAACTCAATCACGTTGTCAATGAAAATCGAAGGGGGAATAGAAATTGGACGAGAAATTTCAAGAGGAGTTTGACGCCTTATTGAGTAATTATACGGAATTACTTCTTGGAGAAGAGAATGAGGAATTAAAGGAAAAAGTGCAAATATGGATGCTCTATACCTATATGTCCAAAAATATGCCAGGTTTAGTAAAACATTGGAATGCTAAATTCCCTGATGGGAAACAAACAATAGTTCAAATTATATCGGAAATAAAAAAAATGAATGAGATAAGAAAACAAAATCAAAAATAAAACATATGCTATAAAGAAAGCTGGACAAAGCGTAAAAAAACACCACCCATAACAATGTGTTTGGGTGGATAAAAAATGAGAGTTTTACTGAATAGTGGTGTTTCCATATGGAAATTGGTTACTGTATCCTTTGAATTGCTGATAAGATTGCTGGATTTTTTGTTGCTCAGCAGCTTCAAGCTTATACCATCCTTTTTGAAACATTAAATCATACAATTCTCTTTGCATATTTTGTGTTTCGGTAAAAATGGATAATAAATCTTGATAGAGTGTTTCATTACTAGCTTCGTTTAAAGCTGTTGAATAAGCATCAGTCATGTATTTTTCTGTTGAAAGCATGTCGTTAGTAAAATCGCGATCATTCATTTGCGGTGTTTTGGGAACCTGTGACTCAGGGTTTTGAATTGGCTTTTGTTGATCCATTTTCTTTGTCCTCCCTCATAAAATCATTGTTTTAGTAAGATGATTGCTTATTCAAAGTCCTTTACGAAGAAAAGGTGCTCATTCTACAAAAGGCATAGTCAACTAAAAAAGGTTTGGCAATCTCTTTAGCAGAATGAGCAAAATTGAATAAACAATCACTAATTTTTTTCGTTACTATCTATTGCTGTTGCTGTACCATTGGCTGACTATTAGTATCTAAGTGACTAAGTATTCTTTCATAATGATGCTGATGCATTTGTCCACATTTCTCAAGCTGAGATTTAATTGCCGGATCTTGGGCATTTTGTGCAAAAAAATGCGCTTTTTTCATTGCTAGTAAATTCCAAGAAAGCATATCTGTTAAGTAAAGGGAATCTTTGACTGTTACCATAACAGGTGGTTTCATCATCATCCCGTTAGGTTGTGTCATATTAGTTGGTTGCTGCTGCATCAAAATCGACCTCCTGTTAAACTATTGCTTTTTATATTGATTATTTTGACTGTTAACTTTTCCGCCACCATCTGTTTCAACTGTTGGACCAGCGTTACCTTTTACACTTGCCGCACTAACTCCTGCTTTAGAAGGGTTCTTCTTAAGACGAGCCATTTATTTATACACCTCCCTTTACTATTTCTTTACTAGCATTTCCTATTTTTCTTATTTAATGAGTACACGGCATGGAGAAAAAACGAATAATTTGACACAATTATTGTTAAAAATCACGTCACTTGGACGTACAAAGAGTAATGGAGCCTTTTTAAAGCCATTTGAAAACCATCAAATTTTAATACATTTTTCAAGGAGGATGCATGGTGAAAGAGATAAAATCAGCTGCGGTTATTGGTTCTGGAGTTATGGGGGCAGCGATTGCAGCACAATTTCTTAATGCAGGAATTTCTACGGTTCTGCTGGATATCGTGCCAACTAAGTTATTAGCAGAAGAAATAGAAGCAGGACTTACATTAAAAGATAAGGTTGTGAGGAATCGATTTGGCAGGCTTGCTATTGAAAAAATGAAATCAGAATCCCCCAGCCCGCTTACATCTTTAAATAATTTAGCGCAACTAACAATTGGGAATCTAGAAGATGATTTTGCCTTATTAAAAGAATCAGATTGGATTGTGGAAGCAATTATTGAAGATATGCAAATAAAGAAGGAACTCTTTAAAAAGATAGATCAGTACCGTAAAAAAGGATCTATTATCAGCAGCAATACTTCTGGTATATCGATTAACCAGATGAAAGAAAATCTTTCTCCAGATTTTCAGGCCCATTTTTTAGGTACACACTTTTTTAACCCACCTCGTTATATTAAATTACTTGAAATTATTCCTACTAAAGTTACTGCCTCAAATGTTGTAAAAACAATCAGTCAATTTGCAGAAGAAGAATTAGGAAAGGTAGTAGTAAAAGCGAATGATACTCCTAACTTCATTGCAAATAGGATTGGTTCCTTTGCTTTTTTAAATATTGTAAAAGAAATGATAAAGGCAGACTTAACAATCGAAGAGGTTGATCAATTAACAGGTCCACTAATTGGTCGTCCAAAAAGTGCCACCTTTCATACGCTAGATATGGTTGGATTAGACACTTTTTATCAAGTTATTCATAATATGCAAGGAAAAATGAAGGACACAGAAGAAATAGAGATGTACCAAATTCCTGTTTTATTAGAAGAAATGCTTAAGAAAAAAATGTTGGGCAGAAAGGTACAAAAGGGATTTTATCGAAAAACGGAAGAGGGGCTACAAGTTCTAGATTATCATACGTGGACGTATAAGAATTTGACTGGAATGAAAAAGAAAGCAGCGAAACAATCGCTTCCTCTATTTTTAGAACAAAAAAATCCAAAAGCACAATTTCTCTGGAAAGGAATTGCTCCATTTTTACTGTATTCAGCCAAAATGGTTGGGGAGATTTCCGATTCTATTTATGAGATAGATCAAGCTGTTCAGTCTGGATTTAATTGGAGAAATGGGCCGTTTCGTTTATGGGATGAACTATCACTAAAATCTACAGTAGAACGAATGGAAAAAGATTCACGAGAGATTCCTGGATGGATTAAAGAAATGTTGGATCAAGGATTTGAATCCTTTTATAAAGAGATTAATGGAGTAGAACATTATTACCATCAAGGCAACTATCTGCCTATTCCAAAAAGTGAGGACCAAATATGCATACAAGAATGGAAGAAGCAAAGAGGCGTGCTTCTTTCCAATAATGGAGCAAGTTTAATGGATATCGGAGACGGAGTATTATTACTGGAATTACACAGCTCCAATATGAGCATTGGCATGGATATTCTTGCGATGATTGATAAGGCGATCGAAAAAGTAGAGTCAGAAGCATATAAAGGGCTGATTATAGGCAGTGAAAAAAAGAACTTTAGTCTAGGGGCTAATTTAGCTTTAATGCTATTAGAAGCCCAAAATGAGGATATTGTAGAGCTGCAGATAGCCGTCCGCCGTTTTCAGCAAGCCATGAAGCGCATAAAATATTGCCAGAAGCCAGTGGTAGCTGCCCCTTATCAAAAAACATTGGGAGGAGGAGCAGAAATTTGTCTGGCGGCAGGTAAGGTGCAAGCATCGTTAGAAACGTATCTGGGACTAGTAGAAACAGGGGTAGGGCTTATCCCTGGCGGAGGCGGAACAACAGCCTTATATTGCAATAAGTGGCAGGGAAATCAACAACTTTTACCAGAGGAAATGCTGAAGCTTACTGTAGAAGTATTTCAGACCATTTTGACTGCTAAGGTAGCTGCCTCTGCGGTTCAAGCGAAAGAACTAGGCTTCTTAACAGAGAGAGATGGGATAACTAATAATGATCGATTTTTATTAAGAGATGCAAAAAGAGCAGTTCTACAATTAGCGGATGAAAAGTTTCAAGCGGCTAAAAAAGAAAAGATTATGGTTACAGGTAAAAAGGGTTATGACTTCTTAATGAAAGAAGTTGATAAACTTAAAAAAATAGGTTTTATCTCAGAATATGATGCCGAGATTGCCAGCAATCTTGCTACGGTTCTTACAGGTGGCAGTGTAGAATTTGGTACATTAGTGGAAGAGGACTATTTATTAGATTTAGAGAGAGAAGCGTTTATCCAATTAATACAAGAGCAGGAGACACAAAAAAGAATGCTTTATCTATTGCAAACAGGAAAACCATTAACGACGAAAAAGATATAATATTTTGATCATAAACATTAAGTGCTGGAAGAAAGGAAGGATAGGATTACTATGCAAAAGGGTGGAAGTTTTTTAACGGAACAGGTCACCACAGACGCAATTTTTACTCCAGAGGATTTTACAGAAGAGCATCAAATGATTGCAGAAATGACAAGTGAGTTTGTTCAGAAAAAAGTACTACCTCATTTGGCGGAGATGGAAAATCACCAATTTACAATAACAAAACAGCTGATGGAAGAGGCAGGGAATCTGGGTCTGTTAAGTTCAGATATTCCAGAACCGTATGGCGGTTTGGGTTTAGATAAAATCAGCACAGCCATTATTTCTGAAAGAATGTCTGTTGCAGGGGGATTTTCTGTAACCCATGGGGCTCATATAGGGATTGGTTCATTACCAATTGTTTTATTTGGAAATAAGAAGCAGAAGGAAAAATATTTACCGGATTTAGCCGTTGGTAAAAAAATCGCCTCCTATGCGTTAACGGAACCTACAGCAGGATCGGATGCTCTTAGTATAAAAACAACTGCAGTCTTAAATAAGGAAGGCACGCACTATTCCCTTACTGGCGAAAAACAGTGGATTACTAATTCAGGAATTGCAGATGTCTTTATCGTCTATGCAAAAGTAAACTCAGAACATTTTACTGCGTTTATTGTAGAAAAAGACTTTCCAGGTGTTTCAATAGGGAAAGAAGAAAATAAATTAGGAATCAAGAGCTCTTCCACCTGCGCCGTTCGTTTTGATCATGTCGATGTACCAGTGGAAAACGTGCTAGGAGAGATCGGAAAAGGCCATTTAATCGCACTAAATATTTTAAATATTGGTCGCTATAAGCTTGGTCTGGGAGCAATTGGTGCTAGTAAAGAAGCATTAAAAAAGACGATTGCTTATACGGATAAGCGGATGCAATTCTCGGCTCCATTATCTCATTTTCCGCTTACGCTTGAAAAATATGCAACAATGGCAGCATATATTTACGCGGCAGAAAGTAGTGTCTATCGTACAGCAGGATTACTGTCCTCAGCCATGGATGGAGTAGATGCAGATATAGAATGGACACTAATGGCGAAAATCATAAATGAATATGTTATAGAGTGCAGCTTAAATAAAATTTTTGCCTCGGAAGTATTAGATATGGTAGTAGATGAATGTGTGCAGCTCCATGGTGGCAATGGATTTATGGAAGATTATGATATTGCTAGAATGTATCGCGATTCGCGTATCAACCGCATTTTTGAAGGAACAAATGAAATTAATCGCTTATTAATTCCTCCTACCTTAGCTAAAAAGAGTTTAAAAGGAGAAATCCCATTGTTGGCACTAGCCAAAATGACGGAAAAGGAAATGCTCTCCTTCCTACCGAAAGAGCCGGATGATAAGCTGCTATCCCAAGAAAAAATGCTTCTTTCCAATACTAGAAAAATCAGTTATCTGCTATTTGGAATGATGTTGAAAAAATATAAAGAAAAATTGGAAGAGCAGCAAGAGATTATGGTCAATCTAGCAAATATTTTTAATGCTGTATTTGCAATGGATTCTTGTATTTTAAGAACAGAAAAGGCAATGGGGAAAAATGGGCAAGAAGAAAAACAAAAATTATTATATACCGAAATATATTGCCAAGAGGCCTTTCAACAAGTAATCACAGAGGCAATAGACACGTTAGCATATATGCTGAGCGGTGATGAACTAAGATTAGCACTATCTGTATTAAAGAAATATACAAGATACACACCAAAGCCAATCATTGCAAGGAAAAGAGAGGCTGCTAAACATTTATTAACAGCTGGAGAGTATCTTGGGTAAGGCGTAATCATAAATAGTCAAACAGGTTCTTCTGGAATAAACGAATCAGAAGAACCCTCTTTTTAGTCAATTGATTGAGGGATTCATCTAGTTTGATTCTGTCGTAATCTATCCTGCTTAAAGAAATAGCTGAAAAATGCAAGAAAGGAAATAACAGTTGGCACAAGTGGGCACTGATTGAAGTTTTACTTTATATCAAATTGTGATAATATTTAGTTGAATGTTTCAAAATACATAGATTATGGGTGATGGAATGAAAGTTACTTTTTATTGGTATCCAAAATGCTCAACTTGTCGCAAGGCGAAAAAGTGGCTGGATGAAAATCATGTGTCATATGAAGAAGTACATATTGTGGACAATCCTCCTTCTCGTGCGTTATTAGAGGATTTGTATAAAAAAAGTGGCCTTGAATTAAAGAAATTCTTCAATACTTCAGGTCAGAAATACAGAGATCTTGGATTAAAGGATAAAATAAAGGAAGCGTCGGATGAGGAATTACTAGATTTGCTTGCTTCTGATGGCATGTTAATTAAACGCCCTTTAACTACAGATGGAAATAAAGTAACATTAGGCTTTAAAGAAGAGATGTTTAAAGAAAGTTGGGCTTAAGCGACCTGCTTTTTTTAATAGTAACTCTGTTTAACAGAGTAAAAATGATAAATACGGAGGGGTTATAATGGCAGTACCAAAGGATTTGCGATATTCAAAAGAACATGAATGGGTAAAAGTTGAAGGAGATAACGCACGTGTAGGGATTACATATTTTGCACAATCTGAATTAGGTGATATCGTATTTGTTGAACTACCAGAAGTAGGCGATGAAGTAACAGCAAATGAACCTTTTGGAAGTGTAGAATCTGTTAAGACAGTTTCTGAATTATATGCTCCTATCAGCGGAAAAGTAGTTGAAGTAAATGAAGAGCTTAGTGACAATCCAGAATTTGTGAACGAATCTCCTTATGAAAAAGCATGGATGGTTGTTATTGAGCCAAGTGATAAAGCGGATATTGACGCGCTTATGTCAGCAGAGCAGTATGAAGAAATGACAAATGAAGGCTAATTTAATGTAGAGACCGGGATAAAGATATTTCAACCACCTATTAATCCAAACAAGTATACGGAGATGCTAATAAAAATTTTCGTATACTTGTTTGGTTTTTTTAATTTTTAGGAGAATATAAAGGGGCGATATGTCTTTCCTATCACCGATATATACCAGAAAACCTACTTCTTTCTCTTCCTGTTTGAATATGTTAAAGTAAATGAAATAACTCCTTTAGGTGATCAATATGAAAAAAGTAATCATTGTTGAAGGCAAATCAGACAAACAAAAAGTAGAGAAGATTGTGCGTGAACCAGTCGATATTATTTGTACGAATGGAACAATTGGAGTTTCAAAGCTGGATGAATTACTAGACGAGCTAATGGATAAAGATGTGTATATCTTAGTGGATGCAGATAAGTCAGGAGATAAGATAAGAAAACAGTTTAAACGAGAACTTCCTGAAGCAGAATTCCTTTATATAGATCGCAAATATAAAGAAGTTGCTGCCTCTCCTGAATGTCACTTAGCAACCCTATTATTACAAGCTGATATTGAGATTGAAGCAAAATATTTAGATACAAGGATGAATGGATTATGATAGATTGGAACCTCGATCAATGGGAGAAACAAGTAAAGGATACAGATGCTGCCTTTCTTTACTTGTATACTCCTCTTTGCGGTACGTGTATGGTTGCGTCAAAAATGTTGACAGTATTGCATACAATGAAGCCAGAGTTGAATTTAGGAAAAATGGATTTAAATTATGCCCCCGGTTTAGCAGCAAAATATGAGGTAGAAAGTGTTCCCTGTCTAGTTATTATGGAAAAGGGGGAGTTAAAAGAAAAAGTATATCGCTTTGAATCAGTCCCTCATTTAGTAGAAGTTATCCATAACTATATAAAATAAGCAGGACATGGACATTTTCATGAAAGGGTTATATTAGAGTGCCAATTCCATTAAACGGATGTTGCCCTTAAAAAGCTAGCATGGTTAAAAGCATCAATCGCCTTTTTTATAAAGATTACTTTTAAAAAAGGTTTTTTTCTGCTGCTGCAAGAATAAGTAATATAAGATTGTTCGGCAGAAAGTAGGAGATGCTTTTGCAGGATTGGATGAAATATTTTGTAGAAAAGCTGAATCGGAAAGAATCGTTAAAACCATTATTACGAAACGCTTCGCTTTCCTTAGTGTTAACATGTCAAAATGAATCCTATTATATGGAGCTTAAGAACAATCGCTTTTCATGGAGAAGGATGAAGGATGATGATAATCCAGATATATGGTTAACGGGGGATATGACTAGTATTAGCCTCGTTATGGAAGGCGAGTTTCTTCTTAGAAAAGCAAAAAAGAATGGATCTATTCAATTAGAAGGCTCCTTAAGGAAAATCCTCTTACTTGAATCTTTGTTTTTCTTAAGCCGTTCACGTTCAGTTCCCCACACTGGATAATAGTTTTGATGTTTACCTGGAATCCGCCTTTGCTAACAAAAAGTGAAGGTATTTCGGGTTATTTTTTTTGAAAGAATTTTTCCCCATATTGGTTTTAAATCCAAGCTTTCTCATTGAATTAATTATGTCAGAAAATCTAACTTATTTTAATTGAAAATTCAGAAAAGAAATTATGTTAAAAAAGGTGTTGACAGTCATTTCGGGAAATGGTAAATTACATCTATCATATTAACGATTTTTACATTTCATATAAATAACGAAACTCTTATCAAGAGAGGTGGAGGGATGTGCCCTATGAAACCCGGCAACCGTCAGTATACTGAAACGGTGCCAATTCACACAAAGCGTCATGCTTTGATAGATGAGAGAAAGGGATATTAATCATAATAAAAACCTTTCTGCTCTTCTTGCAGAAAGGTTTTTTTGTTATCTGGAATGATATGATATGCTTTGTTAAAAACTATTTAAATATAGTGATCGATAGAGTGATTTTAAATAAGAAGTAGGTGAATACATTGATTAATGTAAACTCAGTAAAAAAAGTATACTCCTCTAGAAGTGGGAAGGTCACTGCGGTTGATCACGTGGATTTAACCATCGATTCAGGAGAGATATTTGGAATAATCGGATATAGTGGTGCAGGTAAAAGTACATTAATCAGAATGCTGAACGGATTGGAGATTCCTACTGCTGGAAGTGTGTCGGTTGCAGGTCACGAAGTTTCTAAAATAAAAGGAAGCAAACTTCGTAAGGCGAGACAAGAAATCAGTATGATATTTCAACATTTTAATCTGCTATGGTCAAGAACCGTAAAAGAAAATATTGCTTTTCCTTTAGAAATAGCGGGAGTAAAAAAATCAGCAAGAGACAAGAAGGTATTAGAACTCATCAAACTGGTTGGATTAGAAGGACGAGAAGATGCTTATCCTTCTCAATTAAGTGGTGGGCAGAAACAGCGGGTTGGGATTGCAAGAGCACTTGCTAGTGATCCGAAAGTACTTCTCTGTGATGAAGCAACCTCAGCATTGGATCCACAAACAACAGATGCCATCTTAGATTTATTAGTGGACATTAATAAACGTCTTGGTCTTACTATTGTGTTGATTACCCATGAAATGCACGTTATTCGCAAGATTTGTCATCGAGTGGCAGTGATGGAAGACGGGAAGGTAGTAGAAACAGGACCAGTGATTGATGTATTTAAGCAGCCAAAGAAAGAAATTACGAAACGTTTTGTTCAACAAGTAATTGAACCAGAAGAGGCGAAGGATACGATTGAACACTTAATAGCGCAATATAAAACAGGCAGTATTGTCATGCTGGGATTTGTCGGCGAAAGTGCTGAACAGCCTGTAATCACCAATCTCATTCGAACTTTTGCTGTTTCTGTGAATATCATTCAAGGGAAAATTTCCCCGACACAGCATGGATCCTATGGAACATTATATATTCATTTAGATGGAGAGAAACAAGAAATAGAAAAAGCTATTCAATATCTTCATGCACAAGAAATTAGTGTGGAGGTGATTGAAGGATGATGGAAAGATTATTGCCAAATGTAGATTGGGAAATAATGTGGAATGCCACGAAAGAGACCCTATTTATGACTGGATTCTCGATTATTTTTACCTTTATACTTGGAATTATTCTTGGGATTACGCTGTTTTTAACCGATAAAGGGAATATGTGGAATAATGTATTTTTTAATAGAATCATCAGTGCAGTCGTGAATATTTTCCGTTCCATTCCTTTTATTATTTTATTAGTTCTATTAATCCCATTAACAACTTTACTAATCGGGACAATGATTGGACCGAAAGCGGCGCTGCCTTCTTTAATCATTGGCGCTGCTCCATTTTATGCAAGACTTGTGGAAATTGGCCTTCGAGAGGTGGATAAAGGTGTTATTGAAGCGGCAAAGTCAATGGGAGCAAAACCAACTACTATTATCTTTAAAGTTCTTTTGCCAGAATCTATGCCAGCACTTGTTTCAGGAATTACGGTTACTACAATTGCATTAGTAGGATCGACCGCAATGGCTGGAATAATTGGTGCCGGCGGTCTTGGGAATTTAGCCTATTTACAAGGATTTCAACGAGGTAATGGTGATGTGACACTTGTTTCAACTGTTATTATTTTAATCATTGTTTTTATCATCCAATTTATTGGTGATTTTATAACAAAAAAAATAGACAAAAGATAAGGAGAAAAACACATGAAAAAATTATGGTCTTTACTGATTGCATTAACATTTGTATTTGTGCTTGCGGCATGCGGCAGCTCTAATGATGATAGCAAGGAAAACGGCGCTTCTAACAGTGACAAAGAATCAACTAAATTAGTAGTAGGTGCTTCCAATGTACCACATGCTGAAATTTTGGAAAAAGCAAAACCAATTTTGAAGGAAAAAGGAATTAATTTAGAGATCGTTCCTTTCCAAGATTATGTATTGCCAAATAAAGCTTTAGAATCAAAAGAAATTGATGCAAACTATTTTCAACATATTCCATACTTAAACCAACAAATTAAAGAAAATGGTTATGATTTTGTAAATGCTGGTGGAATTCATATTGAGCCAATGGCTGTATTCTCTAAGAAATATAAGAGTTTAGATGAGCTTCCAGATGGAGCAACCATTATTTTTAGTAACTCTGTTGCTGAACATGGCCGTGTACTGTCTCTTTTAGAAAAAGGTGGATTAATTAAGCTTAAAGATGGAATTGATAAAGTAAATGCAAAGATTGAAGATATTGCGGAAAATCCGAAAAATGTTAAATTAAAAGCAGATTATGAGCCAGCGTTACTTCCACAAATTTTTAATAATAATGAAGGGGATGCAGTTGTTATTAATGCCAACTATGCATTAGATGCTGGCTTAAACCCTGTGAAAGATTCTATTGAAATCGAAGGAAGCGAATCTCCATATGCGAATATCATTACTGTTCGTAAAGGAGACGAAAATCGTGAAGATATTAAAACTTTAGTAGAAGTACTGCATTCTAAAGAAATTCAAGATTTCATTAATAAAGAGTATAAAGGTGCAGTTGTACCAGTTAGTGAATAATAAGTAAGAAGATGTTCCTATAAAAGATTAAACATATAGTATATATCCAATTGAGAATTAAGTTGATTCTATTAATAATGGATATAGCATGTGTAGAAGTCTTTATAGGAACATTTTTTATTTTTGTATGATCAAATAATATTTAGCGGAATCGTCTTCCAATAAGTACTAGGGCTAAATTTATTTCGTGTATAAATACTAAAACGAAACTATCAAGTGAATATATTTTTGAGTCTATCGTTATCGTTTATGCCAGTGAATTGTTCGGGACCGTAATAAGGAGAGAAATTATTTTAAAGAAAGCAAACTCATGCGAAATTATAAGGAATCAAGCGTATTTATTTGTTTCATGCGAATTTTCCTTATTGAACGGGAAGCAATAGGTTGCTATCAGATTTTATTTGTTATAAGATTAGAATGATAATAAATTGATAATGAAGTTTCGACAATTTTGTGAACAAAACTTCTTTTTACTATGGAGGTATATAATATGAGTCAACCTAAATTAGTCATTAATGATTTACATGTTTCAATCGAAGAAAAAGAAATTATTAAAGGTCTTAACTTAGAAATAAAGGGTGGAGAAATTCACGCAATCATGGGGCCAAACGGAACGGGTAAATCAACATTATCTTCTGCAATCATGGGTCACCCAAAGTATGAAGTAACAAGCGGTGATGTAAGTCTTGATGACGAAGATGTATTAGAAATGGAAGTAGATGAGCGCGCGCGTGCAGGTCTATTTTTAGCTATGCAATACCCAAGTGAAATTAGTGGTGTAACAAATGCTGACTTCTTACGTTCTGCTTTAAACAGCCGTTTAGGTGAAGGGAATGAAATTTCCTTAATGAAATTTATCCGTAAAATGGATGATAACATGGAGTACCTAGAAATGGATCCAGATATGGCACAACGTTACCTAAATGAAGGCTTCTCTGGCGGGGAGAAGAAACGTAATGAAATTCTTCAATTAATGATGTTGAATCCAAAAATTGCGATCTTAGATGAAATCGATTCTGGTTTGGATATCGATGCATTGAAAGTTGTTTCAAAAGGAATTAACAAAATGCGTGAAGAGCGTAAAGAAGAGTTCGGCTGCTTAATTATCACTCACTACCAACGTTTATTAAACTACATCACTCCTGACTACGTTCATGTAATGATGCAAGGTCGTATTGTTAAATCTGGTGGACCTGAGCTTGCTCAACGCTTAGAAGCAGAAGGATATGACTGGATTAAAAAAGAGCTTGGTATTGAAGACGAAACTGTTGAACAAGAAGCGTAATTGTTAGGAGGATTGACCAATGACAACGGATATTAAATTACCATTTGACCAAGAGTATCTTTCCTCTTTTTCGAAAGATATGAATGAACCTTCTTGGCTGACAGAGCTGCGTGTAAATGCTTTACAACAAGCAGAGGCTCTTCCGATGCCAAGACCGGACAAAACAAATATTAAAAACTGGAACTTTACCCAATTTGAAAAGCATATTGTAAGCAGTGAAGATTTTTCAGATGTAAGTGATTTACCAGAACAAGTAAAAGCACTTATCGATTTAGAAAAAAATAAAACACTTTATATCCAAAGAAATAACCGTCCAACTTTTTTAGCTGTTTCTAATGAATTAAAAGAAAGCGGCGTAGTTTTCACTGATATTTTCACAGCCGCAAGAGAATACACTGACTTACTGCAAAAATACTTTATGAAAGATGCTGTAAAGATAGATGAGCATAAATTAACGGCTTTACATGCAGCCCTTTTAAATGGTGGAGTATTCTTATATGTTCCTAAAAACGTAGTAGTAGAAGAACCAATTCAATCCATTTTCTTACATGATGACAAGGAAGCGAACCTTTTTAACCATGTTATTGTAGTGGCTGAAGATAATAGCTCTGTTGTTTATGTAGAAAACTATGTTTCTACTGTGGATCCTGAAGAAGCAGTATTCAATATTGTGACAGAAGTAATAGCCAATGCAAATGCAAAAGTTCAATATGGTGCTGTTGATAATCTAGCGCATGGGGTTACTACGTATGTAAATCGCCGTGGTGTTGCAGGTCGTGATGCTAAAATAGAATGGGCATTAGGCTTCATGAATGACGGTAATACGATTTCTGATAATACAACATATTTGATGGGGGATGGCTCATATGGCGATACGAAGTCTGTAGTAGTTGGACGCGGCGATCAAAAACAAAACTTCACTACAAAAGTAGTTCATTACGGTAAGAGCTCTGAAGGCTATATCTTAAAGCATGGTGTAATGAAAGATAAAGCTTCTTCCATCTTTAACGGAATTGGTAAGATTGAACATGGTGCAACAAAAGCAAACGCTGAGCAAGAATCTCGTGTTCTAATGTTAAGCGAAAAGGCTAGAGGCGATGCGAATCCAATTCTATTAATTGATGAAGACGATGTAACGGCAGGACATGCAGCATCTGTTGGTAGAGTAGATCCTTTACAATTGTATTACTTAATGAGCCGTGGTATTCCACAACATGAAGCAGAAAGATTAGTTATTCATGGTTTCTTAGCTCCTGTAGTAGAACAATTGCCAATTGAAGGTGTGAAAAAGCAATTAGTTGAGGTAATTGAAAGGAAAGTAAGATAATGGATAGCAAACATATTCGTTCTTACTTCCCAATTTTAAACCAAGAAGTCAACGGACATCCATTGGTTTATCTTGATAGTGCAGCTACCTCTCAAAAGCCAGTCCAGGTAATTGAAACAATCGAGAACTACTATCGAGAATATAATTCCAATGTTCATCGTGGCGTTCATACCTTAGGCACTAGAGCGACAGATGCTTATGAAGGAGCAAGGGAAAAGGTAAGAAAGTTTATCTCTGCTTCTTCCATCGAGGAAATTATCTTTACTCGTGGTACGACAACTGCGCTGAATACAGTTGCACAAAGCTATGCGATGGAAAATGTAAAAGAGGGGGATGAAATAGTCATTACCCCGATGGAGCATCATAGTAATATTATTCCTTGGCAGCAAGTTGCCAAAAAAACAGGAGCAACACTTAAATATTTGCCGCTGCAAGCAGATGGAACAATTGCACTTGCCGATGTTGAAAATACAATCACGCCAGCAACAAAAGTAGTTTCCATTACCTATGTTTCAAATGTTCTGGGGGTTATCAATCCAATAAAGGAAATAGCGGCTATTGCTCATAAAAATGGAGCTGTACTCGTTGTAGATGCTGCACAAGGAGCTCCACATGTAAAAATCGATGTGCAAGATTTGGATTGTGATTTCCTTGGATTCTCTGGACATAAAATGTGTGGTCCAACAGGAATTGGGGTACTTTATGGAAAGAAACATCTTTTAGAAAATATGGAGCCAATTGAATTTGGTGGAGAAATGATTGATTTCGTCGGATTATATGAGTCGACTTGGAAAGAACTTCCGTGGAAGTTTGAAGCTGGAACGCCAATTATTGCAGGGGCCATCGGTTTAGGAGCAGCCATTGATTTTCTCGAAGAAATTGGCTTAGAGAATATAACCGAACATGAGCATAAATTAGCAGCATATGCAATGGAGAAATTGTCATCTATTAATGGTTTAACTATTTATGGACCGCACAACGCAAATAACCGTGCTGGCGTGATCACCTTTAATATAGAAGATGTTCATCCACATGATGTTGCAACAGTATTAGATGCTGAAGGAATTGCAGTACGTGCAGGACATCACTGTGCACAACCATTAATGAAATGGCTAAATGTTTCTGCAACCGCTCGAGCAAGCTTTTATCTTTATAATTCAGAAGAAGATGTTGATAAGCTTGTGGAAGGGATTGGCAAGACAAAGGAGTATTTTAGCGATGTCTTTTAATAATTTAGATTCACTTTATAGAAGTGTAATTATGGATCATTATAAAAATCCCCGGAATAAAGGAGTTCTTGAAGGCAGTTTGACTGTCAATATGAATAACCCTACTTGCGGGGACCGTATCCTTCTTACAATGAAAATTGAAGATGGGATTGTCGCTGACACAAAATTCGATGGAGAAGGATGTTCCATAAGCATGTCTTCTGCATCCATGATGACACAAGCAATTAAAGGGAAAACAGTCGAACAAGCGTTAAAAATGTCTGAGTCATTCTCTGAAATGATTCAAGGTAAAGACTACGCAGATGATATGGACCTGGGGGATATTGAGGCACTTCAAGGTGTTAGTAAATTCCCAGCAAGAATTAAATGTGCAACATTAGCTTGGAAGGCTATGGAAAAAGGCGTAAATGAAGGATTAGATTCATAATTTACTACCAAGGTTGCATGTAGAATGGAGGAAAATGAAATGGCAAAAAAGATGCCCGATATTGGGGATTATAAATATGGATTTTCAGATAAAGACGTTTCTATCTTTCGTTCTAAACGTGGATTAACGAAAGAAATCGTTGAAGAAATTTCAAAAATGAAGGCTGAACCACAATGGATGCTAGACTTTCGTTTGAAAGCATTAGAGCATTTTTACAACATGCCAATGCCACAATGGGGCGGCGATCTCTCTGCTTTAAACTTTGATGAAATTACGTATTATGTAAAGCCATCAGAGAAAACAGAAAGATCTTGGGATGAAGTTCCAGATGAAATCAAACAAACATTTGATAAGCTTGGTATTCCAGAAGCTGAGCAAAAATACTTAGCAGGTGTATCTGCTCAGTATGAATCTGAGGTTGTTTATCATAATATGCAGGAAGATCTTGAGAAAATGGGAATTGTTTTCAAAGATACAGACTCTGCATTAAGAGAAAATGAAGATATTTTCCGTGAGCATTGGGCAACTGTTATTCCACCTACGGATAATAAGTTTGCTGCTTTAAACTCAGCTGTATGGTCTGGTGGATCTTTCATTTATGTTCCAAAAGGAATTAAAGTAGACACGCCATTACAAGCGTATTTCCGTATTAACTCCGAAAATATGGGTCAATTTGAAAGAACATTAATCATCGTGGATGAGGGTGCAAGTGTACATTATGTAGAAGGCTGTACAGCACCAGTTTATACAACGAACTCTCTTCACAGTGCCGTTGTTGAAATCATTATTAAAAAAGACGCATATTGCCGTTATACAACGATTCAAAACTGGGCAAACAATGTATACAATCTTGTAACAAAGCGTGCAGTTTGTGATGCTAATGCTACAATGGAATGGATCGATGGAAATATTGGTTCTAAATTAACGATGAAATACCCTGCTGTCATCTTAAGAGGTGAGGGAGCAAGAGGAATGACTTTATCTATCGCTCTTGCTGGTAAAGGACAACACCAAGATGCTGGAGCAAAAATGCTTCACTTAGCTCCAAATACATCTTCTACAATTGTTTCTAAGTCTATTTCGAAACAAGGCGGAAAAGTAACATACCGCGGTATCGTTCACTTTGGACGTAAAGCAGACGGTGCTCGTTCTAATATCGAATGCGATACGTTAATTATGGATAACAAGTCTACATCTGATACAATTCCATACAATGAAATTTTAAATGATAATATTTCATTAGAGCACGAAGCAAAAGTTTCAAAAGTATCAGAAGAACAATTATTCTACTTAATGAGTAGAGGTATTTCGGAAGAAGAGGCAACAGAAATGATCGTAATGGGCTTTATCGAGCCATTTACAAAAGAATTACCAATGGAATATGCAGTAGAGATGAACCGTCTGATCAAGTTCGAGATGGAAGGCTCTATCGGTTAATATATCCAGTAAAGAAGATGAACTATTGAGGTTCGTCTTCTTTTGTTTTTGTCAGGAAGAAAATATTTTTAGCTGCATATGAACTATATTGCATTCCCAAAATTAGTGTGTTATATTAGCCTCAAGTACTTATTAAAGAAGTTTAATAAGTTTTATTTTGCTCACTTATTAAATATCTTTAATAAGTTGGATGGAAAGGAGGGAAATAAAGTGGATGCGACGCCAAAATCTATGAAAAATATTATCCAGCAAAATATTCGTCAACTTCTTTTAGCAAATGGAAGTGCTACGAAGGTGGAGTTGAGTGATAAATTAGGAATTAGTTTCCCAACTATTAGCAAATTTACGGCGCAGATGGAAGAGAATGGAGAATTACAATCAGCAGGTTTAGATGATTCAAGTGGCGGCAGACGAGCGAAGCGGTATACATATAATCCTGAATATATGTTGGGGCTAGCTATTTTTTTAGAAAAGACTGAAACCAATTATATTGTGTTTAACTGCCTAGGGGAAGAAAAGGAGACTGGCAAAATTTCCAGTGCATTAAGGGATGACAATGTTAAATTACTGATCGAGTACGTGGAAGCGCTACAAACACAATATCCGAAGATTAGCTCTATCTCTATTGGGGTGCCTGGTTCGGTTGATAATGGTCGAATCATCTACAGTCCTGATTATGAATATCTTCACGATTTTGATTTAAAGGGATACTTAGAAAATTATTTTTCGATTCCAGTGGTCATTGAAAATGATATGAATGCAGCAGTATTAGGTTATCAAGATCAGCAGGAGAAAAAGAACGATAAATCACTTGTTTATCTCTATTCTGGCCAAAATGGTCCAGGAGCTGGAATTATCGTAAATGGAAAGATTGTACGAGGGAGTACTAATTTCGCAGGGGAAGTATCTTTTGTTCCGCAATATAATAACCGAAACTTTGGACAGACCTTTACAAATGGAAAAGTGTTCTTTTCAAAGGAAGATGAAGTAGATGCCATAAGTAGATTAATTGCTTCCTTTGTGGCAATTATTAACCCGCATGTGGTTATTTTCTGTGATGATGAAGTCACTCAAACCACAATCAACCAAATCAAACAACAAAGCTCCACCTATATTCCGGCAGAGCATCTTCCTGAATTTAGAATGAGTGACTGGAAGCAAGATTATTTATATGGGTTACAAAGACTTGGACTCGATTTAATCATTACAGGAATAAGTAGTAAAACAAATGAATAGTTTGCAGAAAGCTTACAGAGTGGGGGTTAACTATTGGCGACATTCTTTTTAGTAATCATCTATTTGGCTTTTATCAGTTTAGGTTTGCCTGATTCTTTATTGGGAGTGTCATGGTCTTTAATGCAAGTGGAATTTAAGGCACCCCTTGAAACTGCAGGAGTACTTTTTATGACAATTGCAGCGGGGACGATTATTTCCAGCTTTATTAGCGGTATAGTGCTGAAAAAATTCGGAACTGGAATGGTTACATTTGTAAGCTGCTTTATGACAGCGGGAGCTCTATTAGGGTTTCATTTCGCCCCATCCATTATATGGCTGTTTATCTTTGCAATCCTGCTTGGATTAGGTGCAGGTGCTGTAGATACGGGTTTAAATAACTATGTGGCAAGTCATTACAAAGCGCACCATATGAGCTGGCTTCACTGTTTTTGGGGAGTTGGAGCTACGCTTGGCCCGATTATTGTAGCACAGTTTATATCCAGAGATAATTCTTGGCGAAGTGGTTATTTTGCCATCGCATGTATTCAATTTATTTTAGTTGTCATTTTGCTTTTCACACTTCCCTTATGGAAAAAGATAGAAAAGATCCCTAAGCAGGAGAACGAGTATAAAAGAGATGATTCAACTAGTACATTGGATGAAACATATTTGGAAAATCAAAAGCCTTGGCAAATAAGAGGGGTTAAGCTAGCTTTACTTGCATTTTTATTTTACTGCGGGGCGGAAGCGGCAGTTGGGCTTTGGGGAAGCAGTTTTCTCGTAAATGTTAAAAATTTATCGATAGATGTAGCAGCCAAATGGGTTTCCTTATTTTATGCAGGAATCACCATTGGAAGATTTATCACAGGCTTTATTACATTAAAAATGAGTAATAAAAGGTTAATAAGATGGGGACAAATAATTGCGTTAGTTGGTGCAGTTCTATTATTTTTGCCATTCCCTGTTCTTTTTTCACTGGCAGGCTTTATTATGATCGGTTTAGGTTTAGCGCCGATATTTCCGTGTATGCTGCATGAAACACCACTACGTTTTGGAAAGAAGCATTCCCAAACCATAATGGGTTATCAAATGGCTATTGCCTATACAGGCAGTACCTTTCTTCCTCCCATTCTCGGATATGCTGCAGCCAAATCAACAATAGGAATTTTCCCTTTTGTTATTGCAGGATTTATTGCCATTATGCTATGGGGATCGGAAAGGTTAAATGGAGTATTGCATAAAAAAGAGATAAAAAGGGATACAGCGCGTGTAATTTAAGCTAATTAAAGAAGGAGTGACAGGAACATGAAAATAGAACATGTTGCAATATGGGTGAAAGATTTAGAAGGAATGAAGACATTTTATACAACCTATTTTGGTGGGAGAGCAAATTCGAAATATCAAAATAGAGAAAAGAAATTTGAATCCTATTTTATATCGTTCAAGGAAGGAGCTCGCTTAGAACTTATGCGGAAAGCTGGGATCGATAAGGATGATTCAAATGATAGAGTTGGCTGGGCGCATATTGCTATTTCATTAGGAAGTGAAGAAGCAGTTAATCAACTGACGGAACGATTGCAAAAGGATGGTTATTTGTTAGTTAATGGGCCTCGTCTAACAGGGGACGGCTATTATGAAAGTGTGATAGAAGATCCGGAAGGAAACCTTTTAGAGTTGACGGTTTAATGTGGATAGAAAGGAATGAAAAAGTGAAAACAGAAAAAGAAAAAATGGTAAATGGAGACTTCTATAATCCAGCAGATCCAGAATTAATAAAGGATAGAAGTAATGCGCGAAAGCTAACAAGAATATTTAATGAATCCATTGAAACAGAAGACAATATTCGGTCCGTCCTATTAAAACAATTATTTGGTTCCACAGGAACTAATATATTCATAGAACCAACCTTTCGTTGTGACTATGGATATAACATCCATGTAGGGGAAAACTTCTTTGCTAATTTTGATTGTGTGTTTTTGGATGTTTGTGAGATTAGAATTGGGGATAATTGCTTCATCGCCCCAGGAGTACATATTTATACAGCGACACATCCTGTAAATGCTCAAGAGAGAATAGCAGGAATTGAGTACGGAAAGCCGGTGAATATCGGAAATAATGTCTGGGTGGGAGGAAGAGCAGTTATCAATCCCGGAATAAGTATTGGGAATAATGTGGTGGTTGCATCTGGTGCAGTTGTGACAAAGGATGTACCAGATAATGTTGTTATTGGTGGAAATCCGGCAAGAATTCTAAAAAAAATAGTTGAGTAGAATAGCAGAGTTGGGGGAAAGCGAATGATTAAATTAGTGCTGACAGACATGGATGGAACATTTTTAAATAATAATGGTGATTTTGACCGGGAATTGTTCAAAGAAGTAAAGAATTTAATGAAAGAAAAAGGCGTAGCTTTTGCTCCTGTTACTGGTAAACAATGTGAACGGGTTGAAGAATTATTTGGTGAAGATGCGAAAGATATGTGGATTCTAGGGGATAGCGCCACCCGCATTAAGCATAATGGCAAATTTGTTTATGAATCGCTGTTAAGTAATGAATTGGGTCTAGCGATTATTCGTTTGCTAGAGGAAATCAGTCTAAATCATACTATTATTGCTTGTACGAGAAGCGGTGCAGTTATTAAGGATAACGTTATCCCGGAAGAAACTGCTATTGTAAGAAAGTCTTATGCACAGGTGAAAATGGTGTCAGATTTTAATGAAATAACGGAAGATTTTGTGAAAATAACAATTCACGATTCAGAGCTTAAATGTTTTGAGACAAAAGAAAGATTATCATCCTTTTTCGAATCCGCTTATATTGTAGCATCTGAGGCAGCTTGGATTGATATAGCCAATGTAAATGTACATAAAGGGACAACAGTTGAGCATTTACAACAAGTACTAAATGTTACCCCTGAAGAAACAATGGCATTTGGTGATGGCTATAATGACATAGAACTTATGAGTCGCAGTACATATAGTTTTGCTGTTCGTAATGCCGTAAAGGAATTAAAAGAGACAGCAAATTTCATCACTCGTTCAAATGAAGAAGATGGTGTAATGAGAACAATCATTCAACTGTTATCTCTTTCATAGATGGAAGATAGAATCTATCTATTTGAAAATAATGTAAGAAGTGAATCCCAAATGTGATTTTAGGAAGAGAAAGCTTTTCATTTCTCCTCTTTTCGTATATAATTTCTTTATTGGAAAAGAGGGTGTATAATGGAGAAAACAAAACCTTATGGTACGGTTCTATTAAGAGCAGCAAAAATTATGGATTACCTTTCAGACAATCCTAATCAAGCATTGCAGAAAATTGCTCAAAACACAGAGATGACAACTTCAACTACTTTGAAAATATTGGACACTTTATTGTTAATTGGCTTTGTGAGCAGAGATAAAAATAAAAATTATCGATTAGGATCTAAACTTATTCGATATGCCAATCAAGGTGTGGATCAGCTGGACTTAGTAGAGCTGACATTGCCTTATTTAGAAAAACTGCAAAAGTTAATTGATGAAACCATTCATTTAGGCGTACTTGCAGATAATGAAATTTTATATGTAAACAAGCTAGAGGCTAAACATCAGACAATAAGAATGTCATCAAGGATTGGGATAACAAGGCCCTTGTACAGCTCAGCAATGGGAAAGGCAGTTCTTGCAGAATTGGAAGAAGAAGAGTATTTAAATTATCTAAAAACAACTCCTTTAGTTCCATATACAGAGCATACGATAACCAACTCTTTAAAGCTTGCATCAGAATTGCAGAAAGTGAGAGAGACTGGTATTGCTTTTGATGACGAAGAAATGGAGAAAGATATTTTCTGTATTGGAGCGTCTTTAAAAAAAGATGGAAAAATCATTGGAGCATTTAGTGTAAGTATGCCGAAATATAGGCTCACAGAAGAATTTAAAAAACAAATAATAAAGGCTGTCGTCGAAACGAAAAATGAGATAATGCAAGTTGTGGCTCGTTAAATCGTTTCGGCGATTTTTTTTATTTAATGATTAGCGTTTACATTTTTCAAAAAAGTATGTATAATCAAGGTGAGTTTCTTAATAGTAAAATTGTATTTCTAAATAGGAAAAGAGTGGTGGAGATGAAACGAGTTGAAACATTACGACGCTTAAAGAGTGCTGGAATAATCGCAGTAGTCCGAGGGAACAGCAAGGAAGAGGCTGTGAAGGCAAGTAATGCAGTAGTTCAAGGTGGCATGAAGGGAATTGAATTAACTTTTACTGTTCCTAATGCAGATAAAGCCATTAGTGAATTAGTAGAGTTGTATAAGAATGATTCTGACATTGTTATAGGTGCAGGTACTGTGTTAGATGTAGTAACTGCTCGTTTAGCTATCATGGCTGGAGCAGAATATATTGTCAGCCCAAACTTTGATAGAGAAACTGCAGAACTATGTAATCTTTATCAAACTCCCTATCTTCCGGGATGCTTAACGATTACAGAAATGAAAGATGCATTAAAGGCAGGAGTAGATATTATCAAATTATTCCCAGGCAGTGCCTATGGACCAAGTATTGTATCCGCTTTTAAAGCTCCAATGCCTCAAGTTAATATTATGCCGACAGGCGGAGTTAGCCTGGAAAATATGGAAGACTGGTTTAAAGCAGGAGTAGTAGCAGTTGGCGTAGGAGGAAACCTATTAGCACCTGTGGCAAAAGGGGATTTTGCTAAAGTTACAGAGATTGCTAGTCAATATATGGATAAATTTCATCAAATTAAAGGAGCATAAATATGGGGAAGGTAGTTACGTTAGGTGAAATCATGCTTCGTCTATCCACTGATTCTGGTGTACGAATTGCCCATGCTGATAATTTTCGTGCACATTATGGCGGGGGTGAAGCCAATGTCGCTATTTCACTAGCCAATTTTGGTCACGATGTTTACTTTGCTAGTAAAATTCCAGACAATGGCTTAGGAGAAGGTGTAGTAAAGCATTTAAGTTGTTATGGCGTTCATACTGACTTTCTTTTAAAAGGAGGATCCAGGTTAGGCACTTATTATGTAGAGGCTGGAATTGGTGAACGAGCAGCCAATGTCATTTATGACCGTGCTGGTTCGAGTTTCGCCGAAATGACAGAGAGTGAATGGAAAAAGGAAGAACTGTTTAATAACGTAGATATCTTTCATATTTCAGGAATTACACCAGCGTTATCTTCAAGTTGGAAAAAAACAACAATCTCATTAATAGAAGCAGCAAAAGAGTCTGGCTGTAAAATCAGTTTTGATATTAACTATCGAGGAAAATTATGGTCTCAAAAAGAAGCAGGTGAGACAATTTCTGAAATATTGCCTTTGGTAGATTACTGTTCAGCTGGCAAGCTTGATGCTCTCTATTTGTTAGGAATTCCTGAGGCGACTGAACAGGAGAATGAATTAGTTTACTACTATCAAGAAATACAGAAGAAATTTCCTGCTATCTCTGTTCTATATTCCACAAAAAGAACGGTGGTATCTGCTAGTAGCAATGAATTAATAGGAACATTATGGATGGATGATTACTACTATGAATCTCAAAAACATGTTATTAATCCAATCGTTGATCGAGTAGGAGCAGGTGATGCCTTTTCCGGTGGAGTTCTGCATGGAATACTAGCACAAAAAAGTCCACAGGAAATGATTGACTTTGCGACAGCTGCATCTGCTTTGAAACATACAGTTCAAGGTGATTGTAATCAATTTAACGAACCAGAAGTCAACAGCTTTTTACTAGCTGGCTCTGGAAAAATAAATCGATAGGAGTGTAGAAAAATGCAAAACATGGAAACGCGTTATACACATAGCCCCGAGGATATACGTCATTACTCTACAGAACAATTGAGAAAAGAATTTTTAGTAGAAAAAGTATTTGTGCCAGGGGAAATTAGCTTAACGTATACGCATAACGACCGCATGATTTTTGGTGGAATTACGCCAACCGATAAATCCTTAGAAATCATATTGGATAAGCAATTGGGTGTGGAATATTTCTTGGAACGCCGTGAGCTGGGAGTTATTAATATCGGTGGACCTGGTTATATCGAAATCGACGGAGAAAAAGAAGAAATGAAAAAACAAGATGGATACTATATTGGCAAAGAGACACGACATGTTGTCTTTTCTTCCGAGAATCCAAACAATCCAGCTAAATTTTATATTAGCTCCGTACCGGCACATCACAAATATCCAAATGTAAAAATTAGTATTGATCATATCAAACCAATGGAAACAGGAGAAGCCCTAACATTAAATCAACGTAAAATTTATCAATACATACATCCAAATGTATGTGAAAGCTGCCAATTGCAAATGGGCTATACTATCTTAGAGCCTGGAAGTGCATGGAATACAATGCCTTCTCATACACATGAAAGACGCATGGAAGCATATGTTTACTTTGATATGGAAGAAGATACCCGTATTTTTCACATGATGGGGAAACCGGATGAAACAAAGCATCTAGTTATGAGCAGTGAGCAAGCTGCTATTTCACCAAGCTGGTCTATTCATTCTGGAGTTGGCACAAGCAACTATTCCTTTATCTGGGCAATGTGTGGCGAAAATATCACGTATACCGATATGGACATGATTCCAATGAATAAATTGAAATAAAAGGAGAGAAAACAATGGCATTCACGATGGATAAATTCCGCATTGATGGAAAAGTAGCCTTAGTTACAGGTGCAATATATGGAATTGGTTTTGAAATTGCAAGCGCTTTATCGGAAGCGGGTGCAAAAATCGTGTTTAATTCCTTAAATCAAGAATCTGTCGATCAAGCACTTCAAAGTTATCAAGAAGCAGGAATTGAAGCAAAAGGCTATGTATTTGATGTTACAGATGAACAAGCCGTACAAGCTGCGGTTGCGCAGATTAAAGAAGAGGTTGGTCCGATTGATATATTAGTTAACAATGCTGGGATTATCAAGCGTGTGCCAATGGTAGAAATGTCTGCAGAAGATTTCCGCCAAGTAGTAGATGTAGATTTGAATGGACCATTTATCGTTTCTAAAGCAGTTATACCTGATATGATTCAAAATGGCGGCGGTAAAATCATCAATATCTGTTCCATGATGAGTGAACTTGGCAGGGAAACAGTCAGTGCCTATGCTGCTGCTAAAGGCGGGCTAAAGATGCTGACAAAAAATATTGCTTCTGAATATGGAGAATACAATATTCAATGTAATGGAATCGGACCAGGTTATATCGCTACACCACAAACTGCCCCATTACGCGAAAAGCAGGCAGACGGATCCCGTCATCCATTTGATCAGTTTATTATTGGAAAAACGCCTGCAGCACGTTGGGGAAATCCTGAAGACCTAGCTGGTTCAGCCGTATTTTTAGCATCTGAAGCATCGAACTTCGTGAATGGTCATATTCTCTATGTAGATGGCGGAATACTGGCTTATATTGGTAAACAGCCTTAAGAGAAGCATAGATATTTTTACTAGTTCAATATCTGAAAGTATCTGTACTTATTTTTAAATTTATCTTGGAGGTACCAATAAATCGGGTGACTGATTTATTGGTACCTCTTTTTCTTTTAACTTAGTTATTTATGATGATTATGATATGATATTTAATATAAAGAAATAAAAAAACAGATATATTTTTGGAAATGAAGTTAGTGTTTTTCTCTATGTGAGTATCGCTTTGAGAAAAACAATGTTATAGAGGTGATTTTATTGATTCATATCGGATTAACAGGCTGGGGAGATCATCCGAGTCTATATGGAAAAAATACTTCATCGCAAAATAAGTTAATGGAATATGCCGGGTATTTTCCTACTGTGGAAGTGGATGCTTCTTTTTATGCGGTGCAGCCAGTCCGGAATGCGGAGTCTTGGGTAAAGAAAACACCTAACTCTTTTCAATTTATCGTAAAGGCATTCCAAGGGATGACAGGCCATAATCGTGGAGACATTCCTTTTGCCTCGAATGATGAAATGTTTGCTGCATTTATCGATTCCTTAGTTCCATATAGAAAAAGTGGCAAATTGGCGATGGTGTTATTCCAATTTCCTCCTTGGTTTGATTGCACAAAGGAAAATGTCCAATTCTTAAGAGCGTGTAGAAAAAGGATGGGAGATATACCTTGTGCACTTGAATTTAGACATCAATCATGGTTTAATCCCAAATATCGAGCAAATACCCTTCAGTTTATGAAGGAAGAGAATTGGATACATAGTATTTGTGATGAGCCTCAAGTAATGCCTGTTTCTGTTCCTACTGTTCTAGAAGCGGTTGGCGAAGATAAGGTGCTCATTCGGCTTCACGGAAGAAATTATTATGGTTGGCAGCAAAATAATAATCCAAATTGGCGAGAAGTTCGCTATTTATATCGGTATAACACAGCAGAATTAAGTGAATGGGCTGAAAATATTCGCCAGCTTGAAAAGCAATGTAAAAATATTTATGTGCTCTTTAATAATAATTCTGGTGGAGATGCGGCTGATAACGCACGAGAACTGATTGATTTATTAAATATAGAATATACGGATTTAGCTCCAAGACAATTGGATTTATTCTAACTATCAGAAGAGTGGAGAAGAGCATTCTCTGCTTTAGAATAGATAATTGCCTAAAAAAGTGAAAATACAAATAAGGAAGGCGAGAAGATGGAAGTCATCCACATATATCATACTAATGATTTACATAGCCATTTTGAAAATTGGCCAAGAATTTATGAATTGCTGCGTGAAAGAAAAAAATGGCATAAAGAGGCTGGCGAAGCTGTTTATTTATTTGATATAGGTGACCATTTAGATTTGTCTCATCCTTATACGGAAGCAACTAAAGGTAGAATTAACACACAGCTGTTAAATGAAGAACACTATGATGCAGTGACAATTGGGAACAATGAAGGAATTACTTTGTCATATGAAGGATTAGATCATTTATATGATGAAGCCAAATTTGATGTAATTGTTGCAAATCTATACAAACGTAATGGGGAACGTCCTGATTGGGCTATTCCTCATCAAATATTTAAGACAGCTAAAGGAACAAAAATTGGGGTAATCGGTATTACAGCCTATTTCGAAAAGTTATATGAGCTCTTAGGATGGAAATTGACAGAACCAATAGAAGAACTATCAAAGCAATTAGAAAAAATTAGAGGAAATGTTGATATTATTGTATTGCTTTCCCATTTAGGGATAAATGACGATGAGATGATTGCAGCTAATTATCCAGAAATAGATGTGATTCTTGGTGCACATACCCATCATATTTTCCATCAAGGAAAAATAATTAATAATAATCTTCAAGGTGCTGCCGGTAAATATGGCTATTATCTTGGTCATATTGAATTAAAGGTTGATGCTTCCAAAAGGGTAATCGATAAAAAAGCCATATTATATGAAACAAGTAAGTTGCCGATTGCAAATAAAGAAGAAGCCATTGTGGAAAATTATTACCAGCAAGGGAAATTGGTTTTATCAGAAAAGGCAGCAACGATTGATGAGTATTTATCTAGAGAAGCGCTAGCAGAAATGCTTTGCAAAAAATTAATTTCGTGGTGTCAATCGGATTGTGCAATTATTAATGAGGGCTTAATTTTAGAAGGATTGCAAGCCGGGGAGATCACTTTCTTTGATTTATTATCGATTTGTCCACATCCAATTAATCCATGTAATGTGACATTAACCGGAGCGGAACTGAAAGAAATTCTGCTTGATATGAAATCCGATAAGTGGGAGATAATGCCTGTCAAGGGTCTTGGATTCCGGGGAACATTAATGGGGAAAATGATTGCAGCAGGCATTACGCAAGAGACAATCGGAGAAAAAGAACAGTACTATATCCATGCACAGGAAATACAGGCAGATCAGAATTATGTTGTAACAGTACCTGATATGTTTACATTCGGTAATTTTTTCCCAGCCATTTATCGGGCAACGAAGAAAGACTATTTTCTTCCTGAATTTATGCGTAATATTCTTGCTGACACTTTACAAAATAGGATAAAAGCGTAAAGGGTCATTTTATCATTCTTAAATAAAGAAGAAAACACCGATTTCTCCTCTCTTGAATATACTTATTAGGAAGGGAAAGAGAGGAGTGAGCACAGAGTATTATGATTGATGTGTATCCTGTTGATATCAATGGACATACTTTTATTGCGGTCTCGGTATTATTGCCTAAAACTACTTTGCTTGCTGTAAAAAATGATAAAGGCTACATTATGTGCGGTGCTTTAGATGTGGCATTGTTAAATGATAAGCTGAAAGACCGGAAAATTATTGCTGGTAGAGCTGTTGGTGTGAAAACGATTGAACAATTACTAAATGCACCCTTAGAGTCAGTGACAATAGAAGCAGAAGCATATGGAATTCATAAAGGGATGATTGGAAGAGAAGCATTATTGAAAATGATATAAAGGATAAAGAGGTTAAGAAGGTTTAACGAATCAGAGGGGAGCCCCCTTTCGTTAAACCTTCTTTTTTGGAAGAGAGGGAAATGAATATCCCTGCATTTGGACAATTTCTTATAAATTTTACTTTTCTTTTATAGGTATAAAGAAACAGAAGCAAAAGTACGATATAATAGTTACTATATAAATTATTAGGAGCTATTAAAGCATGAGATTAGTTGGGACAAAGAATATAAAAGAAGGTGCAATCTTAGCTAAGCCTATATTAAATGATCGCGGAAGAGTGTTAATAAATAGCGGGATAAGATTAGAGCAAAAGATGATTAAAAGGCTGCTTGACTTTGGTATTAGCTATGTTTATTTAGAAGATAAAAATACAAAGGATATTAAAGTGAATGATGCTATCTCAGAGCAAGTTAAGATGGAAGCGATGCAAACTATTGAGAAAAGTTTTGATATGATAAAAAGTGCGGATGCTGATAATATTTCGATGGTGATGGAGAAGAATACACCGGTTTTTAAAAATTTGGTTGAAAAAGTACTATTGGAATTAAAAAATCATGAACATCTTTCTTCTGTTATGTCTGATGTTTATCTATATGATAATTATATTTTTTCGCATAGCTTAAATGTAACTATTTACTCGTTGGCATTAGGTTTAGAGTTAAAACTTCCGCCGAAGCAGATGGAAATCTTAGGGCTTGGGGCTATTTTACATGATATTGGTAAAATGACAGTTCCATTAGAAATTCTCCTGAAACCAGGAAAGTTGACGGCAGAAGAATTTGATATTATAAAAAGTCATGCTGAAGCAGGCTTTGAGATGCTAAGAAAAGTGGAGACACTGCCTTTACTCGTTAGTCATTGTGCCTACCAGCACCATGAACGATTAAATGGTTCTGGCTATCCGAGAGGCATAAAAGCAGAAGATATTCATTTGTTTGGAAAAATTATTGCTGTAGCAGATGTTTTTGATGCCATTACATCTAATCGCGTCTATCATGATGCTTTATTACCACATGAAGCACTAGAGATTTTGTATACAGGATCAGGTTATCTATATGATGCAAAAATTGTTGAAGCATTTAGAAGAGCGATAGTCCTTTATCCTAATGGGTTAAGTGTTATGCTAAGCAATGGAGAAAAAGGGATTGTATGTAAACAAAATAAGGGGATGAATGAAAGACCAATTATACGAATTGTGGAAAGAGAGGGAAAAGAAATTCCTCCATATGACTTGAATTTAAAGGAAAATCTTTCAATTGTCAT
Source organism: Niallia circulans NBRC 13626 (assembly GCF_001591585.1). Lineage (GTDB taxonomy): Bacteria > Bacillota > Bacilli > Bacillales > Cytobacillaceae > Niallia > Niallia circulans. Next base: position 67,975 of record NZ_BCVE01000009.1, on the reverse strand, counting down.
AACGCAATGTGATTCTCTCCAAAATCCCTTGTGAACATAAAGGCGATAAGAATGAAGCAGTAGATCCTTATCGCCAAGTAAGTAATTTATTTTTTCTTTCTTGTTTTTATCTTTTCTTGTCTTTCCCATAATCGTAAATGTGCATATGGATCATAGGACCATTCTGTATAGCCATTATCTTTATAGATACCATAATGTAGATGAGGAGGGAATTTTCCTGAGGTTCCTGGCGGTCCGTATCCTGAACTTCCAACTCCACCAATAATCATCCCTGGCTCTACGACCATTCCAGCCTGAATCTCTTTCGAGAATCCATTTAAATGGGCAAAATAATGATAATTATTATTAATATCTCTTATTCCGATGCGCCATCCGCCATAATTATTCCAGCCTTTCATTTCTACAATACCATAGGAAGTCGCTTTTACAGGGACTCCATAGTCTGCAAAAATATCTGTACCTTCATGAATTCTTTTTCCTCCCCAGCCGCGGGCGTCCCCCCAAGTACTGCGATAGCTATGATCACTTCTTAATGGCAGAGGGAAGGCATGATCATCTAAATTTAATCTGCCAAAGTGGTTGTATATGGCTGCTTTTCCCATTATGATGCTAACAGTTTTATCCCTTTTATAGTAGTTCCATAATCCGATTTTAAAGTTATCCTCATCAATGCCATATTGACTTATATAATTGGAGAATGCGGAAAGGATATCTTCATCATTAAATCTATCTGCTTTTCCATCTCCATCACCGTCAGCACCAAGTCCTCCAAATAAAGGAATGGTTAAAGGGTTATCATCCTCTGGATTGGGATTAATAATACCAGCCCATTCTTCCTTCGTAAAATAAATCCCAGTGTATCCCTTTGCCTTAGGGATATCTTTTCTTGAAGAGCGAATGTTACGCTCATATTGATCGACAGCCGCTATATAATACCAAGGAATATGATATAATGCTTCTATTTTTTTATAAAGTTCCATCCTTTTTGTGTAAGGGTCATTCATTTTTTCATTAGCATATGTGACGGTGTTAGGTAGTAAAAACATAAGAATAATGATTATAAATATTAACCTGTGCAAAGATTAGTCCCTCCCTTCTTATTCTGTCGTTATATTTTGTGACTTATATCAAAAAAAATAATTATCAATTAATGGTAATCATTTTAAATGAATAACTTGTAGACGCATTTCCATTATGTTAAAGTGACAAATGAAGAAGAGACAATCCTTTTACTGTGTATAACATACAAAAAAATCTGAGGGATAGCTGTTATACAATACTGTTTTTTAAGTAAAAATGATGAAAATTATTTTACTAGGAGATGAATGTGGTGTCAGAAAAAAAACAAGAATATTTGCGCAAACCTGAATGGTTAAAAATTAAATTGAATACGAATGAAAATTATACAGGTTTGAAAAAAATGATGAAGGAAAAGCAGCTACATACAGTCTGTGAGGAAGCAAAATGTCCAAATATTCATGAGTGCTGGGCAGTTAGAAGAACGGCAACATTTATGATTTTAGGAGCTATTTGTACAAGAGCCTGTCGTTTTTGTGCAGTCAAAACAGGATTACCGACTGAATTAGATTGGCAAGAGCCAGAAAGAGTTGCTGATTCTGTGTTTGCAATGAACTTAAAGCATGTGGTTATTACTGCTGTTGCAAGAGATGACTTAAAAGACGGCGGAGCAGCTGTATTTGCAGAAACTGTTCGTGCCATTCGCAGAAAAAATCCATTCACCAGCATTGAGGTATTACCATCTGATATGGGAGGGGTAGAAGAAAACCTTCGATTATTAATGGATGCTAAGCCAGATATCTTGAACCATAATATTGAAACAGTAGAAAGATTGACCCCTAGAGTACGTGCCAGAGCAAAATATCATCGTTCTCTTGAGTTTTTACGAAGAGCAAAAGAGATGCAGCCTAATATTCCTACTAAGTCTAGTATTATGGTTGGGTTAGGGGAAACGAAAGAAGAAATTATCGCCACAATGGATGATCTTAGAGCAAATAATGTGGATATTATGACCATTGGCCAATATTTACAACCAACTGTCAAACATTTAAAAGTACAAAAATATTATCATCCAGATGAATTTAAAGAGTTAAAAGAGATTGCTTTAAGTAAAGGATTTAGCCATTGTGAAGCAGGTCCATTAGTTCGTTCATCTTATCACGCAGATGAGCAAGTAAACGAAGCGAAAAAAAATCAGCAAATGGCTGAACATGCAAAAGAAGCATAAATAAAGAATAAGACTAAAGGGATAAATTTTCCGCTGAACATTAGCTCAGACCATTATACGGAGATACTAAAAATATTTCGTATAATGGTTTGGGTTTTTTTATTCAACCAGAATTAATTGAGAATATCAGCCCATAATCAAAAGGTATTTAACAGTATAGAATAAAAATTCTGTATTTTTATAGGAAGATTTTATTGTTAGTGCTATGTAAATATCTATCCTAAGGTTATAATGATAGTGAGCAATGTTATAATTGGACTATTTATACCAAGATACGAATAGTTCAACTAATTATCAGTGAAGTTAAAAAGCAAAGCTGCATGGCTGGAAGTTTTATATTTAGGAAATATATACAGGTTTTGAGGTGATACGATTGGTTTGTATTAATAATCATTGTTATGAACTGATTGAAGAAAGAAAATCAGGTTTTAATGAAGAAGCATTTAAAAATAGATATAGTGACATATTAACGAAATACGATTATATTGTCGGAGATTGGGGTTATGGACAATTAAGATTACGTGGCTTTTTTGATGATCATAATCAAAAATCAAGTTTTGACACGAAAATAAGCACGTTAACGGAATATTTATATGAATATTGTAATTTTGGCTGTGCCTATTTTGTAGTGAAAAAAACAAAATAAAAAGGTTATCCTTTATTTTGATCTTGAAGAAGGAGCTTCCATTCAGAAAGAAAACAAGAAATGGACTGGCTTAGCAAATGGAGAAACTGTTTTGTTAATGATTACTTATCTTTATCCAAGTGTAAGGAAATACATCTAACTCAGTTTCTTAAGCAAAGCCATGAATGATTATCTTACCATTTGAATTCCCCAATGCGATTTTTGCTTCTAATTGTAAGTCTTGTAGCAATAGAAGTAAGGAAAAGTCCATCTAAAGAGAATTAATTTGCTTTAATGACAGAAAAAGTTGGCATTTTGAGAGGAATGGGGCTATGAAATATCAAGAGAATGTCTGTTCAAGATTATTTAATTGGGGAAAATTACTTCTTCCGGCAAAACTTATTAAGTATTTTCCTCCATCATTTGTATTACGAGACCCTATTATTCATCAAGTACAAAAAGCGATGATAAAAGGATATGAGGTAGCTGTTATTGTAATAGATATATCGAATTTACATAGAATAAAGCAACAATTAGAAGCAAAAGATTTTCGACAATATATTCGATTGCTAAAAAAATTATTTGGCAAAACGATACAATTAAAAGCTTCTAATGAAATCATTGCTATTCATGATTATAATCCGAACGGCTTAACCATGTTTATGAAATGGGAACAAGGATCCGAATGTTTACCAGTAATAGATGGGTTAATTAAAGATATTATACATAATGTGGAAAATGACTTTCGTGAAATTGGGAGCATTCCGCCTGAATTTCATACAGGATACATGTTTATCGAGAATAAATATACCTATCTTTCTGATGCTATTCAAACGGCTTATGAATTTGCCCTTGCAATGGCACATAAAAGAACTGATCCGGAATTCAATAAATTAGTCTATACTTTGAGTAATATTGTGGCGAAAAAAAGCATCCGTTTATTGGCACAACCAATTATGGATGTAGAAACAAATAAAATTCACGCTTGTGAAATGCTGACAAGAGGCCCAGAAGGAACACCGTTAGAAAATCCACTTCAACTTTTCTCTTTAGCAAGGCAAACGAAGTTTTTGTATGATCTTGAAATGATTGTTCTTGATAAAGCTTTTGAACAAATCCAGCAAACAAAATGGAGGCATAATATCTTTATTAACTTTACACCAATCACAATTGGTAACCAAAGATTTATTAAAGATATAAAGAGCGTAATTCGTAGGTATAAAGGGATTTCCCCGAAAAAAATAACAATTGAAATTACAGAAAGAGATTCATTTGAAGGGTTAGAGCATTTTGCTAAAAATCTAAAGGTTTTAAGAATGCTTGGTTTTTTAATCGCAGTTGATGATACTGGCGCGGGTTATGCTAGTCTGAATTCCATCAGTGAAATCATGCCAGATATTATTAAGATTGACCGTTCTGTAATCCAGAATATTGATAAAAATTCAGTAAAGGAATCGATGCTCCAAGGACTTCTTCTTATTGCAAAAGAAGTGGGCTCCGTTGTGGTAGCAGAAGGAATTGAAAATGCAGAGGAAGCCTCTGTTTTATCGAAAAATAAAGTGGATTTAGCTCAAGGATATTTTTACGCCAAGCCTACTAGTCTTAGTAACCATTTACAAATCTCATAGTATGCGGAAGGAGTAAGGGAATATGTATTTTGTGGACCGAGAAAAAATAGAAGAACAGTTAAATTATTACCATGAGCTCATCAGTCAGTTTGAAACGCAAGAAACGTGGAATACATTTCTTGAGAAAGTGGCACTTGAAAGATTGACACATATGATGATTGAAGTCATCTTAGATGTAGGAAATAGTATGATTGATGGTTTTATTATGAGGGATCCGGGCAGTTATGACGACATTGTCGATATACTTATTGATGAAAAAGTTATTACTATGGAAATAGGAAAAGACATTAAGGAACTCATTCTTTGGCGCAAACAGCTTGTACATCAGTATACTAATATTGATCATAAGGGATTGATTGCAGCATTTGAAGCGAAGCTACTCTCCATAAAAGCCTTTGCTCCATCTGTAAAAGAATACTTAATTCATGAATTAGGACCTGTTTCTGCATTTAGAAATTAGATTATTTTTAAAGAAAATGATTTTAATCAAATAAAGAATAATTTTCAAGCTGTGAAAAAAGCAACGTGCTTTTTTAAATAGTTCCTGAATTAATACATAGCAATTGAAAGGATTTTCTTAATGAAAGCGTATAAAGGATATTTAATAGATTTAGATGGAACAATGTATCGGGGAACAGAAGTAATTGAAGAGGCAGCTGAATTTGTTAAGCGATTGATTGCTGCGCAAATTCCCTATTTATATGTCACCAATAATTCGACAAAAACACCAGAACAAGTGGCCAAAAAACTACAGGAGTTTCAAATACCGGCAAAAGCGAGTGAGGTATTTACTTCCGCCATGGCTTCTGCTAATTATATTGTCGAAAAATCCCCTGGAGCAAATGTGTTTATGATAGGGGAAGAAGGACTTCAGCACGCTTTAGAGGAAAAAGACTTGAAGTTAATGAAGGATTCAGAAAATGTTGATTATGTGGTTGCTGGACTTGATCAACAGATTACCTATGAAAAGCTTACAGTGGCATGCTTAGCAGTCCGAAATGGCGCACAATTTGTCATTACAAATGGGGATACGGCTTTGCCAAGTGAGCGAGGATTATTACCTGGAAATGGTGCCTTAACTTCTGTTATTTCGGTAAGTACTCAGCAACAGCCTGTTGTTGTCGGCAAACCAGAATCAATTATTGTAGATCAAGCAATCAAATTATTAGATCTGCCGAAAGAAGACGTCTTGATGGTTGGCGATAATTATCAAACAGATATTATGGCAGGCATCAATGCAAAGATGGATACACTTCTCGTGTATACAGGAGTTACAACGAAAGAGCAACTAAGCGGATATTCTGTCAAGCCAACCTACACGGTTGATAGCTTAAGTGAGTGGGCTATAATAAAATAAGGTCATATAAAGAGGACGTTTCGCTACTGTTTACAGTGTATGAAACGTCTTTTTTTTACAAGGTGACTTATTCTTCCCCATTAGCACGGTGAGCTAGTCTACTTGAAGCTGCTGCTGCAATAGCACCGACAATATCGTCTAAAAAGGTATGGCATTCACCAGAACTCTTATCATTTAGCTTTTGTAAAATGCCTGGTTTCAATTTATCTACATAGCCATAATTAGTAAATCCGATGGAACCATATACATTTACAATCGAGAAAGCAAGCACTTCATCTACCCCGTAAAGCCCTTCATCTGTTTCGACAATTTCTTGCAGGGGAGATTCCAGGAGCTTTTTTTCAGCGAGTACATCTAATTGTATCCCTGTGATAACAGCATTTTGAACCTCTCTTTTGGAAAGAACGCGCTCGACATTATGAATACAGTCTTCCATTTGTAAATCTTTATGATATTTCTCTTGTAAGAGATAAACAAGCTTCGCTATGTCTTCTATTTCGACTCCACGTTCATGTAACCACTTTCTGGCTGTTTTTTCTGTTAGGTCTTTTAATGACATGAACTTCACCTTTTCTTTAATTATTCACTATGTATTCACAGTGTTTATTATTATATGCATGATGGCTGTTAGATGTTCCTTACAGCTATTGTTTCCATAATAGGGGCAATTCATGATTTGTATCCTCTTAACAAGTTTTAACATTCCTTGTCATATACTTCTAAAAGAGAGAATAACGAGGAGGAGGAAAAGACATGATTAAGAAAATTTTATCGACAAAGTATGGAATTGATGTAGAAGAAGAAACAAGAGTCGGTCATTATGAAGCTTGTATAAGCAAAGGAAAACTGTATACTATTGTCCCAGTAGGAAATATAGAGGAAGAAGAACTAACAGAAAGAGACCAAATTGCTGCACATATCTATCAGATTGGTGATAAACATGTCAGCATGTTATTAGAGTCAAAAGAAGGAAGCAAACATACTGAAATGAATGAGCAGCTTTATTGTGTGCTTATGAATGAACGACTACGTCCCTTTCAATCTCGGAAATTAGGGCGAAAACTGGGGAAGTTTCATTTTAGAGGCAGAACTGTACCATTTGGTGTCCAAAAAATAAGTAGAATGGGGCAGTGGAAGAGTATGTGGGAACAAAGATTGGGCCAATTGGAGGGTTTCTGGAACAGTATGTTATACAAACAGCCAGAAAGTGAATTCGATCAATTATTTTTAGAATCTTTTCCATATTATATGGGGATTGCTGAGAATGCCATTCAGTATCTTGTCGATACAGAGCTAGATGATGATCCAACTGCTGTAGATAGTGGAACAATTTGTTATAACCGTTTTACCAAAGACACATGGGCAGGAGAATATTATATTAAAAATCCATTTGATTGGGTGTTTGATCATTGTGGAAGAGATCTTGCTGAATGGACAAGAGATCGATATTTTCGAAATATCAAAACATATCATCGAGAAGTAAAGACGTTTTATGAGGAGTATCAAAGTGTTATGCCCCTAAGTTCTTTTGCATGGAGATTAATATATGCAAGGCTGTTATTCCCCATTCATTATGTGGAATGTATCGAAAATTATTATTCTGCTATACAGGAGGCGGACCGTCTATTTCTAGAAGAACGGTTAAAGAAAATGCTCAGCCAGTCGAGGGATTTAGAAATATTTCTGAAAGAATTTTATGACAACACAGAAGTGCCAGTTAAAACATTGAAAATCCCTATTGTTTCCTGGTTGTAAATAATTGGTTTGGAGCGAAGGGCATAAATAGTCAGGGATATAAGTGTTCAAAAAAAGGAAAATCCTAACAATTATACGGAGATATTCATGGGAATTTCGTATGTTGTCTGGTTTTTTTTATGAATACAGTTTCTTTTCCATGGAGTGAGCGACGAGCGCTTCGTCGACTCACTGCTTAAAAAATCTAAATATACATAAAATTTATAATTTTTCTTTTGGAATTTTAGCATCTTCCTATATAATGGATTCATTAAGTAAACGAGCACAAATATTCTTTTTAAAAGGGAAAAGCTATTCTTATTCTTTTAAAATAAAAATTTTAAAAGAATGTTTAAACACCCCTTGTAAAAAAAGGAATCAAACACTATAATGTCTACTATACAAAGACAGTTGTTCTCGTAAAAAGAACATCAACGGGAGGTAAACAGATGGAGGCAATCTCAATTGGACTACTCGGCTTAGGAACTGTTGGATCGGGCGTTGTAAAAATTATTGAAAATCATCAAGATAAAATCATGCATCAAGTCGGCTGTCCAGTGCAGGTAAAAAAAATACTCGTCAAGAATGTAAAGAAAGAACGAGAAGTAGAGATAACCGATGATATTCTCTTAACAGTTGATGCTAATGATATATTAGATGATCCTGAAATAGATGTGGTTATAGAAGTAATGGGTGGGATTGAAGAGACAAGGAACATCCTGCTAAAAGCCTTAAAAAATAAAAAACAAGTAGTAACGGCTAACAAGGATTTAATGGCAGTACATGGAGCAGAGCTACTGCAAGCAGCTTCCCAAAATAATTGTGATTTATTTTATGAGGCAAGTGTTGCTGGTGGAATTCCTATTCTAAGAGGTTTAGTAGATGGGTTAGCTTCTGACCGTATCATTAAATTAATGGGAATTGTGAACGGAACAACTAATTTTATTTTAACGAAGATGAGTCAACAGCAAAGACCGTATGAGGATGTTCTTTTAGAAGCGCAAGCATTAGGTTTTGCGGAAAGTGATCCTACCTCTGATGTCGAAGGGCTGGATGCAGCAAGAAAAATGACTATTTTAGCAACTTTAGGCTTTTCGATGAATATTGGCTTGGAAGATGTAAAGGTACAAGGCATAACGAATGTAACAGATGACGATATACAGTATGGAAAGCAGTTAGGATATACAATGAAACTCATTGGTATTGCTCAAAGACAGGAAGAAAAAGTAGAAGTTAGTGTCCAGCCTACTTTTATTGTCGACAGCCATCCATTGGCAGCCGTTAATAATGAGTATAATGCTGTTTATGTATATGGAGAAGCGGTTGGAGAAACGATGTTTTATGGACCTGGTGCCGGAAGCTTACCAACTGCAACAGCCGTTGTATCGGATCTAGTGAATGTTTTGAAAAATATGCGCTTGGGCGTTAATGGAAAAGGTGCAATCGCTCCACAATTTAAAAAGAAGCTAAAAGAGCCAGACGAAATGTTTTCTAAATATTTCTTACGACTGCAAGTAGTGGATGAGGTTGGAGTATTTGCGGAAATTACATCTATCTTCTCCCAGCATGGAGTCAGCTTTGAGAAGATCCTCCAGTTACCAGTGAAGGAAAAAGGGTTGGCAGAAATAGTCTTAGTAACACACCATGCGTCTTTATTAAACTATGAGAATATTTTATTAGAATTAAGGGACTTATCATCTGTTCGAACAGTTAAAAGTTCTTATCGAGTTGAAGGAGGAACAAAGTAATGAGATGGAAGGGTCTCTTAGAAGAATATAAAGAGTATTTACCAATAAATGAATCGACACCAATGTTAACACTGAATGAAGGAAACACACCTTTAATTAAGCTGGAAAAGTTGTCTGAGGAATGGGGCGTAGAGCTATTTGTCAAAACGGAAGGAACTAATCCAACTGGCTCCTTTAAAGATAGAGGAATGGTCATGGCTGTAGCTAAAGCAAAGGAAGAAGGAAACTCAACCGTTATCTGCGCTTCTACGGGAAATACGTCAGCTGCAGCAGCTGCCTATGCTACACGTGCAGGGATGCGCTGTATTGTCGTTATACCAGAAGGAAAAATCGCGATGGGAAAATTAGCACAAGCTGTTATGTATGGTGCTGAGATTATTGCGATTGAAGGGAATTTCGATCAAGCATTACAGATGGTACGCAAAATTAGTGAAACAGAACCAGTTGCACTTGTTAATTCAGTGAATCCGTATCGTTTAGAAGGACAAAAAACAGCTGCTTTTGAAGTCTGTGACCAATTAGGAGGAGCGCCAGATATATTGGCAATTCCTGTTGGTAATGCTGGAAATATTAGTGCTTATTGGAAAGGATTTAAAGAATACCACGAAATAAAGCAAACAGGACTGCCGAAAATCCACGGCTTTGAAGCGGCTGGAGCAGCAGCGATTGTTCATAATCGCGTATTTGAAAATCCAGAAACAATTGCTACAGCCATTCGAATTGGTAACCCTGCTAGCTGGAAGCTGGCTGTTCAAGCACAAGAAGAGTCCAAGGGAATTATTGATGAAGTAACAGATGAAGAGATTATTGCTGCATATCGTACGATTGCTGCAAAAGAAGGGGTATTTGCTGAGCCAGGTTCTTGTGCATCGATTGCAGGTGTTTATAAGCATATTCAAAATGGGAAAATTCCTAAAGGAAGTAGAATAGTAGCGATCCTTACAGGAAATGGCTTGAAAGATCCGAATACAGCAATCGATGTAAGTCCAATTAAGCCAGTAGTATTACCTAATGATGAAAAAGCAGTAGCTAATCACATTAAGGGAGTCGTTCATATATGAACGAAGGAGAGATGCTGCTAATTAAAGTCCCAGCGAGTACTGCTAATCTCGGGCCAGGCTTTGACAGTATTGGACTAGCGTTAAACTTATATTTAACATTGGAAGTTGTTCAAAGTGACTGTTGGGAGGTTATTCCGTTAACAGATGAATTGAAGGAATTTCCAAGTGATGAAAGTAATTTCATTATTAAAACAGCGATCGAGGTGGCGAAATCATTTCATACTATTCTTCCTCCTTGTCAAATAAAAGTGAATAGTAATATTCCTTTAGCAAGAGGACTTGGATCTAGTGCTTCCGCTATTGTGGCAGGAATTGAACTAGCAGATCAAGTTGGTAATTTACAATTGACTAAACAACAGAAATTTGCAATTGCCTCCAAAATGGAGGGGCATCCAGATAATGTTGGAGCGAGTATTTTCGGCGGCTTAGTTGTTGGCTGTCAATTAGGAGAAGAAGTAGATGCAGAAATCATTCATTCGGTAGATTTGGAAGTACTAGCTGTGATTCCAGCAGAAGAGCTATTAACAAAGTCTTCACGAGGAGTTTTACCGGACACTCTTTCTTTTGCTGAAGCTGTTTCAGCAGGTGCAGTATCTAATCTATTAGTTGCGGCACTGCTTACAGGTAATAGGAAACTTGCTGGAAAAATGATGAAAAAGGACAAGTATCATCAGCCATATCGGAAAGAGTTAGTACCGCACTTAGAGCTAATGGAAGAACATGCCTGCGAGCTAGGTGCTTATGGGGTGGCTTTAAGTGGAGCGGGGCCGACAGTATTGTGTTTTGTAGAACCAGGAAAAATGAATACGTTAATAGATGGATTAGTGCCGAAATTACCTGATATGCGTTTCCTCCCATTGGAAATAGACAAGAAAGGCAGTACTTGCTCCGGAGTACTTGCAACAGAAGTTAAATAAAAAAGAAAGAGGATGCAATTGCATCCTCTTTCTGCATTTTCTCATCAAAAATTAAAATACTTGTTCTACTTCATAAACGCCTGGTACTTCCTCTAATAAAGCACGTTCAATACCAGCCTTTAAAGTAATAGTAGAACTTGGACAGCTTCCGCAAGCACCTAATAAGCGTAGTTTTACAATGCCATCCTCTACATCCACTAATTCACAGTCTCCACCATCTCTTAAAAGGAATGGACGTAATTTATCTAGTACTTCTTGGACTTGTTCTTTCATTTCAACTTCTTGCATACATATCGACTCCTTTCCTATTATTTATTATAATCACATTAGGATGAAAAATCTATAATCAAGAAACACGAATTAAATAAACAAAAAATTGGATATATAACAAAACCCTATAATACCGGAAAAATAATGGATAGGCAAGCTTGTCTATCCCATGGAGGAGAGTTTATTTGAAAAAGGAAATTGAAGTAAGTATTTATGGAGCAGAACAAATTTGTGCCAGCTGTGTTAACCTGCCATCTTCTAAGGACACATATGAATGGCTCCAGGCTGCATTAAGTAGAAAATTTCCAGAGCAAACTTTTCAGATTAAATATTATGATATTTTTCAAGCCAATTATACGGAAGATAAAAATAAATTCTGTCAGAAAATTATAGAGGAAGATTTATTCTATCCAGTAGTAGTAATTGAGGGAGAGATTGTAGGCGAAGGTAATCCGAAGTTGAAGAAAATTTATGCAGAATTTGAGAAATACGGATATACTAGTGCTTAATGGTTAAAATTGTATCCGTTTTTTCAGAAATAATGGAGTAGACTGAATACACATGGCTATCGATACAATAGGAAGTATATTCAGTCTAGAAGGATAACTATAACTCTTATTATCGATTAAAATCGATAGGGAATATTATTGGTATTTTCTTGTTCCAGCGTTATCTTAAGCTGGAATAAGTGTGACACACTCCCATTCTTTTACTAGTCGTTAATTTTATTTTTATTATTTTTATCTTTCCATAGCACTCCATGTTTAATTAAGCGTGGAATTCTTCCTGTTAAAGCGGTTTTGGCAATAAGTCCGAAACCGGCTTTTTTTCCTAATGACCCAAGGACCCCTTTTAGCTTGATTGGCGGCATATAATCAGGTAGTACTTTCCCTTGCCAACGAGAAATTAAAACAAAAGCAATTTGTTCTGCCTGTCCTTCTGCAAGCTGTGCACTGGGAGGATGAGGAAGGCTTGCGCAATCACCAACTACGAAAACATGCTCATTATTAGGAAGGTGGTGATGCTTGGATAAGAGAATGCGTCCTTTCTTATCTTTTTCCACGTCAAGTTCCCGTACAACTTTATTTGGTTGAATCCCAGCTGTCCAAACAATACAGTCATAATGCTGTGGGATTCCATGATTATAAACTGTATTTTTTTTTATACAAGTAATATTGCTATTTTTGATAAGATTAACCTTTCTATCTGTAAACCATCGTTCTACATAGTTTCTTACTTTTTTAGGATAAGAAGATAATATGGTATTTCCACGATCCAAAAGTGTGATTTGCAGGCTGCTACTTTCAGCTAATTCAGCTGCTAACTCAACGCCGCTTAAGCCGCCGCCGATAATTGCAACCTTTGCCCCCTGAGACAAGCTATGGAGCTGCTTATGTGTTCGTTTGGATTTATTGATGGATTGAATACTATGAGTGTTGTCTTTAGCGCCCTCGACTTGGTGATAATTATCCTCACAGCCAAGTCCAATAATCAAATCATCATAATCGATCGGATTTCTTCCCGCTAACCAAACTTTATTGTTTTCCAAATCAATTTTTTCCACTTCTGCTTGTATAATGCTTACTTGAGGGTGTTTAGGAAAAGGAATTTGTAGGGTTTTATCCAGTACAGTACCAGCTGCAAGAGCATAATATTCTGTCTTTAGAAAATGAAATGGGACTTTATCTATTAATATGACCATAAAATTATATGGTAAATGAGGTATGATAGAGGATAAAACACGCATACCACCATAACCGCCGCCTAATATTATTAATTTTTTCATTTTTTCCCCCTTATTGTGCTCATGAGAAAATCTATTCTTTAAAAATTAGTTCGTAATTTTAGATCTGCTCCTTTTAGAGTATATTAAAAGGTTAGGACTGTTTATTCTTCATTATAGAAGGAAAATGACTTTTCCCCTTACAGATTAAGAAAGGAAGTATGAAATCAGACAATTTTTGCGTTCAACACTAAGAAAAACCTGTATAATTCAGAGGGAGGTGAGATGTTTGTTTAAACCGCTAATTGAATTTTGTGCGAGTAACCTAGCATCAGGCGCATATGAAGCGAAAGAATGTCTTGAACAGGATGATTCTTTAGATGTGATTGACTATGGGTGTTTAAGTTATTGTGGGCAATGTGGCGATTCGTTATTTGCGTTAGTAGATGGTGAAGTAGTCAAAGGGAAAGATGTAAACGAGCTTGTTGAGAATATCTATCAATATTTGAAGGCAAATCCAACATAAAACCGCTTATATCAGTGTGTTTAAAATTAATTCACTGATATAAGCGGTTTTTAGATGAAGGTTTTTTGCCTGTCTCTTATTTCCTGCCAGCTTTCTTTTGCCAGCTTGACAATTTGTGTTTCCACTGTCCTACTCTGCTGCTCAATTACTTTCGAATAATATTTTGTAGCTTTTTCTAGATTATCTGTCCGCTTGGAAAGTTCTGCTATTAAATAAATGGTTCTTAATTCTGAAACAGGAGTTCCCTGATAGTCACCAACAGAATAGGAAGTTTCATATTCTGATAATGCAAGGGATATAAAACGCCTCTCTTGTTTATGATTATTTAACATACGATAATGCCATGCAATCCGCAGGTGCAGTCCTGCAAGGGTAATATGCTTATCCTTCCGTAAAGAAGCACAATAAGCAGCTAATTTATATGTTTTAATACTATCCTCTATGTTACGTTCTTTTCCAAAGGAATGTGGAATCCATTGGGAACATACTTTTTCGATTAGTATCCTTTTACTTTCTGGAGAAAAATAAGAAACTGTATCATCACTAAAAGAAAACCCGCAAGCAGGACAGACATTTATGTAATAAAGGAGTGGATTATGCTCAGCATAGACAGGAAAGAAATCTGTATCTAAATTTTTCAATTTGACAAATCTTGAACGTAATTTTTTTGTTGTAAATTTAGTTTGACAAAGCAAACAGGTACATTGCTTATCAAATAACGGTTCGATTTTGTTCACATTTCTCACTCCCTTTGTTGTTAGGTAAAAAGGCTAGATATTTATATATTTTATTATACCTTATCGTGAGTAATATTCCCTATAAAAATTTTACAGATAGGTGAAAAGTCTATATTATATTAAGGGATTTCTTCAAAGTGGGAACAGTAAACGATAATAATGTTTTAATCGAAAATACTTGAAAAATGTTCGTGCAGATTATCACATAGACCTGTTTTGTTACCATGTTTTACACAGGTCCCTTCAGTTGAGTAGTTTTGATTAGCGGTATATAATATAATAAGAAGTAATAACAGGACGAAAGGAGAATGAACAGTGACAGAAGAAATTGTACACATAACAGAAGCCGCTGCTCTTCAAATAAAAGAAATGATGAAGGCGAACGATGAAGAAGGTTCCTACTTAAGAGTAGCAGTAAAAGGTGGAGGCTGCAGTGGTTTATCTTATGGAATGGGTTTCTCACCGGATAAAGAAGAAAATGACCAACTTTTTGAGCAATATGGCATTCGTGTGTTAGTTGATCAAAACGATGGCCCTATTTTAAAAGGAACAAAAATTGATTACAAGCAATCCCTAATGGGCGGCGGATTCACCATCGACAATCCTAATGCGATTGCATCTTGTGGCTGCGGGTCTTCTTTCCGTACAGCGAAAGTGGCTGGAACACCAGAAGAGTGTTAAGAACAAAGCTTTAAAAGTTGAACACCGCTGTGTCATGAACACCTTTTGGTCTTCATGACACAGCGGTTTTTTTATTTAATAAAAAAGACTGAATGTAATCAGTTGTTTTCCAAACCATTGAGAGAAAACAACTGATTATCATTAGTCTTTAGAAAAGGTTATTTAAACAAAGAAGTACTGTGAAGAGGCTGTACTCGAGCTTTTGGATCCATATATGTTTTAGCATTATTGACTGCTGTAGGGGCTTCGCCAAAACCTGTAGCTATTAATTTCACTTTTCCATCATATGTGCATATGTCTCCAGCTGCATAGATACCTGGAATATTTGTCTCCATTTTGCTGTTAACAACAATAGAGTTCTTTTGAATCTCAAAGCCCCATTCTTTAATTGGGCCTAAAGAAGAAACAAATCCATAGTTTACAATAACTGCATCTACATCAATAATTTCTTTTTCTTGTGTTGTTACATTTTCAAGAATCACTTGTTTGATTTCCTCATCTCCTACTAACTCTGAAGGAATATAAGGAGTTTTGATGTTTACTTTTGAAATTTTAAGGTTTTCTACACTATGCTCATGTGCACGGAATTTATCACGTCTATGTGCTAAATAAACAGTATCCGCAATAGGCTCTAGCATTAATGCCCAGTCAACAGCAGAATCTCCACCACCAAACACCATTACCTTTTTCCCTGCAAACTGATTTAAGTCATTGATAAAGTAATGAAGATTTTTTCCTTCATATTCTTTCGCTTGTTCCAACTCTAATTTACGAGGTTGGAAAGCTCCGTTTCCAGCTGTAATAATAATAGTTTTGGAGTAATGGACTTCTTTATCGGTAGTAATTTTAAATATACCGTCACCTTGTTTCTCCACTGTTTGAACAGCTTGTTCTAGTACGATAGACTGTTCAAATTTTTTCATTTGCTCTTCTAAATTATCGACTAACTCTTGAGCACGAATTTTTGGAAATCCAGCAATGTCATATATATATTTTTCGGGATAAAGTGCTGTAAGCTGACCGCCAAGGGTAGGGAGACTCTCGATGATTTTAACGGTTGCTTGTCTCATCCCTCCATAAAAAGCAGTGAACATGCCTACAGGTCCACCACCGATAACAGTAATATCATAAATGGTTTGATTTTCTTCCAATTTTCCTAAACCCTCCTAATAAAGATCAGTTCTACAAGCTATCATATCATAATGATTATGATTTCTCACTTTTTTAATCTTCCAATTTTGAAAGCTATCTAGGACCACCATCCTACTCATAAATTTTATAAAATAAAGAATTTCCAACTTTTAACTTTTATTGGTAATAGTATAATTCGGAAAATAATGTAGAAATTATCGATTAGAACCTTCTAATCGATGTTTTTTTGTATTTTTTTGGTATTTTACTAGGGGGAAAGTTCTGCTTTTAACCTTTTTATGAATAAATTCTTTGAATATGGGAAATGAATAGTTTTGAGAGGAGTGAAAAATATGAATTATTATAAAAAGTTTTTTAGAAGAGTAGGAATGGTTCTACTTTTAATGGCAGCACTACTAACCACGTTCCAATCGATTTCAGGTGTTAAGGCGAGTTCGATAAATATTAGTACTAACGAACAATCTCAGGTAAGTAAAGATACCGGTCATATTGATCATACAATAAAACAAATGAGTGTAGCATTAAAAAGCTTTAAAAAAGCATTGGCGGAAAAAACACAAATTTCATCCAGTAAAGAGGTTGCAGGTAAACCCCCTTTGCTAGAAAATATGAAGGATTGGTCACAATATCCGACAAAACGGGTGATAGCAACAGGCTATACCGCTGGATATGAGTCAACTGGCAAGAACCCAGGGCATCCACAATTCGGTATTACCTATTCAGGCGTAAAAGTAAAAAGAGATTTATATAGTACCATAGCTGCTGATACTAGTGTATTTCCAATTGGAACTATTCTTTTTATCCCTGATTATGGATTTGGGGTTGTGGCAGATACTGGTTCAGCAATTAATGGCAATAGATTAGATTTATACTATGAAACCGTACAAGATGTATATAGTCAATGGGGCAAGAAAACAATAGATGTATACATAGTGGAAATGGGTAAAGGCAAACTAACAGAAGAAACGTTAAGTGCGTTAAATGAAGAAGAATCTATGCAAGTATTCCGTCAACAGTATACAAAAGCAGAAAATAAATAATTACATACTAATTATCAAGTAAAAAGGATATTCTAAAATCAAGGTCCTAACAAAAAATGTTAGTTGATTTTTAGGATATCCTTCTTTTTTAGAATAAATAAAACTGCTTTAGAATATAATATCTTAAGCAGTATTTATTTGTATTTATAAAGTCAAGGTTAATAAATTAGCATATGTAAAACAAGCGTCAATACAATTCCGGTTAGTCCACCAAAAAATACTTCTATCGGTTTATGTCCTAACAATTCTTTTAATTCTTTTCTTTTTTCCTGCTCCGGTTTGTTTTGCCATCCTTTTGCTTCATTTAAGAACTTATTAAAATCGTTTACTAAGCGATTTAAAACAATTGCTTGTTCTCCTGCCTGTCTTCTAACGCCTGTAGCATCAAACATAGTGATTATCGCAAAAATAGCAGCAACTGCAAAGATCGGTGAATCAAAGCCAGTTTGCAGAGCCACACCAGTAGAAAGAGCAGTTACAGCTGCTGAGTGAGAACTTGGCATTCCTCCTGTACTAGTTAACAAAGACCAGTCAATTTTTTTCGTAACAAAAAAAGTGATTGGCACTTTGACAAATTGCGCAAAAAAGATTGCAGCCAAACTCGCAAGTAAAGGAAAGTTAGCTAGTAGTTCCATAAAAACACCTCATCATTCTGTGAAAAATATGTACTTTTAGTATGTATACCTTATTTAACTCATTATTAATCTTTCATATAAGGAGAATTAATGGAAATAAGGAGGTAGACAGTGGAGCTAGATATAGGGTTAAAATGAATTTCATTCTGTATTATTTGCTTTCAAAGCCATGGAAAAACAAAAATGCGATTCATTTTTAAATGGTTGAGGGCAATTTTCAATGCTCTCTTTGCTTTTCCACTTATCTTATTATAACATAACCAAATATTGTGCTTTCTACTTAAATTCGAAAAATCTTTTTACATTTTGGTACCTTTTATAAGAAAGTTGTTTTTCAAAATAAATCATTCAGCTGCAGCTAATCTTTAGGAATGCAGCATTATCATTTAGAAATGGATGATGTAAATTTAATTAGATATACGAAATGATAAATAAATTCGTTATAATAGAAGTAGAAATAGAATGGAGGAATTGATTATGTTTTCATATCAGAAAGAATGGGATTTTCAAAATAATCATGAAAATATTATTATTGGATTATTTGATAAGTCTATTAAATTAGAAGGTAAGCTGCAATTACTAGACGAACAGTTTGAAGGAGAATTAACTAGTTTAGTAAAAGATGGGGATATTTCAGCAAAGAAAAAGGCCATTACGGTTATACATACTTTTGGAAAAATTGGAGCAAAACGAATTATTTTTGTTGGATTAGGAAAAGAGAAAGAACTGACCTTTGATGAGCTAAAAGCAATCTTTGGAGCAACCTTTAAACGCATTACTAGTGAAAAATGGGTGGAAACAGCTATATACTTGGATTCCTTTGTATCAGAGGAAAATGATGCACAAGATGTTGCTCATGCAAGCAGTGAAGCGTTTGGTCTTGCTACCTATGAGTTTTCAGGTTATAAACAAAAATCAAATGAACCAGAAAAAAAGATTACAGAAATTACTGTTTATAGTCATGTAGAGGAAGAGGAAGTTATGTCAGCGCTAAAAGTAGGGTATGTATATGGTCAGGCAACAAACTCTGCGCGTACGCTAGTTAACCTGCCAGGGAATATGCTAAAAGCAGCAGATTTAGCTAATTATGCACTAGAATTAGCGGGAAAATATGGCTTTGAGGCAGAAATATTAGAGAGAGAAGATATGCTAAAGCTTGGTATGGGTGCATTGCTTGCTGTGAACCAAGGTTCGACAGAGCCTCCTAAAATGATTGTGCTGAAATACCAGGGAAAAGATAACTGGGAAGATGTCATCGGCTTAGTAGGAAAAGGGATTACCTTTGATACAGGTGGTTATTCTATTAAGACAAAAACTGGTATTGTCGGTATGAAAACGGATATGGGCGGTGCAGCAGCAGTTCTTGGAGCAATGGAGATTATTGGAGAATTGAGACCAGAACAAAATGTCGTTGCAGTTATTCCATCTACTGATAATATGATAAGTGGTAATGCGTTTAAACCAGATGATGTTATCACATCGATGAGTGGAAAAACAATTGAGGTATTAAATACAGATGCAGAAGGTCGCTTAGTTTTAGCAGATGCAGTAACTTACGCAAAACATCATGGCGCTGACTACCTTGTAGATGTCGCAACCCTTACAGGTGGAGTAATTACCGCTTTAGGAATGGAAACGACAGGTGCAATGACGAATAATGAATCTTTATTTGAACAGGTGTTAGAAGCTTCCTATGAAGCAGGGGAACAAATGTGGAGACTGCCTATTTTTGAGAGTCATAAGAAATTAGTGCGCAATAGTCCGATTGCAGATTTAAATAATTCACCAGGTGCCGCTGGTCATGCAATCATGGGTGGTGCCTTTATCGGCGAATTTGCAGAGGAAACGCCATGGGTTCATTTAGATATTGCTGGAACATCTACACAAAGTAAGGCTACTGATTTAGGTCAGCCAGGTGGAACAGGCGCTATGACTAGAACATTAGCATTGTTTGTAGAAAGATTTGAAAGTATAAAATAGAAAATACGTAGATCTATAGAAGAAATCACCAGACCCCATTTTATCGATTGATGGGGTCTGGTTTTTTATAGGGGGGTACTATGTGCTTGCAGCCACTTTTCCATTGGTTCTGGCATATGAGTACTCGCAACGAGACCAGCATGCCCGCCATCAAATAAAACAAAGGATTTATCTTGACTTGAAACAAGATCCATAATTGGTTCGCAGAGAGAACTTGGAACAAGAGGATCATTCTTGGTGGAAAATACAAGTAAATTAGAGTGAATGTTAGACAAATCAACCTCTTCTCCATTGATTGTTAAACCACCCTCAATCATCTTATTGTCCCTGACAAAGTCATTCATAAGTTGTTTAAACGTTGCCCCAGCTACAGGGATATGATCGAGTGTCCATTTGTTCATTCGTGCCCATTTTTCCGAGTATGTTTCTTCGCCAGAACGATTTAAAAGTGCTAAATAATGGCTGAAGGAAAGAGGAGCAACAAGTAATCTAGTTCCATATTTAACCGATTCAGGAGGTACAATGCCCATTTTATCGATTAATTCCTCAAGGTGCAGTTCATTTTCGCGAAGAGCATTCAGCCACTTATCATAGTCCGGAAAATCGGAAAAGTTAATTGGAGACACCGCAAGAATTAAATTTTTAATATAACGATTATCTAATGCTGCAAATATGCTGGCAAGTGTTCCTCCTAAACAAAAACCAATGACAGTAAAGGAATCGGAGTTAGCATGTCGCATCGCTCGTTTAAAACCTGGTTGAATATACTTTGCTATATAATCATCAATGGTTAAATGACGATCCTCGTATGCAGGAATCCCAAAATCAATTAAATACGTATCATACCCTGCGTTATTAAATGCCTCAATTAAACTCATGGAGGGACCTAAGTCAAGAATATATGGTTTATTCACGATTGAATAAACAAGAAAAATCGATTCTTTATATTTTCTTTCTTTAGAAGGGTAATACCATAAAGTTGCTTTGTTTTTTTTCCAAATGGCATATTTTTCTGATTGTCCAACGGCAGGATCGTACGATAAGGTATGAATAAATTTAGCTAGACTTTTTTTTGCCATATTATATCGCCTGATTGGAAATAGTAGAAAAGCTGAGTTCGTCTTTTTGTGAATCCAATTGTTGTTTTGCTTGCACTAATTCATTTTGAAGTGTGGAAATACGCTGTTCTTGCTCAGTAATGATATTTGTCAATTGATTGGAGTAATCATCAGAAGGATTCATGCTTAATTGTTCAATTAGTTGTTTGACTTCTTTCATCATTGTCGTTAATTCAAATAACTGATCATCAAGATTATCGATTTTTTCTTCTGATTGAAGAATTAACTGGGTTGCGTTTGCAAGGTCTGTTTTAGTAGGTAGATTCATATAATTACTTAATTGCTCTGTATAAGTTTGAATTTGATCTAATTTGTTTGTTAATGGATTCATTTTTGAAGTTGTGAAATCAATAATGGACATTTGATTTAAACTGTTCTTAATACGGTTATTTAACCGATATTGTAATAAAGTGCCGCCTTTCTTTAATAACTCATAAAAATCGATTGTAACGTGTGCCATTTTCCTATCCCTCTTTCTTTTCTTTTTTAGTGAACATCCTAAAGCTTATTTCTAGACTCCCTTTTTTATAAACTAGAGGAAAGTCCACCATCAATGGCAATTGTTTGTCCTGTGATATAATTGGAAGATTCTCCAGCTAAGAGCAGAATAATTCCATCTAAATCACTTAATTCCCCTAAGCGCCTTGCTGGAATTCCAGCAGTAATTAGGTTTTTACTATCTTCTAATTTAGTCGTAATACTTGTCGGGAAAAAACCTGGCGCAATCGCATTTACTTGGATATTATAACGGGCTAACTTAATAGCTAATTCTTTGGTTAATGTAATGAGTGCGCCTTTACTCGTGTTATAAGCAATTGCATCTAATAAGTGCGGCGGAGTTCCGTTAAATGCGGTAACAGAAGAAACATTAATTATTTTGCCCTTTTTTTGTTCTGCCATTTTTTTAGCAGCTGCCTGTGAAAATAAAAAAGATCCTTTGAGATTAACATCAAGTACTTTATCCCATTTCTCTTCGGGATAATCAAGAAAAGGTGCCATCCAGGAAGTACCGCTGTTATTAATTAAGATATCTATAGTTTGGAATTTGGCGATTGTTTGGCTAATAACATGGTCTATATCCTCTTTTTTGGATACATCGCATGGAAGGGCTAATACCTTTATTCCTTTATCTTGTAATTTAGCAGCAGTTTTTGTACACTGTTCTAAGTTTCTGGAACAAATGACAATGTTAGCTCCAGCTTCACCCAGCGTTTTGGCCATTTGTTCTCCTAACCCTCGACTTCCCCCTGAGATAATTGCCGTCTTATTCGTGAAATCAAAAAGTGAATTCATTTTCTTTACCATTCCTCCTGCGACATCTATTCCATATAGTATAGACAAGCAATGACCTAAGCGTGAATAAATTAATGGAATTACCTATGCCTATCCTGCACTTTTTTTATTAACAAAGAAAGCATTTATTTCTAGAAATTTAGCGATATAAGGCGATAGCCCAGTCCAAAAGGGGGACATTCGCATAGAAAATAGAGAAGAGAAATAAGTCTAAAATGAGAGTGGAGGTAATGTTGAAGAATGTATGGATACCCTTATCAGTATCAATATCCACAGCAAGATTCAAGAGCCTGGTTTGCAGCACCCTTTGTGGGTGGTTTATTAGGAGGAGTAATAGGCGGGGCTTTAGTTAGACCAAGACCGTTTTTTGGTCCTGTCCCATATGGCCCTGTTCCTTTTGGTCCAGCTCCGTTTGCTCCGGGACCATATGGACCGTATCCTTATTACTAAAAAATCCATCAATTGGATAGAAGAATAGCTGTTTTGGTAAAAGGTACAATTAATTATATAGCAATGATTGAACAGGTATAATCAATCATAACAAAAAGCGTTTTAGAAAAATAAAGTTCACTTATTCTTTATCGGATTATTTCAGGCAGTACGTTATACAGCCTGAAATAATCTATTATGAACAACTAAAAAAATGCTAACGCCATCTCAATTGAACAGATAAGAAGCAGCAATAGGGTGGCTTATTTTTATGGTCGAAATTTAATGTGATCCCATCAGGATTATAAGCTATTGTAGGGGATTCTTTTACGCCAATTGATTTTATTAATTGCTCCACTGTTTCCGTTTTAGATAATTGAGCGGCATTCATGAGATTCTTGGAAAAGTCAGGAGAGTTAGCTAATTTTTTTAAACAGGTCTCCACATCAGGCAATAAAGTTAGGGTATCCTTAGCAGAATTGATGAGTTTAGAAGGATTCGCTTCTGGGAGTTCTCGAAAATAGAGAGGGTAATGAAGATATGGGTGGAATGCTGCTAAAGTAGGGATTTTACGATGATAATATCGAGCGTGGTACATAGTAGCCATTCCTTTCATGCATAATTTTGCTTCTTTTATTCTATTCCTTATAAAGGGAATTTATGAATAAGAAAAGACTTGAAATCACATCAGGAAAAAATAGCCTGTTTCGATTTCAAGTCTTTAATGTATGCATAACTTTAAGATGTTTTATTTTTTCTTAAAACTTACTACGGTGTTCGATTAAATCAATTGTTCCTAAGACTACATGTGCTAGTCCAAATCCAAAGACTGTATTGGAAATCATGGAATCGATTTTACGATTTTTTTTCATGGCAATGCCAGCAGTTGTAACGGCTGTTCCAAGAACAGTGGGGATTAATCCTTCACGTATATTTTTCATATTATTGTACTCCTGTTCTGTATTAGTCCAATGACAGGACAGGAATATTATTTGCTTATGATCGATAGCTTATCCTGCTAAAAACATTGGTTCCGCAGGCAAATGATGGGCTTATTTGCTTTTCGCAGCAGCGTTTCTCGCTTCTTTTAAATCATCTCTTATCGCTTCATCTGCCATTGGTATTTTTCTGTTATAAGCAGAGCGAATAATAAGTTGTCCCGCAACTGGAGATGTTAAGAAAATAAAGGCGATGGCAAGAATTAAACGGGAATTGAAAATTCGTTCCGACTGGAAAAAGTAGAGACAAGCACCAAGAAGGATAAACATGACCCCTAGTGTCGCAGATTTAGATGCTGCGTGACTTCTTGTGTACACATCAGGTAATCGTAATACGCCAATGCTTGCAACCAGACTTAATAAGGCTCCTAAGAGAATAAGAATAGCTATGATAATGCTAATGATTGTCGCGGTCATTTTCGATTATTACTCCTTTCTCCAGATACTTCGAGAAAGCTACCGTACCAATAAAGGCTAAAATACCAATGAGAAGAATAACTTCCAAAAAGGCTGATGTTTTTAACACCACTGATAAAATAGCAGTAATCGCAACAAGGTTGATTCCGATGGCATCTAAAGCGACTACTCTATCGGGAGTAGAAGGTCCCTTTACAACTCGATAAATAAATAAAATCGTCGAGGTAGAAACAATAAATAAAGATATATGCATAATCGTCTGGAACATCAAATACTCACCTCTTGTATGGCTTTTTCAAAGCTATTTTTGATACTGCTGATAGCGGCCTCTTTATCGCTAATATCGATTGCATGAATATATAGGATTTTATTATCTTCTGAAATATCTACAACAAGGGTTCCAGGTGTCAGGGTGATAAGGTTACAAAGTAGCGTTATTTCCCAGTCTTTCCTTAAATCCGTTTCGAGGGCAAAAATACCCGGCGTTACTTTTAACCTTGGTTGAAGAATAATTTTTAACACGGCAATATTAGAAAGTACTAATTCTCTTAGAAAAATACCTAAAAGCTTTAATATAGAAACAACTCGATATAAATAAAACTTATCGGAGAAAAATCTTCTTGTAATAAAAATGAGAATCAATCCGATAATAAAGCCGATTAGAAACGTATCTGGAGCGAAGGAGCCTTTCAGAAACATCCAAATAAAACTGATTACAAAATTTAATAATAATTGAAATGCCATTGTCATCACTCCTTTAATACGGCATTTATATAGTTTTCCGGCTGCAATAAACTTTCAACAGCGAGAGAAATATATGGTGAAATCACCTCTGCACCAATTCCGATTAGACAAGAAAGAAGGACTAGTAAACATCCGGGCAGTAAAAGTGTTTTTATAGGCTTTCTAGTAATATTATCTGATTCTTCTCCCCAAAAAGCTTTAACAAATATCTTGATAACAGATAGTAGAACGAGGAGACTCGATAGCACAACAATAAAACTTCCAATATAATTACTTTCTTCAAACGCTCCCTGGATAATTAGTAATTTACCAATAAAGCCACTTAATGGCGGAATACCTGCAAGTCCAAGTGCTGCAAGAAAGAAAGTCCAAGTAAGTAGAGGATATTTTTTCATTAAGCCACTCATATATTTTAAATTACTAGTTCCAGTAATATAAATCATGATTCCGATTAATAGAAACAGTGCTCCTTTAATAACCATGTCATGTAAAAGGTAGAAAATCGATCCATTTAAGGAAGTACTATTAAAAATAGAGAATCCATACAAGATAACCCCAATTGCCGTAACGATATTATAGATAATAATTTTTTTGACATCATTATAGGCAATTGCTCCAATTGCTCCTAAAATAATGGTTAGTAAAGAAAGGGTACCTAATAATGCAAAGACATAAGAATCTTCATAGAAGAAGAGGGAGTACGTCCGGGCAATCGAATAAACTCCAACTTTTGTTAATAGCGCTCCAAATAATGCAAGTATCGGTATTGGAGCGGCATAATAAGATCCTGGAAGCCAGAAAAATAACGGGAAGAGAGCCCCTTTTAATCCAAAAACGATTAAGAACAGGACAGCTATGACCGTTAATATGCCTGATCCATCCACTTCACTGATTCGTTCTGAAATAGACGCCATATTTAAAGTTCCAACAACAGAATAAATATAGGCAACGGCAATAACGAAGAGTGCGGAAGCGACAACATTTACAATAATATATTTTACTGTTTCTCTTAATTGAATTTTTGTATTTCCAAGAACAAGTAGTACATAGGAAGCCATTAACATTACTTCAAAGAATACAAACAAGTTAAAGATATCGCCAGTTGAAAACGCACCAATAACACCAACTAAGAGAAATTGAATCATAGCGTAATAAAAGTAATTTTCCCTTTCTCTATCGATTCCCTTAAAGGAGTAGAGGATACAACAAAAGGCGATTATATTTGTTGTTAACACAAGAAGTGCTGATACCATATCTGATACAATCGTTATCCCAAACGGTGCATCCCAATTACTCAAATTTACTGTTTGAATTCCCTCGTTTTTGATTTTATCTATCATAAATAGCACAATAATAATCGAAACACTAGTGCTCAATAGGGAAATAATCCGTTGTAAGATGGTCTTCTTATAAAAGAAAATCAACATGATTCCTGTGAGTAAAGGAATTAAAATTGGAAATAGAATTAAATTACTCATGCTTTTTCCCTCTCAATTTCTCCAGATTATCTGTCCCTAATTCTTGATAAGTTCTGTAGGCAAGTACTAATAAGAAGGAAGTGACACCAAAGCTAATAACAATCGCAGTTAATATTAATGCTTGGGGTAACGGGTCAGAATAACTGTCAGCATGCTGACCTAAGAGAGGAGCAGCACCTTTCTTTAAACCACCCATCGTTAATATTAATAAGTGAACCCCATGGCTAAGAAGGCCAGTTCCAATAATAATGCGCAATAGACTCTTAGAAAGTATTAAATACGTCGCACACATAAATAAAATGCCGATAATGAATGCCATTAAGAATTCCATTAGTCATCCTCTCCAATCGTTTGAATAATGGTCATTGTAACTCCCACTACTACTAGGAAAACCCCGAGATCAAACAGTGCAGCAGTGTGAAGGGACGTTTCTCCTAATAAAGGTAAGTGCGCATGTTTATTAAAAAAATGCGTTAAAAATGGTTTCCCATCTAATACGGCAATCATTCCTGTTAAAGTGCTTATCAGCAAGCCTATTGCAGTAACATAGATAAAATTAACAGGAAAGATTTTTTTTACTAATTTTAAATCATAAGCTATCAGCAATAGAACTATTGCTCCACTTGCCATTAATCCGCCGATAAAGCCTCCGCCTGGTGTATAGTGACCAGAAAAAAAGAGATCAACTGCATACAGAAGTATCAAAAAGACAATGACTTTTGTAATGGTTTGTAAAACTAAATTATTTATTTTCATTTTTCTTTCCTCCCATTCTCAAAGTTATCATCGAATAAATACCAATAGCAGCAATTGCTAATACTGTAATTTCAAAGAGTGTATCAAATCCCCTGAAATCCACTAAGATAACATTTACCATGTTTTCTCCTGCTGCTTTCGTATAAGTATTCTCCACATAAAATTGAGAAATGGAATCGAACAGTTTCGTGCTATAGGAGGCAATCGCAATAACCATCACTACGAGTCCTACTAGTACGGAAATAATTGCATTTGATAATTTGAAAGGAATACTTTCCTTTTTTCTAGCATTTCTAGGTAAATGGTAAAAACACAATAAGAATAAAGCAACGGAAACTGTTTCAATAACTAATTGAGTTAAAGCAAGGTCAGGTGCGCGAAATACTACGTAAAATAAAGAAACGGTATATCCGACTGCCCCTAAAAGAATAATAGAGGTCAAACGGGATTTAGCAAATAGTATAGCTATGGTGGAAATCACCAGAACAAGCGACAGTACTACTTCGTATCCACCAATTGGTGCTAGTCGGGAAGTGTCTATTGTAAATCCATCCTTTGCAAATAAAGTATAAGAGAGGATTAGGATAAAGAAAGAAAAGATATAAATGAGATAGGTGCGCAAGGAACCTGTCATATATCTGTTTGTCAGCTTGTTAAATCCATTTTCTGTTTCGCCAAATAACCAATCATATATTCGATTCCAAATAACAGGAATGGCTTGATAGATAACAGACCATTTTCCCACAGTTAAATAGAGAATTATTCCCAATACAATGACCCCAATTGTCATAAATAACTCAGGTTCAAATCCATGCCAGTGATAGATATGCAGATCATAAACGCCTCCGCCATAAATAGATGTAATAGCAGGAGAAAGAATGGTATTGGATAGAAGACCAGGAAATAATCCAAATATGACAACAAGTGATACTAAGATAATGGGTGAAATCAGCATACCCATTGGTGCTTCATGTGGTTTAGTAGATAATTTTTCTGGTTGATATTTTCCAGTGAAAGTTTTAAATGCAAGAATCATGCTATAGACAAATGTAAAGATGCTGCCGACCCAGGCGATGACAGGTAATAAAACTCCCCATGTATCTAGGTTAAACATTTGGAAATCAAGAATATTTAACATGCTTGCAAAGAACATCTCTTTGCTTAGAAATCCATTAAATGGGGGGATTCCAGCCATAGACATCGAGCCGATTAATGCGATAGCAAATGTGATAGGCATAATTTTCATCAGGCCGCCTAAACGGCGAATATCTCTTGTTCCAGTTTCGTGGTCAACAATTCCAACCATCATAAACAAACTTCCTTTAAAGGTTGCATGGTTGACAAGATGGAAGACTGCAGCAGCTGTAGCAATGTAATACACACTTTCATTGTCATAGTGGACACCAGCAGCTCCAATCCCTAGTAAAGACATAATCATTCCGAGCTGACTAATGGTTGAGTATGCGAGAAGACCTTTTAAGTCTACTTGTTTTATCGCCATAAAAGATCCATATATCAGTGTAACAATCCCGACAAGTGATACAATCCACAGCCAATAACCAGACACTGCAAAGACAGGACTTAAACGGGCAACAAGATATATTCCAGCTTTAACCATTGTAGCGGAATGCAAATAACTGCTGACTGGTGTTGGAGCTTCCATTGCATCAGGCAGCCAAATATGGAAGGGAAATTGGGCCGATTTTGTAAATGCTCCAAGTAAGATGCAAATCATCCCTAAAATAAATAACGGATGAGACATAATAGATTCTTGTTGAACAGAAGTAATTATTTCTGAAATAGTAAAGGAACCGGTCATTAGGTAAAGTAGGACAATCCCTGCTAATAAGGAAAGACCACCAAATACGGTAACAACCATTGATTTGATTGCGCCATATCGCGAATTACTTCGATTATTCCAAAAACCTATTAAAAGGAACGAAGAAATACTTGTAATTTCCCAGAACATATAAAGAACAATGAGATTATCAGATAAGACGACCCCGAGCATTGCTCCCATGAATAACAGAAGATATACATAGAAATGATTGACCTTCTCTTTGTTTTTATCCAAATAATAAATGGAATAAAGAATAACAAGAGAACCGATTCCAGTTATTAATAAGGCAAATAGTATGCCAAGACCGTCTAATTTTACAGCGAAATCAATTCCTAGTGATGGGATCCAGGGGATTGATTCTACTTTCGTATGTAAATTTGAGGTTGTCCCAATGTTTCGGCAAAAATAAATAAACAACAGCAAGGGAAGTAGAAGAACAAACCATCCTGTATGTATTTTTTTCCTAAATATAAATGTGATTGGTATTAATAGGGTGTATAAAAATGGTGCAAGTACAGCCCAGTGAAGAATAGACAAATTAACCCCTCCTTAAACTTTGCTAAAAGACGCTTGAAATGATTGAACATGTTAAAGTATAACGCAAAAAAAAACGCTCTGCATATAGGAAACTAGAAATTAAGTTAAGACTAAACCTTTCTATTAAATAGGTAGAAACATGGTCTAAAACAGGAAAAAAATTTTTTGTTTTTTGTGTAAAACATCCCCCTTTTTGCTCAAACTAATGGTGAGGTGGTATACTATGCAATTGAAAATAAAGGTAAAAATTTCCATTTGTCTATTTTCTCTATGTCTTTTTGTTGGAATTTTATTGGACAACTTCCAAAAAAGAGAGTTTTATTCACTGGAGGAACTTCTTTTCATAGAAGAGGCAAACTCTCCTTTTTTCGATGAAACGATGATTCCTTTTCAACCAAGAGAATATATCAGGATAATCGCAGAAGAATAATGCAGCGAAAAGGGACAGCCGTTTATTAAGGGTTGTTCTTTTTTTATGTTCTGCAGTAGAAGGAAAAATATGTGTAAGGGGAAAACTTGTTTATTTCATAAATATCCAAATGGAAGCAGTCTTTCGTATTCCCAAACTATATTTAAACAGGAGAGCTATCCTGTGTTTTTTTACGTTGCATTTCTGCATAGAACCAATAAATGGATCTGATAAGTTAATAAAAAAAATAAAGATAAAAGTACAGAAAATTAAAAAGGTTAAGTGATATTCTGTTATAATATAGATAAATAAAAGACAGCTAGTTTATCGAGATGAATAGAAGAAAGAACGGTTTAGACAGGATGATTCATGTGAAATATCGATAAAAAAGAAGGTGAAAGAATGGAAAAGCAACAGTATTTATTTATTGACTTTGAATTCACCATGCCAGAGAAAAGTAGTAAGTTTAAGGGGTTTTATCCAGAAATTATTGAAGTTGGTATTGTAGCCGTTGTTGGTGATACCATAAGGGAACAGTTTTCTTCATATGTAGTACCCCGTAAGTTTTCAACCCTTTCAAGGAGATGCAAATCTTTTCTACATATTTCACAAGAACAAGTAAATAACGGGATATCTTTATACGATCTAATGAAAAAGCTTGAGGCAATTTGTAACGGATATCAAAATATTATTGTTACATGGGGAAACATGGATATGAAAGTGCTAAAGGATAATTGTCATAAAGCACAACTTCCCTTTATTCTATCTTGTAAAGAAGTTGATTTATCGATGGAATATAAGCGGTTTTTTGGTGATAAAAACCAAACAGGCTTATGGAAAGCAGTTAGGGAATATGGCAGAGAGGGAACTGGGAAACATCATCGTGCTTTAGATGATGCCTTAACCACTTATCATATTTTTAAACTTGTTGAGCAAGATAAGAAGTACTTGGGGAAATCTAATCAACCAACCATTGGAGACTTAATTGATATGTCTAAATTATTTAATAAGTTTGCATAAAAAAGACGAAGAATACATTCCTCGTCTTTTTGTTATTTTCTTCTAAACGATTTTATAATATTCTGCATTAAGTATTTCCAAGTTTTTTAAACTTTGAATAGCGAAAGCAGAATCATCTTCTTGAAGCTCTTTACGCATTTTTTCGATAGCTGTTTGTAGGGAATCATTATAAGAAGGAATGGATTCTTCCTTATATTGCTTGACCATTTTCTTTGGAGCATTCATCTGTTCTCGGTAAGAAAGGGCTTTTCTTTCATGGAAAATATCAACTATGGCCTCTTTTGGCTGATGCAAATCCCCTTGCATCGGATGCTTTAAGACCGCAAGAACCCGTACTAAATAACTTTGAGGACGAATCTCTGTAATTTCCCCGATGTATTTTCCAGTTTTATAAAAAGCGGTGACGATGGAACCGATAGCTAGTTCTGACAATCTAATCCCTCCAGATTTTCTTTCCTTTAATAGTATCACAAAGGCTATAGTTTGATAAACGAGAATAACTGCATAATAAGGAGTCTTTTTTCAAATATTAATACCAAACCGTCCATGGAGGAAAAAAGATGAGAAAACTGAGTTTATTAGTGCTGATAACCATTTTCCTAACCGGCTGTGCGGAGGGGGAAGTGACAAAAGCAGAGGTAGAAATGTTTAATGATGTGGGAGACTCTTTAGGAACAATTAAATTGCAGGAGCATGCTGACGGAGTAAAATTATCTTTAAACTTAAAAGGTCTAACTCCAGGAATCCATGGTATTCATATACATGAAACAAATAAATGTGATGCTCCAGATTTTCAATCGGCAGGCAATCACTTTAATCCAGATAATAAAGAACATGGTTTACTTCACCCAGAAGGTGCCCATGCAGGTGATTTACCTAATATCTTGGTAAAGGAGGATGGAACCGTAAAAGCTGAGCTAATGGCACCACAAGTAACCCTTAGAGATGGAAAAAATTCTTTATTCAGCAAAAAAGGGACTTCAATCGTTATTACCGAACAACAAGATGACGGAATGACTCAACCAGCAGGGGATTCAGGCGAAAGAATCGCATGTGGATCGATTAAAAAGAAATAATTCTATATGAAACAACAGGCGACTTTTAGGATCGCCTGTTGTTTCTTTGGTTCATTTCTAAGAAGCTGGGACAAACAAAAAATGTTTTAGGATTTTTTAGTGTTGTTATTCTGCTTCTTTTATACGAAAAAGATTTAGATTCGCCTTTATAAGATTCCTGTTTTACTGAAATGTTTGTACGAGAATAAAAATATTCAATCCAACAATTAAAATAGCCATAACCCATGAAATAATCGTAATCCATTTTGTATTGACTAGGTTTCCCATGATACGTTTTGAACTAGTAAACATTATTAATGGAATAAGAGCAAAACCAATTCCAAATGATAAAATTACTTGACTTATTACTAGTGCAGTTGTTGGATTAATACCTAATGCAATGACAGCAATAGGAGGCACCATTGTAATAAATCTTCTTACATATAAAGGAATGCGAAAATGAATAAATCCTTGCATAATAACATCTCCAGACATCGTTCCTACAGATGAACTGGATAATCCAGCAATTAATAAACCAAGTCCAAATAAAGTTGCTGAAACGGGATTTACTAACTGTCCAAAATAGTTAAAAGCTACATCTAAATCTTCTACAAATAATCCATTTTTATGGAATAATGCACTAGAGACGATAAGCATTGCCCCATTAATAAATCCTGCAATCAACATGGCAATAAGGATATCGATAAATTCAAAGCGGAAGATTTGCTTTTTCTCTTTATCCGTTTCCCCAACAATTCTATTCTGTGTTAATGCAGAATGTAAGTAAATCGCATGTGGCATTACTGTAGCCCCAAGGATCCCAGCAGCTAAAATTACGCTATCTAATCCATCAAATTGTGGAGTGAATAACCCATGTAATAAAGATGGAACATCTGGATTCGCAAAGAACATTTGTACAATAAAAGAAAGGACAACAATAAATAGCATCGCAGTAATTCCTGCTTCTAGAGAACGGTATCCCCGTCTTTGTAATTCAAGAATAGCAAAAGATCCTACAGCAGCAATCAGACTAGCTTCCAGTAAAGGAATACCAAAGAGAAGATAAATACCAAGTGCTGCACCAATAAACTCTGCTAAATCTGTTGCCATAATGACAAGCTCACCTTGTATCCACAAGCCGATAGATACAGGCTTGGGAAATTCCTCTCGTGCTATCTCTGCTAAATTTTTACCGGTAGCGATACCTAATTTTGCTGATAAGGATTGAATAATTAACGCCATAATATTAGAAAAAAGAATAACCCATAATAATAAGTATCCATATTTTGATCCAGCAGCAATATTCGTTGCGAAGTTTCCTGGATCAATGTAGGCAATTGCCGCAATGAATGCTGGTCCTAGAAACGGAAGGATTTTTTTCCAACCTTTAACTTCCTTGCTAAACACACTTTTTGCTGATTTAGAATGAATTTTTTCTAAAGATCGATTTCTGTCCATTTTTCTCACCTGATTTTGCTTTGGTTTAAAAAGTTTCGTTAATGCAACTTTTATATAAAAGATATTCCTAAATTAGAAAATTGTCAATCTATTTGTGTTATTAATTTATAGGAATTTTTGTTAATTTGTTGAGGAAGTATGGGAGTGTAGAATACAGGAAATACAAAAAATACCTAGCTGAATTTCCAGCTAGGTATTATAAGCTATTATTTTACTTCTTGTGTACCAGTTACTTCGCCATCAATTACAGCAGAAGATTTAAATGCATCACTTTTGTAATAAACATTACCATCTACTTTTGCAGTAGCGTCAATAGTAAATCCATTAGCTTCTACGTAAACATCACCGACAAAAGTACCGCCTTGGATTTTGAAATTTTCACTTTGTACAGTCATTTTAGGAGCTGTTAAAGTGAAGGAATCAATAATGTTATGGTCTTCATCTTGTGTATAAAGAGCAAGTTTACGATAGATTGGATTAGCAGCATCATTTTTATCGTGGAATTCACCAGCTACTAAGATATCACTGTCTACTTTTAAATCTTGAAGTGTTGCAACAATCCAAGTTCCATCAGCACTTAATGCTTTCACTAGTGGATCTGCTTCATTTACGATTGAAGCTGTTGTTACTACATCAGCTGATTGTTCTGCTTTTTTCTCTTCTTTCTTTGGTTCTGTGTCTGTATTTCCACAAGCAGTTAAAAGTGCTCCTGCTAAGATGGAAGCTAGTAAAACTTTTGGTGTAATTTTCATGATTAGTTCCCCCTATAAATGTTCTTTATATTGTTATGTGAATGGATTCACAATACAACATTATATTAACATACAGTTTGTAGTTGTAGAGGGGGGAGGTGTGACTAATTTGTGAAAGAAATATGGTGAATATGTGACTTTATTTTAATAATCAGAAAATTGGCAACGGGCTTTTTCTTCCATCAGTTATTCGTTTTGCATAAAAAAAGAGCGAGGTTTGTCGGGGAAAAAATTCCCAACAAACCTCGCTTCTTTATAACTGCGTAACATCAATTTATTGATTCATCCACTCTGGTTTACCGAAGCCTTTAAAATCCTCATCAATTACTTTTTCGAATTCTGCTGATTCAACAGCGGCTTTGATATCTTTAGCGAATGGAGCATCTATGTCTTTTGTATTAACAACAACACGATTACGATATTGATCGAGCATATTTTCTAGTTTTAGTGCATCTAATAAGTTCATTTTTGCTGCTAGGGCGAAGTTGCCTGGTACAGCGGATAAATCTACACTGTCAACTGCACGAGGTAATTGTGCCGCTTCAATTGTTTCAAATTTTAGGTTTTTAATATTCTTTGTCACATCTTTTTCAGACACAGTAAGTGGATCCGCAGCTTGATCAATTTTAATTAAGCCAGCTTCCTCTAAAATTAAGAAGGCACGAGCCGCATTGGTAGGATCGTTAGGGATAGCAATTGTTGCCCCATCTGTAATATCTTCCAAGCTTTTAAACTTTTTGGAATAAATACCCATTGGTGCAGTTGGAACAGAAATTAGTTCAGATAACTCTATGTTATTTTGTTGAGCAAAAGATTCCATATAAATTTTATGTTGGAATAGATTCGCATCAATACTACCCTCGGCTAGAGCTTTATTTGGCTGCACATAATCTGTAAACTCTGTAACTTCTACTTTATAGCCTTTCTCTTCTAAAATAGGTTTAATTGCCTTTTTAACCATGTCTGCATAGGGACCAGAAGTAGCACCAATATTAATTTCCTTTTTCTCCCCTGAATCTGCATTGTTTTTGTCTTGTCCGCAAGCACTAAGTACTGTAAATGATAATAATAATAGAATTCCTATAAGTATTTTTTTCATTGTCTTTTCCTCCTATTAACTTAAAGTGATTATTAACGCTTATCCAATGTCTTGGATATTTTATCCCCAAAGAATTGAATGATTTGAACTAAGCAAATGAGAACAACGACAGTCGTAATCATGACAGTATTATCATAGCGATAATAGCCGTATTGAATGGCAAGATCACCTACACCGCCGCCGCCGACTATTCCAGCCATAGCAGAATAGGCAATTAAATTAATAATGGTAATAGTGATTCCTTGAATAATTCCAGGTCTTGCTTCTGGTATTAAGACTTGCCAGATAATCATCCATGGGGAAGCGCCGATAGCAACGGAAGCTTCAATTACTCCTTTATCAATTTCACGAAAAGCTTGTTCTACTATTCTCGCAAAAAACGGAATCGCAGCAACAGATAGAGAAACAGAAGCAGCAGTAGGACCAATCGTTGTGTTGGTAATCCATTTTGCTAATGGTAAAAGGGCGATTAGTAAGATAATGAAAGGGATTGACCGCACCATGTTTACAACAAAGCCCACCGTGTTTTTTAATAGTGTGTTTTCGAGAAACAATCCTTTATCTGTTACAAATAAGAGGATTCCAATCGGTAAACCCACAATAATAGCCACAACAATAGAAATGCCAACCATATATAAGGTTTCAAAAAATGCTGAATTTAAGTCGGGAAGTAACTCGATCAAATAATTCCAATCCAGACTAAGAGGCATGATATATCACCTCCACATTTTTGGTGCGATCTTTAATATACTGTATCGCTTTTACAATTTCATTTTCTTCCCCTGTTAATTCCATGATAAAAATACCAAGGGGATTATTTTGAATATATTCAATTTTTCCATGAAGAATATTTCCCTTCACCTGATAGTGCTGAAAGGCGTCCGAGATAATTCCCTCTTCCGCGATGGCACCTTGAAAGGTAACCTTAATAATTTTCCCTTTTCTTTCTTCTAATAGGTGGTTAGGTAATTCAAATTGAAGAATGCTATTTACAAAGTTTTTAGTAAGCTCCTGTTTTGGGTTTGCAAACATATCGTAAACTGGACCTTCTTCCACTACCTTCCCTGCTTCCATGACAGCCATTCGATCACAAATATCTTTCACAACCTCCATTTCATGGGTGATTAGAACGATGGTTAAACCAAGTTCCTTATTAATTTTTTTTAATAACGCAAGAATGGATTTTGTTGTAGTTGGATCAAGTGCAGAAGTTGCTTCATCACAAAGAAGTACGGTTGGATTATTTGCAAGGGCTCTTGCGATTCCGACTCTTTGCTTTTGTCCTCCACTTAATTGGGCAGGAAAGACATCTTTCTTATCTGCCAGCCCCACCATATCAAGCAACTCTAATACCCGTTTATGTATTTTCTTAGAAGGTAAATTAGCTGCTTTAAGAGCAAAAGCAATATTTTCATATACCGTTTTACTACTAACAAGGTAAAAATGTTGAAAAATCATGCCTATTTTTAAGCGAGCAGCTCTTAATTGCTTTTGATTTAACTTTGTTAAAGAAATATTGTCAATGATAATTTCTCCACTGGTTGGCTTTTCCAATAAATTGAGACAGCGAAGCAGAGAGCTTTTCCCTGCTCCACTATAGCCGACAATTCCAAATATTTCGCCTCTTTTAATAGATAAAGAAACATGGTCAACACCAATGACTTGTTCTTTTTTTGTTTTATATATTTTGACCAAATCATTTATTTGTATCATTAGAAAATACTATCCCCCTTTGCCAAAAACGCCATGTTTTGTAACATTATTTTAAAACCTTTATCGGTTAAGATTGGTGAAAATTCCTTTCGGTAAGTCTGGGAAATAAAAAAAACTTCTTTCATTTTGAAAGAAGTATCGTATTAAATATACCGATCTTATCTTTCAGAATAAGTCATTCTGCAGGAGTTAGCACCTTCCTTTAGGAAAGGAGGTTGCTGGATGTCATCGGGCCTGTTCCCTCAATCTCTCTTGATAAGTAATTATGGAATTTTCACTAAATGAATAATAAAGCTAAAATACTGAATTGTCAATAAAAATTTACCTTTAAAATAGCTAGATTGGAGGGGGCTCTTCATTTCTGTTATCTTCTTCAGAAGGATATATGATAGAATGGTTTCTGAACAAATGGAACGAAAGGTGACAAAGGATGAATAGTCAGGAAATTAATTTAGAATGTGTGCGTTTATTAAATGAATGGGACCCTTTTTCAATAGGAGAGGGCAATTATGATACTGAAATTGCGGATATTCTTCAAGCAATACATGATGTTGATTTGGAAGATGATCTAGCAGCTTCTATCCAAGCTATCTTTGAATTTTCTTTTGAAGAGAAGCTCCCTTTAGAGGATTGCACAGCAATCTCTCATAAACTTTTATCTCTAAAACGAAACAGTTCCTGCTCTTTTTAGAGAGTCAAATAAACTCTTTTTGATGAATAAAAAGTTATCAATTGCTTCTCTTTTCAACTTCTAAAGTTTTTTTATAGATAGAAATTCCAGCAAATAATTTGCATATAATTTTGGTTTTAAAAAATGAAATTAGCGCATTAAATTTAGTGATAATTTGATATAATGAGAATATTTAAAAGGCAAGCAGGAGGATGGACATGAAACTAACAGATAAAGAAATTGAAATTGCAGAAATTCTAGAAAAAGATGCGAGGATTTCTGATGAAGATATAGCTAAGATGATTGGGGAAGATTTAGAAAAGACAAAAGAGTTGATTGCGAAATTAGAAGAAGTAAATGTCGTAGTGCGTTATACATCAATAGTAGATTGGTCAAAAGTGGAAGGTCATGAAGGTGTTACTGCAATGATTGATGTAAAAGTTACACCTAAAAGAGGGGTAGGCTTTGACGAGGTTGCTCAAAGAATTTATCGTTTTAAAGAGGTTAAGTCACTATATTTAATGTCAGGAGCATATGATTTATCAGTTATTATTGAAGGCAAATCGATGAATGAAGTAGCGAGATTTGTTTCAGAAAAACTATCTACATTGGATTCAGTTATCTCAACAACAACTCATTTTATTTTAAAACAATATAAGCATGATGGAACAATATTTGAACAATCGGATGATGACAAAAGAATTGTGGTGTCACCGTAATGAGACAAACAAAAAGTTATATTGCACAAAAGGTTGAGGAAATGAAACCATCTGGAATACGCAGATTTTTTGATTTAGCATCCGGTATGGAAGGAGTTATTTCCCTCGGTGTAGGAGAGCCAGATTTTGTCACCTCCTGGTCAACAAGAGAGGCAGCAATTTTATCACTCGAACAAGGGTATACCTCATATACGGCAAATCCTGGACTACTCGAGCTTCGAGAGGAAATCAGTCATTATATGCAAAAAAGATTTACGGTATCCTATAAGCCATCTTCAGAAATCATTGTAACTGTTGGAGCTAGTCAGGCAATCGATATCGCTTTACGGGCTATTTTGAACCAAGGAGAAGAGGTTATTGTTGTTGAACCATGCTTTGTTTCCTATGCACCGTTAGTAACGCTTGCAGGAGGGGTTCCAATTGCGGTTCAAAGCTTAAAGGAGAATAATTTTAAAATCAAGCCTTTTCAACTAGAAGAAGTCATTACGGACCGAACAAAAGCAATTATGCTTTGTTCGCCTAATAATCCTACCGGATCCACACTCTCTCAAGAGGAGCTTGCAGCAATTGTGGCAGTAGCAGAAAAGTATGACTTGCTTATTCTTTCCGATGAAATATACGCAGAGCTTTGCTATGATGAAGAATATACAAGTACAGCAGCAATAGAGGGAGCATGGAAACGTACTATTCTCCTTTCTGGTTTTTCAAAGGGATTTGCCATGACAGGCTGGAGACTAGGTTTTGTTTGTGGACCAGAGGAATTAATTCAAGCGATGCTAAAGATTCATCAATATAGTTTAATGTGTGCCCCAACGATGGCTCAATATGCTGGATTAGAAGCATTGCGAAGTGGTGAAAACGATGTAGAAGAAATGAAGAAAAGCTACCGGCGCAGAAGGAATTTTATCGTTCAATCCTTAAATGATATGGGGTTAACTTGTCATATGCCTGGCGGAGCTTTTTATGCGTTTCCTAATATAACAGCGACAAAAATGAATGCAGAGTCATTCGCAGAAAGACTGCTGATGGAAGAAAAAGTAGCAGTTGTGCCAGGAAGTGTATTTGGTGAAAGTGGCGAAGGACACGTTCGTTGTTCCTATGCTACATCGTTGCAACAATTGCAAGAAGCTATGAAACGAATGAAGCGATTTGTCGAAAAATATTCTAAATAAAGGCAAAAAGAGGTGTTGAATAGATGGGAAGTCCCATCCTTTCAAATGCCTTTTTTTATTTAAGCTGGTTCCGTAAAGGTCATAGTTTAAGCAAAAGATTAACGGGAATTATAACAGTAAAAATAAATCCTTTTGTAAATATGGCGATATTGTGATATAATCTTATAATGCATATAAAAGGAAAATTAATATAAACAATTAGGAGTGTTCTCATGTCAGATAAAATTGAAGTTGGAAGTGTTATTACAGGAAAGGTAACAGGCATTCAACCATATGGTGCGTTTGTTTCTTTAGATGAAAATACACAAGGTTTAGTTCATATTTCTGAAGTAACCCATGGTTATGTAAAAGATATTAATGAATTTTTAAAAGTTGGCGATGAAGTGAACGTTAAAGTTCTTTCCATTGACGAAAATGCTGGAAAAATTGGTCTTTCTATCCGTGCAACAGAAGAAGCACCAGCGCAACCAGAAGCTGCTAAAGCAAAAAAACCTCGTCCTAAACGTCAAACAGCTGCTGTAGCTGAAACAGAAAACGTACAAGGATTTAATACGTTAAAAGATAAATTACAAGAGTGGATTGATCAATCTAACCGCGATGATTTAATTAAAAAATAACATTTTATAAAAGGCTGTCCAATGTGAATTACACATTGGGCAGCCTTTTTTGCGCTTTTCAAGGGAGAGGTAATCTAGAATGAATTTTTAGAAAATAAATATCTATCCATCTGTAGAAAAATCAGCTAAAGTTAATAATATAGATCTTTACTTACATTTATACATTAAATGGGAGGATGATTAAATGGTACAAGAAGTTAATAAATCTATCTCACTAATGGAACAGTCAGAGAAATATGGAGCAAAAAATTATAATCCATTGCCGATTGTTATTTCAGGAGCAGAAGGAGTCTGGATTACCGACCCTGAAGGAAATAAATATATGGATATGCTGAGTGCTTATTCCGCATTAAACCAAGGGCATCGTCATCCTAAAATAATCCAAGCATTGAAGAGACAAGCGGACCGTGTAACCTTAACTTCTCGAGCCTTTCATCATGATCAATTAGGTCCTTGGTATGAAAAGATTAGCTCCCTAACAAAAAAAGAGATGATCTTACCGATGAATACAGGTGCTGAAGCCGTAGAAACTGCTATCAAAGCAGCAAGAAGATGGGGATATGACTGCAAAGGAATAGAAAAGGACAAAGCAGAACTCATTGTGTGCGAGGGGAATTTTCATGGAAGAACACTGGGCGCCGTTTCTCTTTCCTCGGATGAAGAATATAAACGCGGATTTGGACCATTATTACCAGGGATTAAAACAATTGCCTATGGAGATATTGAACAATTACAAGAAGCGATTACCGCAAACACAGCCGCATTTATTGTAGAACCAATTCAGGGGGAGGCTGGTATTATCATTCCGCCTCTAGGCTTTATGGAAGAAGCCTATCGATTATGTAAGGCTAATAATGTTTTGTTTATTGCCGATGAAATTCAAACAGGTCTATCAAGAACAGGTAAATTATTTGCGAGTGAGTGGTACGGTATTGTACCAGATATGTATATTTTAGGAAAAGCGCTTGGAGGAGGAGTCTTTCCTATTTCATGTGTAGTTGCAGATAAAGACATATTAGGTGTTTTTAATCCAGGCTCTCATGGATCAACCTTTGGAGGAAATCCAATGGCGTGTGCTGTATCAATTGCAGCTATAGATGTAATCTTAGAAGAGAATTTGACCGATCGTTCGGCGCAATTAGGCGAGTACTTTCTTCAAAAGTTATCGGAAATAACAAATCCAATAATAAAAGAAATACGCGGAAGAGGATTGTTTATAGGGGTTGAATTAAAGGTTGAGGCTAGAACTTATTGTGAAAAGTTAAAAGAAGTAGGACTGTTATGCAAAGAAACCCATGATTCCGTCATTCGCTTTGCTCCACCATTAACGATTACGAAGAAAGAGCTAGATTGGGCGATAGAGCGTATAAAGCAAGTATTAAATGAGGATATCCAGGATCTAAACTAAATAAAAACGAACCATTCCTTACAAAAAAGCCAAACAATTCAGCAAGTTGAATTGTTCGGCTTTATTTTTGTTTATCCATTTTTATTTATCTAGCTGTTTTTGGGATAGACTCTCTTTCAGCTGCAGAAGATGGCTTAAATAATAAACCAAGGTTAATTAATCCTGCAATTCCGACTAAACCGTAAATAATACGAGAAACGACAGATCCTTGGCCGCCGAATAATGTTGCCACTAAATCAAATTGAAAAAAGCCAATTAATCCCCAATTTATTGCTCCTATAATCGTTAATATTAATGCAACTCTTTGGATTGCGCTCATTTTATGTCCTCCTTAAAAAATATAGTGGAATCTTTCTTATTCTTAGTAGAATTCACGAAAGTATGCATTTGGGGAAAATTTAACGAATAATGAATGATAGAGAAAACACATACTATTTGTCAGTACTAAGCTCAATCTTTTGATTTTCTCATAAGTTTGATTAATAATAAGCGTACAATTAGTATTTCTTTATACTAATGTAAAAACAGAATGGGAGGCATTCATTTGGAAAACTTTGTTTTTTATAACCCGACAAAACTTATTTTTGGTAAAGGGCAATTGGCACAACTAAAAGATCAATTAGCTTCCTATGGCAAAAAAATCCTCTTAGTATACGGAGGAGGAAGTATTAAAAGAAACGGTCTATATGATAATGTAATGACCATCTTAAAGGAAAATGGCAAAGAGGTATTTGAATTATCTGGTGTAGAGCCCAATCCTCGATTAACTACTGTACAACGTGGAGTTGATATATGTAAAACAGAAGGCATTGATTTTATTTTAGCAGTTGGTGGAGGAAGCGTTATTGACTGTACTAAGGCCATTGCAGCAGGAGCAAAATTTGATGGGAACCCTTGGGAGTTCATCACAAAAAAAGCTATGCCTAAAGCAGCGTTACCATTTGGCACAGTTTTAACACTTGCAGCCACTGGTTCTGAAATGAACTCTGGCTCTGTTATTACTAATTGGGAAACACAAGAGAAAGTTGGCTGGGGAAGTCCATTTACATTCCCGGTATTTTCTATTTTAGATCCGGAAAATACATATACAGTTCCGAAAGATCAAACAATATACGGAATTGTAGATATGATGTCACATGTGTTTGAACATTATTTCCATTTAGAAGAACACACAGAATTACAGGATTATATGTGTGAATCTGTATTGAAAACGGTTATAGAGTTTGGGCCAAAACTTGTAAACGACCTAGAAAATTATGAATATCGTGCTGCAATATTATATTGTGGAACGATGGCTCTTAATGGTATGCTTAATATGGGATATCGTGGTGATTGGGCTACCCACAACATTGAACATGCTGTTTCTGCAGTATATGATATTCCTCATGGTGGAGGACTTGCCATTCTTTTCCCTAATTGGATGAAGCATAATTTAGCAGTAAAACCAGAACGCTTTAAGCAATTAGCTGTTCGCGTATTTGGGGTAGACCCAGAAGGGAAAACAGCAGAAGAAGCTGGTCTAGAAGGAATTGAGAAATTACGAGCATTCTGGAATGACCTTGGTGCACCTTCTCGTTTAGCTGATTACGACATTGATGATAGTAAACTTGAGTTAATGGTTGAAAAAGCAATGACGAATGGTGGATTTGGCCAATTTAAAGTGTTAGATGCAGAGGATGTTTTAGCAATTTATAAAGCCTCTTTATAAAAAATGAAGAAAGACGAGCAAACAGTTCGCATAAATTGTTTGTTCGTCTTTCTGTAATAGAGAAGAAATGGAATAATTGGTGAAAAAATAAAAAAAAACAGTTTGTATCCGTTTTCATATCAAGTTCTTTCTTGATTACTTTTTCTACTTCCGATAAAGTGGAAGAGGAGTATAAATTAATTATATTGGAGGATCATTTATGACACACGTTCGTTTTGATTACTCAAAGGCATTAAGTTTCTTTGGAGAGCACGAAATTACATATTTAGAAGATGCAGTTAAAGTTGCCCATCATTCCTTGCATGAAAAAACTGGACAAGGAAGTGATTTTTTAGGATGGATCGATCTTCCTGTAGATTATGATAAAGAAGAATTTGCTCGCATTCAAAAAGCAGCAGAAAAAATTAAAAGCGACTCAGAGGTTTTACTTGTAATCGGTATTGGTGGTTCTTACCTAGGAGCACGTGCTGCAATTGAAATGTTAAATCATAGCTTCTATAATTCTTTATCAAAAGAAAAGAGACAAACACCACAAATTATCTTTATTGGAAAAGATATTAGCTCCACTTATATGAGTGATGTAATTGACTTCCTTGGAGATAAAGATTTCTCTATTAACGTTATTTCTAAGTCTGGAACAACTACTGAGCCGGCAATTGCGTTCCGTATTTTCCGTAAATTGTTGGAACAAAAATATGGAGTAGAAGAAGCGAGAAAGAGAATCTATGCTACTACTGATAAAGCAAAAGGAGCTTTAAAAACTCTTGCTACAGAAGAGGGCTATGAATCATTTATTATCCCAGATGATGTTGGTGGACGCTATTCTGTTTTAACACCAGTTGGTTTATTACCAATCGCTGTCAGCGGTGCGGATATTACAGCAATGATGGAAGGGGCAGCAGCGGCTAGAACAGATTTCGGTACATCTGAATTAAAAAATAACATTGCCTATCAATATGCTGCAGTTCGTAACGTTCTTTATAACAAAGGAAAAACAATTGAAATGTTAATCAACTACGAGCCAGGATTGCAATACTTCTCTGAGTGGTGGAAGCAATTGTTTGGTGAAAGTGAAGGGAAAGACCAAAAAGGTATTTATCCTTCTTCAGCAAACTTCTCAACAGACCTTCACTCTTTAGGACAATATGTGCAGGAAGGCCGTCGCGATATTTTTGAAACAATTGTTA
Organism: Niallia circulans NBRC 13626; assembly: GCF_001591585.1. Taxonomy (GTDB): domain Bacteria; phylum Bacillota; class Bacilli; order Bacillales; family Cytobacillaceae; genus Niallia; species Niallia circulans. The sequence continues at coordinate 23,319 of NZ_BCVE01000009.1, read as the reverse complement.
AAGTAGATAAGCCTCGTCATGAATTAGTTATCGAAGCAGAAGAAAATGACTTAGACGGGCTAAATTATTTAGCTGGACAAACTGTTGACTTTGTTAATAATAAAGCATTTGAAGGTACGTTACTTGCACATACAGATGGCGGTGTGCCAAATTTAATTGTAACAATACCAGAAATGAATGAATATACATTTGGATATCTTGTGTATTTCTTCGAAAAAGCTTGTGCGATTAGTGGATATTTATTAGGAGTAAATCCATTTGATCAACCAGGGGTTGAAGCATACAAAGTGAATATGTTTGCTTTACTAGGTAAACCTGGCTTTGAAGAGAAAAAAGCAGAGTTAGAAAGTCGTCTATAAGATAGAATGGATTGAGCTGCCGATATACTCGTATTTGAGTATTCGACAGCTTTTTTATTTAGGAAAACATACTTACTTCTCTATTCATTTTTAATTCAAGATGTTTAAAGGTTTTAAGAGAGGTTAAATAAATAGAAAGGGGTAATAGAAGGAGGAAATAGGAATGCTTGTTGAAAAAGAACAGTTATTGATTAAATCATTACAGGAATGCATGATTGTTTGTAATCATTGCTTAAATGAATGTTTAACAGAAGAGCAGGTAGCACCAATGCTTGATTGTATTCATATGAATAGGGAAAGTATTCAATTTTGTAGTTACTTAGAGCAGGCAATTATCAGAAAATCTCCATATGCAAAAGAATTTGCAGAAATATGCCTTTCTGTTTGTGAGGATTGTGCAAATGAATGTAAGAAACACGATCATCGCCATTGTCAATATTGTGCAGAAATCTGTAAAGAGTGTGTAGAAGCATGTAAAACATTTTTAGAAGCATAACAGGTTGTAATAAAGACTTAGCTCTTTATTGAAAGAGAAAAAAATTGGTTTTTCGAGGAGGCGGTTCGAAACAGTTTTAAGCGAGCGACAGCCTCGAAAAACCATAATTTAAAAAAGAATTTTTCTCATCTGCTTTCATGACAACTTCCTGTACTCATTTAGCTAACAACATTTCTAAGTAATAATAATTAACTCATCCTTTTCCTCAAATTCAAATGAAGACTTTGGATTTAGATAACTAGTTCCCCCACGTTTGACCCCTAATAATAATTTACCCTCAGCTAATAAAAAATTGTTTAAAGTCAGATAATCAACTAATTCTTCCTCTATATTCTTCACTGGAATCAATTGAAGCTTTTTATCCTTCAATTGATTTAAAAGCTCTAAAAATGCAATCATCGTATCTTGTGAATTTAAACTGTTGTGCATAACAAAGCTAGTAAGGCTGTTTGTTTCAATTATTTCATCTGCACCAGCTCTTTTAGCATTTTGTATTTGTTCAGCAGTAAGTATTTCAACGATGCAAGGTACATTTGCATTTAGTCCTTTAATAGCAAGTAAAGTTAAAATAGTGTGCATATCTGCTTGTAATTCTTCTTTGTTTTGATCTGCTGTTAAAATGACCTTACTAGCAGTCATGATATTCGCTTTCAATAGGACACTATCTAAATTAGAATTCCCTTTTACAAAATGAATAGTTTCTGGAACTGGATTTGTTGCTAAGGACTCATCGATTAAAGTAATTGGAATGTTTTCGCGATCTTTAATGATAGAATGGATGATTAGTTTGGACCGTTCATTCCAGCCGACAATTATCAAGTGGTTTTGTCCTCTATAAGTGGTTTTTCCTTCCAGATACGCGTTTTGTTTAGCCACAGCTGCTGTTGCCAATGTTACTAAGTAGGTAGAGAGAAATCCGACGCCTGTTAAGATTAACAGCATGCCGGTTATTCTCCCAAGAACGGTAATAGGAGCATAATCGCCATATCCAACGGTAGAGGTAGTAATAATGGCCCACCAAATGCCTTCAAATAAAGTGGGAAATGTTTCTGGTTCCACTAAAGTGATAAAGCAGCCGAATAGGATTATAATAGTTAAGGAAATCGATAAAACACGAATACTTAACGGTAATCTTAAAAATCTAGAAAGCATAGAATTAGGCAAAGTAAACACCTCATAATAGTTGTTATCCTTTGCATTATTGACCAATAAAAAAACTTTCATAATCAATGAAAGTTTTTTATCAGGATATTTTTAAAGTTGGATATGATAAAAAGAAGCAATTGTTTTCTGTTCTTCTTCAAAGTTTTTATAGTCGTTCAAGTTAGAGAGCATGCCTTTAATTATGGGTACTCTTGGTTCATCAGCATGAATCTCTGCCATTAATACTTCTAGTGTTATTTCTATCTCTTGTTTGTTTGCTCCATGCTCAATCTTACGTTGGATGGAGGCAATAGCATCTAGTATATCTTGATGGCTATGTTCCATAAAGTTAATTTTAGGCTTTTTAATTATATATTTTAGAAAAGAAGTAGAAAAGAGTGGATGCTCATTATTTTTGTCCATATCTGTTATAATTGAATCTAATCTTTTTAATAAGTAGATGGAAATATCCCTTGTTGAGACATTAATAGGCTCTAAAATCACAAGTTTTAAAAAAGAATGAATAAGGCCATCTTGGATCATAAGCAAATCTAAAAGGTATTGCTTTTTCTCTTCCCCATAAATAGAGTGGAGTCCTTGGAGATTATAACTTTGAAGCTCGGACTGCATTTTTACTAACAGATCTTTGATAGAATTATTTAAGGGAATAGCTTGTTCTTTTGATTGCATGACAATAAACTCTTTATGTTTTAAAGCATGATTAAACATAAAGGTAAGCTGATCGATGTATTTTTCTCTTGCAGGGATTCGCCTTTGACTTATTTCTTCCATAGTAGTAATCAATTCATCGTAGTAATATTGCATAATTTTATAAAGAAGAGAGTCTTTTGATTTAAAGTATAAATAAAAGGCTCCTTTTGATATACCGCAATCACTTGCAATTTCTTGCACTGATGTAGAAGAAAATCCCTTTTGAGCAAAAAACTTTATGGCAGAATCTATAATTATTTTTTCTTTTTCTTTCACGTAATTTCCTCCTGGACGTATAGGAAGTACACCTTGACTTATTGGTCATCTTTTTCTAATATATGTGACTAATCAGTCACATTATATAGTAATTGAAGGAAAAAATCAATGTATAGGGCTTGCTTCTTCTTAATTGAGGGAAGTAGTTACGAATTGTGCGAAAAAAAGATTTGCTATATGATTATACGCATAAAAGATGAAGGACGAAAGTTGAGTAATCCAATTGGTTTAAGTTAATTAAATCGAGCTGATTCCTTGACGAGCGTTTCTTATAATAATAAACTTACTTACGTATCGTAAGTATCAGTTTGTCTACATTCTTTATATTTTACATATAGTAAGTGTAAAGAACTTTAATAATCAAAAATTCTATACCGATAAAAAATAAAAGTAAGAACATAACAGAAGATAAAGGAGATTTTGTAATGGATCAAAATGTTATCGATCTTCTTCAAAATAAGATGGAAATAATCGCATTTAATGAAGAACAGAATTTAAGTTTAGTTGGACCAGTAAAATTACCAGTTCAATTGGACGATCAAGTAGTGACATTTCAATGGTATACATGGTTACCGATAAAGAAGGATGAAACGAAAGAGGAAGTACTTCGTTCTTTACCGAGTTTACATTTAGCGGATTATCAACAATCCTCTGTTTTAGTATACGGTGACTTCAAAAATGCAGAAAATGCATTAATACGTATGCATAGTATATGTCATACTGGCGACATTTTTGGTAGTAAACGTTGTGATTGCGGATATCAATTAAAAGAATCGATGCGCATGATTGTAGAGAATGGAAATGGAGCTCTCTTTTATTTAGCTAATCATGAAGGAAGAGGTATTGGGCTATTTACTAAATCCCTTGCTTACCTTTTACAAGAAAATGGTCTAGACACTGTGGAGGCAAATCTCGCACTAGATTTTCCTGATGATTTAAGAAGTTATGAAGCACCGATTAAAGTACTTCAAGCCCTTCGACAAAAACCAGTTAAATTAATAACTAACAATCCAAAGAAGCTTGATGCACTTAAAAAACTTGGTCTTACAGCAGAAGAAAATATTCCCTTATGGGGGGATGTCTCAACTTATAATGAGAATTATTTAAACACGAAAGTGAATAAATCTGGTCATATTCCCTTGAAAAATACAGTGACCATTTAAGGAGAATAAGGTATGAAGCATGATCAAGATTATATGAGAATAGCGTTAGACCTTGCAGCATCTGCACTTGGTAAGACAAATCCAAATCCAGTTGTGGGAGCTGTCATTGTAAAGGACGGAGTAATTGTCGGAACTGGCCTCCATCGCAAAGCAGGAGAGCCACATGCTGAGGTCCATGCTTTTAAAATGGCTGGAGACCATGCAAAAGATGCAACTCTTTATGTGACGCTAGAGCCATGCTCACACTATGGGAAAACACCACCTTGTGCACTTTTAGTGAAAGACTCTGGAGTGAAAAGAGTGGTAGTAGCCACAGAAGATCCAAATCCGCAAGTTGCTGGACGAGGTATTAACATCTTGAGGGAAGCAGGAATTGATGTAGAAGTTGGTGTTCTAAAAAAAGAAGCCCAGCAATTAAATGAACGTTTTATTCATAATATGATACATGAAAAACCTTTTGTCATATCTAAGGTAGCAATGACCTTAGACGGCAAAATTGCTACCCATACAGGACATAGTCAGTGGATTACAGGAGAAGAAGCAAGAAAAGAAGTGCATCTTTTAAGAAATGAAGTAGATGCAATCTTAGTTGGTGTTGGTACTGTGCTCGCTGATAATCCTAAATTAACAACTCGATTAGAGGGTCCATCAAAGAATCCAATTCGGATTATTTTGGACGCAAATTTAAGAACACCCCTAGATGCTAATATTACTGATTGTAGGGAAGCAAAAACAATCATTGCTACAAGTGCTACCCTTCAATCAGAGAAAGCAGCTGTTTTAAAAGAAAAGGGTGTAGAATTATTCACAGTTCCTTCTATTCAGGGGAAATTAGATTTGGAGATAGTTTTAAAGGAATTATATAAACGTGGAGTTACAGATATTCTTCTTGAAGGTGGAAGTGAAGTAAATGCAAGTTTTATGCGTCAGCAACTTATTCAAAAGTATTTAGTATATATTGCTCCTAAAATAGTAGGTGGTGCCAATTCCTTTACACCATTTAAAGGGGAAGATATTGATACAGTAGATGAAGCAGTTTCCTTAAGATTTGAAAAGACGGAATGGGTGGGCGCGGATATGAAAATAACTGCTTATCCCGATATAATTAAATAGTGTTTCTACGGAGGAAATAATGAAGTTTGGTTTTGATATAGACGATACACTTATCAATTTAAGACAACATGCTTTTGAACTTTATAATCATAAGTTAAAGAAAAATATTCCATTAAAAGACTTCCATGCATTAAAAACGGTTGAAATTCACGAACCATTTGGATTAAATGCTACTGAAGGAAAGCAGCTTTGGAACTCTCTTAGAGAAGAAATATATTTTACAAATTGTCCTCCTTTTCCAGATGCCATTGAAGCACTAAATGAACTTGTTAGTAATGGTCATGAGGTTTATTATATTACAGCACGAAAAAAACAATTTGCCGAAAAGACGAAAGATTGGATGAAGCAAGCAGGGTTTCCGGTGATTGATAGTCATTTTTTTTGTGGAATGGAAGATCACGAGAAAATTTGTATCATCCAGGAGCTTCAATTAGACTACTATTTTGATGATAAACCTGCTGTCCTAGAAACGCTTCAAGGATATACCACAAAGCTGTATGTAAAGGATCATCCCTATAATCAACATTTAGAGGAGTTGAATAGAATAAAGGAGTGGAACCAGCTGCGAGCTTTGTATGAAAGTTAATAGGAATAGAAATAGCCTGAGTGCCTCATTCAGGCTATTTCGTATATTAATTTACCTTTCATAGCTCATGTATTTATCTTTTTCTATGATATGAATTGCCAACCCTTCTTTTAAAGAGCTTTTTAGCTTAAATGAGGAGCAATGAATCCTCCGTATAGAAAGGCTATTATTATAACTAGGGCAGGATGTACCTTCCACTTCTGCAGTAATAAAAAGGCAATGACAGCAATGCAAACAGATTGAATGATACCGATGGAATGATAGGAATCTTGAAACATTTCATAGGTTAAAACCAACATTAATGCTGTTATTACAGGCTGTACAAGAAGCGTCATGCCTTTGACAATCTTCGAATTTTGATGTTTTTTCATTAATTTTAATAAAAAAATAAGAGCAACTGCTGAAGGGAGAATAGTTGCCAATAAAGCAACAATAAATCCACCCCATCCTCCAACTCCAAAGCCTACATATGCAGCTATTTTGGTAGCAATTGGTCCAGGCAGAGCATTAGCAAAAGCGAGCATATTGGAAAATTCAATGTTGGATAACCAATTATATCGATTAACTATCTCCTCATACATTAAAGGAATAGAAGCAGGACCACCGCCATAACCTAATAAATTTGCTACAAGAAAACTGAGGAAAATACTTACAAAAATCATCTTATATGCCTCTTTCTTTGTTATGTAGAAGTTTATCTTTTAATTTAAAATGGAATGCTCCATAGATAAGAAAAATAAGTACAACAATACCTGGATGTATGGAAAATACTTGTAGCAATAGAAGGCAGACAAGTGTTAATCCAATTCCAGCATAGATTCCTAATCCTTTGACCGCCTTTTCTCCAAACTCATATGCCATTAAGCCAAGCATAACGGCAATGACAGGAACGACTGCTCCAATCATACTTGTTATTATTGGTGAATGACTGAGGATAGAGATAAAGGAAAATAAGAATACCATTGCTAAACAAGTCGGTAGTATATGAACGATTACGCTTATGATTGCTCCGATTATCCCTTTTTGATGATAACCTATATAGGCAGCTAATTTTGTGGCAATAGGTCCAGGAAGTGTATTCGCAATTGCTAAAGCATCCCCAAATTCATCATTAGCCATCCACTTATATTTTGTTACTGCTTCGTGACGAAACAGAGGAATAACAGAAGGACCACCACCAAAGCCGAAAATGCCAGCCCGAAGCATGCCTAGAATTAAATCTTTATACATAAAGATATATCTCCTTTCTTAACAACTCTAACGATAGTAATGACACGTAATTATCTTACCACTAATTTTATATTTTGTTTAAGGAATATAGAAAGCATGTATATGTTTTATTACTCTTACTCATTGAAAATTAAACCAACATATATTAAAATAATAAAAATATATTTAAGTTAAAGTTATTATCATCTAGCTTTCGTAAATAATTCTTCATTATACCCTTTCTATTTTGGTTATTCTTTGATTTACTTCAGGAAATAAAGTTCTTTATAGTAGAGTTTTTAAGAAATTATAAAATAGTTTCATTCTTTTCAAGTGGTAGTGGCTTAATTTTAAAAATGTGAATATTCAGAATAAAAAAGGGGGATTCAGACTTGAGAGCTAAATTGGAGAAAAGGATTAGAATTTCTGCCAAAAAAGAGCCAGCTGATATAGTAATTACAAATGGTAAAATTGTTAATGTTTTTACAGGAGAACTAATGGATGGGGATGTAGCAATTGCAGATGATAGAATAGCAGGAATTGGAAGCTATAAAGGGAAACAAATAATTGATGCCGAAGGCAAATATATCGTTCCGGGCCTCATTGATGGCCATGTACATATAGAAAGCAGTATGCTTACACCGCAAGAATTTGCCAAAATATTATTATTGCATGGTGTAACGACTGTTATCACAGATCCGCATGAGATTGCAAATGTGGCAGGGGCAGCGGGGATTCAATATATGCTGGATGCATCAGAAGATCTTCCGATAGATATTCGTGTCATGTTACCATCTTGTGTTCCTGCAGTTCCAGAGGATTCAAATGGAGCAACACTATATGCAAAGGATTTAGCACCCTTTTATTCATATGATAGAGTACTTGGCTTAGCAGAAATAATGGATTTTCCATCTGTTTATGAAACGCAGTCAGATATGATAGATAAATTTATTTTGACAAAAAAACAAAATCGTTTAATGGATGGTCATGCTGCTGGAATTGAAAGAGAGAAATTAAATGTATATAGCGCAGCTGAAATTCGAAATGATCATGAAGCAACCACACTACAAGAAGCAAAAGATCGGTTAGATTTAGGAATGTATCTGATGATAAGAGAGGGAACGGTTGCGAAAGATTTAAAGGCTTTATTACCTGCAATAACAATGAGAAATTCGCGAAGATGTTTGTTTGTAACAGATGATAAATTGGTAGATGATTTAGTGGAAGAGGGGAGTGTAAATCATAGCGTACGATTAGCGATACAAGAAGGACTAGATCCGATTATTGCTATTCAAATGGCCACCATTAATGCTGCCGAATGTTTTCAGTTAGATTCGATCGGGGCAGTTTCTCCAGGTTACCGCGCAGATTTTCTACTTTTAGATAATCTTGAGGAATTTTCCATTCATAGTGTATATAGAAATGGTCAATGTGTGGTGGAAAAGGGAAAATTAAGAAGAGAAGTGGAACGCTTCAAACCATCCTATTTGGGTACGAATTTACCGACAATAAATTGTGCAAAAGTGTCATCAGCTGACTTAAAGCTACCATTAACTTCTGAGAGATGCCATATAATCGAAATTATTCCTAATAGTATTGTAACGAAGGAAGTAATCGAAAAAGTACCAGTAGTAGATGGCTATTTTCAGCCATCATTAGAAAAGGATCAACTAAAACTTGTAGTAGTCGAGAGACATCATCAAACTGGGAATATTGGAAAAGCGATTGTGAAAGGATTTGGCTTTAAAAGAGGTGCAATAGCCACGACCATTTCTCACGATTCCCATAATATTGTTGCAGTTGGCACAAACGATGCTGATTTACTATCTGCTATTCAAGAGTTACAAGAAATAAAGGGAGGAATCGTTGTAGTATCAGAAGGTAAAGTTGTAGCGACACTTCCCTTACCAATAGCTGGATTGATTTCTGATCAAGATTATTTAACCGTGTACGAACAACTAAAAATATTAAATCATAAGGTCCAAATTCTGCAAGGGTATGATACCTTTAATCCATTCTTAACTTTATCTTTTTTATCATTAACGGTAATTCCTGCCTTGAAATTAACAGATAAAGGACTATTCGACTTTCAATCATTTTCCTATAAAGATATATCCCTTAATTTATAATAGATTTTTTTATTTTTTAATCTTTTGTTCATTATTTGTTCATAATTATTCGGTATTCTATAAACAGGTTAAGAGTTTCCCCTCTTAAAATATATTTTACCCGAAAGAGATTTCGGGTTTTTTTCATACCTAAAATTAAGGCAGCGGTTAAAAATTACGATATTATCCATGTTAGTTAAAAATTGTATGTTTAAACTTGCTAAAAATAGAGAATAATTTTATAAAGGTATACAAATTAATAATATAAGCATAGAGGTTATAAGAAAATCAGTAATAATGAAAGCGTTTTCTGATATAATAAATGTATAGATCTACTTACTAATAAGGAGTGGATAACGATGGAAGAACAAACAAACTTTTTTAATGGACTAAAATGGGGAGTTATTATTAGTATCCCATTATGGATTTCTTTTTTTGGATGGATAAAGTTACTTATTAATTTTACGTAAATATGGAAGTCTAAGTAAAGGCTATTAGGATATAAGGATAAAAAAGCATCGAAACCGATTATGCCTTCGATGCTTTTTTGTATTAAGCTTGTGGAATTGGAGGGTCAATTCCGAGGACTTTTTCGCCGTTAACTGTTAACCAAATATAGTAACGGTCAATTTCTTTACCAAGGATTTTTTCGATTTTCGCGATAACTTTTTCTTGAACATCAAAAGAAATCTGGGCAGTTTGTTCACCTAGTGGTACATTTTTGAGTCCAAGTGCATCTGCAATTTGTCTTGCTTGATCATAAGAGACTTCGATGTATTTGTCATACTCAGGTAGGTAAGCAGCTTCAGCAGGCTTTACTTGAAAGGATACAATTAATACTACAGCTAATAAACTCCATACTAATTTTTTCATAAGCTCTCTCCTTTTTCATATTTAATTATTTCTTCTTTTAGTGCTATAAAAGTATCGACCACTTTAGGGTGATACATAGTACCCCGGTTATTTAAAATTTCTTGAAAAGCTTCTTCGGCAGATTTGCCCTTTTTATATACTCTGTCTGTAGTCATTGCATCAAAGGAATCAACAACTGATATAATTGCAGATTCGATGGTAATCTCATCTTCTTTCAGACCTTTTGGATAACCTTTTCCATCATATCTTTCATGATGCTGTTCAACAATTAATGCAATTTCATTTAATAGAGGGATGTTCGCTTCTTCTAATAACTGTCTTCCAAATGTGGTATGTTTTTTCATAATCTCCCATTCTTCACTAGTTAACTTACTAGGTTTTTGAAGAATTTCTAATGGGACTCTAACCTTTCCAACATCATGAAAAAACGAGGCGAGATTTAACAGTGTAATTTGTTTAGTGGACAATTCTAGTGCTTTTCCCACCAACATGGAATAATGTTTAATTCTTTCACAATGATCAACGGTATAGCCATCTTTCTCCTCAATAGATATGGCTAATTCCATTAAATCTTTAGAAAGTTTGCTATAATTATGAAAAACTGGCTGACTTGTTACATATATAAACTCAGTTTCTTCCTGAGAATAAAAATTGGTGAATTTCATTATGGGACTCTCAGAGAAAGATTGTCCAGTACTTAATTCGATTGTTCTTTCATCCGTATGATAAAGTAATTTTCCAGAGAGTATATATATAAATTCAAGACCAGTCCAATTCTCTTCCGGGCCAAGTGCCCAACTAGAACCGGGTTGTAATTTATGATAGATTACTTCGGTTCCATCTCCAGCGGCCATTAACGAAATTTGGAGACCTTTAAAATAAACGGTTTCTATAAACTCACCTGCATTCATGATGCCCACGATTTACTCCCTCTCTCTATTTACAATAAAAATAGATTAATATAATCTATAAAAATCTCAATTATAGTTATTTTAAATCATAAATAATGTTATTTTAATAGGTATATTAGATTATATTATATTTATCGTGTTAAAGAGAGTAGATTATCGAAATTTGTAAAACTCAACAAAAATATTGTAACAAATGTTGTATGGAAATAATAGCATTAAATTACAAATTATCTGAACAAAGATATAATATGGAAAGAATTAAAAACGGGAAAAAGGAGTTTGTTATTTATTAAGTGCTAACAAAAATCAAAATCAAATCTTTGAATAACTTTTCTGAATAATATATAATATAATAATGTAAAAGGGCTGACCTAATACAAAGAATTGATCTTGTACAGGTCAGCCACTTAAATGGTTGTTTCTCAGTTTTTATCCTTCATTACTTTAATTATTTAACTAGTTTTGGTGGAATTTCCACTTGGTTGTTACCCATATCCTACTATGGGTGAGTGGATATTTCTGTATCTATTAATTATTGTCGTTACGTGAATTTCCACCTTTTCGACCAATTTCTTGGTAGAAGTCTTTATCGTGGTTTTCAGAAGTAGCTTCTCCACCCTTTTTACCGATTTCTTGGTAGAATTCCTTGTCGTGGTTTTCAGCAGTGGTTTCTCCACCTTTTTTACCGATTTCTTGGTAGAATTCTTTGTCGTGGTTTTCAGAAGTAGCTTGTCCACCTTTTTGTCCGATTTCTTGATAAAAATCCTTGTCGTGATTTTTAGAAGTAGCTTCTCCGCCTTTTCTACCTGCTTCTTCTCTGCTCATTTTGTTGTCTGCCATTTCTATCACTCCTATTAAAGATTTTTAATTAACGTTACATTGGTTATATAGCCGAATTTGAACATAATAAACATAAATATATATTTTTTGGTATAGAAAATTTTGGTAAAGGGGAAAATGTGAATGAAAGTTACGAGAGAAAAATTTATGAAAGTAGTAGAGGTTGCTGAAGAATTAGGATGCAAAGTTGTATATGATTCGACAAAAAAAATTAGTTTTAATACAAATATGTATATAACGGTTCCTTATCAATTTTCATTGGAAAATATCTATGCACTTGCACATGAAATTGGCCATGTTATTGATTATGTCAATGGCGACCTCGATCATGATAAATGGTTGCATGATTGGTCTTATCGTGTCAACGCAGAGATGAGTGCGTGGGTTCATGCCTATAAAATATTAGAGAAGAATGGAGTACCATTACATCATTGGCAGACACATGTAAATGCTAAACTAGCGAATTATTTTATTCTTCCAGAAGTAATCTAAACTGGTATAAAAAAGAGGCAGTTATTCCTTTTCCTTTTATTGAAGGAGAGGAAAGCTGCCTTTTTTAGATGAAAGAAAGGGTAGTATTTTAAGGATAAATTAAGAAGTTTTTGCCTCTCTAACGCGAAATGGATAGTGCATATGTTAGAAAAAGGGACTACTTTTGGAATAAGTTTCCCTAAATAAAATAAAGAAAATAGCTATTACAAAACGGGGATATGAGAACCATTTTAATAATAGCTACTTTCATTTTAATTGTTATCTTGCATATCTTTCGCTAGGAATCCTTGTTGTTTAATCATTTTAGCATTACTTGGGTAGTAGGATTTATCATAAAAGTTTGCAATGCGATTGGTCCATCCCACTGGGGTTTCCCCTCTGTTCTTTAAATACTCGCTGTATGTTTGATTATATTTTTCAAGCATTTCCTGTTGATTTCTATCATACTTTTCTTCATGAAGAACACCTTGTAAAGGTAATCTAGGTTTTAATCCGGGATCCCCATCAGGATATCCAAGGCAGAGTCCAGCAATTGGTATGACATAGCTAGGTAATTGCAAGAAGTCAATTACCTCTAAAGAATTCCGACGAATACCTCCTATGGGAACTGTTCCTAACCCGAGTGACTCGGCAGCAGTAATGGCATTTTGTATGGCCAGACCAACATCCGTAGCCCCAATTAAGAGCGTATCAACATCATCGATTGCTTTAAACTCCTTTCCTTCCATTTCACTAGCTAACTTTGCTCGATAGAAATCAGCACAAAAGATGAGGAAGACCGGAGCATTTTCAACATGCTTTTGATTCCCGCATAATTCAGCTAAATGTCTCTTTCTATCCTTATCTCGAACCAAGATGGCTGTAACATGCTGTCCATTAATCCAAGAAGGGGCACTTTGTGCTGCTTCCATAATTGAGTGCAGTGATTCCAAACTTACTTCTTTATCTTGATATTTACGATAAGATCGATGTTTTTTTAAATGTTGTATGATTTCATTCATCTAGTGATTCTCCTTTTTCGTATTTTCTTTATTTTAGCATAGCGAAAAGAAAAAATATCTCATTGAGCCAGATAGAGTCATGACAACTTTTTAGCATAAAAAAACCTACCAATAACAAAATAGGCAGGTTTTTGAATTTTATAAGAGAGATTCAGCGCCGTCTATATATACTTCTGTACCAGTAATATGATTAGATAAGTCAGAACTTAAGAAATAAACTAAATCAGCTACTTGTTGAGCGCTTCCAGATTGCTGGGACAATGGTTGGTTCCCGTCTGGATATTCAACAGGGATAGTTATTTCTTTTAAGTGTTCTTCATCTTTAAAAGTATTCTTTTCTATATTTGTATCGATTGCTCCAGGGCAGATCATATTGACTCTTATTTTGTATTGGGCTAATTCTAATGCCGCCATTTTTCCAAATGCCACTTGTCCAGCTTTCGATGTACTATAAGCAGACATTCCGAAGTTTTTAAAAATGCGATTTCCGTTAATACTGCTTGTTATAATAATACTGCCACCATTGGTTTTCATATGGGGAATGCTATATTTAACAGTTAAAAATGTACTTTTCAAATTTGTTTCAATGGTTGTATCCCATTCAGAGGGTGTCAGGTCTTCAATAGAAGACACTGCCCCGTTAATTCCCGCATTAATAAAAACTGTATCTATTCTATTCCATTTTTTTACGGTTTCCTCAATAGCCTGTTGAATGGAAGGAGGCTCTGCGACATTGGCTTCTAATGAGATCGCTTCTTGACCTTTTTTATTAATCGTTGCTTTCACTTCTTCTAGCTCATCAGCATTTAAGTCTACTAGTGCTACTTTCATTCCTTTATTTGCAAGTGAGATGGCTGCTGCTTTTCCAATCCCGGAAGCTGCCCCGGTAATTATCGCTACTTTATTTTTAAGGTCATTCATTTTAGTATCCTCCTCGATCAATATCGATAATGATATTGTTATTATGATAGATATAAGATACTAATATCCATTTTTAATGAAATAGAAACGTTTTATGAGTTGGTAAGTAAATAATTAAAATTTTAATACTAAATTTTCGAAAAAATCGTTTATATTCGGTAATATGGAGAGAAAGGAGATGATTTTCATTGAAAGCGATGATAATTGAAGCATTTGGTGAGTCTACGGTATTTAAGTTGAAGGAAATAGAAACACTTGATCTATTGCCACACCAAGTCCGAATAAAAGTAAAAGCTACTAGTGTCAATCCTATTGATATTAAAGTGAGAAGTGGAGCAGTACCAGGTGTTTCTCCGTCTTTTCCCGCTATATTACACGGAGATGTAGCAGGCGTTATTGAAGAAGTAGGAGAAGCGGTACAATCCTTTCAAATTGGTGATGAAGTATATGGATGTGCTGGCGGTTTTAAGGGATTACAAGGTGCATTGGCTGAATATATGATTGCTGATTATCGACTATTAGCACATAAACCAAGAAATATCACTATGGAAGAGGCAGCTGCAATCCCTCTTGTTGGGATAACTGCATGGGAATCATTGTTTACTAAGGGGGGATTAAAGAAAGGAGATAATATCCTTATTCATGGTGGAGCAGGCGGGGTCGGCCATATTGCCATTCAGCTCGCTAAATGGGCCGGAGCTATTGTTTCTACAACCGTTTCAACCATAGAAAAGCAAGTGATTGTTAAAAAAATAGGTGCAGATTATATTATTAATTATCGAGATGTGTCGGTGAAAGAATATATTGATAAATATACGGATGGAAAAGGCTATCCATTGATCTTTGATACTGTCGGCGGTAGAAATCTAGACCAATCCTTTGAAGCAGCAGCTTTAAATGGAAGTGTCTTAACCATTGCTGCCAGATCAACACATGATTTAACTCCTTTACATTCAAAGGGGCTTTCGTTACATGTAACATTTATGCTTCTCAAGATGCTTAATGAGGATTCGCGAATAGAGCATGGGGATATTTTACGCAATATCACGAAGATAGTAGAAGAAAATAAGTTAAAACCACTACTTGATAAAAAAACATTTTCTTTCGAGGAAATTAGTAAAGCGCATGAATATTTAGAATCAGGCAAAGCTGTTGGAAAAGTAGTTCTTGTTAATAAATGGTAGGTTACATTTGTTGAGAAGCTTTGTATAAAAAATTCCGTAGATAACCAAAATACATACGTAGTGTATTAGGAAGGAGGAATCATCATGAGTTATCAAAAGCCAAACCCTGATAATCGTTCTGATAATGTAGAAAAATTACAGGACATGGTACAAAACACGTTAGAAAATATCGATAAAGCAGAAGAAACGCTGGTAAATGCGAGTTCTGATGAAAAAGAAATGATTCAACAAAAGAATAAAAGAAGAGAAGCTGCAGTTCAGTCGTTTAGAGAAGAAATCCAAGATGAAGCATCTGATAGAGAAAATGGGTATCAGTAAGTAAAAAGGATTAGAATAGGCTGCACGTTAGATTTTAACTTTATAGGATAGAATAAAGCTAATTATTTTGTTCTCGAAGAAATTAGCCAATTTATCTTATAAGGTGGAAATACTTTCGTGCAGTTTTTTATTTGTTTTGTGGCAATTTAGAAATTTCTCGGAATTTACTGCTGTAAAACGATTTTCATAGTAATATATATATGAATACTTTTATAGGAGAATTAAGATGAAAGCAGTTATTACTGGAATGGGAATAATAGGAGCAGGATTTTCCAATATAGTAGAGTTTATGACAGTGCTTCAAAGTAATAAAAGTATGTTGAAACAGGAGAAATATGAAGGGAAATACATATACACAGGTAGAGTGAGGGAAGAGCAAATAAACAAGGTACATAAAAGGCAAGAAAAAATGTCTAAACCTGTTCGTATGATTCTCCATGCATGTAAAGAAGCAATAGAACAGGCCAATATAAGCGTTAGAGACTATCGAACAGCGGTCATTGTCGGTTCTTCGGCTGGTGGCTTAGCAGAAATCAGTAAAGCCACTTTTTCTTTGGAAAAAGGCAAGAGGCTTTCTCCTTATACTATTGGAAATATGAATGCTAATTCTCTATCTTCTAGCATTAGTGCTTATTTGCAGTTAAATGGTATAGCATTATCATTGGCAAATAGTTGTACATCGGGTATAGATGCATTAAATTTAGCGAGAATATTAATTGAGTCAAATCAAATTGATGTTTGCATAGTTGGTGCTAGTGATGAATCAATTTGTGATCCTATAATAAAAGGGTTCCTTCCACATCGTGTTTTACAAGCTGGAAATAATCCTCAACCCTCTTTTGGGCCATTTTCAGGTGGGAAAGGATTTTCGATTTCGGAAGGAGCAGGTGTTTTAATTGTTGAAAATGAGCAAGTAGCCATTCAGCGTCATGCATCCATATTAGGAAAAGTAGAAGCTACAAGTGTAACACAGGACGCTATCTCTCCTTTTCAGTCAGACTCAACAGGTTTGCTTATGGAAAAAGCAGTTGCTGAATGTTTACAAGAGAATATGCCAACCTACATAAATAGTCAAGCTTTAGGAATAATGGAAAATGATCATATTGAAATCGGTGTATATAAGAGGTTTTTTGCAGGATCTAAGATTCCTATTACATCCATTAAGGGAACGGTCGGGCATGCAATGGGAGTTTCGCCGCTTTTTCAAATAATAGCTTCTTTAATAAGTATCAAAAAAAGCTTTATTCCTGCAACCATAAGTCAGGAAATAAATGATTATTATCGAGATTATCCAATAGTGACACAGCTAATTACAGAAGATGTTGATCGCGTTTTAATAACAGCACATGGATATGGAGGAAATAATGGGTGCGCGATGATAACAAAAGGAGGAGCATAAAGTGGAAGCTATATTATTATTGATGGTTTCGTTAGTCCCACTCATTATTTCTGTGACTATTATTTTTTATTCACAGTCTCAATTAACAAAAGCCTTATCTCTTTTCTTATGTATGCTCTCCTTCTGGCAAATGGATATCGCAGTTTTATATGCAGGAGATTTCTTAAGTCAGGGGACAATTGAACTCTTATTTAAAATATTCCGGCTAGGAACTATTTGTATAATGCCAGTTATGTATTATTTTTCATATTATTTAGTAAGTGAACATAAAGAGTTTAAACGATTTAGAGTATTGTTTAATAAGCCATTTTTATACGTTTTAATTTTATATAGTTTATTTGCCTATTTTATTAATTTTACTAGCCTTGGTGTGAAGGATTTTATTGTTATGGATGGAAATTTACTTTCTTCTAAGTATATTCTTCCTATTTACGGAAAGTGGAATGTATTATTCATCTTAAATATTGTTTTATTATATTTGAACACTATCATTTTATTGGTGATTTCCTTTAAAATTAGGGATCCCATTTATAAAAGCTTTTATATCAAATTTGTAATCGCTGTTTTAATCATCTATATTAATGGTGTATTTAGTGGTTTTATTTTTATTCCATTATTTTTCTCTAGTTTTAACTCTTTGATAGCGGCAGTTATTTTATTTTTAAGCTTTTTTCAAATGCAATCGACACATCTGAATAATATGAATGCAGAGTTATCGAGGCAAAGTGAGTTACTCGAAGCTATTATGGATATAAACCCGAATTATTTATTAGTTAAAAATAAGAAGGAACAAATAGTAAAAATGAATCCTTCCTTCTTAAAGCTATTATCGCTTGAAAACAATAATTGGTTAGGGCGTCCATTTTCTTATATAGAAAAACGTATTAATATGGAGACAGACGAACCGCATCGATTTGTCGATAGCAGCGGGAAGAACTATTTTATTATATGGGGGAAAAAGGAACTTATACATAGTACTGGAGAAGAATATCATATCTATTTTGGACATGATATTACGGATCAGAAGCATAATGAACAACTAATGATTTCTTCTGAAAAATTAAAAGTGGTAGGAGAGATGGCTGCCAGTGTTGCCCATGAAATTCGAAATCCGTTGACAACTATTAGAGGGTTTATCCAGCTTTTGAAGGAAAAAAACGATGCTTCTGGCTATGAAACGATATTACTGGATGAAATTGATCGGATTAATGAAGTCTTAAAAGAGTTGCTTATACTAAGTAAACCTGAGGCGAAAGAAAATGATAATAATGCTCTTCCGATTACAAAAGCATTTTTAGAATTAAAAAATCTAAAAGTCCTATTTCATGCCCTGGCTAATGAACAAAATAAAGAGATCATCTTAGAAAATAGAGAGAATAAAGAAATAATAGCTTCAATTGATAATTCTCAATTTAAACAAGTTTTATTAAATATATTGAAAAATAGTATAGAGGCAATTGAACCTCAAACAGGGAAAGTAAAAGCAATACTCGACCAAAAAGATGATTTTTGTAGAATTAGAATAATTGATAATGGAGACGGAATAAGTAAAGAAAGACTAGCTAGGATTGGAGAACCGTATTATACAAGCAAAGAAAAAGGAACTGGCATAGGCTTAACGATATGTTTAAAGCTTCTCAAGCAAAATAAAGGAGATATGGTAGTGAAAAGTAAAGAGGGATGGGGAACTGCAGTTACCATTGTCTTACCGTGTTTTCTTTAAAGATGTATAGAGAGTTGCGTAACAAATAAAAAGCGGATGTTTAAGGGGAAAACCCCTTTTAAACATCCGCTTTTTGAATCATTTCAATTAAGATAAGCGATTACTGTAATCTTCGAAGATAAACTGGCGAACAACTTTTAAGCCTTCTTCTTCATTATAAGAAGCAATAGAAGGTAAATTAACGCCGTTGAACATATGGTTTTTAACCATTGTATAGTGGGCCATGTCGCAGAATACAATTTTATCGCCAGGCTTTAGTGGTTTTTTGAAAGAATAATCCCCAATAACATCTCCGGCTAAGCACGTCATACCGCCAAGTCTATAGGTATATTCATTTTCACCAGGCTTCCCAGCATCAATAATATTAGGTCGATATGGCATTTCAAGTACATCTGGCATATGACAAGTTGCTGATGTATCAAGTATAGCAATATCCATTCCATTATGAACAATATCAAGGACAGTGGATACTAAGTAACCTGTATTCAATGCAATGGCTTCGCCTGGTTCTAAATAAACATCTACATTATATTTTTCTTTTATAAATAATATAGATTCAACTAAAGTTTCAATATCATAATCTGGACGAGTAATATGGTGTCCTCCACCAAAATTAATCCACTTCATTTTTTTTATATATTCGCCGAACTTCTCATCGACTACTTTTATCGTGCGTTTTAAAGTATCCGAATTTTGCTCACACATCGTATGAAAATGAAGTCCATCTATTCCATCTAATTCTTCTGGATTAAAGTTATCTAAGGTAATACCAAATCGAGAATAAGGAGCACATGGGTTATAAAGCTGTGTTTCAATTTCTGAGTATTCAGGATTGATTCGAAGACCTACATCAATTTTCTTCCCCGCTTTTTGAACCTTATCTTTAAATCGATTCCACTGACTATGCGAATTAAAGACGATATGGTCTGTATATTGAAGTAATTCATCAAATTCGCTTTCTGCATATGCAGGTGCATATGCATGTACTTCTTTTCCCATTTTCTCATAGCCAAGTCTAGCTTCGAATAACGAACTGGATGTTACTCCTGCTAAGTATTTACCTACTAGAGGAAATACAGAGTGCATGGAAAACCCCTTTAATGCAAGTAGAATTTTTGCCCCTGTACGTTCCTGTACAGACTGTAAAATTTCTAAGTTTCTTGTTAAAAGACGCTCGTCCACTACGTAACTTGGTGATGGAGCTTTTGTAAAGTCAATCTTTTTCATTTCATTCCTCTCAATCTATAAGAGTTGGAGAAAAGTTCTCCTGCCATGGTAATCCATATTTATTTAATGCATCCATGAATGGATCTGGATCAAATTCCTCTACATTGTATACGCCTGGACGCTTCCATTGGCCTTTCATGATAAGCATGGCACCAATCATCGCTGGAACACCAGTTGTATATGAGATTGCTTGAGATCCTACCTCGCGATAACATTCTTGGTGATCACAAATATTATATACATAATAAGTTTTAGGCTTTCCATCTTTTGTACCTTGAATGATACAGCCGATATTGGTTTTCCCTTTTGTTCTAGGTCCAAGTGATGCAGGATCAGGAAGAATTTCTTTTAAAAACTGTAATGGGATAATCTCTTTTCCTTCATAATTAATTGGTTCAATAGATGTCATTCCAACATTCTCAAGAACCTTTAAGTGGTTTAGATAATTATCAGAGAAAGTCATCCAGAAACGGATTCTCTTAAGTCCTTTAATATTTACTGCTAATGATTCTAGTTCTTCATGGTATAAAAGATAAATGTTTTTAGGGCCAATTTGGTCTAAATTATATTCTCTTTTTTCAGAAAGTGGTGGTGTTTCAATCCATTCGCCGTTTTCCCAATATCTTCCGTTCGCTGTAATTTCACGAATATTGATTTCTGGATTAAAGTTTGTAGCAAATGGATAGCCATGGTCTCCGCCATTAGCATCAACAATATCTATATAATTAATTTCATCAAAATGATGTTTTTGTGCATAAGCCGTGAAAACACCTGTTACTCCAGGATCAAACCCACTTCCAAGGAGCGCGGTTAAGCCAGCCTCTTCAAACTTTTGCTTATATTCCCATTGCCATTTATATTCAAATTTAGCTGTTTCAGGTGGTTCATAGTTTGCAGTATCTAAGTAATGGACCCCAGTAGCTAGACACGCATCCATTATAGTTAAATCTTGGTATGGTAATGCAACGTTGATTACTATTTCTGGCTTAAAGCTATTGATTAACTCGATTACTTCTTCTGTTTTATCAGCATCAACTTGAGCAACAGTAACCTTTGTTTTGCCACCATCAATTTTATCTTTAATTGCTTCACACTTTGAAAGTGTTCTGCTTGCAATGCAAATTTCTTCGAATACATCTGGTACTTGACAGCATTTATGTGCGACAACACTTGCCACTCCGCCAGCACCAATAATTAATGCTTTTCCCAACATGAATAACCTCCTTTAATACTACCTAAAAAATTTCAATAAGGCTGATTATACATAATGTGCGTCAAATAATCTATATAATCCAGTAAAATATAAAAAAAATTTAATGAAAATTTATAGACAGGAAATTCAGCTGTAAAATTAGGGAAGAAAAGGAGGGGGCTAACAAATGATTTATTGTGGGATTAAGAGGAAACCTCTCAGAGAATAGCTTGCTCTCTTTTAGAAAATAAAATAAAAAAAACGACTATTATCGCCGTTAGGTTATGAAAAATATGGTGGAGACTATCGGGATCGAACCGACGACCTCTTGCATGCCATGCAAGCGCTCTCCCAGCTGAGCTAAGCCCCCATAATAATATCTATATACATTATACAAAATTAAATAAAAACTTCAAGTGGTTGAATGAATTATTGGATTGGAATAAATAGAACCCTTTATAAAACTAAAAGATTAGCAGAATTTATTGAAAATGAGTATACTGAAAAATTTCAAGTTAATGAAGGAATAATATGTAAGGAAATTTCTATACCTATAAAGGAAGGATAAAAAGGAAGGTTCAAATGAGGGGTATATGAACCTTCTCCTTTTTAATGATTGAAATTAATTTAAACTCTCTATTTCAATTTCTTTCACTCCATGAATGTCAGAAACATCTCTATAAACATCTGTTATTTCTCTTTTTTGATCAACTATGATAATAAGGTAAATAGAATGTTCTCCCGTTTCTAAATCTTTAATTCGTATATGTTTTATTCCTGTTCTTAAATTACGTATCGCCTTAATAATAGTTGAGACATTTTCCTTTTGGTCAGCTTTTAGTTTTACTTTAATTTCTTTTTCTCTCAACTGACGAGGACCAATCATACTCATGAAAAATGGTATAAATTTAACACTAATTAATAGAAGGACAACCCCAATTAAAGCTTCTATATAATATCCTGCTCCGACTGCAATCCCTATGCCTCCTGCTCCCCATATTAAAGCTGCTGTAGTTAATCCAGAAATACTATCATTTCCTCTTCTCAGTATAACTCCAGCACCTAAAAAACCGATCCCAGAAACAATTTGAGCCGGTAAACGTAACGGATCCATTTGAATATTAACTTGATCGCTACCAGGAAATTTATAGGCTGCTTCAATCGAAATAATAGTTAATAAGCAGCTCACAATACTTATTACAAGACTAGTTTTTAGACCTACAGGTTTACGTTTAATTTCTCGCTCTAATCCAATGATCAATCCGAAACCAGCGGAAATACCTATTTTTAATAAAAAATCTATATTAATATCCATTCTATGTTTCCTCTCCTGTATTTAATTTATTGTAGTCAAGTGTCGTGGTTGATTATTAATTCTCACTATATAAAGAACAGGAAATTAAACAAGGCTACAAGGTGCTAGGGGAAATTATTGAAAACAATTCTACGATTTTTAAAAACTTAAAGTATAATATCCTATAACGGTTTATTGTAAACACTAAATATTAATTAAGTGTATGTTATTTGGAGAAAAACATTCTTCTTATAGAAATGGTACTCCTTTTTAATAATGGAATATTTTTTTTAAAAAAGTATTGACCGTTAACTTTAAACAATGTTATATTAATATCCGTCGCTGAAACAACACGAAATGTTAAAGTAAATGACGGAAAAGAATTTTAAAAATACTATTGACATTGATAGTTAATAGATGTTATATTAGGAAAGTCGCTTCTTGAGCGGCTAACTAAATTGCTCTTTGAAAACTGAACAAACAAACGTCAACAATAATTGTTTTATAACGAATGTTGTAAAACAAAAAAAGTAATAAAAAGCTAGAGTTTAGCAATGAGCTAATCAACTCTTTATTGGAGAGTTTGATCCTGGCTCAGGACGAACGCTGGCGGCGTGCCTAATACATGCAAGTCGAGCGGACTTTAAAAGCTTGCTTTTAAAGTTAGCGGCGGACGGGTGAGTAACACGTGGGCAACCTGCCTGTAAGACTGGGATAACTTCGGGAAACCGGAGCTAATACCGGATAATCCTTTTCCCCTCATGTGGAAAAGCTGAAAGA
>NZ_BCVE01000008.1 GCF_001591585.1 Niallia circulans NBRC 13626 | reverse complement strand
TTCTCGTAGAATAGCCTTTTTTCTGTGTTTTTTCAAAAAGGCATTTTTACTAAGACATCTTTTGGGTAACCTTATAAGGAGCAAATAGAAGAAACGCAGTTTGTTTGCTATAATAGATAAAGTTCGACATGGAAAGAAGGTTTACATACTTGAAAGAAACTAAAATAGAAAAAGAAAAAGTAATCCTGGTCGGCTGCGAGACACAAAATGACGCTGCCAGATTTGCATATTCGATGGAAGAACTTGCGAATTTAACGAAAACAGCAAACGGAGAAGTTGTCGCAACGCTGACGCAAATGCGAGAACGAATTCATCCTTCTACATATATTGGCAAAGGAAAAGTAGAAGAGCTAGAAATGCTTGCAGAGGAGTTAGAAGCAGACTTAATCATTTTTAATGATGAATTATCGCCAAGTCAGGTGCGCAATGTATCTAAAAATTTGGACGCTAGAATTATTGATCGCACACAACTAATTTTAGATATTTTCGCATCCCGAGCAAGATCGAAAGAAGGAAAGCTTCAAGTAGAGCTTGCTCAATTACAATACTTATTGCCGCGTTTGGGCGGACAAGGTCTGCAATTATCGAGACTAGGAGCGGGGATTGGGACAAGAGGTCCTGGTGAAACAAAGCTTGAGTCAGATAGAAGGCACATTAGACGGAGAATTGACGATATTAAAACGCAATTAAGCGTGATTGTCGAGCATCGCGATCGCTATCGGGAGAGAAGAAAGAAAAACCGAGCATTCCAAATTGCTTTAGTTGGATATACAAATGCCGGGAAATCGACACTATTTAATCGCCTTTCGGAAGCAGATTCATTTGAAGAAGATATTTTGTTTGCAACTTTAGATCCAATGACACGCAAAATTATACTGCCAAGCGGATTTTCAGCACTGATTACGGATACAGTAGGATTTATTCAAGATTTGCCAACAACATTAGTTGCTGCTTTCCGTTCTACTTTAGAAGAGGTACGAGAAGCAGATTTATTGCTTCACGTTGTGGATAGCTCTAATGAGGAATATTATCAGCATGAGGAAACCGTACATAAATTACTTGAAGATTTGGAAATACCCGCAATTCCGCATTTAACGGTCTATAATAAAAAAGATTTAGTGCATCCAAAATTTGTCCCTACATCCAAAACAGAAAGTATTTTAATCAGTGCTTTTAATAAAGAAGATCGGGAACAGCTGAAGCAGACAATTGAACAAATGATGATGGAAAACATGGAATATTATGAAACAACGGTTGAAAGTAATAATGGGAAATTATTGTCGCAGCTAAAAAATGAAACAGTCCTGCGCAGCTTAATTTTTGATGAAGAAACGCAAAACTATTTGTGTAAAGGGTATGCGTTTAAAGAACATGCTATTTTAAACTATAAAAGGTCGATAGAAAAAGAGGAATGGGAGAAATAAATGTATACGCAGTTAACATATGGAACACAGCTAGAATCATTAGTAATGGAAGTGGAACAACAAATAAAGGAAGTACATCAATCAATCGATAAAAGAATTGATTCCAATCAATTTCGTGTCTTAGCAAGCTTTCAAAATCACAAGGTAAGTGAATCACATTTTATTCCGTCCACTGGGTATGGATATGATGATATTGGCCGCGATACATTGGAAAGTATTTATGCAGAAGTGTTTGGCGGGGAAGCTGGTTTAGTGAGACCGCAAATTATTTCAGGAACACATGCTATCAGTACAGCGCTATTTGGAATCCTTCGACCAGGCGATGAGCTTCTATATATTACAGGGAAACCGTATGACACATTAGAAGAAATTGTTGGGTTAAGAGGGGAAGGGACAGGGTCACTGCGTGAGTTTAATATCGACTACAACAGTGTTGATTTACTTCCAGATGGACAGCCAGATTATGAAAAAATCGCTGCGTCTATTCATGCAAATACGAAAATGATTGGTATACAGCGTTCAAAGGGCTATGCAACGAGACCTTCCTTTGCCATTGAAGAAATTGAAAAGATGATTGCTTTTGTTAAAGAAATAAAAAGTGATGTGGTTGTATTTGTTGATAATTGCTACGGGGAATTTGTGGAAGATATGGAGCCGTGCCATGTCGGCGCTGATTTAATGGCAGGTTCTTTAATCAAAAACCCTGGTGGGGGAATTGCTAAAACAGGTGGTTACATTGTCGGAAAAGAGGAATTCGTAAAAGCTTGTTCTTATCGCATGACATCTCCAGGTATTGGTGCAGAGGCAGGAGCTTCTCTTTACAGTTTACAAGAAATGTATCAAGGTTTCTTTCTTGCCCCACATGTTGTTGGGCAAAGCTTAAAAGGAGCAATTTTCACAGCAGCTATGCTGGAGAAATTGGGGATGAATTCTTCGCCCAGCTGGAATGCCAAAAGAACAGACCTTATTCAATCTGTTCAATTTGATGATAAAGACAAAATGATTGCTTTTTGCCAAGCGATTCAATATGCTTCGCCGATAAACTCCCACGTAACGGCATATCCTAATTACATGCCAGGATATGAAGATGATGTCATCATGGCAGCTGGGACTTTTATTCAAGGTGCAAGTATTGAATTAACGGCAGATGGACCTATCCGGCCTCCATATGTTGCTTACGTTCAAGGGGGATTAACATACTCGCATGTTAAAATTGCTATATGTATTGCCATTAATCGATTATTAGAACAAAAACTGATTACTATTTGAGTATAACAATCCGTTACATCGGTTGGGAAGAAATTGTAACATTAGTTGACATCTTTTTTCCCCAATCATATAATGAAGGGGATTAAATCATTTTAAAGGAGCCGAATGCCATGTCTGGTAGTCAAATTCGTCGATCGATGCCTCTTTTTCCAATAAGTATTGTCATGCAATTAACAGAGCTATCCGCTCGACAAATTCGTTACTATGAAGAACACGAATTAGTGGCTCCAGCAAGATCGGATGGCAATAGAAGACTTTTTTCATTATCGGATATTGATAAGTTATTGGAGATTAAAGATCTAATTGATCAAGGAGTAAACCTTGCTGGAATTAAACAAATATTCTCTGTTCAAGAAAAACAAGTGCTGACAGATGAAGTAAAGAAAGAAGCAGAAAAAGCACGCAGAGAATTATCGGATGAGGATTTGCGTAAATTATTGCGCAAAGAATTATTAAATGCAGGTCGCTTTAATGATACTCATCGTCCCTCTATGAGACAAGGAGACATGTCTCGTTATTTTCAAAAATAGATAAGAAGAAAAGTAGGGAGTGGAGGAATAGTCGTGGCTAAAAATTACACTAAAGAAGATATCAAAAGGTTTGCAAGTGAAAGTAATGTGAAATTTATCCGTTTACAGTTCACGGATATCCTAGGAACAATCAAAAACGTGGAAATTCCAATTAGTCAGTTAGATAAGGCTTTGGATAATAAAATGATGTTTGATGGTTCTTCTATCGAAGGTTTTGTACGTATTGAAGAATCCGATATGTACCTATATCCTGATCTAAACACTTGGGTTGTATTCCCATGGACTGCAGAAAAAGGAAAAGTGGCACGTTTGATTTGTGATATTTATAATCCAGATGGAACACCATTTGAAGGAGATCCTCGTAATAATCTTAGAAGAGTCTTGAAAGAGATGGAAGAGCTGGGATTCACTGATTTCAATCTTGGGCCTGAGCCGGAATTTTTCTTATTCAAATTGGATGAAAAAGGCGCACCTTCTTTAGAACTTAATGATAATGGTGGTTACTTCGATTTAGCACCAACAGACTTAGGCGAAAACTGTCGTCGTGATATCGTGTTAGAATTGGAAGAGATGGGCTTTGAAATTGAAGCATCTCACCATGAAGTAGCACCAGGACAGCATGAAATTGACTTTAAATACGCGGATGCAATTACAGCTTGTGATCAAATTCAAACATTTAAATTAGTTGTTAAAACCATTGCTCGTAAGCATGGTCTTCATGCGACATTTATGCCAAAACCATTATTTGGTGTGAATGGTTCAGGTATGCACTGCAACCTTTCACTATTCAAAAATGGCGAAAATGTTTTCTATGATCCAAAAGGTGAATTAGAATTAAGCGAAACAGCATTGCAATTTATCGCTGGTATTGGTAAACATGCTACTAGCTTTACCGCCATTACTAACCCGACTGTAAACTCATATAAGCGTCTAGTGCCTGGTTACGAAGCACCTTGCTATGTTGCATGGTCTGCTAGAAACCGTTCTCCACTAATGCGTATTCCAGCTTCACGTGGCTTAAGCACTCGTGTAGAAGTACGTAGTGTAGATCCAGCTGCTAACCCATACTTAGCAATGGCAGCTTTATTAAAAGCAGGTTTAGACGGAATCGAAAACCAAATGACTCCTCCTGCTCCAGTAGATCGAAATATCTACATTATGAGCAAAGAAGAAAGAATTGCGGAAGGCATTGTTGATTTACCATCAACATTAGCGCAAGCATTAGATGAGCTAAAGCAAAATGAAACAATGATTGACGCTCTAGGAGAGCATATCTTTGATCATTTTGTAGAAGCAAAAGAGATTGAATGGGATATGTTCCGTGTCCAAGTGCACCCATGGGAGCGCGACCAGTATATGGAAATGTATTAATTAGTAAAAGTCATTTATCTTAAAGGTTTAAGCTAAATTATTTCATGGGTGGAAATGGTTAGTTATTGGTCAGAATAACGAACATCCATAAAACGCCCATGAAATTAAATTTTTCCGAGTACATTATTTATATGATTTTCAAACTTGGATAAAGAATTTTCTTCAATATTTTTAGTTATATGTGAATAGGTATCTACAGTGACTTGGTAGTTTTTATGACCAAGTCTTTTTTGTACATATTCTATAGTTGCCCCAGCTTCTAATAATAAAACTGCATGAGGATCCCTAAGGGCATGAATCGCTATTTGAGGTAACTCGGCTCTTCTCAATATGCTTTCAAGATAATATCACCAAGCTGCATTGTGATGGAAAATGAATCATTACCCAAAAAATAGCGTAGCGTAAATTCATAATTTTTCTGATACTTATAAATTATGTAAAGATGTTTTGCTTTAGGTGAAAAATAATTAGTTTCTATCACGAAGTCCTTTGAGACAAAGAAGTCTGCATTCAATTGCTCTCGAATATTTTTTATAAAAACCTCACTAAATTGTAAATATGACATAAGTATTCTTAACCATCCTTTTATGTAAGATAGTGATAAATACGAAAGATGAAAAAATGTTTCAATAAAATTAAAAAAATACAAACAATTATTTTCTATTAAGTTTAAATTGTTTGCATTTATACATATTAAATTTATATCATTAAGAAAATATTCAAAGAGAAGCGTTCCTCATTAGGGGGTTTTTTTAGCTTGCTAGGATATGTATTTTTATAGAAAAATATGGTTGATTTTATAGAATGGATATAATATAATACTTTAGTCATAGGTATATATACATAAAGGGGGAGAATTAGTGAAAAACAGAAAAGTATTAATGTTTCTAATGGCATTTGTACTCACATTGGGTACATTTGTTACATTTAGTAGCACTGTAGATGCAGCTTCAAAGTCATCATTAGAAAAGCAAGTTAAAGATTTAAAAGCGGAAAATAGCAAGTTGAAAAAACAAGTCTCTTCAAAAGACAAAGAAATAAAGGATTTAAAATCAAAAGTTTCCAGCAGGGATAAAGAAATAAAAAAACAAAAGGGTAATGTAGCTTCTAAGGATAAAGAAATAAAAAGGTTAAAATCAACTATATCAAGTAAAGATAAAGAAATAAAAAGCCAAAAAGATAAGGTAGCATCTCGTGATAAAGAAATTAAAAGCCTAAAGGCTAAAGTAATTCAACCTCTTGACGCTAAGTTAAGTTATCTTGGTAATACCAAAAGCGGTAATACAACAATATCAAGTAAATCGGTTCCTGTCTTAGTTAACTACAATGGTGTACCTTACGCTCCTGTTCAACTATTAGGTTCAATGTATAATGTTGGTACTTCTTATAATAGTAAAGTGAAAACTTGGTACTTAGGTGAAGGTACAAATGGAGTTTATATGTCTGATGTTTTTGAGGAACCATATCATCAAACTGGTAGCTCATATACCAATGAAGATTGGGCTTTAAAAACAGGAGGGAATAAATATTCCAAAGGTTATGCATTCTATGTTGCAAACGATAACGAGAGCAACGTATATGACTTTAACCTTCAAGGGAAGTACTCATCTATCTCTGGTATGCTAGGTTTACAAGATGGTGGTCAAATTCCTGGCCATATTGCATTTTATGGTGATGGTAAATTAATCAAAGAGTATAACTTTAATGCGGGTGACTTACCAATTAATATGTCTATATCCGTTAAAGGTGTTAAAAAGCTTGAAATTAAAACAGATAGTAAGGCAGTTTGGTATGACAATTATTTTGTTTTGGCTAATATGAAACTAAAATAAAAATATAAAAGCGTTCCTAATTGAACTGTCCCCATTTTATAGACAGTTTAAAAAAGTGCTAAGCAGCAATTAGATGGTCCCGGTATTGTACTGGGGTCATTTTATTTAATCCCCATGGATAACGATAATGGTTATATTCCACGATTATTCTATCTACTTCACTTTTAACATCTTTTATATTATCTATTATGAGATAAAAAGGAAAGCGTAAAACTTCTGTATTTATATGAACTTTTACCCACTATTATGAGATAGTATATGTTCCGTGTCCAAGTGCCCCCATGGGAGCGCGACCAGTATCTGGAAATGTATTAATGATAAAAGCCTTGGTATTTTTATACCAAGGCTTTTTAGATGGAATAGACGAAATTTTATTAAGACGGAAAATTAAAAGGATAGTTTGCCAATCCAATAAAAAAGCTAGGTGATTATCCTAGCTTACGCGTTTATTTAAAAAATAAAGAAACCAAACTGCATGATTTTGTTCATCATGGGCTGCTCTGATAAATGCTTCTTTAATTTTTAGATTATCAGTTTTGGAGGCAGTCTCTAAGTAAAAATCAACGGTCTCTTGTTCATCTTTAAATGCAAAGTCTATTCCAGCGTTAAACTGTTTTGGGCAATTTCCTATCATTTTGGGTTGATGGTTCTTCCCCGTCAATTGTGTATATAAATTCGAAAAAGTTCTGAAGTGTCGCATTTCATCATTTCTAATTTCCGTGATTCTTTCCTTGATTTCTTTTGATGGTGCTAGGTTAATCAGATGCTGGTAACAAGAAATGGCAGAATACTCACCATCAATTGCCTTCTCAATGAATGAATAAGAATTATTTCTAGAATGAGCGTGAAAAGGCGTAGTAAAACCTGGTACACCTGGAACATAAGATCCTAGAAATTGTGGATAAGGATAAGTAGTTGAATGATAAGGGGGATATTTCAAATTGATAACTCCGTGGGAATAGTGAACATGACACATATTATTCTGGCAATGCAAAGGCTGATTCCAAGGACCAGCTTGAAAAAATGTAGTGCCGTGATATATTGGACCGTCAAGCCCTGTAATAACTTCAGAAGACATAGTTTACCTCCTTTTACTTTTAGATATCTTATGTTAATTTGTTCCAGAAAATGTTTGTCTAAAATGAAAATGGGTTTTGTCAGACAGAAGCAGAACAAAAAGAGGCTATTTATGAGATTAATAAGCATCAATGTATTAATTTATTAGAAAATAAAGAATTAGCAAGCAACCTTTCGTTAGGGCTTTTGCTTGTTAGTTTACTACCTTAACTTGTCTTACTGTCCATTTATAAGTATTATTAGTAAGGTCGGAGAAAGGTAGAATTTGTTTAGGAACACATCCTTCTTTGTGAGATAAAGAAGAAGTGAAATAGATTCAGTTAGGAAATTCAGTATCCTCTTATCCATATAATATTTCTTTATTTTTCCTATATCTAATAATTTGAATGATGATGCTGATTTGTAAAGGAAGTAGCAGCAAATACTACAAGCCAAGATTCTACTTTCAGCAAAAACATTAATATTAGAAAAAAGGCAAGGGAAACAGTGCAGTTGAAAAATGTTCGCAAGGAAAAGGAAGTGTAAGAGCATGAAAAAACAATCAAGTTAAATGGATAGCTTATTTTACCCTATATATAAGACATTCAAGTTGTGTTAAGAAAATTGATTTCGTTTTTGGATCAATTATTTCTATGAGCCCATTTTCATCAAAATCTGAAAAGCAAAAGTGAATTCTACCATTGTATATTACCTTTTGGCGGAACGTTATTATTTTATTCAACAAATCATCCTTTGTTTTTTATTTCAAAAAAAATAAATTCATGTCCTTAATTAAATAATTGATATATGAAATTTAGTTTTAATGATAGCTTTACCCTAACATAAAAAAAGATTAGAGTATACAAAGACAGCTACTTTCCCAGTATTACATAAGATAACCAAATGTGGTGGCAAAGAAAAATGTGAAATGCATATATAATTGTTTTATACAAGAAATCGTATCAATTCCCCACTACCTTGTTAATCGTAACATACTGCAGCTTCCCCATTAATTGCGAGCACCTTTTAGAATCAACCTTAAAAAATAGGTAAGAAGATTTATGTCGAAAAATGACGAAATATATAGATTGTCCATTAATTTCTTTTCTTTAATAATGAAAGGGAGGGAGGTGCAAAGATGGAGTTAAAAACTACTGGAAGAAATAAGTACGATATGATTATGGAGTTACTAGCCTTACATGTGAAACAGGCAGATTTTTTTGGAGATGATATAAGGCCAGAAGAAATTGAAGAATTATTTAAAAAATATTCAGAAATAGTAAATAGGATTTAAAGTATAAAAAGCATCCAGTGGATGCTTTTTACATGCAAAGAAACTCCAAAGAGGATTTTATACCACTTTCTACATTATTGCAGTTCCTCCATGTGGATTTAGGTACAATTTCAGTCATCAATAAAAATATGTAGCTTTTCTGTTTGTCTTCTCATGAGACAGATCACCTTGGTGTCCATATGCTTATATTCGATCCTTTATGACTTGATATTTTTATAATCAAGTCTTTTTTATTATATGTAATACTTGCTGTGTTTCATTCAAAGGAGGAAAAAGATCAAGCTGCAGCTGAAAAATAACGTCCTTTGTTTACTCTCTTTTGAATAATTCAGTATAAATCAAACATAATTGTCACACTTAAATTACAGTACTGTTCGTTTATAAGGCACAATGTTATCTAATTTGAAGGAGAAAATTTATATATTACCTTAAATTAAAGTCATAGTATATCAAAAGAGAGGATTATGGTAGATATGATTTTTTCAGAGGTTAATATTCATTTATTTAGGTACATTAATGATTTAGGAAAGCAATACACTTTTTTGAATATACCAATGATATTCATTGCCGAGTATATGGTGTATTGCTTAGCTATTGTAACTTTGATGCTTTGGTTCAATAGCAAGAAGAAAAATAGGATGATGGTATTTTGCGCCATGGTTAGTTTCATATTTGCAGAAATTGGAGGGAAAATAGCTGGAATACTACATTCAAATTATCAACCTTTTGAAGAGTTATTACATGTAAATAAATTGATTGAAAAGGCTGTGGATAATTCTTTTCCAAGCGATCATACAATTTTATTTTTTTCCATTTGTCTATCCTTTTATTTATTTAAAAGAGGGCTTTGGTTGATATGGGTTATGCTTGCTTTTATTGTCGGGGTATCGCGTATATGGGTAGGCGTTCATTATCCAATGGATGTTTTGGTAGGGGCAATCATTGCGGCAATGTCATCCATTTTAGTTTATGTGACTTTACCGAAATTAAAGTTGACTAATCAATTTTTAGCCTATTATGAGGATTTGGAACAATGGCTTAATAGGAAATTTTCTTCAAAAAATAAAAGTTCAAGGGATATATAACGGTTGTTACAGTAATAATATGGGAAGAAAATAAAGTAAGCCTCTTTTTAGGGGCCATTGCTTATTGGCTAAAAGAAGTTTGAAAGCAGAAGAAACATAAATGATCCTTCAAAAGCTGAGCATGATATATCACTCTGCTTTTGAAGGAATTTGATTAATCTGTAGCTAAAAGTGAATACAACCTAAGATCAATAAAACGATTCTTAGCCTTTTCCGCTTTTCTTAAAGTTCCTTCGTAAGTGAAAGATAATTTTTCTATAAGTTTGATTGAATTAATATTATCAGGTTCAATTTTAGCTTCTATTCTATTTAGGTGTAAATCAGTAAAAGCAGATTGAATTAAACATGAAATTGCTTCTTTGGCATATCCTTGTCCCCAATAGAGTTTGCTTAATTCGTATCCTATTTCCGCTTTCTCATTCTCAAAATCAATAAAATTAAAGCCGCAAGAGCCGATAATTTGGTTTGATTCCAGCTCAATGGTGGCGTAGCGAATGGCTTTATCTTCCTTTGATAGCTCATCTAAGAAAAAAATCATTTCTTTAGCTTGACTTTCCTCTGTGAAACTGTCGATATTCATAAATTTTGTCACTTCAGGATCCGACCAAATCGGAAATAAACTAGTTGAATCTGAGGCTCTCATTTTTCTTAATAATAGTCTTGTAGTGTGTAATTCTGTAATCAATATTTTTCCCTCCATTTTATAAAGTTTAGTTTGGGGTTATATATTGATATCTGTGCATAATTCAGTCCCTTCATATGAATCTTTTTTTATTATAACAAGACTGTTATGAGAAAGAAATAAAAGTATAAAAACTATATTTATTGAAAAAAGTACATTGGTATTTGGAAAAGGATAAGAGGTTAATGAGGGTGGAGGCTGATAGGATTAACAGCTGAATATGTTAACATTTGATGAATGGTAATACTGCTAATGAAAGAGAAAAAAGAGCTTGGACAAAAGCGGAAGAGGGCTACGGTTCCAAAGTATTTTCATGGTAGCGTTGTGTATTAAGCCAGCGGATGATTTCAACGCACTTTCTCTTTTGTATGGTTGGAATCCTTGTGCCAGTCTCAAGGGATAGCCCCTTATTTGCCGTTATATCCCTCCTTTTTATTATTATCACATTATTCTGTTATTTTATCCGATATTTGCTTCATTTTATTAAATACACAAATCTTTACAAATTAAGATTGGAGAGAAAGGAAGATAATAAAAAATGATACTTCTTATTAAAGTAAGTACCATTCATCTTTTTAAAGTTTAGTGAGGTCTTTTTTTGTGATTTCATTTTTTAATATTTTTACAAATTCATTTGATAATTTAAGTTTTACAGCAGAATAGTATGCGGTAAATAAGTTATCCTTACTTCATTTTCTTAACGATTCCATCCTTGCAATCTCCTTTAATTGGTAATTTTCGTATATTCATCCGAATTAGAGCAATATAAACTAATTATAAGGGAAATCAAGAAACTACATTTAAGTAAAGGCGGTTCTGCTGATTTCTTTATAAAGTTGTCTTTTTTATGGTTTACTTTATAGAAAAATTATTAATAGCACAATCATTTGTCTCACCGTTTCATACTATATAGGGAAAGGACAAGCAATTAAAATAATTGATTGCTTGGAGGTATTTTTTTAATAAAGGGGTGAAATTTATGCCATTTACAATTTTCGGTGTTGATTTAACTGTTACTATTTTAAATATTCCTTTTAATGCAGAATATAGTATCACTATTGGTAAACACCACAAAGAAAAACATCACCATCATCATCATGATGCTGTAAAAGCATAATAGTTTAAGGAGACTATTAATATGGTCTGTGTATAGTCTCTTTGTCTACCAAGAAGAGTACAAAGGGAAGTAATCACAAGAGCAGCGGATTAGTCCGCTGCTTCATTTGGTACTAAATTTAAAAAACGGGCAAATGCAAGGAGCGTATATTGTCGTTTACTATACATATCATCTATTAGTTTGCAGAAGTTTTTATAAGCGAATTCTTCTTTTGCTTTTTTCTGTTTTTCTCCAAGACTTTGCAATGATTTACTAAGCTTTTCCGCTTCTATACGGTATGCCTTTTCCTTCTGTTCATATTCCTCGATTTTTGCTTTGATATTTTCTGGGATATAGCCTTCTGGAATAAGGAGTGAAACCAGTGCTTTTATTTTTGGTATTTCCAGTTGATTGGCTAAATAGGTACGGTGATTCCCGTCTGAAGCAACTGTATATTTCCCATTCGGAAGCCTATATAAATGTAAATCGGCAGGACATTCATCATGCCAGCCCTTTTGTTCCAGTGAATTTCGAAGATCTTTAATTTTATCGCTGTTCTTTACTTGGTTAACGGGTGTAGAAAGTCCGATAATGTCATTTGGAGATACAGATATGACACCATAATCAACCGTAACATAAGGTTTATAAGGTTTCACTACTTGATCAAAGAGCATCCATCGTTTTCTAAATAATTTAATCAATGGAAACACCTCCTAATTAAAGCTATTTTAACTAGAGGTAGTCTCATGACAATAAAATCATAATAATTATTTCCGGATCTAGACAAACCTCTAAATATTAGAAATAGGCGTTTATTATTCCATTATAAAAGGGAGTAAGTATCAAAAATTTGTTTAGTACAATGGTATAATAAATTAGATAGATAATAAGTAAATAAGAGGAAATTAGAAATTATATAATTAGTTTTGTAAACGGTATCACAGGAAAGAGAAACGGCTATTCTTTTCTTTGTTAGAAAACCTTGTTCTCATGAAAACAAGTAATAAATCGTATTATCTATCATATAGTACGAGTGTAATCATGGAAAAAGAGGAGGTGCTTTTTACATATATGAGTGGATTAGTGTTTTTTCAATTAGCTGCTGCATTATTAGCAGCAGTAATATTTTCATTTTTACCTATCTTAATCTTTTTAATAGTTGTCCTATTTTCAAAACTGAAAGGGGTTACTTTGTCTGGGAAGTTTGCAAATAGCTATTTGTTAATCAGCACACTTTTTTGTTTAATTATTTTGTTCTCATTTAGTATTCCGACAGTCTTACATTATATTGGAAAATAAGCTATATTTTATGGAATAAGCGTTCGATGTAAATTAACTTCTTAAGAAAGAAGGGTAAATTCTTTGGGAGTTTATTAATAAATATTAAGCGCCTTCATTTTGAAAAATATAAAAAACATACAACATGATTTTGCTTTATCTTATTCTTTGTTATGTGGAAAGTTGGTTGTCTTCATTAAAATGAGTTTCTAACAGTAAAGATAATACAATGTTCGCTGGAAGAGTAAAAAGTTTTTTAATAAGAACATTCGTTCGTGAATAACTTGATTAAGAACAAATGTTCTTGTATAATAAGAAAGAAGGAGGAGTTAACGATGGTAAAGCAATTAGAAAAAGCGCGGAAAGAAAAAAGACCAATTGAGATTATCTATGTGAAAAAGGATAATGCTGTCTCCCAGCGTACGATTCTGGTGTATGGAGTCACAGACACATACATAAAGGCCTATTGTCTAAAAAAGAAGCAGCCACGCATTTTCAAGTTGGATTCCATCTTAGCAGCCTCCTTTGTTAAAAAGACATATCCATTGTATGCTTAGAAGCTTTCTCTTGAGGAGATTGCTTTTTATTTTATGAACTAGATAAAAATGAATTTTGGGCATGGATGTAGGAGCCAGTAAAGATATTTCAGCTTTGTATCGTTCTGTCTATAAAAATGGGTATCTATTATATTAGATTGTGAAACTATAAGCTTTTGCTCTAATTAGTGAATCAGTAGCTTTGTTTGCTAATATTATAAAATGCTCCGATTTCTATGTGTTTGGCTTTATTAAAAATATTCATATTTACTATACATATTATCCGCGTTTCTAGTAATAGACTTTATTCTTAGTAGTTCTGCATATTTTGACAAAGAATAGTATAAAAGCTCGAACAAGCATTGTTTCCTTCCATAGTATATATTGTAAGTGAAATTCAATAATTGAAAGGAGTGATAGAGAATGGGTCGTCATAATAATAATGTTGGTGGTTCAGCTCATAACAAACATTGCAATAAATGTTCTAATCGTGTTTCCCCAGTAGAAGATATCATCCATCCAACTAAAACGGTTGTACGTACAACAACAAATAAACGCAGAATCCGTAATATTCATCCAACAGAAATCATCAATGTAAATAGAACGGTAGTCCGTAATGAAAACTTTTTCCCTGTAACAGAAAGACAAGTAAACGAAACAGTAGTACAAGATTTTGATTGTGGATCTGATATCAATAACTCAAATAATTGCAGACCAAGAAGAAGATTCTTCTAATGGTAAGGAGAAAAGGGCACCTGTTGAAAATAGGTGCTCTTTTTGTATATAGAGGGTTTGTATTTCAAAAAGAAGGACATAGAAAAAGAAAGCACAAAGCGTGCTTTCTTTTTACGGATTAATAACTTCCTAAAAAGGAAGCTCCAACGATAATTAACAAGATGAACAAGACAACTATTAAAGCGAAGTTACTTCCGTAACCGCTGCCACCGCCGTAATATTCTGACATTTATGCCACCTCCTTCTACTAGTTACAATATATATTATGTAAGCATGTATAAGAGTGAATGGACAAGAATCACATAGGAAAAACAAAAGGCATTTTCATTAAAGAACTTGCACTGATAAATAATAGAATAGATATTCTCCATAAAAGCAAAAAAGCCTCAAGAAGAGGCTAACATTATGTGGTTATGGAAGGCTGTGTTAGTCATATATTGCTTAATTGAAGAAAAAGGCCATATCCATGCACACATATACCAATTCTTGAGCCTTTTCGCAATCTTTATTAATAACCGCCTACATAAGATGCACCGATGATAATTAATAAAATAAATAATACGACGATTAAAGCAAAGTTTCTTCCAGATCCGCCTCCATATTCAGACATATCAGTCACCTCCATCTATAGATTTACTATATGATATGAAAGTAACCGACTATGGTGTGGACAAGTTCATTAAGAAACGTTAAATATGTAAAATGATCAATAACCCTAAAAAGGGATTTATCTAGGGGGAGATAACTAGATAGCGCTTACTATTATATCTAAATATAAAACTGTTCTAATTTCATCAAAAAAAATTAAACTATTGTGTGCAGACATCTTCTAACTTTGTAAGCTGTGAATTATGTACAAGTTCAACTTTAAAAACATTATAAATATCCCTAATTTCCCAATAACCTGTATCATAGCAAAATAAAACTTTGAACACTCTGCCTTTATACAAAACCTTCCCTTCTGCCATTATAAACCTCCTTGATATTAGGTATACTTATATATGGTTTCTTTTCCACTTACCCAATTTTGAAAGCAAATAAACTTATTTTTTCATTTTTTTTTTTAAAAAACTAGGTTTCTGTTTATTCTGTGCTATGAATCTAAGTAAAATCATAAAAATATATTAGGAAATTAGTAAAAATAAGACTTCTTTTAAGCCGATAATCCAGTTAGAATAATAGGAAGGAGAAAAATTTTCCATTTTCAACATTCTTATCAATTAGTTGAACTAAGGTAGTGAATAGAAAATTGCACGATTCTCAAAATGGAGGGATCATGATGAAAAGAATTGCTGTGTTCTGTGGTTCAAGTACAGGTGCTTCTCCAATATATATGGAAGAAGCAATTGCGTTAGGGAAGGAATTAGCAAGAAGAAAATTAGAACTTGTATATGGTGGATCATGCGTAGGTTTAATGGGAGCCATTGCAGACAGTGTGGTGGAATCAGGAGGAAAAGTAATTGGTGTGCTTCCAGACTTTTTGCAAGAAAAAGAGATAGCACATCCAGCTTTAAGTGAGTTGATTATTGTTAAGTCCATGCATGAACGAAAAGCGAAAATGACAGAGCTTGCAGATGGCTTTATTACTCTTCCAGGCGGGGCAGGAACAATGGAAGAATTTTTTGAGATATTTACTTGGGCTCAGCTTGGATTACATAAAAAACCTTTAGGGATTTTGAATATTAATCATTATTACGATCCACTTGTGGGATTAATTAATCATATGGCGGATGCGGAATTTTTGCAAGAGCAATACCGTTCTATAGCGATAGTTGATGTTAATCCAAAACAATTACTTGATCAATTCACTACATACACCCCGCCAGCCATTAAAACGTTCATTGAAGTAAGTCAGTCGTAATTTTTTATCCCTTAAAATATTCATGATAGGAGTAGAACAGCTATGTATCTAGTACAGAAGTTTTATGATTTAGAAGATTTCAAGAAAGTGATGATTCCACATTTAGAAAAAGACGAAGCAGTAAATGGGTTGCCTCTTGGAATTTTAATGAATGCTAATCAGGATATGAAGCCAACTGTAATGGCCGGCTTATATGATAATGAACAACCTATTCTTATGTTATTGCAGACACATCCAAAACAAATCATAGTCGCTGTGTTTGAAAGGATTTCGCCTAATGATTTACCACTTATCAGCAAGTTGATTCATGAAAGCATCACCGAAATTCCAGGGTTAATTGGAGATAAAGCAATTGTAGAAGAAATAGCGATGCATATTGCCTCTTTGCGCAGCTTAAAAGTTGTCCTTGGGATGGATCAACGTATTTATCAATTGAAGGAATTAAAGAAAAAGGCAGATCAAACTGGTATTTTTAGATGGGCGGATAAAAGTGATCAGGCCATCATCCAGCAATGGGTTTACGATTTCGCAGTTTCGGTCAATCAGCCGCTGGAAATCGACCAAGCTGCTAAACGGGCAGAAGAACTAATTGAAAGCAACCGGCTTGCTTTCTGGGAAGTAGATAATCAGGTGGTCAGCATGGCTAATGCAAGCAGACCGACGAAAAATAATATAACGATAAATTTTGTTTATACACCAAAGGAATTCCGAAAAAGAGGGTATGCATCAAATTGTGTTGCAGAGCTTACACAACGATTATTATCCTCTGGGTTTTCCTCTACGAGTCTCTATACGGATATAACAAATCCTACGTCCAATAAGATTTACATGGAAATTGGATATGAGCCAAAGATAGATTCTATCTTACTATTTTTGGAGAAATAAGCTGTTCCAAAATTAAAACGTCGATGAGGAGGAATAAAATATGGATGAAAAATATCCAATTGGCTTATTTGAATGGCAAGATGAAATTACCGAAGAAGTCTTACAACAGTGGCTTGCAGAATTGGAGGAGTATCCTGATAAACTTGCAAAAGCAGTTGTGTCTTTAAAGGAGGAGCAGTTAGATACTCCATATCGAGATGGCGGCTGGACAATTCGTCAAGTGGTGCACCATGTAGCAGATAGCCATATGAATGCATATATCAGAACAAAGTTAACTATAACAGAAAAAGAGCCAACGATTAAACCGTATGAAGAAGCACAATGGGCAGAGCTCTCCGATTCTGCACTACCTATTTCTATCTCGCTCCAATTACTTTCTTCCCTTCATGAAAGATGGACATATTTACTCCGAGCCATTCTTTCTACAGAAGACAGGAAAAAAGAATTTTTTCATCCTGAAAATGGAAAGCAGTCGATTGAATTATTAGTGGGAACGTACGCCTGGCATGGTCGTCACCATCTTGCTCACATTATCAATTTATGTAAAAAGATGGGGTGGGATTAAGAAGATAGTAGGAAAGCTTACACTCTGTAAACAAGGGATTCTTTGAATCTGAATAGTTTTCCGAAAAGGACGAATTTAATTTCATTTATCTGCTTAAATAGATTTTGCAAAGATAATGGCGATGTGAATCGCAGCCGGAATACAGAAGGATCGTGTCAGCCACGATTGGTTTATGCTTGCAGGCTCTTACGTCTTGTTGGGCAATTTTTTTATGTGTATTCCGGTTACTTTGTTTATTCTTACATTTATGGTGAAATTTTCTTACAGAATAAAAAAGTACTCAATTATATTGTTTGAACCACTTAACTATTATATAGTAGCCATCTCCTCATTAACCATTACTAAATTTATAGACTGTTCTCTATTTGTTTATTTTCTTCAGTAGACAAGAGGGATGGTTAACGGATTTTCCTCAACCCTTCATAAAAATTTCCTGTTTTTTGCTTACACCATCTATATTTTGAAAATAAAATCATATACATATAGAGATTTGTATATAATTGACCGTGTTTTTTATGTTTGAATGATCTCATAAAATCTATTCTAGAATAATATCGGGGAAAAGAAGAGGAGGGGCACTGTGACGTATATTGGAAAAAGTGTTTTTCGAAAAGAATCCCTCGAAAAAGTAACAGGGAGAGCAAGGTATACCGCTGATTACCTAGCGAGTGATGCTTTACATGTGAAAATGGTGAAAAGCTCGTATGCTCATGCAAATATTCGCTCTATTGAAATAGAGAAAGCACAAAGGCTAGATGGCGTACGAGCGATTATTCTCGGAGATAATCTTCCTTTAATTGGGGAGGAAGTAATTGATCGACCTGCCCTTGCATTCAATAAAGTACGTTATTACGGGGAAGTCATTGCGCTAGTTGTAGCGGAAAATATTTCTATTGCCAAAAAAGCAGCACAGCTTATCCACATTGAATACGACCCTCTTCCAGTGGTAAATTCTCCGTTACAGGGTTTAGAAGAAAACGCGCCACTTGTTCATGAAAATTTGCTTGATTATACAAAAGACGAAGGAATATACCCGGTAGAAGGAACGAATATTATCAATCATACTAAAATCAGAAAAGGGGATATTCAGGCTGGTCTGCAGGAAGGGGAAGTCAAAATAGAATCTCATTTTTCCATTCCTTTATCAGATCATGCCGCAATGGAGACAAGGGCCGCTCTCTGTGAAATTTTGGAAAGCGGGATTGTCCGAATTGTAACCAGCTCTCAAGCCCCTTATATGGTGAAAAAGATTATCAGCAGGGATTTCAAGGTGGAAACAGGAAAGGTCGTTGTAGAAACTCCCTTTGTTGGTGGTGGCTATGGTGGCAAAGCATCTGTACAGCTTGAAATATTTGCTTTTATTGCATCAAGAGCAGTCGGCGGGCGAAAAGTACGTCTATTTAATACAAGAGAAGAAGATTTTGCAGTTTCACCAGTACATATCGGTCTAGAAGCAACCATACAACTCGCTTGTACAGAGGACGGAAAACTAACCGCTGCAAAACTGAAATATGTATTTGATGGGGGAGCGTATGCTGATAAATCACCACACCTTAGTACAGCTGGGGCAGTTGATTGTACAGGACCTTATAACATAGAGAATGTTTGGTGTGATGCTTTATGTGTATATACCAATCATCCTTATCCTGCTCCTTATAGAGGCTTCAGTCATGGAGAGGTACATTTTGCTTTTGAAAGAGCAATGGATATGCTGGCAAAAAAAGTGAGGATGGATCCTCTTCGGTTTCGCAGAATAAATGCAATCCGCCCTGGTGATACCACACCAACACAAGTGTTATTAACAAGCAGTAAAGTTGGAAATATTGAAAAATGCATTGATCGATTACATGAATTAATGGATTGGGAAAAAGGACAATTAGAAGAAATTTCCCCTAATAAAGTACGTGCAAAAGGAATCGCATGCACCTGGAAAAATTCAACTATTGGTCCTAGCGTCAGTTCAGGTGTTATTCTTACCTTTAATTCCGATGGGAGCATCAATCTTATGTCCGGATTAGTGGAAATAGGTACGGGAACAAAAACGGTCTTGGCACAAATTTTAGCAGAGAAGATGAAAATGAAGGTGGAGAGAATTCATGTAAGAATGACCGTAGATACACAAACAGAACCAGAACATTGGAAGACAGTAGCAAGCAGAGGTACGTTAATGGCCGGCAGAGCAGTAATGGCTGCAGCAGATGATGCTATTCGCCAACTGAAAAAAATGGGCGCAATTGTATTAAGGGCTTCAGAAGATGACATAGAGGTTGCTAATGAAACAGTATATCTACGAGATAATCCCCAAAAATTAGTGCCGTTTAAAGATATAGTATATGGATACACCTATCCAGATGGCAATTCTATAGGTGGGCAAATTATTGCAAATGGAAGCTATTCACTTACTGGATTAACGAATTTAGACCCTGAAACTGGTGCAGGGAATCCTGGTCCTGAATGGGCGGTCGCAGCACAAGGTGT
The DNA here is from genome assembly GCF_001591585.1 of Niallia circulans NBRC 13626. Classification (GTDB taxonomy): domain Bacteria; phylum Bacillota; class Bacilli; order Bacillales; family Cytobacillaceae; genus Niallia; species Niallia circulans. The sequence goes on along the minus strand of NZ_BCVE01000008.1, from coordinate 187,274 downwards.
CGTAATAGAGATAGACACAAAAACATTTCGCTACAAAATTCTTAAAGCGATAACCGTTATGGATATAGGCGAAGTATTGAACTACAAAGGAGCGCTGGGACAAATAAAAGGAGCAATGAGTATGGGGATTGCATGGGCAGGAAGGGAGGCATTTTACTTTGATAAGAATGGCAGGCTTCTTAATCTGCAATTACGAACCTATCGACCACTAAGGTTTGGCGAACATCCCAATTATGAGGTAGCAATCATTAAAACTCCTCATTTAGAAGGGCCCTTTGGAGCAAGAGGGGCAGGAGAACATGGTTTGATTGGTATTCCTGCAGCAATAGCAAATGCGCTTTCCAAAGCAGTTAATCATGAATTGACCCGGTTGCCTTTGACTCCAGAATCCATCTGGCGACAGACAAAGGAGGGAGCACATGGGTTTTGAATTTTGGAAGACTTCAACTATCGATCAAGCATTAGCGCAATTTGCCAAAACCAAGATGGAAAATCGACAACCTGCTTATTACGCTGGTGGTACAGAAATCCTTACATTACAAAGAATTCAACAGTTAAGTATTGATGTAGCCATTGATATTAAAGATATTCCAGCTTGCCTTGTTCATCAGCTGAAAGAAGACTATCTTGTTTATGGTTCCTGTCTCACTCTAACTGAAATAGAGGATCAAAATCATTTTCCATTATTAACAGATATCTGCAAAGAAATTGCCGATCATACAGCGAGAAATAAGATAACAGTCGGGGGGAATATTTGCGGTGCTATTTTTTATCGAGAGGCTGTTTTACCGTTCCTTTTGACAGACAGCATTCTAGTGCTTGCTGGCAAAAATGGATTGAGAACAGAATATATTCATGATGTTTTTCATGAGCAATTACAGCTTAAAAATGGAGAATTATTTGTGCAGGCATTTATTGAAAAAAGGTACATATCTCGTGAGTATATTGCCATTAAAGTGAGACAGCAATGGGAAACCGGTTATCCGTTAATTACAATTGCTGCTTTAGAAATAGATGGTGAAATTCGAATGGCCTTTAGTGGCTTATGCCCATATCCGTTCCGTTCCATTACATTAGAAAACATAATGAATAATCGAATGCTTAGTCGGCAAGAACGTATCGATCAAATCGTAAATCATCTGCCTGCTCCCATTTTAAATGATGTGGAAGGATCAGAGGAGTACCGTATATTTGTTCTTACAGATCTTTTAGAAAAAGTAATAGCACGACTGGAGGTAGATTGATGGGAGAGAAAGAACCTAATTTGCAGACGATGAAGCTGCGTGTCAACAGGCAAAATCATTTAGTAGTCATTCCTCCAAATAAAACTTTGCTAGCTGTATTAAGGGAAGATCTATTTTTAACTGGATCTAAGCCTGGCTGTTTCAATGGAGATTGTGGAGCTTGTACTATTATGGTCGATCAAATGGCGATGAAATCGTGTTTAATGCTTGCAATGGAAGCAGTCGGAAAGGAAGTAGTAACAATCGAAGGGTTAGAGAATAGTCCTCTTCAGCAAACATTTATCGAGGAATTTGCTTTCCAATGCGGGTATTGTACATCAGGTTTTATTATGAACGGCCATGCACTGCTACTAAATGAAAAAAATCCTAATAAAGAAAAAATAAAAGAATGGCTAGAATCGAATATATGTCGCTGTACAAGTTATGAAGAAATTGAAACTGCAATGTTAAAAGCGATAGAAAGAAAGAAAACATAAGTTTAAATACCCCTGTAGTCCTAATATGTATGCTGCAGGGGCATTTTTACTTATTGTTTTAATTGAGTATTCGAGTTATGACGCACGTCTTCTTCTTTTGTTTCCGCCATACCATATAAACCATTCATTTCTTGTTCATCTTCATCTAGACCTAATCGATCTTGCAGGTTTGTATCTTTTCCATTAGGATCTTTCATCATTGTTCACTCCTTTTTCGGTTATTACTTTTGTTAGTTTGCGAAAAAATGAAAATTATATGTGATGAAAAAGAAAAGGCTAATTAGGAAGTGTCTTCTTTATTTTTTCAAAAATACTTTTCAAGATAAATCCAAGTATGATAAAACCAATAAAGGATCTTGTATGGGACCAATGTTCTCCTAATTCAAACATTTTTCGCAGTATAAATAATGGTTCAATAATATAAGAAAATAGAATCGACCAACCTAAAGTTGCTAACATAAAGTGTTTCCAATTACTAAAATATTGATAGACAATCATAGCTGATATCGGAATGATGACCAAATTAGCAGGAATTAGAGGGGTGATAATGGGGATAATTTTGTCTGGATAGCTCCATAGCATAAACTCAGTACCAATAACATCAAGGAGCATGCAAAAAGTGGCACACACCATTCCATAAGAAAAAATTTCAAAAAAACGATTTTTATCCACGAGTTTCCACCAAATAAAATAAGGAATAATGGTTGCGAGAAATAGAATCCACCAGTTCGGCGATAAAAAGTCATGCTGCAACCAATGATCGATGGAAAGGTGGGTTAATTTTTCTTTTTCTTGTTCGATTTCAATATTGCTGGGATAGTGTAAGATAAAACTAAACATGTATGTCACCACTTTTTATCCTTGATTTAAAGTAGAATTTTATAAAATTAGTATGAGTATAGGAAAAATTTTTATTAGTATTATTTTTGTATACATAAATTTACCAATAAAGAGGATATTAATAGCTATAAAGGTGGGGTAAGACGTGAAAAAAAAGTGGAAAAAATACAAAGTCTATATTATTGGGTTATTTTATATCCTCTTTATTAATGCGCTAATTGCAGCAAGCTATATTATTGGGTTTAAGGAATTAAAAAAACTAATTACTTTCTAATCCATTTATATTATATTGTGGCCACACAATATAAAAAGTGTCCTTTGTTAGTTAGAGGACTCTTTTTTATTTTATAAGGGTGACAGTATTTGAGCTGAGAACAGTTAAGTGATATATTTATAATATTAAGAAAATTTTAAGGGGTGGCCATCATTGTCGTTAGAAAATGTACAAGCATATTTAAGTAAATGGAATAGAGAGAAAGATATACGAATATTTACAACATCTAGTGCAACTGTTTTAGAGGCTGCTGAAACATTAGGGGTAGAACCACAAAGAATTGCAAAAACATTGTCATTTCGTAAGGACAATAATGCGATATTAATTGTTGCAGCAGGTGATGCCAAAATTGATAATAAAAAATTTAAACAAGCTTTTTCGGAAAAACCAAGGATGCTCTCACCAGAAGAAGTTTTAGAAAAAACTGGTCATGCTGTAGGCGGTGTTTGTCCTTTTGGTTTAACGGAAGATTTACCTGTCTATTTGGATGAATCATTGAAGCGATTTAGTACGGTCTTTCCAGCTTGCGGCAGCAGCAATTCAGCTATTGAATTAACCAATGAAGAACTTTATATCTACGGAAATGCAGTGGAGTGGGTGGATGTATGTAAAGATTGGGAGTGATAGAACAAAAATAAATTATTTGAACATAAAGTAGGGATAATAGATGCAAATTTCTTTTATTTATTAGCTAAAAGGATAATCGCGCAATATAATCACAATAACATGTTTTAGAATTTTAATATGAGAAGGATTTAGTAGCTTTTAAGGGAATTACATAGTTAAAGAAGGCTTACCACATAGTGATAAACCTTCTCTATTTCCAGTCTTCCATTCTACTTTTAAATATTATTGAATATGACGATATACACCAATTACTTTTCCAAGAATGCTTACATTTCGCAGGATAATCGGTTCCATTGTGCTATTCTCTGGCTGAAGGCGAATAAAATCGCGTTCTTTAAAGAATCTTTTAACAGTAGCTTCATCTTCCTCTGTCATTGCCACTACTATATCTCCGTTATTAGCTGAATGCTGCTGCCTTACAATTACATAATCACCATCTAAGATTCCAGCCTCAATCATACTTTCTCCCATAACTTCGAGCATGAATATTTGTTCGTCACTAGGTGCTAATCTTTCAGGCAGTGGAAAATATTCTTCTACATTTTCAATTGCTGTAATAGGCATACCCGCTGTTACTTTTCCGACCACAGGCACATTAATAATATTATATTTTGGTATATTGCTTTCTTCAAGATCCAAAATCTCAATCGCTCTAGGTTTCGTTGGATCTCGACGAATTAATCCTTTACTTTCTAATCTTGCCAAGTGGCCATGAACCGTAGAGCTCGATGCAAGACCAACAGCTTCTGCAATCTCACGTACAGAAGGGGGATATCCTTTTAGCTTTACTTCTTCTTTTATGTATTCTAGTATGTCTAATTGCCTCTTTGAAAGCTTCTGCATTATATGCACCTCGTTATTTTATTCTTGTCATAATTATAGCATGTTTAAGAATAGGATACAAACATAAGTTCTATTTTATTGTTGACAGGAAACGTTTGTTCGTATTAAACTAGATTCATAAACGAACATACATTCTAAAAAAAGGTGGAATTATAGATGTCTAAATTGTGGGAAAAATATTCATATACTATTATTCTTTTAATTTGTGGTTTTATAGCGTGTATTATAATTGTAATTAATACGGGTGAAGCAGATTCTAGCAAATATGTATCCGTTACTGTGAAAAATGGGGAAACTCTCTGGGAAATATCTAATGAATATGCAGGCTCTTATAATATGTCAAAAAAACAATTTATTAAATGGGTAGAACAACAAAACAATATCTCTGCAAATAGTATTTCGGCAGGAAAAGAAATACTCATCCCAGTACGTGAAGAGGATCATCAACTAATGTTGGCATCAGAATAATAGAAAAGGACTAATAATAGTAATGAATAAGGAAAAGAATGCGATTATCTATTGTCGAGTAAGTACAGATAAAGAAGAACAGACTACTTCTCTTGAGCGACAGGAAGAGGAATTATTACAATTGGCAAGTAAAATGGGCTTTGAAGTGAAAGAAATAATCTCCGAAAGAGCAAGTGGATACGATTTAGATAGAGAAGGATTATTGGACCTTTTATCGCGGATAAAGGAAAAGGATATTTCGTCTATTCTTATACAAGATGAGACAAGATTAGGCAGGGGAAATGCTAGAATAGCGATTTTACATTGTATATTAAAGGAAAATATTAAAGTTTATAGTGTTTCCTCTTCTGGAGAACTTACACTTTCTGAAGCAGATGAAATGGTATTAAAAATTGTAAGTATTGTAGAAGAATATCAGCGAAAGATACATAATTTAAAAATAAAAAGAGGAATGAAAAGAGCTGTAGAAAATGGATATCGCCCAGATAGAAACTTAAAAAACTTAGGAGATCATTCAGGAAGGCAGAAGATAGATGTTCCTATTGAAGAAGTGGTGAAATTAAAGCAAAATGGGTTAACTTTTGCAGAAATAACTTCTACATTAAAAGGATTAGGCTATAGCTTTTCTAAAGCTACTATTCATAGGAGATATCAAGACTATATAGAGCAAAGAAAAGAAAAGTAATGCAGAAATCTTCATGTCAGTCTTTTCAATAGGAAACTGCTTTTATTTATGTTATAATGGATTTCATCAAGCCAGTTACAAGTAAACTGGGCTTTTTTATTTTATTACAGCTTAAATTAAAACACACAGTTAGTGCGTTATTGACTATGGTAAGACAAGTTATCTTATCACACAATCATGAAAAATTTAATAAAAGGAGTATAATATGTATCCTAAAAATAAACTTGATCGTATAAATGAACTTGCAAAAAAGAAAAAGGAAACAGGCTTAACGCTTGAAGAAGCAAAAGAACAAACAAAATTACGCGCAGATTATTTAAAAAATTTTCGTTCAACTATGGTAAATACAATTGAAAATGTAAAAATTCTTGATCCAAATGGAACGGATGTAACACCTCAAAAGATTAAAGATATTCAAAATAAAAAGAAATTACACTAATTTTTCCCTTTAACTCTAGCCTTAACATTTATATGTTAAGGTTTTTTTATGTTTTCTAAAGGAATTTATGGGTAAAATACAAAATAAATGTCGAAATTATATAGTGGTGCTTCTTTCTAGTGTACATATATAGAAAAAGAATCATATTGGCTACTAAAATCAAGAAAATGAGAGGATGTTGAACATTGAATACAAAATTAGATCATTTATCTATTGCTTCAATTAGAACACTTTCTATTGACACAATCGAAAAAGCTAAATCAGGCCATCCAGGAATGCCGATGGGTGCAGCACCGATGGCTTATACTTTATGGACATCTTTTATGAATCATAACCCTAAAAATCCAGAGTGGTTTAATCGAGACCGCTTTGTTTTATCTGCAGGACATGGCTCTGCTTTACTATATAGCTTATTACATTTATCAGGCTATGATTTATCCCTTGATGATTTAAAGGGGTTTAGACAGTGGGGAAGCAAAACACCAGGACATCCAGAGTATGGACATACCGCAGGAGTGGATGCTACAACTGGACCCTTAGGACAAGGAATTGCGATGGCCGTTGGTATGGCACTTGCAGAAAAACATTTGGCAGGTGTATATAATAAAAATAATTATCCAATTGTCGATCACTTTACATACAGTATTTGTGGTGATGGGGACTTAATGGAAGGAGTATCTGCAGAAGCGGCTTCTCTAGCTGGACATTTACAGTTAGGGAAATTAGTTGTGCTATATGATTCCAACGATATTTCTTTAGATGGTGATTTGGACAAATCGTTTTCCGAAAGTGTAGAACAGCGATTTAAAGCGTATGGATGGCAATATATTCGTGTCGATGATGGTAATGATACTGACCAAATTGCAAAAGCAATAGAAGAAGCAAAGAAAGATCAATCAAAACCTACATTAATTGAAGTGAAAACGATTATTGGTTTTGGTGCACCAAATAAAGCTGGAAAATCATTAGTTCATGGAGCTCCACTTGGTGCTGAGGAGTTAAAATTAACGAAGGAAGCCTATAATTGGACGTTTGATGAAGACTTTTATGTACCAGAGGAAGTTTATAATCATTTTAAAGAAAAAGTCTTAATGAATGGTGAGAAAAAAGAACAGGAATGGAAAGAACTTTTTGCAAATTATGAAAAGGAATTTCCGGAACTAGCTGAACAATTAAAAACTGCTCTAGCAGATACTTTACCACAAGGTTGGGATCGTCAAATACCTGTATATGAGGAAGGCAGCAGTCTAGCAAGTCGTGCCTCTTCCGGAGAAGTAATCAATAGCATTTCAAAAGAGCTGCCATTTTTACTTGGAGGATCTGCCGATTTAGCTGGAAGTAATAATACAATGATTAAGGGAGGAAAGGATTTTACTCCTGAAACGCCTGAAGGAAGAAACATATGGTTTGGCGTTAGAGAATTTGCGATGGGCGCAGCTTTGAATGGAATTGCCCTTCATGGGGGATTAAAAATATTTGGTGGTACTTTCTTTGTATTCTCTGATTATTTAAGACCTGCGATCCGTCTCGCTGCTTTGATGGGACTACCAGTAACGTATGTTTTCACACATGATAGTATTGCGGTAGGTGAAGATGGACCAACTCATGAACCTGTTGAGCAATTAGCTTCTTTAAGAGCAATGCCTAATCTTTCTGTCATTCGTCCAGCGGATGGAAACGAAACAGCTGCTGCTTGGAAAATTGCACTTGAGTCTACAAATAAGCCAACTGCTTTAGTCTTAACTAGACAAAATTTACCGACTATTAAAGGGACAAAAGATAATGCATACGAAGGTGTATCGAAAGGTGGATATATTATTTCTCCTTCTAAAACGGAAACCCCTGATGCATTATTAATAGCAGCAGGTTCAGAAGTTGGCTTAGCAGTTGAAGCACAAAAAGAATTAGAAAAAGACGGAATCAATATTTCTGTTGTCAGTTTACCAGCATGGGACCGCTTTGAACAGCAATCTAAAGAATATAAAGAGGCCGTTATTCCAAAAAACGTAAAGAAAAGATTAGCAATCGAAATGGGAAGTTCTCTCGGCTGGCATAAATATGTTGGAGAGGAAGGAGATGTTCTTTCAATCGAAACATTTGGAGCATCTGCGCCAGGAAATAAAGTACTAGAGGAATATGGATTTACAGTGTCCAATGTGGTCAAACGGTTAAAATCATTACTAGAAAGTTAACTCGTCAAGGATGGCTGGAAAAGGATTCTTCACCAACCAATGGGGGGAATCGCATTTTCCATTCCATCCTATTTTCTTCGTTCGACAAAATAAGTCTGTTTTTTTAACACCTTGAGACACATCTTGGAGATATCCTTCTTTATAATAGAAGGAAAAGAAGTGGACAGGTTGGTGAAGATTCAGTATGAGAAGATATCAATTGTATTTAATTAAAGAAAAAATCGCTATTCACTATAATGGTAGAGAACGTTTGTTTTACAATTTATTTTCGGACCATACTAAAACAAACGATGGACCATTAAAGGAGATACTGCAAAAACAAGTGGATTTTATTACGCTTCCTATTTCTAGATGGATGATCGAAAATCAACTATACTCCGCTTTACAGAGAAACAAGAGCTTCCAATATAAAGATGGTACTTTTTATATTGAAAACGGAAATTTAAGCAGTGCAACATTAACGATAAAAGATAATTCTTTATTTATAGAAGCAAAGGGTTACTATGATGCGGAATCCATTTTCTTTGAAATTATTCGGAAATACGAACCTTCTTTCTTAGCAATTGATGTGGAAAATGGCCGATTTGGCTGGTTAAAACCAATTAAGGAAAGAAATTTTGTCTAAAATGGAGAAATTCTGTAACAGATATTGTATAATATTATCTGGTCTAGTACACTAAAGTATAGACAACATGAAGGAGGAAAAAAGATATGCCTTGGTACGCTTGGTTAAGTATTGTCGTAGCACTAATCGCCGGTATCGTTATCGGATTTTTTATTGCGCGTAAATACATGATGAACTACTTAAAGAAAAACCCACCAATTAATGAACAAATGTTAAAAATGATGATGATGCAAATGGGAATGAAACCTTCTCAAAAGAAAATCAATCAAATGATGACAGCAATGAACAAACAACAAGGGAAATAATAGGACAAGCTTTAAAGAAAGCCTATTTTTCTGTTTTGATAAGAGAGGATTCTGTTATTATTTAACTTGATTATTAGCGATAGATGAAACAATCATAGAAGTTTTTAAGTGACTTTGGTTAATCTGTCATGAAACTATTTAAAAACCGCCTATTCTGTTGGAAACTAAACCAATAGGAAGGTGGTTTTTTGTGTTATTAGAGGATGTAATAAAAGAGTATATGTATCACTGGATAGGCTACACTTAGTTGGACAGATATTTTAAGGTCAAGTAGAATACCAATAAGACAATAAGGGGAGAATCTACCATGACCAAAAGAGCACGTAGAACATTTACTGCAGAATTCAAACAACAAATGGTGCAACTATATCTGAACGGAAAACCAAGAAAGGATATCATTCGGGAATATGAGTTAACCCCATCTTCCTTAGATAAGTGGATTAATCAGCATCAAACTACCGGTTCCTTTCAAGAAAAGGATAATTTAACACCCGAACAAAAGGAAATTCAGGAACTTCGGAAAAGAAACAAGCAACTTGAAATGGAGAATGATATTTTAAAGCAGGCAGCGCCGATACTAGGACGAAAGTAAATGTAATTAAGAATAACCAACACAAATACTCGATATCAGCAATGTGTAAAGTCCTACAGCTTTCAAGAAACACCTATTATTATGAAGCCAAAGAAAGAGCGTCAGAGGATGATATAACCTCAAAAATCATCGAAATCTTTTACTTAAGCCGGCAGAACTACGGCACACGTAAGATAAAAGTGGAATTAAAAAAACAAGGATTTATCGTTTCTAGACGCCGAATCGGTCGCATTATGCGGGAACAAGGGCTTGTTTCCTCTTATACTGTGGCTCAATTCAAACCACATTCAAAGAAGTGCAATGAATCCCAGCAACAAAATGAATTAAATCGTGCTTTTCATCAAGAAGAAGAAATGACAGTGGTCGTTAGTGATTGGACATACGTAAGGGTCGATAAAAAGTGGCAATACGTATGTGTATTTGTTGATCTCTTTAATCGAGAAATCATTGGACAAAGTACCGGTCCAAACAAAGATGCAGCACTCGTATATCGCGCCTTTTCTTCCATTAAGAAGGATTTAAGAAAGATTCGATATTTCCACACGGATCAAGGAAATGAATTTAAAAATAAGCTAATAGATGAAGCTTTAGAGACTTTCGATATAAAGCGATCATTAAGCATGAAAGGCTGTCCTTATGATAATGCAGTGGCAGAAGCAACATTTAAAATTATCAAAACAGAGTTTATTAAGGAAAGGCATTTTACTAGTTTAGAAGAATTATCAAGGGAATTATACGACTATGTGAATTGGTTTAATTACATTCGAATTCATGGAACGTTAGGTTATTTAAGCCCTATTGAATATAAACAGAAACACCTTAAAAAAGTTGTCTAATTTTGTGTTGACATACCATGATTTTAATACACTTTTTAAGACAATTGAATTTCAGTGTCTTTTATTAATCGTCAATAGACTTTTATCTTATATTGAAATGGCTGACTTTAGTATTTTATTCACTACTAAAGTCAGCTAAAAATATTAATTAATCATATTGCTTAGTTTTAGCAAATTTATATAAAAACTCCCAATATTCGTCTGCGAAACCACTCTCTGCCCACAGTTCACCATAAGCATCGATATGAGCTTGCATAATTTGATTTTTAGTTCGAGATTTTTCTAATTGGTAGGGTATTTTCTTTCTCATCTTTTGAGTGATTTGATAATGATAGTGATAGTGATATTTTGAAATAAAAATAGACAACATTCTTCCACTTGTTGTATTTAGATTACTAGCAAATCTTTTTTCAATTATATGATGTCTTTCCCAGCCTTTAGCTCTGTAATTCTTCGGTGGGGAAATTTTTTGTAGACTACTGTATCTTCTAACACCTTTTGAAAGTGCAGGCTTAAGAACAGTAGTACTTCCTTCTATCATTCGCTTTACGCCACTTACGGCAGGGATTCCTGGAAAAACAACAGCCGCTGCATCGGTAACTACCCAAAATCCATTCCAAAAAGTCTTGTTTTTCTTATACTCATTTAGAGATATAGAAAATGCAGCAATGTCAAAAATTGTATCTACAGCATAAGTTTGAAATTTCTCTGAGAAATCGACATATTCGCCAATTTCAGATTTTATATAGTACTTTATTTGCTGGATGCTTCCATCTTCTGCAGTATAATTTAATAAAAAAGTATACTCTGGTAGGAAGTTAGCAGTTATATTTGGTATATTTTCTAATTCAGAAGGATCAAAGGGTAGTAATTCATATGAAGCATTTTTGTCGTTACCACTTTTAATCCATGAATCTAAAGCTTCCTTTAATGAAAGCGTTGTTATTTCTTCGGTGATTATAAAAGAAGAATTTTCTTCATCAGCATATCCGTAAGTGATTTTGGTTTGTAAATTTTCAGAGTTCTGAATTTCTTTTGTATAGGTTTCAGCTGATATACTTGGTGTTAAAATTGAAAAGGTTAAAAATACAATGGATATTGTTATTAATAATAGTTTGTTGATATTATTCTTCATATCCCCCCCAAAAATGGTATTATATAACAAGAGCTCTCTATCAAATAATAACATAAATTGGTAGATTCTAATATGTTTTTTTTATTATATAATAATGGAGGGGAAATTAATAATGAGGTTTATATACAGCATTTTAAGAGAAATTAATGAAAAATCATTACCCACTGCTAAAGATTATGGTTATAAACAAAGAGAGTTTGAAAATCTCATTTTTACTTTGGAAAAGGAAGGGTATGTAGAACGAGTGTTAAGAATCGATACTTTTTTCTCTCTTAAGCCAGCTAGATTAACCCAAAAGGGTCATGAGCTATTAGAAAGTCTTAGATATTTTGATGAGTCTTACCCAGGTAAAAAGGGTCTTATTAATTGGTTGAAAGTAGAAAAAGAAGAGAGCTCATATGCAGAGGATATAGAAGATTATTAATTCTCTTTATTTAAAACAGGGATTTTAACTCTTTAGCCCATTCAGGGCTTTTTGTTTTGAAAATAACATAAAAACAATGGATAAAGTATGTTTTAAATGTTAATATGGACACTTAATAAAAAAAGATGTCAACTTATAATTATAAAAGTAACTATTAGAAATCAGCCGGATTCAATTTTGAATCGGGGTTACTTAAAGGGAAAGATTATAATGGAGAATATCGCTTTTAACGACTATAAGAGTAGAAATTACAAAAAAGATAAATACTACGCATCCAAAAAAAAGTAGTGAAAATAGTGATTTAGGAAGGTAGTTAGGCGAGTATGCACTTCCATCTCAATCCTTTTATTATTAGCTAAATCTGCCTTTGCTGCTAGACCTGCATCTGTTCCAGTTAATGCAGCTACTGAGTTTGCTGGTCATACTACAATGGAAGCACTAGCACATGCTTTAGATCCGTTAGTTGATGTCCTAGTTGCGCTATCTATTTCAGTTGCTTCAGTAATTATTGTAGGTGGATGTTTCTTTTTTATGCTTGGAAAGAGTGAGAAGGGATGGAGTTTGATAATGAATGTTGGATTAGGTTATGTATTGATTCAAATCAGTCCGTTAATATTGAATATGTTAAAAGATATAGGGAATGCTTTTTAAGGACACGAGAATAAAATTCTGAAGGTGTTATCAAAATCACAATACCGTCTATTTCTTGTTAAAAAGAAAAATAAATAAAAGTTAGTCAGTTTTTTAAGGTCTCTATGGGCAAGCTATATTAATCGTGGTATATTTTTCATAATAGATTAGTAGAATTGAATAGATAATAAAACCTTGGTATATCAACATTTTTATAGATTATAATTGATTTTTTATGAAACCTTCTCAAAAGAAAATCAATCAAATGATGACAGCAATGAACAAACAACAAGGGAAATAATAGGACAAGCTTTAAAGAAAGCCTATTTTTCTGTTTTGATAAGAGAGGATTCTGTCATTATTTATAAATAAATGGTAATTCTCATCAAAATTTCTAAACCACTTTTTTCTGATTAAATATGAAGAAAGTGGTTTATTTGTATTTTGATAAAAATTCAATAAAAAGAAGACAAAATTTCAAGGCTGAGGACGACAAGACATGATGGAATCAACTTATCATTTCCCCGGAAACCGCAAAATATGACAAAAAGTTCAGTAGATTCATCAATCATGTGAAAGATACCTAATGAAGACAGCCTTGCTCTATTGCAGCTGGAAATTGCGCTTTTTAAGTGATTAAATAAGCCGAACAATCACAAAAAACTTGTAATTGTTCGGCTTTAATTCTGTGGGATTACATATATATCAGCTATGCCTTCATTTAATCACAATATTTTTGATAACAGCCATTTCTTTGCCGAATCTGTTCCCTAAATCTTGAAAACCTAAACGGGAATATAAGTGATGTGCAGATTTATTTTCAGGATGGTAGCCAACGGCAATTTTTTCTACAGTGGCTAGTTTCTTCATTTCATCTATCATTAATAGAGTAGCTGCTTGGCCAATGCCTTTTCCTTGATTATTCTCTGTCAACCATTATTCTGTATATCCTTACCATCTAGTTCCTCTTTTACAGTGTTAAACATTAAGAAACCTACTATTTTCTCCGCAAAATAGATGGCATATGGTTGTAAAGTAGGTTCAAACTTGAACTGGGCGATGGAAATAGCATTTGGTTCGATATATTTTTCTTGTTCCTCGGAAACTTTCAATTCACAACATCTATACCAATTATTTTCATTTAAGCTAACAAGCTTTACATCTACAGGATTCAATTCTTTTCCCCTCTCAAAATCGGGAATCCATCCTATTATTAATTAGGCGTTTCCCCTTGGATTTTGTTAACTATCATCAATTTTCTATTCATCATAATGAACGCCCCCTTTTATACAATTTGAAAAATCAATCTAAAACAATATCCTTTAAATTATATCATAAATTCTGAAATTTCCGTCAGGGAAATAAAAAATTCAGTAGATCAGTTTCGAAATATTCGAACGAAAGTTCTGTTATAGTTGACAGATAACTTATGACGATATTAAACTTAAGATGTATACGAACGTATATTCGCAAAGGGGGAAGGAGGCGAATAATTTAGAAGAAAGCCATTCAAGCAAAATAAGAGGTGTTATGTCAGCAACACCAATAAATGCTGGGAAGATGAACTAATATTTTCACTCCATTAAATATTTTGAAAATATAATAAAATTTCTTTCCAGTTCCTAAATATTTTGCTAAACTAGTGAAGGGTATTTTTACATATTTAGTTGCCAATAGATAAGAGGGTGTGTATGGTTTGAAAGTTTTTTTAAATTTAAAATGGTATTTTATACAGGAGAAGAAATCCTATCTTGGTGGGGTCTTTCTGTTGATTTTAGTTGCTATCCTTCAGTTGATACCTCCGAAAATAGTTGGGATAGTCGTTGATCATATTCAAGGCAGAACGTTAAATTGGAGCAATTTATTACAGTGGATAGGCGTTTTAATTGTTTCGGCATTAGCAATGTATGTACTTCGTTATTATTGGCGGGTAATGATATTCGGGTCCGCTGTAAAGCTAGGAAGATTATTGAGAAATCAGCTGTATAGTCATTTTACAAAAATGTCTCAGTCTTTCTATCAGCGAAATCGTACTGGAGATTTAATGGCACATGCAACAAATGATATACAGGCGATTCAACAGACAGCAGGGCAAGGGGTGCTTACTTTAGTAGATTCATTGGCAACAGGTGGCTTTGTTATTATTGCAATGGCTACAACGATCAGCTGGAAGCTTACCCTTATATGTTTATTGCCAATGCCGTTAATGGCTGTATTAACAAGCTATTATGGTTCTTTAATACATAAGTACTTTCATCAAGCCCAGGCTGCTTTTTCATCGTTAAATGATAAAACGCAAGAAAGCATTTCTGGAATAAAAGTCCTAAAAACCTTTGGGCAAGACAAAGAAGATGTCGAAGACTTTCGCAGGTCCTCACTTGAGGTAGTTGATAAAAATATTAAAGTAGCTAGGGTCGATGCCCTATACGATCCTACAATATCTATTATTGTCAGTATTTCTTTCTTTTTGGCAATTGTATTTGGATCCCGGTATGTTATTACTGGAGAACTTAGTTTAGGACAGCTCGTTTCTTTTACTACTTATCTTGGTCTGTTAATATGGCCAATGCTTGCGTTTGGATGGCTTTTTAATATTATGGAGAGAGGGAGAGCTTCATATGACCGAGTTACGGCATTATTGGAAACCAAGGTCGATATTATCAATAAGCCTACAGCTATCACAACGGCGCCAGCTGGGGATATTGTGTATGATTTAAAATCTTTCTCTTATAACCATAAAATCGATGTTCTGAAAAATATTCACTTTTGTTTAAAAAGAGGGCAGACATTAGGGATTGTCGGCAAAACAGGAGCTGGAAAAACGACGCTTTTAAAATTGTTATTTCGAGAATATGATCATTATGACGGAAGAATTATGATTAATGGAACAGAAATAAAAGAAATAGATTTGGATGCATTGCGAGTGTCCATTGGATATGTACCACAGGAACACTTTCTATTTTCTGCCAGTATCCGCGAGAATATTGCCTTTACTAATCCCAATATTTCAGAGGAAGAAATCCATCAGGCCGCTGTATTAGCAAATATTCATGATGATATTCTTGGATTCACAGACGGTTATAATACGGTAGTTGGTGAAAGAGGAGTATCTTTATCTGGGGGGCAGAAACAACGTATTTCGATTGCGAGAGCACTCCTTATGAATCCGGAAATACTTATTTTGGATGATTCTTTATCAGCAGTGGATGCAAAAACGGAAGAAAATATTTTGACAGCCCTAAAGGAAAATAGGGAAGGCAAAACAACGATTATCACTTCCCATCGACTAAGCGCTATTGAACATGCCGACCTTATTATCGTATTAGATGAAGGGGAAATTATTCAAAGCGGGAACCATCAACAGCTTGTAAAGGAAAGCGGCTGGTATAAAGAAATGTACCATCGCCAGGCTTTAGAAGTAATGGTAAGCATGGGGGATACAAATGGATAAAACAATTAAACTCACAAGTGAACAGCAAAGAAAAGTATTATTTCGATTACTAGGTTATATAAAACCACATAAAAAAGCGGTTATGATTGCATTCGGCCTCTTAATTTTATCGACATTGGGCGAATTAGCAGGACCCTACTTAATTAAAGTCTTTATAGATGATTACTTAACACCAAGAAATTTAGTGGTTCAGCCATTAACTGTTTTGGGAATTACCTATATTTTTATCCAAATAATGAATGTAGTCATTATGTATTTTCAATTATATAAGTTTCAAGAAATTGCTTTATATATTATTCAACAGCTTAGAGTTGATATATTTTCGAAGATTCATACACTTGGACTCCGCTATTTTGACAAAATACCCGCTGGAAGTATCGTCTCCAGAGTAACAAATGATACAGAAGCAATTAAAGATATGTTTGTCAGTGTCCTTGCGACTTTTATTCAAAGCGGATTTATGATTTTCGGTATTATTATTGCTATGTTTGTTTTGAATGTTAAGCTTGGGGCAATCTGTTTAATTTTACTGCCAATCTTAGGATTTATTATTTATACGTATCGGAAATATAGCTCAAGCTTCTACCAAGATATAAGAGAACGATTAAGCCAATTAAATGCAAAACTTAGTGAATCTTTACAAGGAATGAATATAATCCAAGTATTTAGACAAGAAAGAAGATTGAAAAATGAGTTCGATGATATTAATACTAAGCACTATCAAGCAGGAATGCGTAATATCAAGTTAGAAGGGTTACTCCTCAGACCTGCCATTGACCTTGTTTACGTACTTGGGCTTATTCTTGTTTTAAGCTATTTTGGAATATCTTCTTTTAACAATCCGATTGAAATTGGGGTATTATATGCCTTTGTAAGTTATTTAGATCGTTTTTTTGAACCAGTCAATAATATGATGATGCGCCTATCACTTTATCAACAAGCAATTGTATCTGCCTTTCGCGTATTTACCGTATTAGATGAAGAAGATATGGAGCCAACTCTCGTTTCTGATAGCAAAAATAAAATTGAAAATGGTGTGATAGAATTTAAGGATGTCACCTTTTCTTATGATGGGAAACAAGATGTGTTGAAAAACATTTCATTTACGGCTAAAGAAGGGGAAACTGTTGCATTAGTAGGACATACAGGAAGTGGAAAGAGTTCTATTGTCAATCTACTTATGCGGTTTTACGATTTTGGAAAAGGGGAAATTCTGATTGACGGCAAATCATTAAAGTCTTTCAGTAAAAGAGAACTTAGGGAAAAAATGGGGTTAGTACTTCAAGATCCATTCCTATTTTATGGAACAGTAACAGATAATATTCGTTTATATAATAAGGAAGTAACGGAGAAAGAAGTTATCGAAGCAGCTAAGTTTGTGCAAGCTAATCAATTCATTGAAAAGCTAGAAGATCAATATAATCATAAAGTGGTAGAAAGAGGTTCTGCTTTTTCAAGTGGACAGCGCCAGCTTATTGCATTTGCGAGAACCATTTTGACAAATCCGAAAGTACTAATATTGGATGAAGCAACAGCCAATATTGATACAGAAACGGAAGAAGCTATTCAACTTGCATTATCGAAAATGCGTAAAGGCAGAACAACCATCGCCATCGCTCATCGCCTTTCTACCATTCAAGATGCAGATTTAATCTTAGTGCTTCACAAAGGAAACATTGTGGAAAAGGGTAACCATCAACAACTTCTGCAACAAAAAGGATTGTATTATAAAATGTATCTACTACAAAATGGAGCTGCCGATTCTATTGAAGAGACAGTAGAAGATAAAGTGGAACTAACATAGATATTTGGTTTCGCTTTAGCAGTACAAAATTAAACCGAAGTTCGCTAATTTAGCAATGAACTTCGGTTTTTTTGTTTCTTTCTCTTTTACATATTCCATTGTTTTTTTGATTCTCGGAAAGCAGGAAACTCATTTTTGAGATTTATTTCATTATATTTATTTAGTAATACATCTAATTCTTGACTGCATATAATGGCTGAGGAAGATGAAAAACCATGTTTCATAGCAATCTCAATAAGCTCTGTACGCTTTAATTCAATTTGAGTAAGCAATTGCTTTTTTAGCATGGTTAATTTTCCTTTCCGTCTAAATTCTGTTATTTAATAAATGTTAATAGTGGAAATTAATTTACTTAATTATATCTATTTTTGGAAGTAAATGCAAAAATATCGCAAAGATACATAAATAGACTGTACAAGCATATAGTTATAGGAATTGGAGAGAGGAGAGATAAATAGTGGTAGATATAAATTTTTTTATTGCATTAGGCGCAGGTTTTTTGAGTTTTATTTCTCCATGCTGTTTACCATTATATCCTGCCTATTTATCCTATATTACCGGAATGTCTAGCGGGGAGTTAAAAGAGGGGAAAATACTTAATAATGCTAGTTTTCTACATACAATTCTATTTCTTTTAGGGTTTTCGATTATTTTTATCGCCCTTGGTTTTGGTTCCTCCTTGATCGGAGAATATTTTAAAGTATATCAAGAAGAGATAAGAAAAATTGGTTCACTTATCATCATATTCTTTGGTCTTACTATCATTGGATTAATAAAGCCTAAATGGTTAATGAAAGAATATCGGTTTTCTTTTAAGACAAGACCAACTGGTTATCTAGGATCTATTTTGATTGGATTAAGTTTTGCGGCAGGGTGGACTCCCTGCAACGGACCGATTCTAGCAGCAGTTCTATCTTTAGCAAGCCTGCATCCAGAAACAAGCTTACTTTATTTAGGTGCATATATTATCGGATTTGCACTCCCATTTATTTTTTTATCCTTTTTTATTTCTCATTGGAATATGCTTAAAAAGTATAGTGTGCAGTGGACGAAAATTGGCGGATTTTTTATGATTGTGATGGGAATATTATTGTTTGTAGACGGAATGAAATGGTTAACACGTGTTATCTCACCAATTTTTGGTGATTTTCAAGGTTTTTAATCATTTTTCCACGCTATAATACTCTATAAGCACAATAGTATGATATTTATAATAGGATGAATTACATAATTTTATCCCATGATTTGTAAAGAATAATGCCGAAATACATTGAAATTATGATAAAGATTCGCTATATTGGATAGGTATTATTAATTTATTTACCTATTAGATATGGTGTTTTCGGTTGTTGAGGAGGAAGTAAGATGGCTCGAATATTGATTGTGGATGATGCAAAGTTTATGAGATTAACACTCTCAAACATTTTAACTAGAGCGAATCATGAAGTTGTTGGAGAAGGGGAAAACGGGAAGGAAGCAATAAGATTATACCGTGAATTGGATCCAGATTTGGTCACAATGGATATTACAATGCCAGAGATGAACGGATTAGACGCAGTTAAAGAAATTAAGAAAGAATTTCCCCAGGCAAAAATTATTATGTGTTCAGCAATGGGCCAGCAAAAAATGGTGGTAGAAGCAATTGAAGCTGGTGCGAAGGATTTTATTGTGAAGCCTTTTGATGATACCCGAGTATTAGATGCAATAAATCGAGTTTTAAAATAACAAATATAGTAAATGCTTTTAGAGGATATGATATAATCGTATCCGTTTTTCTTTGTGTCTATTTATATAAATAGACAGCGTACTTATCTTAATGGTAAGATTAAAAGTATTCTAAAGCATTGATAAAAGGTTAGTAAAGGGGTTTTTCTATGACTTCTGTCATAATTTCAACATGTATCGCAGTGTTTATGGGCGTCTTTTTTATGGTTATGAGAATGAAAGCGGCTAAAAAGCCAGTTTCACCAAAGAAAATTATATTGCCGCCTTTTTTTATGAGTACTGGAGCTTTAATGTTTATTTTTCCATACTTTCGTATTAGTGGACAAGAAATTTTAGAAGCAGCCATTGCTGGAATCTTGTTTTCTTTTTTATTAATTAAAACAACAAAATTTGAAATAAAAGATAATGATATATATTTAATTAATTCAAAAGCATTTATCTATATATTATTTGGACTTTTAGCAATTAGAATTGTGGCCAAGTTTATTCTAAGTAGTTCCATCGATGTTGGCCCATTAGGAGGCATGTTTTGGATGCTTGCTTTTTGTATGATTGTTCCATGGAGAATTGCCATGTTTATTAACTATAAAAAATTAACAAAGAATTTAAGTACAACTAATTAACATACACACAAAAACTAGCTGGATGATTACATATCCAGCTAGTTTTTTAGCTAAAAGAGATGGAGAAAGAGGTCAATACATATACAAAGATTAGAAATAATAAAGGTGATTGAATTAATAGACAGCAGCAAGTTTCTTACATTTGTCGCGGTTTTGGGCTAATCAAAAGCAGATGATAAGATTCATAATCTACCTGAACTTATGCTATTTTTTATTTCCATAAACGTTCATAAATTACTTTATTACCGACATTTTTTAAAAGGTATATGTCAGGATTACTAAGATTTTGCCAATCCTCAAACCCGAAATTTTTATTATAAAAATTTAAAAGTAATGACATTAGATTCCCATGTGTAACAATAAGTGTATTTTCAGATTCACTGTTAAAAACGTCTTCTACAATATTTACTATTCGTTTCATTGCTTCCTGACTGGACTCTCCACCTTTAAATGTTAACTCAATATCTTCAAATGTTGCTTTTAATTTATCTAACCAGTCAGAAAGACTTTCAGTGCTTAATACACGCTCTGTTAATTTTCTATTAATCTCTATCTCCAGATTTAATCGCGTTGCAAGTGGCTGTATCGATTGAATAGCACGCTTATAAGGACTCGAAATAATACGGTCGATATTAATTTTAGCAAAAAAATTAGATATTTCTATTGCTTGTTTAAATCCTTTATCCGTAAGGTGTGCTTCTGACAGCTGGCCTTCAGCCTCACAATGTCTTATAATATAAACTTTCTTCAACTAGACCACTCCAATTATAATATGTAAATTTATATTAATTTTTTATAACACAATAAGTGGATTCAACGATTCAAAAATTTAAATGATAGAGTCGATTATTCTTTTGCAGTAGCCAAAAGGAAATCGACTCTTATCGTGATAGATCCTTCATCGAGCAGTCCTACTTTAATTTGTCATCATTACTATTTGGATTTATCCTTAAAAATCGTCTGTTTTACAAGCTGGTGTCCAAATACAGATACGCCTGTTGCGATAATTCCATTTGTTATAGCTTCAAATGTCATTCCATAAGCAAAAGCAGCTAAGGAAATGGAGGTTAGAAGAAGAATCCAAATGATCAACCAATCAGAGATAATGGGGGTTTGTTTAAGCGCATAGCCAATAATCCATAGGACAGGTACTAATATATAATAATGTTCTAGTAGAAAACCCTGTAACCATTCCAAAGTATCTTCCCTCCTTTATTTTACATGATTATCATATGCAATGATGAGAAAATCTGATTGTTTACATAACCATTCTCATTTCAGAAAGTACTATTAGCATGCTTGTAAAAAAACAACTGTCCTTTTTGTCTTTTTCTCTCTATGTAATAGTTGAAAGGAGGTGAGAGGCAATGGCACAGGCACTTTGGAATGAAGCAAGTTTAAAGTTGGCTTTTCTAAATGGGATGAAAGAAAATGGGGATCCGAATCTTGTAATAAAGACGTTTAGAAATTTAAATGAAACAGCTACTCCAGAACAAATTTACGCAGCTGCACAAGGACTGGCATCATTAGTGACCTATTCTTTATATTCAGTTGAACGAAATGATATTTCAGAAATTGTAGAAGTAGAAGCTTAGTGATTTACACATTAGAGAAAAAAATAGAAAGGAGAAATCATAATGGCAAAAACACTAGAGATAACATTTGAAACGAATAATGGTAAAAGTTCAAAATTATCCCTTGAAAGTCCGATTGAACCAGTTAAGTCTGAAGAAATATTATCTGTCATGCAAAGTATTATTGCATCCAAAGTTTTTACTTCAAATAACGGTGATTTAACGGCGGTAAAAGGAATTCGACTAGTGGAAAGAAAGATTACAGATTATGAAATTTAACGTATAAATAGCAAGTTAACAGTTTACCTATTACGCTGGGAATAATTGATACACCTAAAACGTAATAGGTAACTTTATTGGGAGGCGTTCAGAGTGGATGAGGTTATATCATTTATAAGCCAAGTAGGGTTTCCGATAGTTATCAGCTTTTATCTGCTGAATCGTATCGAAACAAAGCTAGATATAATGATAAAATCTATTCAGAGTTTACCAGAATTAATCAAAAAGTAGTAAATCGCTTAAAAAATGACCAGAAATTATAATTATCCGAAAAATGAAAGGGTTTTCTATTGACAATAATAGTTAAAAATGTTAAATTTACATTAACCGTTATTGACGTATTTAGTATGTTATTTATTCAATCAACAACTTAAAATGAGAGATTAATAGCCAAATGCTTATGCGTGAAAATGGTAATTTAAAGATGAAGCTAGCAAGCTTTTTTAGGAGGATTTTTTTACATGAAAAACGGTAAAGTAAAATGGTTTAATGCAGAAAAAGGGTTTGGATTCATTGAAGCTGAAGATGGTAATGACGTATTTGTACACTACTCAGCGATTCAAGTAGAAGGCTTTAAATCTCTAGAAGAAGGCCAAGACGTATCATTTGAAGTTGTTGAAGGTGCTCGTGGACCTCAAGCAGCTAACGTTACTAAAATATAAGGATAGCTATTCTTCATATATAAAAGGTCAGACCAAAAAATTGGTTTGGCCTTTTTCTTTTGATAATCTGTCAAACGAATAATGACTCCTTTTATAGAAATAATTGATTTACTCCTTCTCCCACATCCTCATCTTTTCATAGTTTGTTATAATAAAAGAATATATTCTTTTATTTATAATGAATATACAAAAAAAGTGTAAGTAGTTTTTTCAAACATAGAGGTGAATGTAATGAAATTTATTCATACAGCCGATTGGCATTTAGGAAAATTAGTGCATGGTTTATACATGACAGAGGACCAAAGATTTATGCTAGCACAATTTATGGAACTAGTGGAGAAAGAAAAACCAGATGCAGTTATTATTGCTGGTGATTTATATGATCGCTCGATTCCTCCGACTGATGCAGTGAATCTATTGGATGAAGTATTATATTTTATTAATGTCGAGTTAAATACTCCGATTCTTGCTATTTCCGGTAATCATGATAGTGCAGAAAGATTATCTTTTGGTAGCTCTTGGTATCAGAAGAATCGTTTTTATTTAAACGGTAAAATAGAAAATAGCTTTATTCCGATTTCATTTTCAGGAGTGAATTTTTATTTAGTGCCATACTGTGAGCCAGTAGTGGTAAGAAAATTATTAGCGGACGATACTATCCTTAATCATCATGATGCTATGAAAGCAATCATCGGCAAGATTGAAAGTAATTTAAATGTAAATGAGCCAAATGTATTCATAGGGCATAGTTTTGTACTTGGCGGAAAAACAACAGATTCTGAGAGAATATTATCTGTAGGCGGATCTGGATGTGTCGGTGCGGAATTATTTGCGCCCTTCTCTTATACAGCATTGGGACATTTACATAGTCCAGATGCTATTCATCATCCAACTGTAAAGTACTCAGGATCACTAATGAAATACTCTTTTTCCGAGGCAAACCAAAAGAAGTCAGTATCTATTATTGAAATAGATGAAAAAGGGAATTTCACGCAAAATTATCAAACGCTTATGCCGAAAAGAGATATGCGAGAATTAGAAGGCCACTTAGAAGAATTGCTAGACGTTTCCTATTATCAGCAGCAAAAAGTAGATGATTATCTAAAAATTACATTACTTGATGAAGGGGCAATACTTGATCCGATACAAAAATTACGACAAGTCTATCCGAATGTCCTTCATTTAGAAAGAAAAATAGAAAACAAAGACCGGAAAGAAAAGAGTATTTTACAAGTTCAAAAAGAAGTTCAAAAAAACGAACTAGAGTTATTTGCTTCTTTTTATGAAGAAATGACAACAGCTGATTTTACGCAAGAAAAACAGGAATGGATGACTTCGGTTATTAATCAGGTTCTAAGAGAGGAGGGTGCTAAATGAGACCGTTAAAGCTAACGATGCAAGCATTTGGACCATATGCACGAAAAGAAGTCATTGATTTTACTGTTTTAGGAAATCGTACTATGTTTGTTATTTCTGGAAAAACTGGATCTGGGAAAACAACGATTTTTGACGGAATTAGTTATGCGATATACGGGAAAGCAAGTGGAGAAGACCGCAATGGTCCAGAATTAAGAAGCCAGTTTGCTGAAGACTCCTTGTTAACAGAAGTCAGTTTTGAATTTAAGTTAAAAGAAAAGCGATATTTAATTACAAGATCACCTCAGCAAGAGAAGAAAAAGGAAAGAGGAGATGGATATACAACTATCGGTGCTAAGGCAGAATTATATACGTTTGATGCAGAGGGAAATGAACAACTTGTTGCCTCCTCTATCCGTGATGTCGATGAAAAAGTTAGGGAGATTATGCAAATTGACAGCAATCAGTTTCGGCAAATTCTCATGATCCCGCAAGGAGAATTTCGTAGATTACTTACTTCCGATAGCAAAGAAAAAGAAAATATATTACAGAGATTATTCCATACGGAAATGTATAAGCGGATTGAAGAGAAATTAAGGGAACAAGCACAAGCACTAAAAAAAGAAGTGGAACAAAAAGTCCTGTTACGTACTAATGCTTTATCGAAAATAACGGCAGTTTATCATCAGGATCTCATCACTCAATTGGAATCAGATCGAGAAAATGATGTGGCGATTCTTCCCCTGTTAGAACAGGAAATTGTATTAATGGGAGCAGAGATAGAAAAAATACAGAAAAAATTGGACCGAAAAAACAAAGAACGAGATAGTTTGAAGCAACATTTATATGAAGCGGAATCTATATTAAAACAAATAAAGCTTAAAGAAGAGCTTGCTGCTCGTTTAAATGAACTAAATAGTCAACAGAAGGAATATACAGAAAAAGAAAATAAAATTAATAAGGCGCAAAAAGCAGCACTTCTTGCCCAGCAGGAAGAAATTTGCCACCATTTAAAAAAACAAATCGATGACAGAAATTTGGAAGAGAAAACAATTCAATTCAACTTGGAAAAGCTTAATATTCAATTAACGGAGGCAGAAAAACAACTTAAACAAGAGGTTGACAAAGAAGTAGAACGTAAACAGTTAGCTGACTATCTTGTCGATTTAAAAAATATGGAGAAGGATGTCTTTCGTTTCGCGGAAGTAGAAGGAAAACTAAGAACGATAAAAAAAGATTTAGATAGTATAGGTGACAAGGAAAAATTACTTCAAACTCAACGAAAAGAGAAAGAAGTAAGGATACAAAATATGAAAGAACGTTTAAAGCAGTTAGACGGGATAAAGGAAATGCTGCTAGAAAACAAAGACAAGCTTCGGAATTTACAATCTATTTTAGAGAAAATGAATGATTATTTAGAAGTACTTAATCGCGGGATGAGACAAAAGGAAGATGCAGAAGCAAAGAAAAAATTGCTAGATAATACATTAAGAAGAGTAGAAGATGCAAAAGGATTAGTAGAAGAGCTAGAAAAAAAATGGCTTATTAATCAATCATCTATTTTAGCGAGCAGCTTAAAGCAAGATGAGGCTTGTCCGGTATGTGGAAGTGTTCATCATCCTGATCCGGCAATAAATAGGAATCACGATGATAATGCGACGGAGGAAGACCGTAAGAATGCGAAAAAGGATTTTGAAGCAATAGAAAAGGAAAAAGCAAAAGCAGAAGCGGCTTGGCTTGAAGCAAATACGCAATGGAAATTATTAGCGGAAGATGCCCAAAATAAGCTAATGAAAGTGAAAGATGTTTACCCAGCTTTTACTAATGAAGAGAGTACGATAGCAGTAAATACGATTAAAAGCGAACTTCACAGAATTGAGACCGAACAGAAGAGACTTGAGGAACAATTGACAGAAAGAGATAAGATGGAACAATCTCTTGTTAGTGCTGAGCGCGAGTATCAGGAATTGCAATCTGAGCTTGAAAAAATTGCAGTAGCGATGCGAGATACTACTATCCAATATACGGAACATAATACGACATGGAAAAATATGAAAGATGTCATTCCAGCTGAACTGCGTGTTCTATCACAGTATAAAACAGTATGGAAGGAAAGTTCGCTTCAGTTAGAGAAGTTAGAAGCTCAATTTAAGTTAGCGCAAGAAAAAGTACAGATGACGAAAGAAAATTGGCAAAAAGAATCCGTTCGGTTTGAAAGCGTACAAAAACAAATCAAACAGCTAACTGATAGCTTGCAGACAGAAAGAGAGATTTTTTTAGAAAGCATGACAAAGCAAGGATTTCCAACCTATCGCTCTTATTCAGATAGTAAATTGTTGGAAAAGGAAGTGGAAAAGTTAAAAGCATCAGTCCAAGCTTACCGAGAAGAATGTCGGTCTGTTTCCGATCGATTAAGGGATTTAGAAGAGACGCTTAAAGATATTACCATTCCGAACACGGAAGATCTTCAAAACAAACTTAAGACAATTATTGAAGAAGCAGATAAATTGCAGGAAGAACATACAAATATGTTAATAAAGCAGAAAGAAAATAAAGAAATATATAATCAGGTGATTGAAATAAATCGACAAGTAAAGGATCTAGAAAATCAGTATAAACTTGTCGGCCACTTATATGATATTTCCCGAGGACAAAATGCTCAGCGAATTACTTTTGAACGCTATGTACTAGCTTCTTTCCTGGATGAAATATTGCTTCAAGCAAATAGCAGGTTAAATAAAATGACGAGCGGTCGATATCAGCTTGTCCGCAAGAGTGACCGATCAAAAGGAAATGTCCAAAGTGGTTTAGAGTTACTCGTATTTGACCAATATACTGGTCAAGAAAGACATGTAAAAACACTGTCAGGCGGAGAAAGTTTTAAAGCTTCACTAGCCCTAGCATTAGGATTGTGTGATGTTGTGCAAAACTTTGCTGGCGGTATTTCCCTTGAAACAATGTTTATTGACGAAGGTTTCGGTACATTAGACCCAGAATCCTTGGATCAAGCAATTGAAACATTGATGGACATTCAAAATTCAGGTCGATTAGTTGGGGTGATTTCCCATGTTCCAGAATTGAAAGATCGAATGGAAATCAGGCTCGAGGTAATCGCTGGGCAAACGGGAAGTACTACGCGATTTGAATATTTACGATAAAGAAATACATTTTGGTGTAAAACCTAATAATAACTTTTGAAGCTGGGAGCGGTATTTTGAGAAAAAAAAGAAAGAAGCATGGAAGAAGCTTATTTATTATATTGATTTTTTTCTCTATTCTTCTATTATATTGGAAATTAAACCAGCCTGATTATAGGGATGTTCCAATGCCTGTTGAATTAAACCCGGTTGTAAATGAGAAGAAGGATATTCTTGTTAAAAAAGCTGGTGATATTGGAATTCGGGTAGTTATCACAGAGGACTTCAGAAGTGTAGAGGAACAGGATCGCTTATATGAGCAAGGTAGAACGAGCGAAGGTTCTATTGTCACAAATGCAAAGGGGGGACAGTCATATCATAATTATGGACTAGCTATTGATTTTGCCCTTATGGATATTAATGGAGTTGTTATTTGGGATATGAAATATGATGGAAACGGTAATGGCAAAAGTGATTGGTCAGAAGTGGTAGAAATAGCAAAATCTCTAGGTTTTCAATGGGGTGGCGATTGGGCAAACTTTAAAGATTATCCTCATTTACAAATGGATTTTGGTTTAACAATAGAGGAATTGCAAAAAGGGAAAAGGCCTGAATAACAAAAAAGAGGGTGACTCATAATAAAAGATGTCATCCTCTTTTTTCTATTAAGAAACCACTATGTATGGATAGTTGCACTACTGCTATCTATCTGGACGCCTTACAATCTCATAACGTAAACGTCTTACAGCCCATTGATAGTTGGATAGAAAATTAGACTAAATCACTTAACAGATAATGATAAATCAATTGACCTGTTGCCTTAATAGACGAAAAGTGAGTACGTTCGTATGCATGAGAGGAATCGATACCTGGTCCGATTAATGCATGTTTAATATCATGACCAGATCGTATTGCTGCAGATGCATCTGATCCATAATATGGATAAATATCTAGTTGATAGGGAACCTCGTGTTTTTCAGCTAATTGAACAAGACGTTTTCGTAAGGCATAATGATATGGTCCGCTACCATCTTTCACACAGATGGAGACAGTATATTCGTCTGTAGATTGTCCGTCTCCCATTGCTCCCATATCAACAGCCATATATTCGATTGTTTCGGTTGGAATATTGGAATTGCCTCCATAGCCAATTTCCTCATTATTGGAAAGAAGGAAATTAGTTGTATACGGAAGTTCGATATTATTCTCTGTCATTTTTTTCATTAGTAATAACAGAATTGCCACACTAGCTTTATCATCTAAATGCCTTGATTTAATGAATCCAGATGGGGTAATCTCCACACGTGGATAAAAAGAAACAAAATCGCCAACAGAAATGCCTAGTTTTTTTACGTCTTCTTGGTTTTTTACGATTTCATCAATTCTAACTTCCATATTGGCTTGATTACGCTCAGCAGTTCTTGCTTCCTTATATACATGAACAGATGCTTGATGAAGGAGAATAGTGCCTGTATATGTCTTGCCAGAAGAAGTTTCAATTACACAATTTTCTCCTTCAATGCTGTTATACGTAAATCCGCCAATTAAATCTAAGCGAAGTCGACCATTTGCTTTAATTTCTTTTACCATAGCACCAAGTGTATCAACATGGGCAGTCAGCATCCGCTGCTTTTCTGAGATTTTGCCTGGAATAGTTGCAATTAATCCCCCTTTATTATTTCGATAAGTTGAAATATTTGCGCTATGTAAGTATTTTTCCATTAATTGAATAATGGTTTCTGTGTTACCTGAAGGACTTGTAACATTCAATATTTGCTCTAATAAATCGAAATACTCTTTTTGATTAATTTGTACCAAGTAGAATTCCTCCTTTTAATATCCTAATCATTATACTATTAATAATAGAAAGATTAAATATGCTTATCCGCTGTTTAACTGACTTAATCTTAGGGTAGTAAGAAAGAGTTGTGAGTATTTACCATTTTCTTTTTATAAAAGAAATGTTAATATACATTCTTGTCGAAAAAACACAAAACATGTGCTTTTCTTTCTTTTTTTCGTATAAATATAGATATCGCTGGCAATATTCATTCATTTAATGTAAGATGGGGTTGATTTGAAATCCAATTAATGAAAATTTACATTAATAGGAAGAAAAAGAAATGACCATTATAAAAATGATGTGTTATAATGGATTACGTCATTTCATCATCTGCTACTTCATAAAGAGATGAACAAAAGGAAGAGCAGTATCATATGTAGATAAGGTAGCACTTATTAAGGGAAAATAAACATTATATTAAAAATTGTTAATTATTTGAATTGAGGTGAACGGGATTGAAAGGTACAGTAGAATTATTTCGCAAATTTTTAACAAAACATTCTTCTTTCTTTTTAATCGCCATAATTTTATTTTGGTTGAAAACGTATATTGGTTATAAGGTAGAGTTTAGCATTGGTGTCCAAGGGCCTATGCAGGAATTTCTACTATTTATTAATCCATTGAGCTCTGCGTTGCTCTTTATTGGACTTGCTTTATTTGTTAAAGGGAAAGCACAGCCTATTTATATTACGATAAATACGGCATTAATGTCAGCTTTATTATATGCAAACATAGTCTATTATCGCTTCTTTACTGACTTTATAACAGTTCCAGTAGTAATGCAGGTGAAAGTAAATGGTGGTCAATTAAGTGACAGTATTTTATCGTTACTTAAACCTTATGATATACTTTATTTCCTTGATGTTATTATTTTAATCGTATTACTTGCAACAAAAGCATATAAACCTACGATACAAAAAAATAGAAAAGCAGCAAAATCAGTTTTTGCACTAGCTATTTTGACATTTGTTATTAATTTAGGTTTAGCGGAGGCAGACCGCCCGCAATTATTAAGTCGTTCATTTGATAGAAACTATTTAGTGAAATATTTAGGTGCATATAACTTCACTATATATGATATCGTCCAAAATGCTCGTTCGGAAAGTCAAAGAGCATTGGCAGACAGCAGCGACATTACGGAAGTACAAAACTTTATTAGTGCTAATTATGCAGAACCAAATGACAAATACTTCGGAGTTGCAAAGGGCAAAAACGTTATTTACGTTTCATTAGAGTCCCTACAAAGCTTTATTATTAATTACAAATTAAATGGAGAAGAAGTAACACCATTTTTAAATTCACTCATTAAAGATGACAATACATTTTATTTTGATAATTTCTTCCACCAAACAGGACAAGGAAAAACATCTGATGCGGAATTTATGATGGAAAATTCTCTATACGGAATGTCCCAAGGAGCTGTTTTTGTAAACAAAGCGCAAAATACATTACAATCAGCACCAGCTATTCTAAAAGGGGAAGGTTATACATCCGCTGCATTTCATGGGAATTATAAAACATTCTGGAATCGTAATGAAATGTATAAAACGATTGGATATGATAAATTCTTTGACGCAGAGTATTATGATATGTCAGAAGAAAATACAAAAAACTATGGTATGAAGGATATACCGTTCTTTGAACAGAGTATGCCTCTGCTTGAAGGGTTAAAGCAACCATTCTATACAAAGTTCATTACGCTATCTAATCACCATCCATTTGAAATGGATGAGGGAGATACGGACTTCCCAGCAGGTGACTTTGGTGACAATGCTGTTAACCATTACTTCCAATCTGCTCATTATTTAGATGAATCAATCCGTTTATTCTTTAAAGAACTTAAAGAATCAGGATTATATGATAATTCAGTAATTGTTATGTATGGTGACCATTATGGAATTTCTGAAAATCATAATAAAGCAATGGCCCAAGTACTTGGTGAAGAGGAAATCACACCATTTATGAACACGCAGTTACAACGTGTACCATTATTTATTCATGTACCAGGTGTTGAAGGGAATGTCGTAAGCAAATACGGCGGCGAAGTAGATGTAATGCCAACGTTAATGCATCTTCTTGGTATTGATACAAAGGACTATTTACAAGTTGGTTCTGATTTACTTTCTGAGCAGCATCGTGAAACAGTTCCATTTAGAAACGGTGACTTTGTTTCTCCTACACTAACAAAAATAGGTGATAACTATTATGATGCTAACGGCGAGTTAGTGGATGCAGAAAAAGGAAAAGAACAAGCGGAAGCAGCTGCTGCTGAACTACAAGCATCTGATAGCATTGTGATGAAGGATTTATTGCGATTCCATAAACCAGATGGATTTACCCCAATAAACCGTGAGGATTATAATTATATAAAAGGTAATACTAGTAAGACTGATTCAGAAGAATCACCGGAAGAATAAGCATTTAAAAAGTCTCTTTCCAGTATGTGGGAAGGGACTTTTTTATTGTTAATAAAATAGCGACATTTTATATTATTTTAGCTATATCTTGTTATCTGGCATTAGAGGAAGAAATATTTTCTTTATGCTGGAGAGGCTATTTATCATCATTCGGATTATGGCCTATCTAGATTTTGTGACCATGCAGGAGGTCATTTTCTCTCACTGTTTAAAAATGAGAGAAGGGATTAGGTTTCAATCAAAAAGAACATGGCAAAAATATAACTAAACACATAATAAATCCCATATCCGTAAAGGATATGGGATGTCTATTCTTATAATAATGGTAATTTGTTGATAGATATGTTAAAATAAATGAATCTGTTAGTGAATTCATTTTTAGAAAAGATTATATTATTTCTATATTAATGATATCACAAAATGATTCTGCTTGTCAAGATAATTGATTAGGGGTGGAGACACTATGAACAATAAAGAAGAACTAGAAAAAGACCAGGAACAAAAGCGAATAGATTTTGTTCGTCAACAAATTGAAGAGAAGCTAACAGTATTAGAAACTGATATTAACCATATTGGCGGTGATGTAAGCCAGCTGCGTTCTAGTTTCTGGGAAGATGTTACTGTAAACTTAGATGAACCAGATGATGTCATTGAAACATTTACAAGTATTAAGCAGCAAGCAGAGCTACTTGGTGAGCGTGAGCGAACATATGGACAGATCCATAAACAGCAAAAGGTTCTTCATAAATTAAAGGATTCTCCTTACTTTGGTAGGATAGATTTTAAGGAAGAGGGGGAGGAAACTGAACCGGTATATATTGGCATACGTTCGTTCATGGATAAAAAGAATGAAGAGTTTTACATATATGATTGGAGGGCGCCAATTTCTAGTGTTTATTATGATTATTCACCAGGACCAGCGTCTTATCAAACACCAGGTGGTAAAGTTGATGGGGAATTATTATTAAAAAGACAATTTATTATCCGTGATGGAAAGCTATTTAGCTTATTTGATACTGGTGTTACTATTGGAGATGAGTTATTACTAGAGGTGCTTGGTAATAATGCCAGCTCCATGATGAAATCAATTGTTGCTACTATCCAAAAGGAACAAAATCAAATTATTCGAAATGATAAAAGTAAATACTTGCTTGTCCAAGGAGTTGCTGGAAGTGGGAAAACTTCCGCTGCTTTGCAACGAGTTGCCTATTTATTATATAAACACCGAGATACATTAAAATCGGATAATATTATGCTATTTTCGCCCAACCCATTATTTAATAGTTATGTTTCCACTGTACTGCCAGAGCTGGGAGAAGAGAATATGCGTCAGTCCACCTTTTATGAGTATTTGCAATCAAGGATTGGCAAACCTTATCAAGTGGAAGACTCCTTTTCTCAATTAGAGTATTTGTTAACAGAAACAGACAAGGCAAAAAAAGCGCAAAGATTAATAAGTATTCAATATAAAAGTAGTGTTGCATTTAAAGAGCTAATCGATGAATATCTTCAACATCTTCAGAATGATGGGATTGTATTTAAGGATATTATGTTTCGGAAAAAAGTATTTATCTCTAGTGAAGAACTGACGAGGAAATTTTACGAAATGGATAGCACTATCACGATTCCCAATCGAATGCAATTATTAATTGAATGGGCACAAAAAGAAATGAAAAAACATGCTAAAGTAGAAAGAAAGCAGCCTTGGGTGGAGGAAGAAATTCAGCTGCTAGATAAAGAGGAATATTTAGAAGCATACCATGCATCTGAAATGAAAAATGGGAAAGAGCAAGAGTTTGCTTATTTCGAGGAAGAGGAAAAGTTTTTACGTAAGTTTATTGTAAATCGATATTTTAAATCAATTTATGCTTCCATAAAAAAAATGCGATTTATTGATATTGCATCAATCTACAAAAACATTTTTCATTTACCTTGTCCTAAAGAGTTAACAGAGAAAGAGTGGCAAACGATAGGAACACAAACGATTGCTAATCTCAATCGAAGCTTTCTGGCGTATGAAGATGGAACTCCTTTTGCCTACCTAAAAGATAAACTAGAAGGGAAAAAATCTACGTCTGGTATTCGCCAAGTATTTATTGATGAAGCACAAGACTATTCTGATTTCCAAATTAACTATTTGAAGGAACTATTTCCATATAGTAAAATGACTCTTTTAGGGGATATTAACCAAGCTATTTATGCGCATCATCACAATGAAATTGTTAGGAATGAAGAGAGCGGAGAAGTAGAACGAATAGAGTTAATGAAAAGTTATCGTTCAACAAAGGAAATAATAGAGTTTACAAGAGGCTTGACTGTAAATGGAGATTTAATTGAACCATTTAATCGCCATGGTGAAAAACCTACAGTCGTAAATGTGGCAAATGGGGATAAGAAAATAAAGGACATCCAAAAGCGAATGGAAGAGTGGAAGGAAAAAGGCCATAAAACAATTGCGATCATTTGCAAAACAATTGAAGAAAGTAAGGAAGTATATAAACGACTTAAAGCAAAAGTGGATGTTCGTTTTATTCAAAAAGGAACAACTTCTTATGAAAAAGGTGTATCTGTCATACCGGCCTATTTAGCAAAAGGAATTGAGTTTGATGGAGTTATCCTTTATAATGCTTCTAGTTATGAAGGCGAATTAGAGAAAGAATTATTTTACACAGCTTGTACAAGAGCAATGCATGAACTGACTATGTATATCGAATACGGAAAACAAAATGAGTATTTTGAGAAAATAGACCATACAACCTACGAAGGGTTGGAAATTAATTAGCTAAATTGGTAGTTTAAATAAAGCAGCTCCCATTATCCATGCTAGTGGAGGATTATCCTTTAAAAAAGCAAGGGGATGGGAGCTGTTTTGATATTTAGTGTTAGTTCGCTATTTTCACCACACCTCTGCCAGATCGAACCAGTAATGACAGATTGTTTCTAATCCTTTGTCATAGTTTTTGAGATGAAAATGTTCATTTGGAGCATGGAAGTTTTCATCTGGTAAGCCGAATCCCATTAAGACAACTGGTAAATGTAAAATTTGATCAAAAGCTGCTACGATAGGAATAGATCCTCCGCCTCGTGTATAGGAAGTAGGTACTTTATATACTTTTTCATACGCTCTTCCAGCGGCCTGAATAGCTTTGTGATCAAAGGGAGTAACATAGGGATTGCCTTTGTCAAATAATTGAACTGTTACATCCACTCCTTTTGGCTTATGCTTTTCAATATGTTTCTTTAATAAAGCAACGATTTCATCTGGATCTTGCGCTGGAACTAGTCTACATGTTATTTTTGCACTCGCTTCAGAAGGGATAACTGTTTTGACGCCAGTTCCTTGAAATCCACCTTTAATTCCATTTATCTCAAGGGTTGGGCGTACCCAAAGTCTTTCTAAAGTAGTGAACTCTGTTTCTCCAAATAGGGAAGGAGAGCCGGTTTGTTCGATAATTGATTCATCTGTGATTTCCAATGCTGCAAAAGCATCTTTTTCCTCCTTTGTTAAAGAAATTACCCGATCATAAAAGCCTTCCACAGAAATGACTCCATTTTCGTCATGAAAACTTGCTAAGAGGTGGCTTAAAGCAGTAATAGGATTGTGAATTGCTCCTCCAAATAACCCAGAATGCAGATCGCTTTTCGGGCCTTTCACATGGATTTCCATCCCACATAATCCTCTTAAACCATAGCAAATGGTTGGTTTTCCTTCTTCCATCATCCCTGTATCTGAAATAACGATGACATCGGCACTTAATAACTTCTTATTTGCTTCTACAAAAGACGGCAAAGCTGGACTGCCAATTTCCTCTTCTCCTTCGATGCAGAATTTAATATTTACTGGTAATGAACCTGTCGTTTTAAGAATTGCTTCGATTGCTTTAATATGCATAAAAACTTGGCCTTTATCATCACTGGCTCCTCTAGCATAAAGCTTTTCGTTGCGAATTTCAGGTGCGAAAGGAGGAGATTCCCATAATTCAAGGGGATCAACTGGCTGAACATCATAATGTCCATACACCAATACGGTCGGCTTCCCTTCCTCATGCAGCCAATCTGCATAAACGACAGGATTGCCGCTTGTTTGATGAATGGCAGCATTCTCTAATCCAGCTTTTGTTAAAGCGTTCACTAACCATTCTGCGGTTCTTTCAATATCTTTTTTATGTTCTGGAAGGGCACTAATACTTTCTAATGATAAAAAGGAAAATAATTCCTCTAAGTGGTCTTTTCTTTTTTCTTTTAAATAATGTTGAATAACATCCATTCTATCCATTCCTCCAATTATTTCGATATGGAAAATAAATTCGCTTATATAAGAAGAATATCCTCTTTTTTTGAAAATAAAATATATTGAAAAATAAATAACTTCGTTGTAAAATTACACTATTAGTTTAAAAGGTATGAAACGCATGTGTTTATAGAAAGGATGCATACAATGCAAAAAAATATGATTATTTTTTTTAATCGGATGGTAGAATCATTGTATTCGAAGGAATATATAACAGAAACGAGTTATACCGATATTAAGTCTGGTTTCCAAAAGTATTTAGAGGACGAGGCGATAAAAGAAAATGGAGAAAAAGAAGAAAAAGTAAAAGTAAAAGTAATGGAGAAAAAAGAAAAGAAAAAGCAGCCTTCCATACAAAAGAAACAACATACTCCAGAACAGCTGCGCGAACGAAATATAGGGGTGTTACTTTATTTAGGAGTTTTTCTATTATTAATAGGTGGATTAGTGGTTGCAACTAGTAATTGGGACTCTATGCCCGGTTGGTTGAAGGCAGTATCTATTTTTTTTGTTTCGATCTTATTTTTTGGTTTTGCCATGTTATCGAAAAAAATAATAAAGATCGACCATACAGCCTTTGCTTTCTTTCTCCTGGGGAGTCTTTTTCTTCCAATAGGATTTTTGTCAATAAGCTTTTTTCAGCTAGCAGGGGACTATCTTTCTATGTATGGCGAGGGACGTTTCTTATTAGGAGTAATAGCTGGTTTCGTATTATTCCCTATATATGCAGCTCTAGCGATTTATTTAAAGTCCCGTCTTTATAAAATACTAACGATTGGGACCATCACTGGAACGATTGCCTTTCTGCTTGCTTTTTTACCATTAGCACTAGATGGATTCTTCTTCTTTATGATCATCTATCAATTTATAACCATCTATGTTTTATTAAAGTATCAGCACATGAAATGGATTCAATATTTTCAGAAGGAACTCACACCCATTGTTCAAGTTCAATTAATCTTAACTGCTTTATTTATGACTTTTTTGTTTGAGAGCAGTGTGATAAATGGCTTTTACTATTTGATAATCAGCAGTCTATTTATGATGACCGTAGCATTAACGAAACGAAAGCATGATCATTTTTACATAACTATCGCTATAGCCTTTGGGCTTTATCGAATTTTTACCTATCCAATTTTAGAAG
Organism: Niallia circulans NBRC 13626; assembly: GCF_001591585.1. Taxonomy (GTDB): domain Bacteria; phylum Bacillota; class Bacilli; order Bacillales; family Cytobacillaceae; genus Niallia; species Niallia circulans. The sequence goes on along the minus strand of NZ_BCVE01000008.1, from coordinate 150,333 downwards.
ACTTATTGCCAATAGCCTTTGCTTGCTTTAGTATTTTCCTTCTTTCTTTTGTTTTTATCTTAAAAGGAAAGATAGAGTGGGGGAAAGTTTGGGAGTTTACAAGCTTTGTCATTGCTTTAGCTACATTTTTCGTAACCATTCTTTTTTATTGGGAACTGTTTCTCGCTGGAAGTTTGTATTTAGTGTTTGCGTATCTCTTACTGGCTGTAGAATTCATCCTTTTAGCAAAAAGGCTGACATATGTAATTATTCGTTATTTGCCAGTTCTCTTTATCAACCTGGCGTTATGGAATGCTGCTCTGTTAGTTCCATTAATAAAAGATCCCGACAGTTTTTTCCTTGTTAGCTACGGGATTAATATAGGGCTTTTATTTTTGTTAGGTATTTTTAATAAATGGCATCCATTACAGGATATTAGAAAGCCATCTGCCATTTATAATATTGCCTGGATGGTACTAATAGCCTTTTTATCAACAGCAATCTTTTTAGGGAAATGGTATATACCTTTTATGATAGCAGGAATTGCCCTAAGTCTATATAGCGGCAGTCGTTTCATAAAAAATAAAACGCAGCAGCAACTTCTTTCCTATATAATTCCGTTTACTGTTTTTGGTGTTTATTTTACAACAGCAGAATCCTTCCGTTTTATCCAAGAGCAAGGCCATCCATTGTCGATTGCATTAGGAAGTGTCTTTACCATCTTAACAGGTAATTTATATGAAAAAGCGGATAAGAATATGGGAAGAAACGGCTATTTCATTGGGCAAATCATGTACGGATTTGGGTTGCTATTAATTTTGGAATATTTCACACTAAATAAATGGGTGACTACTGGTATATATTTAGCATCAATTATTATTTTTTATGATTTGTATCGAAAAATAAAAAATATCCTTATTGCCTGGTTAATTGGGATCGTTAGTTTGATTAGCTATTTCAGTCTTGTAGGTTCTATTTGGAACACAGATACACTTTCTTTTGAACTACTTATGAAGTATGGCTGGATGGGTATGTTTATGATGGGTTTAGGATTAAAAAACACATCTTTCAAGCTTCCATTTCTCACGATTTCCCATATTTATATTCTTGGAAGTATTATCATTGATCGGTTAATGATAGAAAATGATTACTTCCTTCCGTTTATCTATTTATTTATTGCTTATAGTATAAGTGTCTATTTAGTTGCTAATAAATATGTGAAAATGGTATTTCGATATGGGAGCTATCTATCTAGTTATTTCTTTTTAGCGGCCGCTCTTCCTTTTGGCTTTGCAGGAGGGAACGCTTATAGTATCGCATTTATGGTAACGTCGATGGCGTTATTCGGGATATATTTTCTGAAAAAAGAAAAGAAAGAACTTGTTTTCTTTTTCTTACCATTTAGTTCAGTTGGGATAATATATTGGATGTTTGCCTCACCTTTTACCATTATTACTTACATCGTCATCCTTCTATATATTGTACTCCTGCTACTTGTTATCCATCTAGAAAAACTATATCTTGTCTCGTTTATTGGAATAGTTTTCCTATTTATGAATAATGAAGTATTTATGCATGACTTTCTGCCAATCGACCGGTATCTTTTTACGCTGGTTTGGGGTCTTATATTTATGCTTATTAGCACTATTGTATATCCAGTCATTACAAAGTGGCAGGAAGAAGGAGAAAAGTGGATTGATTTTTATTTCCTAGCAAGTTTTCTTACCATTTTCTCTTTATACGCAATAGAAACAAATTTAAAGTGGGATATTGTTATTCCGGGAGTGTTACTCGCATTGCTAGTTTTTATCCAGAAAAATAGGGTGGGGAAAGAAATTCAATGGGTACCTCAACTTATCGGCTTGGTTACACTCATGTTGCCATATTATTCTATGCTATCAATTATTTCTATCCAGAAATATATCGAGACAGAGCTAAAGGTGTTACCAGTACTTGTCGTTATGGTTGCCGCAAAGAAAATCGTCAAGCATGCGTCGGGACTATTAAGGAAGATTGAATGGGGTGTCGTAACCATTTCGGCCTTGCTTTTAGCGATGGATGGCTATCTTTCTCATACTATCTATGATGCCATCATTTTGGGTGTGCTTGCAGTAATATCCATTTTATCAGGATTTTATTTCCGCTATAAATCTTATTTCTTTGTTGGCATTGGTGTATTAATATTAAATGTATTATTGCAAACTAGACCATATTGGGGTAATTTTCCTTGGTGGGTATATTTATTAATTGCTGGAACAATTCTAATTACCATTGCAAGTATGTATGAAATGCAAAAGCAAGGAAAACAACCAAAAATATTTATAAAAATCCTTTTATGGAAAAATAGAATAAGGGTGTTTTTAAAGACTTGGAAATAGCCTGGAATTTCCGCATGATCACACGAAGGTTCACTTTAACCTTCGTGTGATTTGTTTGGGATATAATAAGCTTGTGGCACATTCATATGTAAAAATCGCTCTAACCAGTTTGAGAATTATTCTGATCGATTATTTTTTCCGAATTCTTCTGAATGTATTAACGCAGCAGTTACTACATATCTTTTTGGTGCATGTCCTATAAAGGAGAAGGGATAACAGGTAGTTAGTGTAAGGACAGCTCTTGATTTAGGAGTAAGAATGGTTCGGTCATTAGGTGAGACAATGGAGAATTTCGTAATTTTATATTCATATTCTTTTTCCATTGTTTGGATTATAAGGGAATCATTCTTTTTTAAATCTCTCAGGAAACGGAAAAAGGTGTCGCGATGTCCTGACAATACAACATTGTTGTTTTCACCGGGTAAGGCACTCTTTGGATAATGACCTGCTCCCTTAGTTAAAACCTCAGCACTTACCCCTTCATAAATGGGAATCGTTTTCTCTAATTTCGGCATGAGGATGACTCCCATTTTTTCTCCTTCTTTTAAAAATTGAGTTGGAGAGAAAACTACATGACTATCTTTAGCAAGGAACGGTTGTTTTGTAATAGTTTCCACTTTTAAATAACAAGACAAAGTATAGAGAATCATTCCCAATCCTATCAAGATAGAGAGAATCCCCATTTTTTTTCTAATTTTCATAGGGAGCTTTCCTAAATGTTATCAACAACCCTAGTAATACTAGCATATAACCGATGCAAAGGATAATAGGAAGAGAAGATGCTGTATTAGGAAGCTGAGCAGCATATAAATTGGCTAAACCTTCTGTCACTTCCGTCAATTCAACCACTTTGTCGATAACATCTACAGAAGCAACCAAATCAGATGTCACAACTGCATCCCCAATTAAAAATTGCTCATGATCGTATAATTCAATCGCCACCGTCGCATCCATCTGTTTATGATTTAGATCATTCAAGGAAAGTTCGTTTCTTTTTCCGTTATCGTCTATGCTAATAATGACTGGCTTTAAAGAGGTTGCTGTAAAAAAATCTTTCCAAAAATCCGTTAATGCCTGGTTTCTTTCTGCGCTTATTTCACTTTCTTGGTCCATAGCTTGAAAAGTTGATAATTGCTGTTTCCAATCCTCCACTTTTGCAGCTAAAAAAGCAGGGTCCAATTTATTTAGATGCCCATAAAATTGTTGTTTTTCCTTATCATCAAAGCCAATATTCTCGAGAAATTTTTCTAATTGCAGCATCTTATCTTCATGGTTTTTATAAAAATCAATCGCTACTTCTAAGTCTTCTAAAAACCAGAAATCTTCTATACTTTCATGAAATCCCGCCAATAAAATATCTAATTCTTCCTGTGTCATCGAATTTTGTACAAGTAATTTATTGAGATTAGACGGCGTGATTGGGGTTCCAAGTTGTTTTTTTAAAACACGTATATTATCAAAATCACTTATTTTTAATCCTTTAAATGATAAATATTCTTCTAAGTCTTCCGTTGTCCATCCCAAATTATCGGCTAAGCTCTTAACTTCCTTTTCACTTGGAGATGCGTCAACTGGCGATGCTTGAAGAGATAAACCACAAAAAAGAAAAAAAGTAAAAAGTACTTTTTTCATTAGACAAACCTCCACCATCATTATATTGGTATTGTTTGTTAATTTATGAAAAAAATACGTGAATATTAAAAGAGATTTTGGAAATTAGGACGATTTTTTTTAGTGGTGCAAGATTATTGGACAAAAGGGGGAGGATTCTGGACAAAACCGGAAAATATCAGCCAAAGTGGGTAGGGAAGCAGCCAAAGTAAAAAAATATCAGCCAAAGTGGGTAGGAAATCAGCCAAAGCAGAAAAATATCAGCCAAAGAGGGGAGGAATCAGCCAAACTACAACTAATAGAAATGCAGAAACCTGGTTAGACAGCTTCTGCATAAAATAATTATTAGACTAAAGTAAACGGAAGAACGATTAACTATTCAAATTTAACTCGTAATGAAAAAATTTCGTATCTTTTTTATAGCCATTCTTCTCATATAATCTTTGCGCAGATAAATTATCTATAGCTGTACTAAGACATAGACTCTTGGCTCCGCTATTCTTTGCGTATTCTTTTACTTGTTGTAATAACATTTCTCCAATTCCTTTTTTTCTTGCTCTTTTTTCAACATATAAATCATTTAATATCCACGTTCTTTTCATCGATAAAGAGGAATAGCTAGGATAAAGTTGAGTAAAACCTATGTAATCATCACCGTCTTGAACAACGAAGATTACAGATTCGTTGTTTTCGATTCGTTCCTTTATATAACTTGCTGCACTCACGATATCATCTTCTCGTTTATAAAACATGCGATATTCATTAAATAAGCGAGCTACTTCTCCGATGTCTTTCTTTGTTGCTTGGAATATGTTCATTTTGCTCCTACCTCCACCAAAAATAATTGTCGCACTACAAAATCATTCCCTTCCATTTCTTGTTCCTTCATTTTAAAATGAAATGAGTATATTACATAGGCACAGTTTACAGAAATTTTAAGGGTACAAAACAGAGAGAAAAAGGAGAATTAGGGTATGAATATGGCTATTCATTTGCATAAAGAAAGTACAGAGCCAGTATATATGCAATTATATAATTATTTTAAAGCGGAAATTTTAACAGGGAAGATAGAAGCGGGCACAAAATTGCCATCCATTCGATATTTAGCAAGTTATTTGTACATAAGTAAAAATACTGTTATTGATGCATACCAGCAATTATGGCTGGAAGGGTATGTGGAAAGTAAAGAGAAAAGTGGGTATACGGTTGTTTCCTTACCTAGTTATGAATATAAAAATGAACAAAACCAATGGAACCATAAAAATAGTTTAAAGCAAACAGGACAGTATTCCGTTGATTTTCATTATGGGGATATTGATCAGACTAATTTTCCAACAAATGCTTGGAAAAAGACCCTGAAAGAAATAATGGAGGACAAGCAAAATGGGTGGATGAATTATGGAGATAAGCAGGGAGAATTAGAATTAAGAGAAGAAGTGGCTGGATACTTATACAGGTCACGTGGAATTCAGACGACAGCAGATCAGCTTGTTATTACAGCGGGCACGGAGCAGCTAATCCAAGTTGTATTATCACTTTTAAATGATTGCCCATTACATATAGGGATGGAGGAGCCAGGTTATAATGATGTGCGCAATGTATTCCAGGAAAAAGGGCTTTCTATATCTTCTATTCCAGTATCAGAAACAGATGGACATGACTTATCTTCTTTATTAAATAGTTCTTGTAATTTGGTCTATATTACCCCTTCCCATCAGTTTCCAACCGGGAAAATTATGCCTATTTCAAAGCGGATTGAGCTATTAGAGTGGGCAGAAAGGGAGAACGGGTATATAGTAGAAGATGATTATGACAGCGAATTTCGTTTTCAAGGTTCGCCAATTCCAAGTATGAAAGCAATTGACCAGCATGATCGAGTAATATATATGGGGACTTTTTCTAAATCATTCTTACCATCATTAAGAATAAGCTATATGGTATTACCTAATGTTTTACTAGAAAAATGGAAAAAGAAAAGGTATAACGAGACTCAACCGTGCTCTCCGCTATTACAGCAAGCTTTAGGGAAATTTATCCAAAAGGGAGAATTTGAACGGCATATTAAGCGTATGAGAAAAGTATATGAAAGAAAATATACCTTTTTGATTCAATGTATCAAGCGGTATATGGGAAATAAGGTGGAAATAATTGGTGAAAAAGCAGGTTTACATTTGCTTATTCGTATAGCTTTGAAAAATGAAGCTATCCTGCTATCAGAAGCAGAAAAAATAGGGATTAACGTTTATTCCACAAAACCATATTTTGCCGAGGAAAGGGCGAGTTACCCTCTGTTATTAGGGTTTGGAGGATTGAAAGAAAAGGAAATAGAAGAAGGAATCATAAACCTAGCAGACGCATGGTTTATGTAGAGGAGGAATATTTTTGGTATCTTTTGGAACATTTATAATCGGAGTAGCTGTAGCTATTATTACTTTCTTTGTACTCGACAATTTTACATCTCCTCTATTTCTAAACATCTTTATTTGTTATGTACTTGTATTTGTAACGATGTTAATAACAACATGGTATCGTATTCATGCAACTAGAAATATTGAGAAATTGGAAAAACTTTTTAGTAAGAATAACAAGCATCCCTATTATAGCTTTGTTCATGCTTTAAGTGTGAAAGAGGATAAAAGGGTAATTGTAAGCTACCGGAAACTAATGAAACGAAAAAAATATCAAGCTCATTATCCAATATTCACGATATTATTTTCTCTTTATTTTGGAAAAACGCTTGGACTTAGAGAAGAAGCTGAGAAAATAAAACATTCGGAAATGAAGTCCTATTATTTAGCCTTAATCAATATAGAAGAGCAACAATTTCCTGATGCCCAGCAATGGATAACAAGGGTAAATAAGAAATGGATGAAAGAAGCACTATTAGCGGAAATCGCTATAAAAAAAGAGGAAAAGGATGTAGCGAAAAAGCATGCCAAAAGTGCTTTAAAGCATACGAAAGGAATCCAATATTATGTTTTAAAAAAGACATATGAAAGAGAATTCAACTTATAAAAACTGAATGTCAATCGTAGATGTTAGTTTCTTGTCTTGCTGTTTTTTCTTCTGAATAAAAATTTCCAGAATTTCATTTGTGCATACAGCATAAACTGGATTTTGATCAATTGAAACCGGAAATTCAATTAATCTTTGTTTTTCTTTGAGGAGATTAGAATCTTGCATTATTGCCTTAATAGTAAGCAAATTTTTAGTTACAGAAAGATGGATGCTGTTATCGTGACAATTCGCTAATAATGCTTCCACGATAAATTCTTTCTCCGTTTCGTACACATCAATTCGAAACTCAGTTTCATCTAATACGGAAGTCAACGGATCAAGAAAATGGTTTTTCAGCCATTCATCCATTAAACTTAACCAGTTATCATCATTCATAAAAATCCTCCTTAGTATATTTAATATATTCTTATAAGGAGGAAAGCGTGACGAAAATATAAAAAGGTTGTCTAAAGGCATTACACCTTCTTAAGACAACCCATTTTTTACTCATCATTTTCCACATAAGGCTCATGCTCGTAAGCAGGCAAGTCACCAAACGTAGTCATAATTCCTTCTTCATCCAAGCTTTGTTCATAGCGTTTATGCTGTTCATTAGGGTAAACCGTTATATTTCTTCCATCTATATCCACACCGACAAAGTTCTCGTAATCTTCCACATAGCCAATATTCTCATCACTTTCTGTGTAGACGTCATTATAATGGTCATAAACAGGATGAGCAAAATCAGACGGCGTTTCCGATGTTCCCCAGCTAGATACTTCCTGCCAAGAATCCTCGGCATCATATACGACAGATTCATCTTTATTATCCATATCGAATTTTCCGAAAGGAGGCATTAATATTTCTTCTTCCACTGGCCGTTTCTCAGAGATTTTCTGATCAGGAGAATGCTCCTTACAATAAAGCGTTGTAGGAATAACTTCCAATCTTTCTATCGGGATATCTTGAGAGCATTCCGCACATTTTCCGTATGTTCCTTCATCAATTGCCTTTAAAGCATTTAACACCCCCATATATTCATGATGGTAATGTTCTGCAAGGGCAATATCCTTTTCGCGTTCATAAAGCTCCGTTCCTTCATCTCCTGGATGATTATCATAACTGGATAGCTCTCCAAGAGACTCATGGTAATGTCCATCTTTCAAATCTAAGTTATCATTATGTTCAAATCTAATTTCCACATCACGTTTTTGTTCATTTAATACTTTTTGAAAATGGGACATTTGTTGTTTATTTAGCATAATAACCTAATCCTTTCAAGAAGTCGTTTGCTTTATTAGTATGAGCAAAAGAAACGATAACATTAAAGGAAATATGTACATAATTCAAATTTTATGTAAATAAAGATGTTTTTTTCCAAAAAATAAATCGTTAAAAATTGCTAGTAAATTAAGAAAAGAAGTTGGGGAAAATAGCGAAGTAATTAAATTAGGACAGGAGGTAATTGGTCATGGAAAGGAACAGCTTAGCTCCGCATGAATCATTAGATTTACATGAAGTGATAAATTTTAAAACACTCTGTGTAGCAAAATCAAAGTTAATGCAAGGTCTTGTTTTTGATGAAGAGCTTAAGAATTTAATGCAGAAAGATGTAAATCAGTCTATTCAGGCGCTTAGGGAACTACAAGAAGTATATAAGAATGTGCCATTCGCAACAGAAATCCCTCAAATGCGTCCAACGCCAATTATAGGTGGAGAGGAAGGTGTTATCCATTGAATAATGACTACTTAGATCCCATTAATGCGTTAAATATGCCAGAGCTTGCTGATATGACATTTGCGGTTGATTTTCTTATTCGCGCAAAAGAAGGGGTGAGAAATATAGCAACAGCTTTAACTGAAACAGCTTCACCAGACTTAAGAGTACTGTTACGAAAACAACTTAATCAGGCAATCCAGATGCACCAAGAAATAACAGATTTAATGATAGAAAAAAAATGGTTCCATCCTCATGATATGAGTGAACAATATAAGTTAGATCAACTTTCGGCAAAGAATACTATTATGATTGGAAATATGCATTTGTTTACTGGTGAAACGAATCGAAAAGGAATGTTTGATCGGACGCCTGATCAGCATTAAATATGGAGGTTAGATAGAATGAAAGCAGTAACTTACCAAGGGATTAAAAATGTGGAAGTAAAAGAAGTGGAAGATCCAAAGATTTTAAAACCTGATGATATGATTATTAAAGTGACAAGTACTGCGATATGCGGATCTGATTTACATTTAATCCATGGAATGATGCCAAACTTACAAGAAAATTATGTGATTGGCCATGAACCGATGGGGATAGTTGAAGAGGTTGGACCAGAAGTGACGAAAGTCAAAAAAGGTGACCGGGTTATTATTCCTTTCAATATTGCCTGTGGAGAATGCCAGTACTGCAAAAGTAATTTAGAAAGTCAATGTGACAATTCCAACGATAATGGAGATGTTGGTGCCTATTTTGGTTATTCAGGGAATGCGGGAGGTTATCCAGGCGGGCAAGCAGAGTATTTAAGAGTTCCTTTTGCAAATTTCACTCACTTTAAGATTCCAGAAACTTGTGAAGAACCTGATGAAAAATTGACGGTTATTGCCGATGCAATGACAACTGGATTTTGGAGTGTAGATAATGCGGGTGTAAAAGCTGGAGATACAGTCATAGTATTTGGGTGTGGACCAATTGGATTATTTGCACAAAAATTCGCATGGCTGAAAGGGGCAAAACGCGTCATTGCTGTCGATTATGTTGATTATCGTCTGCAGCATGCCAAACGTACAAATAAGGTAGAAATTGTTAATTTTGAACAGGTTGAAAATGTGGGAGCTTACTTAAAAGAACTCACAAAAGGCGGTGCCGATGTGGTGATTGATGCTGTTGGCATGGATGGAAAAATGAGCGATATGGAATTCCTAGCGAGCGGCATGAAGCTGCAAGGCGGCACAATGAGCGCTCTTGTGATGGCTGCCCAAGCGGTTCGTAAATGTGGTACCATCCAAATTACTGGCGTTTATGGCGGCAGATATAATGCTTTTCCTTTAGGAGATATCATGCAGCGCAATGTCAATATTCGTTCTGGACAAGCTCCTGTTATTCATTACATGCCATATATGTTTGAATTAGTTTCTACTGGAAAAATTGATCCGAGTGATGTCGTAAGTCATGTATTACCATTGAGTGAAGCAAAACGAGGGTATGAAATTTTTGATACGAAAATGGATAATTGTATAAAAGTTGTCTTAAAACCATAAGAAAGGCAGGATTATGTAATGGATTATGTATTACATGAAGTATTAGAAGTTCAAGAACTGGCTACGTTTAAAACGATTTGCATAACAAAAGCTAAAACGATGCGCGCACTTGTTTCCGATCCACAATTAAAAGAATTAATGCTGCAAGATGTGGATATATCAACAAGGCAGCTACAGGAATTTTCAACTATTTTATCGAAAGCGCAAGAAATGCCGAGAATGGGGGGAGAGAACGGATGAATTCCATTATAGAATATTTTACAGGCATGGATGCTTTAACTGATCAAATGATTGCAACAGATCTATTGATTTCTGCCAAAAGCGGAATTAGAAATTATTCCATGGCCATCACAGAAACGGGACATCCAGAGATAAAAGAAATCCTTGTCCGCCATCTAAATGAAGCACTTGACTTACATGAACAACTATCCCAATACATGACTGAAAAAGGGTGGTACCATGCATGGGATCCAAAGGAACAAGTGAACCTTAATTTGCAAAACATTCATACTGCTTTAAACTTACCGATACTTTAAGATAAAAAAGGAACTCGTTTGTGTGAACAGTTCCTTTTTTGTTGTTTTTAGGAGAAGTTGCAAATATAAAACAAAGAAATAGAAAGGATAGCAAGAGCATCTCTATGCAAAGGATATTTTACTAAAATATTTACTGAAAAAAATAATAAATAACGTAATGGTGTATTTAAAATATAAATAATTCTATAGGCTGATTAGTAAAATAATTTTTAGAAAAGTTAATTTTCTTATTGAAAGCCTTTACATATGGTGTTATTATTCGTATATAGCAGGTAATTTTATTAGTGATTTTATAAGAAAATTTTACTGACCTAATAAGAACAAAAAGAGGGTTTTAAAATGGCAACTATTAAGGAAATTGCAGATAAGTCAAATGTATCCGCATCAACCGTTTCACGAGTATTAAATAATGATCGAACGCTTACTGTTCAAGCGGAAACAAGAGAACGAATTATTCGGGTTGCCAAAGAGCTTGGTTATGAAACAATCTTAGAAAGAAGATTGAAGCAAAGAAAATCTACTTTCAAACGCGTCGGAATAATCTTAACCCAATCATTAGATGAAGAAATTAGTGATCCATATTTCCTATCTATCCGTCAAGGGATTGAAATGGAACTTGCATCTAATAGAATCAATACAGTTACTTTTCGCTTACATGAAACAGAAAGCAACCAGATGATAGAAGAGTTAGATGGACTTATTGTTGTCGGAAGAGTAAAAGAGACAGCGCTAAAGGCTATTAGTCAGGTCGAAAATATCGTTTATATAAATCATTCGCCTAATGAAGATCTCTATGATTCGGTTGGTATTAATTTTGAACGAGCAACAGAAAAGGCGTTAAAGCATCTAGTGAATATTGGTTACAAACGGATTGGTTATATTGGGGGAAAGGAAAGAGAACATTTAAAAAATCAGAAGCTTATTATTGAAGATAAACGACTTACCACCTTTGAACGCTTTATGAAGGAACAAAACTTATTTGAAGAAGATTCAGTCTTTATCGGTGAGTATACTATGGCGCAGGGATATGAATTAATGCAAAAGGCTATTCAAACATCTGAGCTGCCAGAAGCCTTTTTTATCGGCAGTGATCCAATGGCGATTGGAGCTTTAAGAGCCTTGCAAGAAGTTAATCTTAACGTTCCTTCTGATGTAGCAATTATTAGTTTTGACGATATTGAAGCTGCTAAATTTGCGAGTACCCCATTGACTACAATTAGAGTACATACAATGGAAATGGGAAGAACGGGGGTAAGGCTTTTACTTGATCGTTTAAAGGGTAGAGAACTCCCAATAACCATTACTCTTCCCACTGAATTAGTAATTAGGGAAAGTTGTGGCGGAAAAAAGAATTATCCTTTATAGGAGGTGGTGTGTGATGTGAAAATGAACTTATTTTGATGATTTGCCCTCCTGGCGCCAAAGGCTTGATGCCAGGTTTAAAAGTGATGGCAGTCACTTTTTTTACGGGCAAATAACAGTTAACTCCAATTAGGAAAGGGAGCATAATTCTATTATATCGATGCTCCTATAAACCAGCAAGAGAACAAACTCGAAACTTAGGTGAATATACCTGGAGCTATCGAGATGAATTTTTTAGGGGGCGTTTTTATTGAATAAGCTTTTGAAAACGATGGTCATTGCGGTTGCTTTAACCATGATTGTTGCAGGATGCAGCAAAGCTTCAGGTGGAAACGAAGAAAATGGGGATAGGACAGTCGTTACGCTGTATTCAACAGTGACTAATGAAGCTGATAAAATTACCCTTCAAAATGTTGTAGAAAAATTCGAAAAGGAAAATCCAGATATAGATATTAAAGAAAATTATCCTGCGGATGGTTATGAGGGCATGCTTAGGGTTAAGATGGCTGCTAATGACATGCCAGACCTATTCGACACTCATGGATGGGCGCTCCATCGTTATGGGGAGTATGTAGAAGATTTGAAAGATATGGACTGGGTGAAAGATCTTGATCCAGCGCTTAATCAAATTTTGCTAGATGAAACCGGCAAAGTATATGCTTATCCTCTTAATCAAGCAAAGGATGGACTTACATACAATGCCACTCTTTTAGAAAAGTATGGAATCACTCCTCCAAGTACTTTTGATGAATTTATGTCAGCACTTGAAACAATCAAGGAAAAAGGAAAAGGAGAAGTTACTCCACTATGGTTTGCTGGAGCGGATAAATCTGCATTCGGTCAGTTTTTTGATCAATTTGCTACACCTTTATTAATTACAGGTGAGAAAAACTATAAGGAAGAGCTGCTGGACGGCACCTTTGATTGGTCAAACTATACTTTTTTACCCGAAAAACTAAAGGAAATGCAGGATAAAGGTCTCCTAAATGAAGATGTCTTAACGGCTCAAAATCATCAAATGGTAGACTTAATGGCTCAAAATAAAATTGCTTTTATTGTTGGTGGTGGGATGCTTGGACCTTCGGTGGAAGAATTAAATCCAGATGTTAAGCTTGGTATTATTCCAATGCCAGTAATGGAGGAAGGAGACAAGCCAAGTTGGATTGGCGGCGAGCGTCATACATTAGCTGTATGGAAAGATTCTAAAGTGAAAGAGGAAGCGAAGCAATTCTTAGATTTCATTTCCCAGCCAGAGATTGTCAAAGAGATTGCAGAAGGTACTTCGCTTCCGGCAGGGCTGACAAATACGGAATCAAAAAACTATTACTCTGATGATTACGAGAAGTATAAGGATAATAAAGTGGAGCCTTACTTTGATCGAGTGTATTTACCAAGTGGCATGTGGGATCCAATGGGGGCAGCTGGTCAAGAATTACTATCTGGGACAATGACACCTGAGGAAGTTTCAAAAAAGATGGCTGTAGAATATAAGAGACTGTTAGAACAAAAGAAATAGTTTATACGGTAGGAGGGAATGCAGTTATCCGTCTCGCCTCTCAATTTAAAATTTAGGAGATGGTTACTTTGATAAAAGTAGAGACTAAAGGGCAGTCGAATACCAACTCTTCAATTGAAGTGAAAAGGAACCGTAGAAAGAAGCGGGAATCTTCCATTTGGTGGATGTATCTTCCAGCACTTGCTGCCATCTGTTTTTTTATCTTTTATCCTTTTTTAAACGGAATCAAGATTTCTTTTACAAATTGGAACGGATTTTCTCAACACTATGACTATGTTGGCTTCAGCCAGTATATACGTATGCTGAAGGATCCGGATACGTGGCTTGTTGTAAAAAATACTCTTCTTTATGGTGTCGGGAGTACTGTATTTCAGAATATCATTGGCCTAGGTTACGCACTTATGCTGAATCGAAGTATTCACTTTAAGAATTTTACTAGGACAGTCGTTTACTTGCCGGTCATAATCAGCCCGCTAGTTATGGGATATATCTTTTATTTCTTCTTTGCTTTTCAAGGCGGTGCGCTAAATGATCTTCTTGTTTTTCTCGGTTTTGATAAAATTAATGCATTAGCAGATCCGAAAATTAATATTTGGTTGATAGTTTTCGTTAATACATTTCAGTTTGTTGGAATTGTGATGATTATTTATCTTGCTGGATTACAAAGTATATCAAAAGACTATTACGAAGCAGCTCAAATGGATGGGGCATCTAGCTTTCAACAATTTAAAAGTATAACCTTGCCGATGTTAATGCCTTCTATAACTATTAATATAGTTATTAACATCATCGGTGGATTGAAGCTGTTTGATGTAATAATCTCATTAACTGGTGGCGGACCAGGATATGCTTCACAATCGATGTCTACTTTTATGTACGATCTCTATTTCAATCGTCAAGATGCAGGTTATGCAGCAACACAAGGAGTGTTTATGGCGATCATCATTTTAATCTTAAGCTTGACAGCGCTTATATACTTCAAGCGGAAGGAGATTGAGGCGTAATGGACTATATAAATAAAAAGCAAAAATGGCTTTTCTCTATAGTAGCACTTCTAGTCGCAGCCTTTCACCTAATCCCTTTCTATATTTTAATTACAACAGCGCTCAAGGCGAAGGGGGATTTTAGCTCAAAATGGGTTTTCCCAAAGGAGTGGAGCTTTGAGAACTTTTCAGAGGCTTGGGAAATGGCAAGTCTCGGAAATGCCCTTTGGAATACTACGGTTATTACTTCTGTAAGTGCTTTATTGTTGATTATATTTGGATCTTTAGCAGCTTATCCATTAGCCAGAAGGCGAACTAAGCTAAATCAGTTTGTATTTATGTTTTTTATCGCTGTAATGGTAATTCCGCCATTAACCGCTTTAGTACCACTTTATAAGCTGGTGGTAGACATTGGAATGATGAATACACTTGAAATTGCCATCTTGAATAATGTTGCATCCTTTCTGCCATTAACTATTTTCTTGTATTCCGGCTTTATTCGCTCCACTATTCCGAAAGAATTAGAAGAAGCTGCAAGAATAGATGGAGCAAGTACATCTGGCATATTTTTTCGAATTGTCTTTCCGTTGTTAAAGCCAGTTACTGCATCTATTTTAATTATTGCCTGTGTTTTTATATGGAATGATTATCAATTCGCCATCTTCTTCCTGCAAGCAGAGGAAGTAAAGACAATTACTGTTGCGTTAGCTGGATTCTTTGGGGAAAATGCCAATCGAATGAATCTCGTAGCGGCAGCAGCGATAATGGCTGTTCTGCCAATGGTAGTCTTGTTCCTATTATTACAAAAGCATTTTGTGAAAGGGTTAGCATCTGGTTCAGTAAAAGGATAAATCAAAGAAAGCTGGGAGGAGAGGATTACTATGACTAAAATTACATTTCTAGGTGCAGGAAGTACCGTGTTTGCTAAAAATGTTCTTGGAGATTGTATGTTCGTTGATGCTTTAGATGGGTATGAATTTGCATTATATGATATTGATAAACAGCGTTTGCGGGATTCGGAACAAATGCTTACTAATTTGAAGGAAAGTCTAGGAAAAAACATTATAGTAAAAGCCTATACGGATCGAAAGGAGTCTTTGAAAGGATCTAAATATGTAATCAATGCGATTCAGGTAGGCGGCTATAAGCCAAGTACGGTAATTGACTTTGAAATTCCCAAAAAATATGGCTTACGACAAACGATTGCAGATACAGTCGGCATCGGGGGAATATTCAGGAATTTAAGAACTATTCCCGTTATGCTCGATTTTGCAAAAGACATGGAAGAAGTTTGTCCTGATGCGTTATTCTTAAATTACACAAACCCAATGGCTGTGTTAACTGGGGTTATGAATCGTTTCACACCAATTAAAACAATTGGTCTGTGTCACAGTGTGCAAATTTGTACAAAAGAATTATTTGAAGCATTGGGGATGGACCGAACAGGAGTGAAAGAAAAGATTGCGGGTATAAATCATATGGCCTGGCTTCTTGAAGTAAGCAAGGATGGAATTGATTTATATCCAGAAATTAAGCGGAGAGCTCGTGAATTGCAAAAAACTAAGCATGGTGATATGGTTCGGTTTGAGTTGATGGATAAGTTTGGTTATTATGTAACAGAGTCATCAGAACACAATGCTGAATATCATCCGTACTTTATTAAATCGCGTTATCCTGAGTTAATTGACCGTTTCAATATTCCATTAGATGAATATCCTCGTCGTTGTGAAAAGCAAATTAATGATTGGGTTGCAATGAGAGAGGATCTAGTTAACAATAAAGCCTTGGAACATGTTCGTTCCCGGGAATATGGATCACGTATTATAGAAGCAATTGAAACAGATATCCCCTTTAAATTTGGTGGCAATGTGCTTAATACAGGAAGATTGATCAGCAATCTGCCGGAAAAAGCATGTGTAGAGGTTCCTTGTATTGCTGATCGAAGCGGGATTACTCCAACCTATGTAGGAGATCTCCCTGAACAGCTTGCAGCTTTAAACAGGACAAATATTAACACGCAATTGCTGACAATTGAAGCAGCAATGACATTGAAAAAGGAATATATTTACCAGGCGGCAATGCTTGATCCACATACAGCTTCTGAGTTATCGATGGACGATATCATCTCCTTATGTGACGAGTTAATAGAAGCGCATGGTGACTGGCTGCCGAATTTTACAACGGAAACTAGTGTTGGGTTAGCTAAATAGTACTCTCAAATATAGAGTGATCGTTTCCTCAAGGATTCGGTCTCTTTTTTCTTAAGATGCTCATTCATCATACATAAAAGGATTGTAAATTTGTATATGTATTCTTATTACTAGTATAAAACTATTTCATGGATTAATTACTGAAAATCAGTCAATTTAAATAGATGGAGAGGAAGGATGTGCAGTTCAGGAATATTGGAGGGAAATAAATCATGCAAGTGCGAAAGTATCTTCTTAAATAAGTTCTTATTGGTATGACTACTCTAGTTGGCATAACTGGCAGTTTTGCATTATTCTATTATTTTTAATTCGCCCACTTATTGTGCTTTTAGGAAGGCTTATAAAGAAAATCCCCTTAGCACCAACTATCGCAAAACAAAATAGAACTACATGGGAAAAAAGGGGGCTAACACAATGTTTCAAGTCGAGGGTAAAGTTAATGGAGTAAAATATACCAAGGGAATTACAAAAGGTCATATCAAACAACTTTATCCCAAAAGAATAAAAGGATGAAAAAACATGGAAAAATTATTAATAATCTCACTTATTTTAAAAAAAGTTGTTACGGACCTTCAAGATTTAGTTAGTAATGAAGAAAAATACATTGTAAAATTAGACGATCAGAAAAATTTTATAAATAATATCAAAAGTCAAATGAAAGTAGAGGATGGAATACTTACATTAGATGGCGGCATAATTATTACTTATAATTACAGAATAATTTCTGAGGTTAGTAACTGGGATGACTTACCTACTTTATGGGCATATTTGTTAAACTCTATAGAAGAGTTAGTAGAGGAAGGAAAATCTGAATTTTATTTTCCTAGCCAACCTATCAACGTCACCTTGGACATTTACAAGAATGATAAAAGCAAGTTAGATTTTAAAATTGAAAATAAAGGTTTTATTGTTGGTTATAAAACTTTTATTCAAGAGGTCTTAAAAAGAGCTGAAGAATTTTTTAATATCTTAGTTTATGAATTAAACCTTGTAAAGTATGACTATGAACTTAAGCAAATAGAAAAAATTCGCATGATATACAATCTTTAAATAACTAATATAAATAAAATCTTGCCAATGGCAGGGTTTTATTTTTTTTGGATGTTTTTTGTCTATTTCATGAACTATCAGGAATATCTGCTTAAATAAAAAAAAGGAGGGATAAAAAACGGACTTTGAAATATTGCTTCTGCTGAAAGAACAGTATACATTAATGATTATGATCGACCAAAAAGAAATAGGTTAGAGACTAATGATGTATTGTAGTTTAGGATAGTTCTTGTAAATTTATTACCATTATTTTTATCCTTATTGACTGATGTTGGTTAGGCTATTTAATTAAAAAGGCCAAATGAGTGGCCGCATATTGACCACACATTTGACCACACATATACATCAATTAGGGTAAATACTTGAAAAACCTTTTAAAATAACCTACTTTGTTAACTAGAATGTAATAGAGTGAATTAGTATGCTTTTCTTACATATCGTGATGATTATTATGTTTTTGTCTAGAATGGTTACGGTTCTTCACCTTTTTGCTCCCGCTAAGTGGCTCTGGCTGGCCAGATTGATTTCCTTTAGGAGCATTTCTGTGCATATCTTTGCTGTCATTTTTGTTCACTTTTTTTCTCTCCTTTCTATTATCATGAAGAGGTAATGCATCACTATCCTTTATAGAATGGTTTTTTATACACATATTTATACCGCATATTTTCACGATTCACTGCACAACTTATTGGTAAGCACCACGAATATAACTAGCAGGAGGATAGGAATATGCCATATCATAGTAATAAACAAGAAGCTTTTCAAGATGCTCAACGGAATTTACTTGAAAAACAAAATCTTTATCAAGATATCGTAAAAGATTCTGCAAACTATGGACATCAGCTAAAGCATCTAAAACAAGAAATTAATGAGACCTATCAACAAATAGAGAATGCTCTAGAAGTAGCATCTGAGCATCAAAGACAGCAATTAGAAAGCTTTCAAAGAGACTTAAAAAGCATTGTGGATGAAGTAAATGAAATTTAAAAAGGTAGACCATCAGAAAGTTTGCAGCTTTTTCGATGGTCTACTTTTTTGCTATGAAAAAAATACCATAAGATAAACTTATCGTATTTGATAACTTTCTTATTATTTACTTATGACAATCCTTGTATTAAAATTATAAATGGTAAATAGATAATAGAGATCAAATTGTTCGACTATTTTTCTATTTTTGGTATATGATTACAATGAGGGGGTAATACATATGGCAAAAGATTTTTATAATGCCCGCCAAACGTTTGAAGTGGGTGGGAAGCGTTATCACTACTATCAATTAGCAGCATTAGAAAAAGCTGGGATCGGTAAAGTATCGAAATTACCGTACTCTATCAAGGTATTACTAGAATCTGTTTTGCGACAAATGGATGATTTTGTTATTAAACAAGAGCATGTAGAAAACCTCGCAAAATGGGGAACAGATGAGGTAAAGGAAATTGATGTTCCATTCAAACCTTCGAGGGTAATCCTCCAGGATTTCACAGGAGTTCCTGCGGTGGTTGACCTTGCATCTTTACGTAAAGCAATGGCTGACCTAGGGGGAGATCCTAGTAAGATTAATCCAGAGAAACCAGTTGATTTAGTTATCGACCATAGTGTTCAGGTTGATAAATATGGAACTCCGGATGCATTAAAAGCAAATATGGAATTAGAATTTGAAAGAAATGCAGAAAGATATCAATTTTTAAGCTGGGCGCAAAAGGCATTTGATAACTATCGTGCTGTTCCGCCTGCAACTGGTATTGTTCACCAAGTGAATTTAGAATATTTAGCAAATGTAGTACATGTAAATGAAACAGCTGAAGGCGAGTATGAAACATTCCCTGATACATTAGTAGGTACTGATTCTCATACAACGATGATTAATGGTATCGGTGTTCTTGGCTGGGGTGTTGGTGGTATCGAAGCGGAAGCAGGTATGTTAGGACAACCTTCTTATTTTCCAGTTCCAGAAGTTGTAGGGGTAAAACTTGTTGGCGAAATGCCAAATGGCTCTACTGCAACAGACTTAGCCTTAAAGGTAACGCAAGTACTTCGTGCAAAAGGAGTAGTTGGAAAGTTTGTTGAATTCTACGGACCTGGTGTGCCGCAATTACCACTTGCTGATCGGGCAACTATTGCGAATATGGCACCAGAATATGGAGCAACATGCGGTTTCTTCCCAGTTGATAATGAATCTTTAGCTTATATGAGACTAACTGGGCGTTCTGAAGAGCAAATTAATGTGGTTGAAGCTTACTGTAAGGAAAACGGTTTATTCTTTGATCCAAACTTAGAACCGGTTTATACGGATGTTGTAGAAATTGACTTAGCAGAAATTGAGCCAAATCTTTCTGGTCCAAAGCGTCCTCAAGATTTAATTCCACTTTCTAAATTGAAAGAGGTATTCAATGCGTCTGTAACAGCTCCAGAAGGAAACCAAGGGTTTGGCTTAAAAGCAGACGAATTTGATAAAGAAGTAGTAGTGAACTTTGCAAATGGGGATTCTACTACAATGAAAACAGGTTCTGTTGCTATCGCCGCAATTACAAGCTGTACAAATACATCGAATCCATATGTATTAGTTGGTGCAGGCTTAGTTGCGAAAAAAGCAGTCGAAAAAGGAATGGAAGTACCGAAGTTTGTGAAAACATCTCTAGCACCAGGTTCAAAGGTAGTTACTGGCTATTTAAGAGATTCTGGTCTTCTTCCTTATTTAGAACAAATTGGTTTCAACCTTGTAGGATATGGATGTACTACATGTATTGGTAACTCTGGTCCGCTTCGCGAGGAAATCGAGAAGGCTATTGCTGATTCTGATTTACTTGTAACAAGTGTGCTATCTGGTAATCGTAACTTTGAAGGACGTATCCACCCACTAGTAAAAGCAAACTATTTAGCTTCACCGCCATTAGTTGTTGCATATGCTCTTGCTGGTACTGTTGATATTGACTTGCAAAAAGAACCAATTGGAAAAGATAAGGATGGTAATGATGTATTCTTCAAGGATATTTGGCCATCTACAGAAGAAGTAAATGAAGTAGTTCATCGTACAGTTACACCTGAACTATTTAATAAAGAATATGAAAGAGTATTTGATGATAACGAACGCTGGAATGAAATTCAAACAAGCAGCGATTCTTTATATAGCTTTGATGATACTTCTACTTATATTCAAAACCCGCCATTCTTCGAGGGCTTAAAACCTGATCCAGAGCAAGTATTACCATTAAAAGGCTTAAGAGTTGTAGGGAAATTCGGTGATTCTGTAACGACTGACCATATTTCTCCAGCTGGTGCCATTGGTGTAAATACTCCTGCAGGTAAGTACCTAAAAGATAATGGTGTACAGCCACGTGATTTCAACTCATATGGCTCTCGTCGTGGTAACCACGAAGTAATGATGAGAGGGACATTTGCGAATATCCGTATTCGTAACCAAATTGCTCCAGGTACAGAGGGTGGTTTCACTACGCACTGGCCAACTGGGGAAGTTACCTCCATTTATGATGCATGTATGAAGTATAAAGACGAAGGAACTGGCTTAATGGTTATTGCAGGAAAAGATTACGGAATGGGATCATCTCGTGACTGGGCTGCAAAAGGAACAAATCTGTTAGGCATTAAGACGGTTATCGCAGAAAGCTTCGAAAGAATTCATCGTTCTAACTTAGTGTTAATGGGAGTACTTCCATTACAGTTTAAAGAAGGCGAGAATGCGGAAAGCTTAGGATTAACTGGAAAAGAAACATTCAATGTTTATGTAGATGAAACAGTTAAACCACGTGATTTCCTAGAAGTTACAGCTACTACGGAAGATGGTAAGAAAATCACATTTGAAGCATTAGTACGTTTCGATTCAGAAGTAGAGATTGATTATTATCGTCATGGTGGTATTTTACCAATGGTATTACGTGATAAATTAAAAAACTAATAGATTAAGAGAAAAACTCTCACTATTTAAAGTTGACATTATTTTTCTAATATTTGGGTAAATTTCTTTGCTCACAAGTTAGTAAAAAAGTCTCTTTATAGAGAGAGTTTTTGTCATTCTCTCTAATAGTCCATTTTACTTAATCAAAAACTATAACTTAAGGAGAAAGCTATTTTATGAAAATAATTCCTGTACGCTATGATGTGAATAAGCTTCCTTATATAATAAGAAGTGCGGAGGAAAGTGATGCAGAACAGCTTGCTAGTGTTAGGTTACAGATAGATGGAGAAACAACTTTTCTAGATCGCGAACCTGGAGAGGGAGTACTTACTGAAAAAGAATTTATACACTTAATCCGCTCAGATTGCGAAGAGCCAAATCATTTGTTTTTAATTGCAGAGAGAGAAGATGGGCAAATTATTGGCTTTTCTCGCTGTGAGGGTTCTAACTTGCGGCGTCTTAAGCATAAAGTGGAATTCGGTATTGCTGTCTTAAAGGAATATTGGGGATATCAAATAGGTAGCCATTTATTAGAAGCTTCCATAAATTGGGGAGCGGAAAATGATATTACAAAAATGACATTATCGGTTATAGAATTAAATGAAAAAGCGATTAAACTATATAAACGATTTGGCTTTGAAATAGAAGGAGTCTTAAAAAAAGATAAACGATTAACTAACGGAGAATATTATTCTACCATTATAATGTCTCGATTTTTCTCCTAAAGGTATGGAAAACGATTCATTAGTAATTTAGAATAAACTTTGTTACTATGTATATGTTAGATAATAAAGGAGTGATGAAGATATGGCATTAACTTTTGGAAAAATGGTAGAAGAGGCTAGAAAAAATGTTCAAGGTATTTCTTCCGTTGAGGCGAAAAAGAAAATCGAAGAAAATCCTAATACTTACATAATTGATGTTCAAGATGCTACAGATGCCGGTGCTTGTGGTTTAATTCCTAGTTCCGTTAACATCTCTTTAGGAATGCTGCCAATTCGCGCAGATTTGGAATTACCAGAAGAATTGAGAGATCCAGAATTAGCGGATCGCAACCGTCCAGTTATTGTTACATGTGGTCTTGGAGGACAAGCGTCACTTGGTGCCTACCTATTAAAGCAAATGGGCTTCACAGATGTAGTCTTCATTGAGGGTGGAACTACCGCTTGGAAAAAAGAGGGCTTTGAAACAGTATAATATAAGATATTTGGTTAAATCTGCCGGTAAACAAATGTTTATCGGCAGTAATTGTATTTCCTTATTTTTTAATAACCTAATTGTTTATCGACGACGTTCAAAAGTTCTTTGCCTTCTTTGAAGCGCTCGATATTTTCCAAAAATAAATCCATGTAGCGCTCAAGAGTATTGGGAGAAAAATATGCATTATGTGGTGATATAATCAGATTCTCCAGTTGCCAAATAGGATGTTGCGGTGGTAAAGGTTCTGTTTCGAAGACATCAAGAGCTGCACCTGCAATTTTCTTTTCTTTTAAGTGATTAATGAGCTCTTCTTCCACAATTGTATTTCCTCTTCCGATATTAATTAAAAAACTAGTTTTTTTCATGCTTTCTAATTTTTCTTTATTAATAAGATGGTACGTTTCTGGCGTTGAAGGTAAAGCTAGAATTAAAAAATCAGCTTCTGCCATCACTGATTCTAGCTGATCAAGCCCAACAATTTTATCGGCAGGATCGTCAGTTGCACGTATGGACGGTCTTTTTTTGCAGCCGATCACAAACATATCAAGTGCTTTAGCACGTTTTGCGATTTGCTTGCCAATCTCCCCATAACCAATAATCGCAACGGTTGCCCCTGAAAGATCAGTTATAGGGGTAGATGTCCACCTTCGATTTAACTGATTCCGAATCATATAAGAAATTCCCCTCGCTAAACCAGTCATCATTGCAATTGTATGCTCTGCTATAGGAACAGAAGTACATCCCTTTGTATTCGTAATGACGATATCATTCTTTTTGATTTCCTCTGTTAAAAGTGCATCTAAGCCAACACTTAAAGACTGCACCCATTTAAGATAGGGCGCTTGTTTAGTGATGGCTAATGAATCTGTTAATCCCAAAGTCAAGACAATATTGCAACCACTAATATCTTGGCTTATTGGCGGTTCGGGCTCCCCATATTGCCATGGATCTACTATATATTCTCCTCCAGTGGATTTTATTTTATCTAAATACTTTTGTGGAATAGTTCGCCGGATATAAATTTTCGGAATTAATTTCCTTTTAATCATTAATTTACTCCCTCAATTATTTGTTTGCTATTTACATACTCATAATAAATGTTTGCGAGTCGTTTAATGGCTTCTTCAATGATGTCCTCCTGACAGAATGTAAAGCTTAATCGCATATGATTATATCCTTCATCTTTTAAGAAGAAATGCTTACCAGCGATATAGGAAACTCCGGCTGATGCTGCAGCATCAATAAATTCACTTGTATCAATATGGCAAGGGAAGGTAATCCAAAGGAAAAATCCGCCATTTGCTTCATGAAAGGTAACATCATTACCAAAATATTGTTTTATCGCTGAAACCATAGCATTTTTACGCGATAAATAAAGGGAATTTAAATAGCTAATATGTTCATCCATATCGATTTGATCAAGTAAATTTTTTGTTACCTCTTGAACATAAACGCTTGTTAACCCATCGATTTTTAAAATCCGCATCTTTTCGATGATTTCCGTTAAGCCAATAGCCCAGCCGAGTCGTAAACCTGGGGCGATTATTTTGGAAAAAGTACTTAAGTAAACGACTCTTTCTGGCCCGTACGAATAAATAGCTGGAGAAAATGTTCCATCAAAAGAAAGCTCAACATAGGCATCATCTTCGATAATAAAGAAATTATACTCGTATGCTAATTCGGCAAGGCGTTTTCTTCTGTCTACTGATAGATTAACTCCTCCGGGATTTTGAAAATTCGGTATAACATACATTAATTTAGGGAGTGGTAAATTATTTTTAACTCTTTCGCTTAATTCCTGTTGCACTAAATCGACTCTTAAGCCATTTTCATCAATAGGGAAAGAAGTTAATTTCGTTTCTGCCAACTGAAATGTTTTCAGTGCGCCGAAGAATGTAGGTGCTTCTACCCATATTTCATCACCAGGGTCGGTTAAGGTTCTTGTGACTAAATCTATTGCCTGTGAACTGCCTGCAGTTACAAGTATTTCATTCTCCTTGGCTTTTATCTCGCGTAACTTTGATCTTTCTTTAATCCAGTTAATTACATCATTCACTCCTGCTCCACCACTATAAGCTAATGCATATCTTCCTTGTGTTTGCATGGCAGCTTCTGTAGCAGCGGTCATTTTATCAACCGGAAGTGATTCAGGTGCCGGAAATCCAAATGATAAGGGGATCAGATTATCCTGATTACCCGCAAAGGCGGAACCAATTACCTCGATGTTAGGAAATCTTCTACTATAGGAAAAAGGTTTTAATAATTGCATGCATATCACCGTCCAAAAATTAATTAAAAGCTTTATTTATGAATATAAGCTATTTATTTCGTGATGGGAAATATTAAAAATGCCTAAAAATGAGAGAAAACAAGAGAAAGCTCGATAAAAACATAGTTAAATAACGAATATTCGGAATTTTGTTATTTTTATAATAAGTTTCTCTTATCGCTATCCATATTGGCAAATATCTGTTTCGGTCAATAATCTTACATTTGACCATCATTCGACAAAAATTACAGCAACTATCTAACATGATATATGTGAAAAAAGGAAAATTCACAAAGAAATAAATGTAAACGCTACCTAATAAAATTTTTAAAAAATTTAAAAAAAACATTGTTTTAACAGATTTTTTTTCTTATAATGAAATCAAGTTAGATAATAGAACATGAATTGTGAGGTAAGTTAACATGAGTGAAATTACATTAGAGAAAATTGAAAGTATTGTAAAAGAAAAAAATGTAGAATTATTACATCTACAATTTGTGGATATTGAAGGAATTTTAAAAAATATTACAATTACTGCTCAACAATTAGATGATGCTGTTGAAGGAAAAATCATGATTGACGGTTCATCCATTAAAGGATTTTCTCCTATTAACAAATCAGATTCTTATTTATTACCAGACTTAAACACATTCGCAGTTTTGCCTTGGACTGAAACAGAAGGATATTCAGAAGCGCGGTTCCTTTGTTCTGTAACAAATCCTGATGGATCTTTATTTGAAGGTGATACTCGTAATGTTCTGAAGAAAACAGTGGATCGTGCTGCTGAAAATGGATATAGTATTTCTGTCGGCCCAGAGTTAGAATTCTTCCTATTTGCAACCGACGAAAATGGATATCCAACTACAGAATTAGGGGATAGAGGCGGCTATTTTGAACCATCACCAAAGGATTTAGGAGAAAAAGTCCGTGTTGAAATTTTCAAAACATTAAGAGCAATGGGCTTCACTATCGAAGCACTTCACCATGAAGTAGCAGAAGGTCAACATGAGATTAACTTCAAATATGCAGATGCATTAACTGCAGCTGACTTGGCGACAACATATAAATGGGTTGTGAAAACAATCGCTTCTCAATATGGTTTACACGCAACGTTTATGCCAAAACCAGTATTCGGAATTAATGGTTCAGGAATGCATGTTAATATGTCATTCTTTAAAGATGGAGAAAATTGCTTCTATGATGCGAACGATGATTTAGAATTATCTGAAACAGCTTATTCATTTATTGCAGGTGTTTTAGAAAATGTTAAGAGTTTCGTAGCTGTTACCAATCCACTAGTAAACTCTTATAAGCGTTTAGTACCAGGATATGAAGCACCTTGCTACTTAGCATGGTCAGCATCCAATCGTTCTGCATTAATCCGTATTCCTGCAAAACGTGGAATGGCTACTCGTGTGGAGCTTCGTTGTCCAGACCCATCATCTAATCCATATTTAACATTTGCTGTTATTGCTGCAGCAGGTTTAGATGGAGTGGAAAGAGGTTTAAGAGCACCAGCACCAATTAACGAAGATATCTTCCATATGACAGATGAGCGTCGTGAAGAACTTGGAATTGACAGTTTACCTGGTGGATTAGAAGCTGCAATTGCTGAACTCGAAGCAGGAGAAATTGGTCTTAAAACACTTGGAGAGCATGTATTCACTGAGTATGTTGCTGCTAAGAAAGAAGAGTGGGATAGCTACCGAACAACAATCCATACTTGGGAAATTGAAAACTATCAATATAAATTCTAATTTACAAGTTAAATAGAAGATTCCAAAACTGCAAATAACCTCCTTTTCGGGTTGTTGATTTGCAGTTTTTCTTTTTATTCAAGCATTAAGGGTAATATTCATAATGTCTATAGGGGAATTGCCTATTCTTTTTTATGTTCTTTTCTTTAAATTCCGGTAAGTTATGATAAAATAAAGAAGGATGTATGAAACAGAATGGATACGTCATCAGATTATTGTAATAAGGAGATTTGCTAAATGGAAAAAGTATTGATATTTGGTCATAAAAATCCGGATACGGATACTATTTGTTCTGCGATTGCGTATGCAGAATTAAAAAAGGCACTTGGAGTAGAAGCAGAAGCTGTTCGTCTTGGTGACGTTAGTGGAGAAACAAAGTTTGCATTAGATTATTTTAAAACAGAAGCTCCTCGTTTTATTGAAAAGGCAGCTTCAGAAGCTAATTCAGTTATCTTGGTAGACCATAATGAATTCCAGCAAAGTGTGGAAGACATTAAAGATGTAACGATTTTAGAGGTAATTGATCACCATCGTATCGCTAATTTCGAGACAAGTGATCCTTTATACTACCGAGCGGAACCAGTAGGCTGTACGGCAACTATATTAAATAAAATGTATAAAGAAAATAATGTAGAAATCAAGAAAGAAGTTGCTGGATTAATGCTTTCAGCTATTATTTCTGATTCCTTATTATTTAAATCACCAACTTGCACAGACCAAGATGTACAAGCTGCCAAGGAATTAGCAGAAATTGCTGGTGTAAATGCAGAACAGTACGGATTAGACATGCTGAAAGCTGGTGCTGATTTAAGTGATAAAACGGTTGATCAATTATTAAGCATCGATGCAAAAGAATTTACAATGGGTACATATAAAGTAGAAATTGCACAAGTGAATGCAGTTGATACAAATGATGTCATTTCCAAACAAGCTGAATTAGAAACGTCTATTCAAGCAATCATCGACAAAAAAGGATTAGATTTATTCTTGCTTGTCGTAACGGATATTTTAAATAACGATTCTGTTGGTGTTGCTTTAGGCAATAAAGCAGAAACAGTAGAGAAGGCATTTAATGTATCATTAGAAAATAATAGCGCATTATTAAAAGGTGTCGTATCTCGTAAAAAACAAATCGTACCAGTTTTAACAGAGACTTTTGAAGCGCTATAATTACTTGTTTAAATAATCTTTTTAACACATGGTACTGATTTGGAAAGCAAACAATTGAAATAGAGGATAAGAGGCAGGTCTGTTCGCATGGTGAATGGATCTGTCTTTTTTATTGGTCTACATATGATTGTTCGGGTTTATATTTGGTTGGGTTTCTTGTGTCTCAGCTACTAAGATAAAATCTGCTTATTGTGATACTTAATGCTTTTATATTACAAGTAGTAGTGTGAAGATTATAAACTAGGTGTGTCCCCACAGTATATATAAATTTTGATATTTTATCCTTTCCATCAAAAGAAGCAAATTAGTTGGAAGACAGTGAGTGAAGATGAATAAAAAAGGTAAAGATATGGAGAAAAATTTTTAGGGCAAAAGATGTATATAAATTCTTGCTGTTTTCCACTAACATTGTTATTTAATAAAAATAAAAGGGCTTCATCGCCCATCCCTCTATCTACCAACTTTAGGGATTATATTCTAAGTGTATTAATCAACAAGACCATTGCCAATGTAGTCAAATGTAATTAAATCAGCATAGATAATTATATTATTTGGAATCGATTTATTTTTGGTAGGAAAATCAATTAAATAGACTTCTTTCCCAACGTATGACTTTGCTTCCACTTGTGTCATCATATTATCATTTAAAGTAATTTTAGAGACCTTTCCATTTTTCCAAGTACAATCAATTAATTCTTTTTGTTCTAATGATAATTGCTCCCACACAACTTGTCTAACATCTTATTTGTTTTTTTCCTCATTGACTTGCTCATTTATACTAACGATTTTTTGATCATCTGCTTGCTTATTCTGGTTAGAACATGCAAATAAACCGAATAAATGACAAGTGGAAATGATAAACAGAACAGTTTTTTTCATAAACCTCACCTCCTCATTTAATTGGACGTCATTTCTCATTTATTGTTTCAACATAAAACAGGTTTTTTAATTAAGTACTTTTCAATATTTCAACTGTTGTACAATTAAATTTTTGACACGCTGGAATAAGTTTTACTTTCCTCGTTTATCGAAAATTAAAACCTTTTTTAATTTCAAAAGACTGTAACCACTAGAGATAGTTAGGTAAATATTGCGTTCCAGCACTTTGCAAGTCGCTCAACAACGCTTTATAGAAATGGTGGAAATAATGAATGTATTGCTCCAAAAGAGAAAACACCTATTCAAAAAACTGCCACTATAACTAGAGTGCAAATCATATTTCTGTTATAAACTCAACTAATTTTACGCACTCAAACTAATAAATATAAATAAATTGGTTAATCTATAAGTAAGTTTACAATAGAATTTAGAAAAAATACTTTATCAAATAAGAGGAGGAGGGCATAGTGTCACTAAAAACAACTATTATTATATTCATGGTTTTTTCTAGCTTTTTCTTTATTATGTCCACTAATGTAGAAGCAAACACTGGTTTAAATATTGGGGAGGAAGCACCAGATTTTAAACTGAAAGATTTAAATGGAAAGACAGTGCGCTTATCTGATTATAGAGGAAAATCAGTCATGATAAATTTTTGGGCAACTTGGTGTCCACCTTGTAAAAAAGAAATGCTTGATATAGAAACTTTTTCTAAAAAAAAGCAAGATCACTGGATTGTTCTAGCGGTGAATGTGGATGGTGGAAATGAAAAGGGAGTTAGACAGTTTGTGAAGGAAAGAAATTTAACATTCCCGATCTTAATAGATAATAACGATATGGTTTCAAATCAGTATGACATTCTAAGTATTCCCACAACGTTTTTTCTTAATGAAGATGGAATTATTATTAAAAAGGGCTTCACTATGTTAACACTTCAACAAATGATGGAAATGACAAAAGACTAACAGAGTAAAGTTCACAAAAAATTAACATTGTAAGCGCTTTACAACGGGTATAACATATACTATAATTACAAATGTAACAAAGGAGTGCACGCCTTGTTTATTTTCTGAAAAAATAAACTTTTCAAATAGATTTAAAGATTATTTCTTTTTATTGTAATAATTATCTAATTTTTTGGGAAATATGGAAATACAAAATACTTATTAAAGGAGAATAAAGATGAGAAAACCTCGTAAACGTTCATTTCAGGAACTTGTATTAGAAAATAAAATGCAATTACTAAAGGATAGAGAAGCGATTGAAAAAATTGAGGAACGGTTAGAAAGAAAGCATTTGAAAAAAGCTCGTTAATGTAGAAATTACCATCAATTCTACTTGTTCTTTTGAACAAACTATGGTAGAAGGAGATGATATGATGAGTAATCCTAAAAAAGACAGCAAACACTTTGTACCGAGTCATATTGGAACTAAATCTAGAAGCTTCGGCGGGAACAAAGGAAAGCAAATGCAGGATAAATCAGGACAACATGCTCAAGTAATACAAACAAAGGGCGAATAAATCCTTCCAATGGAATAAAGGAAGAAGAATAAAAAGCAATGGCTTCTTTTTTAATTGAGGCTATTGCTTTTTTGTTTTTTATAATTGAGTTACACATTTTCAGGGATAGTATATTGCATCCTGCATATATTAATGGTTATTAGATTAACACAGTGTGAAAAGTACATAATCATTAACGAAAAAGAAGGAATATGTTAGTATTAATAAGGAATTAAATTTATTAAGAGATGTGAATGTATTGAATAACGAGAAAATAATTACAAATAGAAAATATCCAGAAATTTTCCTGATAGAAAAGGAATTTGAAGAACATGGATTTGTACAGGATGAAAAGAAAATTTTAAATGAAATACAAAAATTAACTGAGGCTGAGAATGGAAAAGAAATCTCTCAGTTATTAACGATTGCTGCCTTATCAAGAATGCACATCAATCAAGAAGATACGATCGCAGTTGCCTGGCTAAATAAAGCGATTGAGCTGGATGAAGAGAATAAAACAGCTCAAAAATACCTTTCCCAATTCGATTGGAAAAATTTCAGCGGCTTACTGGATTCACTGGTCTTTCCTAATATTCGCGAAACGGATAATCGGACCGCCAAACGAAAAATCGCTGAGCAATATATTAATAATTGCCGCTCGTTTTTAGAACAGATGGATGAGGAAGCTGCCCATCTGCAAAATCAGAAAAAAAATGCCTCCTTATATGAAAATGTGGAAGCTCTTGCAAAATATGAAGCAATTGAAGAGTTATTACAAAAGGTAATGGAGAAAACTTCTCAGTTATTAAAATCAGCTGAAGAGTATGAAGAGTCTATTAGTGGTGTTTTTCACACATCGATTTATTATGAGAGTGTAAAAAAATTAATTGAAGAACTGACTGAATTAAAAGATGAATGGACAAGTCTATTTGTAGAAGAGGATGAGGAAGACAACAAGACTCTTTCCTCTTTAGAAGAACTGCAGCAAATGATTGGGTTAGATGCTGTAAAAAAAAGAGTTCATGATTTTTATCAATTTTTGCATTATCAAAAATCTCGGAAAAAGCTAGGTTATAATATTCAAGATGAATTAAGCTTGAATATGATCTTTACTGGAAATCCAGGTACTGGGAAAACTACTTTGGCAAGGTTGATGGCAAAAATTTATCATGAATTAGGCGTACTGCCAAGCGCTGAAGTAGTGGAAACTGACCGTTCTCAATTAATCGGCGGCTTTATGGGCCAAACAGAGGAAAATGTCCGTTCTGTTGTAAAACAAGCGGTTGGCGGTGTCTTATTTATCGATGAAGCCTATAGTCTAAAAAGAGAGGGTCAGTCTGGAAATGATTATGGCCAAACAGCAATAGATACTCTTGTATCTTTAATGACAGGTTCAGAATTTGGTGGTAAATTTGCTGTCATTTTAGCGGGATATCCTGAAGAAATGCGCCAATTTTTGGACGGGAATCATGGTTTAAGAAGTCGGTTTCCTGCTTCTAATATGATTCATTTGCCTGATTATACACCATCGGAATTATTGGTGATTGGAGAAAGAATTGCTTCTGCGAATGACTATGTCATGACAGAGGACGGAAAAAAGGCATTGCTAAAAAGGCTTGAGAGAGAACAAGTTGATGAGAGCTTTGGAAATGCTCGAGCTGTTCGTAATATTGTGCTGGATGCAATATTCAGCAAAGGCTCTCGCAAAGCAAACGAACAAGAAATATTTAAATATACACTATTGCAAGAAGCTGATTTTGTTTGTGAAGAAGAGGACAAACAAATTGATCCTGCAAAAGAGCTTAATGAATTGATTGGTTTGTCAAAAGTAAAAGAGGAAATAAAAAAAATTATTGCGCTTGTTAAAGTGCAGCAATTAAGACAGGCTAAAGCCAAAAAGAATCTGCCTATTCAATTGCACGCTGTCTTCACGGGAAATCCAGGTACCGGTAAAACTACTGTTGCTAAATTATACGCCCAGTTTCTTAAGGATTGCGGAATATTAAAAAGAGGTCACTTAGTTGTTACAAGTAGAGCTGACTTTGTTGCCGGCTATGTTGGTCAATCAGCTATCAAGACAAGAAAAAAAATAAGAGAAGCGCTTGGCGGGGTGCTATTTATCGATGAAGCATATTCCTTAGTAGGAAATAGCGGTCAGGATTTTGGTAAAGAGGTCGTTGATACATTAGTCATGGAAATGACAAAGCACAATGAGAATTTAGTTGTTATTCTCGCAGGATATCCGAATGAAACAAATACTCTATTACAAAGCAATCCAGGATTAACGTCAAGGTTTAAAAAGTTTATCCATTTTGAAGATTATTCTGCAGCAGAATTAGTTGAAATCATGCAGTTATATGCGGGTAAATACGATTATTTATTATCAACTGATGCAATCCAATTACTGCAAAATATGCTGCCGACTGTTTCTACAGACGGAAATGGACGATTTGCAACTAATTTAATCGATGAAGCAGTTCAATTACAGGCTTTACGATTATCTGAACAATTGGAACAAGGAATAGATGCAGATGTTTCTACAATAACTGCTGAGGATATCGAAAGTGTGCTAAAAGAGAAAAAGAAAATCGATGAATAGGCTGGGGACGAATATGGATGGACAATTAATTACTTTATCTCCAGAAGGGATATAGAATTGTATTATGCTGATATCGATATGATCGGGGTCTCGTTAACCAATGAAAAAAAGGATAAGTGTCAAACAATTACAGCATAAACCTTGGTATATAGGGATTTACAGGCGTTTCTTATGTGGTTTTTACCTTACTGTTTTTTCCTAACTTATCCTGAATTATTCAAATAATTAACAAATTGCTGTGATTAAGGACCATCCATGATAATCACGGTGACAACAAGTAGTAAAAAATATGCGTCGATTTGTTTATCTATTCAATGTTAGTCGCTAGAAGGGACATAGTTGTAGGTGTGGGGAGAGCTTAGAAGGGTGGCATTTCTTTGTTTTCTGAGAGTGAATGGAGAAAAATAAACGTAATATTAAGAAATGGAAATCGTGAGGAAGAATTTGTGGCCTATATGTATAAGAAAAAACTGAGGCTGAAAGAGAAAAAATAAATAACTTATATTAGGTACACTTTCATTATTGGGCAAATGAAATACTCACTCGTAGAACTCCTTAGCCACAGACTTAAAAGAAACAGATTTTAAATCGATCTTGATGCGTTTGAAGGTATATATTTGCTCTTGGTACGTCTTAGTATTAAAAATTTAGACAAAAAAAAGTAAAATAAATACAAATCTAAAGAGCCTGCAAGAATATTATGGAGAAAGTCAGATAGAAACAGGGTGAAAAGTGAAGATGAAATGTAAAATTAAAATAAGTATGGTGTGTGGATGGAAGTGTTAGAGTTATTTTACAATTGGAGTGATTAAATGGTTATAAATGATATTTACCTAAGAAGAAAAAACAAATTACTATTGAATATAGGTAATGAAAAAACTCCACAGAAAAACTACATTGCGACAATATTATTAAACATTGATAATTTGGGATTTACATTATCGAAAAATATTATTGAAATCCTATATACATATTCCACAAGTCAATTAAACAGTTTCTACATTGCTTTAATTAAAAATTTAAAAGAGTTAGTAGGAGCTAACAAACAATACAATCCAATGTATCCTAACTTTCCTCACCAAGTAATGGATGCAGATAACTCCGAGTTATTCATTAATGCTATTTTTCATTACTGGTCATTTGGATCATTACTTCCTAATTATAAAAAAGAAGAGAGATTACCATTATATGATATAACAACCAAGAAAGTAATAGAGATAGGTACCGAGGAAGAATTTGAAAGTATTTTTATAAATCTATTATCTTCTAAAACTTCTATTTCTGAAACTGATAAAGAGGATTTAAGATGGTTTTTCAATGAATATCCTGACAAAGTTAACAATATCTTACCTAAAGAAATACCTTCAAAAGAAAATTTAGCTTTGTTATCTAAATTGTTACTGCATAATAACATAAATACTTCTGTATTATTTGATTATGTAAAGATAGCTACTGATGTATTAAGAATTGCAGTTGCTATGTCAGAAGGAGATATTAGTTTAGCAACTAATACAAAGTTTAAAAGTTTCAAACGTAAGGAAAGACGTTTATTAATGTCCTTATTAGAAAATTGTTCTAATATTGAAGAGGATATGAAACGATATAAGAATAGATGGATTAGATTAGGTGAAAGATTACATCCTACAGAATTCAAAAGATATGAAAAAGTAAAAGAGGCTTTTACTAAGCTGAGAAATAATCAACCAATTCAAACATTTAATGGTGTGTTAACTGATGCGTTAGAAAATAATAGAATGGATCAAGCATTATCTTTATTAGTGAAAAGACCAGGGGAATTCGCACGTAAATTAGATCATTTAATAAGGTTGCATACTAACCCAAATGTAATACTAAATGAATTTAAAAATGTGGCGGATAGTGTTGAAACTACAGTGCTATTGCAAGTTAGAGAGCACTTTAAAAATAGAAATAATCAAAAAGAGAAAAGAACATTTTTCCCTAAAGGTAATGTTGCTAAATTATTTGTCATAGATAATAACCTTCCTGAGATTGAGGAGAATATATGCAATAGCATAGTACAAATCTGCGAAAATAGTTTAGTAAATGAGTATAAGAAAAGGGACTATCTTGGTAAGGTTTATCTAGATGAATCATTAAAAAATTATCTTGTGCCTTTTTCGCAACGGTCAGCAAGTAAATCACTTAAATCAGTAGTAAGAGGTTCAAAATTAGATATAAGCGATTCAACCAGTACTATTCGCTCCTTTATTTATTGGAAAGAAAATAATTTGGATAGGGCAGATATAGATTTGTCTGCAGTAATGTATGATGATAATTGGAATTATTTAGAGCATGTGTCCTATACAAATCTGAGATCATCAAAGTATAAAGCTTTTCATAGTGGGGATATTACTTCAGCTCCTCATGGAGCAAGTGAATTTATCGATTTAGAAATTGATTCTGTTAGAAAATTTGGAGGAAGATATATAGTACTTTCAATTCAATCCTTTACTGGTCAAACTTTTAGTGAGTTACCCGAATGTTTTATGGGATGGATGGATAGGGAAAATCCTAATTCTGGAGAAATTTACGAACCTAAGACAGTCGAGAACAGAATGGATGTA
Organism: Niallia circulans NBRC 13626; assembly: GCF_001591585.1. Classification (GTDB taxonomy): domain Bacteria; phylum Bacillota; class Bacilli; order Bacillales; family Cytobacillaceae; genus Niallia; species Niallia circulans. The sequence continues at coordinate 114,580 of NZ_BCVE01000008.1, read as the reverse complement.
ACTTCTGAAGCTAGAGTAAGTATACCTATGATAATCGATCTTCATGAAAACAAAGTGATATGGACAGATATAGCACTTAGAAACAATCCTGATTATTACAATAATGTGGAAGGTAATAAAATAGGTATGGTATTAATGGGTAAAGCAATGACTACTTTAATTAAACCTAATCTTTATGAGTTAATAGAATTGAATATTAAGGCAAGAGGGGAAAAATGTGATAATATAGAAGAGGCAGATATTGTATTTTCTATAAATCAAGGTGTTACTCCTTTTGACCAGGATGTAATTGTGTCACAATATTTATAAGTTAAAATTGGGCTATTGCTCGTCTTCCTTCTATATCCATCTTCCTGAATTAGATGAGCAAATTCCCCGATTGTATAATTAAGGCTATGTTATATCTTCCTTCAAACTACAATCTGTGTGAATGAATTAGATATGACAATTTCCTTTATAAAGGTTAGGGTGATAATAGCCCTGACCTTTTATTGAATTGGATTTATTTAAAAGATGTAGTATTATGGATAATATTCGGTGGTACTCCTTTCTTTGTTTTGAAGCAGTAAAAACCAAGGAATCGGACTACTTAAAATGCTTTCTAATGAAAAATTAAATTCTAGTTGATACCATTTACATACATAAAATGAGTAATATTATGACTGTATTAAAAGAATTTGTTGAATAAATAAAAAAGAGAAAGTGTAAGTCGCTATTATAAGTAATTTAGTTGATGAATTTATGAGACTAGGTGAAAGAGTTATTTAATAAAACAGCTTATATATAATTGCTGGACAATAAAAATCTTTTTAAGAACCTATGGTCATATATTACATCAATTGGCATATCTGATGCAGTTGCGAAATTTAACGTTATCACAGAGTGATAAAAATGGTGATTATTTTATAAAAAGTTGAGTAAAGGAAGTGCTAGAAACCGTGGTATATGTGAGTTCTAGGAATATTGAATTATATTATGCTGATACCGATATGATGGGTGTTATTTATCATGCGAATTATCTTAAATTTTTTGAACGAGGAAGAACAGGTTTAATTGAAGATCTTGGGTATAGTTATTTAGAAATGGAGAATAAGGGGTATTTCGCCCCTGTATATGATGTGTATGCTCAATATAAAAAGCCATTACGCTATGGAGATCAGGCAAAGGTGAAAACCTGGGTAGAAACAAATGATGGCATAAAAACTGTATACGGATATCAGATTATTAATCAGGACGATGAAGTTTGTGTAGAGGGTACTACTACGCATATTATAGTCTCAAAAGAAACATTTAGACCTAAATCGTTTAAAAAGATGTTTCCAGAATGGTTTAATAAATATGAAGAAATTAAAAAGCAACCATCTGACAAGTAAGAATAGCAAAAGGGGGTTGCGATTATGGCCTTTGGTTTGAAGAAAAAGGAACTGATAGAATGGAAAAGAAAAATCGATAATGGAGAAATTGCTTTTTTAACTCATTATTGGCTGGATGATCGTTTTCCAGGCTGTAAGACTGTTACGAAAGTTGGCTGTGCGGATCTGGAGAAATTAAAAAACTGGGGAAAGAAATATGGCTTAAAAGAGGAATGGATACATTATCGGCATGACGGCTATTCTCATTTTGACCTATTAGGCGACACACAAAAGAAGATTTTAAAAGAAGAAGGAATTGACCATCCTTTACAATAGAGAAATAGTTTTTTTACACTTGATTAAGATAAGGCTGGAAAAAATATGTTGTTAAAAAAAACAGTGAGACACTTGATGTATCTCACTGTTTTTTTAAATTTTGCCCCTAAACAACAATTGAACTTATTGAGCATGACGATATTCTGGTTCATTTGCAACTTCATTGAAATCTGCAAATAGATCATGATCATCAAAATACCACAAATCTTTTTCTTCGATATAGTAATGGATACCGTCTTTTTCTGTTTCTACCCCAATGTTAACTGGCTGCTCATTAGAAATTCCTAATGAAAATCCTTGCTGAACAGTACTGCATCCACCATAACGTGCAAAGAAGCGTACATAGTCACCGTCTTTTAACATCATTTCATCTTTATACCACTCAGCTGCTTTGTCACTAATTACAATTTTCATATTAACACCTCTTATGAATTTTGCTTCGACTACTTGAAGCATTTTAATTCTATTCCTAATTATAAGTTCATTATAAAGGAATGGATGAGAATTATCGAATATTTGAATTTAAGATAATTTCAAAAACATTCCTAAAGAGCTGTAAATTTTACTTTACTCTGCTTGTCCCTCTTTTTGCATATGCTCCATGATTTCTTTATAAATAGAAGGACTATATTTATTAATTGCATGCTCTGAAACTTGTAATGGATACATCTTATAATCTTTTTCATCCTTACTAGAAACAAAAGTGGGATAGAAAGAAGGTGCGTCCATTGTAATAGATGTCTGCTTTCCTAATTGCTTTTTCTTGACTGTAACAGTTACCATTCCACCAATATCCCGATACTCTTCGTCCTGACCAGATAAAAAGTTTCCTAATGAATAGACTACTAATCCTTTATGTCCATTTTTACCTTTTACCCACTCGATTGGCTGCAAAACATGTGGATGACTGCCGAATATAATATGCACACCTTCATCTACTAGAAATTGTGCCAATTCTTTTTGCTCATTAGATGGGAACCGTTGGTATTCATTTCCCCAATGAATCATCATCACGACAACATCTGCTTCTTTTTTTGCTTTTTGGATTTCACTGCTCATTCTTTTTTTATCCAATATATTTACAATATATTCTTTTCCTTCGGGAATAGGGATTCCATTTAAGCCATAAGTATAGGCTAGATAAGCAACTTTGATGCCCTTTTTCTTCAAGACAACGACTTTATCTTGATCATCCTGAGACAAGTAAGTTCCAACATGAGGGAGACCAATTTGATTTAAATAATCAAGGGAGAGCTTTTGTGCATCAACTCCACGATCTAGGGCATGATTATTAGCCGTTGTGACAATATCGATGCCTGCTTTTTTTAAACTATCAGCAATTTCATGTGGACTATTGAAAGCAGGATATCCGGATAAACCAATCGATTCTCCGGCAACAATTGTTTCTTGATTTGCTATTAGCAAATCAGGTTTCTTTAATTCGCTTGTTATATTATCTAGCATTTTATCAAAATTAAACCGATTTCCTTCTCGTGCATCATTGTAGACACGATCATGGATTAAAATGTCGCCGATTGCAGCTAATGTAATTTCGCTGGATTCTTCTTTTGCTAAATTTCCTTTGTCGCTTCCTGAATTAGGACGCACTTCTTTATAGGCAGAAGATGAATGGTCTATTGTATATGTAAGTATTATGCCGATTATACCAAAAAGAAGAAGGAGGAAAACGAATAATAGATGTGTTTTTTTCTGCATAGCTAGCCTCTTTACAATTCTAAATTTTATTTATTTCTTTACATTTAATAGCATACCAAAAAAATACTAGTTTGTAAGGAAAATAGGAGATTTTTACATAAAATAGGCATTCAGTAACTTTTTTGTGTCGTACATACTTTAAGAATTATACAACGGAAAAAAGATACTCATAGTTGTACCTTTCTCTCGTGAACTAATGATATTCATCTTTCCATCATACTTCTCAACTAGTTGTTTACACACATATAGACCCATGCCTGTTCCGTTTTTTTTAGTTGTTTGCAGTGGTATAAATAAGTTTTTTAATTGTGCTTCCGGTATTCCGCATCCATTGTCTTTAATCTCAATAACTAATTGATTTCTTTGTTTTCTTGTGGCTATTGTTACTTCTTTTGGAATAGATGAAAGATTTTCTTCTGTAGCTTCGAAAGCATTTTTCACTATATTAACTAACACCTGTGTTAAATGTTGTTTATGGCCCTTGCATAAAAGTTCGTCAGTGGAAAATCTTGTTATTAGATTTATGTCTTTTAAATGAGCCTCACTTTTAAAAATAGGTATTAAATTTAGGAGTAATTCGTTTATAGATAATGGAGTGATATCGTCTGCTTGTTGTTTGGAAAGCGTTAAAAAGTCTGTGATTAACTCATTTGCACGTGTTAATTCTCCAAGAGCGATATCGGTGTACTGATGAATAAGTTCGACATTATTTGTTTGTTTGATTAATTGAAGGAAGCCACTTACAGAAGTTAATGGATTACGCACTTCATGTGTAATACTTGTAACCATTTTGGCAATATTTTCACTGTAAGTGGTGGAAAGAGAGAGTGATTGCAAACTATCTGTTAGTGCTTCCATGGTTGCTGATTGTTCTTGCAGCTTTTCCTCCACATGCTTCCATTTATTGATAAAACATTTAAAAGTTGCGTCAGATACATGAAAAGATGTAGCGGGTAAGTTCATTTTGTATTCGCTCCTTTAACAATTATAGTAAAAGGTATGACGAAATAAATCATTTTATGTCAAATAAATATTCGACCAAGAAAAAAAGACCATAATCGGTCTTTTTTTCTTATAACCAGTTTACTTTTGGCTCTGTTTTATTAATAATTCGTTTAATATTCGCTCGATGTCTATAGACAACAAAAATTGTAAGAATCGCCAGGATGATAATGAGTAATTTATCTTCCCATAGAATAAAGGAATATATTAATCCCGCCAAACCAGCAATCATTGAGGACAGCGACACATATTTTGATAAATAGAGCGAAATAAAAAAGACCGCAACAATAATCAAGAATAAGATAGGTTCGTGTCCAAGAAGAATTCCTGCTGAAGTAGCAACTGCTTTTCCTCCCTTGAAACCTGCAAAAATGGGATACATATGGCCAATAACAGCAAATACTCCGATTATAAGCGGATTAATATCTATTTCCACATCCCAAATAAGTGTGACCAACAGTGGGAGAACTGTTGCAATTGTTCCTTTCAGTATATCGGAGATTGTAACAGCAAAGCCTGCTTTTTTTCCAAGAACTCGAAATGTATTTGTACCACCTAAGTTGCCACTGCCATGTTCTCGTATATCTATATTGTAAAAGGATTTGCCTATTATTAGTCCAGAAGGAATAGATCCAATTAAATAAGCGAGTATAATTAAAAGTCCAATAATCAATTTCGTATTCTCCTTCACGTATGTATACTATTTGCCTTTATATTGTACCATGTAATTGCGAAAACTCATCATTTTTTCAAAAAAAATTATCTATATATCTTGCCACTAATGGTAAAAATTAAAGGGAAATAAGTTGGATTTTGTTGAGAAGAGGGGGGGAAAAGATGAAACAATTATTCTTTTTTCTATTCATTATTTTTATCATTTTTTATAGTAGTACCATTTATCACCATTTGAAAAAACCACTGCCAAGGGGATTGTCAATGGAAGGCGTTATTCATCAGGTGAAGGATGTTGAACTATTAACAGATTTAACCTACAAAAATAACCAAAAGAAAAGAATGGTTCAGCATGAAATAATTAATTCCATGATAAAGGAAGTAGAGAAAGCAAATGAATTTATCATAATTGATATGTTTTTATTTAATAAAGATACAAATGAAGACCAGCAATATCCAAAGTTAGTAGAAAAGTTTACAGAAGTGTTAATTAAGAAAAAGCAAGAAAAACCAATGATAAATATTATTTTTATAACGGATAAAATTAATACTGTGTACGATTCTTATCCGTCAGAAGAATTTAAGCAATTAAAAGAAAACGGAGTGAAAGTGATAGAAACAGAGCTGAATGACTTGCGAGATTCTAATCCACTTTATTCTGGCTTTTGGCGTATGTTTGGACAGTGGCTAAAAACAAGAGGAGATGGTCATCTACCTAATTTGCTTGCAAAAAGCGCTCCAAAAGTAACAGCTATATCCTATTTAGAATTACTTAACATAAAAGCAAATCATCGGAAAGTCATAATTACCGAAACAACAGCGATTATCTCGAGTGGTAATATTAATAATGCAAGCGGTTATCACTCTAATGCTGCCTTTAAAGTGCATGGGAATATCCTTAACGAATTGCTAAAAAGTGAGGAGAGTGCAGCAAGATTAAGTGAACCGATTGATTTGCCGAGAATAAAAGAACAAGCTGAATCGAAAAGTGCTAATGTGAAAATTCAATTATTAACTGAAGGGAAAATTGGTAAGCATATACTACAGGAAATTAAAAATACCAAAAAAAGCGAAACGATTTGGATAGGCATGCTCTATTTAGCAGATCAAAAAGTAATCAAGGAAATAAAGGCAGCTGCTAAAAGAGATGTAAGGATATATATAATATTAGACCCAAATCAAAATGCATTTGGCAATAAAAAAATTGGCTTACCCAATATCCCAGTTGTTGCTGACCTAAGAAAAGCAAAAGCCGCAAAAAACATTCACATTAAATGGTATAACACAGGAAAAGAGCAATTTCATCCGAAACTCTTATATATAGAAAGATTGAAAGATAGAGAAAGTATCATTATAAGCGGTTCAGCCAATCTTACGCAAAGAAATCTTTATGATTTTAATTTGGAAACAGATATAAAAATAATTGCCAACCATAAAGAAAAAATTATGAGAGAAACAAAGACCTATTTCCAAAAATTATGGGGAAATGAACAGGCTCTTTTTACAAAAGGGGTAGATAAGCAAAAAAACTTCCCCATGTTTCGCTATATTATTTATCGTTTGCAAAGGATACTAGGTTTTACGACTTATTAATTTAATTAATAATTTCTGACCCTTTTCAAATAATAATATTACGGAAATGGAGGGAAAGATAATGAATAAAAAAGAAATTTTAACTTCATCAGAGCTTGCAACATTATGGATGACATATCAAGAAAAAACAATGTTTCTTCGAGTCGTTGAATATTTCCATGCTGTTAATGAAGAGAAGAAAGAGAAAAACTTCTATGAAAGTCATTTAACCAAGTTAGCAAAAGAAATAAAGAAAATAGAAGCGATATTGATAGCGGAAGGTGCAGTTATTCCACATGGATTTTCTGACCAAGATGTAAATAAACAAGCTCCACCTTTATTTCAACCAACCTTTGCCTTGCAAATCGTAAGAATGCTCGCAGAAATAGGCATGGGACTACATGCTTTACATTTAGCAAGATCCTATCGAAAGGATATAATTCGTTTATACCAAGAATTATCAGTTACAACCCAGCATTGTTATGAAGAATGTACAGAACTGCTAATAGAAAAAGGAGCATTAAGCCGCCCACCTCAAGTCGCAATGCCTGAGCAAGTAGAAGTGGTTGTTAGTACGGAGTATTTGAAAGGCACAAAGATATTAGGAGATAAAAGGGTTTTAAATACGGTAGAGGTTTCTTTTCTCTATCAATCGATTGAAAGCAATAGTATTGGTCAACAATTAATAACTGGTTTTGCTCAAGTAACAAAAGATCCTGAGTTAAAAAAATTTTTTACGGAAGGAAAAGAACTATCCAAAAAAATCATTGCGAAACTTTCCAAGAAATTAACGGATGATGATATACAAGTTCCCTTAGGGTGGGTTGGTAGTCCAACACTTTCCACGACTGCCCCATTTTCCGATAAATTAATGCTATATTGTATAAGTTTATTTTGTAGTTTTGGACTTGGCAGCAATGCTATTGGTACGACCTTCAGCTTACGCAAAGACTTGTCAGCAACCTTTATTCCACTTATTGCAAAGATTTATGATTATGGAGTACAAGGTGCAGAGTTAATGGCAAAAAAAGGATACACAGAAGAGCCGCCAGCAATGGAGAATCGTCAAAATTTAATAAACAGAAAATAATTCATTCCTATTTAAAGGGAATTGCATTTTACTTATCAGTATATAGAAATAGTGCTATGATTACCATATAGATGATCTTGTTAAAGGGAGATGGCACTATAGTGACTGGATTTTTCAGTTTGGAAAAAGATTTAGCACAAAAAATAAATAAACTTATGGAAATGAGCAGGAGATTTTCAGAAAGGGCAAAGGAAATAGATGAAACTGCATCATTTCCCTTTGATAATGTAAAAGAATTACAGGAATCAGGTTACACAAGTTTAACCATACCAAAGGAGTTTGGCGGACAAGAAATCTCATTATATGAATTGGTAAGATTACAAGAAGTGATTGCCCAAGGCGATGGATCTACTGCTTTATCCATCGGTTGGCATATGGGAATCGTAAGAAATATCCAAGAAGCAAATTGGAATAAAGATACATTAACAGAGGTATATGAGAACCTATTATCTGGTTCCTTAATTAATGGAGCTGCGACAGAACCGCAAACTGGCAGTCCCACTAGAGGTGGAAAACCACAAACTACCGCAGAAAAAAAGGGCCAGAGTTGGGTTATAAATGGACATAAATCCTTTACAACGATGTCTCCTGTTTTAGATTATTTTCTTGTAACGGCATCCATAAATGATACAGACGATGTAGGGAATTTCTTAATTCCTAAAGAGTGTAGAGGCATTCGTATAGAAAACACATGGGATAGCATTGCTTTAAGAGGAACAGGAAGTAACGATGTTTATTTTGAAAATGTGGAAATTCCAGCTCGTTATTTTGTCGAAAAATTAGATAGTCGAAAAAAAATTAATCCCTGGCTTCTGCATATTCCGGCATGTTATATAGGAATCGCTGGTGCTGCACAAAAAGAAGCAGTTACTTTTGCGAAAAACTATTCTCCAAATAGTATTAAAGGAACAATCAGCGATATTCCGAGCGTAAGATCCAAAATAGGGGAAATAGAGTTAAAAATGCAAACGGCTAAACACTTTCTATATTCCGTAAGTAAAAAATGGGATGAAGCAGATAAAGAGCAGCAATCCCATATGCTGCCAGAATTAAGTGCTGTTAAATTAGTGGTCACGAATACTGCCATTGAAGTGGTAGATATAGCAATGCGTATCGTCGGCGCACGCAGCCTTTCTGCAAAAAGTCCGCTTCAGCGCTACTACCGAGATGTACGCGCAGGCTTACATAACCCACCAATGGATGATATGACGATTGAGCAGCTGGCACGAAAGTCGATAAATGAATATTAAATAATATTTCAAAGAAATCTGGGAAAAAACCTATCTATCGCAAAAGTCGAGCGTCCTTCTCTGCATGTCGCTATTTTTTAAGGTTGTTCAGTGTGCGAATAATTACCGCCAATTTCTTTGTGGAAAGAATAAAAATCCCGAACAATTATACAGAATTTTAATTGAAAACGACGGATAATTAACTGGTTATAAATGACGGCTGGAATACTAATGTCCAGCCGCCATAAACAGATGTTTAGCTAACTTTTTCCCTATCAACTTTTATTTTATTTGTCCGATAATGGCGTAGAAAATGATTTTCTATTTTAAATGAACCATTTATGTATCTTTTTAATCCAATCACTGCCAATTCCTCTATCAAAATTAAACCAAGAAAAGCATAAATGAAAATACTCAATAAAAATCCCTCCTTCAGCAGGTTTATAACTTCTATTTCAATTCCTTTTTTTCCGAAAATCAAAACAATGGACTATCATAAAATAATATGAACATCTATATTTTTAAGAACATAAATATAAATAGTAAATTCCAATAAAAAAATAGTGCAAAACGATTGAAAAATATAGAAGAATAACGCATAATCAAATCTTGAATAATCATTTTTATGAACATTAAACACATTTATGTAAAAAGTGTTTTATCTATATAAGATATAAAATAAACATATAAAGGGAGATGGAAGATGAAAATAAGAGTTTCTGCCGTACAATACAAATTAGAAAACATTAAGTCATTTGAAGAATTTGCTAAACAATGTGAGCATTATGTTCGAACAGCGCTTGAATTTGGTGCAGAATTTGTTTTATTTCCTGAATTTTTTACAACACAGCTGTTATCTATGGGAGATGAAAATAACGCCTTAACAATCAATGAGCTCCCTGGATTTACGGAGCAATATCAGGAATTATTCAGATCATTTGCTGTGGAAACGGGAATGCATATTATCGGTGGAACTCATGTTATTCGCAGAGAAGATAAATTATTTAATGTAGCTCATTTGTTTTATCCAGATGGAAGAATAGAAGAACAAGCAAAACTTCATATCACACCTACAGAAGAATATGAATGGAATATGGAAAAAGGGGACTCCTTCCGTATTTTTGATACAGATAAAGGAAAAATTGCCATTCTAACTTGTTATGATATTGAATTTCCAGAAATTGTCCGTATGGCAAAAGCAGCAGGAGCAGATGTGATTTTTTGTCCATCTTGTACAGATGATCGTCATGGTTTTCATCGTGTTCGCTATACTTGTCATGCAAGGGCCATTGAAAATCAAGTATATGTAGTTGTAACAGGAACAGTTGGAAGCTTAACGAATGTGGACTTTATGCGAGCCAACTTTGGGCAGGCAGCAGTCATTACTCCTAATGATATCCCATTCCCCCCACAAGGAATTCTCGTTGAAGGGGAATTAAATAATGATATGATTGTAACAGCAGATTTAGATCTTTCCTTATTATATGAAGTAAGAGAAAAAGGTTCTGTCACAACATGGAGAGATAGAAGAACAGATCTTTATCCAGACTGGAATTCGACTGTGGAAGGATGATTACTGCATGATCTTTAGTGAGTTTTTTCTTTATGATGAGGAAAAACCGATTCGATGTACGGTCCGAAATTATCAAGAAAGAGATTTTAACGAACTAAGTGCTATTCAAGCAGAATGTTTTCCTGCCCCGTTTCCAGAAGATCTCTGGTGGAACGATGAACAATTAGCAAGTCATCTTGCTTATTTCCCACAAGGGGCAATCTGTGTGGAAGTGGAGGGAGAACTTGCTGGATCATTAACAAGTTTCCGTACAATTTATGATCCTGAACATTCCCAGCACACATGGGGGAAAATAACCGATAATGGCTATATTACCACACATGATGAGAATGGAAATGCATTATATGTAGTCGATATTAGTATCCGGCCAAAATATCGTAAGCTCGGTTTAGGTAAAGTGCTAATACAAAGTGCCTATTATTTAGTTATACACTTAGGCATAGAGCGATTGCTGGGCGGTGGAAGAATGCCAGGTTACAGAAAAGTGGCCGACAAACTTTCTCCCGCAAAATATTTAGACTATGTGATGGCAGGCAAATTGCAAGACCCTGTTCTAACGTTTTTACTGCGATGCGGAAGAACGCCAGTAACGATATTGTCTAACTACTTGGACGATGAAGATTCTTTAAATTATGCAGTATTAATGGAATGGAAAAATCCCTTTCAAAACATATAAAAATAGCGAATGTCTTATTTGATCTTTGAGGAGTGAATAGATTACTCCTCTTAAGATCGAGTGAGACATTTTTTATATACGGCTTATGGTGGAGAAATTCCCTGCTAATAAGAAAACACCTACCAATAATCGGATAATAGTCTAGAATTCCATATTAAAAACTCCTCATTCAAAATTTGTCTTAAGTTAATCAATTTCCCCATTCCTATAAAAATCTCATAACAAAATATCCTCTAACTATTGACACTTACGTTGCGTAATTCTTTACAGTAGCAGTTGAAGGAGGTACAAAAAGATGAATAGGAGAGTAAAAAGAGTAGCTGAAAAGCGGGATATAATTTTCCATAAACTTGCAGCCTTTGTGATCTATCTCCCGAATCTAAAAAAGTATAAGTAAAATTAATGAATGGTATGGCATTTTTAATGAAAAACTTGCCAAATACTATCCTGCTCCCTTTATGGATAGGTCCAATCCATATTAAAACGATTTATCAAAAACATTAATCAATATGGTAATGGATTAGCAAAATTTACGACTGAAGCGATAAGTATTCAGATAATAAAAAAGGTGGTAACAATGAAAATAGTAATCGAAAATACAACCGAGCAATATGAAAAGTTGTTCTCTATGGAGGATGAAAAAGAAAACTACTTTCGGTATTCCATGATGAAACCTTTTGAAAAAATGTGGAATACGATTAATGTTCCTTTAAAGGCTAATCAATCTAATGGATATGACGTAATAATGGCTGCAAAAATGCTTGGATATCTTGATGTTACGAAAACCGAAATCGGAAAGATAGCGTTAGAGAATCTAAAGAAGATTCATGCACTTCAAACGGCATATGATACCTTGAATCACTGTACTGATTTTATACAAGAGAAGAACTTAGAAATAAATAATGATGAATTGAAATTTGGAATGTATATTGCTGATCCTAAAAAGCTAGAATTACAAAAAGGTTATTGTGGCTTTGGGGGAATTCCAGGGTTTATTCAAGTGGCAATTTTCCCTAACTCCTATAATATACCTAAAATCCCTGCTGTCATTGCACATGAATTTCATCATAATCTCCGTTTTTCTTATTTTGATTGGGATCATGGTAATGTTACAGTTGGAGATTACCTAATTATAGAAGGTTTAGCAGAGTCATTTGCAAAAGAGTTATACGGAGAAAGCAATTTAGGTCCTTGGGTTACTTCTTTTCATAAAGAAGATTTAGAATACTCAATCGGAATAATAAAAGATGCAGTAAATGTTAAAGGCTTTGCTGAGGTTAGCAGTTATATGTTTGGTGACACCATTGCAATAGAACAGGGATATCAACCTGTTGGGCTATCACCGTTTGCGGGATATGCAGTTGGATACCAAGCAGTACAGTCCTTCATGAAAGCTAATAATGTGGGGATAAGAGAAGCAACCTTACTTAGTGCAGAGGAAATACTAAACAATTGTAAACTGTTTTCCTGATATCGTTTTTATCTATGAAGGGTGGGACATAAGTATTTCAATCAAATATACCCCGATCAATTATACGTACACACTAAAAAATATTCGTATAATTGTTCGTGGTTTTATTAATTTTAGAAAGAAGGTTTGTGGTAATCATCCGCAGCGTGAATACACTTCGCTTTCCATGGGGCGTGTGCCAAGCCTCCCAGCCACTTTTCTTGTTTAAGCAATTCATAAATGATTCTATTTGAAAAATAACCAATACGTTAAAGGAAAAGAAATAATAACCAATATGCTCAATCTACTATACTTTAAGATTCTTGATTGGAAGGAGAGTAAACCTGATTATAGATTCTTAGTAGAGACTACTTTTCTATCCTCTCCTCATTGCCAAAAATATCCGTACAGTTGCTAATTACAAAATTTTTTATAAAGTCCCTGAATCATTTTATTTAGACGTTGGTTGAGATTACACTTTTGAAGCCTTTAGAGAAAGAGTGTATTTACTTAGGTTAACGTAAAGTTAAAAAGAAATCAAAAACGTTGTAGTTACTTTCGGAAAAATATAACGAATCACTTCCCAGGAGGGTTAAAAACTGTTTACGAATGGATCTATAAAGAAATTTATGGTGCTGACTTTTCCATCTTGGCTAATGCTATGGAAAAGTGTATATTTTAACCCTCTTTCCACATTATTTTCCGATTACCATATAGATTGTAATTTCTTTTATTTAAAAAGCTTCTTATATAGAAAGAAGCAGCATAAAGGGGGAAAAAATCTTTTAGCATTAAAACGGGGTAAAAAAACGTAAAACAAAAAATAATATTTGACATGTAATTAATTAAGTTATATATTATTAAATGGTTAATAATTAAGAAGTTAAACATTTATTTGTAAAGTAATTTAAGAAAGGATGGGGGATAGGTGCATAATGGCGAAGAGCTTTTTGAAGTCGCTGCGATGTTTGGCAATTTTATTAAAAATATAACTAGTGACTTTAATAAAAATAGCAGTGATTTAAATATTACTCAATATAAATTGCTTTTTCATTTAGATAAGGTAGGATCCCTTAATGTTTCAGATCTCGCCAAAAGCGTACACATTACTAACGCTGCTGTAACAACCATAACTGATCAGCTATTGGCGGATGACTATATTACAAAAGATCGATCAAAGACAGATCGAAGGGTAGTCAATATTACCATTACCGATAAAGGAAGAACTATCGTTAATAATATGAAAATAGAGCAGCAGAATAAAATGAAGGAACACTTTCACAAGCTAACAGAGGAAGATATTCAACATTTAAAACGTATCTTTAAATTATTAAACGAGAATTTCTAATATTTTATAAAGAAAAGAGAGAATGCAATGGAACATTTAACACAAAAGAAAAAGCTGTCGATTATGATTGCAATCATGGCAGCGATGTTTTTTGCAGCGATTAACCAAACAATCGTTAGTACTGCAATGCCGAAAATCATTTCGATCCTTGATGGGATGGACTATTATACATGGACCATTAATATTTATATGCTCACATCCACAATTGCCACAGTGCTTGTTGGAAAGCTATCCGATATGTATGGACGTAAGCCGTTCTTATTAATTGGGATATTATTATTTATGGTTGGTGCTTTCTTAACAGGTACTTCCAATGACGTATTTCAATTTATTGCATACCGCGGTATCCAAGGGATAGGTGCTGGTATTATTCAATCTTCCGCTTTTACAGCAGTTGGTGACTTATTCCCGCCTCGTGAACGTGGAAAATGGATGGGATTATTAACGGCTGTATTTGGTTTCTCCAGTGTACTTGGCCCTCTATTAGGAGGATACTTAGTTGATCATTTAGATTGGCACTGGTTATTCTGGATTTTCCTACCAATTGGAATTATTGCATTTGGTATGATTATGGCACTATTCCCTAAAGTAGAAGGAAACGGAAAACAAAGTATTGATTACATTGGATCCTTATTTATGACTGTCGCAATTGTTCCATTATTATTGGCCTTTTCATGGGCAGGAACAGAGTATGCATGGGGATCCGTACAAATTCTCGGATTGATTGCAGCAAGTATTGTTTTTGCTATTGTGTTTGTATTGGTGGAAAAGAAAGCAAAAAATCCAATTTTACCATTACATCTATTCAAAAATAATATTGTTACTGTTTCTAATATAATTGGTTTTATTATGAACTTTGGAATGATGGGTGCCATGATTTATCTATCTTTCTTCGTTCAAGGTGTATTAGGGATATCTCCTACTTATGCTGGTTATGTAACAATGCCAATGTCTATTGTTATGGTTATCTCAAGTACCATTATAGGTCAGTTAATTTCAAAAACAGGGAAATACAAACGTTTTGCCTTAATCGGGGTTCCAACAATGATCGCTGGTATGGCCATTATGATTTTTATGAATAGTGTACCAATGGCGATTTTAAGTATGATTGTATTTGGTTTGGGACTAGGTATTGGTATGCCGGTATTTTCAATTGCTACTCAAAATGCCGTTTCCCATAAAGAATTGGGGGTAGTAACTGCTTCCACTCAATTATTCCGTAATCTAGGTGGTACAATTGGTATTGCGGTCATGGGTACAGTTATGGCAAATAATCTTAAGACAAACTTGCAAGATACGATGCAAAACTCGCCAGTAGTAAAAGATTTAGCAACGTTAGATCCGAAAGTAACAGAGCAAATGGTTGGTTTCGCCAATCCACAAGCATTGATGAATAAACCATTACTCGAACAGACAGAAGCAAATTTACCTGCAGATGTACAACCAATATTTGCGCAAATGATTCAAGGAATCAGAGATGCATTAGGAGATACATTATCAACGGTATTCTTAACTGGAACCATCGTCCTAGTTGTTGCGTTTTTATTAGTTTTCTTCTTAAAAGAAATTCCTTTACGAACATCTAATCAAGCAGCTCCTGAAGAAAAGAAGGAAGAAGATATCGTTTTAAATAGACAAAAATCTTAATACAAATGTGATTTTAGGCTGTCTCCAATAATTATTGGAGACAGCTTTTTATTTGCTTATTTTAGGACAAAAATACAATTCATACCCTATTTTTGGAAAAACCAGAAGTTTTCTCGCACAACCTTTTTTCTGTTATAATAAGTTATAGTATTAGAATGAAAAAAGTAGGGATGTTAAATGAAAATTATCTGTTTTGGAGATAGCTTAACAAGAGGTGTCTCATTTGTAAAAGGTAGGATAAGAATAATTAAAGACAATTATCCCGCTTTACTTGGAAAATTATTTGCCTTAAATAATTCAGAAGATACAATTGTCTTAAATAAGGGTGTATTTAATGATAATTCTGATTTATTACTAAAGCGATTGGAAAAGGATGTGCTTTCTGAGGAGCCGAATTATGTTTTATTAAACGTAGGCGGGAATGATTGCAATTTTCAATGGCAAGAAGTAGCCGAGGATCCTGATAGTAATCATGAGCCGATTGTTCCGATTAATCAATATATCGAAAACATTGCTCAAATGGTCACAAAAATGAAGCAATCTAATATCACGCCAATATTGTTAACTTTGCCACCACTGGATCCAGTCAGATATT
This sequence comes from Niallia circulans NBRC 13626, assembly GCF_001591585.1. GTDB lineage: Bacteria > Bacillota > Bacilli > Bacillales > Cytobacillaceae > Niallia > Niallia circulans. Next base: position 98,322 of record NZ_BCVE01000008.1, on the reverse strand, counting down.
ATAAATCAATTGCAGATAGATATGGTACAGCAATTAGTCATTGGATTAGCTGCTGTGGCGGGATAGAGCATTGGCATGGTTTATATAATTTTCATTTAAACAAATTAATCGAGCAATTAAATCTTCCAAGTATAGATGTTCGCTCAGCTCTTAAAAAGGCTGGGAATATTGCTGATTTCATTAGTGATGATGGAATTCATTTAAATGCTGAAGGCTACAAGAAAATGAGTTATTTTATTTTTGAGGAGATGAACCGATTAACCGGCAGTCATCAAGAACAATTATCGTAACTTGTCTTTTTTGCAAGAAAATAGTGGAATTAGTTTTCATATACACTGGCTATGGAAAATTTTGGAATTTGCGATAAGATAATGGGACAAGCAGTCATTAATAGGTAGATTTAAATAGTGGAGGAAATACAGATGAGCACATTGTACGAAAAAATAATTGAAGTTTTGCAACAAAAAGGCCCGACAACCCTTTCCGCTATTTTTAATGAATTAAATAGTTATTTAGGAGAGGAAGATACACCTATTTCTATGTCCTCCATAAAGTCTGTACTTTCTCGAAAAAAAGACTTGTTTGAGGTTTATGATGATATAGTATCGATTCATCCAGCAAAAGAAATTACAAAATTAATTGTTGAATATAAAGTAAATCAAGAACATTCTTTCAGTATTCATATTGATTTCGATCTTCGCAACTACTTAATTCAAGAATGGAGTCAGTTTCCGATTGTGATCCCACCGGTTTTTAATAAAATTGAGCCGGAAGAGTTTGATGCTTTAAGGATGGAATTATATCGCTTAAAAATGTGGGATTGGGAAGAAGAGCTGCTAGGAATTGAAACGGTTAAATGTACTGCTCGATTGGTTACTGTGACCACGACTTATACGGTTGATTTAGTGAATATGCAATCGAAGGAATGGAGACAGCTGCAGAAAATGATTTCTCTTTTTACCGATTTAGAATTATTGCTTAAATAAGTTAAATCGATTTGGAAGGATGATTGATAAATAAACGCAGTTTATTGTCCTTTGAAAAATGCGGTTATCTAAAGAGGATAGCCGCAAACATTCATTTATAATAGGAATAAAAAAGCCAACAATTATATGCATCTCTGTATAATTGTTGGCTTTATTTTGTTTAATATTTAGAAATGGTTTGTTTTCTAGATTGTTTTATACGAGCCATTAGGTGCAAAATATAGGGAGTGTTTAGCGATACATAGTCCATAATCCAATATCTTCAAAGCCAATTTTTTTATAAATTTTACCAGCATCAGGATTATCGTAAAATAAGCAGACAAACTGTTTTTCATCTAATACATCATTAACTAGGGCCGTCATTAGCTTGCTTGCCAATCCTTTATTTCTGTAGTCTTTATGTGTACAGACGCCGACAATCATTGCTGAATGGGAATTTTCTGCTGTAGTGGAGACAGTTGATATAATTTCTCCTTTATCGTTTTCAAGAAAATATGTCCGCCCGGTTTTAGTCTCGATCGCTTTCTTGAGCATATCTCTTGAATCATCTGTTGTAATAAATTCATCAATAGAATTGCGCAATGCGACAATGCGATCAATATCATTAAGACTAGCCTGTTTGATCATTTTCGTTTTTTCAATTTTTCGTTTTTTGCCGCATTGAGCAAAATAAGTTACTCTTTTCCTTCCTAATTTTAAAGAAGGATGGTTTTCAAATTTTTCTACTAAATCCGCTCTTCCTGATAGTGTTACTGGATTTGAATTGGTTTCCATTAGAGCCGCAAAAGCTTGGACGTCAAAATGATCTTTATCGACAGAGTAAAATATATAGCTTTTATAATATTTGAGAAGCACTGCTTTTATCTCTCCGCTCTGGAATTCTCCCCAAAGTCTTTGAAATTCTGAATGATACCCAAACGCTTCAATATCGCCAATAATAAAAAGATTCATCGAAGGGTCTTGAAGTAAAAATTTCATCACCTCAGCATGATCTTGTTCTGTAAGTTCTCGAATCATTGTATGACCTTCTTTCTGCTTTCTGAAAATAGTTAATTGTAAGTTTATCATAATATTAAGAATATATATAGATGTGAAAGGGTAAAAATGGATAATTATTATATGTATTTTACAGTGTGAAAGAGATAGACGAAGTAAAAATCCAATCCAGCTTTGCTGACAGCAGGATTGGATTTTTTTGTAGCTAGCAAATACTTCACTAGACAATAATATTATAAGGAATTGCTAGATAAGACGTTAAAGTAACGTGCATCCGGATGGGCAAATACCATTGCTGAAACAGATGCCTCAGGCTCCATCATACATTCTTCGGACAAGGTAATTCCAATATCTTCTGGTGATAATAAGCTGAACAATTTTTTCTGATCTTCCAATTCCGGGCAAGCTGGATATCCAAATGAAAATCTTTGTCCTTGATATTTTGCTGTAAAGCGATCCTTCATTGTAAAAGTTGCCGGGTCAGGAAATCCCCATCTATCTCTAATCTGTCGATGAATTAATTCTGCTAACCCCTCAGCTGTTTCTAGCGCAAGGGATTGAAGGGCATGGGATTCAAGAAATCTTCCATTTCGTTTAAGCTGTTCTGCTGCTTCCCGTATACCAGTACCAGCTGTCACAGCAAAAAATGCAACATAGTCCATCACTCCACTATCGACTGGTTTTAGATAGTCCGCTAGGCATAAAAATGGTTCTCTTTCTTGTCTTGGAAAATCAAAGGTTTCGATTTTTTTCGTATTGTCTTTTGGATCATAGATATAGATCTTGTTGCCATCTGATTGAGCAGGGAAAAAGCGATAAACCGCTTTTGGCAGAATCCAATTATTTTGTTCAGCTTCTATTAACAATTGTTCAATCATATTATTTAATTGGACGGCTTTATCATCTTTATTTTCTAGTAAAACATCAATTTTTCCTTTAACTCCTAAATGGTGACCTAGGAGCATTTGTTTATTAATATATGGTTTAATATGACCGGTCGTATAATTCGTTAATAAATGTCTTTTTGTATCCTGCGGCACAAAGACGGGAGCATCTAGGTTAACAGTTTTTCTTTTAATCCCTGTGATAACAGGTTTTGTGTATTCTTTTACTGGACTAGCTGAAAGTAATTGTTTTTTCTTTTCGTGTTCCTGTTTAAGCAAATCGAATTCGTCTTTATTAGTCAGCTGATTTGCAAGAGATAGGCCATTCATTGCATCTTTTGCATATAATACTAATCCATCATATTCACGCGAAATTTTTGTGTCGGTAAATTTTCTTGATAATGCTGCTCCCCCTACTAAGATAGGAACTTCTATGCCAGCTTGTTTCATATCTGCAGCTGTCAGTACCATCTGTTGTGCCGATTTTACAAGTAAACCAGACAAGCCAACAATATTTGGTTGTTCCTTTTTAATAGCAGCAACTAAATCTGCTGGGGGAACTTTGATGCCGAGATCGATGACTTCATAGCCGTTATTAGAGAGAATGATATCAACGAGATTTTTGCCGATATCATGAACATCTCCTTTAACAGTTGCTAAAATAACTTTGCCTTTAGTAGATGCGGAAACATTTTTGTCCATATATCCTTCTAAAAAAGAAACGGCCGTTTTCATCACTTCTGCACTTTGCAGCACTTCTGCGACAATTAGCTGATTATCATTAAATAAGCGGCCAACTTCCTTCATTCCATCCATAAGAGGACCATTTATAATATCTAGTGGGGCACTATATGTAGTAAGTGCAATAGCTAAATCAGCTATTAATCCTTCTTTTGTTCCTTCCACAACATAGTAAGCTAACCGTTCATCTAACGTTAAATTTTCAAGTGAATTGATCTTTTCTTTTTTCTTATCTCGATAGAAGTCTGTGAAAATAGCCAGCGTTTCATCTGTTGTTTCAAATAAAAGTTTTTCAGCCAATTCAATTTCTTCTTTACTTATGGACGCAAATCTTTCCAATTTTTCTGTATTAACGATTGCGTAGTCAAGGCCAGCTTGTGTGCAGTGATAAAGAAAGACACTATTTAATATTTCTCGACCGACAGGAGGGAGACCAAAGGAAACATTGCTTATTCCAAGAATAGTTTGGACGTCTGGGCATGCTTGCTTTATTTGTTTAATTCCTTCTACCGTCGCTAATGCTGAGCCGATGTACTGTTCATCTCCCGTTCCTACAGGAAAGACAAGGGGATCAAATATTATATCTTGACCATTAATGTTATATTTTTTTGTTAACAGATCATAGGATCGCTTGGCTATTTGTAGTTTTTTCTCTACAGTAACTCCCATGCCATCTTCATCAATAGTTCCGACAACAACAGCTGCTCCATACTTATGGATGAGAGGAGCGATAGCTTGAAATCTTTCTTCGCCATCCTCCAGGTTAATACTATTGATGATTGCTTTTCCTTGTGAGTAGGAGAGTGCCTTTTCAATTACTTGTTCATCAGTAGAATCAATTACAAGGGGAACCTTGACTTTTTTTACAACTTCTTCCATGAAAAGCTCCATGTCTTGTAATTCATCTCTATCAGGATCTGCTAAGCAAATATCGATAACATGGGCTCCGCCTTTGACTTGAGCTCTAGCAATTTCTGCTGCTTCTTCATATTTCCCTTCTTTTATCAGCCTTTTAAATTTCCTTGAACCAATAACATTCGTTCGTTCCCCAACCATAATTGGTCTTAATGTAGGATCATCATAAATAAAGGGCTCAATTCCAGAAACCATGTGAAAATTAGTTTCTGCAACATTTCGCGGGGAGATGTCTTTCATTTTTTCGGCGATTGCTCGAATATGCTCAGGTGTAGTACCACAGCAGCCCCCAACAATATTAAGCCAGCCCTCTTCTGCGAATCCACCAAGTTTATTGGCAAGAGAGGAGGCTGTTTCGTGGTAGTTTCCTTCTTCATCAGGCAAGCCAGCATTTGGATAACAGCTAACAGCAAACTTAGACAGACTTGAAAGTGAGCGAATATGATCCTGCATAAACTCAGGACCTGTTGCACAATTTAGGCCAATGGCAATAGGACGCATATGTTCTATAGAAATGTAAAATGCTTCGATCGACTGTCCGGCAAGAGTAGTCCCCATTGGTTCAATCGTTCCAGAAATCATTAGTGGTAGTTCTTTTCCTGTTTTTGCAAATGCTTGTTTAATGCCTAAAAATCCAGCTTTAACATTCAGCATATCCTGACTTGTTTCCAGAAGGAGGAGATCAACACCTCCGTCGATTAATCCTAATGCTTGCTCTTCGTATGAAGAAATGAGTTCTTCAAATGTAGTGCCGCCAGTAACACTTAATGTTTTCGTTGTTGGGCCCATTGCACCTGCAATAAATCTTGGCCAATCAGCTGTAGAATATTTGTTTGCTGCTTCTCTAGCAAGTTTCGCTGCTTTAACATTTAATTGGTAAGCAATATGCCCTAGATGATATTCATCCAGGACAATTTTAGTTGCACCAAATGTATTGGTTTCAATAATATCTGCTCCGGCATGGAGGTAAGATTCATGAATTTTCGTAATAATATCTGGTCTTGTTAGATTAAGATTTTCATTGCATCCTTCTAATTCTTCTCCACCAAAATCGGCTGCCGTTAAGTTCTCTCGCTGGAGCATTGTTCCCATTGCACCATCCATAATGATAATTTTTCGTTTAAGTTGTTCAGCTAATGAAGTTTGTTGCATCAGTTGTCCTCCTAAGTGCCGCAGTTCGTAATTTCGTATAGCGAGCTAATTCCACAGAAAGCTCATAACGTAAAAAGGGTGTTATTAAGTAAATACCGTTAAAATAATTAGCTGCAGTGTCGATTAAAGATTTGGTGATTTTGAGACCTTCCTGTGCTGCTTGTTCTGGATTGTCTTTAAATTGTGCCATGGTGCGCCGTATGGAGTCATCTATTTTTATGCCAGGAACCTCGTTGTGTAAAAACTCCGCATTGTTACTGCTTGTTAAGGGCATTAAACCGATATAGATAGGAATATCAATGTGTTTTGTTGCTTCATAAAGTTCAATTATTTTTTGTTCGGAATAAATAGGCTGGGTTATAATGTAATCAGCACCGCATGCTACTTTTTTCTCTAACCGCTTTACTGCTTTTTCCACTTGACGAACATTTGGATTAAATGCAGCTGAAACCGAAAATGTCGTTTTTTGTCCGAGATTTTTGCCAGAGAAGGAGAGACCTTCATTTAATTGCTTAATCATCGAAATTAAGTCAAAGGAAGTCATATCATAAACAGAAGAAGCACCTGGAAAATCCCCAACACGAGCTGGATCTCCTGTAATGGCTAGGACATCATGAATTCCTAATGTATGTAATCCCATTAAATGAGACTGTAAACCAATTATATTGCGATCCCGGCAAGCAATATGAACAAGGGGACGAAGCCCAATGTTTTGCTTTACTAATGTACCAATTGCTGTATTGGAAATACGGGCAGATGCTAAACTGTTATCCGCAAGTGTTAAAGCATCAATTCCTTCTTCTTTTAGTTTTTTAGCACCTTCAAAGAATCGAGTCGTATCTAGTTTTCTTGGAGGATCTAATTCTACAATAACAGAAGCTCTTGTTTTTACAATCTCCTCCAAAGGGGTGTAATCCCTAGGGGGAGAGGAATGATGAAATATAGCATCCACAGCAGTCTTATTAGTTGCAACTGTTTTTTCTGTGATAGGGGAGGCTTCCTTTAACACCTTTGCGAAATTTCTGATATGTTCAGGTGTTGTTCCACAGCAGCCGCCTAAAAGACGAACGCCTTGCTTTCTAAATTCTTCGGCTGATTTTTGGAAATATTCCGCATTATCTTTATATTCGAATTTTCCGTCAATATAACTCGGCAAACTAGCATTGGGATAGGCAGATAAGTAGGCATTTTTAGGTAATGGTATTTGTTCAAGTGAAGCAATCATATGGTGTGGTCCTAATCTGCAATTCAACCCAATAACATCAGCACCTAAATTTTCTAATCTATCGAAAGCAGAAGCAAGGGATATTTGGTTTTGTAAAATCCCTATTTCGTGTATGGAAAGCTGGGCAATGACTGGAATATCTGTTTCTTTTTTAGTAATTTGCAGTACTGTTTCGAGTTCTTCCAAATCATAAAATGTTTCTAAAAGAATCCCGTCGACATCTTCTAATAACAAACAGTATAGCTGTTCACGAAAACTACGCTTCAGTTCTTCTAAACTAATTGCTTGGGGCTTCACGCCTCTATTTCCACCAATCGTTCCTAATATATTTACATTTTTATTTTCCACAGCTTTTTTGGCAATTTTCACGGCTGCGCTATTTATTTCCTTTACGTTATCTTCTAAACCATATCTTTGTAATTTTAAATAGTTGGCAGCATATGTATTAGTTTGAATTATATCTGCGCCGGCATGGATATATGCTTGATGTACCTGTTCAATCTGTTCATGGTGAGAAAGATTTAAAGATTCAAAGCAAGTATCTTTTCCATAAGAATAGAGGAGGGTGCCCATAGCACCATCACCAATTAAAATTTCATTTTTTAGTCTATCAAGAAAATTCATTGTAATCCTCCAGTTAAATATAATGTAACTCTGCGGTCTTTTTTAGAGCTGTATCAACATCATTGATTAAATCTAATGGATTCTCTAATCCAACAGATAAGCGTAGAAGGGAATCTGTAATTCCACGTTCAGATCTAGCTAAAGGATCCATTGCAGCATGAGACATTTTTGCTGGATAAGAAAGAATCGATTCAACCGCACCAAGACTAACGGCGAATACAGGAAGTTTGACATTCTCTACAAAAGTACGCATTGCCTCTTCTGAATATAACTCAAAGGAGAAAACTGCTCCTGGATTTAGCGCTTGTTTTCTTTGGATCGCATATTGTGGATGATCTTCAAAACCTGGATAATGCACTTTTTTTATTAATGGGTGGTTTTGCAAATGCTCAGCGATCATTCTTGCACCTTCACTTGAATGCTTCATCCGAACATGTAATGTCTTTATTCCTCTAAGGAGCAGCCAGCAATCCTGTACGCCGAGAACTGCGCCAAACGAATTTTGTAAATAACCAATTTGCTTTGCCAGCTCTGCATCTTTAACTACTGCTACTCCAGCAATTACATCGCTATGGCCAGATAAGAACTTAGTAGCGCTATGAAGCACAACATCTGCACCTAGTGTTAATGGTTTTTGTAAGGCTGGTGTTAAAAAGGTATTATCCACGAAAGTAAGTGCATTGTATTTTTTGGCAAGTAAGCTAATTGCTTCAATATCGGTTACTTTTAATAAAGGATTGGAAGGAGTTTCTACATAAAAGACTTTTGTGTTTGGCAATACAGCTGCTGCAACTTCTTCTAGATTGGTCATATCTACAAAGGTATGATCGATTCCAAATCGATTTAATACGGTCGTCACCATACGATATGTTCCACCATAAACATCTTCCGAAATAACGACATGATCTCCTTGCGATAATAATAGAAATGCTGTTGAAATAGCAGCCATTCCTGAAGAGAAGGCAAAGCCGTGTGTTCCTTCTTCTAATTCTGCCACAACTTCTTCTAATGCTTCTCTTGTTGGATTTAAGCTTCGGCTATAGTCGTATTTTCCGAATTCATCAATATCTTTTTGGTGAAAGGTGGAAGCGTGCTGAATTGGCACGCTGACAGCTCCTGTTTCTGGATCGAATTTATGTTTATTATGAAGTAATTTTGTTTCAAATGTATATGATGTACTCATATTGTTACCTCCTGTGCAATTCCCTTTGCAATAGAAAAGGCTTTATCTAGATCTTTGATTAAATCATTTGCGTTTTCAATACCAACTGAAAAACGTAATAGTCGATTATCGACACCAGTTTCTAATCTGACTTCAAGTGGAATATCTGCATGAGTTTGAGTGGCAGGATATGTAATAAAACTTTCCACCCCTCCAAGACTTTCGGCAAATGAGATTAACGTTAAGTTTTGCAAAAATGGATTAACCCAAGATTCGCTTTGGATTCTAAACGAGATCATTCCGCCACGACCAGGATAGAGGACATCTACAACAGCGTCATGTTCTTGCAGAAAAGTAGAGAGTATTTTCGCGTTCTCTTCATGTTTTTCCATTCTTAACGCCAGTGTCTTCATTCCTCTCATCAATAGCCACGAATCAAAGGGACTTAAAACAGCTCCAGCTGAATTATGGTGTAAGGCAAGCTCATTACAAAGCTCTTCTCCCTTTGCAACAATAAGACCAGCGAGAACGTCATTATGTCCACCTAAATATTTTGTTGCACTGTGGATAACGATATCAGCACCTAAACGAATCGGCTGTTGGATAATAGGAGTATAAAAAGTATTGTCAACAATAAGCAGAATATTGTGTTCTTTTGCGATGGAAGCAATCACAGAAATATCCGTCTGTTCCATTAAAGGATTCGTAGGAGTTTCAAGGAAGATTGCTTTTGTTTTTGGGGAAATCGCCGCACGCACAGCATCAGTATCTGAGGTATTAACGTACGTACATCGAAGACCCCATTTTTTATACCCTTGTTCTAATAGACGGTATGTACCGCCATATAAATCTTTAGAAATAATCCATTCATCTCCGCTTTGGAAAAGGGAAAGAATTGTTTGAATTGCTGCCATTCCGGAACTACATGCAAAGCCGCGGTCTCCTTCTTCTAATTCAGCAATTGCATTTTCTAAAATTTGACGAGTAGGATTTCCTGTTCGTGTATAATCATAGCCAGTTGATTCTCCAATTCCTGTATGACGATAAGCTGTTGAAAAATAAACAGGCGGATTAACTGACCCAGTAGTTGTTTCACTTCTATTACCAATTTGCGCTAACTTCGTTTCTAAACTATACATTCTATAACTCTCCTATTCTCATATTGTGGATTTTTTATGTAATTAAAACAAACCAAGAAAAGATAAAGAAAAATGACATGAAAAAAGCCTTCTTCGTTATAAGAAGAAGACTTTGGATACTAATGGTCATTCTTCTTATCTTTCAAGCATTTGCTTGATGGAATTAGCACCTTTTCAGTATATAGGATACTGAAGGTTGCTGAGGTTTCGTCGGGCCATTCCCTCTACCTCTCTTGATAAGAATTACGTATGTAATTGACTATTAATTTACTATATATTTCGCTTATTGGCAAGAATTATTTTGTTATTTCTGAAAAGAAACTATATTCTTTCTATTGTAATATATCATCATATTTCTTCAATAAGCTGGTATACATCTACATCTAACTCGTGTTCTGGATTTGTTTTTGTATAGATAGTTGCTTTCTTTGTTTTTTCATTTACATTCTGGATAATAATCTTTTCTCCTTGATAACTAACATCCACAATATCTGCAGCATTCATAATTTCAATCGCACGCCCAATATTCATCGATCTACCTCCTAAACTTACAAACCATTGTTCATGGAAATGGCTATCTACATGAACGCTTCCTTTCGTATGAATGAACCATATCTGTTGTCAGGACTTACAATAATTAGAAAGGTTTCTAATTTTATAATGGCTAATTCCATCAATTATATTCTTTATTTTTTCTTCTCATCAAATTTTAATGTTTCTTTCATGCTTTTTTACAAAAAGAGGTATACCATAAGTTTTATTCACATTAGCACATTAGAAAAGTTTTTTAATTTATTAAATTAACTAGAAATGTGCTTTCAATATAGTTATTAATGGGTAATAGAGGAATGACCTCGATACTTTTAAGCGAAAGTTTAATTCAAAGGAGAGATGAAACATGCAATTTCTTCGCATTGCAATGATTGTATTTAGTTCTTTAACAGCAGCATCATTATTCGGATTTCAATTTGTAGAAATGGCACATGCTATTATGGATTCAATGTTTTCGAAGCAAAATTAAAGATTACGGGGTATTTTTTGTATATCAAGCTTCTAACATGATAAAATAATCATATATTTAGGCAAGTTAAAGCAGTTTTGTTGAAATTTCCTTTCATAATAAATCAAATTTCAACATGCCGCTTGTAACATTGCCTATGTTAAATAGAGAGCGTGGTATAATGAAAAAAATTTTGATTATAGAAGACGAAAAAAATTTATCGAGATTTATCGAGTTGGAATTAACATATGAAGGGTATAAAACAGAAGTCTGCTCAGATGGTAGGAGCGGTCTTCATAAAGCATTAGAGGAAGAGTGGGATATTATCTTATTAGATTTAATGCTGCCTGAATTAAATGGCATTGAGGTATGCAGAAGACTCCGTCAAACAAAAAACACCCCAATATTAATGATAACTGCACGGGATAGCGTTTTAGATCGAGTTTCTGGATTAGATAGTGGCGCAGACGATTATTTGGTTAAGCCATTTGCGATTGAAGAACTTCTTGCTAGATTACGTGCATTATTTCGCCGAGTAGAGCCACAAACAAATACTTCCAATCAAATTATGACAAAGTTGACTTATAAAGATATTACTCTGGAGGTGGAATCACATATCGCCAAAAAAGGAGATGAGATTCTGTCCTTAACCAAACGAGAGTATGATTTGCTTTATATGTTCATGACCAATATTAATATTGTCTTATCAAGAGATATATTATTAGAAAAAATCTGGGGTTATGAATCAGAAGTAGAAACAAACGTAATCGATGTATATGTTAGGTATTTAAGGAATAAGCTTGATCCATCTGGACAAGAAGTATATATCGAAACGGTCAGAGGAATAGGATATGTGATGAGATGAAATGGATAAAAAAAATATCTCTTTTACCTTGGAAATGGAAATTAACACTTGGGTTATCCTTTAGTATTTTTTTAACTTATTCTATTTTTTCCTTTTTTGAATTTCATACTGTTTCTTCTTGGTTATTAAATCAGGAAGAAACAGATGTAAAACAAGCGATGAACCAAGTTGTTAAACAATTGAGTTTGCAAGAAAAGAATCCTACAGACGAAGAAATCGCCGCAAATGTCGCTTTATTAGAAAAACTTAATAATAATAACCAACTAATTCGTATTTTAGATGAAAATGGACAAGCCATCCTTGCAGATATGAATGGAGATTTCCCGATTATTGAGCCCAATCAAATATATAATGATGAACAGTTTCATTATATTTCAATTGGAGATCAGAATTCACTAGTTTATAGTAAGGAAATTAAGACAAAAGCATTTAATGGCAGAGTAGAAATTATTCGTTCTCTGGAATCCTTAGATAAAGTACGAGAACACTTATGGTTTGCAATGACAATGTTTGCAATTGCTGCACTCATTATCAGCGCCCTTATTGGTTATTTTATTTCCTATTTATTATTACGACCAGTTAATTCGATGACAAAAACAATGAAAAAAATAAAAAACAGTGGATTCAAGGAAAGGATGCCAGTCTATCCTCAAAAGGACGAAATTGCTGATTTATCTCTTATTTTCAATGAGATGATGGATGTGATTGAACAATCCTTTCAGCAGCAAAAACAATTTATTGAAGACGCTTCCCATGAATTGAGGACCCCGGTTTCTGTCTTAGAGGGTCATCTTTCCATGCTAAATAGATGGGGGAAGAATAATGAAGATATATTAGAAGAGTCACTGCAAACATCAACTGAAGAAGTTGCTCGTCTAAAAAAACTAATTATCAGTTTATTAGACTTATCCAAATTAGAGCAAAATAGAATGGATGCAGAATTAACTCCTGAGAGGGTAAAGTGGATTTTTGAGCATACTATTCGTGATTTTGTGATGCTCCATGACGATTTTACATTCGAGATAAAACTTGACTCTCTCCATCTTTATGAGGTATCTGAGCAACATTTGCAGCAAATAACGACTATATTACTTGATAATGCGGTCAAATATTCTGTACATGAAAAAAATATTTTTCTGCATACGTATGAAAAAGACAACCATTTTATCCTTGAAATTATCGATCATGGAATTGGAATACCTAAAGAAGATCTTGAAAAAGTATTTGACCGGTTTTATCGAGTGGATAAAGCTAGGAGTAGAGAACAGGGTGGAACAGGACTTGGATTAGCCATTGCAAAGCAAATTGTTAGTTTATATAATGGGACAATTGAAATTAAAAGTAAGGTTGGTCAAGGAACAAAAGTAATTGTTCGCTTTAAAATATAGTTATCATCAAAGAAAAAGAGGAAGAAGGGCAGGGAGCAGAATATTAGCATCCTGTAATTTCTTTCGAATTATTCCTATTATGAGCAACTAATAAAGCCAGACAAACAGAGGAAACCATGTTTGTCTGGCTTTTTTTTCGGGTTAACTATGTTTCACTCTTTTTTGCTTTGTCATGTAAAACTTTATGCTGCATATGATTACTACTAAGATTGTTTTTTTTTCTGAAGATAGGGCCGATAAAAAATATTTTTAATTTTTTTACCATAAAAATGTGTAAAACTTTTGAAGCTGTTATTAAACCATGATAGAATAGAAATGTAAACGTTTTAAAAAATGTTTTTTCACTAGAAAGTGTAAAGCGCAATAACAAAGGGAAGATAAAAAATGATAATAAAAGTGGTGGAGGGAAATTTTCATGGAGAAGCCATCTGATGGTACAGTCTCATACCAACCAAGATTTTATGGGCCGAACTTAGGGCTCGTAATGGAGCTTTATGAGAAATACGTTCAAGATCCAAATTCAGTTGATGAAGAAATGAAAAGGCATTTTGATCAATGGGGTCCCCCAATTGATAATCAAACAAAAACTAGCACGAATCATTTATCTCTACAGTCCGAAGTTCAAGTTGAAAAAATTATTGCAGCAGTAACATTAGTGAATAAGATAAGAGCATATGGACATTTAGCGGCTGATATTTATCCTTTAAAGGATCATAAGAGAGAGTATGAGTTATTTGATTTAGCTCGTTTTGATTTAACGAAAGAAGATTTAGAAAAAATTCCAGCTCGTTTAATTTGTCCAGATGCTCCTAATCATATAATAAATGGCTATGAAGCGGTTCAATATTTAAAAGAGATTTATACAAAGACCATTGCATTTGAATACTATCATGTTAATGATATTAAAGAAAAAAACTGGCTACAGTCTAAAGTAGAGTCAGGAAGCTTAAAACCCGCCTGTCATAAAGAGTTAAAAAGAAAGCTTTTAAAAAGGGTAATAGAAGTTGAAGAATTCGAAAATTTTTTACATAGAACATATGTCGGTCAAAAGAGATTTTCGATTGAAGGTCTCGATACAATGGTACCAATGATAGATAAGATTATATCTGAATCAGTATTAAATGGTGCTCAAAATATTAATATAGGAATGGCGCATAGAGGTCGATTAAATGTGTTAGCCCATGTATTAGAGAAGCCTTATGAAATGATATTTGCAGAATTTCAGCATGCTCCTAATAAACAGTTAGTACCATCAGAAGGATCAATCGGTATTAGCTTTGGCTGGACTGGGGATGTAAAATACCATTTAGGCTTGGATCGACAAATTAAATCAAATAATGTTTCAAATGTCCGGCTCACTCTTGCAAACAATCCAAGTCATCTGGAGTTTGTAGGTGCAGTAGTAGAAGGATTTACAAGAGCTTCACAGGATGATAGAACAAAACCTGGCTTTCCAGCGGAAGATTCTAATAAATCACTAGCTATTTTAATCCACGGAGATGCAGCTTTTCCTGGGCAAGGAATTGTTTCTGAGACTTTAAATTTAACAGGGTTAAAGGGTTATCGAACAGGTGGAACAATTCATATTATCGCTAATAACACAATTGGATTTACAACAGAATCTAGTGATTCGAGATCTACTAGATATGCTAGTGATCTTGCAAAGGGATTTGAGATTCCTATTATTCACGTGAATGCAGATGACCCAGAAGCTTGTATAAAAGCTGCAAAACTAGCTATCGAATATAGAGAGAAGTTTAAGAAGGACTTTTTAATCGATTTAATTGGTTATAGAAGATATGGTCACAATGAAATGGATGAACCAATGACGACAAATCCATTAATGTACAAGTTAATTCACGAACATCCAACCATTACAAAGCTGTACGGTGAAAAGCTAGTTGCCGAAAATGTGATAAATGAAGAAGATATTCAAGCGTTGAAAGAAGAGGTTACAAGAAAACTTAAAGAAGCACATGATAGAGTACCAAAGAAAAATGAAGATCCGGATATTACCAACCCACCTAATTCGGTGGAGCGTCAATTGCCGAAAGTTAAAACATCTGTTCCAATTGAGCAATTAAAACAAATAAATAGTGAGTTACTTTCCTATCCTTCTCAATTTCAAGTTTTTGATAAATTAGGAAAAGTTTTAAAGCGGAGAAATGATGCTCTAGAAGGGGAAGGGAAAATTGATTGGTCTTTAGCGGAAACATTGGCTTTTTCAACGATTTTAGAAGACGGTACACCAATCAGACTTTCAGGGCAGGATTCTGAACGTGGTACATTTGCTCATCGTAATATTATTTTACATGACTATGTAACAGGGAAGCAGTATTCACCTTTGCATACCTTATCTAAAGCGAAAGCGTCATTTGCTGTTCATAACAGTCCGTTATCGGAAGGTTCTGTACTAGGATTTGAGTACGGTTACAATGTTCATGCTCCTGAAACACTTGTATTATGGGAAGCGCAATTTGGTGATTTTGCTAATGCAGCACAAGTAATGTTTGATCAATTCATTGCAGCTGGCAGAGCTAAATGGGGACAGAAATCTGGTTTAGTAATGCTTTTACCACATGGATATGAAGGTCAGGGACCAGAACATTCCAGTGCAAGATTGGAGCGATTCTTAATCTTAGCAGCTGAAAATAACTGGACGGTTGCAAATTTATCATCATCTGCACAATACTTTCATATTTTAAGAAGACAGGCAGCAATTCTAAATAAAGAAGAAGTACGACCTTTAGTTATTATGACACCAAAGAGCTTGCTGCGTAATGCTGATGTTGCTTCTAACGGACTAGAATTTAGTGAAGGTGCGTTTCATTCTGTTTTAGAAGTAGATAACACAGGACAAAATGACAATGCTGTTACGCGATTAGTTCTTTCTACCGGTAAAATTTCCATTGACTTATATCAAGCACATAAAAAGCTTGAAAATGCAGAAGCAATCCACCTTGCAAGAGTTGAAGAAATTTACCCTTTCCCAGAAGAGAGGCTAACTGAAATTATTCAACGCTACCCAAATTTAAAAGAGGTAGTATGGGTTCAAGAGGAGCCAAAGAATATGGGAGCATGGAGCTTTATGGAGCCAAGAATTAGAAAACTAATTTCCGATTCTATTTCCTTACAATATGTCGGTAGAAGAAGAAGATCTAGTCCTGCTGAAGGGGATCCAATTGTTCATCGAAAAGATCAAGCAAGAATCGTAAATGAAGCATTGACTATGGAATGAATTGAGGGGGAAAATTAAAATGGCAGAGATTAAGGTACCAGAATTAGCTGAATCAATTACCGAAGGAACTGTAGCCCAATGGTTAAAGAAAACAGGGGAATATGTGGAAAAGGGCGACTATATTGTTGAATTGGAAACAGATAAAGTAAATGTGGAAATTATTTCTGAGGAAAGTGGAATCATTAAAGAATTAAAAGCAAATGAAGGAGATACGGTTCAAGTCGGAGAAACAATTGCTATAGTCAGCGCAGAAGGAGCTCCTGAAGAACCACAGGCAGTAGAAGAAAAAAAAGCTGAAAAGATTGAAACAGAAGCTCAAACTACAGAGGAGCCAAAGGAACAAAAAGAAGAACAAGTTAATAAACAACATCCTATTGCTTCACCAGCTGCTCGCAAGCTGGCAAGAGAGAGAGGAATCGATTTAACAGCAGTCCAAACGAATGATCCATTAGGAAGAGTAAGAGCGCAAGATGTTGCAGCACATGATCAAAAGGCGGCTGCATCAGTTTCAGCACAATCAGTACAAACACCGAAAGTTGAAAAGGCAGCACCTGCTGTAGAATCAGATAATCGAGTGGAAAGAGTGAGAATGACAAGAAGAAGACAAACAATCGCTAATCGATTATTAGAGGTTAAACAAAATACTGCAATGCTAACTACTTTTAATGAAGTTGATATGACTAATATTATGGCCTTAAGAAATCGTAGAAAAGATGCATTTCAAAAAGAGAATGATGTGAAGCTTGGCTTTATGTCTTTCTTTACTAAAGCTGTCGTAGCAGCTCTAAAGAAAGCGCCATTATTAAATGCAGAAATCCAAGGTGACCAAATTGTCTTAAAAAAATACTATGATATCGGTATTGCTGTATCAACAGATGAAGGGCTTGTTGTACCAGTCTTAAGAGACGCTGACCGGAAAAACTTCGCTGAAATAGAAAGTGAAATTTTAGACTTTGCAAGTAAAGCAAGAAGTAATAAACTATCATTAAGCGATTTACAGGGTGGGACATTTACTATTACAAACGGCGGTGTTTTTGGATCTTTGTTATCTACTCCAATTCTTAACGGACCACAGGTCGGTATACTTGGAATGCATAAAATCCAGCTGCGTCCTGTGGCAATCGATGCTGAGAGAATGGAAAATAGACCAATGATGTATTTGGCTCTGTCTTATGATCACCGCATCATTGATGGAAAAGAAGCAGTTACATTCCTAGCAAGAATAAAAGATCTACTAGAAGATCCTGAGTCGCTATTGTTTGAGGCTTAATTACTTCGCTAAATATAGATACAGGGAGTTTCTATTATCGGGAACTCCCTGTATCTTTTTATAATAGAATAGTATTTGAAATCGTACAAAAAGTGTTGATTTGAACCAATTTCAAAGGAATTTTTCTGGATGCAAAGCACAGTACAAATCCTTTATCTACGGGTCTTTGCTAAAAGAATAATATATCATTACATGGTAGGAATCTATCAATATCTGACAGATGATGCTCGGGTACATAAAAAATTATTTGATGGAAACATCAATTATCGATTTTCAATATTGATGATCAAAAACAAGTGTATTGAGAATTATACGTGTACCACGTATAGATTTACTGATTTTAGAAGAATTTGAAGACTATTACCCAAGTGGTAATAATAATTTATGTAAACGAAAGATCGTTACTGTTCATCAAGAAGAAAAAACTCGGAAGTATTTACCTGTATTTTCCATAAATCGATAAGGCTCAAAAAGGAAATCACAGGAGGAAGAAGGAAAGTATACCAAGATAGAAATTAAATAAAATGTTACATTAATATAATAATTATTTTGGTTTAAGAGGTAGTTTTCCTGTGGTATAGAATACTAACTACATCATAGAAGGAAGGTCATAATATGTATATTCAAGAACATAAAAACATTTATGTCATCAAATATAATCATACATTCTATTATGCAATGGATTTCAAACGCATGGATTGGATTAATGGCATATGCTACATGACTTTTTTACAAGTAGACACAGGAAAATGGTTTACATTTGAAAGAAATAGGATTAAGTGGATGGAAAAGGAACAACAGAATTTAGTTTCATAACAGAACCTGTTGCACTATGTATCGGTTTCCCTTTATACTAGGATAGTACTAGATGAAAGGAGCAATAAAATGATACATGAAAACTGGGAAAAGAAACCATCTGTTAAAAAAGTAAAATGTATACATACAGATGCAAACAAATACATTGTTAATAGAGTGTTAACAGTAGGAAAAGAGTATGAAGTAAAGAATGAGACAGAGGAATTTTACTTTGTTGTAGATAACTCTGGTAAAGTTGGCGGTTTTTACAAAGATTATTTTCAAACAATATAAGAAAGATAAGATGTCTTTTATGATAGAAAAGCTATGAGGTTTATAGGAATGAAATGATAGAAAGAATTCCTTTGAAAATCATACCTATTCTTTTCATTAGACATCTTTTTTGTATCATAATCCTGAATTGATTTTATTAAATAAAGGAATGAATAATTATGAGTTATATATTTGTTGGTATTGGCGGGGTGATAGGGAGCATTTTGCGATTTATTGTAGGTCAAATTCCTTTTGACTATGATTTTCCCCTGCAAACATTGGGAATTAATATTGCTGGTTCCTTTATATTAGGCTGGTTTACCAGCGCCATTATAAAAAAACAAAAGTTAAAATCAGAATATACTGCAGCCATTGGAACAGGCATGATTGGTTCTTTTACTACTTTATCAACACTCAGTCTGGATACTGTTCAATTGCTAATTGCAGGTAGTCCTGTGCCCGCTATTAGTTATGTTGTTGGTAGTGCCGTATTTGGAATTAGTTTTGCGTATTTAGGAATGAAAATTGGAGAAAGAAAATGGAGTAAATCAAATGGTTAGTAATCTTTTGTTAATTGGAGTTGGCGGTTTTATTGGCGCTATTTCTCGTTATTTTTTTATAAATGAACTAAAAAAAATAATGGCATCGTCTATCCCTATTCCGACCATGATTGTCAATATAATCGGATCGTTTCTACTAGGATTAATTGTAGGAATGGGTGTGAATGTCAATGCCTATTTTATTTTAGCAATTGGTTTTTTAGGAGCATTTACAACATTCTCTACTTTTGCTGTTGAGGCAGTAACATTATGTCGAGAAAAGAGAAGAATGGGGTTATATATATATATATTAGGGACATTCTTAGGGGGAATTTTATTCTGTTTTGCAGGGTGGAACGTTGGTCTCCATTTATAAAAGAAACATTTATTATCTAAAAAAAGGACAAATTTCACGCGTGGCTTAATGCTTTATCACGTAAAATTTGTCCTTTATTCTTATTTATCTGCCGCTATCTTTTTATTATTAGGTTGGGGCGGATATAGCTTTCTGCCGATTAAAGATTGGAAGATAAGGAAAGTTCCACCGACTGTCCAATATAGTGGTAGAGCTGCTGGAGCATTTAAAGACACTATTACAATCATAATAGGAGAAATCAATCCTATTTTACTCATTTGCTTTTGTTGTTCTTGTGTCATGGTACTTTGCGATACTCTAAATTGTAAATAATAAACAATACCTGCTAACGCGGTTAGAATTAAATCTGACTGTCCTAAATTAAACCATAAAAAGGAGTGGCTAGCTATTTCTTGAGAACCACGTATTGCATAATAGAATCCCATTAAAATCGGCATTTGAATCAGCATTGGTAAACATCCAATATTAAGTGGGTTAATATTATTTTTTTTGTAAAGATCCATCATTTCCATTTGCAGTTTTTGCTGTTCTTTTTGATCTTTAGTGGCCTTAATCTTTTTCTGAATTGCTTCCATTTCAGGTTTAATTGTATCCATTTTTGATTTCATTAATTGTTGTTTTTTATATTGCTTCAGCATTAAAGGCATTAAGACAAGTCGAATTACTAAAGTGATCAGAATAATCGCAAGGCCGTAGCTTCCAGCAAATACATCTGCTGTTCCGTGAATAATTGCCGTAAAAGGCTCAACAAATATTTTATGGAAAAACCCATCATTATTTCCACTTGCTGATGAGGAACAAGCACTCAGTAGAATAGTTGATAAACCTAATAGCATGATTAGTAATGTATTTTTTGATAATATTTTCATTGTAATTCCTCCAAATTGTTAATTAAATACTAGCTAACAAAGGAGGTAATTGGTTTCTCAGGATCATCATGGGAACTCTCTATTCTTTTACGGATATTTTTAACAATCCAGTGCAAAATAGGAGTATTATATTTTTGAACATTCATATTTATTGTTGTGATAGAAACATCTAATGACAACTTTTCATCCGTTGCAAAGAATTCTTGCTGAACCGTTGTCTTAATGTTCCAATCCCATAAATATTTCAGTACTAGACCTACTAAAAATGTATAGTAAACCGTTTGATAACTGGGAAAAAACGTTAAGTCTAATAATAAATCAATCATTTATACACCTCATTATTAGTGAACAAATAAAATTATATCTAAACTAGTGTGGAAAAGCAATTAACAACTAGGGATAAAGGTCAATATTACAGATAATAAGGATATTTTATGACATTTTTAAATGTTGAATGATAAAACATAGTTCCCTTCTAGAGAAACAATTTGAATAAAATCAGGAAGAATTAAGTATTTACAATAGGAAAAAATAAAATGAATGGTATAATAAAGGATAGTTTAAATATAAATCAAGGTGTTTTCTTATAGGATGTTTTTAATAAGTTCTGTAGAAATTAAGGGGGGATTTAATGAAAGCTCTAATTAATATTGATTACACTTTTGACTTCGTGGAGGGCAATTTACCATGTGGTGAACCAGGCATTGCCATTGAGAATGAAATAGTCAACATTACGAAGAATTTTATCGATAATGATGATTTAACCGTGTTTGCAATTGATTTGCATACATTAAATGATCCATATCATCCAGAGTCAAAGCTTTTTCCACCTCATAATATTGCTGGCACAAGAGGAAGAGATTTATATGGAACACTTCAAAAAACTTATGAAGATCACAAAGATTTAACCAATGTGTATTGGATGGATAAAACTAGATACAGTGCTTTTGCAGGCACTGATTTACATATAAAATTGCAAGAGAGATCCATTAAAGATATTTATCTAGTTGGCGTTTGTACAGATATATGTGTGCTGCATACTGCTGTAGATGCTTATAATCTTGGTTATAATATTCATATATATGAAAATGCCGTTGCTTCATTTAATGAAATCGGCCATCAGTGGGCATTGGAACATTTTAAAAATGTACTAGGGGCTACTATCCTTTAGTCGTTTAGGGGTTGCAGGAGGACTATAATGAGTTTTAATTTTAAAGATGACAGTTTAATGTTACATACGGACTTATATCAAATTAATATGGCTGAAACATACTGGGAGGATGGCATTGCTGAAAAGAATGCTGTTTTTGAAGTATATTTTAGAAAATTGCCTTTTAATAATGGCTACGCTGTTTTCGCTGGTTTAGAACGAGTGATTCAATACCTAGAGAATCTGCAATTTTCTGAAGGGGATATTGAATACTTAAGACAAGAAGGGTTTAAGGAAGATTTCCTAGCTTATTTGAAAGATCTCCGTTTTACTGGAAGTCTAAGGTCAGCAGCAGAAGGAGAAGTGGTTTTTGCAAATGAACCTTTAATGAGAATTGAAGCACCACTTGCCCAAGCACAAATTGTTGAAACAGCTATCTTAAATATTGTGAATTACCAAACATTAATTGCAACAAAAGCTTCTAGAATTAAAAATGTAATTGGTGATGGAATCGTAATGGAGTTTGGAAGCAGACGTGCACATGAACTTGATGCAGCATTATGGGGGACAAGAGCTGCTTTTATCGGTGGCTTTAATTCCACCTCAAATGTCAGAGCAGGTAAATTATTCGGTATTCCGATTTCTGGAACGCATGCCCATTCCATGATTCAAGCCTATCATGATGAGTATATAGCTTTTCATAAATACGCACGAAGACATAAGGATTGCGTATTTTTAGTAGACACATATGATACTTTGCGTTCTGGAGTTCCTAATGCTATTCGCGTTGCAAAGGAATTAGGCGATAGCATAAATTTCCGAGGGATTCGACTGGATAGCGGTGATTTAGCTTATTTATCAAAAGAAGCAAGAAAAATGCTAGATGAAGCCGGCTTCTATGATACTAAAATTGTTGCAAGCAATGATCTAGATGAATACACGATTATTAACTTAAAAGCACAAGGCGCAAAAATAGATATTTGGGGAATTGGAACCAAATTAATTACAGCATATGATCAGCCAGCACTTGGCGGCGTATATAAGCTCGTTTCTATTGAAGATAAAGAAGGCAATATGCAAGATACGATTAAAATTAGCGGAAATCCAGAAAAAGTGACTACTCCTGGATTAAAAAGGGTATATCGAATTATAAATGATATAAATGGCAAATCTGAAGGGGATTATATCTGTTTAGAATCCGAACATCCTGAAAACGAAGAACGCTTAAAAATGTTTCATCCAACCCACACGTATATCAGCAAATTCGTGACTAATTTTACTGCAGTAGATATCCATCAAGATATTTTTAAGGATGGTAAGTTAATATATGCAACCCCAGATATCGTCAGCATTCAAAAGTATTCAGAGCAAAGTTTAGAAATACTTTGGGATGAATATAAGCGTTCCTTAAATCCTGAGGAATATCCTGTAGATTTAAGCCCTTTATGCTGGGAAAATAAAATGAGTCATATAGAAAAGGTAAAAGTAACAATTCAAAAACGCAAATGAGGAGGAAAAAGCATGCGTCAGCTACAAGAAAAAATTATGAGGGATTTAAACGTACAACCTGAAATTAATCCAAAACAAGAAATTGAAAAAAGAGTCCAATTTTTAAAGGATTACGCTAAGAAAGCGAAAGCAAAAGGATTTGTTTTAGGGATTAGTGGTGGACAAGATTCATCATTAGCAGGAAGACTGGCACAATTAGCAGTAGAAGAATTACGAGCGGAAGGCTATAACGCAACTTTTGTAGCGGTAAGATTGCCATATGGAGTTCAAGCAGATGAAGTAGATGCAAAACGTGCAATGGAATTTATAAAAGCGGATAAGGAATATGTATTTAATATTAAAACTCCTGTAGATGACGTGAAGACTGTTTATGATAACATGAGTGAAACTCCATTAGCTGATTACCATAAAGGGAATGTAAAAGCTAGAATGCGGATGATTGCGCAATATGCAATTGGCGGACAAGAAAATTTACTAGTGATAGGTACTGATCATGCTGCAGAAGCTGTTACAGGATTCTTTACAAAGTATGGAGATGGCGGTGCAGATGTTCTACCGTTAACAGGATTATCAAAAAGACAAGGAAAGCAATTATTAAAAGAGCTGAATGCAGAAGAGGCTCTATATCTGAAGGTGCCAACTGCCGATTTATTAGATAATAAACCAGGACAAGCTGATGAAACCGAACTTGGTATCACTTATGATGAATTAGATGATTATTTAGAAGGAAAAGAAGTTACACAAGCTGTTGCAGAAAAGATTGAAGCTCGTTATTTATTGACAGAGCATAAGAGACAAGTACCTGCATCAATGTTTGATGAATGGTGGAAAGAATAGTAGAAAAGAAGAAGAGACCGATAATCGTTTATTCGGTCTCTTTTTATTGGCAATATTCTCTCTTAAATTAATGACACAGCACAAACATGTACCAGGAATGAACATACTCTATAATGTAAGTACAAAATATGTAAATGTTGTTTAACAAAATTTTGTACGAAAAAAAATATAGGAGGGAGATAAAATGCTTAAAATTCTAGGTTTAGACGTAGAAGTTACACTATTAAATATCCCTATATCCTTTGAATCCGAATTATCTGTCGGCTGCAAAAAGAAGTCATGTTGTCCACATTATCCGCCAAGTCCACCAGAACCACCAGGACCTCCATTTCCGCCATATCCCCCATTCGCTAATCGTGATGCTTAAATAGGATAATAGCTAGTAAGAGGCATAGATATCACATAGTAAATTTATGCCTCTTATCTTTGTTTTTAAAACTTTTACATTGTTCTATTTAAAATAGCAGCCGCAAAATCAACTGATTCTTGTGTAGGTGGTTCGATGCCTTTTAAAGGATATTCTAATCCAAGATTCTCCCATTTATATACACCTAATTTATGATAAGGGAGTATATCAATTTTTTCTACATTTTCAAGTGTAGCAATGAAATCACTTAATCTCGTTAAATCTTCTTCTGTATCATTAATTGTGGGTACTAATACATGTCTAACCCATATAGGGACTTTCTTATTAGATAAATAGGCAGCAAAATCTAAAATATGATCATTTCCCATGCCAGTCAATTTAATATGCTTTTTACGGTCAATATGTTTTAAATCAAGCAAAACTAAATCAGTATATTGCATCAACTCATCTAATTGTGTTTGGAAAGAAGGGGCTTTTGAATAACAACCACCAGAAGAGTCAATTGTGGTATGAATACCAAGTTTCTTACACTCTTTAAATAGTTCTATTAAAAATGGTATTTGTAATAATGGTTCCCCGCCACTTACAGTAATACCTCCACCGGATGGTTCGATAAAAGGAAGGTATGTTTTTAAATCATTGATAATGTCCATAACAGACATTTGCTTTCCAGTACCAATTTCCCAAGTGTCAGCATTATGACAAAATTGGCAGCGGAGTAAGCAGCCTTGTGTAAATACTACATAGCGAATACCTGGGCCATCTACTGTTCCAAATGTTTCTATTGAATGTATATTGCCGTTCATGATTATTTCCTCCTTATAATAAACCCGCAATCCAGTATAGTAGCACTGTAAGAAGAAGGGGAGAGGGAACAAGAAAATCCCTCAGCCCAGTCTTTAAGAATTACATTGACTCATGGAAGGTACGACTAATAACGTCTTGTTGTTGTTCACGAGTTAATTTGATAAAGTTAACTGCATATCCAGATACACGAATGGTTAATTGTGGATATAATTCTGGATGTTCCATTGCATCTAACAATGTTTCTCTATTAAATACGTTAACATTTAAGTGGTGCCCAGCTTTTGTTGCATACCCATCTAAAATAGATACTAAGTTATTTGCCCGAATATCATCTTCCTTGCCTAAAGCTTTTGGAACAATAGAGAATGTATTGGAAATACCATCTAATGAATAATCGTAAGGTAACTTAGCAACAGAAGATAGGGATGCTAAAGTTCCTTTTGTGTCACGACCATGCATAGGGTTGGCTCCTGGAGCAAAAGGTTCTCCTGCACGACGTCCGTCTGGAGTATTACCTGTTTTCTTACCATATACAACATTAGAAGTGATGGTTAAGATAGACATAGTATGCATAGAATTACGATATGTTTGATGCTTACGTAATTTTTTCATAAAGCTTTCAACTATCTCAACTGCAATACTATCAACTGCATCGTCGTTGTTACCATATTTCGGGAAATCTCCTTCCGTTTCAAAATCTACAGCAAGACCGTTTTCGTCTCTAATAACTTTAACTTTTCCATGTTTAATTGCACTTAATGAGTCAGTAACTACGCTTAATCCGGCAATACCTGTAGCCATTGTACGAAGAATCTCTGTATCATGAAGAGCCATTTCAATTCTTTCGTAGCTATATTTGTCATGCATATAATGGATAACGTTTAATGTGTTGATATAAAGGCCCGCTAACCATTCCATCATATTATCAAATTTTTCGGTAACTTCTTTATAGTCTAGGTATTCAGAAGTGATTGGTTCAAATTTAGGTCCAACCTGAATTTTTAACTTCTCATCTTTACCACCATTAATCGCGTATAATAAACATTTTGCAAGGTTAGCACGAGCTCCAAAGAACTGCATCTGCTTACCAATTTCCATTGCTGAAACACAACATGCAATTCCGTAATCATCGCCCCATTGAGGTTTCATAATATCATCATTTTCATATTGGATCGCACTTGTTTGAATCGACATTTGCGCACAGAATTTCTTAAAGTTATCTGGTAACTGTGTAGACCATAGCACAGTTAAATTAGGCTCTGGTGCAGGTCCTAAGTTATCTAAAGTATGAAGGAAACGGAATGAGTTCTTTGTTACTAAAGGTCTTCCGTCATTAGCCATACCACCAATTGATTCTGTTACCCAAGTAGGGTCACCGCTGAATAATTCATTATAGTCAGGTGTACGAGCAAATTTTACAAGGCGTAGCTTCATGATAAAGTGATCCACAATTTCTTGTACTTCTTTTTCTGTTAATGTACCATTTTCTAAGTCTCTTTCTACATAAATATCTAAGAAGGTAGATACACGGCCTAAGCTCATTGCAGCTCCATTTTGTTCTTTTATTGCTGCAAGGTAGGCAAGATAAACCCATTGGAATGCTTCTTGGGCATTTGCTGCTGGTCTTGATAAATCAAATCCATAGCTTGCACCTAATTCTTTTAATTCATGTAGAGCACGAATTTGTTCAGAAAGCTCTTCTCTTAAACGAATTGTTTCTTCTGTCATAACAGAACTAGTTGCTTTTTTATCTTTTTGTTTTTCATTAATTAAGAAATCAACACCATAAAGTGCAACGCGACGATAGTCTCCAATAATTCTTCCGCGACCATAAGCATCAGGAAGACCTGTAATGATGGCAGCTTTTCTAGCTAATCTCATTTCGTCTGTATATGCATCAAAAACTCCTGCGTTATGGGTTTTACGATGTTCAGTAAAGAATTTTACTAATTCTTCATCCGCTTTATAGCCGTATGATTCACAAGCTTGAACAGCCATTCTAATACCACCGTTAGGTTGGAAAGAACGTTTGAAAGGCTCATCTGTTTGTACTCCGACAATTTTTTCTTTTGATTTATCTAAGTACCCAGGACCGTG
Organism: Niallia circulans NBRC 13626; assembly: GCF_001591585.1. GTDB lineage: Bacteria > Bacillota > Bacilli > Bacillales > Cytobacillaceae > Niallia > Niallia circulans. Next base: position 71,118 of record NZ_BCVE01000008.1, on the reverse strand, counting down.
AGAAGTAATGGTAGATACGATGTCAGTATCTAAATCGTAAACGCCGCCTCGTTCTCTTTCTAATTTACTTAATTCCATTACTTGTTCCCATAATTGTGTTGTTTCTAATGTAGGACCTGCTAAGAAAGCAGAATCTCCATAATATGGTTTAAAGTTTTTCAGGATGAAATCACGAACATTTACTTCTTTCTGCCATGATCCATTTTTAAAGCCTTCCCAATAAGTAGTTGTTTCAACTTTTTCCATTATAATCACCTCATGATTTAATAAAAATATATAACAGAAAGCTTTTTTCTTTCTGTTTTAACTATAACAGATAATATGTGAGAACAATCACAATAAATGTGTACATCTTGCGAATATTCTGTGTCTTATATGTGAACTTCAATAATATCAATGGTTCCTAGAAGTTACTTTAAAGAGATAGAAGAAAAAGGCTAAGAAAAAAACTTTACATCTGTTATATATATTTATGTTGTTTTTATTATACTGTTATACAATAGGGGTAGTTTTCATCATGGAGCATAGAGAAAGGAAGTGGAGAAGTTTTCCATGCAATAGAATATTGATATTCATTTTGACCATACTATTGGATAGTAAAAAAGCTATTTAAATAAAAATTTTTTGAAGAAAGTTCCGTTTCTTTTCTTCCATATATAAGGTAAGATTAATTTTAGGTCTCTATTACTAGAATTAACATAAGCAAAAGAAATGTATGAGGTGGTAAATATGTCAATCAGAAAAAAAGAAATCTTAATTAATATAGTGAAGATATTACTGCCGATTGTTATATTTATCATCGTTTTAAGAGAAATTAAAAACATGATTGTATCAGCAGATATAAACCAATTATATGAATATTTACAGACTATACCCTTTCATAGTTTGTTTTACATTGCAATAGGGGGATTCGTTGCGATTCTTCCCATGTTTTTTTATGATTTTTTTCTTGTAAGACATTTAAAGAAGCCTGTTCCTATTGTAAAAGTAAGTAAATACTCGTTTATTAGTAATTCTTTTTCAAATTTAATTGGTTTTGGTGGTTTAATAGGTATTGCCTTACGAAATTTCTTTTATAAACGATATGAAACAGACCGAAAAAAACTGTTTAAAGGGATTGCTATTGTAACAATATTTTATTTATCTGGGATTAGCTTATTGTCTTGGATTGCTATTCTTTATAGTAAAAGACTGAATTTAATGGAAGATCATATTTGGATATTTGCAGCTATTATAGTAGTGGGATTAATCTTTCCAGTGCTGCTAGTAAGTTATCAGAAAGCAAAACAGCATAACTTTGTTTTTAACAAAAATCAGATAGTTGGTTTAATCATTGTTTCTCTATTAGAATGGATATTTTTATTTGCATATTTATATTTTATTGCCAAAATAATAGCATTGCCAGTATCTATTGGGGATTTTTTCTTGCTTTTCTTAGTTGCTGCGTGTACTGGAATAATCAGTATGATACCTGGAGGGATGGGTTCTTTTGAATTAGTATTCTTATGGGGAATAGAATCTTTAGGGATTGAATCAGAACAAATGTTAATAGTCCTTTTTTTATATAGGGTTGGATATTATCTTTTACCATTTTTATTGGCAGCTTTTCTATTCTTATTAGAAATTGTAAAAAATATAAAGAAAAATGCGGCAGCCTATCTAAAGGGCTTATCAAGTGAATAATCTATATGTTTAGCAATAAAGGTATACTTGTATAATGATAAAAAAAATACAAAAGCGTTTCATTTTTGTGACAAAATCCCGATTGACCTTTATTATTCTCAATTATTTGGTACAATAGTCATGGTATTTAAAACATAGAAAATAATAGGTGAGGGAAAATGAAAGAAACGAGCATTGTATTTTGTTTCGTATTACTATTATTTTGCTTTCCTGCTATAAGTAATGCTGAAGATAATAGGGAACCTGAATTAATAAGTGAGGCAGCTTTCTTATTAGATAGTGATACTGGAGCAGTATTATATGAAAAGAATGGGTATAAAAAAATGTATCCGGCCAGTTTAACAAAAATAGCGACTGCTATTTATGCGATTGAAAATGGAAAATTAGATGATATTGTGACGGTAAGTGAGAATGCGTATTCAACGGAAGGGACAAAAGTTTATTTAGAAAAAGGTGAGCAAGTAACACTGAGACATTTACTTGATGGAATGTTAATTAACTCTGGAAATGATGCCGCAATAGCTATCGCTGAATATCTAGATGGTACGGTTAGTGATTTTGAAACAAGTATAAATAAGTATTTAAAGGAAAAAGTAAATGTTCATTCCACCCATTTCAAAAATCCAAATGGTTTATTTGATAAAGATCATTACACAACTGCAAACGATTTAGCATTAATCACCCAGTACGCCATGAAAAATGAAACATTTAGAGAAATATTTGGTACAGATGAATTAAAGTGGGATGGTTTGTCTTGGGATACTACATTAGTAAGCCATCATCAAATGGTAAACGGGAGTCGGCCATATGACAAAGTGACTGGCGGAAAAACTGGCTATGTAGACGAATCGAAACAAACTTTGGCTACTACCGCAGAGAATGGGGAGTTAGGTTTAATTGCTATCGTTTTAAAAGGAACATATAAGCAGGATGTATATAATGATACGGAAGCACTAATGGATTATGGCTTTAACCAATATACGCATAAGATACTTCCAGCAGGAAAATCATTTTTTGCTAATGGGAACACTTATGAAACATCAGAGGAAGTTAACATAACAGTTCCACGCACAAAAGGGAAGGAAGAGGTTAGCTCAACCGGTATTTTCATGATAGAAAATGATAACGGCGATATTGTTCAATCAGTACAATTAGCAAAAACTAAGCCCGCAGAGGAAACATTTAAAAAAAATATTCCGAATGAAGCTGGAAGAGATGAGAAAAAATCTTCTTTTCCAGGAATAGTCTTCATTATTCCGTTCGCCATTTATTTGATCTATGTGATGAGAAAAAAGGCAATTAAACGTTAAAAAAACCGGGGAATCCCGGTTTTTTTATTTGTACATATTTGCAATATTTTTTTGTAATGCTTCATCTTCTAAATATTCATCGTAATTCATTTGCTTATCAACAAGTCCTTGCGGTGTAATCTCAAGAATACGATTAGCAATTGTTGATACAAACTGATGGTCATGAGAAGTGAAAATTAATGAACCTTTAAAGTTGATTAATCCATTATTTAAAGCTGTGATGGATTCTAAATCTAAATGGTTAGTAGGTTCATCTAAAAGTAGAACATTTGCGCCACTCAGCATCATTTTAGATAACATACAACGAACTTTTTCTCCACCTGATAAAACGCTAGGTTTTTTCAATACTTCTTCTCCAGAAAATAACATGCGACCTAAAAATCCTCTTAAGAAGCTTTCTGTTTGATCATTTGGAGAATATTGACGAAGCCAGTCTACTAGAGTTTCGTCATCGTTTTTAAAATACTCCGAGTTTTCGGCTGGGAAATAACTTTGAGAAGTAGTAACTCCCCATTTGTAAGCGCCGCTATCTGGCTCCATTTCGCCCGCTAAAATACGAAATAGGGTAGTCTTAGCAATTTCATTTGGACCAACAAGGGCAATTTTATCATCTTTATTCATAATAAAGCTTACATTATCAAGAATTTTAACTCCATCAATGGTTTTTGTTAGGTTTTCGACTCTTAATAAGTCATTACCAATTTCACGTTCAGGAGTAAATGCAACATATGGATATTTTCGTGATGAAGGTTTAATGTCATCTAACGAAATTTTATCAAGTAATTTCTTTCGGGAAGTAGCCTGTTTCGACTTAGAAGCATTTGCGCTAAAGCGAGCAATAAAGTTTTGAAGCTCCTTTATTTTTTCTTCTTTCTTTTTGTTTGCATCATTTGCCATTCTAGAAGCTAATTGACTGGATTCATACCAAAAATCATAGTTACCCACATAGATTTGGATTCTGCTATAGTCTAAGTCTGCGATATGTGTACAAACCTTGTTTAAGAAATGTCTGTCATGGGACACAACGATGACAGTATTGTCAAAGTTAATTAAAAATTCCTCCAGCCACTTAATTGCGTTAATATCCAGATGGTTAGTAGGCTCATCTAGTAAAAGAACATCAGGTTCACCGAAAAGTGCTTGCGCTAATAACACTTTCACTTTATCGGAACCGTTTAATTCCGCCATTGTTTTATAATGAAGCTCCTCACCAATGCCTAATCCTTTTAAAAGAATCGCTGCTTCAGATTCTGCTTCCCATCCGTTTAATTCGGCGAATTCTCCTTCAAGCTCTGCGGCTTTCATGCCATCTTCATCTGTGAAATTTTCTTTCATGTAAATAGCATCTTTCTCTTGCATTACTTCATATAATCTTGCATGACCCATTATTACCACTTTTAATACTTCATGTTCCTCATATTCAAAGTGATTCTGCTTTAAAACAGCAAGTCTTTCTCCAGGTCCTAAAGAAACATTGCCTGATTGAGCTTCTATTTCTCCGGATAGTATTTTTAGGAAAGTAGATTTTCCTGCACCGTTTGCTCCGATTAGACCGTAGCAATTACCTGGTGTAAATTTAATATTAACATCTTCAAATAATTTGCGATCACCATATCGAAGACCTACATTCGTTACTGTTATCATTTAAAAATCCTCCAAACTCCAATATCCTTAAAATTATATCATTTTTACTATCAGAGCGCGAATTATTTTAAATAAATCTTTCTTTGGAAGACTTTTTTTGATGAAAGTTTCCCTATTCCAAAATAAATAATTATCTATAGAAAGATAAGCTAGTTTTAATTGATACATTTATGCTTAAAAGAATCAAAAATATGAAAAATGCCCGATAGAAAAATGAAAAAATGTTTACGATAATAGAAACAAAGGGTAAAAAAATATCATAAATTAAAGGGTTTTCTACTAATAAAGAGAATTTATTAAGAAGTAGAGATGAAAGTGTTTTAATATGTTTCTAAATTAATAATCGATTGTCTAAAATTATTTATGATTTGTTCATATTTTTTTCATAAATTTCTAGTACACTAAAATTATTAAGAAATAAAGGAGTCGTATAGGATGGCTAAAAAACAGCTAGTTGATTTAGTTAATAAAATGAAAAAATCTGGTATAAAAATTAGCTTTACAAAGCCAAGATCGCAGTTTTCAGTAGCAATTCAACAGAATAGTAAATTATCGACTACGACACAGTGAGTTTATAAGCTTATTTCTATTTGAATAGTACATATTATAAATTTATTTTTGTAAATGAGGAGACGATATTTTCTCATTTACCTAATTGTTAAAAATTGTTCATTTTTTCACAAAGTAATTAACTTTTCCTTTTGTATAATAATGTTATACAGAAAGGAAGGTATTGCAATGGAAATTCACCCAGTTGATAAGGCAATTAATTATGCATTGAAGAAGAAAGAAACACTCGACGATTCTTTCTTTCGCTATTTTGTAAAAGCCATTTTAGCAGGAATATATATTGGTTTTGCTTTAATGCTGTGTTATCGTTTAGCACAACCATTTTTCGATATTCATTCTCCTGCTACGTACATGATGACTAGTTTATTTTTCGGGTTGGCGCTAGTCCTTATTTCGTATGGCGGCGGGGAATTATTTACAGGAAATACAATGGCTTTTGCAATGAGTACTTTGTCAGGAGCAACTAGTTGGAAAGATACTATTTATAATTGGGTTAGTACGTATTTTGGCAACTTAGTTGGAGCATTATTTTTTGCTTTGCTAATCTATTACTCAGGCTTGTTTAGCTTAGTTCCTAAAACAACTTGGCTTATGGATGTTGCTAATTCAAAAATGAGTGCAACAACAGTTGAATTGTTTGTTCGAGGCATCCTTTGTAACTGGTTGGTTTGTTTGGCAATTTGGATACCTATGAATGTGAAGGGGGATGTCGGAAAAATAATTGCAACATTATTAATTGTCTTCGCCTTTATGATTTCTGGTTATGAGCATAGTGTTGCTAATATGGCGCTTTTCTCCATTGCACTCATCGTACCACATCCAGAGACAATCACATTGGCTAATGCTTTACATAACTTAATACCTGTTACAATCGGTAATATCGTTGGCGGAGCATTCTTTGTTGGCGCATTAAACCTCTATATTTTTCCTAAGAAAAAAAGAAAAACGAATGAATCCTCTTTACGTGTTACTACACCTAAGTCATTAGCAAAGTAACAACCATTTTTAGTGACCAGATAACTGTCGAAATCTTATTTCGACAGTTTCAGTTTCTATCCTAGATGACTCATGCTTAGAGAGAAGATTAATCCCATACATGTAACAAAACCAACTGTTGGTCCTCCTTGCTCAAAAGCTTCGGGGAGCATAGTGGAGCAAACCATTGCAATTAATCCACCAGCACCAAATGACTGAATCCCAGAAAGCATTACTGCTGATGCATTTTCTAAAAATAAATATCCCACTGAGCTGCTTATCGCGGAAATAAGGATGACACTGCTCCATAAAAATAAAATTTTCTTGTTTGAATAGTTGTCTTTTTTTAGACCCACCGTTGAAGATAGGGACTCAGGAAAATTACTGATGAAAATGGCAATTAAGAAGAGCATGTCCACCTTCTGTGTTATTAATAGACTTAATCCTATAATCATTGATTCTGGTATTGCATCCATCAGAGTGCCAATATAAATAGCTAGTCCCGAATGTCCTTCTGGATTTTTATGTGATCGTTTTCGATTGGACCCGCCTTTTTTATAGAGAAATATTTCAATTAAGGTAAATAAACCCGCTCCAGTTAAAAAAGTAATAGCAGTTGCTGCGATTCCACTTGTATGTACGGATTTGATTAAAAGCTCGAAAGAAGAGGCCCCTATTAATATACCAGTACCCAAAGCCATAAAATAAGCAATAATCCTTTTAGGTATCGATAAAAACAAAGCGGCGATAGATCCCGCGAGTAAGGAAAGACTTGCTACTGCCCCCCACATTGCTGCAACTAACATATGAAATCTCCTTTTTTTTCTTATTCCTACCCAATTATTTTAAAATCTACACATTTAGAAGTTATTTTAAATTATTGGTATTTCTATTTTGGAATATGCAATTTCTCGATCTGTTCTAGCTCAGGTAAATCGTAAAGGAAGGATTTTTTTTCTGATTTAATCTTAATGAAATAATCAGTCAAAATATCCGCTCTTCTCTTATGATAGTTGTCCATTCTTTTTTTAGACTTGTACATAGGATAATAGGGATGAATGGTTGGAGGTGTGATAAATGTCTGCTAAGAATTTTTATAATCAGTGTTCAAAAGGTGTTGGAAGATGTGTAAGAATCCGTACCCATAGTGGTGAGGTTCATACTGGAATCATCGAAAGAGTCACTCCTAATAAAGTGTATATTCGACCAATAGGGGGAAATCGGAGAAACCATGGTGGATTCGGATATGGTTATAGACGTGGTAATAGACCCGGCTGGGGCTGGGGTTGGGGCTGGGGATTTGGTGCAGCCGCAATAGGAGTATCTTTAGGGTTAATCGCAGCATTGGCCTTTATTCCTTTCTTTTAAACAATTATTAAAGGCAGATTTCTTTCTGAAAGGAATCTGTCTACATACTTTAATAAATTTTCAGCTTTTTCTTCAAACGCCCAAACAGGACAAACTCTAGACTCATATGATGCTTATGTGTATGAGGGAGGTGGAATAAATGAGTGGTGGCCATACAGCTGGTTTTGGTGGAGGTTTTGCTCTACTAGTAGTGCTATTCATTTTATTAATAATTGTAGGTTCTTGTTACGTCGGCTTCTGATAGGAATAAAGATAGAAAAAAAGGAGTGTTTTATAAAATGGGTTACGGAGGATTTGGATACGATAATTGTGGATGCGGTTATGCGGCCCCGGTTGCTGCACCAGTAGCTCCTTGCGGAGGATTTGGATTTGGCAGTGGGTTTGTCTTAATCGTAGTACTTTTCATTTTATTAATCATCGTAGGAGCAGCTTGGCTATAAATTTAATTAAAGGCTGATCCTCTGCTTTCGGTTCATGTTGTTAGCAGAGTGTAGCTTAGCATAATTGATAACTTGCTAATACCTCTATATGAGAATTAGCAAGTTACTTATTGCTGTGCTAATAAAGTGTTATTACGCATCTAATTGGACAGGCACTTGTAATGACAATGCTACGTTCAAAATTCATCCGATTAGTGTTACAATATTTTAAGGATATGTTCGGATAAAAGTGGGGAGATTTAGGTAATGATGGATAAAGCACGTAGTATTTTAAAAGAGTACTTTGGATATGACCATTTTAGAAAAGGACAAGAAGATATTATTCGTCTATTATTAAATGGGGAAAATGTTGCAGGAATTATGCCGACTGGCGGCGGAAAATCAATTTGCTATCAGGTGCCCGCGATGATTTTTCCAGGACTGACGATAGTTATATCCCCATTAATTTCTTTAATGAAAGATCAAGTAGATGCACTAACAGAAGTTGGAATTCCAGCGACTTACATTAATAGTACGTTACATAATGAAGAAGTACAGGAAAGGATCTATGAAATAAAAAACGGTCATTATAAATTACTTTATATTGCACCAGAACGTCTTGAAGCAGATTATTTTACGGAATTATTAAAAGAAGTTTCTATTTCTTTTATTGCAGTAGATGAAGCTCATTGTATTTCACAATGGGGTCACGATTTTCGTCCAAGCTATGCAAAGATTGGCTTTCTCATTAATAAATTAGCGGAAAGACCTCTTGTCGCTGCGTTAACAGCAACGGCTACACCTAAAGTGCATGAAGATATTTGTCTTTTATTAAATATTCCAAGGGAAAATACAATTAAGACAGGATTTGCTCGTGATAATTTATCTTTTTCCATTATTAAAGGGCAAGATAAAGGGAAGTTTCTTGAATCCTTTTTAAAGAAAAATAAAGAGGAATCTGGGATTATTTATGCAGCGACTAGACAAGAGGTGGAAAAACTGCATGAAAGATTAGCAAAAAAAGGCTATTCAGTTGCGAAATATCATGGCGGTATGAACGATGGGCAAAGAGAGACTGAACAGCAAGCATTTATAAAAGATGATGTTTCCATTATGATTGCCACAAATGCATTTGGTATGGGGATTGATAAAAGTAATATTAGGTATGTCATTCATTATCAGCTTCCGAAAAACATGGAAGGTTATTACCAAGAAGCGGGAAGAGCAGGACGTGATGGTCTACAGAGTAAGTGCATATTGTTATATTCAGCACAAGATATTCGGATTCAGCGTTTTCTCATTGATCAGACAATAAACGATCCAGATAAACAGAAGCAAGATCTCGATAAATTACAATCCATGATAAATTTTTGTCATACTGAAGATTGTCTTCAAGAATATATTTTGCATTATTTTGGTGAAGAACATACGGAGAAATGTGGACAATGTTCGAACTGTACAGATGAAAGGACGGTAATCGATGTTACCGTGGAAGCACAAAAAGTACTGTCGTGCATGATAAGAATGGGGGAAAGATTCGGGAAAACAATGGTTGCCCAAGTATTAACAGGTTCAAAAAACAAAAAATTAATGGAGTTTCAATTAAATAAAATCAAAACATATGGCCTTATGAAAGAGCAATCAGCTAAAGAAATCAGTGATTTTATTGAGTTTCTTATTTCTGAACAATATATAGATGTTAGTACAGGAACGATGCCAATATTAAAGGTTTCCAACAAAGGAAAAGAAGTTCTTTTAGGAAAAATTAGAGTGGTCCGGAAAGAACAAATAGAGACAATAAAAGTTAGTGAAAATAACGCACTATTTGATTATTTAAGGGGGATTCGCAAACAATTGGCAGAGGAAGAAAATGTGCCTCCATTTGTGGTATTTTCCGACCAAACACTGCGAAATATCTCGATGGTTATGCCTACATCGCATGAAGATTTCCGAGAGATAAAAGGAATAGGAGACCATAAGCTGCAAAAATATGGAGATGTAATCATTGAACATATTTTAGCATTTCAAAAAGAAGAGGCATATTCAGCTGACAGGAAAGAGATTCATTCTTCCGAAATAAATACGGAAATAGACAAAAAAGCGAAAAAATATGTGGAGAACTCTCATCTCCATACATTGGAGTTATGGGAAAGCGGATTATCCATTAAGGAAATCGCAAAAGAAAGACAATTAAATGTTCAAACGGTAGAAAACCATCTGCTTCGCTGTGGAGAAGAAGAAATAGAGATTGATTGGACAAAATTTCTAAAGCCAGAAGACAAAACGAAAATAGGGGAAGCAATTCAAAAAGTGGGCAAGGATAAATTAAAGCCCATTAAAGAAGAACTTCCAGACGAGATTAGTTATTTTATGATTAAAGTGGCGATCATGCTAGAAAAAAGAAACCAACAAATACGGAATTAACAAAAACCGTCCTCGATTTATTGGCAGAGCCATTATCTTAGGGACGGTTTTTGTTTTTTACATACTCTCTACTAATCTTTCTCTTATTTCCTTTAGGCAGGCATTTAATTGTGGAACGGTAGGGAACGTCCCTTGTGCCTGAAGTTCATTTCCCCCGCCTTTCCCTTCATATCCTTGGATTGTTTCCTTAAGAAACTTGCCACAATGAAAAGGATAATCACCATTATGCTGTAATAGTATTTTTTTATCTATTTCCGAACTAAGGAGAATAATGCAGCTAGATTTTTGCAAGAGGTATTTGGCAAGAATAGATAAATCTTTGATTGTTTTGTCTGCAAATGAAAGGAAGATTACTTTTTCCATTTGTGTCGAAAGCATTTGTTCTGCTAAAAACGCTATATTTTCTCTCTTTAGTGTTTCTAATTCTTTAGTTAATCCCTTTTTCTCTAATTCCAGTTTATTTACACGATCTTCAAGCTGCAGTTTGTTTGTTTTAAAAAACGTTCCTAAGTTATCTAATATAGATTGTGCTGTTTGATAGTCACGAATGGCTCTCCACCCACTTAAAAAGAAAACCCTAGTTTGACCACGATGTTTTTCAGTTTTAAATATTTTAAAGACGCCTAGTTCTCCGGTTCTGCCTACATGTGTTCCAGCACATGCAGAAAAATCCCAATCATCGATTTCTACGATTCTTATATCGCCAGTTACTTTCGGCCGCTTTCTTAAAGGAAATTTGCTCACTTGTTCATGAGTGATAATATGTGTTTTGATTTCTAAGTTTTTCATGATATAGGAATTACAGGAGTTTTCTAGTTGAGTTATTTGTTCTTTTGTTAGATCAGCTGTATCTATATCAATTGTTGTGTACTCTTTTCCTAAATGAAAGCTAACTGTAGTAATTTGAAATAATTCTTCCAAAACAGCTGATAACATGTGCTGAGCAGTGTGCTGCTGCATATGATCATACCGTCTATCCCAATCTAATTCACATGATACCAGTTTATTTTCTGGTTTTCTTTCCATAAGATGATAAATTTGATTATCTTTCATCTGTACATCTAGGACACGAATCCCATCAATGAATCCAGTATCTGCTGGCTGCCCTCCGCCTTCTGGATAAAAAGCTGTTTCTTTTAAAAGTACATAAATTTGATCATTCGTTTCGATAACTTTCTTTATTGCGGTTGTCCATTTTGTTTCATATGGAGTTGAATAAAACAATTTTGTAGACATTTTTTGCTCCTTCGCGTTCATTTTTCATCATAATACCATAACAATTACACTTAGTTACAGATTTGAAAAAAATATTTGCTCAGTTTCTTTAGCATTATAGATTATTAATGGTCAATGCGCTAATTCCCATTATGGCTTGGAAAAAGTAATAGGTGTTTAATTTCTTTAAATGTTTTGGTTTACACACATAATTACTGGCGGTGCTGGCCATAATAATTTAAAAAGGGGGCTTGTTCATATGTTTTTTAATCGAAAAGGCGCGGAAGAAAAACCAGAAGAAGTGTTAATGAGTATGGAAGTATATGCATGTAATTCGTGTAACGGGTGGATGAGAAAGGATTATGCTACAGATGATCTACTTTGTCCTCTATGTGGAGATCAGACAACTGCAGAAATGAGAGAGCTTCCTCAAATCAGTAATTAACTCGTAAAACACGACAGCTTTATAAATTTACTTAATATTGTTGGGCTTAGTCGTGGAGATTTCCTATCCCATCTCCTTATTTGGAAAACTCTTCGACTTTCTTCAGAGAATATTCATGTCCCTCCATATCCCGCTATTCAATCTCTCCAAAGAACGAATGATTATGTGGCCGTTTAGTGTATGATTTATACAAAAATGCTTTCTTATCTGTTTTATTTGATTTACAATCAAATAGAATGCAAAAAATAGATTAGGAGGATTTTTTGTTTGTATAACTCCATATTAATTTTTATTAGTATCCTAATCGTATATATGGCATGCTATTCTTCGTTTGATTTATTTCAATTAGTGAAAAATGGAGAGAAAAATAGTAGATTTTTGTTTTTAGCAAGCACATTTACGATAGGCTTTGGTTTTTGGATTTTAAGTTTTATTGATATGATGATTAAAAATGTGTATGCAACTGCTAATTATAATATCCCTATCACTATCTTATCAATGGTAGTTGGCATATGTTTTAGTGGTATGGCATTTTATGCGCTATTAGATAAGGAAAAAAAGAAAAGAAGAATCTATGTATCTGCTTTCTTTTTTAGTCTTTCTTTATTATCAATATCCATCATTGGTTTTTATTCAATCGGCAGTACAGTATATTATCAAATTCCGCAATTATTTATCAGTTTTTTATTGTTATTTATAGTATTTTTTATTTCAATATGGTTATCATTTTATCCTGTTACAATTTCTGCCACTTTAAAAAAATGGGTACGGCCTGTATGTAGTTTATTAATGACGGGAGTATGTATGATTAGTCATTTTATTCTCTTAAGTGATGTAAGCGCACCAGAAGTGTCCGTTGTGAGAGATTCCTATCAAAGCAGCTTCATTATTTACATTGCGTTATTTGTCTCTGTATTAGTGTTAGGCGGATTAATTGGAACTAGTACCTTAATTCGAGAACGAATGGATGTAGGAGCAATCAATGTAAGAGATATGCAGCTTGCACTTGATGAGTCTGCAATCGTGGCTTTTACTGATGATAATGGAATGATTACATATGTAAACGATAAATTCGTGGAAGTCTCGAAGTATAGTCGTGAGGAACTGTTAGGACAAAATCATCGTATTTTGAATTCGGGTCATCATTCGCCTGAGTTTTTTCGAAAATTATGGAACACGATTAAAAGAGGGGAGATATGGAAAGGGGAGATACTCAATAAAGCAAAGGATGGTACGCTATATTGGGTTGATACCGTAATAGTCCCTTTTTTAAATAAGGAGGGGGCACCTTATCAGTATGTTGCAATCAGACGGGACATTACAGAGCAAAAAATGGTTCAGCATCAACTGGAAGAGTCTGTACGTGAAGTAAGTGACATTACCTATGCATTAGAACAATCAAGTATTATTGCTTTTACAGATAAAAGAGGGATTATTACAAATGTTAATTCTAAATTTTGTGAGATATCCGGATATAGTAGGCAGGAATTAATCGGAAAAACGCATCGTATTGTAAATTCTGGCTATCACTCAAAAGATTTTTTCCGAAATGTTTGGCAAACAATTGAAAAAGGGGAAATCTGGAAGGGGGAAATCCGAAATAAAAGGAAAGATGGCTCTTATTATTGGGTCGATACAACTATTGTCCCTTTTTTAGATAAAAATAATAAGCCTTATCAGTATTTAGCTATAAGAAATGATATTACGGAAAAGAAACGCACAGAAGAAGTTCTTCATCGACAAGATAAATTAGCAGCGATTGGTCAATTAGCAGCTGGTGTTGCTCATGAGATCCGTAACCCATTAACTTCTATAAAAGGATATGCGGAATTTTTGAGTATGGATGAAACCGAGAAAGATCGACAGGAATACTTTGAGATTATTTTAGATGAGATTGAAAGAGTAAACTCTATTGTAGAGGAATTCATGCTTCTTTCTAAGCCGACTGTTTCTGTCTTAGAGAAAAAACCGCTACTACCTATTATCGATAATGTTCTTTCTATTTTAGATTATCAGCTGCGAAAAAATAAAATTCAATTGAATCGATTTTACGAAGAGCCGAATCCTTTTGTAGAATGTGACGAGAATAAATTAAAACAGGTTTTCTTGAATTTTATAAAAAACGCTGTCGAAGCTATGCCTGACGGGGGCTCTATTGATATAAGCGTAAAAAAAGGAAAGGAAGATATTTCGATTATAATCAAAGACAGCGGAATCGGTATGTCAAAAGAGCAATTAAAAAAAATAGGTGAACCATTCTTTACAACAAAAAAAGAAGGCAATGGACTTGGATTAATGGTCAGTTTCAAAATAATTGAGAATTTAAATGGGAAAGTATATGTAGACAGTGAAATAAATAAAGGTACAAGCTTCCACATAACCTTGCCTTCCGTTCATTAAAAACTATGTTTGAAAAGAAAACAGGTATTAGTTTATAGATTATTCTGACGATTCGTATTGTGTTTGTTATTGGATTGTCATATACGTAATCGAATTAACAACTGCCTGTTCTTTTTTTTGGCGTTTTTCATGTTAAGATTATACCTGTTAGCTCAACTGGAGCTATTCTAGGAGGTATAAAAATGAAAAAAATCTTTTCTATTCTAACTTGTGCATCAATACTAACTACAGCTGCTCCGTTTGTAGGTGCAGAAGAAATGAAAGTAGAAAAAGGAGATACTCTTTGGTCTATTTCACAAGAAAAAAAGGTAAGTGTTGATGATATAAAAAGATGGAATGATTTAGATAGTGATATCATTAAGGCGGGTGATACACTTACTATTGAAGATGTAAAGAAATACACAGTAAAAGCGGGAGATAATCTATGGAAGATATCTCAAAAATATAATACAACTGTAGATCAGCTAAAGGAATGGAATAAGCTGAATAGTGATACAATACATAAGGATGACGTATTGATTGTTTCCAAAGAAGGTTCTGAACAAAACGCACCAGAATCAAAGCCACTAAACAAAGCAGTTAAAGCAGATAATACAGTAAAGGCTGAAAGTACAAATTCAGCAGCAAAAGAAATCACAGTAACCGCGACAGCATATACAGCAAATTGTGAAGGATGCTCTGGTGTTACAGCAACCGGAATTAATTTAAAGGATAATCCAGATAAAAAGGTTATTTCAGTTGATCCTAACGTAATTCCTCTAGGCTCTAAGGTCTATGTGGAAGGATATGGTACTGCAATTGCCGGAGACACAGGCGGAGCGATTAAAGGGAAGAAAATTGATGTATTTGTTCCATCTCAAGCGAAAGCATTAGAGTGGGGAAGAAAACAAGTTTCTGTAAAAATCCTTGATTAAGTTAAACGCTTGAAAGTATTCCAGCAAAAAAAATAAACCTAGACGATTATACGAATGTTTTTACTAGCAACTTCGTATAATTGTTTAGGTTTTTTATTTGTGTATAAAAAAATTACCATTTTATTTTTTTATCGTCTCATCTTTTTTAGAAGAAACGAAGAATCGCTGAATTGGCTGCGAGATGCTTTTTATATTGTTTTC
Organism: Niallia circulans NBRC 13626; assembly: GCF_001591585.1. Classification (GTDB taxonomy): domain Bacteria; phylum Bacillota; class Bacilli; order Bacillales; family Cytobacillaceae; genus Niallia; species Niallia circulans. The sequence continues at coordinate 55,550 of NZ_BCVE01000008.1, read as the reverse complement.
TATTTTTTCCGCTAAATAATGTACTCTTTCAAAGATAACTTCTTTAAGATGGTCGAGCTGCCGACTGATTTTATTGACGCTCCCAGTTGTTTCTTTCATGCTTTCTAATAAGGTTTGCTGAAATATTTCGTGTAAATCCAACTTTTCTGCAATATGTTGATAGTTGGTTTCAGTTTCCGTGATTTTTGTTTTCACGTCTGCAGCAAGCTGATTAAATTCTTCCATTTTATTAGAAATCATCGAAATATCTTTCTCTTGAAAGGTTAACTGGTCAAATAGAGCTGTTTGCCGCAGAGATTCTTCCCTTGTTAATTCTTTTTGCTCTTCTGCTAGCAAGATAAGAGTGTCAAGTTGTGCTTCTATTGTGGATGTTTCATTATCTAAATCAGTAATTTTAGTTAAAAGATCCTTTGTAGCTGAATCATTAAGTTCTAATTTTGAATCGATTTCGTTAAAATGCTGAAGATGCTTCTTCTGTTTCTCAATCAAATCTTCCTGAAATTTATACCATAATGTCATTAATTGCTCATTTTGTTTGTGCTGTTTAAATAGATATTCCTGTAAATAATTGTGTTGGAAATGGGATTGATTATTTAAACTTTCAGCAGAAAGTTTGGGAAGATAAACTTTTGAAGAGTTGCTGTGGTGTTCCTTTGTAGGCATTTTCCCCCTCCTTTCTCCTTCTTTATTCTATTGGGAAAGAGAAAAAAGGGTGCAGAGGATAATTTTAAATAGAAGAAAATAGAAAGTATCTACATAAAGCATAACACAAGGGATCTGTATGTTCTTGCTATTTTCTTCTAGAAACTACATAAACGGAGGAATTCCTTTACTTATTTCTGATATTATGGATGTAATGGAGGCGATATCTTGATCGTCAATGTTAAACGTTTGTCTAATCTTATTTTCTAAATCTTTACTAACTCTTCGCTTTCCGACTTCCACTAAAGCAATTAATGCAAAGCTGCAATTTAAAACACGGGCAAAATCTCTCTGTGTCATTTCATAATTTTTCCTAATAAATTTAATAATTTCTTTATTCATAGTCCACCTCATTTAATTAAATAAAAGAATAAATAAGAAAGACGAAAAGAAGAATTTTTTAATCCAAGATATGAGAATTATAGTTGATAATCAAGAAAATGTAAATATATTATGCTAGTAAAAAACGAATACAAATATTTTGAAATATAATAATAATTTTTGTAATTTTTAGATAATTTGTTCAATCTATCTAATTACCACTTAGATTATTATTTAATTAGTCCAATGACATATAAAAAGGAAGGAATTAATATGATGTAATAACATCTAATGTTATAAAAAGTAACAATGATTTTCGATTCGACTAAAAATTTGATTGGAATGGGGGAGTTAGCGTGTCTTCCGATCATTATGCTGTTATTGATGCGGTTATTGCAACAGAAAAAAACAGTTATTTAGCGACAATTGTGAAGGTGGAAGGAACAGCCTACCGGAAAGAAGGAACTATGATGTTCATCACGGATGCCGGAAAAGAAAAGGGATTATTAACAGGCGGATGTGTAGAGCAGGATTTACTCGCAAGAATCGAAATGCAGCAAAAAGCTAAAGCTTTTTTAATGGAATACGATCTGCGTTCAGAAGATGATTTGACATGGGGGCAAGGCATTGGATGTGATGGGAAAATTTATATTATGGTTGAGCCGGTCACGCCGGCAACAAGCAAAGTTTTTCAGCAATTAAAATCACATATGCAAAAAGGAGAAAGTGTCAAACTTATTAAGAGTTTTCATAAATTAGATAATTTCCTTGTTAATACGGTCAGCCCACAAACAAAAACAGAAACAAATGTTGCATCTACTTCTTTTTTGGATACTGACAATAAGTATATATTTACCCAAGCTCTCTCTCCTCAACCAAGATTAATTATCTATGGAGCAGGACCAGATGTCAAACCAGTTGTCTCTTTTGCTAGCAAAGCCGGGTTTTATGTCATCTTATCTGATTGGCGAGAAGCTATTTGTTCAGCAGATAATTTCCCAGACGCAAAAGAATATCAAATAGGTTCTCCGACTCAGGTGCTGGCTGCAATAAAACCCTCAGAAGATGATTATGTACTATTGATGACACACAGCTTTAGTAAAGATCAAGAATTTGTACATTTACTTTTGGAACGAAGGGTAAAATTCTTTGGGTTATTAGGCTCCAAAAAGAGGTCGGAAAAATTATTGGCAGAAAAAATAAAGCCAGATTGGATCCACTATCCAGTCGGAATATCTATTCATTCAGAAAGCCCAGAAGAAATCGCCATTAGTATAACAGCACAATTAATTAAAATTAAAAATGAAAAGAATTCTCTTGTAGGTAAAATAGGATGATTACAGCCTTATATTTAGCTGCGGGGAATAGCAAGAGGATGGGAGAACATAAACTGTCCCTTCCTCTTCGGAATGAAACAGTTGGTAATCATGGATTATCTGTGTTGCTTACCTCGCCATTTGTTGATTATGTTTTTGTTATCGTTCAACCAGGCGATCACTTAAACTGGATAACACCTGCTAATAAACTCTTTTTGAATGGAAAAAAAGGGAAAGTAATTACTTGTGACGAAGCGTCTCTAGGGCAATCATATTCTTTAAAAAAAGGTTTTAAAGCAGCTATCGAGCAACAGGCAGAAAAGATTCTTGTATGTTTAGCAGATCAGCCTTTTATTACCCATGAAATGATTGATAAAATCGTGACTACTCCATTACTTCCTCCATATAAATATGTAGCAAGCATGCATAAGGGGGTTTACAATCCGCCGATTTTATTCCATCCGAGCGCGATATCAGATATAAACTACTTAGAAGGAGATATAGGAGCTAGAAAATTATTGCAAGATGGCATTATGCATGGGGAAAAGATTGAATTTTCTGAAGAAGAATATTTTATTGATATTGATACAAAAAATGATTATGAAAAAGTGCTGAAAAGGAGGGAATAACATGCATGTTTCAACTCTCAATTATCCGACTACTGTGGAAATACCTACCACCTTATCTGCTATTAATAAATGGAATGAATCAAATTATGCCTTTATCTCCGGTGGAACAATCCTTCAAGTAAATTGGGAAGCAGGTCAGGACAAACCAAACCACCTTATTAGTACAGAAAAATTAATGGAGTTAAAAGGAATCTCAGAAGTAGAACTAGATGGCCAATTCTTTTTGCAGATTGGTGCAGGCATGTCTATTTCTGAATGTTTAACCAGCGTATTAATGCAAGAAAAGGCTCCGCTTATAGTAGAGGCCTGTGAGAAAATAGCGGCTCCTGCAATTCGTAACAGAGGAACAATTGGCGGAAATATATGCAGCAAAATTGGTGATAGCATTCCTGCTTTATTAGTTTTGGAGGCACTATTAACTTTTTTTAATGGCAAGGAGACCTACTTAATCACATTAAAGGATTGGCTGGCATCAAAAAAGCGGCCATCATCCGAATTGTTAACAAAAGTACTCATACCAATAGCAGCACGAAAGCTAGAAACATATTCTTTTTTTAGAAAGATTGGTAGACGGGCCAGTTTTACAGCTGCAATTATATCGATTGCAGGGTATCTAGAATTTGAAGAAAAAAATATAAAGACCATAAAAATTGCGATTGGCGGAGGCAGTCACATTCCGACTCGTCTTACAAGCACAGAAAGGGAGATTACCCGCTCGCAGAGTCCTATTGATTGGTCCCGAATCTCTAAAGTCATTCAGGAAGACTTCCTATCTTATACAGATCCCTTTATAACAGAAGCGTATCGCAAAAAAGTCGCAGCAAACGTAATAATTGCTAATATGAAAGAATTACTTTAATAGAAAAAGAAGGGAGTTGTTTAGATGATCCTTGATAACGAAAGCGCTGGTAGTCGTTGGAAAATAAGAAGAGACGGTGTGCCTAAGGTGACTGGAAAACTTAAGTATTTAACTGACTTAACGTTTCCTAATATGCTTTATGGAACCGTTCTTAGAAGTGAATATCCTCATGCAGAAATTGAATCAATCGATACTAAAGAAGCAGAAGAGCTTGCTGGGGTTTTTGCTGTTATCACTTATAAGGATGTACCAGGCTTAAATGGCTTTGGGATTGTTATACAGGATCAGCCGGTCTTTTGTGAAGAGAAAGTCAGATATGTAGGCGACGCAATTGCCGCTGTTGCGGCTAGAACAAAGGAAATTGCACAACAAGCCATTTCTTTAATTAAAGTAAAATATCAGCCATTGCAGATAATCACAGATCCAGATGAAGCCTTAAAAGACACTGCAATCAGGCTGCATAAAGAAGGAAATCTCCTTCATCAGGCTGCTTTTAAGAAGGGAGAAAGTAATATAGAAGAAGCCTTTAATAAGTGCGAATGGATCATAGAAGGAACGTATCAGACACCAAGACAAATGCATGCTTATATGGAAACGGAAGGGGGTGTAGCTGTACCAGATGAAGCAGGAGGCATTACCATTTATGCACCAACCCAGCATGGTTTTAAAGATCAGCTGCAGCTTTCTCGAATTTTAGCACTCCCACTGGAAAAAATCCGGATTATTTCTAGCCCGATTGGAGGCTCCTTTGGAGGGAAGGACGAATTAAATGTTCAACCATATATCAGCTTGCTGGCATTAAAAACACAGCGGCCAGTGAAAATACATCAATCAAGAAGAATATCGATTAAGGCCGGTTTAAAAAGACATCCAATGAAAATCTATATGAAGACAGGTGCTGACGTATCTGGAAAAATAATCGCCCACCAAGTAAAGATTACTGCAGATACTGGTGCATATGCTACTTTAGGACCTGCAGTACTTGACTTTGCTGTAGAGCATAGTGCTGGACCATATATAATCGAAAATATAGATGTTAAAGGCTACTCTGTTTATACAAATAACGGTGTTGCCGGTGAATTCAGAGGATTTGGCGGCAATCAAATCACCTTTGCATTAGAAACGCAAATTGAAAGATTAGCAGAAAAAGCCAGAATAGATTCAACCAAATTACGCTTCACTAATTTACGTAAGACAGAAGATTTTGGTCCGGTGGACCAGCCTATTGTTCCAACAAATGGCGCTTATGCTGTCCTTACTGAAATTACCAAGTCAGCAATTCTTCAAAAGGACTTGGTCACAAATCCTATGAATGGAGATAAGAAAATAAAAGGAAGGGGATATAGTATTACCATGCATGGAGGGGGATTGGGATATGGAAGAGCAGATGCTTCTGGTGCCCGACTGGCTTTAAACAGTGCTGGGAAAATAGAGGTATCTTTTGGATTTGAAGAATGTGGGCAAGGATTAATTCCAACCATTGATATGATTATGGCAGATACCTTTCTTTGCGAACCTAGTGATATCGAAATTACTATTGGCGATACGGCTAAAGTTCCCCACTCTGGCTCTTCTACTGCCTCACGAGCAACAAATATGGTGTGGCTTGGTATCAATAAATTAAAAGGTCCATTTAGCGAAAAACTACTTACATTGGCAGAAAAACAAACTAAATGTCCGAAAGAAAGCTTATTTCTTGGTAAAAATGGCATTTGGAAAAACGCAGAAGAGAACGAGGAACCAGCGCTTATTCTTCCATATAAACAGTTAGCAGAATCATGTGAAGAGCTGCCAACTGTTTCAGTAAGCTACCACTTTCCTACTACCCCAAACTCTATTGATGGTGGTCATTTTTTATATACTTTTGCCGGTGTAGCAGCCGAGGTCGAAATAGATTTGTTATCTGGAAGCGTAGCAGTAACTAGGATGGATCATGTTATTTCAGCTGGACCTGTAGTGAACCCAATGGGATATTTAGGGCAAATTGAAGGGGGAGCTAATATGGGGTTAGGATTTACGATTATGGAGGATGCAGTTATGGAAAATGGCCGCTATATGAATGAAAATTTTGATACGTATCTTATCCCAACGATATTAGACATCCCGATAGAGACAACTGTTACTGCAATAGAAGAATTAGTCCCTGGAGATGACTATGGGCCAAGAGGGGTTGGCGAAATTGGCACAGTTGCTGTTGCTCCAGCTATCATTTCCGCCATTCATGACGCTGCAGGAATATGGCTTAATCAACTCCCAGTGAAAGCGGATATACTATTGCAAGCACTGGAACGACAAGGTTTACGAGAATAGGAGGGGGCATATGGATACAAAAAAAATTATGGAAAAAACCACTTTTAAGGTAAATGGAGAATCTTTAACGCTAAGTCTTCCTCCAACATTTCGCCTTGTTGATATCCTTCGGGATGTTTTATCTCTTACTGGGACGAAAATAGCTTGTGAGGCTGGCAGGTGTGGTGCCTGCTCAGTCATTATGAACGGAAAGCTGGTGAATTCCTGTTTAGTAATGGCATATCAATTGGAAAATGCTGAAATCTTAACGATCGAAAGCTTAGCAGAGAAAAACCTTCATCCTATTCAAGAAGCATTTTTAGAGGCAGGCGCACTACAGTGTGGTTACTGTACTCCTGGAATGGTAATGGCATTAAAAAGTTTACTAGATGAAAACGAACAGCCCTCTAGAGAGGAAGTACTGGCTGCATTATCTGGAAACCTTTGTCGCTGTACAGGATATGAAGGAATTTTAAGAGCTGTTGCGTTGTTAACTAATAAAAGGGAAGGGCAGGGATCAATAAATGTATACGATAGCAGAAATTAATCAAATGAATCGACAGGAATTCATTGAAAAGATCGGCTGGGTGTTTGAGCATAGTCCGTGGATTGCCAATAAAACATGGAAATATCACCCTTTTCCAAGCTTAAATACCCTCTATCAACTAATGGTACAGGCAGTAACAGAAGCACCAATTGAAGATCAGCTTGATTTAATCCGAGCACATCCAGATTTAGGCGCGAAGTTACAAATGACTTCCTCTTCGAGTAAGGAACAAAAGGGTGCTGGCTTGAATCAATTATCGCAGCAAGAATTCATGCAATTTGCAGCCTTAAATAAAGCCTATTCTGAAAAATTCGGCTTTCCGTTTATCTTAGCTGTCAAAGGTCATACAAAGGATTCCATTTATCAGTCCATGAAAGAACGCATCAACCACACAAAGGAAGAGGAATTTCAAACTGCATTAATCGAGATATTTGCCATATCGAAATACCGATTAGAGGAAATAGTCGAATTAGAAACAGAAGGACAAGGTGCATAGACTATGAAAACGGGCATAACAACTCATGTATTAGATTTATCCAATGGGAAACCAGGAAAAGGGATCAAAGTTGAGCTTTGGAGATTGCAAGATTCAGAAAGAATTTTTTTAGCAAGCGGAATAACCAATCAAGACGGCAGAGTCGACACTATCCTATTAGAAAAAATAGAGACAGGAGAATTTGAATTAGTATTTTATATACAAGAGTATTTTGGTCATTCAAAAGAACAACACCCATTTTTTACGACGATTCCTATTCGTTTTTATACAGATGAAACCCAACTGCATTATCATATCCCTTTATTATTATCTGGCTGGGGATATCAAACCTATCGGGGGAGCTGATGACTTGGAGGATTTAGATTTAATCATTCAAAATGGATTCCTTGTAAATGAGGAAACAGTCTATAAAGCAGATGTTGGAGTGAAGAATGGAAAAATAGCGATAGTTGGTTCAGGCATTAATGGAAATAATGCTACAAAAACTTACAATGCGGATGGTCTATATCTATTTCCAGGGGTTATCGATTCACATGTCCATTTTAACGAGCCGGGAAGAAGTGACTGGGAAGGGCTTGAATCAGGCAGCAAAAGCTTAGCTGCTGGTGGAGGAACGTTATTTTTTGATATGCCTCTTAATAGTCATCCACCTACAATAACAGAATATGGTTTCCAGCAAAAAGAAAGGCTAGCTAAGAAAAAATCAGTTATTGATTACCGTTTATGGGGAGGAATTGTTCCTGGTAATTATAATGAGATTGAAAAATTAGTAAAATGTGGTGTCATTGGTTTTAAAGCATTTATGTCGAATAGCGGGATAGAAGATTTTCAAAGCGCTGATGACCGCACTTTATATCAAGCGATGAAAAAAATCGCAGCTTTACATAGTATCTTAGCCGTTCATGCAGAAAGTGATACGATTACAGAGTTTTTAAGCAAGGAAATCATCCATCAACAGACTAATATAGGCCTTGCTTTTTCCAATGCAAGACCTATCTTTTCGGAAGTGGAGGCTGTTCAGCGGATCATTGCATATGCCGAAGCCACTAGATGTAAGGTGCACATCGTTCACATCACAAGTTCTAAAGTATTGGAACCAATAATTGTCGCAAAGCGGCGGGGGCTGGACATAAGCGTTGAAACATGTCCTCATTATTTATCATTAACAATCGATGACTTAGAAGAATTAGGAGCCGTCGCAAAATGCGCTCCACCGCTACGCTCTGATAACGAAGTAGATGACTTGTGGGAAGCAATCAAACGAGAGGAAATTGATATGATTGGATCAGATCATTCACCATCGCTTCCATCCATGAAAAATGGCAATTTATTAGAAGCATGGGGTGGGATTGCCGGCTGTCAAACGACACTGTCTGTTTTATTAGAAGAAGGCTATTGGAAACGAGGAATTTCTCTTCCGATTATCGCAAAAATAACAAGTACAAACCCAGCTAAACGTTTCGGGCTCTATCCACAAAAAGGAAGTATCACAAATGGAAGTGATGCAGATATAGCTATTGTTGATTTAAATGAAACCTATACACTCCAAAAGGAAGATCTGTATTATAAGCATAAAATAAGCCCTTATATAGGCAAAACGTTTAGGGGGAAAGTGAAAGCAACTATTTGCAAAGGAGAAATAGTTTATTCAACTCTTAATAGATAGCAAGACTTTCACAATTTATTTATGAGAATACAGGAGAATTCAGTGTCTGTAATTAACCATGATTGAGGAGGAAAAACCTCTAATCATGGATTGTTTTGTTTCCTTTTGTATAGAAAGTATTTATTTGGCCGATGAAAACCACTTATATCATCTTTTCCGCAAAAAGTGGCGTTCATTTGTTGAATGAAAACCACTTATGCCATCTTTTCCATAAAAAGTGACGTTCATTTGTTGAATGAAAACCACTTATGCCATCTTTTCCATAAAAAGTGGCGTTCATTTGTTGAATGAAAACCACTTATGCCATCTTTTCCATAAAAAGTGACGTTCATCTGGAGAATGAAAACCACTTATATCATCTCTTTCACAAAAAGCAGCGTTCATCTTCCTTAAATGCACCTTCCCTTATCGACAATTAATTTTTCCGTAACCACAACAAAATACGAATTATTAATAATCTAACTTAATAAACGTTCGGAAATAGAGAAAAAAAGACTTGAATAGAAGAGCTTTTTACGATATTATGCAGAATAAAGGAATAATTAATTGTTTAGGGGGATTGGCAATCGTGTTAGGAGCACCAAATACTTCACAAGCAAGAAAGATTATGTTATTAGGTTCAGGAGAATTGGGTAAAGAGGTGATTATCGGAGCGCAGCGGCTGGGACTAGAAACAATCGCAGTCGATCGTTATGATCATGCACCAGCTAGTCATGCTGCCCACCGCTCATATACAATAGATATGATTGACGGTAATCAATTAAAAGCAATAATTGAAAAAGAAAAACCGGATCTTATTGTTCCTGAAATTGAGGCGATTGCTACTAGTGCGCTAGTGGAGCTGGAAGAAGAGGGGTATTCGGTAGTTCCAACTGCTAAGGCCACCTATTTAACGATGGATCGCGAAGGTATTAGAAGATTAGCAAGTGAAACGTTGAACATACCGACAGCAAAATATGCCTTTGCCAATAACATTTCGGAATTGAAAGATGCTGTACAGAATATAGGCTTTCCGTGTGTAATAAAGCCAGTCATGAGCTCTTCTGGGAAAGGTCAAAGTATTTGCCGAAGCATAGATGGAATAGAATCTTGCTGGAAAGAAGCTGTTGATGGAGGAAGAGGGAAGAAAACAAGAGTCATAGTAGAAGAGTTTATTGCATTTGAATCAGAGATTACACTTTTAACCGTTCGTTCAGTTAATGGCACAATCTTTTGTCCCCCAATTGGACATACCCAAAAAGACGGAGATTATATAGAATCATGGCAGCCGCATTTCATGTCTGCTGAGCAATTAAATGAGGCAGAAATGATTGCTAAGAAAATTACAGATAGTCTGGGTGGTTATGGAATTTTTGGTGTGGAGTTATTTTTAACAGAAAATGGAGTTTATTTTAGTGAAGTCTCACCTCGCCCTCATGATACTGGAATGGTAACAATGATTACTCAAGACTTATCTGAATTTGCTTTACATGTTAGAGCCATTCTAGGATATCCAGTTACAGGAGTGAAGCTGCATAGCCCAGGTGCTAGTAAAACATTAAAAGCAACTGAAGAAAGTAACGACTACTTAATTCAGGGGATAGAAGAAACGTTATCATTTGAAAATACTCAAATACGCATTTTTGGAAAACCAAAGACGACAGAGGGGCGAAGAATGGCAGTAATATTGCATACAAATGAAACGGTTGAATTAGCGTTAGAAGGGGTAAGAAAAGCTGTTGCGCCACTTTCCATCACCTATTCTAGCTAATTAGAAAATGCAATTAGTGATAATTTATAAATAAACACAATAGGGGTCTTACAATGAAAACAAAAAATCGTTGGCTTATTGCTTTATCTGCAGTCGGTATTCATATTTCAATCGGATCTGTATACGCATGGAGTGTGTTTACAAAGCCGCTTGAGTCACAGTTTAATTGGACATTAACGAGCATTTCCTGGACTTTTAGTATTGCTATTTTATTTTTAGGATTATCTGCTGCCTTTTTAGGGCATTTTGTTGAAAAATACGGACCGCGAACTTCTGGTATGTTGTCCGCTTGTATGTTCGGTTTGGGGATGGCTGGTGCTGGTTTTGCAATAAGCATCGAATCTTTACCGCTTCTTTACATTACCTATGGAATATTTGGGGGGATTGGATTAGGAGTCGGTTATATTACTCCTGTTTCAACATTGGTTAAGTGGTTCCCGGATCGCAGAGGCTTGGCAACTGGATTAGCGATTATGGGATTCGGTTTTGCTGCGATGATCAGCAGTCCAGTTATGAATTATTTAATTAATACAGCTGGTATAGCTAATACATTTTATATTCTTGCAGCTGTTTATTTTGTTATCATATTTGTTTCAGCACAATATTTAGAAGCACCGCCAAAAGGATTTATGCCAAAAGGTTTTCAGCAATCAGTTGAAGCTGGAAATGGAAAAGGGAAGAAAGATTTATCACAATTAACAGCTAATGAAGCCGTAAAAACGAAACGATTTTGGGCGTTGTGGATTATGTTATTTATTAACATTACTTGTGGGATTGCTATTCTTGCTGTTGCTTCGCCCATGGGGCAGGAATTGGCCGGCATGTCAGTTGCAGGTGCAGCAACACTAGTTGGGATTATGGGTGTATTTAATGGAATTGGAAGAATTGCCTGGGCTGCAATTTCTGACTATATTGGCAGACCCAATGTATATACTTTATTTTTTGCTATCCAAGTAGTAGCATTCTTTGCATTACCACATTTACATCATTATATTGCCTTTTCCATTATTGTATTTATTATTATGTCTTGCTATGGCGGTGGATTCGCGTCAATCCCAGCTTATATTGGAGATATATTCGGTACAAAACAGTTAGGGGCAATTCATGGTTATATTCTTACAGCTTGGTCTGCTGCAGGTGTTGCTGGACCTAGCATTGTATCATGGATTCGCGATACAACAGGAAGCTATCAAGGAACATTGCTTGTTTTCTCTTGTATGTTTATTATATCTCTGGCAGTTTCCTTGCTTATTCGTATAGATATTCGTAGATTAGAAGAAATGAATAGATCGGCGACAGAAAGTAATAGCTTCTAATAGTATTTAAATAGGACTTATCACGTTTGTTACATCTTAAATCTTCTCAAACGTAATAAGTCTTTTTTCTATATCTTAGTCTTTCCAAGTATACGGATAAGTAGTATAGTAGGTTCATTGGAAATTTGTAGCTTAGGTAGGGGAATTTAGAGAATGGAAAATTTTAATACGCAGTTTTTGTATTCCGTGATTATTATTGGCATTGGATATTTCTTTAAACAAAGAAATATTATTAAAGAAAAAGATGGCGAAGGTCTTGCAAGGATCATTTTCAATATTACTTTACCTTGTTTAATCATCACCACCTTACATAATGTTATAATTGAAAAATCTTTGTTAATATTGGTATTTCTTGGTTTATTCTATGGTGTTCTTATTTCCATAATTGGACTATTTCTTTTCCGAAATGAAGCGAATAAGCAAAAAGGCATGTTAGGCATGCTGATTCCTGGATTTAACATTGGTATCTTTGCATATCCTTTGGTGCAAGGTATATGGGGGGCTGAAGGGATAAAATATTTTGGTATGTTCGATATCGGAAATGCCATTGTTACTTTCGGAATTAGTTATTTAATTGGTAGCTATTATTCACAAGAAGGGTCCGTACTTTCAGCGAAGCAAGTGGTAGGGAAGCTGGGACGGTCTATCCCGCTGATGACCTATGTATTTATTTTCTTCATTAGTATTGTAGGTTTCGAGATACCCCATCAGATAATTGATGTGACATCTACAATATCGAAGGCGAATATGCCACTCTCTTTATTGCTTCTCGGTATTTATTTGAACTTTTCTTTTGAAAAGAATCACTGGAAAGGGATTGGAAGGGTACTCGGAATACGGTACGGGACAGGTCTTTTTTTAGGCGTGCTAGCATATTTTTTATGGCCAGCAGAAGATATGTTTCGTTATACCATTTTAATCTGCTTAATCTTGCCAATGGCATCAAGCGTTTTACCGTATAGTGTGGAGTTTAAATATAACCAACGTTTTGTTGGAACTGCTGCTAATTTATCGATAGTTATTAGTTTTTTCTTAATTTGGATGATTGGTAATTTAATTGTGTAATTATAAAGTTTACTAATCATAAAAACGAGGCTGGAATCAATTTTCCAGCCTCATTTTTTATTCTGTCACGAAGTTTTCGGTATAATATGGTTGGGATTTATTGTTAAAGGCAACCCCAACGCCGAGTGAGGCGAAATCTTTTTGCAGGATATTTTCCCGATGGCCGATTGAATTCATTAAGCCTTCGTGAGCAAATATACTGCTGTTTTGGCCATAAGCCAAATTCTCCCCGGCTATAGTGTAACGGATGCCATCGTTCAGCATGCGATCAAATGGAGATTCACCCTCCAGATTAGTGTGGCTGAAATAATTATTTTCTGCCATATCCAAACTATGTTTTCGAGCTGTATCACGAACTGCCTCATCCCAAGTCAGCGGTTTTAAATGGTTATTGACACGACTGGCATTGGTTAAATCAAATAATTGATATTCAAAGCCTTCTTTTAAGTTCTCGTTTCCTTCCACATAAAAATCCTTGCGATTTTCTTCCAGAGAAGAGCTGACAATTTGTAGAGCAGTAACGCTGTTATTTTCATGTTTATCAAAGAATACTGTTACATATGAGTCATCAAGTCTGAATACTTCGTAATCTCTGTCCTCTGCCATTTTATAAAAAACAAGTCCTTTTCTTATCTCTGTTAACGGTTTTCCTAATGTTTTTAAGACAACTTCTTTCTTTGTTCCTTTTTTAATCCCATTTGTTGAAGCAATTAAATCTTGATTGGTATATAAGGCTTCTACTTGATTATGTTCATCATAGCCTACCATAACAAAATTGTGATAATTTTGATGATAGGCATACCAAGAGATGCCGTATTCATTGATTGTTTCCCGTTTTGGTGATCCCAGTGACTTTTCAACCGACTTTTTATCATCGCCGAGAGATATATTATGAATCGAAAAAGGATGGTCTTGCGGTGTAACTAATTCTGGTTTATCAATTTCTTCAGTATCTTCAGTATCTTCAGTATCTCCTTCAATATTCCAGTCAGGTAATATATCCTCTGCATTTTTAAAAAAGGATTTTATGTTTTCAAACTCATCAGTAAAGGATTGGAAAAAGGAAGTGATCGAATCTTGATTTATGCGATTTTCCATGGAACTAGAAGGTTTGCTTTCTTCAGCATTATGTCCATTGTCTTTAAAATAAAAATTATATGCTCCATATATAAGGAGAATGGTAATAACCCATTTTAATAGTCTAATCATTGATAGTAACCTCCAATAGTCTTCTAATTATAACCAAAAAAATTAGGTTTAAAACTATTTTATCTGGGTATATTGAGATAGATTGTTTTTCACTTTTTATCCTATTTAATTATTATACCATGCCATTACGTCCTAATTGGTTTGTCTAGACTGTGTAATCAATTTGTAAAGCATCTTTATTATATGTTAACGCTATAAACTGTTATAATGAATATAGCCGTTTCTATTTGGAAAATTTTACTTATAAGCACTCTAGACAGATTTAAGACGGTTTTAAAGGAGGCACTATGCATTTAATTAGAACCGACATTGATGAGATTTTAACAAACACAGCCGATTTAGAGCAGGAAATATCTACATGGAATTTAATCGACATAGAAATTGATGAACTTTTAGAAGACACAAAACATTGGAATTAAACATTGCAATCAAATTTACAAATAATTTTGTAGATATTGGTTGTTTTTTTGTGCTGTAAATAATTATTAGGAAAAAATTTCACATCTTTTTATCAAAATTACTTTCACTATAGTAAGTTTGCGTTATAATAAATAGAAATAATATTTAAGATGAGGAGAATGGAAACGTGACAGATCAAACAATCACTGTGACTTTAGCAAAAGAAAAAAAGCCGAAACCAGATCCTTCTACATTAGTATTTGGTAAAGTATTTACAGATCATATGTTTATGATGGATTATACAGTAGACAAAGGATGGCATGATGCTCAAATTTTGCCCTATCAACCAATTACTTTAGATCCTGCTTCTGTTGTTTTCCACTATGGCCAAGCAGTTTTCGAAGGCATGAAGGCATACTTAACAGAAGAAGGTAAAGTGCTTTTATTCAGACCGAAGAAAAATATGGAGCGTTTAAATAAATCAAATGACAGACTTTGTATTCCAGAAATAGATGAAGAGTTTGCCCTAAATGCTTTAACACAATTAATTAATATTGATAGAGAGTGGATTCCAAAAGGGGAAGGTACTTCTTTATACATAAGACCATTTATCATTTCAACACAGCCCTTCTTAGGAGTTGCTGCATCAATTAGCTATAAATTTATGATCATTTTATCTCCTGTTGGTTCGTATTATAAAGAGGGAGTTAAACCGGTTAAAATCTTTGTGGAAAATGAATATGTTCGTGCAGTTGCAGGTGGTACAGGATCTGCTAAAACAGCTGGAAACTATGCAGCAAGCTTAAAAGCACAACAAATTGCAAATGAAAGAGGATATTCCCAAGTTCTTTGGTTAGATGGCGTAGAAAAGAAATATATTGAAGAAGTTGGAGCTATGAATGTTTTCTTTAAAATTAATGGTCAGGTATATACCCCTGAATTAAATGGAAGCATACTAGAAGGGGTAACCAGAAGCAGTGTGATGGAGTTGCTGCAATATTGGAATATTCCTGTAACAGAAAGAAAAATAACTATTGCTGAAATCTTTGAAGCACATAAAAATGGGCAATTAGAAGAAGCATTTGGTACAGGAACAGCTGCTGTTATCTCTCCGATTGGTGAGTTCTTCTGGAACGAGGAAAAAATCGTTTTAAATAATGGAGAAACAGGGGAGTTAGCATCCAAATTATATAATACAATTACAGATATTCAAAATGGAAGACAAGAAGATCCATTTGGATGGGCTGTCGAAGTGAAATAATTCCTTTTGCGAGGAAAATAAAGGAGTATCTTAATGGTGAATAAAAGCCACACGCTAAATTTTGGATGGAATTTAATAGCACATAAAGATTATAAACTTTTCTCTAATCAAAATGAATATGTTTTAATGGATTGGGATGGGGACGTTGTCTTATGTGTTTCTGTTCAAGACCATGAGATTGAAATCCTTCGTAGTAATTGGAATCTTCATTTTAAAGTGAATTTAGCTTTTAAAACAATCAAGGTGTTTAATGAGCCGGATGAAGAAGAATGAACCAGTAAATTTTTAAAGGAAGAATAACGGAAAACTTAAAAGAGATAAAGCTTCGATTTATAATCGAAGCTTTATCTTTATTATTATAATGCGAATAAAATAAATTATTAAACAGATTTCGTAATCAAGGGCTCTAAAATAAACGTATCAATCACCTTTGCTATACCATCGTTGTTATTTGTATCAGTTACGTAATCTGCAAGCTGCTTCACATCATCTGGCGCATTTCCCATAGCAACTCCAAGGCCAGCAAATTCAATCATGGCAACATCGTTATAACTATCACCTATTGCAATCACTTCTTCTCTAGAGATACCAAGTTTTTCAATAAGTATCGCTAAGCTTGTCCCTTTAGTAACACCTAATTCAGTAAATTCAAGGAAGTATGGCTTAGAGCGCATGACACTTAAATCATTAGCTAATTCTTTTTGCAGCCTTGCTTCTACCTCTTTAAGATAATTTTCTTCTTTCACCATTAATACTTTTACAACAGGAGTCGAAACGGTCTGCTTGAAATCCGCAACTGTTTTTATCGGCAAGCCTGTAAGTTTTCCTTCGATTTCAGTAAAAGGATTATTTTCTTGCGTAATAATTTCGTCATTCATATAAGTATGAATCCAAATGTTTTCTCTCTGGCTCAAATCAAATAGCTGATGAACTGTTTCGGGAGAAAGTGTACTGCTGAATAATTCTTCGTTTGTTTGACAGTTAGTTATTTTTGCTCCGTTGAATGAAAGAATAAAACTGCCATATTCCGCAAGTCTTAATTCTTTTGCCGCGTCCAGCATTGCATATGTTGGTCTTCCAGAAGCGAGAACTACTTTTACACCTTTTTCTTGTGCAAGCATTAAAGCAGTTTTGGTTGCTTCTGAAATAATATGGTCATCTGTTAATAAAGTATCATCCATATCTAATACGATCATTTTATAGCTCATCTGTATTTCCCCTTTCATAACCTCTTTACAGAATACATGAAAATAGAGAAATAGCCAATATCAAATTGATGATAAGATAGCGAAACAAAACCTTGAATTATTCCTTTTTATGTTTATAAATTTCTTTAGTGGGAAGTAAATAAATAAAGTTAATAGTTAAGGGGTTAAACAAAAACATCTTAAATGGGTTAAATTACCTTGAAAAAGTATTTGAATTATCAGAATATTACTGCTATACTATAAAAAAGAACAAGGGGTTGATTCAAATGGAAAAATATTTATTAAATGCACCAAAACAGTCTGTAGGAAATGTTGTGGATTCTTTATTTGCAGAAATGGTATTGGAAAAGGCCCTTTATGACTTTCGAAAAGCTACACTAAAAAGACAAATCGATGAAACATTAATTGCTGGTGACAAAGAATTATTTTATCGTTTAACAGAAGAATTAAATCAATTAACTGCAAAATAACTACTATAAAATAAACAATATAATCATAACCGCTATCCTAGAGGAGAAAACCTCGCTATATTTCTGAGAAGAGATGCAGCGAGGTCTTTTCCTGAAAAAGGATAGCTATTTTCGTTCTATCAACTTATTGTTTAACCAAATAAAAACTGCTGATAAACATAGGTTTATCAGCAGTGTAAGGGACACTTAAAATGTGTCCTACGTATTGAGGCAATAAACTACGCTCCACATAGCGCAATAACGTTTATTGACTTATTCAATATAGCTCATCGCTTGATAAATATAACACATATAGATGATACTGACAAGCTTTTTTAAAGAATAGTAGTTTTATTGTCTAATATTAGCATACGGAATCTTTGTGTGCTGAAATTAGCATTGCTGTTGAAACTGTAAAAAAAGCCAATAGTGCTTATTAATTAGCGCAAAGCTAAATTAGAGATTGATCAAAGGGGCGTATTAGTCTTTTCTGCTTTACATAAAAGCCTTCTGCTATGTATCATTATTGCATATACATAAAATCTCTTCTATTTTAAAAGAAATGATAAGACTTTTATAAATAAGGGTAAAATAGAAACAGAAAGAATGGGAGGAAGTTTATGCAAACATATAAAACAAGAGAAGAAGTTGCTGATTGTGAAAAATGGAATTTACTTGATATATACAAAACAGAGGCTGAGTGGGAAAAGGATTTAGATGCGGTAAAAGAAAAAATAGCGGCTCTTTCAGAATTCAATGGAAAAATTACGAATGGAACAACATTATTAGCGTATCTAACATTATCAGAGGAAGTTAGTTATATATATAGAAAAGTCTACGCATACGCCATGCTTCTTTTAGACTTAGACACGCGGAATACACATGCTCAAAGTCTTATTGAAAAAGCTCGTATAGTCGGCCAAAAATATAGTAGTGCCACTGCCTTTTTTATGCCATATTTATTATCCTTAGATGAAAAGGAATTGAAAACTTACATACAAGAAGAAGATGGCTTAGCATATTTTGAAAAAGATCTCTTGGAATCTTTCCGCTATAAAAAACATGTATTAAGCAAGGAGAAAGAAGAGGTACTATCTGAACTGGGAGAATCGCTATCTGTTCCTAGTAATGTGTTCGGTATGATAAATAATGCAGATATAGCCTTCGGGGAAGTAACAACAGATAATGGAGAAAAGATTGAATTAACAAGAGGAATGTACGCAAAAAGAATAGAAGATGAGGACCGAGATGTTAGAAAAGAAGCTTATTTGGCGTATTATAAGCCATATATCGGTCTTAAAAACACAATAGCAGCGACCTTTAGCGCCGCCGTTAAAAACAATGTAAAAACAGCAAAACTTCGAAATTATCCTTCTGCCTTAGAAAAAAGCTTATTTGGTGACCAAGTACCTGTTGAGGTTTACCATAATTTAATTAGTACGACGAGAAAAAATTTACCTTATATGGATGATTATATGAATTTTCGTAAGAAACGACTGCGGCTTAATGAGCTTCATGCTTATGATTTAAGCGTTCCATTAGTTGGAGAGGCAGCTAAAGAAGAGATCAGCTATGATGATGCTTTTCAGATTATGCTGGAGGCGCTGAAGCCTCTTGGTGAAGAATATTTAAGTGTGCTAAAAACCTTTAAAGAAAAACGATACATTGATGTACGTGAAACGCCTGGTAAACGTTCAGGTGCTTATAATTTAGGCTTATATAGCGTTCATCCGTATATTTTACTGAACCATAGAGATGATTTAGATAGTTTATTCACCTTAGCTCATGAATGCGGACATGGCATGCACTCTTATTTTAGTAGTAAGCATCAGCCGCAAATAAGTGCAGGATATAGTATTTTTGTTGCAGAAGTAGCATCTACTGTTAATGAGGTCTTATTAATTCGCCATTTGTTAAAAATAGAAGATGATGAAACAAAACGCGAGCATTTATTACATCATTTTATTGATAGTTTTAAAGGAACCTTCTTTACACAAGTTATGTTTAGTGAGTTTGAAAAAGCGGTTCATGAACAAGCGGAAAAAGGATTGCCACTGTCTTTGGACTTTTTCAATCAAACCTATGAAGAACTATTTAAAGCATACAATGGCAGTTCTTTAGTAATAGACGAACAAGTGAAATATGGATGGGCAAGAATTCCGCATTTCTACCGTCCATTTTATGTATATAAATATGCGACTGGCTTTGCTTCTGCAATTAATATTGCCGATAAACTTTTAGAAGGAAAGAAAGAAGATGCAGAGAACTACTTAGACTTTTTAAAAAGTGGAAGTTCTGATTATCCTCTTGAACTTCTGAAGAAAACCGGTGTCGATTTGACCAGTCCTGAACCAATTAATCATGCATTAACGATTTTTCATTCCTTAGTGAAGGAAGTATTAAAAAAATAAAGTTTTCACAAAACAATAAGAAGCCATTACCTTTTGCAAAGGTGTGGCCCTTATTGCTTCTTAGTTACTGATATTTTTCTAGAATCGTGAAAAAGTCGATGATAAATCGGCGAAATGTTTGTACAGAGGGTGGCAATTCCCGATTACTTGGTACGATGATACCAACTGTCCGGCTAATAATTGGATCCTCAATAGGAACCTTCACTGTAAATTTAGGAACAGTATCATAAAATGTACTCTCTGGAAGAAGAGTTACACCCATTCCTGCGGAAACTAACCCTTTGATTGCATCTAAGTCTTCACCCTCAGCATTTATATTAGGTAAAAAACCTTCTTGTTTACATGCATCAATCGCAATTTTTTGCAATATATATCCTTCTGGAAATAAAACAAATTCGTCATTTCGCAGATCTCGTAATCGAAGTGATTTTCTTTCACTCAAAATATGATTACTTGGTAATAATGCGAAGATTCTCTCTGTAAATAAAATATTGCCTGTTAATAAGAAGTCATCTGTTGGTACAGGTCCTAAGAATGCTAAATCTATATCTCTATTTTTTACGCCTTCGGTTAAAAAGTAATAAGATCCTTGCCGTAATTGAAACCTCACATTTGGATGCTTTTCTTTAAATGCTGATATAACAGTCGGCAATAAGTGGCTTGCAAGACTAGTTGGAAAGCCGATTTTAATCGACCCTCTTTCAGGATCCAAATAGGCATTAACTTGCTCTACAGCTCGATCGACTGATTTCAAGATTGATTGGGAGTGAGTTAAAAAAATCTTTCCAATCGGAGTTAGTTTGACATTCCTTCCTTCTCGTTCAAATAATTGAACACCTAATTCATCCTCTAAATTTGCAATTTGACGACTAACAGCAGATTGGGCAACATGAAGATGTTCAGCAGCCTCTGAGACATGCTCTCTTTCTGCTACTTCAATAAAGTATTTTAGTTGTCTAAGTTCCATTTTTACCGACCTTCTTTATAATAATCTCTTTTTTAGATTAGTTCTATCTAAATGATATATTGTACATATGAATTTGTATAGTATAATTAAATTATCTGAATAAAAAAATTTGTTAGAAAATCTGACAGGGGTGGTTGAAATGACGTACAACCAAATGGAAAAGGCACAGGGCTTATATAGACCGGAATTTGAACATGATGCATGTGGAATCGGACTGTACGCTCATATAAAAGGGGAAGCGACGCATGACATTGTGAAAAAAGGTTTAAGTATGCTTTGTAAATTGGATCATCGCGGCGGACAAGGAAGCGATCCTTTAACAGGAGACGGAGCTGGATTAATGGTTCAAATACCTGATACCTTTTTTCGAAAAGAACTTAAGGAATTCAATCTTCCCGAAAGCGGTAAATACGCGGTAGGAATGATCTTTTTTTCCAAAGATGATCCTCACAGAGAAATAATCGAAGCAAAAATTAACGAATATATTAAAGAAATGGGTCAAGAACTTATTGGCTGGAGAACTGTACCGACAGATTTCAGAAAAATCGGAAAAGTCGCACAACAAAGTTGTCCGATTGTCCGTCAAGTATTCATTCAATCAAGCATAGAAAACAAAGATAAATTAGTTTTTGAGCGAAAATTATATATTATCCGTAAACTTGCTGAAAATTGGGGAAGAGCAGAAGAAAAAGAATTTTATTTCGCAAGTTTGTCATCTAGCACCATTGTTTATAAAGGACTTCTCACATCAGACCAAGTCGAAAGCTTTTATTTAGATGTGCAGGATCCGGCTTTTGTATCCGCATTTGCTATTGTTCATTCCCGCTTTAGCACAAATACTTTTCCTAGCTGGGAAAGAGCACATCCAAACCGTTACTTAATTCATAACGGAGAAATTAATACATTACGAGGAAATTTCAACTGGATGAAAGCAAGAGAGCAGCAATTTGTATCAGAAGTTTTTGGAGAGGATTTGCAAAAGGTACTGCCGATATTAGATGCAAATGGTAGTGATTCTTCTGTATTCGATAATGCACTTGAATTCTTTATCTTATCTGGACGCACACCTGCTCATGCAGCTATGATGATGATCCCAGAGCCTTGGACTGAGAATCCCCATATTTCAAAGGCGAAAAGAGATTTTTATGAATATCATAGTAGCTTAATGGAGCCATGGGATGGCCCAATGGCAATCACCTTTACGGACGGTAAACAAATTGGTGCTATATTGGATCGTAATGGTTTGCGTCCAGCAAGATATTATGTAACGAAAGATAATTATATTGTTTTTTCTTCAGAAGTGGGAGTTGTTCCAGTCGAAGAAGAGAATATTCTCTATAAAGAGCGTTTAAGTCCTGGGAAAATGCTATTAATTGATCTTGAAGAAGGCCGTATTGTTTCAGACGAAGAATTAAAAAATACTATTGCTTCGGCACATCCTTATGATGAGTGGTTAGATGAAGTTATTCGACTAGAGGAGAATGCAGAAGAAAAAGCAGAAGACTTTCCCGATTTACTTGCAAGGCAGAAAGCATTTGGCTATACGTATGAAGATGTCCAAAAAAATCTGCTTCCAGTTGTGTTGGAGGGCAAAGACCCGATTGGATCGATGGGAAATGATACGCCGCTTGCTGTCTTGTCTAATAAGCCGCAATCTTTATTTAATTATTTTAAACAACTATTTGCACAAGTAACTAACCCTCCAATTGATGCTATTCGGGAACATTTGGTTACATCAACTTTAACTTGGTTAGGTGCTGAAGGTGATTTGTTACATCCTGATGCAAGTAATTGTCATAGAATCCAATTGAAAACACCAATATTATCAAATAGTGATGTAGAACAATTACGATCTCATACATTTACTGAATTTACAGCACGAACACTAGATAGTTTGTTTACAGATGATTTAGAAAGCAGTTTAAATCAGCTCGTGCAAAAGGCAGAAGAAGCAATTGCACAAGGTGTGTCCTTACTTATTCTTTCTGACCGTGCAATGAAACGAGAAGATAAAGCGATTCCCGTTTTATTAGCTGTCAGTGCTTTACATCAGGATTTAATTAAGAAAGGTCTGCGGACGAAAGCAAGTATTATCGTAGAGTCTGGTGAAGTAAGGGAAGTTCATCATTTTGCAAGTTTAATAGGTTTTGGAGCTGATGCAATTAATCCCTATTTAGTATACGCAACCTACAATCAAGCAATCAAAGATGGGGTGCTGACCCTTTCCTATGAAGAAGCAGTAGCAAGATATAATACAGTCATTACAGAAGGTGTTGTAAAAGTAATGTCTAAAATGGGTATTTCTACTGTCCAAAGCTACCGAGGCGCACAAATTTTTGAAGCTGTCGGTATCGGCGAAGAAGTTATCGACCGTTATTTTACTGGAACTGTTTCACAGCTTGGCGGTATTGGTTTAGAGATTATTGCTGAAGAAGCAACGAAAAGACATGAATTAGGTTATCAAGATGGGATGGACGACACATTAGATTCTGGAAGTGAGTTTCAATGGAGAAAAGGCGGAGAACATCATGCTTTTAATCCGAAAACAATCCACACCTTACAATGGGCATGCCGTAAAGGCGATTATTCCTTATTTAAACAGTTTTCTGAGGCTGCAAATGAAGAAAGCATGAGTTTTTTACGAAATTTATTTGCATTTGATTCAGCACGACAGCCTATCGATATTAAGGAAGTGGAATCAGTAGAATCTATCGTAAAACGATTTAAGACAGGTGCAATGTCCTTCGGTTCTTTAAGTAAAGAAGCACATGAAACATTAGCGATTGCCATGAACAGATTAGGTGCCAGCAGTAATAGTGGTGAAGGCGGAGAAGATCCTTCTCGATATATGATAGATGAAAATGGCGATAACAGAAGAAGTAATATTAAGCAGATAGCTTCTGGACGTTTTGGAGTTAAGAGCCATTATTTAATAAACGCGAAAGAATTACAAATTAAAATGGCTCAAGGAGCAAAGCCGGGTGAAGGAGGTCAATTGCCAGGGAATAAAGTATATCCATGGGTTGCCGAAGTTCGCGGTTCTACACCAGGCGTTGGATTAATTTCCCCACCGCCGCATCATGATATTTATTCTATTGAGGATTTAGCACAACTCATTCACGACCTGAAAAACGCCAATAGAGATGCGCGAATTTCAGTAAAATTAGTTTCAAAAGGCGGAATTGGTACCATCGCTGCTGGTGTTGCAAAGGGGGCTGCTGATGTAATAGTTGTAAGTGGATATGATGGAGGTACAGGTGCTTCTCCAAAAACAAGTATTAAACACACAGGTCTGCCATGGGAATTAGGCTTAGCAGAGGCACATCAGACCCTGATGCTAAATGGTTTACGAAATCGTGTCGTTTTAGAAACAGATGGTAAGCTGATGACAGGAAAAGATGTTGTACTTGCAGCTCTTATGGGAGCCGAGGAATTTGGCTTTGCTACAGCTCCTCTTATTGTAATGGGATGTGTGATGATGCGAGCTTGTCATTTGGATACATGTCCAGTGGGTATCGCCACCCAAAATCCAGAATTGCGCTATAAATTTGCTGGAGATCCAGATCATATTGTCAATTTCATGCGTTTTGTTGCAGAGGAAGTACGTGAACTAATGGCACAATTAGGATTCCGCACAGTAGAAGAAATGGTTGGAAGAACAGATGTGCTAAAAGTAAGTAAACAGGCGCAATCGCATTGGAAAGCAAAAGATTTAAACTTATCGAAACTATTATATCAAGTCGATGGACCAAGAACGTTTGAAACACCACAAAATCATAAAATTGATGAAAGTTTAGATATTCAAAAAATACTTCCAGCAGTTCAAAAAGCTATTATTAATAAAGAAGCGCTGCATTTGCATTTTAGTATCCAAAATACTAATCGTGTAACTGGTACAATTGTTGGTAGCGAAATATCGAAACTATATGGCGAAGAAGGACTTCCTGACAATACAATCAATTTACATTTCACAGGTTCAGCAGGTCAAAGCTTCGGTGCTTTTATTCCCAAAGGCATGAGCCTGTATTTAACAGGTGATGCAAATGATTATATTGGCAAGGGACTCTCTGGAGGTAGAATTGTGGCAAAGGTACCCGCAGACAATTCAATTGTTGCGAATGAGAATGTTATCATCGGAAACGTAGCATTTTACGGTGCGACAAGCGGCGAAGCGTTTATTAACGGAAAAGCGGGAGAAAGATTTGCAGTTCGTAACAGTGGTGCAAGTGTTGTAGTTGAAGGTATTGGTGATCATGGCTTAGAATACATGACTGGAGGAGAAGTTGTTATTTTAGGGGAAGTAGGGAAGAACTTTGCTGCAGGTATGTCAGGTGGAGTTGCCTATGTTTTACCGAAAGATGCAGAGCAATTTAAAGCAATGTGTAATAAGGAAATGATAATCTTTGAACAATTAGAAGAACGAGCAGAAATAGAGAGAATAAAAGGACTTATTGAAAAGCATATTGAATTAACAGGTAGTTTAGCAGGTCAACAGGTACTTGTTAATTGGGATAAATTCGTTCAACGGTTTGTCAAAGTTATACCGAAAGATTATAAGCGAATGATTGCCAATATTCAAAAGGGACTTGAAAATGGCTTATCAGAAGAAGATGCCGCAATGGAAGCTTTTGCGAATAATTCCAATCAAGACAAAAAAAAACAAGCAAATAAAATTACCGTATTAGTGCAGTAGAAAGGAGAGAACAGAATGGGAAAAGCAACTGGATTTATCGAATATAATCGGGAGGAAGCGGAAGAAAGAAATCCGCTTTCCCGTCTAAAAGATTTCAAAAAGTATTCTGCTCCTTTCTCTGATGAAGTACTACAAAGACAAGGGGCGAGATGTATGGACTGTGCAACACCATTCTGTCATATCGGGATGGAAATTGCGGGAAGTACATCCGGCTGTCCAATCCATAACTTAATCCCTGAATGGAACGATTTAGTTTATAGAGGAAGATGGAAAGAGGCATTAGATCGTTTATTGAAAACAAATAATTTCCCAGAATTCACTGGAAGTGCTTGTCCAGCTCCTTGCGAAGGTTCCTGTACTGTAGCGATTTCAGATCCAGCTGTTGCGATTAAAAATATTGAACGCACTATTATTGATAAGGGATTTGAACAGGGTTGGATCCAACCGCGGATACCTGCGAAGAGAACAGGAAAAAAAGTAGCCATTATTGGTTCAGGACCAGCAGGGCTAGCTAGTGCAGATCAGTTAAATCAAGCAGGCCATTCTGTAACTGTGTATGAACGTGCAGATAGACCAGGCGGATTATTAATGTATGGGATACCCAATATGAAAATTGACAAAAAAGATGTGGAAAGAAGAGTGAAACTACTTACACAAGAAGGGATTGATTTTATTACCAATACCGAAGTAGGGAAAGATATAACAGCTTCAGAATTAAGAGAACAGTATGATGCTGTTATTCTATGTACTGGTGCCCAGAAACAAAGAGATTTAGTTATGGAAGGCAGAGATGCAGAGGGTGTTCATTTTGCAATGGACTATCTAACAGGTGTTACCAAAAGTCTACTAGATTCCAATTTTCAAGATAAAAACTTCATCGATGCAGCAGGAAAAGATGTCATCGTTATCGGCGGCGGCGATACAGGAGCAGATTGTGTAGCAACTGCATTACGTCAGAACTGTAAAAGTGTAGTTCAATTTGGGAAGCATCCAAAGCTTGGGATAATGCGCTCAAGTGAAAATATGTGGCCGGCAGCGCCTAATGTATTCACATTAGAATATGCTTACGAAGAAGCTGAACAAAAGTTTGGTGAAGATCCAAGACAATATGGAATTCAAACAAAAAGAATGGTAAAAGATAGCGACGGAAAGCTAAAAGAGCTTCATACTGTTTCCATGGAAAAAATAAAGCAAGCAGATGGAACGTTTATTTTCAAAGAAATTCCTGGTACGGAAAAAGTTTGGCCAGCACAGTTAGTATTTATTGCGATCGGCTTTGAAGGTCCTGAACAACCAGTACTGAAACATTTCGGACTGGAAACTACAAGTCGTAAAGTTGCGGCGGTATATGGCGATTTTACAACGAATTTGGAAGGTGTATTTGCGGCTGGTGATGCACGCAGAGGGCAAAGCTTGATCGTATGGGCAATTAACGAAGGCAGAGAAGTTGCTAGAAAAGTTGACGAATACTTAATGGGCGCCTCCATTTTACCTACTGTAAATGCATAAACGAGAAAAAAGATGTGATTAGCGAGTATCACATCTTTTTTTCTATATACGCTAATATCTAACCTATAAAATCTCTTTTACAAAAGAAGAAAATTTTACGCATTCAAAATATTATAAAAATTCAAAACAAAAATTTCAATAAAATAATTCATAACCGACTTATAATCTAAGCCATTTAGCTATTACAAGTGTTTTTTATTATCATTTTACAAAAAATATAATATAATAGGAAAAATACTTTTTTAAAAGGCTTAATAAGGGTAGGATAAAGCAAATAAAGTTTATCAAATGCTCTCTCAATATAGAGTGTGATTGTTTATAAAGAAAGGGAGTGTCGGAGATGAGAGACGTTAAACTTCTCGATATATATAATCATCATATTGCACAAAAATATATTACACGCTCAGGTTTAGCTCATGCTCTGGCAGTTGCTTATCATGCTTTTGAAATGGCAAAAGAATCAAGTGTCGATGTCGATAATGCAGCTAAAGCCGGATTTTTACATGACATGGGACACTATACGTGGTATAAAGATGGAAAATGGGATTATAAATTATATAGACAAAATGACATTCATCCAATAAAAGGGGCGGAAAGAGCACATAAATTATTAATCCGCTTAGGAGAAAATCCAATTAAAGCAAAAGAAATAGCTTTAGCCGTTCTTTTCCATACAGATAGTTTCATTCCTGGTGGTTCCGTGATTTTAACCCCCTTACAAAAAATTGTTAAACTAGCTGATGAAAAGGACGAGGAGCCTGGGGGACATCATCACTATCGTACGATAACGAAGGAAAGGGCAATAAAGAGTTTAGAACGATTAGATGCAAAAATTGATGAATATATAGAACAGCAAACGAAGAATAGCAAAGAACTAGAAGGATAGAACTGGATTTCCCTGTTTCTATTCTTCTTTTCTTTTAAATGCTATAATAGAAAAATCGACTTTTTTAGAAAAGGAATTAAAGGAGAAAATGACAAACATTATCACTACCATTAAACAATGGCAGCAAGCACTACAAATCGAGATCAATCATTTAAAAAAATACGGGCAATCGAAAGTTGCTTTATATAATGGAATTCGCCTAAACACAGAAAATGACTTTACGTATTATTTTGAAAGCATCAGCAATCTAAAGGTTCCAATTGGATCAAATGTAATGATTCACTGGGGGAGTCAGGCTGTAAGGGGGAGAGTATTATCGGCAGATGGCAAGAGCCTTCTTATTATTTTGGAAAAGGCGATTGGTGAGGATGTCTCAGAAGCATATTTATCCCATGATCCTTGGGAGCTATTAGAACAGCTGCAAATCCGTTTTGATACTATTAAAAAAAATAAACGTAAGCTTAGTAGAATCGTTAAATTAATGCAACCTAGTGAAGAAACAAAGCACCCAAGTGAGCAACTGAAAAATCATGTTCATGAGCTCTCTTTAAGATGCAAATATAACCCCGTCTCCTTTGTGTGGGGGCCGCCTGGAACAGGAAAAACATACACATTAGCTAGAGTTGCTCTACAACGTTATTGGAAAGGTAAGAGGATTTTACTCTTAGCACAAAGTAACCAGGCTGTAGATGTTCTACTCACGGAAATAACGACAACGATTAAAGAAAAGGACCGATTTAAAATAGGGGATATCCTTCGCTATGGGGGAAATAGCAATAATGCATCACTTGAACAAGAAAAAATTACAACAAGTTCCTTATTAGATAAAAAGGATATGGATCTTGCCAAGCAAAAACAGTATTTTTTTGAAGAAAAACTAAAACTTAAACAAGACCTTTCTTATTCGTTTACAACAAGAGATTCTGCTCAGTTATTAGAGATGGA
Source organism: Niallia circulans NBRC 13626 (assembly GCF_001591585.1). Taxonomy (GTDB): domain Bacteria; phylum Bacillota; class Bacilli; order Bacillales; family Cytobacillaceae; genus Niallia; species Niallia circulans. The sequence continues at coordinate 26,657 of NZ_BCVE01000008.1, read as the reverse complement.
AGAGAAATTAGCAAATGTGATGGAAAAAATCAGAAAAAGGGAACTGCAATTTGTACAAAAAGCAAAAATTGTTGGCACGACAATAGTAAAAGCTGCCACAGATCCAGCCATTTATGAAGATGAATACGATTTAGTAATAGTAGATGAGGCGAGCATGGCATATATTCCACAAGTCGCTTTTTCTGCATCACTAGCAAAAAGAATCATTATTTGTGGAGATTTTAAACAGTTACCTCCTATCGCAACTAGCCGTCATGCTTTAGTAGATAAATGGTTAAAAGAAGACGTATTCCACGCGACAGGCGTTGCCGAAACGGTTCATAGTTCATCGCTTCATCCTCAGCTTTTGTTATTAAACGAACAAAGAAGGATGCATCCAAGCATCTCTCAATTTACCAATAAATATATATATCATTCTCTGGTAGGCGATCATAAGAAGGTGGAAAGAAACAGAAAAGCAATCGCAGAAAAACTACCTTTCCAAGGAGAGGCGAATATTTTATTAGATTCGAGTCAATTTGGCGCATATGCCACATTTGAGAGAGCTTCGAAATCACGTATGAATTATATCCATCTATTATTAGCTCTGCAAGTTATAAATGAAGCTTTAAATGAAAAAGGAACAACGAGTATCGGCTACGTTACTCCATATCGAGCACAGGCGGAAATAATGGAAGCAATGGCATCAGAATTTTTCCCAGAAGCCATCATAGAAAAACGGCTTATTATCGCTACAGTCCATCGTTTTCAAGGAAGCGAAAGAGATATAATCATCTTTGATAGTGTAGAAGGAGAGGCATTTTTGAAGCCTGGAATCCTTTTAACCGGCAAAGAAAGCGAACGGTTAATAAATGTGGCGATCAGCAGGGCAAAAGGGAAATTTATTCATATAGCAAACAGAAATTATATAAAAACAAAAATAGATAGGAAGAAAACGATTCGACAGCTTGTCAACCATCAAGAAGCATTCAATAAAGTGGTAACCAACCAACAAATTGGCGAGTGGATTCAAAAGAAGAATCCAAAACTATACTGGACGCACGCACAAAGAGTAGAATTACTAGAAAAAGATATCAAGCGTTCCAACCATACAATATTAGCCTCTTTTCCAAAACAGAAGGAGATATTAAAACAACAATGGAAACAACTTCTCAATAGAAGGAGTATTGGTTCAGCTCCTGATATACCGTTTCCTTTCATTATTATTGATGAAAAAGTTATTTGGTTTGGCTTACCGTCCGAATTAGTGAATGGGAGTACTCCTCCTTCACTAGCAGTGCGTATACATTCTCCTTCTTTAGCTAGTTATCTATTAAAATATATATCATGAATAAAAAGCATTATCCGGAGATTTGGGATAATGCTCTTTCTTTAGCTATTATCAGTTATTCATTGTACAAACAAAAACGTTTTCGTTAAAATAGGAAAGAATCCATACAGAGGAGATGATGTTATTTGAGTAGAAAACAAACAGGTGGTATAGTATTTTTCTTGAGTTTAGTCCTTCTTTTACTACTGTCAGGCTGTGGCACAACGAAAAGTGAGCCATCAAAAGAAGAAAATACAACACAAGCAAAAGTGATTTCACCAGACGACTATCCTATTGTAACGATTACGATGGAAGATAATTCGACTATTACATTAGAACTTTATCCCGATAAAGCCCCTAATACAGTCAATAATTTCGTATCATTAGTAAATAAAGGCTTTTACGATGGATTAATTTTCCATCGAATTATTCCTGATTTTATGATCCAAGGCGGTGACCCCAATGGAAATGGAACAGGCGGTCCTGGCTATTCGATCAAAGGGGAATTTTCAGAGAATGGGTTTGAAAATGACTTAAAGCACGAAAGAGGCGTAATTAGCATGGCAAGATCTCAACTGCCTGATTCTGCTGGGTCACAATTCTTCATTATGGTTGCAGACGCCCCTCATTTGGATGGAGAATACGCCCCGTTCGGGAAAGTGATAGAAGGCATGGATGTCGTCGATAAAATAGTCTCTTCAAAAAGAGATAAGAATGATAAACCAGTAGAAGAGATAAAAATGAAACAAATTACTGTAGATACAAAAGGTATCGATTATGAAGAACCAAAGAAATTAAAAGAATAATGGATAAAAGGAACGTAATATTTTCTTTCTTTCCGAAAAGATGATATGATAAAAGCTGATTTTGAAATAAGGAGATGTTGATCATGGCAACTAAAGGATACATATTAATGCAAAATGGTGAAAAAATTGAATTCGAATTATATCCAAACGAAGCTCCTGGAACAGTAGCTAACTTTGTGGAACTAATTAAAAAAGGTTTCTATAACGGTTTAACATTCCACCGTGTAATTCCTGGTTTCGTCAGCCAAGGCGGCGATCCAAATGGAAATGGAACAGGAGGACCTGGATACACAATCAAATGTGAAACAGAAGGAAACCCTCACAAACATGTGGAAGGAGCTCTTTCTATGGCACACGCTGGCCGTGATACAGGCGGAAGCCAATTCTTTATCGTACATGAGCCACAACCGCATTTAGATGGTGTTCATACAGTATTTGGACAAGTTACGTCCGGTATTGCTGCTGTAAAAGCAATGAAAAATGGCGATGTTATGGAAAAAGTGGAAATCACTGAAGAATAAATACAACAAGGCAGGCTGAGAAATTGGCTTGCTTTTTTATATGAATGGTTGGTGATTAGAATGTACAAAGATAAAGTTGTCATTGTAACTGGCGCTAGTAATGGTATTGGCAAAGCAATTGCAAAAGCTTATTTGCAAGAAGATGCCTATGTTATCCTAGCTGATATAGATGAAGAGCAAGGAAAACATGTACTTGATTCTATAGAGCAAAAAGAGAGAGCAATTTTTATAAAAACCGATGTTCGAAACGAAGCAGATATCATTCAAATGGTTGAGACAACACAAGCGAAATTTGGAAAGATTGATATCTTAATTAATAACGCCGGTAAAGGCATTTTTAAATCATTTTACGATTTAACGATAGAAGAATGGGATGATGTGATAAATACGAATCTCCGCAGCGTGTTTCTTTGTTCAAGAGAAGTCGCAAAAATCATGCGAACTCAAGGCGCAAAAGGGTCGATTATTAACATGTCATCTAGCAGAGCCTATATGTCGGAACCTAATTCAGAAAGCTATAGTGCTAGCAAAGGTGGAATTATGGCTATTACTCATGCTTTGGCAAATAGTTTAGCTGATGCACATATAACAGTTAACAGCATATCACCAGGCTGGATCGAAACGAAAGATTATGAAAATCTGCGAGAAAGCGATCATGAACAGCATCTATCAAAAAGAGTAGGTAAACCTGAGGATATTGCGAGAGCATGCCTTTTCCTCACAAATCCGCAAAATGATTTTATTACAGGAACGAATCTTATGGTAGACGGTGGTATGACAGTAAAAATGATTTATGAAGAATAATAGAAGGTATTTTTTCTTCTTTGCTTTATTACAGTTGCTATCTGAAAATGATAGGAGTATAATAGCTTCCATATGATTACATATAATAATGGAGGCTCATTAAGTGGACGTTTTACATCAGATATTATCAACCTATGCTTCATTTTTTGATTGGAAGATGTGGGCAGAAGTATTAACAGATCCAGTATCATGGGGATTAATCGGATCGTTAGTCATTTTAGAAGGCTTATTATCAGCAGATAATGCGCTCGTATTAGCAGTAATGGTAAAACATTTACCGCCAGATAAACAAAAAAAAGCATTGACATATGGTTTATTCGGAGCCTATTTTTTCCGTTTCTTCTTTATTGGAATTGGTGTTTACTTAATCCATTTTACCTGGATAAAAGTAGTTGGAGCAGCATACTTAGCATGGATTGTAATTAAGCATTTCTGGCTTGGTGAGGAAGATGAAGATTCCTCAGCGATGAAGAAAGACAGTTGGACAATAAGATTGTTCGGAGTATTCTGGGCAACTGTTATCTCCGTAGAATTAATGGATTTAGCCTTTTCGGTTGACAGCATATTAGCATCTTTGGCTGTTTCAAATGAAATCTGGATTCTACTGATTGGTGGAATGCTCGGTATTTTAATGATGAGAACTGTTGCCAAATTATTCTTAGTTCTCATTGAAAAAGTTCCAGAATTAGAGAATACCGCCTTTGTATTAATTGGGATAATCGCGGTAAAGATGTTTGCTAGCATTTTTGGATATGAATTAGATCACTATGTATTTTTTGGGATTCTAATTGCTGCGTTTATTATCACATTTATCATTCATTTTATTAACAAAAATAAAAAGGTTTCTGAAGAAGTTGCTTCTTCAAAAGAAAAATAAATGTATTTTACCTGTTCCGTTTGTGGACAGGTTTTTTTTTATTTAATTATTTCGTATACTTATTAGCATAGGATGAAGCAACAAATGAATCAGGCTTAATTTTTGGTTCGATACCTATTGACTCCATTCTTGCTACCATTTCATTGACAAATTCACTTGTTTTATTTCTTCTGCCTGCTCCAATATCTATATGTCCCTCTATCGAGAAAGTTGCTCCTTGATAAACAAAAGGGAGGACAACATCAATTAATTGGTTTTTCCTATCCTCTGTGAACAGACTAACTACCTCTTCTGTTAGTGTTGTCTCATAGGAGATTTTCTCATGAAGTCTTAAAATCTTCCTTGGTATGATCACTTTTCTAATACAGGCCCAAGCACCTTTTCCTTTATTCATAATGACTATTCCAGTAATAAACTTCGTATGTTTGGTATGCACTTGTGAATCTGTACCAATCATTAATTGATAATTTCCCGAAGGACTTCTAGACATAAAAGCAAGGATACGCTGAAAAACGATATCAAAGGTCATATTTTTCTCTTGTAAGTTTTGAAAAGTCATTTCCATATGCCTGTCTAACTCCACAAAGAATCCCTCCGTATAAACGTTATTTCCACCACTTTTATAACATTGTATGATAATCAAATGGATTTATCCCTGTAACTAAATTTGTATTATCGTATACAAAAAATACTGAATTGGTGTAAAAAATGGTCTTTTTTTAGATGAACTTAATAATGAGTTTTATAATAAAAAAATGGAACTAAACTGAAACTTAATTTCTTCTTATCCGTCTAATCATTAACAAAACGCAGGAGGAAAAAAATGAAAAAATTTCTAATTATATTAAATTGGTCGTTATTATTTCTATTATTATTAACTGGCTGCTCACAAAATTCCGAAGATAAAGCAGCGGATAGCAGAGATTATGAAAAGGCTGATTCCAATGTCATCGATGCCCAGAATGAAATAGGAGAAATACCCGCAACAGATAGTAAAACGGTAAAAGAAAATAGCGGTCAAGCAATTAGTAATAATGACCGATTAGTTATTTATAATGGGAATCTATCCTTAAAGGTGAAAGACTATCACAACGTAGAGAAGCATATCCAGTCAAAAGCAGCCGAGCTAGGCGGGTATGTAGTGGAATCGTCCATTTATGATAGTGGCACAGATTATATAAATGGGACTATTATCGTAAAAATTCCTCAAAAACATTTCCAAACCTACTTAAACGATATCGAAAAGAAAAGCATTAAAGTTACAGAGAAGAGTATCACTGGTAACGATGTGACTGAAGAATATGTTGATTTGGAATCCCGGCTAAAAGCTAAGGAAGCAGTGGAAAAAAGGCTATTAGCTTTAATGGAACAAGCAGAAAAAACGGAAGACCTTCTTAAAATATCAAATGATCTTGCAACTGTGCAGGCAGAAAAAGAACAAATATTAGGGAGAATGAAATACTTAAAAAATAACGTAGACTATTCGACTGTCACGATTCAACTGGAAGAAGAGTTAGTAAAAGTGGGTTCTATTCAAGATAAAGAGTCTTTAAATACATGGGAAAAAGCAAAAAGTCAATTCGTGAGCACGATTAACGGGTTAATTTCCTTCCTTTCAAGTGTCATCGTGATGATTGTTGGATTATCACCAATTTTAATTCCAGTTGTAGTTATTGTAATAGCTTGGATTATATATAGAAAAAAGAAAAACAGGTCAGAGTAATTTTATCGTGGCTATGCTATAATGGAATTAAATTCCTTCAGTGGGAGTTTAATCTATTAATATCATCACATTCATATTTATTAAGGAGTGGCTAAAGAAATTGAAATCAGCAGATCAATATCTTATCCGCCATGCGAAACTGGAAGATGCAGAAGCAATTTTTGCTATTCAGCAATCTGTGATTGCCGAAGAAGATTATCTGATAACTACTATCGAAGAGTATAATCAAACACTGGAAGAGCAGCAGGCATGGGTCGCTAAAATATTGCATAATGAGAGAGAAACTATCCTAATTGCGGAAGAAACCAATAAAGTAATTGGCTTTATTGTCTTTCAAACAAAAAATAGACAAAGACTTAATCACACAGGGTCATTTGGGATGATGATAAGTAAAAAGTATAGAAGTAAAGGAATAGGAAAATTACTTATGAAAGCACTACTAGCTTGGGCAAAAGAAAATCCGCTGATTGAAAAAGTTAGCTTAGGTGTTTTCTCAACAAATACTAGGGCTATTTCTTTATATACTTGTATGGGATTTATAGAAGAAGGTCGCAAAATAAAAGAAATCAAACTGTCAGAAAATGAATATATAGATGATATTTTAATGTATAAAATGGTGACCTAAATAGAACCAACTATTTTTTAAAGAGAAAAGAGGGAAGCAATATTAATAAGAAATCAGCTTTTCAAAGAGAGCTAAAGTCGTGGATTATTGCACTTATTAGCGCATTAATATTTGTGTTTATTTGCCGTAACTTTATTTTTGCCCCTGTTAAGGTAATAGGACAATCCATGCAGCCAACATATGAAAATCAAGATAGAGTGATTGTCTCTAAAGTTGGCCAAATCAAGCATTTTGATACCATCGTCTTTCATTCACCAATAGAAAAAGAAGATTATATAAAAAGAGTAATCGGCTTACCTGATGATACGATTGAAATTTATGATGATACACTTTATATTAATGGCGAAAAATATGACGAACCATATCTTCAAGAGAAAAAGAAGCATTTACTTCCTAATCAGAGATTGACGGAAAATCTTAAAGTTACAGTACCTAAAGGGCATCTATTTGTATTAGGGGATAATAGGCAAAATAGTATGGATAGTAGACAGCTTGGTTGTATATCAGAGGATGCTGTTGTCGGGAAAGCTGTTTTTCGATTTTATCCTGTTATGGAAAATTATTAATTAATAAAAAAAACAGTCTTGGATATGAGCTCACGTCCAGAACTGTTTTTTTATTACGATTTACAAATTCACATACCATTGCTTATGTAACATTTTCGCTAATTGAATGACACCATGTCTTGCTAATTCGTTTATTCGCTCTGTAACTTCATTTATTTGTTTAACTGAAAAAGACTCTCCAGTTTTGCAAAGTATAATTGCCTCTTCAATAAAAGACTCGCGACGTTGGTCTAATTGTTTAAATTGATTCACGCGTGAATTTACTTTTTCCCCATGTAGTTCCTGCATGTTTTGTATATTATCTTAGATACTAAATGCTAAAAATAGAAGAAATAATTTGTTTACATAATATTATTATGATAGACTAAAAACTTGTCTAATTATGAGGGTTGACACTACTGTTATATCTGTATATACTGACTATATACAGATATAACAGTTGAAAGGTGTTTCTAATGAATATTTTTATCTCCAATTCCTCTGAGGAACCTATTTATTTGCAAATAGTAAAGCAAATAAAAGAGCAAATAGTAGCAGGTGAACTAAAAGAAACACAATCTCTTCCTTCTATTAGAAGTCTTGCAAAAGAACTGAAAATTAGCGTTATTACAACCAAAAGAGCCTATGATGAACTTGAAAAAGACGGTTTTATTGTTACAGTCGCTGGAAAAGGGTCATATGTTGCAGCAATAAACAAAGAAATACTTCGTGAAAACAAGTTGAAAACAATCGAAGAACATTTAACAGAAGCCAGCAGCACAGCTAAACTAATTGGGTTAACATTAGAAGAATTACAAGAAATATTAAAAATTATTTATAAAGGATGAGCACAGTGGAAAACACATTAGAACTTATCAATGTATCCAAGAACCGACAAGGTTTTTCTTTAGATACGATTAATATTACCTTAAAAAAAGGATTTATAATGGGGTTTATTGGTCCAAATGGGGCTGGAAAAAGCACAACAATCAAACTAATCATGAATTTAATCAAAAAAGATAGCGGCATGATAAAAGTCTTTGGTTTAGACAATGAAAAACATAGTATGAAAATTAAAGAGAGAATTGGCTTTGTTTATGATGACAATCACTTTTATGAAGAGTTAACAATAAAAGAAATGAAGAATATCATCCGCCCATTTTATTCTCAATGGGAAGAAAGTACATTCAATAAATATGTAAAAGATTTTTCACTACCTATGGATAAAAAAATCAACGAGCTGTCAAAAGGGATGAAAATGAAATTCTCATTAGCCATCGCTCTTTCTCATCAAGCTGAACTCTTAATTATGGATGAACCAACTTCTGGTTTAGATCCACTAGTTCGGACTGAATTGTTAGATGTACTGCAAACATTAATACAAGACGAAAACAAGGCAATCTTTTTTTCAACTCACATAACATCCGACTTAGATAAAATTGCCGATTATATTACATTAATTAATAATGGACAAATCATTTTAAGTAAAACGAAGGATGAGCTTTTAGAAGAATATACCATGGTTAAAGGAAAAGATAGCACACAGATTATCCATAATAAAAATTTAATCAGTTTAAAGAGTAATGATTTTGGTTTTGAAGCATTATGTAAAAACAAAGAAGAAGTAAGAAAGCAATTTGGAACTTCTTATTTCTATGAAAAGCCAACTTTAGAAGATATTATGGTGTTTTACACAAGAAGGAGCGGTGGGCATGTATCATCTAATTAAAAAAGACATTCTTATCCAAAAAAGATCAATAGCATTATCACTATTATTAATCTGTTTCTTTTCTGTTTCTCTTTCCAGTCTTGGAGAAGTTGGATTAATGGTTGGAATACTAGCAATTACTTATCAACTCCTTCTAGGAGCTAGTGCATTAGAAGATAAAAATAACAGCGATAAAGTTCTTATTAGTCTTCCGATAAAACTATCTACCATTGTATTATCAAAATATGTGTCCATCTATGTTTATGCAGCTTTTGCAGCAATTGGCTTTTATCTCATCCATGTTCTTGTGAAACTATTTCACATTCCATTGGATGTTCCTTTTAGTTATATCATTCTCATAGGGGGAGCAATAATGGTAACTATATGTTTTTCCATTTCTTTGCCTATGATTTTTAAATTTGGCTATTTAAAAGCCAAAATGGCTAACTTTATTCTTCTTTTCGTAATAGTATTTGGAACAACTGGTATAATGAAGTATTTTGCAAAACTAGATAATCAATTTATCCAAGAAACGATGATTCGTTTATCAACATTATCAAAAGCAGAACTGGGATTAATCCTGCTAATTCCACTTATCATTCTTCTTGTGATATCATATTTTATTTCTCTGAGCTTTTATAGTAAGCGAGAATTTTAATTATAATGAAAAGGAAGAACAAGTACACTTAGAGGTACTGTTCTTTTTTTATTTAGCATTTTGCATCTAAACAAATACCTGTAATTCATGTTTTAAATGTCTTCTAACTAAGTTCTCAACATTACCGCGCATAATATCTCTTATGTGCGGTTTTTTAAGAAATATTGTATACTAGAATTATTACTATATAGATTAGGTGGCAATACATATGATCGCAAAAGAGACATTACTTTCTTGGTATGAAGAAGAGTTAACGCTTTTTCGAACAGAAATGGATAATAAGGATTACAGTATATTTACGATCGAAAATTATTTACGGGACATCTATTTATTCCTTGAATTTATTACACGGAAAAAAGAAGCATATATGGACTTAACTTCAGTAAAAAAATTGCAGATTACCCTTTTTATGAACGAACTAAAAACTAAGCGCGCAAATTCTGCTAGTTCGAGAAATAGAAGATTAACTGCCATTCGTTCTTTTTATAAATGTTTAGTAGATTATGAGCTTGTCCAAAAAAATCCCGCCCTTGATTTGGAGAGCGCAAAAGAACAAAAAGGAAAACTACCCAGTTACTTGGAAAAAGACGAATTAAAATCATTTTTTGAGATGATTGGCAAGGTATCCCAAAAGCAGCATCAAAGACGGAACAAAGTCATCCTTGGGCTCATGGCGTTTGCAGGATTACGGGTAATGGAAATACACTCTCTTAATCTGTCGTCCATTAATCAAAACAGGGGAATTCACGTACTGGGAAAGGGAAATAAAACACGCTATATTCCGTTACCGAAAAAGTTAATGGAAGAATTACAATTATATATAGAAGAAAACAGGATTTTCCCCATGAAAGGACAGGAAGATGCACTCTTTATTTCAAGGAGAGGGAAGCGAATTTCCAGAAGACGTATTCAAGAAATAACGGAGCGGATCATTGATCAAATGGGAAAAGAATATCCTGAATTAAAATGGAAAGAAAAAGGGATTTCTAGTCATAAATTACGACATAGTTTTGCGACACATTTAGTTAGAGATGGACGAGATATCCGAACAGTACAAGAGCTGCTTGGTCATACTAATTTAAATACAACGCAGAAATATACGCATGTATCTGATTCGCAAAAAGAAAAAGCAATGGACTTAGAAATTTCAGAATACATTTGAGTTTATCATAATTTTATTATGTTAACTGATTGGCATTCTGATTCATAATCGGTCAATTGACAGCATATATATATCCATGATGTTATAGTAAAAAACAACCTCTTATATTTGCTAGAACGGAAAAGGAAGACGATAAAAGCAAGAATAAGTCTGTCAATGAAAGATAAGGGAAGTGTTTTTGATGCCAAGTAAAAAGCATTCAATTATCGTCCATGCAAATGCAAAAAAAGTTTGGGATTTTGTTCGCTCCATGAACAACTGGGCACCATTAGTACCAGGATATGTGAACCATGAAATCATCAACGATACAGTATCAACTTGGGAATTTAAAATTGATATGGGGCTTTTTAAGAAAAAAGTAGAAATGAAAGTAACGATATTAGAGTGGAAAGAACCTACAAAGGTTACCTTTGACTTAGAAGGAATTAATGATCATTTTACAGGAAATGGCTATTTTATGGTAGAGGTAAAGGATGCCAATTATACGAAAATGACAGGCTATTTAGAAATTAATTCAACAGGTACTTTTCCTACTATAACAAATAATCTTATGGAGCCAAAGCTAGAAGAAATCGCAGAAGAATTGACAATTGCAGTTAGTAAAGCCATTGAGGATTTACAATAATTTCATTATGTTAACTAAAGCGTTAAGTGATAAAGGAGCATTCTTTTAATCATTTAATGCTTTTCTAAATTTTATGTAAATTTTTCTTTTCCATCCTTGGTTAAATAAGCTTCGTCCTTTATGATAAAGGTTACTAATTAATTGGGAGGTTTATCATTGAAAAAAGGACAACAATCGAAGCATAGGACAAATTTTTTAGAAATTTTCCTTATTTCTATAAAGCTAGGATTGACATCATTTGGTGGACCCATTGCACATTTAGGCTATTTTTACGATGAGTATGTAAGTCGAAGGAAATGGATGGATGAGAAAAGCTATGCTGATTTAGTAGCCCTTAGTCAATTCATGCCTGGTCCGGCAAGCAGTCAGGTGGGGATAGGGATAGGAATTTTACGGGGAGGACTCCTCGGTGGGATTATTTCTTTTTTAGGATTTACATTTCCTTCTGTAATTGCTCTGATGATCTTTGCTAGTATACTAAAGGGATTAGACATAGGGAATGCAGGTTGGATACATGGGCTAAAAATAGTTGCTGCTGCCATTGTGGCCCATGCGATACTAGGTATGGCAAAGAACTTAACTCCAGATCTAAAAAGAAAGACGATTGCACTTTTTGCATTAGTACTTACTCTTTTATGGCAAAGTGTTTTTTCTCAGGTAGGAGTAATTATTTTATCAGCTATCATTAGTTATTTTCTTTATAGGCAGCAAGCAAGACAACAAAATCATAGAGATATTTCTTTTCCGATTTCAAGACAACTAGCATGTGTTTCTTTGATCTTATTTTTTTCCCTTCTGTTTCTTTTACCGATAATTCGCGAGATATTTTCATACCAATGGATTGCTATGTTTGATAGTTTTTATCGATCTGGCTCTTTAGTGTTTGGAGGAGGACATGTAGTATTGCCACTTTTAGAGCGTGAATTTGTCCCAGGTGGATGGTTGAGTGAAGAAGCATTCCTTGCTGGATATGGTGCAACCCAGGCAGTTCCTGGTCCATTGTTTACATTTGCTGCCTATATCGGAACCGTCTTAAATGGGTGGGCAGGGGGACTACTCGCGACATTCGCTATCTTCTTGCCAGCCTTTTTATTAATTGTAGGAACACTGCCATTCTGGAATTTCATCAGAAAAAATCCAAAAATTCAAGGGGCCTTAATGGGGGTAAATGCTGCGGTTGTTGGTATTCTAATCTCAGCTTTTTACCAGCCAATTTGGACAAGCAGTATCTCAGATGCGAGTGATTTTGCTTTTGCAGCCATTTTATTTTCGATGTTAGTTTATTGGAAACTGCCGCCATGGATTGTTGTTATGACGGGTACATTAGGGGGGATCCTGCTTACTTATTTACCGATATAGTATTGCTAAAGAAACCTATAAACGAGAGAGCCTCGTTTATAGGTTTTTTGGTATTTTTTAAGCTTGAGTTAATTGATTATATAAATTTCCCATTTCAATTGCATTAACGGCAGCTTCCCAGCCTTTATTTCCAGCTTTTGTACCTGCTCGTTCAATTGCTTGCTCGATGTTTTCTGTTGTAAGAACTCCAAAGATAACAGGTATTTCTGTACTTAACGAAACGTTTGCTACTCCTTTTGCTACTTCATTGCTTACGTAGTCAAAATGAGGTGTTGCACCTCGAATAACAGTACCTAATGTAATAATAGCATCATAATTACCGGACGCGGCCATTTTTTTGGCTGCTAAGGGAATTTCATATACACCAGGCACCCACATAACAGAGATTTTATCCTCGTTTACGCCATGTCGATTTAATGCATCTTCTGCTCCAGATAAAAGTCTTGTTGTAATAAATTCATTAAAACGGGATACAACAATCCCGATTTTTAAATCAGTTCCAATTAAATTTCCTTCAAATACTTGTTTCATTCTTTATTCCACCTTTTGTAATAAATTTTGTCGGTATTGAATTAAATCTTGAATCGTAATCATTTTCAAAGCAAATTCTTCAGCGATTTGCTTTAAATCATTCACTCTTGCCATTGTTCCGTCTTCCTTTAATACTTCCACAATCACTCCAGCGGGATTAGCACCTGCTAGTATCGCTAAGTCAACAGCAGCTTCCGTATGTCCATTGCGATTTAGCACACCGCCATCCTTTGCAATGAGAGGAAAGATGTGACCAGGTCTTGTAAAGTCATCAGCTTTAGCGTCTGAATCGACCATTTTGCTTATAGTAAAAGCTCGTTCATATGCACTAATTCCTGTTGTTGTCTCTTTATGGTCGATACTGATCGTAAAGGCAGTGCTTCTCGGATCAGTACTATTAGTAACCATAGGAGGGAGGTGTAGTCTATCTGCTAAAGCTTGTTGAATAGGGACACAGATTAGACCGCGACCCTCTTTTGCCATGAAATTGATCATTTCTGGTGTAACATGATCTGCCAATCCGATAAAATCTCCTTCATTTTCACGATCTTCGTCATCGCAAACAATCACCACTTTGCCATTTTTTAAATCGTTTAATGCATCTTCTATGGAATCAAACATCGTTTTCTTCCTTTCGTTAATAAATTTATGATTAAAAACCATTTTCCCTTAAAAATGAAACAGTTAATGGTGAGTCTTTTTTTATACCTGGATCTTTGTCTCTATTCATAAAGGAATAAAAATACTTAGCTAAAAGATCAAATTCGATATTCACTAGTTCACCTTTTCGTTTATTCCCAATCACGCTTACCTTGGAAGTATGCGGGATGAGTGATACAAAAATAGAGGTTGGAGTCGTTTGGAAAATCGTTAAACTCGTTCCATCAATGGTAATAGATCCTTTATCCATTACGAGGTATATTTGATCCTCTGGTATCTGAATTTCAACTAATGTACTATTTTCTATTTTTTTTGTTGATATAATCATGCCCGTACAATCAACATGCCCAGACACAAAGTGCCCGCCAAACCTTCCATTTGCAGCCATTGCTCGTTCTAAATTAACAATTGTGCCACTATTTAGAAGCCTTAAAGTCGTATCGTTAAACGTGTTTGGCATAACATCGACTGTAAACAAACAATCACGGAAGGCAGTAACTGTTAGACAAACCCCATTTACGGCAATGCTGTCACCAATTTTCATATCCTCGAGAATCTGTTCTGCTTGAATCGTTATAGAAATAGTGTGCCCCGTCTTTTTACTATGCTTTACAACGCCTAATTCTTCGACTAATCCAGTAAACAATGGAAATTCCTCCTTTCTGCAGATTGTATTTATAGCTCTTAAATAGCAAGGGGTCAATCATTTTTATGGTGACAAAAAAATACTCTTAAAATCCATAAAAAATACAAAATAAAACCCCGTATAATAAACATATACGGGGTCAAATACATACTTAAATAAACGTGGTGGACGATAGAATAGCTGTTTTTTATAGATTGTTGTTTGTAAATAACGCTGTCAATGGACAATTCACCATTCTTTTCGAAAAAAGATCCATCTAAGATTCAGTATATTTAGAAGAAATTACTTCAGCTGTGAATACCCTTATTACAGCACCTCAAATACAACAAAATATATCTATAGAAAAACAGAAAAAGAAAGGTGAGTCATTCATTCTTTTGATTCTATCAATCATACCATTTTGTTTATTGTTATTTGCCTTCTCCCATCCAGACTTTACTGTCGGCTTTGGTTTCTCACCAAATCCACCGTTTTATAAATTTAACTCTTATAAAACGGGTCACGGGCTTAGAGTTTTACGTCCACTCATCACCGCCGGTTGGGAATTTCACCCGACCCCGAAGGCGATCACACATAATGTGTAATCATAACTATTTAATTAACTGTATCGTACACCTTTTCCTTTTAATTATCAAATATTTTCTTTCAAGTACAATATTTGCACTTCTAGTAAAGGGAAAAATAATCTCAATAAGGTGTTTCTTTTATTGAATTGGTCATACTAAAAGAAAAAGTGGAGGCACAAAAATGAAAATTGCAGAAAATGTTTTTGGCTATCGTACAGCAATTGCAAATATAGCATATATAGCTGGATTAGGAGCTAGGAAGGATGAGTGGGTACTTATCGATACAGGCGTTCCTTATTCTGCGCCATTTATTTTGAAAAATACAAATCAACTTTTCAAGGGAAAGAAACCATTAGCAATCATTCTAACTCATGCTCATTTTGATCATATCGGCGCATTACAAACACTCGTTAAGAAATGGAATGTTCCTGTATATATACATGAAAAAGAAATTCCCTATTTAGAAAGCAAGAAGAAATATCCTCCACCTACACCATTAAGGGAAAAAGGGATGATGTCCTTTCTTTCACCATTTTACCCGCGAGATGGCATTGATTTTCATTCCAGTATCAGGCCTATTTCAAGTACTAGTTCCTTACCATATTTAGATGATTGGAAATGGATTCATACGCCAGGACACACGGAAGGACATATTTCCTTATTTAGAGAAAAAGATCGGCTGCTTCTAGCAGGGGATGCACTGATTACAGTAAAACAAGAGTCATTATTTGCCGTTTTAACTCAGAAAAAAAAGATTCATGGCCCACCAGCATACTTTACACCAGATATAAATACTAGCTTCCAATCAATAGAAAAGCTATTAGCGCTAGAACCGCAGACTTTATATACAGGACATGGTATGCCAATGTATGGGGCTGAAATAAGGCAGGGAATTAGGGAACTTCTTTATCAGTATAGTACAGAGAATTTAGTAAAAGAAATTTAATTTATCATAATAAAGTTATGTAAACTAAAAATAGACAAATCATTATTTTTCCATTCCTATTTATAGATGATTAGGAAAAATCGATTTGTCTTTTTATTTTTCTCTAACATTTTGAGATGGTCTACAGCGTCATTTTCTGCCAAGATATAATCCTTTAATGAATAGCTATTTCATGATACCCTTAATAATTAGAAGATTGATATAGTTAGGAGTAAATTACATGAAATTAGTAACTTGGAATGTTAATGGAATAAGAGCTTGTGTTAAAAAAGGCTTTCTTGATTTTTTCCAGCAAATAGATGCAGATATCTTTTGTCTTCAAGAGACAAAGTTACAAGAAGGACAAATTAAACTTGAATTAGAAGGCTATCATCAGTTTTGGAATTATGCAGAAAGAAAGGGCTATTCAGGAACAGCCGTTTTTACAAAGAAAAAGCCCCTTTCTGTTCAATATGGCATTGGGGAAGACTTTGAGGAAGTGGAAGGAAGAGCCATTACCTTGGAATTTAAAGACTTCTTCCTACTGAATGTATATACCCCTAATTCAAAGCGAGATTTAAGCAGATTATCTTATCGTGTTGAATGGGAAAAACAACTAAAGAACTATATATTATCATTAGAAGGTATTAAACCTGTTATTTATTGTGGGGATTTAAATGTGGCTCACCAAGAGATAGATTTGAAAAATCCGAAGCCGAATATTGGAAACTCGGGATTCACGTCAGAAGAAAGAAACGAAATGACAAGCTTACTTGAATTAGGGTTTGTTGATAGCTTTCGATATCTATACCCAGAGCGAACAGATGTCTACACATGGTGGAGTTATATGGCGAAAGTAAGAGAAAGAAATATTGGCTGGCGTATTGACTATTTTATCGTTTCTAACCTATTAAAGGAGCGAATCCAAGATGTAACTATTCATTGTGATATAATGGGAAGCGATCATTGTCCTGTACAACTTGATTTAGAAATATAATTTAATGAACAGGGCATCTTTATTATACTATCATGTCAGGAAACAAATATGGTACAGATGCCCTTTTTTGGTATGCAGATATCAATCCAGTTAAAATAAAATTAAATCCTTTTCATTATACATAATTTAGAAGGAGCAAACCGCAAATGAATTTAAAAGGAATTCATCACGTTTCTGCGATGACGGCAAAAGCAAAAGAAAATCACTCTTTTTATACAAATATTTTAGGTCTACGGCTCATAAAGAAAACAGTCAATCAAGATAACCCCTCTGTTTATCATTTATTTTATGGGGATGAGCAAGGCAGACCAGGAACAGAACTAACATTTTTTGAAATTCCCCATATGGCTCTTAATAGAGAAGGAGTAAGCAGTATTTCTGCTACTTCTTTACGTGTTCCATGTGATAAAGCATTAGAATTTTGGCTAAAACGGTTCGAAGAATACAATGTTAAACACGGAGAAATCCTAGAGAGAGCAGGCAGATTAACATTAGAATTTAGAGATTTTGAAACACAACGGTTCTTTTTAGTATCTGATGAAAACGATAATGGGGTGAAGGCTGGTATACCTTGGGCAAAGAGTTCTATACCAGCAGAGTTTGCGATTACAGGTCTTGGACCAGTACAATTAACGGTAAGACGTCCAGAAGCAACTATTAGCGTTTTAACTGATTTACTTGGATTCCGCTTAAAAACTTCGTATCCATCCACTATGGAGAATCAACCACCTATTCTGGTATTCGAAACAGGTGAGGGTGGCTCTGGGGCGGAGATTCATCTAGAGGAGCGAAATGATTTGAAAGTGCAGCGTCTTGGCAGAGGTGGCGTTCATCATGTAGCTTTACGAGCGGATAATGAGGAAGAACTTTATTATTGGATTGAAAAGGTGAATAATGCTCGCTTTCAAAACTCAGGATATGTAGATCGTTTTTATTTTAAATCACTGTATTTTAGAGATCCGAATGGAATCTTGTTTGAAATTGCCACAGATGGTCCTGGATTTGCGACAGACGAAGATCTAGAACATTTAGGTGAATCTCTTGCCCTTCCACCATTTTTAGAGTCTAAGCGGTTAGATATTGAGGCAATCCTAGAACCATTAGAAACACGTAGAAAAGAAAAGTAATAGCTAACCGAAACGATAAACGGAAAAGACAAAGCAGTATGCAAATATGCTACAATATTGAAAGAAAACAATTGTTAGAATTACTAGGGGGAAAAACGAATAATGAAATGCGTATCAATAGATTTAGATGGTACCTTACTAGATGACCATCATCAAATATCTGAAGCAAATCGCACGATTATCCAGAAATTAAAGGATGAACATATAGAAGTAATTTTAAATACAGGACGTCAATACGCAGATGTTATTAAAGTAGACGGCGTAAAAGAATTAGAACTTCCCATTTTTTGTTTAAATGGCAGCATGATGTATGACCAAACAGGAAAGCTATTATATGAAACACAAATTTCCATTGATTTATATCAAACTTTGCTTAAAGCATTACAAAACTTGGAAGTAGGAGTTCTAGTTTATACGAATCAAGGTGGATTTCCAGGAACATTGCCAATGCTTCGCGGCAAATCTTGGGATGAGATTCAAGCACTCTTTGATCAACAAGATTATGAAGCGATCCTGCATTTAAAGGATGTAAAAATTTATAAGTTAATCGCCGTTGTCGATGAAACACAACTAGACAAAATCGATCACGTTAAAGAAGTGCTTAGAAAATATGAGACTATTTCGTTTTCCTCTTCTTTTCCTAACAACTGTGAAATCACATCAAGTGAAGCACAAAAAGGGAAAGCGATAAGACGGTATGAAAAACTTCGGAATCTTACTTTTAATGAGATTTACTCCTTTGGTGATGGAGGTAATGATATTACACAATTTGAAGTATCAACAAGATCTTTTGCCATGGAAAATGCTCCTGAAGAAATCAAAAAAAGAGCAAGTGACGTCACTAAAAGTAATAATGAGGATGGGTTTGCATACGCCATTGAAAAGATTCTGAAATTAGTGTAACCATCATATATTAGACTAGTTAAAGCCGGGATCTCTATACTAACTTCTGGCTTTTTCGCTGTGAAAATCGATACGAAGAATAGGAGTCGAATCTACTTTGAAGAAAATTGTGTTTACAGGCGGGGGATCTGCCGGCCACGTTACCCCTAATATCGCTATCATAAATGAATTAAATAAACAGGACTGGGATATTTCGTATATTGGCAGTAAAGCGGGTATTGAAAAGGACTTAATCGAAAAGATTGACATCCCATATTATTCTATTTCGAGTGGCAAATTAAGAAGATATTTATCAAAAGAAAATATAAAAGATATATTCAAAGTAATGAAAGGCTGTTATGACGCAAGAAAAATTTTAAAGAAAATCAAACCAAATGTTGTTTTCTCAAAAGGTGGATTTGTATCTGTACCTGTTGTCATCGCAGCCCGTCAATTGAAAATCCCTGTCATTCTTCATGAGAGTGATCTAACACCCGGTTTAGCTAATAAGTTATCTGTCCGTTTTGCTTCGAAAATTTTTACATCTTTTGATGAAACCTTACATTATCTGCCAAAAGAAAAAAGCAAAGCAATCGGTTCTCCAATTCGAAAAGAAATATTAACTGGATCTGCCTCTAAAGGGAAACTATTCCTTGGTTTTACTAGTCAAAAGCCGATTCTTACGATTATGGGGGGCAGCTTAGGGGCAAAGAAAATAAATGAAATCGTTCGAGATAATTTAGATACATTATTACAATCCTATCAAATTGTGCATCTATGTGGGAAAGGAAATCTTTCAGAAGAGCATGCAGGGATAAATGGATACAAACAATTTGAGTATGTCTATAATGAATTAGCTGATATCCTAGCAGTTACAGAATTCGTTATTACGAGAGGCGGATCTAATTCTATTTTTGAATTTCTTGCCTTAAAAATTCCTATGCTTATTATTCCATTAACCAAACAGCAAAGCAGAGGAGATCAAATATTAAATGGGAAGGTCTTTACGGAAAATGGTTACTCCTATATGATAGAAGAGGAATCATTAACAAAAGAGCATTTTCTTCATACCTTAAAACAAATGCAAGAAAACAAGCAACGTATGACAGAAAAGATGGAAAAGAACAAAAGCAAAAATGCTTTAGAAGAAATTATAAAAGAATTAAATCGCTATTAATATACATGTATCAGGCTATAGGTAGAGTTTGCATCTTCCTCTCTACTTGTAGTCTTTTTCATTATGCAGAAGATGATTTCACTTGATAATTTTGATAGAAAAAGCCAAAATAAGAAAATGGAATTCGTATATTTGAACGGAAAGTAGGTAAAATCCATGCAATCATTTACAGACATTGGATTGTCTTCAACAATCATAGAAAAACTCCATAAACAAGGAATAAAACAGCCAACCCCTATTCAAGCAAAGGTTATTACACCGCTCCTTAAAGGTAGTGATGTAATCGCACAAGCACAAACAGGTACAGGAAAGACTTTTGCTTTTATATTGCCGATTTTAGAAAAAATGAGTATCGATGCAAATCATATTCAAACTCTAATCTTAACACCAACTAGAGAACTTGCTATTCAAATAACAAATGAAATCATGAAAATGAAACAAGAAGCAATAAATGTTCTTGCTGTATATGGGGGACAAGATGTCGAAAAACAATTGAAAGTCTTACAAAAAGACGTTTCCATAGTCGTAGCGACACCAGGTAGATTAATTGACCATATAAAACGAGGAACAATCGACTTAAGCAAAATCTCCTATTTTGTATTAGATGAAGCAGATCAAATGCTTCATATTGGCTTTTTAGAGGAGATTAGCTATATTATACGACGTATCCCTGAATCAAGACAAACAATGCTATTTTCTGCGACTATTTCAAAGGAAGTCGAAAAGCTTGCGAAGAAATATACGAAAAATGCCGACTATTTTACTGTTGAAGCAAAACAAGGACCTGCAAAAACCGTTAAGCAAGTTAGTATACATACAACTGATCGTGCCAAGCAAGGTACATTAATGACCTTAGTGAAGGAAGCGAATCCGTATATGGCAGTCATTTTCTGCCGTACGAAACGTCGTGTAACTAAATTATACGAAGTATTACTTGCAAATAAATTTAGCTGTGGCCAATTACACGGAGATTTATCGCAGACAAAAAGAGAGCAAGTAATGAAAGCATTTCGCGATGGAAAATTTCAATTGTTAATTGCGACAGATGTAGCAGCAAGAGGCTTAGATATTGATGGAATTACACATGTATATAATTATGATATTCCTCAAGATGCGGAGTCTTATGTCCACCGAATCGGCAGAACAGGAAGAGCTGGTACAGAAGGATATGCGGTTACCTTTTATTCATCTGATGATAGACCATTGTTAGATTCAATAGAGAATCAATTAGATATAAAAATTGAAAAAATACAGCAACCCAAAAAGAAAGATTCAACTAAAAAAAGGGAAGAATCACAACCAGCTAAAAAGTCTTACAAAAAACAAAGCCATACAAAAAATAAGGGCGAAGATTTTCGTTCGTCTCCATCAGAAAAAAAGGGGAGTGACAATAAGCGTAAGCCACTTTCAACAAATAATAAACATAGGGGAAATTCAACCCAATCTCCAACAAAAAAATGGGCGAAACCTAAAAAACGAAATGGAAAAAGATAAAGAAGGCATGCGATTTGCTTGAAGGTCCTTTTAAGGATTTAAAGGGAGAATTTTAAGCGTATTACCCTAATTCTTAGTTCCAAAGGTGGTTTTTCCACCAGACAAAAATATAAAAAAGAAACAATTGTATAGAGAAAGGAGTTCATTCCATTGTTAAAAAACGAAATGAATAAGTATATAGAAGAGTGCAAATCACAAAACGGAGGGAAAGTAGTTCTTTTCGAAGAGGAAATGAATTATGTTAGAAAAGTTGGCCTTGTGGACGATCATATGGTGATGGAACAGACAGCTGAGCGCTTTTCTGATTTATATATGGAGCTTGCCAATAAAGAAACAGACGAAGTTGTGCAGGAAAACGCTCAAGAAAGGATTCTTGAGGATACTGTAGACTATTTAGAGAGAAATATAGACATTTATCTCTATGTAGAGACAAAAGCATTTGACATTGTCTCTGTCGATTCAATGTCCTTAGAAGTCGATTCTGTTTTTGGTACCTATGAAGTTTTATGTGGATTAAAGAGTCCTAAAAAAACAGAAAAAGAAATTCGAGCATTTATGGAGAATCAACTAACAGGAGATGATACGTCTTTCCATTTAATGTTCAATGGTAACGATGGAGTTTGGGATGTCAATTTCCCGTTAGAAAAAATCAATGGCTTCCATAAAGAAATGCAAATCGGCGATGCGTTAAAATTAGCTTATTTATTTTTATTTTCTTTAAACGAAAAATTATCCGCATAGTACTTTTTTGTTTTAATACCAGATAGAATTAGAAACATTTACGAATGTATGAAAGCGAGGGAGAGGTTTGACAAAAGAATCAAATCAAAAAATTCAGATCGAATCCAGTGAATTTTCATGGAATAGCGAAAACGGTGTTTTCCATTTTGATGGCGCACCGGCTCTTTTATTTTGGGATAATGCATTTGAAATATTTTTAAGTACTATCATGGAAATTTCTGGTCCTGATGCATCTAACGCCGTTTTTGAGACAACTGGTTTCCGGATGGGGCTATTAGTAAATGATTATTATCAAAATCGCTTTTCCATTGAAGAAATTATCAAGAAATATAGTGAAATATATTCCAGTGCGGGCTGGGGAAATGTAACGATAACAGCGTTTAACAAAGACAAGCAAACGGTAACGGTACGTTTGAAAAATTCATGGGAGCACCGAATCTTCCAATCTTTAAATCCAAACCAATCTGCTGTTTTATTACCGAGTCATTGGGCAGGTGTTTTTAGCGGACTATTTAAAGAGAAGATGTGGTATGAGTTAACTAAAAGTCAAACGAGGGGAGATGAATATGATGAATTAAACATATTCGTTTCTGACCATACTCCCCATCAAAGTGTCCATGAACTAGCAAGAGGGAAAGAAACAAAATACATTACAGAATTAGAAACAATGGTTGAGAATCGGACGAAAGAGCTATCCACTTTGATCAGGCATTTATCTACACCAGTCATGCCTGTTATGAAGGGCATCCTAGCCATTCCTCTAATCGGGAAATTTAATGAAGAGCGTTTTGAAGATTTACTGCAAAAAGGTTTGCAGGAATTTTCCGAACGTCGAGCAAGTTATTTACTTCTTGATTTAACGGGAATAAGCGAATTCGATCAGTTTATTATTTTCCGACTGCAAGAATTGGTTAAGGCAATTGAATTAATTGGCGGAGAATGCGTCCTCGTAGGAATTAATCCAGATTTAAGTGTGCAAATTATCCAATCAGGTGTAGATTTAAAAGATATCCATACCTTTGCAACATTAGAACAAGGTATTGAGTATGCAATTGAAGCACTTGGCTATCGGATTGAGAAACAACCCTGAGTCAACGAAGTATAAGAGTTATCCATCCCCATAGCATAGGAGAATTAACCTTTCTGCTAAGCGATGGGTTTTTGTTTTATCCGATAAAGAGAGTGCCTGCAATAACATCGATGCATCTTATGTATTATTCTCAAAATGTTTTTAGAAATATATATTCAGGTTAAGGATTCTCTTAAACAAATTGGATCTGAGAGAAATTTAACTATGGAATTTCTAAAATTCTTGAAGAATATGTTAAAGAAAACAACTAAACGCGCCTATCTGGATAACGGCAGGGGGAATTAACATCTCAAGAACATAATAGGGTCTGCAACTAAATGAGGATATCATACGCAGTAAGTTACCATCTAGAAAGTCGAATTCCTATCAACATTAAGGAATTCGACTTTCTAGTATAGATAATTCTTTTTGTATTAGTGTGCGAAATTCAGCGTCTTTTAAAAATTTCAGTTTAAAGCCATTCAAATTTCGAGATAGTTTTGTTTGTTCTAATGAAGTCAAATCATTTGCAAAAAAGGCCAATTCTGTCTGGTTACCGTCTTTATCTGTAGCATACATTGCCGTTGTAATAATAAACGCTGTAGATCCGCCCTTTTGCCCGGCATGAACAAGCCATTCTCGATTGTTTGGATTTTCCATTAACTGTTCCATTACTGGATCAAGATATTTATATGTATCTTTATCAAAATATGTTTTGTTATTTAGTTTTTCCATAATATATACATAATCCTCTGAAGTTGATCGTGGTAAACGATTGGACCATATTCTTTGAACATCCATGTCTAAATTCTTCACTATTTGTTTTTTTTCTTCAGCAGTTGGTGGGTGGTTTAGCCATTTATTGTGTATATCCATCGCTCTTTTACGATATTCAGAAATATCCATACTTTTCATTGCTTCTAGCATTTCTTGTTTAGATAATTTTTGCTCATTCATTAGCTGGGTAGGGATAAACAATGCACTTACTATCGGATACAAAGGTTCATGATTTGAAATACCTAAGTTTTCTAGGAAAGTATTGATGTTTTGAAGCCCTAGCACATTAATTAAGTATTCGGTATTTGCATTTGAGCTATAAGCAATCATTCCCTTAGCTACTTCACTTAAATGAACTTTATTTGTCTCTTTACCATCGTTTAGGTTAGCAATCCAAGCATCATGTGCTCCTCCATCGGTTTTAGGAATATAAAAGGTGTTTAGTTCCTCTAAACTTACTTCTTGTAGCGGATCAATTTTCCCCTGTGCTGCTTGTCGTGCATATTCCATGGCGATAATAATTTTTACAGTGCTTGCTAAAGGTAACTGTTTATTTTGATTAACTTCTACCCACTTTTGTTTATTATAATTGATTGAAAGTGAAACTCTTTCACTTTTTGCATTCTCTTTAATAAATTGAAAAATATATTCAGGTTCCTTCTTGGTGATTTCTTTCTTAAACATATAAATTCCAATTCCTATCATGAAACTTAACAAAATAATAATTCCTACTATAATCCAGAGTGTCATTTTCAAGGCAATCTCTCTCCTTTTTTATTTATAATCTATCTACGATTAATGAGATAGAAAAGTTCCATTTTAAAAATGTTATTTTATTCTCTTCTTCATAATCACCAATTAGCCCAAAGTGTCTTTCTTTTTAGAGGATAAAGGCTGAGCGAAGATAGAGTGGCACCTATTTGTTTCCTTGTATAATGTAACACTGAGTCTGGGATGCTTTTGATCAAGAGTGTATGGACATCCGGGATAAGAACCCAAACGGTTTAACTTCTCTTCTTCACATATTAATGATTTCTAAATCTCGTTTGGAAAAAGCGTAGTAGGTTCACAATATCCATTCATCTTCAAGAATTTGCATAAGAGCCTGTCACTGCTCCTGAGTAAGCAATTTTCTGCCTCTCGCTATCATCTCATTTCCGTAATTATTCAGTTAATTAACTCTATTGATACAAGTGTAGTAGACTGATAAAATCATAGTTAACAGTATCTCATAAGACTAACAACGAGGTAATGTATTGCGACTAATCGGTTATATTCGTGTCAGTTCGACTAGCCAATATTCATCAAGGTAATTTGAGCAATGGAACGAAATCGCAATGGATATTTTCTATACGAAGAAAAAGTTTTTGGAGCAGCAAAAAATCGTGAACAATTTCAAAAAGTGTTAGAGGATTTACAGAAAAGTGACATTATTTATTTTACCAACCTAACTCGAATCACTCGAAGTACATAAGGTTTATTTGTAATGATTGATTTAATACGGAGTAAAAGGCAAGCTTAAAATCAATCAAGGAGACATGGCTAGATTTATCAAAGGATAATCCATACAGCCAATTCTTCTTACAGTAACGGCTTGAGTTAACTAATTAGAGTTAGATCTTATCCGTATGCGCCAACGTGAAGAGATTGATCTGGCTAAGAAAGAAAGGTAAGTTTAAAGGCTGGTTAAAGAAAGATCATAAAAATCACTCAGGAATGAATTTTGCAGTAGAGCTATATAAAGAAAGAGGTATGCCGTAAATAAATTTGTAAAATTATAAATGTAACTAGAGCTGCACTGGATAGAACATTGGTAGGTGAAAAAGTAATCATTATGTTATATATTTTAGTGAGCATTAGTAAACTTAGTCTACTAAATAGTGAAATTTTAGGAATAGACATACAGTAGAAAAACAGAGTTAGACCCAGTATTAATAATCTTGGAGGTAAGTGATGAGAATACTTCTAATAGAGGACGATTTGAAGTTGATAAAATATATAAAAAAGTATTTGACTGCTTACGACTACGAAGTATTTACTGTTGAAGATTTTGATCGTATTTTGGATACCGTTGATCAAATTGAACCTAAACTAATTATACTTGATATCAATTTACCGTCATTTGATGGCTTTTATTATTTGAAACGAATTAGAAAAAGTCACACAATGCCTATCATTATCTTATCAGCACGAAGTGAAGAGGGTGAACAAATCAGAGGCATGGAACTAGGTGCGGATGATTATGTGACAAAACCTTTCAGTGTAGGAATTTTATTGGCGAAGATAAATGCCATTTTAAGGCGAACAAAGCATATTTCGGATGATGAAAACAAAATAGAAGAT